>CAWEPN010000025.1:0-14642 GCA_963810975.1 uncultured delta proteobacterium | reverse complement strand
TCATAGATTCACCCTAAATGCAAAGTCTTGATAATCTGCCACAGAGACACAGAGACACGGAGAACTGCAAGAAACGTAAAATTAAAATACTGAACAGGTAACAGGTTTGTTTCCTCTGTGTCTTCGTGTCGCGAAAATGTTTCACTCGTTTTTCCAGCTGCTGCCGCACCTTCCACTCGGCAACGGTCTTGACCGCCAGGGTGATCAGGGCCAGGAAGGCCAGCAGCGAGGCCACGGCAAAGGCGGCGGTGTAGTTGTACTCGTTGTAGAGGATCTCCACGTGCAGCGGCACGGTGTTGGTCATGCCGCGGATATGGCCGGAGACGACCGATACGGCGCCGAACTCGCCCATGGCCCGGGCGTTACAGAGGATCACGCCGTAGATGATGCCCCATTTGATGTTGGGCAGGGTCACGCGGAAAAAGGTCTGCAGGCCGCTGGCGCCCAGCACCAGGGCCGCCTCCTCCTCTTCCTTGCCCTGGGCCTCCATCAGCGGGATCAGCTCGCGGGCCACGAAGGGGAAGGTGACGAAGATGGTGGCCAGGATGATGCCCGGCACGGCAAAGATGATCTTGATGTCGTGGGCCTCCAGCCAGGGTCCCAGCCAGCCCTGCAGACCGAAGATCAGGACATAGATCAGGCCGGAGATGACCGGCGAGACCGAAAAGGGCAGGTCGATCAGGGTGATCAGCAGGTTCTTGCCCGGAAAGCTGAACTTGGCGATGGCCCAGGCCGCGGTCACGCCGAAGAAGAGGTTGAGCGGCACGGTCACGGCGGCGGTGATCAGTGTCAGCTTGATGGATGACAGGGTATCCGGCTCCCTGAGGGCCTCCAGATAGACCGTCAAGCCCTTTCTCGAAGGCCTGGCTGAAGACGGCCGCCAGCGGCAGCAGCAGGAACAGCGCCAGAAAGACCAGGGCGATGGCGATCAGCAGCCAGCGCACCACAGCCGGTTCGGTCTGGCTGACCGGTCGTGCTTTGCGGATATGTTTTGGTCGGTGCGGATAACCTCGAAAATTTCTCACCACGAAGACAAGACGAGAATCAAAAGATTGACGAACATCGAGTTATCGTGCTCGTGACTCGTGTGAAGCTTTGTCTTACTCCGCGTACCTTCTGCTCCACTTCTGCAGAAGGTTGATGACCAGCAGCATCGAAAATGATGCCAGCAGCATCACGCAGGCGATGGCCGTGGCCCCCTGGTAGTCGAACTGCTCCAGCTTGGTGATGATCAGCAGCGGGGTGATCTCCGAGACCATCGGCATGTTGCCGGCGATGAAGATGATCGAGCCGTATTCGCCGACCGCCCGGGCGAATGACAGGGCAAAACCGGTCAGGATGGAGGGCAGCAGCATCGGAAAGATCACCCGCTGCAGGGTCTGCCAGCGGTTGGCCCCCAGGCAGGAGGCGGCCTCTTCCAGTTCCACCTCGATCTCCTCCACCACCGGCTGCACGGTGCGCACCACGAAGGGCAGGCCGATGAAGGTCATGGCCAGCACGATGCCGAGCGGAGTGAAGGCCACCTTGATGCCGAGCGGCTCCAGGTAGCGCCCCACCCAGCCGTTGGGGGAGTAGATCGTGGCCAGGGTGATACCGGCCACGGCGGTCGGCAGGGCAAAGGGGAGATCCACCAGCGCATCCACGATCCGCCGGCCGGGAAAGCGGTAGCGGACCAGCACCCAGGCCACCAGCACGCCGAAGATCGAGTTGATCACCGCCGCAATCATGGCCGCGCCGAAGGTCACCTTGTAGGAGGCCAGCACCCGCGGCGCGGTAACGGTGCTGACGAACTCGCCCCAGGTCAGGCCGGCGGTTCTGAAGACCAGCGCCGAGAGCGGGATCAGCACGATCAGGCTCAGGTAGAAGATCGTGAAGCCCAGGGTCGGTCCGAAGCCGGGCAGTACATTGTTATGTCGCTTGAACAGTTTCATTGGGTATTCCCGGGTACGTGGTCCGAGAGGCAGGGCGCGTGACGAGCCGAGATGGCATTGTCTGGCGGGGTGTTGCCGGTTTCACGCGCTTCCGCTTGCTCGGGATCATGCTGAAACATTATTGTGTACGGGGGCGGAGTCATGAGCCGCCCCGCTGATCAGTTACCTATTTTTTGCGTCCGTAGATCTGGTCGAAGGTGCCGCCATCGGCAAAGTGGGTCTTCTGGGCCTTCTGCCAGCCGCCGAAGGCCTGGTCGATGGTGTAGAGCTTGACCTTGGCCAGCTTGGTCGGGATCTTGGGGTTGATCGGCCGGTAGTAATGCTTGGCGGCGATCTTCTGCCCTTCGTCGGTGTAGAGATATTTCAGGTACTCTTCGGCCACCTTGCGGGTGCCACGTCTTGTCCAGCCACCTTGTCGACCACGGTAACCGGCGGTTCGGCCAGGATGCTCTCGGAAGGGGTCACGACCTCGAACTTGTCCGGTCCCAGTTCGTTGATGGCCAGGAAGGCCTCGTTCTCCCAGGCCAGCAGCACATCGCCCAGGCCGCGCTGCACAAAGGTGTTGGTGGAGCCGCGGGCGCCGGAGTCAAGCACCGGCACGTTCTTGAACAGCCTGGCCACAAACTCCTTGGCCTTGGCATCGTTGCCGCCCGGTCTGGTGCAGGGCAAAGGCCCAGGCAGCCAGGTAGTTCCAGCGGGCGCCGCCGGAGGTCTTGGGGTTGGGGGTGATGACCGACACGCCCGGCTTGACCAGGTCGTCCCAGTTCTTGATCCTCTTGGGATTGCCCTTGCGCACCAGGAAGACGATGGTGGAGGTGTAGGGCGAGCTGTTGTGGGGCAGTTCTTTCTGCCAGCCCGGCTTGATCAGCCCTTTGTCGGCGATGGCGTCGATATCGTAGGCCAGCGCCAGGGTGACCACATCGGCCTCCAGACCGTCGATGACCGCGCGGGCCTGCTTGCCGGAACCGCCGTGGGACTGCTTGATGGTGACCTTGTCGCCGGTCTTCTTCTTCCAGTACTGGGCAAAGGCCTTGTTGAAGTCCGCGTACAGCTCGCGGGTCGGGTCGTAGGAAACGTTCAGCAGGGTGACGTCCGCGGCAGAAGATGCTGTTGTTGTCGCTGCCAGCAGGGCGCTGACACCAAGGCCTGCGATTAAAACTTTGATCTTCATTTGATATCTCCTTTTATTCTATGGTTTTTGTAGACTACATGTCCAAAAAAGAGCGGCAGCTTTTCCTCCACTACCGCAAAGCGTAACGCTAATCATCTTACTTTTGTATGTAACTGGAAATTATCCAAAGGTTAAGGGAAAAAGATATTAGCCTATGAACTATATATTTTATCGCCTCCAGCACTTGGTCTATTGCGCTGCAATGAAGGCTGTCAACTCCTCAAGAGTCAACCGCTCACGAACCTTCTCCCCCAGACCGGCTTTGCTGCGTTGATAAAGATCAAACAACGGCGTCCTTTCACCGGCAGTTCCGGCAGCCAGTTTTGAAGAGACTATGCCGTAATCGGCAAGCTGTGGCTGAGTGCAGGAGTTAGGGCAGCCGGAAATCGCCCAGGTGCGGGCTTTTTCAGGTGGATTCATGGCGGCAATAACTGTTTCCGCAATGTCCCTGGTTGCGGCAAGGCCCATCTTGCACTCGTGATTGCCGGGACAGACCCGGAAAGTTACCTCTGCGGCTGTTGCAGCCTCGTCTGCCAAAACCGCCAGTTCAAGGGCAGCCTGATCAGGATTGATGGCAGCGGCCAGCGGAAAGGCAATATTCTGGTCAGCGGTAACCTGCAGTACACCGTCAGCATTTTTCTTCGCAAAAATTGCCAGCTGGCGGAGGCCGGCAGTTGTCAGCTGGCCGGCAAAAACTGGGTGAACCAGTCGCGCCCCCCCTTCCGCCGGCGGCGTCAGGTTGTCGCCAAAACCGCCCCGGGCCGGAAACGTTTCACTATAAGCCGGTTCAGCCCTGATAAGTCGCTTCAACTCGTCCTCACCCAGCTGTGACGCCAGAAACTTCAAACGTTTTGGCGGTGGAACCAGGCAGGCGTAAACTCTGATCACTGCCTCGATGAGCGGAATTATCCGCTCTTCCCGTACTTTCTGTTCAAAAAGAAAACCGGCCTGCGGCTCACGCCCCAGTCCTCCGGCGATCCAGATATCGTAGCTGCAGCCATCGGCATCACTTTCTGCCAGCACTAACCCCGTATCCTGAATCAGATGACGACCACTGGCCGTATTCGCTTCGATACCGATTTTGAACTTTTTCGGCAACCCTTCAAAACGCGGATTTGCGGTAAAATGCCGATGAATGCGCCGCGCCAGAGACTCAAGCTGCGGGAACTGGACAGCATCCTGGCTGGAGCAGGTAATGCCGCGCACCGCACCGCCGCAGGCACCGCGGGAGGTAAGGCCGCATTTGGCAAGCTCCTGCTTTATCAGTGGCAGATCAGCACCTTTCAGCCAGTGAATCTCCATGCTGCCCCGTGAGGTCAGATGGATCAGTCCCCGACCGAACCTGTCTGCCGTGTCGGCAATACAGTCGGCTTGCGCAGAGGAAAGTACCCCTGCCGGCAGTTTGACGCGCTGCATGAACCAGCCTTCCTGGCGCTGCTGATATATCCCTTCTATGCGCACTTTCTGCGGATCGATACTCAAAACTGCCCCCTTGTATTAACCTAGACATTTGAAACACAGAGACACTGAGACACAGAGTAATTATTGAGTTTTTAAACAAAAATGACATCACCATAAGGGTGATCAGTATTTTTTTGTCAATAACCGCCTAACTTGCTGTCGAATCTAAGGTTTATCCTCTGTGAACTCTGTGCCTCTGTGTTTAACAGCTTTTTTCAGGATTATAACTGTTCGTCCATACTGCCGCTTCTGAACCCCTGCAGATCAACACAGACATAGGTAAAACCGGCTGCCTTGAAATGAGTGACTACTTTCTCCCGCAACGGCGAGACGGCCAATCGCCCTATGTCAGCGACCATTACCTCGATCCTGGCAGTATCACCATGATAACGAACCCTGAACGTGGTGAACCCTTCACTGCGGAGAAATGTCTCGCAGGATTCGACCTGCTTGAGACGCTGAGTCGTTATGGTTGTCCCGTACGGGAAAGCGGCTGGCCAGACAGGCCAGCGACTGCCTGTCCCAGGTAGGCAGGCCAAGCTTCTGACTCAGAGCACGAATATCTGTTTTGGCAAACCCTGCCTCAACCAGCGGACTCTTGACCCCTAACTCTTCGAGAGCCGTGCGTCCCGGGCGGTATTCCTGCAGATCATCAACATTGCTGCCGTCTATTACCTGCGCCAAGCCGAGCTCGGCCGCAATTCGCAGCGCGCCCGAAAAGATTGCTTTTTTGCAGAGGTAGCAGCGATCCGGCGGGTTTGCGGCAAACTCAGGAGATCCGAGCTCGTCTGAGCCATGAATTATATGATGGACACCAAACTGCTGCGCCAGCTCGCTCGCCTCTGTCAATTCCCAGGAGTGGTGCAGAGGCGATGCCTCGGTGAAGGCAACCGCCCGGTCTCCAAGAGTGTCAACAGCTACCTTGAGGAGAAAGGTTGAATCTACGCCGCCGGAAAAGGCAACCAGAACAGAGCCATAGCTACGCAGGATCGATTTGAGCTCTTCGAGCTTTTGCTCCCCGGCAAGCAAGACTAAATCCCTTCAAACAATGCTGTTGACAGATAGCGCTCGGCACCGTCCGGAAGAATGACCACAATCGTCTTGCCGGCAAATTCGTCCAGATGGGCAAGACGGACTGCGGCAGCAACCGCCGCTCCGCAGGAGATACCTACCAGCAGCCCCTCTTCCTGGGCAAGCCGTTTGGCGAATTCTATCGCTTCATCGCCGGTTACCTGCTCTACCCGGTCGACGATCGAGAGATCGAGAGTGTCAGGAATGAAGCCGGCGCCGATACCCTGAATCTTGTGCGGACCGGGCTTGAGCGGCTCGCCGGCAAGCTGTCTGGGTGATAACCGGACTCTCTTTCGGCTCAACGGCGACAGAGATGATTTTCTTCCCTTTGGTATTTTTTATGTAGCGCGATATGCCGCTTATTGTCCCGCCGGTGCCGACACCGGAGACAAGGACGTCGATAGCGCCATCAGTGTCATTCCAGATCTCCGGGCCGGTGGTCTTTTCATGGATGGCCGGATTGGCCGGATTCTTGAACTGCTGCGGCAGAAACCAGCGGCCGGGATCGGATGCGGCAATCTCTTCAGCTTTAGTGATTGCCCCTTTCATCCCTTCGGCGCCGGGGGTCAGGATCAGATTTGCGCCAAGGGCTGCCAGGACACGTCTGCGTTCGATACTCATTGTCTCCGGCATGGTGAGGGTAAGTTTGTAGCCACGGGCAGCAGCCACGTATGCCAGGGCAATGCCGGTATTGCCACTGGTCGGCTCGATGATCTCGACACCGGGCTTGAGGATGCCGCGTTCCTCAGCATCCCAGATCATACTGGCGCCGATGCGGCACTTGACCGAGTAGGCCGGATTACGGGCTTCAACCTTGGCGAGTATGGTTGCTTTTGCACCGGCGGCTATCCTGTTGAGACGAACCAGCGGGGTGTTGCCGATTGACTGAGAGTTGTCATTATAGATTCTGCTCATTTTTGTCTCCTTTTGGCCGGTAACCCGGCAGGCAAGATACTGTTCAGATCGCGAAATCCACGACCTTCTGTTTTTTCTGCCGTTCAAATTCGCTTCTTTGCAGCATATCAGCAATTGTTGTTGTATCAAGCACTGCGGAGAGAGCTCTTTCAACGTCGGTCATTACCAGCCTGATTCCGCAGGTGTCCAGATCTTCGCATTCAGGACAAGTCGCTGGGGTGGATTCACTCAGGCATTGCAGGGGAATCAGATCACCTTCAAAGGCTCTGATGACCGCGCCGACGGTTATGAGCGCAGGAGCCTTGGCCAGAGAGTAGCCGCCGCCCGGACCTTTCCGGCTTGATAGTATCCCGCTGTTTTTCAGGGTCAGCAGAATCGCTTCGAGAAATTTCCTCGGAATCCCCTCGGCCCTGGCAATATCGGCGATTAGAAAAGATTCCCTGTCAATCGCTCCTGCCATATAGCCGAGGGCTTTGAGCCCGTATTTACTCCGCATTGAAATCATAGTACCCCACAAAGCCTATAGTGTAATTTGAGAATAGTCGCGGCAATGACCCATTGTCAAGATGTTTTTTAAGCAGATCTTATTTTAACGGCACAAATACCGCTTGATTTCACAAAAGCAGAGGAATAAAATCGGTACAAAGCTGTTTTGCTCTCTGTCATGATCGTGCGACTACAAAACCCTGGCGGAATATTTTATAACCCGGGGGTCTTTTTCAGCCGTGGTGTGCTGCCCTCAGTACGCGGGAATTGCCTGAAGCGGCTTCTAGTCTCCCACCTAATAGGAACTCGCCCAGAGGTCCTTCGAGTCCACGGCATGATGGAGAGTATTAATAGAGAGGTTGGCTCTGCCAGCCTCTTTTTTTATTTTCGCGCTAAAATCCGCCCAAACCCCTCTCCAGCATTGATTATTTCCATTTTTTTGCTATAGTTATTCACTTTCGACTCTATTTCCGGTTTACAGGACAACTCATATGCAGGCTTTTATCGACAAGGCGAACACGCTGATGGAGGCGCTTCCTTACATCAGGCGTTTTTCCGGCAAGACCATCGTCATCAAGTACGGCGGCCATGCCATGGCCGATGAGGCGCTTAAGGAGTCGTTCGCCCTTGATGTCATCCTGCTCCGCTCCCTCGGAATCAACGTGGTGGTTGTCCATGGCGGCGGCCCGCAGATCAACGAAACCCTCAAGCGCTACGGCATCGTCTCCGAGTTCGTCCGCGGCATGCGGGTAACCGACGAAGCGACCATGGCGGTTGTGGAGATGGTGCTGACCGGCCAGGTCAACAAGGAGGTCGTCGGCTACCTCAATCAGCATGGCGGCCGCGCTGTCGGCCTTTCCGGCAAGGACGGCAACCTGCTCCTCTGTGAAAAGATGCTCCAGGAGATCAAGAACGACGACGGCAGGTCGAGATGGTGGATATCGGCTTTGTCGGCACATGTCGTCAAGGTGAATCAGGAAGTGATTCAGACTCTGGAACATGGCAAGTTCCTGCCGGTGATCGCCCCGGTCGGAGTCGGTGTCAATGGCGAGAGTTACAATATCAATGCCGATCTGGTGGCCGGCAAAATAGCCGGGGCCCTCAAGGCCGAAAAGCTGATGCTGCTGACTGATGTCGCGGGGGTGAAGAGCAAGGAAGGGAGCCTGATCAGCAGTATCGCCCTGGCTGAAGTGCCCGGCCTGATCGAAGACGGCACCATCTCCGGCGGCATGATCCCTAAGGTGGAATGCTGCGTCGATGCCCTGAAGGACGGGGCCCGGAAAGCCCACATCGTTGATGGCCGGGTAAAGCATGCCGTGCTGCTGGAGATATTTACCGATGGCGGCGTCGGCACGGAAATTACCTGATGAAACGCGCTATTCCGCCATCTTGGCGCCGTCCTCGAATCTCTTGTTCGGCGTAGCGCTGCTACGCCTCCGCGAGAGCTTCTGCGGATGCACCAACCTGACGAAAATATCACGTTTCCTGGAGAAACAACCATGAACTCGCAACAATGGATTGAAAAATCCGACAAATACATCATGAAGACCTACGGCCGTTACCCGATCGTCCCGGTGCGGGGCGAGGGGTGCCAGCTCTGGGACGCCGACGGCAAACGCTACCTGGATTTTCTCGCCGGGGTGGCGGTCAACAATCTCGGCCACTGCCATCCGAAAGTCGTCAAGGCGCTCCAGGAGCAGGCGGCAACCATGATCCACTGCTCCAACTACTACCAGATCCCCCAGCAGATCGAGCTGGCGGAGCTGCTCTGCAGCCATTCCTTTGCCGACCAGGCCTTTTTCTGCAACTCCGGGGCCGAGGCCAACGAGGCGGCCATCAAGCTGGCGCGGAAGTACAGCCGGGACATCAGTCGGCCGTCCGGAGCGCTACGACATCATCACGGCGGCCGACTCCTTCCACGGCCGGACCATGGCAACCGTTTCCGCCACCGGCCAGGAGAAGGTGCAGCGCTTCTTCGATCCGCTCCTCCACGGCTTCTCCCATGTGCCCTTCAACGATATCGAGGCCATGACTGCCGCCGTCACCGCTGACACCTGCGCAGTCATGCTGGAGCCGATCCAGGGCGAGGGGGGGGTCAATATCCCCGACCATGATTATCTCGCCAAGGTGCAGAGAGCTGTGCGACCGGCACGGACTGCTGCTGATCCTCGATGAAGTCCAGGTCGGCATGGGGCGAACCGGCAAGCTCTTTGCCCATGAACATTTCGGCATCACCCCCGACATCATGACCCTGGCCAAAGCCCTGGCCGGAGGGGCACCCATCGGCACCATGCTGGCAAAGGAAGATATCGCCGCCGCTTTTGTCCCCGGCACCCACGGCTCCACCTTCGGCGGCAATCCGCTGGTCTGCGCAGCGGCGCTGGCGACTGTCCGTGTCATGCTGGAAGACGGCATCCTCAACCGGGCCGAAGAGATGGGCGAATACCTGCAGGGCGAGCTGGAAGGGCTGCATGCCCGCTTCCCCGGCCTGATAAAGAATGTCCGCGGCATCGGCCTGATGATCGGCATGGGCCTGACCATTCCCGGCGGCGACATCGTCAAGGCGGGCCATGAGAAAGGGCTGCTCCTCAACGTGACTCATGACACCGTCCTCCGTTTTGTGCCGCCGCTGACCGTCAGCAAGGCAGAAGTCGATGAAATGATAGCAATACTGGCCGGAATTCTGGCGGAGGTTGAAAAGCAATGAAACGTGATTTCCTGGCGCTGAACCAGTTCAGCAAGGATGAGCTGGACAATATACTGGCCCTGACCGCCGAACTGAAACTCCGCCAGAAGCGCGGAGTTGAACACTCTCTCCTCAAAGGGAAGAGCGTGGCCCTCATCTTCGAAAAGTCTTCCACCCGCACCCGGATCTCCTTTGAAGTCGGCGTCTACCAGCTTGGCGGCCAGCCGCTCTTCATCTCCTCCGGCACTTCGCAGATGGGGCGCGGCGAACCGATCAAGGATACGGCCCGGGCCATGGCCCGCTACTGCGACGGCGTCATGATCCGCACCTATGGCCAGGAGATTGTCGAAGAGTTTGCCGCCTACTCGTCGGTGCCGATCATCAACGGCCTCACCGACAAGTTCCACCCCTGCCAGATCATGGCCGACATCTTCACCGTCATGGAACACAAGGGGAGCTATGAAGGGCTGAAATACGCCTGGGTCGGCGACGGCAACAACATGGCCAACACCTGGATCGAGGCGGCCGCCATCTTCGGCTTTGAACTGCGCCTCGCCTGCCCCAAGGGGTATGAGCCGGACGCCGGGGTACTGGCATGGGCTCGCAGGCAAGGGGGCAAAACTGCTCCTGACGACCGATCCGAAAGAAGCTGTCGCCGGAGCCGATGTTATCAACACTGATGTCTGGGCCAGCATGGGCCAGGAAGCAGAGCAGCAAGAGCGGGAAAAAGCCTTTGCCGGTTACTGCCTGGATGAAGCCCTTGTCGGCCTGGCCAAGCCCGACTGCCTGGTGCTCCACTGTCTCCCGGCCCACCGTGGCGAGGAGATCAGCGACGCGGTCATCGAAGGGAAAAACTCCGTGGTCTGGGACGAGGCGGAGAACCGGCTGCATGTACAGAAAGCGATCATGGCAACACTTGATCAAGTAGGAGACGCGCCGGTAGAAAGTCGAAATATACAAGGCAATTTCACGCGGATCAAATCTGATCGATGCGGATAAACGTGACAGCCAATAGACTCAATCAGAGTCATCAGACTTGATCGGCCGTTATCCGTTGAGATGCCTTAGATTTTCACGAATAGTCCATAACACGTTAAGACATTCCAATAAGACATAAGAAGTCAACAAAAGGAGACCAATCAATGGCAAAAAAACCCGAAGTGAAAAAAATAGTCCTCGCCTACTCCGGCGGGCTTGACACCTCCATCATCCTCAAGTGGCTGAAGAACGAGTATGGCTGCGAAGTCATCACCTTTTCCGCCGACCTCGGCCAGGGGGACGAGCTGGACCCGGTCCGCGACAAGGCGTTCGCCACCGGCGCCGACAAGGTCTATATCGATGACCTGAAAGAAGAGTTCGTCCGCGACTTCGTCTACCCGATGTTCCGCGCCAACGCCATCTACGAGGGGCACTATCTGCTCGGCACCTCCATCGCCCGGCCGCTGATCGCCAAGCGGCAGATGGAAATCGCCAAGATCGAGGGGGCCGATGCCGTCTCCCACGGCGCCACCGGCAAAGGGAATGACCAGGTTCGCTTCGAGCTCGGCTACTACCACTTCGACCCGTCCATCACCGTTGTCGCCCCGTGGCGCGAGTGGAAGCTGAACAGCCGCCAGGCGCTCATCGCCTACGCCAAGAAGAACGACATCCCGATCCCGATCACCAAGAAGCGCCCCTGGTCTTCCGACCGCAACCTGCTCCATATCTCCTTTGAAGGGGGCATTCTCGAGGATACCTGGGCAGAAGCGCCGGAGATGATGTACGTCCTGACCAAATCGCCGGAAAAAGCCCCCAATAAGCCGCAGTATGTCGAGATCGAATTCAGGAACGGCAATGCCGTGGCCGTGGACGGCGTGGAGATGACTCCGGCCCAGCTGCTGGCCCACCTCAACTACATCGGCGGCGAGCACGGCATCGGCCGGGTCGACCTGCTGGAGAACCGTTCCGTCGGCATGAAGTCCCGCGGCGTCTACGAGACCCCCGGCGGCACCATCCTGCGCGAAGCCCACATGGCTGTCGAGCAGATCACCATGGATCGCGAAGTCATGCGGATCCGCGACTCCCTCATCCCCGAATACGCCAGACAGGTCTACGCCGGCTACTGGTTCTCCCCGGAGCGGGAGATGCTCCAGACCCTCATCGACGATTCGCAGAAATGCGTCAACGGCGTCGCCCGGGTCAAGCTCTACAAAGGCCACTGCCGCACCGTCGGCCGCAAGTCCGAGACGAACTCGCTCTTTAACCTCGACTTCGCCACCTTCGAGAAGGACAAGGTCTTCAACCAGGCTGACGCCGAAGGGTTCATCAAGATCAACTCCCTCCGGATGCGGATCAGAACGCTGATGCAGGCCAGCAAAAAATAAGAATGGCTGCAAATCTGTAGTTTTTCATGCAATAGGAGCTTTGGCTCCTATTGTTGTTTCTGACAGGATATTACTGTTGACGGCATGTAGTGACTTGCATACAATAAATGCATATCGTGGAGGTGCCAGTAATGCGTGCGACACTGAACATACCGGATGAGCTTATTGATGAAGTGCAGCGGCTTTCCGGGCAAAAAACCAAAACAGGGGCAATTGTCACCGTGATGGAAGATTTTGTGCGGCGAAGAAAGATGGAAGACCTTCTCGCCCTGCGTGGCAAAATAAGTATCGACTATGACTGGGAGCAGGAAGAGGCTGCCGAGCTGAAAGCGGCGGAAGAACGGGAAACCTATGGCAGTAAATAGACTTCTTCCCGACACCTGCGCCTGGATAGATTTCTTTCGCGGCAAGCAGACACCGCTTGCCAATGCGCTTGAACAGTCGCTATTAAGAGGTGAGGTGTTGACCTGCGGCGTCGTTTTACTTGAGCTGCTTCAGGGGATAAAGAACTCCCGGGAAGAAGAGCATGTTAAAAACGCGCTCCTCGCCTTGCCTCACCTTGAAATGAGTCGTGCTCTCTGGATTAAAGCCGCCAACCTGTCTTCACAGCTCCGCGCAAAGGGTCATAAGCTGCCGTTATCAGACATCATTATTGCCAGCCTTGCAATTGAACATGATTGCGCAGTACTGACGATAGATCGCCATTTTGAATCAGTTGACGGACTGACAGTTCTCAAAGAGCCGTCTTAGAAAGGGAAACCCATGTCACCTTCCAAAATGTTAAATCGTTCCCGCTGCTACGAGATATTCTCCCAGTCAACCGGCCTGGAAATCCGGGACGCAATCAAGACAACCGAGGAGAACGGCGCAGTTACTGAACGGGCCGGCAGAGTTCATCTCCGTTTTTTCAAGCTCACCCCTAAATCCAATCCCGCAGAAGTAACCCAGATCCGCTTCATCTGCGAACCGGACGAAGCGTTTGAGCTGGCGCTCAAGATCAGTCAAGTCGGCAAGTCAGCAATCGCCTGCAAGGAGAAGCTGAACCCCCATAAGTTTTCAACCGTTGAGCATGGCGAAACTGTTACGACGCTTAACGTTGAGAAATGGGAACGCAACGGCAAAAGCGGTTACGCATTGACAGTCGGCCGCGGTAAGGATTTTATCAGTGTGCCGGCGCCACTTGGCAAGTTCCTCTTCGCCGGAGAATTCTTGCGAACGCTCTCAACAGAGCAGTGCTGGGTTGAGCGGGAAGTTAAGAGAGCTGCTGCGGCCACAGGGTAAAACCAATGCCGTGCTGCCGGGTAACTATTCAGTAGTCAGGAGTCAGAATACAGGAGTCAGAATAAAACCGCCGGTATTGCAAACTCTCTGGTTATTCCAGTCATGCGAAGAGTGATTCAGGCTGACTTTGATGTTGAAACCTTATCAAACTACTGAATTCTGACTACTGGATTCTGTATTCTGAATAGTTACGCTGCCGGAAACTAAAGCGTTGCACGATGCGCCACCACTCGTTATGATTTGCTTGAGCCAACAGGCTCAAAAAGATACTAAATCAGCAACTGGAGATTCATGATGTCCAAGGACAAACTCTGGGGGGGGCGCTTCGCCCAGCCGACCAATAAATTCGTTGAGGAATTCACCGCTTCGATAGATTTCGACAAACGCCTCTACAGCCAGGATATCCGCGGCTCCCTTGCCCATGCGGCCATGCTCGGCAGGCAGGGGATCATCCCGGCTGGCGGATGTGACGGCAATAACGGCCGGGCTCAAGGAGATTCTCGCCCAGATCGAAGCCGGCGAGTTCGACTTTTCCGTCTCCCTCGAAGATATCCATATGAACATCGAGTCGCGCCTCTCGGCCAAAATCGGCGAGGCCGGCAAACGGCTCCATACCGGCCGCTCCCGCAACGACCAGGTGGCGCTGGACATCCGCCTCTACCTGCGCGATGAAATCGCAGCGGTCTGCTCCTATCTCGACCTGCTGCTCGATGCCCTCATTTTCCAGGCCGAAAGCAACATGAGCGTCATCATGCCGGGCTACACCCATCTGCAGACCGCCCAGCCGATCCTCTTCGCCCATCATATGCTTGCCTATGTGGAAATGCTCAAACGCGACAAGGCCCGGATGGAGGACTGCCTCAAGCGGGTCAACGTCCTCCCCCTCGGCGCCGGTGCCCTGGCCGGAACGACCTTCCCGATCGACCGGGAGTATGTGGCCGAGCTGCTGGAATTCGACGGAGTGACCCGCAACTCCCTTGATTCGGTATCGGACCGCGACTTCGCCCTGGAGTTCATGGGCGCCGCCGCCATCATCATGATGCACCTCTCCCGCTTCTCCGAGGAGCTGATCATCTGGTCCACCAGCGAATTCAAGTTCATCGACCTCTCCGACGGCTTCTGCACCGGCTCAAGCATCATGCCGCAGAAGAAAAATCCCGATGTGCCGGAACTGGTGCGGGGCAAGACCGGCCGGGTCTACGGCAACCTCATGGCGCTGCTGACCGTGATGAAGGCGCTGCCGCTGGCCTACAACAAGGATATGCAGGAAGACAAGG
>CAWEPN010000024.1:0-58878 GCA_963810975.1 uncultured delta proteobacterium | reverse complement strand
CCAATTCGCACATAGGCCGTGCCGGAGCGGTTGGGGGAGGTGATGTTAACAGCCTCGTGCGTGATGCTCCCGGCACTGAGCTGGCTCCAACACCGGTCCGGAGCCGCCGGTCACAGATCTGGCCTGGACCACAGATGCTCTGGTAGCTGTTCGGGCTGTAATTGGTCAGGGTGACAGAGGCGTAGTTAGACATCTGTGCGTAGCCAGTGGTTGCCGCAGCAGTTCCGTTGAAGGTAGCGCCGCCGAACGAACTGGTTAGTGTTGCACCTGCCGACACAGGGGATATATTTGCAAACTGGCTGTCAGTGACCGGGCTGTCGGGAGAAAAGGCGCCAGGGTCAACACTGGCGTCTGCCCTCACATAGAATGCATCAACTTGGCTGACAGGCACAGCGAGAGCAATTGCCAGGACTGCTGCAATCAAAACAATCTTCGGTTTCTCGTGCATTGTTTTCATATTGACCTCCCCCCTATGATGGATACAATGCCAATACATTGCAAGAATGTAACCAAAGCAATAGTTTGCTATCATTACAACAAGTTAAATGTGATTTATTGTTATGGCAACCAGGGGATATGTAAAAGTATCCGACAGTCTCAGTAAAATACACAACAGATATAGTTCATTCATGGGAGGAGTGCGTTGTTGATTTGTCAACTAATTCCATTAAGCCTTCAAGATGGCATTAATCCACGGCCAATTCGAGAGGTTCTTCATGCTTGGTTTATCTGATGCCATTTGAGTTAAGCCGTGCTCTGCCTGCTTAGTTGCGGCATCCAAGGAATCGAATACACGATTTGCAAAGTAGTTTCGTCGAAGTACGTTCCATATCTGTTCGGCTGGGTTCAGCTCTGGTGAATATGGTGGCAGCAGTACAAGAGAAACGTTTTCCGGGATTTTGAGATCCTTACTTTTATGTGAGGATGCCCCATCCAGCACCATGATAATAAAGTCATCATGGTGAGATCTGCTGACCTGCTCCAGAAAACAACTCATGTTTTCTGTGTTCATCTTTTCACAGGTCATGTAATCAAGACTGCCATCCCAGGGGCTTATGGCGGCATACTCATACCGATATTCACGGATCAGAGCTAAATTGACCACTGGTCGGTGTGGTGCAGGAGCCCAGCAAGCACGGGGATCACTCATTCGACCAAAGCGCGCTTCATCCTGAAACATCAATCGGACGGGAAGGCCGTCCTTATTTTTCAGGCAGGCGGCATCCACAATTTCGGGGAGTTTTTTTTTGAACTCCTCCTGAGCGACCGGATCGCTTTTAGGGTGCTTCGTATCTGGCTGAACCTTGCGCCAACCATGCCGTGCCAGTAGGCGATACGTTGTTGAAGTAGGCGTTGCGTGACCCAAGCGTTCTACCAGTGCAGCGTGTATGGGCGGGACAGAAAGAACTTGTCCCGCCGTTGCTGAATCGGCCCATTGAGACAGGAATTCACGCTCCTCTTCAATGGTCATTATGCAGTTCCGACGGCCTCCCCAAGTTTTTCGAGAAGCGCCATCTTGACTGCAAATATTATGTCTATTGCGAAAGACAGTTCTTTTGCTTGTTCCAAGAATATCCGCCGTTTTGTCTGAGTCAAGGCCGAGCTCAGCTATTAACAACACTGATAAAGCCTTGCGTAGCTCCGATGCTGACTTTGCTTGTTCCCGAAGAAGACGTGCTTGAGCAACTTCAATATCGCTGATACAAACTGTTCTCGCCATGGCTCACCTCCATGCCGAGAGTATAAATTAATGACAACTTGAATGCAACTTGGAATAAGGAGCTGTAAACAAATAACCTGGCCATCTTGCATGTCATCTTCAGGCCATCTTTAGCCGAACTTCAATCGTCAAATCCTCGGCGTAACTTCTATGGGTACTGGCGCGGCATAAATCTCCGCGCAGATCAAGGGCAAGCCAGTTATTATGAGAAAACGTTCTGCAACTTCTACCGGGCCGTGGATACGCCGGAGAGCATCTACCTCCGCGATCAACTGCCGGTCCGAAAATAAAGCAGCCCTCCGGCAATTGCGGGAGGGCTGCTTCATAAGAAATTGATACTGCCTGTTATCCCGGAAGCCGGGGCGATCAAACCAGTTCAAGCCCGCTGAAGAAGTAAGGGATCTCGAAAGCGGCTGTTTCCGGCGCATCAGAGCCGTGAACCGTGTTCTCTTCGATGTTCTTGGCAAACTCCGCGCGGATAGTGCCGGCGTCGGCATTGGCCGGGTTGGTGGCGCCCATCAGGGTACGCCAGTCGGCAATGGCGTTCTTCTTCTCAAGGCAGAGAAGAACGACCGGACTGCGGGACATGAAGGAGCAGAGGTCGCCGAAAAACGGACGTTCCTTGTGGACATAGTAAAAGCCTTCTGCCTGGGCACGACTGAGCTGCATCTTCTTCATGCCGACGATTCTGAAGCCGGCTGTCTCGATCTTTTCGAGAACCTTGCCGATCAGGTTGCGCTCGACTGCGTCAGGCTTGATTATTGCGAATGTTCTTTCCATAAATCCTCCCGATATTATTAGATGTAAAAAAATGGCTCGCAGTTGCCTGCGAGCCATTGATCCCAGAAAACTGGAAACCTGAATTACTTGTGTGCAGGAGCAGCAGGTGCAGCAGGTCAGCAGGTGCAGCAGCAGGTGCGGCAGCAGGAGTCTGCTTGGAAGTTGACTGACCCTGAACTGGTGCAGGTGCAGCAGCAGGAGCCGGTGCAGGAGCTGGTGCTTCTTCTTTTTTCTTGCAGCCAGCTGCGAATGCAAGACCCAGGGACAGACAAAGTGCGAGTGTGATCATCTTTTTCATTTGATATGTTCCTCTTTCCTTTTGTTAATTAACCGCTGTTTAAAAACAGGGTAGCTTAAATCAATGGGCATAATATTCCTAAACTTCACGGAAAGTCAATATTTTTTTTGACCGGCATTGATTTTTTTCTGGTTTAAAGATTGAAGCAGACAAATTTGATATTGGTCATCTCTTCCATTGCATAACGAATCCCTTCACGGCCGAGGCCGCTCTCCTTGTTGCCGCCATACGGCATATGGTCAACACGGAACGTCGGCACGTCATTTATGATGACTCCGCCGACATCAAGCCTCTTGACAGCCTGAAATGCCTTATTGATGTCATTTGTATAAATGCCGGCCTGAAGCCCGTATACCGATGCGTCGGCCATGTCAAGAGCCTGCTCGAATGTTTCGAACGGCACTATCGAAACAATCGGCGCAAAGACCTCTGAACACATTACCTGCATATCTGGCGTCACTCCGCTGAGGATCGTCGGCTCAAGACAGTTGCCAACCCGATTGCCGCCTGTCTCCACTGTGGCGCCAAGAGACTTGGCCTCGTCCAGCCAGACGAGCGCACGCTGGAGTTCGACATCGCTGATCATCGGACCGATATCGCACCTGCGATCCATTGGGTCACCAACAATCAGTTGCCTGGTTGCGGCAACAATTTTAGAAAGGAATTCATTATAGCGGTTTCTATGAACAAAAATTCGCTGGACAGAAATGCAGACCTGGCCGGAATTGGCAAAACTTCCCATGATACAGCGAGGCACAGCCTTGGCAAGGTCTGCATCTTCATCGATAATCGTCGGGGAATTGGAGCCCAACTCCAGAGTTACCCGCTTCAATCCGGCAAGGGCTTTTATTCCGCGGCCAACCGCCGGACTGCCGGTAAAAGTGATCATTGCCAGTCTTTCGTCCTGCACCAACTGGTTGCCGACAACTTTCCCGCTGCCGATAAGAACATTCAGAACTCCGCCGGGCAGACCTGCCTCCTCCAGAAGTTCAGCCATCTTGAGAAGCGAGAGGGGTGTTTTGGTCGCTGGTTTGACAACAAGAGCATTGCCGGCGGCTATGGCAGGAGCAACCTTATGCGCAACCAGATTCATCGGAAAGTTGAAAGGGGTTATTGCCCCGATTACCCCTATCGGCACGCGCAGATAAAATCCGAAACGCCCGGCAGAGACCGGAGAAGCATCCATCGGGACAACTGCGCCATGTTCATTACGGGCCTCAAGAGAAGCAAAACGGAAGGTCTCTGCTGTCCTCTCTGCCTCTGCCAGGGCATATTTCCAGGATTTTCCCGCTTCGCGGGCGATTATCCCGGCTATCTCCTCTTTATCCCGGAGTATGTATGCGGCAGCAGTCTCAAGTATCTCGGCACGTTTCCATGCAGGCATGGCAGATATGACCTTGAATCCCTGCTGTGCGGCAGCAATCGCCTTATCAACCAGTTCCGGTGTGGCTTCCGGCACTACCCCGATCAGGGTGTCATCATAAGGATTGATAACATCTATCCCGGCAAGATCATCACCGATCCATTCACCACCTATCAGCAGCCTGTAACGTTGCGCCATAACTCCCCCTTCGTTAATGTCAACTTTCGTCTGTTATGTAACTGCTTGCCAACAGACTTAACAATATATTACATTGAGTCCTCTATCTTCAAGGATTAAACTTATCTTACGTCTGAAAAACTGGCAGACCATGTCCAACCCGCTTATTCCAAATGGTGTCGTCCGCTACTTCAAGGTGGATCGGCGTGATCTCGTTTACCTCAAATTCATTCTGGAAGCTTATGAAGGGATGTCCACTCTTTCAACGGTGGAACCAACAGGGGTGATAGTAAGACTTGCCATCCCGTGGGGGTTTACTGAGGACGTTCAGAGCATTATTGATACAGTTGGTGCGCATATATCTATAAATGAAGTAATTTTCGAGGATGCCGTGAATGCTTGAAACTATGAACACAGCGGCAATTCTCCGCCGGGCGCTCGCTTCGGGTGGAGAATTTGCTGAAATATATCTGGAAGAAGGCTCTTCAACCCAGATAGTTGCGGAAGATGGCAAAATAGAGAAAGTTCTCTGCGTCTCCGACAGGGGTGCAAGTATACGCGTGATAAGCGATTTTCGCACAGCCTTTGGCTACACCAACGAAGTGACCGAAAAATCACTTCTGGAGCTTGCCGCTTCTGTCAGTAGCGGAGTAAAAGGGGAACTGTTCGACAGGAATATCGTTCTCTCCCCTCTGGTTGCTGCGCCCGGCCCGGATATCCGGCTGCATCCGGACAGCGTACCACTGGCAGACAAGGTCGCTCTGGTTGCAGCGGCAGAAAAGGCGGCGCGGCGTTCGGCCGCGAGTATCCGGCAGGTAATGTCTGTCTATCGTGACGGAGTCGCAAAAGTTCAGACCGTGAACTCCCTTGGAGAGTTTACCGAAAGTTTTCGTATCGGGACGATGTTTGCGGCACAGGTGGTCGCTGTACATGACAAGGTTGTTCAGACCGGTTATGAGTCCAGCGGCGCCTGTCGGGGTTTTGAACTGTTTGCCGCAAGGAGTGCCATTGATATCGCTGTTGCCGCAGCCGCAAGGGCAGAGATGATGCTTTCGGCAAGACGGGCGCCTGGTGGTATGATGCCGGTTGTTCTCTCCTCGGAAGCAGGCGGGACAATGGTACATGAAGCTATCGGCCACGGACTTGAAGCCGATCTTGTCCAGGGCGGAGTTTCAGTCTACCGTGACCGGCTCGGCGAGCAGGTCGCTTCAGAGCTTGTGACTGTCATTGACGATTCTACCATTCCATATGCCAGAGGTTCTTTTTTCTTTGACAGTGAAGGGGTTCGTGGCCAGAAAAATATTCTGGTAGAAAACGGAATACTCAAAGGGTATCTGTACGACAGGCTGACAGCGATGAAGGATGGCTGTGTCTCGACAGGCAACGGCCGGAGAGAGTCGTATCATGCCAAACCGATCGTCAGGATGACTAATACTCTTATTGCTCCCGGTTCTACCCCGCCTGACGAGATCGTCAAAAGCGTTTCGAAAGGGCTCTTTGTCAAAAAGATGGGGGGCGGGCAGGTAAATACTGTTACCGGAGATTTCATGTTTGAAGTGTCGGAAGGGTACCTGATCGAAAACGGTGCTGTCTGTGAACCGGTGCGAGGAGCTACCCTTACCGGCAATGGGCCTGATGTTCTTAAAGGGATACTGATGGTCGGATCTGATCTCGGCTTCGGCATAGGAACCTGCGGCAAGGAAGGGCAGGGTGTGCCCGTCTCTGACGCACAGCCAACGTTGCTGATATCCGGGATGACCGTTGGTGGAGCCGTGTAGTATTGTTGCTTGCCTAAATGCCTTAACTCAGCCGGAAGGAGATTTAATTGCCGCCCACGACAGCCACATTAAATCCTGTAGATATTCTGGACTCTCTGCGGGCGTACCCGTTTACCGCGCCTTATAGCCTCGCGATCTACGATCAGGGTGAAGGGGTCGTTGCGAAGAACGTTATGTCAGGACAACTCTGCGGCCTTTGCGGGGTGACCGCAAGCTGCGGTAAGAGCTGCACTCTTCCCCTTGAGGACGCTCTGCGCGAGGCCCTCTCCCGAAATGTTCCGGTTATAGGTCGCTGTCCGCTTGGACTTCTGGGCTTTGCCATCCGGCTCCCGGATCCGGCAATGGCGAACCGATGTCTGATCGCCTGGGGGGTGAGGACCAGCTCGATTAATCTTTTCTACCTTGAAAGCATGAGCCGCTCTACAGGGGTAAAACCGTTCACCGTGCTTGACAGCCTCGGCAGCCTGCCCGTTGTCGAGCTTAACGAGGTGCGTGATACAGCGGACAGGGTTCATCGGATCCTTCCTTCAACCTTGAGTTCCAATATACATAACCAGTTGCTGGAGACAGCGGTCTCCCGTCTTAACTCCGTCGTTGGAATCTCCACCCAGCTCGATCGTGGCAAGTCCCTTGATGAGGTCATTTCCCTGCTGAGTGAATCTTTTGGAGTTCTTTTCGACTGTCAGCAGATCGCCGTTGCCATTGCTGGTCATGATAACGAAGCATTCAGTGTCAGAGGGACATGGGGGCTCCCCTCGGATCTGGGGCAAGCATCAGCAGGCGCGCTGCATAAGCTTATGTCAGATCATCCGGGAGAGCGATCCTTACGGCTGGTTGCTGAGACCGGCGAGCTTTTTCAGGACCTGCAGGCACAAAGTGCGACATTCCTGCCCCTCATGGCAGGGGCGGAGCTGCTTGGTTGCATCCTGCTGCCGGAGCTCGAACTTCAGCCGAGAGATGCCTTGCTGGCGGAGATACTTGCCGGCCGGGCAGCGTCACGGCTTTTGCAGCTTCGTAATGAGGCAAGCCAATATTCTGACTCATCGCTGCCGGCAGGCTCATGGCGATGACTACCGCCATGCTCGAAGTCAGGACAGAGGATGAGCTTCATGCAAAAATACTTTCAACTGCCGCGAGCTTCCTCGGAGCCTCTGCCGGCTCTCTCATGATTTTTGACGAATCAGGCCACACTTTGAGGATAGTCGCTTCGCTTGGCCTTAATGAGCACATACTTAAAAGTTTGAATATAAAGATTGGTGAAGGTATTGCCGGGAAAGTGGCTGCCACCGGTGTGCCGATCGTTGTGAATGATATTGAGACCGATAGCCGGGTAGCTACAACCAACAGAGCGAGGTATAGAACCAAGTCGTTTATAAGCGCCCCGTTTCGAGGGGGGGAGAAAGTGCTCGGCGTTCTCAACCTTTCTGACAAGGAGGGGCATGAGATCTTCACTGAGAACGATCTGCAGCTCCTTTCACTACTTCTCGGCCAAGCTGCCATGGTGTTGGAAAGAGCGCAGGCAAGGCTGCGGACGGAGATTCTTGTCAACCTTTCCGCAGTAGATCCGGTCACAAATCTTTACAATCGAAGCTTTCTCGACAAGCGTCTGGCAGAGGAGATTAACAGAAGCCAGCGACAGAGTCTGCAGTTTACCATTGTCCTGGTAGAGCTGGATCACTTGAGTCTGTACGCCTCAATATGTGGCTCCGCTGCCGCCGCTGCCGTGACCATAAAGACCGTGGCAGCGATTAACCGTTCGGCCAGACAGATGGATGTAGTCTGCTCTTTCAACAGTGAAACTTTTTGTATAATTCTGCCGGGAACCCTTGAAAAAGATGCGATTACGGTCGCCGAGCGGATCAGAAAGGCCGCCTCCAGGATGAAGATTCCGGGAGAGGAGAGCCTCCCTTCAGGGAAGATATCCGCAAGTATCGGCCTGGCTACCTTCCCCGCTGACGCTCGGGACTCTGACGGGCTGCTGGCAGCGGCCATGGATGCAGTTAACCGTGCAAAAGCAGAAGGAAGAGACTGCGTTGTTCTCCATGAAGTTGAAGTTAGCAGCTCGACCCCTGATTTAACAGCAGCTTTTCAGACCAATAGAATGAAAATGGGGTGAAGGAATAGGTCATAAATAGCAATTGCATCCCGCCTTCATTCTGAAGTATTCTTACCAGTCATTTCAAACATAGAGGAAAATTTAATAGATGCTCGACAAAATAGAAGAACTTGAACGTCGTTTTCAGGAACTTGAAGCACTTCTTTCCGATCCTGTGATCATTAATAATCAACCGGAATTCAGAAAACTTTCCCGCGAACATTCTGACCTCTCCCCCCTCGTAGAAGTTTATCGCCGTTACCGAAAAGTCATCGAGCAGATAGAAGAGAATAAAGAGATGCTCACCGATCCGGAAATGAAGGCTATGGCGGAGGAAGAGCTGACGGCTCTCACCGGGGAGAAGGAGCGCCTTGACGGAGAAATCAGGCTGCTCCTGCTGCCAAAGGACCCGAACGACAGCCGCAATGTTATCCTCGAGATTCGCGCCGGAACAGGCGGCGATGAGTCAGCCCTGTTTTCAGGGGATCTTTTCAGGATGTACTCACGTTTTGCCGAGAAAAACCGCTGGCGGGTGGAGATGCTGTCAGCTTCCGAGTCTGAGCGGGGTGGCTATAAAGAGGTCATTGCTTCCATCGAGGGGACTGATGTCTTTGCCAAGCTGAAGTACGAGTCGGGGACGCACCGGGTGCAGCGGGTTCCGGAGACTGAAGCCCAGGGGCGTATCCATACCAGCGCCTGTACTGTGGCCATCATGGCTGAGGCGGAGGATGTGGACATTGACATCCGCCCCGAAGATCTGAAAATTGACGTCTACCGCTCGTCAGGCGCCGGCGGGCAGCATGTTAATACGACCGATTCGGCTGTCCGGATCACGCATCTTCCCACCGGGACTGTTGTCGCCTGTCAGGAGGAGCGCAGCCAGATAAAGAACCGCGCGAAAGCCATGAAAGTGCTGAAGACCCGCATTCTGGACAACATCCAGCAGGAGCAGAGCTCCCGGATGGCAGCCGACCGCAAGAGCCAGGTCGGCAGCGGCGACCGGAGTGAGCGGATCCGTACCTATAACTTCCCGCAGGGGAGGATGACCGATCACCGTATCGGTTTGACCCTTTACAAGCTGGATATGATCATGCAGGGAGAGATCAACGAGATTGTTGATGCGCTCAGGCAGCATTATCAGATGGAAGCATTGAAAGCACAATCTGAGTCAGGCTGAAGGCTGAAGACTGAAGGAAAATCCATAATAGATTACCCTCCTTATGACTGATCGAGAAACCTGGACAACGTTAAAAATCCTTACCTGGACCAAAGAATATCTGGCCGGCAAGGGTGTCGCCAATGCCCGTCTTGAAGCCGAGTGGCTCCTCTGCGAGGCGCTGTCGCTTGACCGGGTCGGTCTCTATCTGAACTTTGACAAACCGCTCCAGGAGGGTGAGCTGGCCGCCTATCGAACCATGGTTGCCCGGCGGGCGAAGCGGGAGCCGTTGCAGCACATTCTCGGCACCCAGGAGTTCATGGGGCTTGAGTTCAAAACAACAGCGGCCGCTCTCATCCCCCGACACGATACGGAAGTTCTGGTTAGCGAAGCTTTGCGGGTTTCTCCTGCTGCTGGTAGCGTCCTTGATATCGGCAGCGGCAGCGGCTGTGTTGCCATTGTTCTTGCCAAAAACCTCCCGGCTGCGGCAGTGGTTTCAGTCGATATCTCGGCGGAGGCGCTTGAACTGGCGCGCCGGAATGCTGACCTGAATGGTGTGACGGTTGATTTCAGGCAGGGGTCGCTTTTCGGGCCGGTAGAGGACGGGCGGTTTCGATCTCATCGTCAGCAATCCCCCCTATATTCCTGCTGCTCATATTGCAACCCTTGAGCCGGAAGTGCGTGAGTTCGAACCCCAGGCCGCTCTCGACGGCGGTGCAGACGGGCTCGATTTTTATCGGCTCATTATTCCGGCGGCACCCGGGCATCTGAACAACGGCGGATGGCTGCTCGTGGAAGTCGGCGCCGGCCAGTCCGGAGCTGTGACGGAAATGTTCGCCAAAAACGGTTTTTCTGCTATATTCTCTGCCAAAGATCCGGCTGGTATTAACCGGGTCGTTGCCGGACAACTGAAAAAATAAGGAATTTAAATGGATAAGCTGATAATCAACGGCGGCAGAAAACTGAAAGGCGATGTCTCCGTGAGCGGTTCGAAGAATGCCGCCCTGCCGATCTTCGTAGCCACCATCCTCGCTTCCGGGAAGTTCGAAATAAGCAATGTGCCGTTTCTGCGCGACATCAACACGACGATCAAGGTGCTCGAGTCTCTCGGTGCCCGGATCGAAGGGAACGGTAATATCGTCAGAATCGACTCGACCGATCTGAATAACGTCGAGGCGACCTATGATCTGGTCAAGACGATGCGGGCCTCAGTTCTTGTCCTTGGCCCGCTGCTGGCGCGGCACGGCAGGGCAAGAGTGTCGCTTCCCGGCGGCTGCGCCATCGGTGCCCGGCCGATCGACCAGCACCTGAAAGGGCTGAAAGCCCTGGGGGCGGAGATACGCCTGGAGCATGGCTATGTGGAGGCGACAGCCAAGCTGCTGAAAGGCGCCCGGATAAACTTCGACATGCCGACCGTCGGCGGTACCGAGCATCTGATGATGACCGCGTGCCTGGCCAAAGGGGTGACCCTGCTGGAGAATGCAGCCCGGGAGCCGGAGATCGTCGATCTTGCCAATATGCTCAATAAAATGGGCGCCCGGATAGAGGGCGCCGGAACCGATACCATCAGGATAGAAGGGGTCGACGGACTTTCGCCGGTGGATTACCGCGTCATGCCCGACCGGATAGAGGCTGGAACCTTTATGGTCGCGGCGGCGATTACTGGTGGCGATGTCCGGATCAGCAACATGCAGCTGGAACATCTTGATGCGCTGGTATTCAAGCTTCAGGATGCCGGGGTGGAGATCCTCAACAAGGACGGCGTTGTCCGGGTAAAAGGGCCGAAGAAAATCCACGGTGTCAACATCAAGACCAGGCCCTATCCCGGTTTTCCGACCGACATGCAGGCACAGTTCATGGCGCTGATGTGTGTTGCCGACGGCGCCAGCGTCATTGCTGAAAATATCTTTGAAAACCGCTTCATGCACGTTTCCGAACTTATCCGTTTCGGGGCGGATATCACCATCGACGGCAAAAGCGCTACGGTCAAAGGGGTCAAAAAGCTCTCCGGAGCACCGGTCATGGCCACCGACCTGCGTGCTTCCGCCTCCCTCATTCTGGCGGGGCTGGCAGCCGAAGGGCAGACGGAGATCACCCGGATCTATCATCTGGACCGGGGGTATGAGTCGATCGAGAAGAAACTGGCTGGGCTGGGAGCGGATATAATACGGGTAAAGGAGTAGTCAGGAGTTCAGGAGTCAGGAGTCAGTGTTGGGAGTATTGGTTTATTCTGTACTACTGTGATTCTGACCTACTGAATACTGAAATTGACGACATGAACGATTACATAACCATTGCCATTCCCAAAGGTCGGATACTGGAAGAGTCGGTCGAGCTTTTCAAAAAGATCGGCATTGACTGTGACGAACTGCTTGGCAGTACCCGCAAGCTGATATTCGAGAATCATGAGCAGAAGATGCGCTACATGATCGTCCGGGCCACGGATGTGCCGACCTATGTGGAATACGGCTCTGCCGACCTTGGTATCGTCGGCAAGGACACTCTGCTGGAGCAGGGGAAAGAGCTGTATGAGCCGCTCGATCTCAAGTTCGGCTACTGCCGGATGATGGTTGCCGAGCCGGCCGGCCTGGCCGAAAAGGACGATCCTTCGCGCTGGGCGAATATCAGGATTGCCACCAAATATCCGAACATTACCGAAAAGTACTTTTCCTCCCGCGGTATCCAGGTTGAGATTATCAAGCTGTACGGTTCGATCGAGCTGGCGCCGTTGGTAGGTCTCTCCGAGCGGATTGTCGACCTGGTTTCGACCGGTGAAACCCTGAAGCAGAACGGACTGGTCGAAGTCGAGACAATCGCCGAGATCACCACCCGGCTGGTGGTCAACCGGGCCAGTCTGAAAACCAAGCATGAGCGGATTACCAAAATTATCGAGGGGCTGGAGAAAGTGCTATGAAATTCCTTGATATCAAAGATAAAGATTTCGATGGCCAGTTTGCCGCCATACTTTCCCGTGGTGAAGAGTCAGGCCGGGAGGTCGAGCAGGTTGTCCAGGATATCATCGCTGCTGTCAGAGACCGTGGTGATGCCGCTGTCCTGGATTATACGGAGCGCTTTGATCGTCTCACTGTTGCCTCGGTTGCAGAACTTGAAGTGACTGCCGACGAAATTGATGAGGCCTTTGCCCGCTGCAGTTCTGAAGATCTCGCAAGCTCTGAAGCTGGCCGTCGAACGGGTGGCAAGGTTCCATGAAAAACAGAAAACAGAGACCTGGCTCTCTACCGATGAGCCGGATGTCATGCTTGGCCAGAAGGTAACGCCGCTTCAGAGGGTCGGCATCTATGTGCCGGGAGGAAAAGCCAGCTATCCGTCGAGCGTCATTATGAACGCCGTCCCGGCAAAAGTGGCCGGGGTGCCTGAAGTCATTATGGTTGCCCCGACACCGGCCGGCGAGATAAATCCCGCATGTTCTGGCGGCAGCCCGGCTTGCGGGGGTTGACCGGATCTTTCGCATCGGCGGCGCCCAGGCTGTTGCCGCCCTTGCCTACGGCACGGCGACGATCCCGAAGGTTGACAAGGTCACCGGTCCCGGCAATATCTACGTTGCCACTGCCAAAAAACTGGTGTTCGGCCAGGTCGGTATCGACATGATCGCCGGTCCGTCCGAGATCCTGGTGATCAACGACGGCAGCGGCACCCCGGCCCATATAGCCGCAGACCTGCTCTCCCAGGCAGAGCATGATGAACTTGCCTCTTCGATCCTGATTACGACTGACCGCAGTTTCGGCGAGGCGGTTGCCGCTGAGGTGGAGAAGCAGCTCAAAGAGCTTTCCCGGGAGAGCATCGCCCGGAAATCGTGGGAGAGTTACGGGGCAATCATCGTCGCCGGAACGCTGGCTGAAGCGATAGACTTTTCCAATCGAATCGCCCCGGAACATCTTGAACTGGCGGTAGCCGACCCGTTCGCCATCCTGGCGCAGATTAAAAACGCCGGCGCCATCTTCATGGGGCACTACACCCCCGAGGCGGCCGGAGATTATCTCGCCGGGCCAAACCATACCCTGCCGACCGGCGGGACCGCCCGATTTTTCTCACCCCTTTCGGTCGATGATTTTGTGAAGAAGTCCTCTATTGTCTATTTCAGCCGCGAAGGATTGAATCGACTGGGAGGAGACATCGTCCGTATTGCCGCTCTTGAAGGGCTTGAAGCCCATGGCAGGTCGGTCTCCATCCGTCTGAACAGCGGTCTTTGAGCGGTCGTAAGCGGTCCCTGGCCATGCAGGATTATCAGGCCCCTTGCGGTTACAGCATGGGGCCTGTTGTTTTTAGCCGGGGGAGGCAGGTCAGACCGAAACCAGCCATGTCGGGAGTAGATGTGAAATCAGCGCCGCAACTCTATTTACTGGACGGATCCAGTTACATCTACCGTGCCTATTACGGGATCAGGGATGTTGCCACTAAAGGCGGCATGCCGACCAATGCCGTCCTCGGTTTCACCCGGATGCTCCTCACCCTGCTGCAGGAGCACCGCCCCGATTACCTTGCGGTTGTCTTCGACCCGCCCCGGGAAGGGGTTTTCCGCCGGGAGATCTATCCGGAATACAAGGCGAACCGGGACGCCATGCCCGAAGATCTTGTCCTTCAAATCCCCTATATCAGAAAAGTGCTGCAGGCGCTCAATATCCAGCCCCTGGAAGCTCCCGGTTTTGAGGCCGACGATGTCATTGCCACTCTGGCCCGCCAGTATGCCGCTGCAGGGGTGGAGGTAACGGTTGTCACCGGCGACAAGGACCTGTTGCAGATTGTGGGTGACCGGATCAGCCTGCTCGACACTATGAAAGAGAAGCGCTCCGGGCCGCAGGAGGTTATTGAGCGCTTCGGCGTCCCCCCTGAGCTGGTGGCGGATGTCCTCGGCCTGGCCGGCGACAGTGCCGACAATATCCCGGGAGTCCCTGGCATCGGCGAAAAGACCGCCAGCGAACTGGTCCGGCGCTTCGGCTCATTGGAGGAAGTGCTGCAGTGGCGCAGCATGGTCAGTGGCAGGCAGCGCAGGTATAATTTGCGTGCCTTTGCCGATCAGGCGCGGCTCTCGAAGACCCTGGCCACCGTCCGTTACGACGTCCCCCTTGATGTCCCGCTGGCCTCTCTGCAACGGCAGGCGCCGAATCTGGCGGAGCTGATCCCCTTGCTGCGGGAGCTTGAGTTTGCTGCCCTGGAGGTCGCTTTCACTCCGCCTCCGGCCGGTCTGGTGGAGCTCTACAGCGACGGTTCGGGACAACTCTCCGGTCCGGGCGGTTATGGCGTTATTCTCCGTTACGGAGAGCATGAGAAGGAGCTGAGCGGTTTCGAACCTGCCGCCACCTCCCAGCGGATGGAGCTTATTGCGGCGATCAGGGGGCTGGAAGCGTTGACCACCCGCAGGCGGGTGCGCGTCTACAGCGATTCCCAGTATCTGGTGCGGGGGATGAACGAGTGGCTGCAGGGGTGGATCCGCAGCGGCCGGATAAAGACTCCCGACGCGCTCAAGAATCAGGACCTTTGGCAGCAGCTGGCGGCCCTCTCTGCAGGTCATCAGGTCAGCTGGGAGTGGATTCGCGGCCATGACGGCCATTACTTCAACGAGCGCTGCGACAGGCTGGCCAAGCGGGCGGCAGAAGAGGGGATACGGGCGGCAGAAGAGCTACTCCGGGAGACTGCCGCGGCAGAGCTGGTAGAGGCGATGGCGAGTGAAGTTGAGACCGTCCAGCTGCCGCTCATCCCTGACAATCAGGCAGATGATGAAATCAGGGTGACTGTCGTTTTCGAGGCTGATGATGATGGCCAGCTGCTGCTCTGTTGATGCCAGGCAGGAGCAAATAGGAAAAAATAGAGGCAATAGAACGCGGATCAAGTCTGATTTAAACGGATTTATACGGATAGACCAGGTTGAATAAAGGTTTTATGTCAGCGTGAATCCGTTCAATCCGCGTTATCTGCGTTCTATTACAAGGATTTCCCTTATGAAAATACAAAAAGTTACCGAAGAAACCCGCCCCAAAGTCTACGCCCTGCTGCAGCGAGCCTTTCCTTACAGCTCCTACGAAGTTGAACTGGTGCAGCAGTTACACGGGAACAACAAAACCGTCCATGAATGGGTCTGCATTCACACCAACAAGGTCATCGCCTACATCGCCTTTTCCAATGCCTATCATGGCGACGAGGTCTGCGGTCTGCACCTCGCTCCCATGGCCGTGTCACCCGATTTCCAAAGGCAGGGGGTGGGATCGGAACTCCTCAGGTTTGCCCTCCGTCAGGAAGTGATTAAAAGCCGGCCTCTCTTTGTCCTCGGTGAGCCGGGCTATTACAGCCGCTTCGGCTTTGAGCCGTGCAGCATGCCGATCTGCCCGTTTGACAGAAACAATGCCCATTTCCTCAGTATGCGCTATAGCTCTGCGGCCCTCTTCAATGTGGGCTATGAGCCGGAGTTCAAGCCTGAAGAAAAAGCGCCCGTTCCCAAGGGGAAGAAGCGCCGGGGCAGGTAAGCGATACAACTCTAACTTTTCCCGATCAGGTCCACGAAAGCTTCGTACGGGTACAACCCCACCAGCCTCCTGTTGCCGCAGAGGTGGGTAGGGACAGCGGTTATCCGTAATTCTCCGGCTCTTTGCCAGTCGGCATCGACCGCAGGGGCAAAGCTCCCTGCCGCGAGAACCGCCTCTGCTTCAGCCAGCGGCAGGCCGACAGCAGCGGCAATCTTCAGCAGCTCTTCAATCAGGGCGATGTTAACCCCTGTGACGAAATAAGCGTGGTAGACGGCGCGGCGGAACCCGGCGCCCATGCCAAGGGACTCGGCCCATTTCCCCAGTTCCTGGGCACGCCTGCTGTTACAGGTGCGCGTCCGCTCCGTCAGCGGCAATCCCTCTGCGGCGGCTATCTGCTGCAACCGTGCCTGCATGTCACGTATCATCGCCTCTCGCCCGGCAAAGAGCTCGGCCAGGTCCATCCCCTCCTCAGGTGTATCGGGATGGAGCGGGAAGACACTCCAGCGCAGTTCAACTTCGTACTCCTGCTGCAGCCGATCGGTACGCACGGTGCCGAGGTAGCACCAGGGTCAGATATAATCGAAAAAAATCTCGACAAGCGGAGCTGCCTTCATGATTTGCTCCTTTCCAGTTGCGCCAGCAGCGCTTGTGCAGCCGGTTCCGATGACGCCGGGTTCTGGCCGGTGATCAGGTTGCCGGCGCAGACGACATGTGTCTGCCAGTCAGGCCCTTTGGAATAGTTCCCGCCGGCCTTTTGCAATTCATCTTCCACCAGGAACGGCACCACATCGGTCAGGCCGACAGCAGCCTCTTCCGAGTTGGAAAAGCCGGTGACCGTCTTTCCTGAAACCAGCGGCGTGCCGGTTGTTGAGCGGGCATGGCGCAGTACCCCCGGGCCGTGACAGACCGCGGCTACCGGTTTGCCCTGGGCATGCATGGCTTCAATCAGGGCGATGGAATTCTTGTCTTCGCTAAGATCCCACAACGGGCCATGGCCGCCGGGATAAAAGAGCGCGTCGTAGTCGGCAGCTGAAACCGTCTGCAGCCTGACCGTAGTGGAGAGGGCAATCTGCGCTTCCTTGTCCCGGTTGAAACGTTCGGTGGCCGCTGTCTGGAAGTCTTTTTCCGCACTCTTCGGATCGAGGGGCGGTTGTCCTCCCAGGGGGGATGCCAGGGTGACTTTTGCACCGGCATCCTTGAAAACATAGTATGGGGCGGCAAACTCCTCCAGCCAGAAACCGGTTTTCTTGCCCGTGCCTCCCAGTTCGTCGTGTGATGTCAGAACGATCAGAATTTTCATGATTATTGCTCCTCCGGGGTTGTCTGTCGGTAATGGACATTGGAAAGTATACCCGCTCAGTGCGGAAACGCCAGAGGTGTAATGAATAAAAACTAACTTCAGCCTCACCACCCATCTGCATTTTTCTGCCATCCGCTATTTCCAGTTTAACACAATCCAGACCGATCGCCTGAAAGGGCTGCGCCGGCAACTGATCGATGCCGCCAGGAAGAGTCGACAGTCTGGCTCCCCCTTGCCAGGGAATTAGTGCTATAATAAATCAGAAAGGAGGTGTTACCCATGCTGAAAACCAGGGATGATTTGACTGTATCTAGCGGCAGTGGAGAGCGGTGCGATACTCATATCTGGAGCGGCGCCTGTGATCACGGCTACAGCAGCGACAGCGAGGAAAGGTACCTATGCGATCACTGTGTAACTGTTACCGGTCTGGATCATGAAGTTAGCCACGAAACAGGCTCTCACCTCAGTGGTGATTATGAAACGTTGTACTAAGGAAGGAAGCTGTTGCCTGCAAAAAAAGGCCTCCGGGGCTGGAATCCCCGGAGGCCTTTTGATTAACTAAAAACAGGCTGAAACTATTTTTTGCCAACTCCTTTCATGGCCGGTGGATCGTGAACATCCAGGTGGCAGGTCAGGCAGTTGGGGAAACGCTCCAGGAAAGAAGGTTTGTGAGGCTTCGGATGGCACTCCTGACAGCTTGGCTTGAACCTGTGTTTCTCGTGGTGGCACTCGGCGCAGGCTACCTTGGCATGACGACTCGGCGATGACCGCCATTTGCTGACTACCTTGCTGTGGCAGGCGTTGCAGGTCTCCGGGGTGGCAAGATCCTTGTTCCAGGCAATCTGCAGCGGTTTGTGTACCTGGTGACACTTGGTGCAGGTGTCTGCCGGCTGGTTGGTGTAATGTGGCTTATGGCAGGCCGCACACTGCGGGATAAAACCATGGCTGGTGTGGCAGCGTGAACAGTCCAGTTTGCTATGTTTGCTCGGGAACTGGACCAACTGCTGCTTTGGACCGGCATGACACTCGGCGCAGTTATTCGTCAGGCGTGGCCCCATGCTCACCTTTTTCGGTGCGTGCGGATTAGTGTGGCAGGTGGCGCAATCAGTCATCACTTTGCCGTGGATGAGGTCATGGCAATTGGCACATTTGGGCATCAGCGCATCATAGTTCCCTTTTCTCGGGTTGTAGGCGTGGATAGTCGTGTGGCACTGCTGGCAGTCAAACTGGTGCCTGGCGCCATCATTGCGCAGGTTATTGTATTGGTCTGAGTGGCACTGCCCGCATTGGCTCGGATTCAGCGGGACTGAAGCAGTCGAATAACTTGCCGGGCTCGGAGCAATTTTTACCGTGGCAATCGGCGCCTTTTCCTTGGCCCCCAGCGCTACCGACGCAATCAGTACCAGGCCTGCCGTCAACAGGAACAGTTTCATTTTCTGTGATACATTCTTCATTCGCGATTCCCCTTTCCCAATAGTAAATTCCGTCATCTCCCTAATAAAGCCGTATTCATGCTGGCGGTATATTTAACCGGTCTGCAATTTGGCTGTCAACATCTAATTTGTTATTCTTCACTAAATCTATTCAATCCTGTCTGTCCCCGGAGCCGCCGGTTGAGGTGTTGAGTGTGGACCTGATTAACAGGCAAATTCTCCGCGCCAGAGATCTTTCCGGCTCAGTGCCGACGAGCGATGGATGGCTGTCCAGCGGGCAGTCTAATTGACTTTCAGGCCCACCCTGCTAGGATTTGCTCATGGTGACAGAGGTCCACTTCATGGGAGGTCTCTATGAAAGCAGTCCTGGCGGATATAACAACTCTGGAGGTGGATGCCATTGTTAACGCGGCGAACCGGAGCCTCCTCGGTGGCGGTGGTGTGGACGGGGCGATCCATCGGGCGGCAGGGCCGGAGCTGCTTGCCGAGTGCCGGGAGCTTGGCGGCTGTGATACCGGCGATGTCAGGATCACGAAAGGCTACCGGCTGCGGGCCGGTTATGTCATTCATGCCGTTGGTCCAGTCTGGAGCGGCGGCGGCAAAGGCGAGGAGGAACTGCTGGCAGGCTGTTACCGCAAGGCCGTTGCGCTTGCCGCGCAGCACGGCCTCCGTTCGATTGCCTTTCCTGCCATCAGCACGGGGGTATACGGCTACCCGCCAGGGCCGGCCGCACAGGTTGCGGTCAGAGCAGTCAAGGATGCGCTGAATCTTTTGCCAACGCCACTGGAGGTCATTTTCTGCTGCTTTTCACAGGAAGATCTGGAAATCTATGAATCCGTACTGGCAGAGGATGGCCGGACAGTGTAGATTGGCTGCCGTCAGCATTTACACCAAAAACGACAGGAAGGACATATATGCGCCACACAACAATCGACGGTATCGCCCTCTCCCTGGCAGGTCCGGTGGAGCTGCCCCTGAAGTGGGTCGGTCAGGAGGAGCTGCTCCAGCAGCTCCTGGCTGCCTGGATGGTCATCGATCCACGGGATATTCCCTTCAGCCCCCGACTGGTCGGGAAACCGGGGGTGGGGAAGACTACTCTCGCATATGCCGCCGCCCTGCGCCTCGGCCGGCCGGTCTATCTTTTCCAGGCCACAATGGATACCCGTCCCGAGGATCTGATTATTACCCCGGTCATCGGCCCCGGCGGGGGCATCCAGTATGCTGCCTCCTCCCTTGTTTCGGCCATGCTCGCCGGCGGTGTGGCGATTATTGACGAGGGGAACCGGATGAGCGAGAAGTCGTGGGCCTCCCTGGCGCCGCTGCTCGATGATCGCCGCTACGTCGAGTCGATTATCACCGGCCTGCGGATACCGGCTCAGCGCGACTTTCGCATCGTGGTCACCATGAACGAGGACGCTTCCACCTTTGAACTCCCCGAGTACATCCATTCCCGCCTGCAGCCCCAGATCTACATCGATTTTCCCGAGGCCGACGAGGAGCTGCTGATCCTGCGGGAAAACCTCCCTTTTGCCGCCAATGACCTCCTCGGCTACGTGGTGGATTTTCTCCAGCGGGCTCACGCAGAGGACGAACTCTATTCGGTGCGCGACGGTATCAACATTGCCCGTTACGCCCTGAAGATGTCCATGGCAGGCGGGAGGCCGATCGAGTATATCAGGCTGTCCGTGCAGCGGATCCTCGGGGATGAAGCCCTCGGCTACCTGGGCTGACCATGCCGTCGCGGCTCCATCTCGAAACTTTCGGCCCGGTTCACGCTTTGCCGGTACTGCATTACCGTCTGGAATTTGCCTGGCTGGTGGCTGCCGCTTTTCGTCAGGTCCGTCCCGACGCCGTGGCCATCGAGCTTCCCGTCACCTTTACAGCCTCTTTCCTGCGGGCCGTCTCCCGCCTGCCCCAGGTTTCGATTATCAGCTCTCCGGCCGGCGATGGGAACAGCTATCTGCTGGTGGAACCGGCCGATCCGTTGGTGGAGGCGGCCCGGCTGGCCGGGGAGCACGGTGTCCCGCTCCACTGTGTAGACATGGACGTTGAGGGCTACCCGCGCTACCCCGAGCGGCTGCCCGATTCCTACAGTATCTGCCGCATCGGTCTGGCCGCTTACTATGCTGCCTACCGCCAGGCCTGCGGCGAGCAGGAGCCCTGCGAAGAGGACCGCCGCCGGGAGCAGGCTATGGCGTACCGTCTGCAGCAGCTGGCTTCCCGGCACAAGCGCATTCTCTATATCTGCGGCATGGCGCATCTGCAGAGGGTGAAGGCGCAGTTCGCCCTCCCCCAGGCAGCACCGCTGGAGCGGCTGCGAAGGGAGGGGCTGGAAGTCTGGAACCTGCATCCCGACTCCTGTCGGGAGATCATGGCCGAGTTTCCGTTTCTCTCTGCTGTCTACGAGTACCGCCGTGCTGAACTCCCGCCGGAACCGGGGGGAGAGGCGGGCGGGTTGCGGAAGCGCTTTCATGCCCTGGAACTGGTCAAGGGGGGAGGGAGGAGCTGCCCGAAGAGCAAATTCTGGACAACGCTCTCCGCCGGACTGCCCGCCGTCTCGGGGATAAAGACGCTTTCCCCGACCGGCAGCGGATCATATATCATCTCTTCAGCGAAGCGGCCCGTCATTACCGCCAGGAAACCGGCGAGCCCATACATCTCTGGCAGAAACGGGCGTTCTTCCGCTTTGCCCGCAATTACGCCGTGGCAGGCGGCATGCTCATGCCCGACCTGTACCAGTTGCTGGTCGCCGCGCGTGGCTGCGTCGATGACAATTTTGCCTATGCCTTCTGCCGCCTGGCCACCAGTTACCCCTGGCAGAAGGTGTCCGCCGACCTTCCTACAATCACGCTATCTCCGGAAGAGATCTGGGGGGGGATTCGCCGGCTGCGCTTTCGACCTCGCCAGAAAAGAACCAAGGGGCTCTCCCGTCTCAATTTCCTCAAGCGGAAGCGGGAGAGGCATCCCGGCGAATGGCTGGAGGGTTTTGACGATCCGTCCATCTGCTCCTATCCGCCGGAGGATATTGCCATCGAGGGGTACGGTGAATTTCTCAAACGCAAAGGGAGCATGCAGCTCTCCGAAGAGCTGACCCGGAGCGAGCGGTTCAGTGCTTCGCTGCTGGACGGCATAGACATGCGGGAGACTTTGCGCCATCACGCCGAAGGAGTCATCTATGTCCGGGAGCAGCAGCGGGTCAAAGGCGGGGTCGGTTGTGTGGTGATAATCTTTGACGAAGACCGGCAAGACAAGCGCTATCTTTACCGGATGACCTGGCTGGGTGAGCATGACCAGGAGTCTGACATGGCCTTCTACGCCACTGATCCGGCGGAGAATCTGGTCGGCCCCGGTATCTGCCGCTGTGAGTATGGCGGCTTCCTCCTTTCGTATCCCCCCAGGCGGATGGCAGATGTCTGGCATGATCCGGACTACCGCGGGTTTGCCTCCAAGGCTGAGGTGCTCCTCATGGCCGCTCTTGACTACTCGCCGGAGAAGCATATTGTCTACCTGGCCGCCCGTCCGCCCCGCAGTATCTTCAAGCAGCTGGCAGCGCGCCGGGGGCGACAGATCGTCCATATTCCCCTTGCTTCCGTCTCGCCGCTGAAGCTGAAGCAGATCAGAATCATGCACATTCTGGCCGGCAAGGAGAAACGGGCCATCGCCAGGGAGTACATCTGGTAGACGGCAGGGAGTTGCAAGGTTTTCTGTAATCAGGATTCTGACAAAGCATGCAGGTGGATTGATTGACAAACATGCCGCAATCATGCCATATTCCAAAAAACGTGGTGCTGCGGGATGGACCATGTGGGGGCAAGAGGGAGCCGTTATTATCAGTTTGCAGGCTGATGAAGCGGTTTTTGTGTTTTTCGGACCGAAGCAAGGGCAATTAAGCAGGGAGACAATCAGTGGAAATAAGAAAACGATTACTTTGTCGAAACAAGAAAATCGCCACCGGCCTGATGCTTGGCGCGGCCGTCATTTTTGTGGTGGCGCGCAGCCAGAAGGGGCATGGAGCCTGGGACTGGATTGGCGCTTTTGCCGAAGCAGCCATGGTCGGCGCGCTGGCCGACTGGTTCGCGGTTGTGGCGCTGTTCAGGCATCCGTTGGGAGTTCCGATCCCGCATACTGCCATCCTTAAAAACAAGAAAGATGCCGTTGCCGGCAATCTTGCCGATTTCATCCGCGACAAGTTTCTTGCCACCGAAACCCTGATCGCCAAGCTTGCGGGAGTATAATCCGGCAGAGAAACTCGCTGCCTACCTGCTCTCCCGGCAAAATGCCGCCGGCCTGGCAGAAGGACTGACCCGGGTGCTGGCTGATTCCCTCGATTTTATTGATGACGAGCGGGTGCAGCAACTCCTCCGGGCCGCAATTCAGAACCGGGTTGACAATTTCGATCTCTCCTCTTCCGCAGGATCACTCCTCGAAACCCTCAGGAAGGGGAATCGTCATCAAGTAGTGCTCGATGAACTGCTGCATCGTTTTGCGACGTGGCTGGCGACGCCGGCAGCTCAGGACAGGCTGGCAGGTTCGATTGACGACATGTGCACGAAAGAGTATCCGCTCCTCAGCCATTTCATCCCCAACCGCGACCAGTTTTCCCGGGGGACCGGGGAAAAGATCAGCAGAAGGATCAACGAATTCATTCAGGACGTTAACGCTGATCCTGCCCATGAGCTCCGCTACAAGTTCGATGCTGCGGTGACCGATTTTATTGACCGGCTCAAATCCGACCCGGTTCTGCGGGCAAAAATCGAGGCAGTCAAGTTCGAAGTTGTTCATCATACTTCGGTGGCCGATTACGTGCAGGGGATCGGCGTTGAGCTGAAGAACTGGCTGCGCAACGACCTGCAGCAGTCACAGTCCACCGTCAAGGAACGGCTTTCGGCGGCAGTTGCCGGTTTCGGCAGTACTCTGGCAGGTAGCCGGGAGCTGCAGGAATCGCTGAATGAACATCTGGAGACGGCGGTGCTGCACTACGGGGATTCGCTGCGGACGGCAGTAGCCGGACATATTTCCGGCACGGTGCAGCAGTGGGATAATAGCGATTATGTCAACGAGATAGAGCTAAGTATCGGCTCTGACCTTCAGTTTATCCGGATGAACGGCACGCTGGTCGGCGGCTTTATCGGCCTGCTGCTGCATGCCGTTTCGCTGCTGCTCGGTTAAGCAGACGTCGCTTTGTCCGAACTCCTTAAAGCATCAGAATTTTTTCCCGGCATATCAGCGCTTCAAAGGCCAGAGCAGTTTTGCCGAGCAGTTTCTGCAGTTCCGGCACCTTTTCATTCATATCATTCTCGCTGTCGGCGTAGAGGATGATGATAATCCTCCCGGAGATCATCAGGGGGGCGAGCAGCACCGATTTTGGCCGGCCGCCGCCCATGCCTTCGAGCAGCTTCATATTCGCAGGCGTATCTGTCAATGGTCCGAGGTAGAGTCCGGCGCTATCAGCGACGGTTTTCAGAACGGAAGGTTCGCTCAAGGGGATGCAGATATCAGTTATCTCAATTATCGGTTCCTGGTTTAATACCCCTTTCCAGCCATTGGCCACGTTATTACGGATCATAAAGATTGCTGCCCGCTCGAACCTTCCCGCCATATAGGCAATCACCAGATCAGCTATCTCCTCTCTGCTGTCAGAACGTGCCAGCCCCTTGGAAAGCTCACTGGGGGTAAAAAGTCTGACCCGATCTCTCCAGTCGGCGACCTCAACAGTTTTGACCTCATCCAGAATCGATTCATAGTGATCTTTGGAGGGTGGCTCTTCTTCAAGCGGCTCTATGAGATCGATCTGCTCAGCCTCGATACGCTCAATGACTTTCTTGAAGCGTGAGTCGACTGCTGTCTTATAGTAGATGCCAAGGGCTTGAATAAGGCGGACCTCGGGGGTGATCAAGGGCCGGATCGAGAAACCGGTAATGAAGCTTATTTCGTCTACGGCGGTCAGATCCGCCGGGTCTGCCATAACAAGACTAAGACGTTTTCTCTCCAGACTCAAGGGGATGACGCCGTATTTCAAGGCCAGTTCACGCGGCAGAAGATTAATTATAGCTGGCGGGACATGGAGGAGTTGTTCGGGGCTGACATATGGTACGCTCAGCTTGTCACTGAGGAAGCGCGCCAGTTCTTCTTCGCTGATGTAGCCGAGTTCGATGAGGCTGGTGCCGATTTTGCCCCCGTAGAGTACCCTGTTGTGCAGGGCCTCCTCGAATTGATCGCGATTGATCAGGCCGGCATTAAGCAGCATGTCCAGAAGGGTTATGGCCATCGGTTCCTCCTCTTGCGGAAGGTCTGCAAGGTTGAGTATGAAGCCTTTCCTATGCTTATACGTCTTTTATCCCTGAGTGTAAAGATCGTTTGCTTTTATCTGAAACGGAAGCTGGTTGCTCAGTATACGAGGTTTACCATTGAGCTCTGTCGGGTCGAGGCGGGCATATGTCAGCTGCCCTTTTTTGTTGAGATGATCGCGATGGTTCGATGATAATGATGAGGTGGCCTTTGTCGAGCAGATCTCCCTCAAGCGAATCACTTCGCAGTCAGGAGCTTACACGTTTCCGGATGTTTCTTCCTTGATTCCTCCCCCTTTGGCATGATACTTTTCAAGGGTTATGATCACTTTACGGCAAAATATTTCCTCCATGGCAGGGTATGTCCCCGGTTATCAACCGCCGGATATAGCTTCGTGGATTAAGCTTAATACCAATGAAAATCCCTATCCGCCTTCACCGCAAGTGAGGGAAGCGGTTCTGACCGAGCTTGGCTCTGACGCGGCGAGTCTGCGCACTTATCCGAGTGCTTCAAGCCAGTCGCTACGGGATATTGCCGGCGCTCTTTACGGTTTTGACCCTGCGTGGGTCATCATGGCGAACGGTTCGGACGAGGTGCTGAATAACCTGATCAGGGCCTTTGCCAGCGAGGGTGAAGAGATTGCCTATATTCACCCTTCGTACTCGTATTATTCTACCCTTGCCGAGATTCAGGGCGCAAAGGTAAGGACATTCGGATTGACTGATGATTACCGCGTCAGGGATTTTCCGGAGCGCTATTCCGGCAAGCTTTTTTTCCTGACTACTCCCAACTCGCCATTGGGATTCGCCTTTCCTTTGCAATATGTTGAGGAGCTTGCAACTCGTTGCACGGGGATGCTGGTTGTGGATGAGGCATATGCCGATTTTTCCGCTGGTAATGCGCTTGAGCTGGTGAAAAAATACGACAATGTGGTTGTCACCCGGACGCTTTCCAAGAGCTATTCTCTTGCCGGAATGAGGCTTGGTTTGGCAATAGCGAGACCGGAAGTGATCGCAGCGCTGGACAAGATACGCGATCACTATAACCTTGACCGCCTGGCTCAGGCTGCCTGCGCTGCGGCTTTGCAGGATCAGGCCTATTTTGCCGACTGCTGTTGCAAGATTGTGCGCACACGGGAATGGTTCAGTGCAGAGTTGCTAAAGTTAGGTTACGAGGTAATTCCATCTGCCGGCAATTTTGTTTTTGCCTCACCCCCTGACCGGAACGGCAAGCGCGTCTACGAGGGACTTTATGGGCGTAAAATTCTGGTCCGTCATTTTTCCGACCCTCTGCTTGCTCACGGGTTGAGAATATCGATTGGCACAAAAGAAGAGATGGAAAAAACAGTCAGTGCACTTCAGGAGATTGGATAAGGAGTCCTTATGCCCCGCAGCGCTACTATTGAAAGAATAACCAGAGAGACCAGTATCCGGCTCGCCCTGAATCTTGACGGAACCGGGGTCAGCAAGATTGCCACTTCGGTCCCATTTCTTGACCATATGCTTGATCTCTTTGCCCGTCACGGTCTGTTCGATCTGACAGTTGAGGCGAAAGGTGATATCGATATCGACTTTCACCATACCGTTGAAGATATCGGCATTGTATTGGGTATGGCCATGAAAGAGGCCCTCGGCGACAAGAGTGGGATCCGCCGTTATGGCCAGGCCGTTGTGCCGATGGATGAGACTCTGGCTGAGGTGGTCACCGATCTTTCCGGGCGTCCCTATTTTGTTTACAACGTGGAGCTCCCCAAGGTGAAAATCGGTGAGTTCGATGTTGAGCTTGGCCGTGAATTTTTTCAGGCGTTTGCCAACAACGCCGGCGCCAATCTTCACATCAATGTGCGGTACGGTGACAATGTGCACCATTTGCTGGAGGCCTGTTTCAAGGGGTTCGCCAGGGCAATGGATATGGCGACACAGGTTGATCCGCGCATTGAAGGGGTTATGTCGACTAAGGGAAAGCTATAAAAAAGCGGGAACTGTAAACTGTGAACCGGAAAGTCAAAAGCTTTTGCTGATCCCAGATCCCAGGTCCCAGAGGTTATAAGTGATTGCAATTATAGATTACGGGATGGGGAATCTTCGTTCCGTGCAAAAAGGGTTCGAGAAGGTTGGCCTTGAAGCGGTTGTTACCGCTGACCCCAAAGTTGTGCTGGCGGCAGAGCGGATAGTATTGCCCGGCGTCGGCGCTTTTCGTGACTGCATGCGGAATCTTGAGCAGGGAGGTTTTGTTGAGCCGATTCTCAGGGTCATTCGTGAAGGTCGCCCGTTTCTCGGCATCTGCGTCGGGATGCAGCTGCTGCTGACGGATAGCGTGGAGTTTGGTCTCTACCAGGGTTTGAATGTCATCCCGGGGCATGTACTTCGTTTCCCGGACGGAATGGAAGAGGGCGGCGAGAAGCTTAAAGTTCCGCACATGGGTTGGAACCAGCTCTCTATTCGCCGGCCGGCACCTGTTTTTAACGGCATAGGCGATGGCACCAATGTGTATTTTGTCCACTCCTATTATGGCTTGCCCGATGATGTGAATGTGGTGGCTGCAACGTCGTCCTACGGGGTTGAGTTTTGCGCCGCACTCTGGAAGGACAACATCGTTGCCACCCAGTTCCACCCGGAAAAATCACAGGATGCCGGGCTGCAGATACTTAAAAACTTTGGAGAGATGTCGTGATTGTCATACCAGCAATTGATCTGAAAGATGGGAAGTGCGTCCGCCTTGAGCAGGGGCTGATGGAGCGGGACACGGTATTTAACGACAACCCCGGCGCGCAGGCAAGGGCCTGGCAGGACCAGGGCGCAGAGCTGCTGCATATTGTGGACCTTGACGGAGCGTTTGCCGGCGAGCCTAAAAACAGGGAAGCTATTGAAGCGATAGTCCGCGCAGTCTCCATTCCGACCCAGCTCGGCGGCGGAATCAGAGATATGGCCACGATCGAAGCTTATCTTTCACTCGGTATAGGCAGGGTGATAATCGGCACTGCGGCCCAGCGTAATCCGGAGCTGGTGAAAGAGGCCTGTGAGAAATTCCCCGGCCGGATAGTAGTCGGCATTGACGCCAAGGATGGAATGGTCGCTGTGCAGGGGTGGGCTGAAGTTACCGGGATAACCGCTGTTGAGCTGGCAAAGAAGTTCGAAGGATTTGGCGTTGTCGGCGATAATCTATACTGATATCAGCCGCGACGGCATGTTGCAGGGGCCGAATCTGGAGGCGACAAAGCAGCTGGCTGAGTCAATAACTATTCCGGTTATCGCCTCGGGCGGGCTGTCAACTCTCCAGGATATCAGGAATCTTATGACCGTCGAGTCTGCGGGTGTCAGCGGAGTTATAACCGGCAAGGCTATCTACACCGGGGCGATAGATCTGGCAGAAGCCATAAGGACGGGCAAGGGCAATATATGCTGACCAGGCGGATTATCCCCTGTCTTGACGTGACAGGCGGGCGTGTTGTCAAAGGCGTTCAGTTTCTTGAACTGCGTGATGCCGGTGATCCGGTCGAGATTGCCGAGATGTATGACAGTCAGGGTGCCGATGAGCTGACTTTTCTCGATATTACCGCTTCAAGTGACGGCCGGGAGACAATGGTCGATGTCGTCCGCAAGACAGCAGAGCGGGTCTTTATGCCGCTTACGGTCGGCGGCGGGATCAGGACTGTTGATGATATCCGCAGGATGCTGAACGCCGGGGCAGACAAGGTCTCCATTAATACCGCTGCAGTGCATAACCCTGATTTTGTGCAGGAGGCGGCGCAGCGCTTCGGCTCCCAATGCACCGTCGTGGCTATAGATGCACGTCAGGTGCCGGGGGAGAAGCGATGGGAAGTCTATACCCACGGCGGCCGCAAGCCGACCGGGATAGATGCGGTCGAGTGGGCGGTCAGAATGGAATCATACGGTTCCGGGGAAATTCTCCTTACCAGTATGGATCGTGACGGCACAAAGGATGGCTATGATATCGCTCTTACCAGGGCGATTGTTGATGCTGTGGGAATTCCGGTGATCGCTTCCGGCGGGGTTGGCACACTGGAGCATCTCTATGACGGTTTTGCGATCGCCGGGGCGAGCGCCTGCCTGGCCGCATCAATTTTTCACTTTCGCCAGCATACTGTTGCCGAGGCAAAGGAGTATCTCAGGGAAAGAGGGGTTTCGGTGCGATTATGAATGAAGATACATTGCAGTTGCTTTTCAAAACAATTCTCGATCGCAAGGCACATCCGGCTGAGAACTCATATACTTCGTCACTCTTTGCCAAAGGCGGGGACAAAATCCTCAAAAAATTCGGGGAGGAGTCCACGGAGCTTGTGATTGCCGGCAAGGGGGGAGAACGGAACGAGATAATCTATGAAACAGCTGACCTTCTCTATCACACCCTTGTGCTGCTGGCGCATCACAACGTGACGCTGGATGACGTATACGGTGAACTTCGCAAGCGATTCGGAACATCCGGTATCGAGGAGAAGGCGTCAAGGGTCAAATAATATATTGACAATAGTCGCCAGTTTAAGTAGTGTTAACAGCCTTTGTAAAGAAGACCGGCCTACCCTGGTTGGAAATTTAAATAGGGGGGGGTGAACATATATGCCGGGAATCAAGGTAAAAGACAGTGAGCCTTTTGAGCTGACGCTCAAAAAGTTCAAGAAACAGTGCGAAAAAGCAGGCATTCTTTCAGACGTACGTAAGCGCGAGCACTTTGAGAAGCCAAGTATCAAGAAAAAGAAAAAGGCTATCGCAGCTCGTAAGCGCGCACTCAAGAAGCAGCGGAAGATGGTAGACTAAACTACTCCGTTTTTGACTGTGTCGTAAATTGAAGTGAACCGGGTGGGGGCGATTTTTAATTGCCCCTACTTTACTTTCTGGAGCAGGCACCGATAAAGGCACCATGTCGGGGGGCTGATGAATCTTGTAGATATTCTTATCTGGCTTATTCTGGCGGGATTTGTTGCCAAAGGGTTCTCAAAAGGTCTCGTTCGTCAGATATGCTCTCTTGCCGGATTTCTGGTAGGGGGCTGGGCCGCCATAAAATATCATCTCTACCTTGCCGAGGCGAGCCGTACCATCATTCAACTTCCCCATTATCTGGCAACAATTCTATCCTTCATATTCATCTTTGTTATAACCGGGTTGCTTTTCTTTTTGCTTGGGCATCTCCTGACAATAATGTTCAAAATCATTCTTCTCGGAGGGGTCAACAGGGTTGGGGGTGTGGCTCTGGGTTTTTTGGAGGGTGCATTTATTGTTTGCATTGCTCTGTATATGGCGACCAGTAAGCCGGTGCCTGAGAAGTTCAAAGAATATGTCCACCGTTCAAAAACTGCCGAACCGTTTCTTGAGGCCGGTAAGGATATAGTGGCCGGTTGGGGAGGAGTTCCTGACCTGCTTAAGCATTCAGCCGGGCAGAAAAGAACAAAGGCTCCTGCAGTCTCAAAGGATTAACAAATAATGATGATCCCGGATGAAAAGATTGCCGAAGTTCGGGAGCGTGCCGGGATAGTCGAAGTTATCTCGGATTATATAAGCCTGAAAAAATCAGGAGCAAATTTTCAGGGGCTCTGCCCGTTTCATGGGGAGAAGACCCCTTCTTTCAATGTAAATCCGGGACGCGGCATATTTCACTGTTTCGGCTGCGGTGTCGGCGGAAACGTAGTGACTTTTGTGATGAAGATGGAGGGGATTCCTTTCCCTGAAGCTGTGAAGCTGCTGGCAAAGCGGGTTGGCGTCGAGATTGAAGAGAGAGCCCCGACAGCTTTCGAAATCAGACAGAAAAGTGAGAAAGATGAGCAGCTGAAGATAGTAGCGACTGCGGCAGGATATTACACGCAACTGCTGACAAAGGGTGTGGATGGGGCTGCAGCGCGGAAATACATGGCCGGACGTGGCGTGGCTGAAGATATTTTCGCACCATACAGGCTTGGCTGTGCATCGGAAAAATGGGACGGACTGGCGACTTTTCTGAAGCAGAGCGGGGTGTCGCTGGAGAAAGTTGAAAAACTCGGCCTGATTAAACGGAAAAGCAGCGGAGGCGGCTACTTCGACCTTTTCAGAAACAGGCTGCTGTTTACGATTGCCGATCTGCATGGACAGCCTATCGGTTTCGGTGGCCGGGTACTTGACGATTCGCTTCCCAAGTACATAAATTCTCCCGAGTCACCCCTTTATCAGAAGAGTGACGTTCTCTTCGGGATTGACCTCGCCAAGCAGTCGATGCGGGAAGAGCGCTCTGTTATAATTGTCGAGGGGTATTTTGACCACCTGGCTCTCTACCTGGCAGGGATACGGAATGCTGTGGCGACCTGCGGAACTGCTCTTACCAAAGGCCATTTCCAGCTGATAAAGCGTTATGCCGACAAGGTATATCTTCTCTTTGACAGTGACAGCGCCGGCAGAAAGGCTACATTGCGAGCCATGGAACTGCTTCTCTCCGAGCAGATGCCCTGTTTTGTCATAGAGCTTCCCGAGGGGGACGATCCCGACAGCTACCTGGCGAATCATTCGACTGAAGAGTTCTTCGAGCTTATGAAGGCCTCCCGACCGGCGCTTGATTATTACCTCAGGGAACTTGTCTCCGTGGAAAACACAGGAACTGTTGCCGGGAAGAAAGCGGTTGCCGACCAGTTCAGACCTTTTCTGCAAAAGTTGACTGACCCTGTCGAAAGGGATCTTTACCTTAAGGAGCTGTCAAGGCTTCTTGCTGTTGACGTCAGGACGTTTGGGGCAGTCAAGGGTATTGCCGGAGCCGGTCACGAAAAGAGCGCGCCTTCACGAATTTCCGCCAGTCCTGCCGACTCTCTGGTGGCGCTTCTTTTTCGTTATCCCGAGATAGCTGCCGAGTTCAGGGCGACGGGGACAGAGGAGCTTCTGCCGGTCGCTCTGCGAAAACCTGCCGCAAGAATCATTGACGCCGCTGCGAAAGGTGAGAATATTGAGCCTGCCGAGATAATCGAGACCGGCATACCAGATTTAAATGTTTTTGCGGCACTGCTTGTTGATGATTCACATCTTGAAGATATCGATCCTGTCAAAGCTCTTCACGATTTCCGCAGGGCGCTTGAGCGGGAAGATCTGAAAATGGCTGATGCAAAAAGTCTTCAAAGGGAATTGCTGAATCTTGATTATGACTCCCCGCGCTACAATGAGATACTCGTGACACTTAATGACTTGCGAAACAGAAAATCGCAATTATGATTAACAGTGGATTCAACGATTTTCGATTGAATTAATCTATCCGCTTTTACAAGGGGAGTTTTATGGCAAAAAAGGGTATTGAAGAGGTAGCGCAGCTTATAAACCTGGGCAAGGAAAAGGGTTTTTTGACCTATGAAGAGGTTAACGACCTTCTCCCGCCTGATATTGTCTCTTCTGAACAGATTGATGATGTGATGAGCATGTTCGGTGAGATGGATATAGAGATAGTCGACTCTGTCCAGAAGGTCAAGATATCCAAGCCAAAGCTTGATCTTGAGGATGATGAAGATTCTGAAGGCGAGCAGGAGCAGGAGTTCGAGCCGGGAGTGCTCGGTAGAACCAGTGATCCGGTAAGAATGTATCTGCGTGAGATGGGGTCGGTATCGCTCCTGACACGTGAGGGTGAGGTGGAGATTGCCAAGCGGATTGAGGATGGAGAGGGGGATGTTGCCCGCGTCATACTTAATTCCCCGATTACTCTCAAGGAGATGGTTTTTCTTGGCGACCGGCTCAGAAAGTTCCAGATCAGCGCATCTGATATAAGTAAAGAGGTTGAGGAAGAGGAGCTGGAAGAGGATGAAGAGGATCATCAACGTAATCGCCTGATGGCAATTATGGACGAGATTCTTGATATTGACGTCAGGATGGATGTTCTCCTTGAAGAACATGACTCTGACTCTCTCAGTAATAAGGATGCAGCCAGGCTTTTAGCTGAAAAGGATGCCCTTAAGGTTCGTTTGGCAGAGTTGGTAAAGTCCATTCGCTTGAAAGACCGCCATGTGGAGAAGATTTCCCTGCGCCTTAAAGAGCTCTCCGGAAAGGTTCATCGTATACTGAAAGAGGTTGCAGAGTTCGAGCGTGAGTCAGCTGTCGAGAGCGGACTTTTCTCCACCTTTTTGACAGACCCCAAACGGCAGAGAGGTGCCTGTCATGCTTTTGTTGCTACCCTGAATCTTCCGGAGGAAGATTCAGCCCATCTGGAAAAGAGACTGGTCAGTCTGGAGAAGAAACTCAAGAAGGTAGAGGATGAGTCCGGCTTCAAGGCGTGCGAGCTTTCTCAGGCTCTTCTCGCTGTAGCCCGGGGTGAGCGTCTGGCAAAGCTGGCCAAGTCAGAACTGGTTGAGGCCAATCTCAGGCTTGTAGTCTCCATCGCTAAAAAATACACAAATCGCGGCCTCCAGTTTCTTGACCTGATTCAAGAGGGAAACATCGGTCTCATGAAAGCGGTGGACAAGTTCGAATATCAGCGCGGCTACAAGTTCTCCACTTATGCAACCTGGTGGATTCGTCAGGCAATAACCAGGGCTATTGCCGATCAGGCACGGACCATCAGAATCCCTGTCCATATGATCGAGACAATAAACAAACTCATCCGTACCAGCCGTCAACTTGTGCAGGAGATCGGCCGGGAGCCTTCCCCGGAAGAGATTGCGGAAAGAATGCAACTGCCTCTTGATAAGGTGCGCAAAGTTTTGAAAATCGCCAAGGAACCAATTTCTCTGGAAACCCCCATTGGCGAGGAAGAGGATTCTCATCTCGGTGATTTCATTGAGGACAAGGGGGTGGTTTCGCCCCTTGAGGCTGTCATCAAGGCTAATCTGACAGAGCAGACTGCAAGAGTCCTAGCGACGTTGACCCCGAGAGAAGAGAAGGTATTAAGGATGCGCTTCGGCATCGGCGAAAAAAGTGACCATACCCTTGAAGAGGTTGGTCAGGATTTTGAAGTCACCCGAGAGCGGATTCGGCAGATTGAGGCAAAGGCGCTGAGAAAACTTCGTCATCCGAGCCGGGCAAAGAAACTGAAAAGTTTTGTGGAGTAAGTAAAAAGGGGTCGTGGCTGCATTCAGTCACGACCTTTTTTGTAGTCCCCTTTTCTATAAAACTTCAGCCTTCAGTTTATCAACTTCACCACCGTCACCCCTTCACTCCCTTCAAAATTCTCTCCGGAACGAAAACTCTCCACATGGGGACTTCTTGAGAGATGTTCTCTGACTCCGCGCATAAGATTGCCAGTACCTATGCCGTGAATGATCCGGATTTCGCGCAGGCCGTTCAGCAGGGCGTTGTCGAGAAATTTGTCCAGTTCACAGATTGCCTCTTCAACGCGCCACCCTATAAGGTTAAGCTCATGGGACGCTTCAGGTTGCTGCTGCAATCGGGACTTGCGCAGACTTTTAATCTCCGGCTTGCTGTTTTCAGCTGCTGAGACAGCTGAAAAAAGAACCTCTACTTCAAGGCTGCCGGCGCGCAGCCGGAGCCGCTTATGTTTTGTGTCAACAGTCAGGACTGTCGCATTACTGCCAAGCGTCTTGACATAAACGACAGCGCCCGGGAGGAGCGAGGCTGGATCTATTACCGGTTTGGGGCTGATTTCATCCAGTTTATCATCGAGCTCAGCTTCCAGTGATGCCAGTGACTTTAATGTATTCCGGTTCTTTTCCTTTTTTGCTTCTTCAAGTATCAGGTTAAGCTCTGCCTTGGCAGAATTTACAATCTCCTTGGCTTCTCTTAGACCCTTTTCTTTTGCTTCGCAGCGGAGTTGGACAAGGCCGGCTTGGGCTGCTTCAAGCTGGCGTTCTTTTACAGAGAGCCGGTTTTCACGTAAAAGAAGATCGGAAAGGAGCAGTTCACTCTCTCTGCGGCTCTGCTTCAGGTCAGACAGCAGAGCGTGAAATTCCGACTCCATTTTACCTGCGAACTGCGTGGCAGCTTCAATTATTCTTTCGGGGAGTCCGCAGCGCCTGGCAATATCCAGCGCATGAGACTGCCCCGGTTCACCAATGGTAAGCCTGTACATGGGAGTCAAGCTCTTCTGGTCAAACTCCATCGCAGCGTTCATCATCCCGTCGGTTTTTTGCACATAGGTGACAATGTCTATAAGGTGAGTTGTCGCAATGACAACCGAACCCCTCTTCATCAGCTCTTCGAGGGCGGCGCAGGCGATCGCCCCGCCCTGGAGCGGATCAGTCCCGGTGCCGAGCTCATCGAGAAGCACGAGGGTCTGATCATCAGCCGTAGCAAGGATCGCAGTTATCTTGCGAATATGTGCCGAGAATGTTGACAGACTTTCCTCAATGGACTGTTCGTCCCCTATGTCAGCGACAACTTTTGCGGAGGCAGGGAAAACAGATGCAGTGTCAGCGGGTACAGGAATGCCTGACTGTGCCATCAAGGTAAGCAGTCCCGCCACCTTTATGGCAATTGTTTTCCCGCCGGTATTCGGGCCGGTTATCAGCAGGGTTTTGACACCGGTTTTCTCACCGAGCTGCAAATCAAGGGGGACTGTGTTCCCGGCGCCGCTCTCTTTTCCCATTAGCAGGAGGAGCGGATGATATCCTTGATATATTTCGAGCGTCATATTTTCAGATATCTGCGGTGAATGTGCGTCAATAAGCTCGGCGAAACTGGCGATCGAGTTTAAAAAATCGAGCTTCACAACCGCTTTGAAGCTGGCGAGAATCGCGTCGGCATCCTCCCGGATCCAGGAGGTAATCTCTTTCAGAATTCTTATCTGTTCCGCTTTTTCCTCGGCATTGAGATTCTCCAGTTCGTTCACCAGGCCGATAATCTCTATCGGCTCCATGAATGCGGTCTCTCCGGAGCGGGAGACATCATGAACCACACCCGGAACCATCCCCTTTGAATCCATCCTGACCGGAATCACCCATCTGCCGTTCCGCTGGGTGATAAAATCATCCTGCAGGAAAATGGCGACTGCTCTTTCCCTGACAATCTCTTCCAGCCGTTTCCTTACCCTGGCGACAAGGTGTCGCTGGTTTCTGCGGAGGTTGAAGAGGAGATTTGAGGCGCTGTCCAGGAGGCCTCCGTCCGGGGCGAGAGTCTGTTCCAACGGTTCCAGAATGTCAGGAAAAGAGTTGACGTCAGAGGCGACTTGCGTAAGAAGCGGGATGTCACTGCGATAGGCGAGAAGACTCTTAATCCTGGCGGATACCTTCAACGCCGGAACAAGCAGTGAAAGCTCCTCGGTAGAGAGAAGCGAACCGTGAGGGCGGGCAAGCTCAATGACACCGGCAATATCTTCATAAGGCTCAAGCGGCAGCCTTATGCCGCTATGAGAAAGCTTCCTGATCTCTTCGATCAGTGCGAGCCGGAGTTCGGTTTCAATCTTTGAGCCGAGGGGTGACAAAGCACGAATAAGCGGGAGAGCAGCTGGAGAGTTAGCGAACTTTGTAATACGACTGATAATCTTCTCAAATTCAAGCAGGCGCGGTGTGGTTTTTATCATCATTCCTCTTCTTTTACGGCTCTTTTTCGCTTTGCACGTGACTTTTGCCGCCTTATTCTATCTGCCTTGATGCTGCTCTGAGTCGCCAGTCCCATGCTGGCGGCGACTTTTTCAAGCAGTTCTCTCCTGGCGATAAAGCGGTTTATTGATTGGCTCCGTTCCCGCATACACTTGACCTCCAGACCTGTCGGCACGTGGAGGAGGTGGACGCAGGTTGAGGACTTGTTGACATGCTGTCCCCCCTTGCCGGAGGAGCGGATAAAGTTCTCCTGAAAGTCGGCTTCAGTCACCCCCAGTTCGTTCATCCGCTTGAGCAGGAGTTTCTGTTTCTCTACAGAGACCGCGAAGGTGATCACCGATAGTTTTCTCCCGTCATGATTGCGGCAATATACAATTATCCTGCTCACGCTGTAAACCGGCATTTTTTGAGGCGAAGCTTGTCAGCTTTCTCACCGTATGCTAATGTTTCCACCCATGAAAATCTCCATCATCATACCGGTCAAGCCGGGCGGAGCGGTAGCGGCAATCGACGGGCTGAGGAGTCTTGATCCCGACTCGCCCGACCATGAGATTATAGTCGCCGAGGGGCAAAAGCCGAGTCGCCAGCGCAATATGGCAGCCAGAGAGGCGACCGGTGATATTCTCTACTTTCTGGATGATGATTCCCTTGTTGTCCCTGACGCCCTCAAGCGAATAGCCGCTTCTTTCAAAGAGTTAAACGTTGCAGCTGTCGGCGGGCCTTCGCTGACTCCGCCGGGCGACTCAACTTTTCAGAAGTCAATTGCCTGGGCACTCTCATCTTCACTTGGTGGCGGTGCAATCAGGAACCGTTACCGCAGCGTTGGCAAGCTGCGCGATACCGATGACCGGGAGCTTATCCTCTGCAATCTTGCTTTCAGAAGGGAGATTTATCTGTCATTCGGCGGTCTGGACGAGCGTCTTTATCCCAATGAGGAAAACGAGCTCATTGACAGGCTTCTCAAGTCGGGAGCGCGACTTCTTCACGACCCTGAAATGTTTATCAGGCGGAGTCAACGGCCGACACTTGCCGCTTTTATCAGGCAGATGAAAACCTATGGCAGAGGGCGGGCAGAGCAGACACTGATAAGCCGCTCTGTAAGTTTCAAGGCGATAATCCCGGCGCTCTTCGTCGTCTATATACTTACGCTGCCCATATTCCATTCTTTCTGGTGGTACAATCTGCCAATTTTACTCTATTTCATGATAATTTCGGCAAGTATGGTTACAGCTGCCCAGAGTGAGGGGCTTCCCCTTGCCTTGCGACTCCCCATGGTTTACAGTTTCATACACTTCTTTTATGGCGCAGGGTTCATAGCAGGATTATTTTCACCACGATATAACAAAGCTGAGGGGAGCTGCGCAGACGTTACAATTAAAAGGGTAAAAAAATTCGGTTGTAGTTTATAACTTCATGTCCTTGATATCATGGAAGTACTTCAGTCGCTGGTGGGCTGCCCGGTCTTCAAAACCGGTGAGGGGGATGAGAAATCTCCCTGGTGGGTTCGATTCCCATGTGCTTCCGCCAATCAAGGCAAATAACTTTAATTGTTCCCCTACTTCCCCACTTTTGATATTAGACTCTTTATTCACCTAAGCCTCTTTAAAATTATTGAAGCACGTTGTTGACGAGCTGTTTTGGAGGGCTCCGAACTCTTTTATGAAACACCTTATCCTTGGCACCGCAGGCCACATCGACCACGGCAAGACCTCCCTCGTCAAGGCCCTTACCGGCATAGACACCGATAGGCTCAAAGAAGAGAAGGCAAGGGGGATCACTATCGAGCTCGGCTTCGCCCATCTCGTCCTGCCCGGGGGATTCGAGCTCGGGATCGTCGACGTGCCGGGGCACGAGCGCTTCGTCCGGTCGATGGTCGCGGGAGTCGGGGGGATGGACCTGGTGATGCTGGTCATTGCCGCCGATGAAGGGGTGATGCCCCAGACCCGTGAGCATCTGGATATCTGCCAGCTTCTCGGCGTCAAGAAGGGGCTCGTGGCTCTCACCAAGATTGACATGGTGGACCCGGACTGGCTCGGCCTGGTAACCGAGGAAGTCCGGGATTACCTGGACGGAAGCTTTCTCGAAGCCGCTCCGATCATGCCGGTTTCTTCCCGTAGCGGCGAAGGACTTGACCGTCTCAAGAGCGAACTGGCGAGGCTTGCCGGCGAAGCAGAAGAAAAGAAGGTCGACGGGCCGTTCCGCCTCCCGATCGACCGGGTCTTTACCATCGCCGGCTTCGGGACGGTTGTGACCGGCACCCTCCTCTCCGGCGAGATCAGCGTGGGAGACGAGGTGGAAGTCCTCCCTGCCGCCATTCCCTGCCGGGTGCGCGGCGTTCAGACCCATGGCAAGAAGTCGGACAAGGGGTGCGCCGGCCAGCGGGTGGCGGTGAACCTCCAGGGGGTGGAGCACACCGATATCTTCCGTGGCGACATTGTGGTCCCCCGGGCGACCTACCACCCCACCCGGATCGTCGATGTCCGCCTCAACTACCTTCCCGCAGCCCCGCGGGAGCTCAAGCACCGCTCGACTTTACGACTCCATTCGGCCACTTACGAAGTGCCGGCCAAAGTGATCATGATCGATCGCGACGTACTCCTGCCGGGGGAGAGCGCCTATGTCCAGCTCCGCCTGGCGAAGCCGGTTCTACTGTTACCCGGAGATCCCTTCGTGCTTCGCACCTATTCACCCCAAGCCACCCTGGCCGGCGGCACGATCCTCGATCCCTCCCCCCCAAGAAGGAGGAGGCGCTCCAGCGAAGCACTTGCCCTCCTGGAGGCGATCGAGACAGGTGAGGATACTGAGAAGATCCGGCTTATGGTGGCGGCGAGCCTTCTCTCCGGCCTGTCCCTGGAGGAAATCGTTAACCGGACCGGCATGTCGGTGAAGCGGATTGAATCATCCCTGACTACCCTCCTCTCCTCGGGTGAGCTGGTCCAAGTGGTGAAGGAACCGAGAATCTTTCTCTCCCGGCAGGCTTTTAGCACCCTTAAGGCAAGGCTCCAGACCGAGCTGCAAGCCTATTTGAAGGTCAACCCGATGAAGGAGGGCATGGGAAAGGAGGAACTGAAGTCGCGCATCCCCAAGAGGAGCAACCTTCGCTTCTTCACCCCGTGCCTGTTATCACTGGAGAAAGAAGGGAAGGCGGTGGCGGAGCGGGACCTGGTTAATCTGCCGGGGAGAAAGAGCGGTGTAGCGGCCGAGCAGATCGATCTCCAGGCAGGGGTTGCCAAGACGCTCTACAGTGGGGGTATGGAGCCGCCGACCATCAAAGAATTCTGCGATGCCCTCAGCTGCAAGGAAAAGGAGGTGCTGGAGCACCTCAACTTCCTGGTGCGCGAGGGAAAGGCGGTCAAGGTGAAGAGCGACATCTTTTACGCCGCCGAGCCGTTCGCCGCCATCAGGGAAAAACTGGTCGCCCATCTGCGGAAGACCGGCGAGATCACCCCACCCGAGTTTCGCGAGTTGACCGGCCTTTCCAGAAAGTTCATGATACCCCTCCTGGAGTACTTTGACAGCGAAAAGCTTACCATCAGAGTGGGCGACCGGCGGGTTCTGCGTAAAACGCTTTGTAACTAATCAGAATACAGAATCCAGTAGTCAGAATTCAGTAGTTTGATTAGGTTTCAACATCAAAGTCAGCCTAAATCACTCTTCGCATGACTGGAATAACTAGAGAGTTTGCAATACCGGCGGTTTTTATTCTAGACTTCTGTATTCTGACTCCTGACTACTGAATAGTTACAACGTTTAAAGCGGCAGACGTGAACAGTGCGGCTGAGTTCCTTTTCCTGGTATCTTGATCCGCTCACAATGACAATAAGCGGCGGAGATAAGCACTCTCCGAAATGAAATTTGTTGGCAGATAACCGTTTTAGTGGAGTTTATAATGAATAAAATCATCCGCTCAATTCCCAAGGTTGATAAAGTTCTGTCTCTCCCCGCCTTGGTTTCGCTGCTTGAAACACATCCAAGGCAGATTGTGCTTTCGGCTGTCAGGACTGTACTGGATGCACTCAGGAATGATTCGGCAAATGGCAAGCTTTCGGCGCCGATTGACGAGAGTCATCTCTGTGGGCTGATCGTGAAAGAACTGGAGCAGACCCTTGCTCCCAGCCTTCACCCTGTCGTGAACGGTACCGGAGTAGTGATTCATACTAATCTCGGCCGTTCGCTTCTCTCAAAATCAGCCTGCCAGCAGATAATTGCGGTTTCGGAAAGGTACTCAAATCTCGAGATGGACATGGCGACAGGGGCACGCGGGGAGCGGTACAGCCACGTGGAGTCGCTCCTCTGTGAACTGACAGGCGCTGAAGCGGCAATTGTAGTCAACAATAATGCCGCCGCCGTCTTGCTGGCTCTTTCAGGAATGGCTTCCGGCAGGGAGGTTTTGGTTTCAAGGGGTGAACTTGTCGAAATCGGAGGTTCGTTCAGAATACCTGATGTCATGAGGTTGAGCGGCGCGATTTTGAAGGAGGTCGGTACTACAAATCGAACTCATTTAAAGGACTATCAGGCCGCCATTACCCAGGAAACGGCCCTGCTCCTCAAGGTCCATACCAGCAATTTTTCTGTTGTAGGTTTTACGGCAGATGTTGCCATTGATCAACTCGCCGGCTACGGTAAAGAGAAGGGGATTCCAGTCATGGCCGATATCGGCAGCGGTTGCCTGCTTGACCTTTCCAAGTACGGTATTATCGGAGAGACTCCCGTTCAGGAGTACCTAAAGACAGGCGTCGATATAATAACCTGTAGTGGTGACAAGATGCTAGGCGGGCCGCAGGCCGGCATCATACTCGGAAAACGGGAGATACTGTCCATACTGAGAAAAGAGCAACTTCTGAGGGCTCTCAGAATCGATAAGTTGACACTTGCTGCGCTTGAAGCAACATTGAGACTGTACAGGGACGAAAAAGAGGCGCTGGCAGAGATACCCACACTCCGCATGTTGACCATGAAACCCGAGGCGCTGAAGAAAAGAGCTTATTCCTACATCCGCCGGATTCGACCTAAAATACCTTCTTCTGTCAACCTTCAAGTTGTTGAAGGAAACTCCCAGGTGGGCGGCGGGTCCCTGCCACTGCTTAATCTGCCAACGTTTCTTATTACAATAAAGGCTGAAGGCTGGTCTCCCCAGCAAATAGATTCGGCATTCAGACAAGGCAGGGTTCCTGTGCTGGGGAGGATACACAAGGGACAGTATCTGCTTGATCTCCGCACTCTGCAAGATGCCGACATTCCGGCACTTATCGACGCAATGAATATAATAGCCTAGGAGTTTGTCGGTTTACGACGTTTCCAGGCATTGTAACCGCTTCGTGACAAGTCGAGAGCGTGGTACATGATAAAACTGAAACAGAGAGATTGACAGACTTGGGCATTTAAAACCCAACTGTGCTTTCCACGGTACTCGCCGGAATGGTGCTTTTGTGCCGGATTGTCCCTCCGGTAAATACAAGGGCGCCATATTTGCCGTAATGCGTGATTTTGGGGGCATACTGTTCTGCAGCCGCTGCCGAAAGCGGCTGAAAAAGGGCCGCGACCCGCCCGGATGGATCAGGCGATTTCATTACCAGGAAGAGCAGACCGTCAGGGGCGGGCACAACGTCTTCATGTAGGGAAAATTCAGAATCGTGAAGGGTTATCCCGGCGGGAAGCGGGGGTAACAACGATCTTGTTTTCGGGATTCCACAGAAGAGCAGGTCGTGCCCGCTTATGCGGGCAGCATCAAGCTCATCCTCTCTGATAACCGCAGCCTCCCCCTTCCCCAGAGACTCCAGCAGGCGTCTGAACGCCTCCCCCCGGCCCGGCAGGCCTCGGTCATGACAACGAGGAGCTGCTTCGAAGCCTTGATACTGTTGACGGTCACAGGTATCTCGCCCGGAGCAAGTACGCGGAGCACTTCCACATCGGGATCAAGAAGCAGGTGCCTGGGTTCTGTGGGACTAAAGATGCTAAACGGTGTCAGCCCACGGGTGACCGGAAGAAGTTCCCGAATTGGCGAACCGTCTGTCTCCAGCCGGAGCGGCAGCCGCAGTTCATAGAATGGAGGGGTCTGCTCAACTGTGCCGGAGACCCTCCACCCCGTCCCCTCCCGGTAGCGAGTCACTTTCGAGAGGGATAAACGCGGCCCGCCCGGGCGCGTAAGCCACTGTTTCATGAACGAGGTCAGGTCCCTGCCGGAACTACGGGAGAAGGCCCGCTCGAAATCGCCCCAGGTTGCAGACCGGTAGAGCCGTTCACGGCAGATTTCCCGCAGGGCGCCAAAGAAGGCGCGGTCACCGATCTCGTTGCGGATCATATGAAAAACCATGGCGCTCTTGCCGTACCCGATGGAACGGGAGGCCGGATCAGTGCGGCTGAAGAAACCGGAAAGCGGGAAGTCGTTTTCCGCTGCCACGAGCGTGGCGTAATCGGTGAGCAGCTGCAGCCGGTATTCCCGCCCCTCTGCGGTCGAACGCCTCTCTTTCAGCAGGTAGTCGGCCAGATAGGTGACCAGTCCTTCCGACCAGTTTCCCTCCCTCTGATCGACCTGGATCGCGTTGCCCCACCAGGAGTGGGCGATCTCGTGGGGAAAGCTGGTGTCGATGATGAACGGGAGCCGGATGATCGAGCTGCCGAGCAGGGTGAAGGAGGGAAAACCGTAACCGGTCGGGAAAAAATTCTCCACAACGGCAAACTTCTCGAAGGGATAGGGTCCGAAAAGGTCACTGTAGAATTTGAGGTATCTGGCGGCGGCATCCAGGTAGCGGGATGCCAGTGAGGCGTTATCCGGGTAGAAGTAGGTGTAAAGATCTACCCCGGCCACCCGTCTCTCCTCGATCCGGTAGGGACCGGCGCACAGGGAGAGCCCGCCGACCGGCCGCAGTTCCTCCCAGAAAGAGTGCGAAACGTCACCCACCGTTCCCCTCGACACCCTTCTCCCGGCCGTCACCGCCTCAGTCCCCTTCGGTGCGGAGATCCGGACAGTGCGCTTTCCCGGTGTTGACGACGGGGCCGGGTACCAACCGGCGCCATCGCCGAGAAAGGAACCCTGGGGGGTGATGGCACCGTTTACCCCGTAGGTCGGGTCCTCACTGCTGCCGGGGTGCAGCGGCAGCGGGTCGTTAAAGACAGCCCTATAAGTGAATGTTACCAGGGCCGCCTCCTGTCCGGACGATTCCGGAATAACCACGGAAAGGACCCCCCCGGCAAAAGTGAAAGGGATCTTCGCGCCAGAAATCGTAACAGATTCGATTTTTGCCGCCGGGGAGAGCTTCAGGGAGGCCCCGCGAGTGCCTGGGCAAAGGTGACCGAACTCTCGCCAATCAGGAGATGATCCGACGGCATCAGGGTAACCGCTATGTCCTGCCGCACAACTGCGGGTTCCTGCCAGGCGGCTGAGGCGGCGCAGGTCAGGCAAAATGCTGAGAGGACAAACACCAGCTGTATAAACAAGCGATTCACACCACACCTCCGGACCCGGCTGATTTGCGGCAAGTACTTGACCGCGTAAAAATTATACTACGATCCAAATATTTGATATAGTTTCAGGTATACAACTTTACTGATCGGGAATTAGAAGTCCCTCCAGGAAGGCACTTCACATGTACAAAACAATGCAATGGTTACTCACCCTCATATGCTGTACCGCTTTAACGGCCAATGCCTTTGCCGGCGGGGTGATCACACGAATGAGCGACAGGAAGGTCGTCAGTTTTTCGCAGATGATGGCGGACATGGAAGGTTCGGACATCATTTTCATCGCCGAGGAGCATACCAATAAAAAACATCACGAAATACAACTCGATGTCATCCGCTCGCTCTGGGCAAAGAAAATCCCTCTGGCAATAGGGCTGGAAATGTTTCAGACGGACAATCAGAAGTATCTTGATGATTGGACAGAAGGCAAGATAACGGAAGAAGACTTCAAAGCGGTTTATGCCAGGAATTGGTCGTATGACTGGTCCCTGTACAGGGATATTTTTATCTTTGCCCGGGACAATCGTATTCCGCTGCTTGCCCTCAACGTTCCGAAAGAGATTGTCTTCAAAGTCAGCAAAACAGGGTTTTGCATCGCTTACACCCGAAGAACGGAAGAATCTTCCCTCCGGGGTCACCTGCGAACTCAACAAACCCCAGACCAAATTACTCAAGAAATCATTCGAGGCAGTATCCAAGCATGAGGCAAAAGGGAAAACATTCACCTCTTTCTGCGAGGCCCAGGCTGTGCGAAACAACGGCATGGCCATGAACATCGCAAACGACCAGAAGAGACATCCCGGCAGAAAGCTTGTGGCGCTGGCCGGTATATGGCATGCGGTCAAACACGGTGTCCCCGAGCATTTGACGGACAGCAGCATCCTGGAATACAAAGTGATCCTTCCTGAAATTGCCGAGCTAGGCACGAGAAATACCACGTCAGCTCTAACTGATTACCTGATCGGATGGTAAAATAAACCCCAGATTGACGCCGCCAGGGCTAAAAAAGCACCCTTTCCGGAGCTATCTGACAGCCAAGCCTTAAATCTACCTGTTATTCCGATTCTAAATCAAAGATGAAATCAAGGCTGCGAGGATTGTGGCGACGAAGGCGTACGACTTGTACGCTGAGGAGCCGAAGACGAATGCCGGGAAGCCCATTGCCGCAGCACTTCTAAATTTTTCTTAAAATTTTCTTGACAAGCTTCCCCGTTGAGGTAAAAATGCCCGCCAACAAAGCATAATTCAATACATTGGTTACACGATAATACTAAACCATTCGCGAGAATGGGACGGAAAGCCTACAGGGTCTCTTAGAGATAGCCGGGTCGCCGAAATATCCAGCAGATATTTGAGCCCCGGCTTTTTTGTGCCATCATGTTTGTATCTGCGGCAATGCTCGCAGACAAAGCACAATTCAATAGATTGGTTAGACGATAATACTAAACCATTCGCGAGAATGGGACGGAAAGCCTACAGGGTCTCATAGAGATAGCCGGGTCGCCGAAATATCCAGCAGATATTCGGCCCCGGCTTTTTTGTGCCTTCACATTCGGGTCGAACATCCGACATACAGCATTGAAAGGACCTTATTTACCCATGTGCCGAATCATTGAGCTGTTACCCTTATCCAATCCGCTTCGTCTTATGGCTCTATTTGTCGTCATCCTGTCTCTCAACGGATGTGCCATGAAAAGTGCCATGAGAAGCGGTCATGACGAATACCGGCCTTTGCCGGTACAATCTGGTAGAAAATGTCGAACGAAACGAGTTTTCTGTTGCAAAAGGAGATGATGTCATTGGCCGGTTGGCATTCATCAGCCTTGAAAAGGGGGATACGCTGCCGGATATTGCCAGGCATTTCAGCCTGGGACTCAATGCAGTCAGTGCAGCTAATCCAGGGGTAGATATATGGGTGCCTGAGGCCGGAGAACGTATCATACTGCCTCTGAATTTTATTCTGCCGGACGCTCCCAGAAAAGGCATCGTGATCAACTTGGCCGCAATGAGGCTTTTTCAATTTAAAGGAAATAGTGAGCCATTGACCGTGTTGACCTACCCGGTCGGTGTCGGCACCGAAGAGCGACCCTCGCCCAGAGGCCTCATGCGTGTGGAGCGCAAGGTAAACCGGCCGACCTGGCATGTGCCAGCCTCAATTGCCAAGGATCACCTGAAAAAAGGAGATCCTCTGCCCGCCACAGTTCTGCCGGGACCTGCAAAATCCCCTGGGAGAATACGCGCTCTATTTAAGTGCGCCGAGTTATTTGATCCATGGCACTAATAAACCGGCCAGCATTGGTCTCAGGGCAACCAATGGCTGCATACGGCTCTATCCGGAAGACGTAAAAAGACTCTACGAGAACACGCCGGTTAAAACCCCGGTAAACATCGTTAACCAGCCCTATCTCGTCGGTCAAAGCAATGGCGTCGTCTACCTGGAAGTTCATGGGTCCATGGAAGACGTGGATGCTGCGGAGCTTGATAAAATCATATAAAAAATTGAGAACTATTGAAAAGGAATCAGGGCGCACGCTTGACTGGAGTAAGGTTAAGAAAGTATTGGCCGAGGCTCGCGGGATTCCTGTCCCCATATTCGAGATCAGGCAAGGAAGTGGCAAAGGGGTTGCGGACCCCATAGAGGTCAGGCACCCGGCGAATTAAACGGCAGACCAGAAATACCGGAACTGAAAACAGATGCGTGGTCTGTTCTGGCTGCTGACCTGCGTGACGAGACTGATGCGGTGAGGCTTGCCGCCATTATCAACCACCAGGGACCACACATCCCGGCAAGGGTGATAGCAAAGAACGCTGGCTACCAGGTTATCGCCGGCCCGTTCAGTGATATCAAAGAGGCCAAAGACGCCCTCAAGCGCCTGAAAATTGATCTGGAAATAGATGGCAGATTGATTGAACCTGTCAGGAAGAAATAACCGAGAAAGAGGAGGTGAAAAACGATGAAGAAAAGTCTATTGGTGATCTCAGTGATGCTTGTTCTTGCCTTTACAATGGGGGGATGTGCATCAACACGTGAACTTGAGAAAGTTCAGTCGCAGCAAATGATGACTGATGCGAAAGCTGATCAGGCAGCGAAGGATGCGCAGGCTGCCAAAGCGGCATCTGATGCGGCCACGTTAAAGGCAGATGCTGCCGCAACCCGGGCAGAAAATGCTCTGAAGATGGCAGAGGAAAGAGCGAAGATCGCCGATGAAAAGGCGAAGATCGCCGATGAAAAGGCGATGCTAGCAGATGAAAAAGCAAAGAAGGCTGACGAAATTTTCCGCAAATCAATGAAGAAGTAAGTCAGTTTCATGGGGAGCTGTTACCTCTCCCGCCGTACTCTGGAAGGGAAGTGGCAGGGTTTTGACCACCCTCCACTTCCTTATGTTACCACCATTCAAATCTGTCCGGACCATTCAGGCATTAAGCCGCCAGCACCGCCGCATCGGGCTGGATGAACATGAATGCAAGCCGTAATCTTACGCAAATTTACTGCTTTATCAAGGTTTCCTGTGTCTCCCTTTGTTTAAGGAACTGCTGCCGTCGAACACCCGTTGTATTACCTCCCTCCGCCAGCGCCGCCTCTTTTATGACAGTTCGGTGGAACCGTACCCCTCCATTAACTCGCTAAAAATGGCGAGCGCCAAAAAAATCGATACATCCTTGCTTACCATTATGGATAATTGTGCTGGCGTGTGTGTCTACAGGATAGCTTATATTTACGTGGATTCAACCCTTAGAGGTTGATTTTCAACAGGTATGCTTGATTGTTAAAAAGGCAGGTATTTTAGTTTGTTATCGTCCGGTCTGAGCGGCGCGCTGCTGCAAGCGGAGCAGAGCGCCAGGCTAAGCAGAAACGTGATTTGTAGACATAATAAAATTTGCATAGGTTTTCACTCCTTCAAGGTTACGGGTGGAAAGCGGCCGAGAAGGGTCCGCTCCCACCAACTCCCCTCGGCGCGCCTGGCAGCGAGTCCGCTGAAATGGTACCGGTAGACCGTCAGCCGGACCTGCTGCGGCGGGGCGCCGGGAAAGGGGTTATGCCTGAACAGGGCCAGAACCGGCGGCGATCCTTCCAGACAGGCGGTCAAGCAGATTGACGAGCCACGGCTCGATGGTGCGGGGATCGAGGGCGGCAAACCACATCTGCCAGTCGAGTCGCGGCTGGTGCGGCGCCGCCTGACGTGGCGGTCGCTGCGGATCGCCCGGCTTCCAGTGAAATTCGTACGGCGTGCCATTCCTTGCAGGTCGTTGCTCCCTTCAATAACGAATTCAAAGCGGTTGGTGGTCATCACCGCAAACAGGCCATAGGAGTTGGAGATCATGCAGGGAGAGAGCGCTGCAAGCAGCCGGCTGAGCAAGGCCGGCCGGTAGAAAAGCCTGAGCAAGCTGGCAGAGGTTCAGAGCGAGAAACAGCAGCGAAGATGACGCTGACCAGCGAGCGCGGCAGTTCCTCCCCGGTCGGAGCGGCAGCGGGAAGCCGCTCGCCGAGGAAAGCGAGCTGGCGGTCATCGAGGAGCGGCACCAGCAGGACCATGGTGAGAATGTTGAAAAAGCCGTAGTTGCCGGTGGCGAAGATCAGCCCCTGGAAAAAGAGCAGCAGCAGAAACCCGCCCAGCCGCGCCGGTGCCGGGCCCAGGGCCAGAAACGGCACGACCAGTTCGAAGAAAAAGGTCCCGAGGGTGGAGAACTTCTGCATCCGGCAGCGGCAGCTGGTGGGCGTACCAGCCGATCCGGTTGGGGAGCGGCTGGGTTTCGTAATGGTAGGTGAGGCGGTGAGATCGCGCCAGGTCGGGTCGCCGCTACGCAGCTTGACCGCGCCGGCGGAAAACATGAAACGAAACAGAAAGAACTGGTAGGTGAAGACCACCAGCGGCGGCGCCGGATTCTGCCAGCGGCAGAAAGATGGTCATGAAGCCCGTTTCGAGGAGCAGGGCATCCCACTGGTAAGGAGAGAAACTCCTGACCGGCAGCGGCAAAGGAAAGGTAGAGCAGCCAGAGCAGGAGCAGGAGCGGCACTGGCGGTGCTCCGGCGATGAGCAGCAGCGCCAGGGCCATGCCGAGGAGCGCAGCCCCCGAAAGCACCCGGTCGCTGCTGCTCGAGCCAGAACAGGGTAGGGCAGAGACGAAAGGCCCTGCGTCCCAGCCCCTGCCTTAATTCGTCCAGGTAGGTGCGGATCGGCAGGATCCCCTGCGAGCCGTAACAGGCCCTGGACCTGGACCAGGAGGGAGGAAAAGGCCAGCAGATAGACGCCCCCCGAGGAGTTTCGGAAACAGCCAGGGGAGCAGGTGGGATGGCAGGAGCAAAGTTCATGGCGGCGGCTTGTCCCTGCCGATTCCGCAGGTTCCGTCCCGGCAGGCGTCCTGGCTTTTCGGCAGAAATCTCCTCATCCGGGCAAAACTCCAGTAGGCAAGCCGGGCCAGGGGGTTCACGCCGGGGAACATGACCAGAGCGCCGAGCAGCCATAGAGGGTCAAGGTCGGAAATGCCTGCCAGATTGCCGCGAACGCCTCTACCCCGCGGTAGACATGGTTTTCCCGGTCGATGGCGTGCAATCTCGTACATGAACTCATCCAGGGAGATGCCGTAGGGGGCCGGATCGAAGTCAGGGGCGCTGATGTCGACGAATTGGAGGCGGCCGTCCTGTTCCTTGTGCCGGTAGACATCCATCTCAGCGGCACAGACCGAACAGGAGCCGTCGTAAAAAATCTGCAGGGGATAGACCGGTCTGGCAGTCATTTTTTTACTCCTCCTAATGTTTATTATAAGTCTGCCCGAGATTTTTCAAAAGTCGAGCCTGGCCGCTTTAATTCAGGGGAAGTAATGCGCTCCGCCAATCTGTTGGTATACTTGGCCAGGTAATTGTTCGGTAGCAGAGTAAGGAGGTTGACCTCCAATGGATTCTCATAGCGGATACTGGCTGACACGGCAGGCGACCACCTTTCGGGATTCGTCCAGCATCTTTTTCCTCTTCCCGAAGGGAGTGCCTTTGCCTTCTTCGGCTGGTGCGGCGTGCTGCTCGCCGTGCTTGCCACGACCGGTCTCTCCTAGCTATATTGCCTGTAGCGGGGTGGGCAGGGTGGGTGTGGTGCGAGTGGCAAAATGAAAGGCGGCTTGAGGGGTTGTGCCGGCCTGCCGGATCGCCGCTTTGTGCGTTCCTGGCGAACTTTAGAATGCCTTGGAGAAAAAAATGCCGATCCTTAGACAGATAGCCCAGCTCGGGCAGCCGGTCCTGCGGAAGGTGGCGGAGAAGATCGCCGACCCGCGCGACCCCGTAGTGCAGGCACTCATCGAAGATATGCTGGTTACGGTGATGGAAGTCGATGGCGTGGGAATAGCCGCTCCGCAAGTGTTTGAGCCCCTCGCCCTTTTCATCGTCGCGTCGCGGCCAAATCCGCGCTACCCTCATGCTCCGGAAATGGAACCGACGGCGATGATCAATCCGGAGCTCCTCTGGAAGTCGGACGAGATGGAAAAAGGCTGGGAAGGATGTCTGAGCATCCCCGGTCTGCGCGGCCCGGTCCCCCGGCACAGGCGGATCGGTGTTCGCTACCTGACCCGGTCGAATGAGGTGCGGGAGGAGGAGTATGATGGCTTCCTGGCCCGGGTGTTCCAGCACGAGTTCGACCATGTGAACGGGGTGGTTTTCATTGACCGGGTGGAGAGCACGCTGGAACTGGTGACTGAAAGGGAATATCTGCGGAGTCAACAAATCAGCAGATGACCTGCACTTGTGGGAAATAGTCTGGAATCCGCAGCTGCTGCCTCAGGATTGAAGCAGTGCACGAATAGTGATCATCCCCGCTCCAGCTCCTCGCGCAGCAGATCCTCCATCCCCTGGTAACGGGGTGAAAAATGAAACGGAATCGCCCTGACGACCCCGGCCTCACGGGCCAGCAGTCCCGCCTGGCGGGCGGTCAGATGGTGCCGCTCAGCGGCCAGTTCACGGTCCGCATCGAGAAAGGTCGCCTCGATAAAGAGGTAGTCGGCCCCGCGGGCGAGAGCGACGATCTTTGCCGCGTTTGCCCCGGTGTAGGCGGCGTCGGTGACGTAGGCGATCTTCTGGCCGGGCACGACCTGGAGGATCAGCGCCTTCAACTCCCCCAGGGAGAAGAAACGCTCCATCAGCCCTTCCGCAGCGTGCCACCAGGCACGGAACCGCTTGTCGTCCGGCTCTCCCCGGACGATGTCCCGTTTCAGCTCCGCCAGCCATGGTCCGGTCGGCAGACCCAGCTCCAGCAGGCGGTTTTTCATGATGTTCACGTGGCTCTTCTCTTCCAGGGCATAGGCGAGGCAGACGGTCTTGTGATCGAGGCAGGCGGCGCGAATGCGGAACGCCTCCTCGTCCAGGAGGATGCCGTCCTGCAGCTGCTCCGTCCGTTCGTTCTCCCGCCTGAAGCGGCGACAGCAGTGGAATTCGGCGGCAAGGCTCCTGCCGTCCGGATGGAGTTCGGTGGCAACCAGGGTGAAGTCGGTGTCATAGCTCTCCACCAGGTTCCAGGTGTAGGAGGCGAGGCGGTGCTCCACCTGGGCGGTGAAACCGGGCGGGCCGAAGAGGTGGAGCCGTTTTTCGCGCCCGAGGCAGAGCCGCAGCAGATGGTCGAAGCCGATGAAATGGTCGATGTGGGTATGGGAGATGAAGATGTGTGTCAGCCGCAGGATCTTGCGGGGCGGCAGCGCCCGGATGTCCCCCAGGTCGAAGAGGAGCGCCCGGCGCTCGAACAGAAAATCGACATAGACCGCCGGGTCGTCGAAGGGACCATTTACCAGGCTTGGATGGAACTGGGGCGTCATGGCCTTAGCTCCTTCCCCGGCCTGATGGCGAAGAGCGGCTCGATAATGGTTTCACTGCGGCAGAGGGGGCATTTGCCCGGCGGTGTCAGCCGGTCGCGCTTGCTGAAAACGAAGCCGCAGGAACGGCATTCGGCCGGGGTCACCTCCAGGTAACTGCCAACCGCGTGAAGACTGTGACGGATATGCTCCAGATGGCCGTAGACCTCCTTTACCATGAGGTGCGCCTGGACGGAGATCTCCCGGGCCGAAAGCGGCTGGTCGAGGATGAGCTCGCTGATGGCGCGGCGGAGAGTCTCCCCGGCAGGGCGCGGTACGACGGGTGTGAACGGGCGCTGCTTCATGATTCGTCCCCCGAAAAACCGACTAGCTCGACACAACCCTTCCGGCTGCCGGCCGCTTGCTCCTTCGCTATATCATGCCACATATTTCGTCTGGCGCCAGCGATCTCCGCCGGCAGAGGGCAAGCGGGTTTCGTCATGCCCGAGATTGCATTGTCGTGCAGGTCTGTTCCTCTTATTAGTGCGGGCAACCGTTCCGCTGGTCGAGATGTTCGGCTACATGACCGCGCTGCGCAGCGCGACCCGGGGGCGCGGCAGCTATACCATGGAATTCCTCCGTTTCGAGGAGCCCCGGCCGAGATGCAGGAGCAGTTCGGCCTGACGTAAGTGGGGCACGAAGAGACACCGGCTGTCAGGTTTGGGTCGCCAGTCAAGCCGCCGGCAGCAACGGCTGACGACTGATGGAAATTGGAAATTTGTTGTATATTTTTATTGATAAAACAGTTGAAAGGAGTATACTTTAATCAGAGGCAGCAATAAGACAGTAAGTCAAAGATAGTAGCGCGATCCTTCTGTCACGATGAAAATGTTAATTGCTACTTCTAGTTTTTTGAGCTCTTCGGCCGTCGCCGGGGGGCTTTTTTCGTTATATAGAACTGAACTTTGTGGTTCAATGAATTACCCCTCCGCAAGCAGCGGGGTATCTGCAACCTTGAAATCCGGGACATTCCCCGTATTTCTGTCCTCAAGCTAACCCCAACCCCCGCCACCACAATCGGCAGCGACACACAAAGCAATTATGGATGAAGAGATAACCTCATGCTTCATAAGTCACATTTCATAAACGCTCTCCTTACCTCATGACACCAAACGCATGCTGAGTTAGTTCGGCTGAAAAAAGAAACAATCGATTGAAGCTGGAGCGGGAAATATTAAAAAAAGGCGGCCTTCTTTGCGAAAGAGTCGGAGAACGGTATCGATTGATTGATCCCGAGAAGAAGCCTGAAAAGCCAAGTTGTTTGACAAGGCCAATTAATAAATTAAAATACAACTCATATTAACTTGTTATGATTCAGAACAGTCACGAATAGTAATCTCTTATAAATTCAGTGACACTTACCAGGAGCCCTTTTTATGAAACCAGGGAACCACCATGCTGCTGACGACGGCGAGAATCTCCGCACCGGCCTGAGTCCAGCGGCACTAAAGAACGCCATTGTCGATCACCTCAATTACACACAGGGACGACTTCCTTCCCTGGCCACTCGCAATGACTGGTACTTGGCACTTGCCTTTGCCGTCCGCGATCGGATGCTGGATGACTGGCTCACTTCGCTCAGTCACCTGCGGGACAAGAATCTCAAAATCGTCAGCTATCTGTCGGCCGAGTTCCTCATGGGACCGCACCTCGGCAATAATCTGGTGAATCTGGGAATCATGGAGCCAATCCGGCAGGCCGTGGAGGAGCTTGGCCAGGATCTGGCCGAGCTGCTGTGCCAGGAAGAGGAACCTGGTCTCGGAAACGGTGGGCTCGGCAGGCTTGCCGCCTGTTATATGGATTCCCTTGCCACCCTGCGAGTGGCGGCTATCGGCTATGGCATCCGCTACGAATTCGGCATCTTCGATCAGGAAATCCGCGACGGCTGGCAGGTGGAAAAGACCGACAAATGGCTGCGCCTCGGTAACCCCTGGGAGATTTGCCGGCCTGAAACTACCTATATGGTGAATTTTGGCGGCCACACGCAACAGTATACCGATGATAACGGCTGCTTGCGCGTCAACTGGGTGCCGGACAAGGTGGTCAAAGGGGTTGCCTACGATACGCCGGTGGCCGGCTACCGGTCGAGGGTGACCGACCTGCTGCGGCTTTGGAAGTCGGAGGCGGTGGAGTCCTTCGATTTCCAGTCGTTCAATCTGGGCAACTACTATCTGGCTGTAGATGAAAAAGTCATTTCCGAGACCATCTCCAAGGTGCTCTACCCCAATGACGAGCCGGAGGCCGGCAAAAGGCTTCGTCTGGCCCAGCAGTATTTTTTCGTCTCCTGTTCGCTACAGGATATGCTGCGCATCCAGCGGCTGCGGGGAGAAAGTCTCGACACCTTTGCCGACAACTTCGCCGTGCAGCTCAACGACACCCATCCTGCCATTGCCGTGGCTGAGCTGATGCGGCTGCTTATGGATGAACATGGATCAGGGTGGAACAGCGCCTGGCAGATTACCCGCGACACCATGGCCTACACCAATCATACCCTCCTCCCCGAAGCTATGGAGAAGTGGCCGCTACCGCTTTTTGCCGCTCTGCTGCCGCGCCATCTGGAGATCATCTATGAGATAAACCGTCGCTTCCTTGCCGAAGTGTCCCATCTGCACCCCGGCAACCACCAGTTGGCAGCTCGGCTGTCGATCATCGATGAGAGCGGCGTCCGCTACGTCCGCATGGCTCATCTGGCCAGTGTCGGCAGCCACGCCATCAACGGGGTGGCTGCGCTCCATACGGAACTCCTCAAAGAGACCGTGCTGCGGGACTTCTACGAGATCTATCCGGAGCGCTTCCATAATGTCACCAACGGAGTAACACCCCGTCGTTGGGTGGTCCTGAGCAATCCCGGGCTGACCAGCCTTATCAGCGGGAAAATCGGCGATAGTTGGTTAACGCAGCCGGAGGAACTTCGCGGCCTGGAGAAATCTGCCGCCAACCGCACCTTCCAGAAATCCTGGCAGAAGGTCAAGACAGCGAACAAGAGCGCCCTGGCAACAGTGATCAGGGCGAAGACCGGTATTGTTGTCGATCCGGCCAGCCTTTTCGATGTGTTGGTAAAAAGAATCCATGAGTACAAACGCCAGCATCTCAAGGTGCTGCACATCATCACCCTCTATAACCGGATAAAGCGGAACCCCCAGGCCGAAATTACCCCGCGGACCTTCATCTTTGGCGGCAAGGCAGCCCCCGGATATCACATGGCCAAACTGATCATCAAGCTGATAACGTCGATGGGGGAGGTGGTCAATAACGACACTGATGTTGCCGGACGGCTGAAGGTGGTCTTCTTCCCCAACTTCAATGTCACCAATGGTCAGATTATCTACCCGGCAGCCGACCTGTCGGAACAGATCTCTACCGCCGGCAAAGAGGCTTCCGGCACCGGCAACATGAAATTCTCCCTCAACGGTGCCCTCACCGTCGGTACCTTGGACGGCGCCAATGTGGAGATCCGCGAGGAGGTAGGAGAGGAAAACTTCTTCCTCTTCGGCCTCAATGCCACGGAGGTTCATGAGCTGAAGGCCGGGGGCTACGATCCGCGCGGCTGGTACGAGGGGAACATGCACTTGCGGGAAGTCATCGACTGTATCGCTGCCGGTGATTTCTCCGGAGGCGACCGGAAACTGTTCCGGCCACTGGTCGACCAACTGCTGCATCATGACGACTACCTGGTGCTGGCCGATTACCAGGCCTACATCGACTGTCAGGACCGGATCGATGTCGCCTACCGCGACAAGGAGAACTGGACGGCAATGTCGATTCGTAATGTGGCCCGAATGGGCAAATTCTCCTCGGACCGCTCTATTCGCGAATATTGCGAAAATATATGGCAGGCCCGGGCGATTCCTTCACCCTGAGTCCTGCATAGCAGGAAGAACTTTCCGCTGATCGGTAAAGTCCTTAATTATTGGTTTTCCAACAGGATACACCGATAATTGACAGAAAAATGGAGATACCGCCATGGCACTCATTACCACCCAACTGCAAGACAATATCGGCACCATCTGCTTCAATAACGGAGAGCGGCGTAACGTACTCAGCAAGGCGCTAATCGACGAGATCAAGAGGAGGAAATGAGCCATGCCAGTTGCCGATTATCAGACTTACTGTACGATGCTCAACCGGGCGAGGGCGAATCGTTTTGCCTACCCAGCCATCAATGTCACCTCCCTGACCACGGCCAACGCCGTGCTGCGGGGACTGGCCGAAGCAAAATGCGACGGCATCATCCAGATTTCCACCGGGGGCGCCGCTTTTGCTTCGGGGACAACAGTCAAGGATATGCCGCTGGGGGCCATCTCCATTGCCGAGCATATCCATCGCGCTGCTGAACGCTACCCGATCTATGTGGCCCTGCACACCGATCACTGCCAGGCGGACAAGCTCGACAGCTTCGTCCTGCCGCTGGTGGCCGAGACTGAGCGGCGCCGGGCCGCTGGACTCCCCAACCTGTTCAGCAGCCATATGTTCGACGGCAGCGCCCTTCCGCTGAGGGAGAATCTGGACATTGCCGTAAAGCTGCTGGAGCGCTTCAAACAGAGCGAGCTTGATTCTTGAGATTGAAGCCGGTGTTGTCGGCGGTGAGGAGGACGGTGTCAGGGCCGAGGCAAATGCCAAACTGTACACCACCCCCGAAGATACCCTGGCGGTGGCCGGTCGTCTCAATTCAATCGGTGCCCGCTACCTGCTGGCGGCCACCTTCGGCAACGTTCACGGCGTCTACAAACCAGGTTCAGTCAAGCTTCGTCCGGCTGTCCTGAAGGAGTGCCAGGACGCGGTGATCGGCAGGTTCGGACCGGCGGCTCAATTCGATCTTGTCTTCCATGGCGGGTCCGGTTCGGAACTCCACGAGATCCACGAAGCCCTCGATTACGGCGTGGTGAAGATGAACCTCGACACTGACACCCAGTATGCCTTTACCCGACCCATTGCCGGTCATATGTTCAGCCACTATGACGGCGTTCTCAAGGTAGATGGCGAAGTAGGAGACAAGAAGGCCTACGACCCTCGCACCTGGATGGCCCTCGGTGAGGCGGCCATGTCCGAGCGGGTGAAACGGGCGGTTACGGAACTGCGCGGCACCGGCACAACGATGTTCAAAGAGTAGGAGGATTATGATGATAAATCAGTATCAGGATTTCACGATTGAACATCTCGGAGAGTGCCACTTCCCTTCGCCCATGCAGGGAGTTCGGTTCACCGGTGACGACGAGCGTATCCTCTACCATGCGAGTTTCAACGACATCCGCAGTTGCATGGATTCGGGAATCGAGCCCCCAACGTTTGAACTTGCCGGGCCGCGGGAGCGGCTCTTTTTCAACCCGGCGCAGATCGCCTGCGGCATTGTTACATGTGGCGGACTCTGTCCAGGGATCAACGATGTTATCCGTGCTGTAGTGTTGAGTCTCAACCATCACTACGGCGTCAAAAGAGTCTACGGTTTCCGCTACGGCTACGAAGGGCTTGTCCGGAGCCATGGCCACACGCCGCTTGATCTCACCCTTGATGCGGTGAGCCATATAGGCGAATTCGGGGGGACGATACTTGCCTCTTCGCGTGGTCCACAAGAGCCGGCAAGGATGGTTGACACCCTCGAACAGCTGGGGATCAGTATTCTCTTCACCATCGGCGGCGATGGTACACTAAAGGGTGCCGGAGCCATTGCCGCGGAGGCCGCCCGGCGGGGTAAGCCTATCAGCATTATCGGTATTCCCAAGACCATCGATAACGATATCTCTTTCGTGCAGACGACTTTCGGCTTTGAAACCGCCGTATCCGAAGCACAGCGAGCCATCTATGCAGCCCATACCGAGGCGACCGGGGCTCGAAACGGTATCGGCCTGGTAAAACTTATGGGGCGGGACTCGGGTTTCATTGCCGCCTATGCGGCTCTGGTGGATAGTCAGGTAAACTTCTGTCTGATACCGGAGTCGCCGTTTACCCTAAATGGACTTCTTGCCTGTCTGCAGGAGCGGCTGGACAAACGCGGACATGCAGTCATTGCTGTTGCTGAAGGGGCTGGACAAGATCTGCTTTACACTGCGGAAGGACGTGATGCCTCTGGCAACACCAAACTGGGCGACATCGGCGTTTTTCTCCGTGATGCTGTCAAGGAGCATTTCTCTAGAATCGGCCGGGAGCTCAACCTGAAATACATTGACCCGAGCTATATAATCCGCAGCCAGCCGGCAAATCCCCATGATTCGGTCCTCTGCCTTTTGCTGGGCCATAATGCCGTGCACGCGGGGATGGCAGGCCGGACGAACATGGTGGTAGGGTTCTGGAATCATCAGTTCACCCATGTGCCGATTACCCTTGCTACCAGTGCCCGGAAGAAAATTGATCCTGAAGGAAGGCTCTGGAGCAGCGTGCTGGCTTCCACTGGCCAGCCGCACAGCATATAGGCCCCGGAGTGATTGCTTGCAATTCATTAATCTGGAAGAGCGTAGCGGTAATCCCGTTAATGATGATCCTTGAGCATCTGATGTTCGCCCAACGTGACAGCGATCATAGTCTGTTATTCAAGCGAGGGAATGTTAGGATTAGCCTGTGTAAATCGAGTATAAAGTGATAAGTCATATCATCCATAGTTGACTGGAAAGGTTGGTGACAAGTTGAGCATGCACCTTGTATAGCCGCTAAGCCAGTGTTCCTTGAGGTAGTTGCGACGGGGAATTTTCCCTCGAAGAGGCGGAAAGAACCTTCATAGAAATACTTGAGGCTGTTGCACAGAACAAAGCCGAGAGGGTACTTATTGATGGTCTGGGACTCACGGGAGATCTTAATCTCGTAGAACGGTTTTGCTACGGTAAATCTGCGGCACATGCTTTCATGGAATTCGTAGATAAATGCGGCCTGTCCCCTTTTACAAAGTTTGCGTATGTTATTGAACCCTCAAAGATTGACCATCAACTGTTCGGTGAAACTGTCGCTAGAAGTCGGGGCTTGAATGTCAAGGTATGCGGCAATACCCACGACGCCCTCGGATGGCTCAAAATAGTAACACCCATACCTCACCCAAGATACTAGCGCAGAGAGACCATTGGTGAACTGTCTGACAACCAAATGGCATTAATTAGAACGGACACTCCGCGTGAAGCTGATAATCACTGGCAAGCTCTGCAAGAGTCTTTGACTCCGACAGTGCTGCAAGAGCTACTTTGGCCTTAAATTCTGCGCTGTGACGTGTACGATGTTGTGGCATTGAACTTCTCCTCTCAAAATAGGTAGGTTCATTGCTTACACACCTGTCTCAAAAAGCGCAACCACTTCAG
>CAWEPN010000023.1:0-30086 GCA_963810975.1 uncultured delta proteobacterium | reverse complement strand
GTAAAAGCTGTGGTTAGTGGTGAGAATCCTCAGATCGGAATTGAGCACCACCAACGGCTCGCGGACGGTTTCGACGATGTTCTCGGCATATTCCCTGGCATCCTGAATTGCCGTTTCCATCTCCTTGCATTCACGGGTTGCAATTTCAAATGCGTCACAACGCTGGCGAAGTTCGCTGATCTCACGGATTAATTGCGCTTTGGTTTTTTTGTCATCTTTCATAAATTCCCTTTGTAACTCAATCCACAAGTAAATGCGGTTGCAGAGAATAATTCACTTTTCAGCGCCGCCCAAGACCACGTCCCTGGTCACGACGCCAGGCGCCTATCCAGACGATGAACGTGCCGAGAATTCCGGCAACAACCATGCTCTCGCCGATAATGTGGTGATAGCCCCCCAGAGAAGAATTTGTCAGCATCGAGCCACCGATAACGAGAGCTGCCGAAGCTATGGCAATGGTGAGCCGCTCCAGATTGCGGCTGATACGGCCTCCCAGGGCTTCCACTGCCGGTGCCTGAAATTTGCCCAGATTGCCTTCAGCAAATCGCCGCAGAACGCGGCGGGTGTCGCCGGGAGCATCGTTGATGAAGCGCTCCATTTCACGCGCCAGTTTGCCGGTTTTTTCCTTTATCCGTTCCAGAGAAAAATGTTTCCCTGTCAGGCGGGTTATCTCTGCCCGGAATGACCCCATATAGTTATGCTCCGGGTCGAGTTCACGGATCATCGCTTCGAGAATGACAAAAGTTCTCGTCAACAGAAAGAACTCCCCTGGATTATGGACACCGTGCCGACTGCCGGCACGCAGCAGCGAATCGAAGGAATCGCCGATAGAGACTTCCGCCAGGTCGTTCCGGTGAATATCATAGAGTACCGCCTTTATGTCCAGAAGCAGCGCGGCCCGGTTGACTTTTTCACTCCCTTGCGGCGCCATTTCGAGATAAGCATCGGTTGCGGCGCGTGCATCTCCTTTGACTACCGCTTCGAGGAGGAGGGTCAGAGAATCGCGCATCGGTTCATCAAGTTCGCCCGTCATGCCAAAATCGAGGAGGGAGAGTCGCCCGTCCGGCAGAACCAGCACATTGCCGGGATGAGGGTCGGCGTGAAACAGCCCTTCTTCGAAGATCGTCTGCAGTGTCAGCCGTACCAGGGTGCTGATCAACCGCGGCATCTCTTCAGGGTGTGACACGGCGTAAAGATCGATCCGTTCTCCGCTTGAAAAATCCATGGTGATTATGTTGCCGGTTGAATATTTCGCCACGACATCAGGAATCCAGAGGTCGGGAATATCTGCCAGTGCGGCGCGAAAGAGCAGTATGGAACGGGCTTCGTGATTGAAATCGGTTTCCCGGTTGAGGGTGTTGGCAAACTCACTTATCAGAACAGGGAGGTCGAGGGCGCGCAGTCGTGGGAAAGAGGCTTTCTCCCAATGCTACCAGATAGGTAAGCGCCGCGATATCCGTGGCGATCATCTCTTCGAGGCCGGGCCTTTGCACCTTCACTGCCACATGCCGTCCGTCCAGCAAGGTTGCCTCATGAACCTGGGCGATGGTTGCTGCGGCGAGCGGCATTTCACTGAACGTTGCAAATAACCCGGTAAGCGGGGCGCCCAGTTCGTTTTCAATAGTCAGCCGCACTTCATCGAAGCCGAGGGCAGGTAACTGGTCATGCAATTGCTCCAGTTCATCGATATAGGCGTCCGGCAGCAGGTCGCGCCGCATCGCCAGCACCTGGCCGAATTTGAGAAAAGTCAGCCCAAGCTCCTCGAAGGTTTCCCGTACCTCGTGCGGCGGCGGCCAGTGGCTCTTGCCGCGCAGGGCGCCAGAGAACTTATGCCGGCCAAGCACGCGCAGAATTTGCACCAGGCGCGGCGCAGCTTGCAAAAGACTGCTTTTCTCCGGGTCGATCATCACTGACATTAAAACCTCCACCTTGTTACCCAATCCGCGGCTGTCGGACAGTTGTCAAGCGGTATCCGTCGTCTTTTTATTAAGTTTAACAGGTATCAGCTCAACTGCATGCCCTCTGGAGCACATTTTATATATCAGAACAACTTCTTCCCGGTCGGCACAACAGCCAGGAAAAAGCGCCAACTGCCACAAGTATACATCGCAATTAGAGTGCCGAAAGAGTCGACGAACAGTTTTGCTGCAGTGGGCTGAAAATAATGGATTACATGTAATAGAGAGATTTATGGCGAAGGGAATGGAGTAATCGGGGGGGACCTGCATATTTAACATAACTGCCATATTTGAAGGCAGCTGAAAAGAGCAGGCTGAAGGTAGAAGGCTGAAGTAAAAACCGGGTTTCCCTTCAGCCTTCAGCCTTCAGCCTGCCTTTACTGCCTTACTATGCCGAGTTTGCGCATCCGGGCGCGCAGGGTGCTGGCGTTGAGGCCGAGAATTACCGCCGCGCCGTTTTTCCCTTCGATGCGCCAGCCGGTCTGCTGCAGCACTTTGACGATGTGGTCATGCTCCAGATCACCAAGTGCCTTTACTTCAGTCCCGGCTGTTTCTTCTCTGCTCTGCTGGGTATCAAACTGATCCAGTACCTTGAGGGCTGACCCCTGAGTGGTGATGACCGCCCGCTCGATGACACTCTCCAGCTCGCGGACATTGCCGGGCCAGTTGTACTCCTGCAGGGCATTCAGGGTTTCGGTTGCTACCGTGTCTATCTTCCTGCCGATCTTCTTGTTGAATTTGGTCATAAAATGTTTGACCAGCAGGGGGATGTCTTCCTTGCGCTGCCGGAGGGCCGGCATGGTTATGGGGAAGACGTTGAGTCGGTAATAGAGGTCTTCGCGGAACTTGCCGTTCTTGACCTCTTCTTTGAGATTGCGGTTGGTGGCGGCGATGATCCGCACATCGCATTTGATGGTGCGGGGACTCCCCAGGCGTTCAAACTCGCCGTCCTGGATGACCCGCAGCAGTTTGCACTGCATCTCCAGCGGCAGTTCGCCGATTTCGTCAAGGAAGATGGTGCCGCCGTCTGCCAGTTCGAAGCGGCCGATCTGCCGGGCATCGGAGCCGGTGAACGCCCCTTTTTCCCGGCCGAACAGTTCGCTTTCAATCAGGGTCGACGGCAGGGTGGTGCAGTTGACGGTGATCAACGGCCGGTTTTTGCGGTCGCTGCGGCTGTGGATGGCCCGGGCGATAACCCCTTTGCCGGTGCCGGTTTCGCCAAGCAGAAGCACGGTGGCGTTCATTGTTGCCACCTGGTCGACCAGCATGAATACATTGGAGAGCAGCGGGCTTTGGCCGACTATTTCACCAAAGTTGAACTGGCCGTCAACCTCCTGCTGCAGGTAGATGTTCTCGGCCTGCAGCTTTTCTTTCAGGCGTTTTATCTCTTCATAGGATTCTTTCAGCGATTCTTCCGCCCGCTTGCGTTCAACTATCTCTTCGGTCAGCTGCATGTTCGCTTTGGTCAGCTCGAAAGTCCGCTCATGGACGATTGTCTCCAGTTCGTCATGGGCGTTCTGCAGCTCATTGCTGAATTTTTCAGTTTCTTGTAAAGCAACCGTACTTCCAGAATGTTATGGATACGGGTTTTGACTTCAAGCAGATCAAACGGCTTAGCGATAAAATCCTTTGCGCCGGATTGCAAAGCGCGCAGCTTGTGCTCCGGTTGGGCTGTGATGACAAGTACGGGCAGGTAATCGTCCAGCATCGTTTGCCTGAGTTTCTCCATACCTGGAAGCCATCCATGACCGGCATCTGCAGATCAAGCAGAATAAGGTCATAGCGATTTCTGCCATGCAGCGCGCAGACCTCTGCCGGATTCAGGGTAGCGGTTACACAGCTGTAGCCGCGTCTCTCAAGCAGTTGCTCAAGCAGCATGACATTGTCAGCCTGATCATCGACTATCAGGATGCTGGCATTAAGAATGTCGGCCTCGGTAATCATCATGGTGTTCCCTTATCGCTGCCTGTTTTGTATATTCCAATGCCTCATCAAGCGTATTCATGAACTCGTTAACCTTGATCGGCTTGGTGAGATAGCGGAAAAAGCCGGCCTCCAGCCCCTTCTCGATATCGCGCGGCATGGCATTGGCACTGAGCGCAATCACCGGGATATGAGCTGTTGTCTGGTCTACAGCCAGTATTTTCATTGCGTCTATGCCGCTGATACCGGGCAGATTGATATCCATCAGGATAACATCCGGCAGGGAGGCGCGCGCCAGCTCTATGCCGCTTTTACCGTTCCGGGCAGTCAGCAGGCGGATATCCGGGCGGCGCGCAATAATATCCTCGACCAGCATCATATTGGCAGGGTTATCCTCGACATAGAGCAGTGTGTGAACCGTTTCATCGTCCTGCGTCCGAGTCAGGTAGTTTTGCCGCATGATTCGGCTGTCCTGACTGACGCTTTTAGCTCGGTCGTCAGCTTCAGCTCGATCCAGAACTCGCTCCCCTGTACCGACGGTGCTTTCCACACCGATGACCCCCTCCATCCATTCAACCAGACGCTTGGAGACTACCAGGCCGATTCCGGTCCCCTGCTACACCGCTGGTTTCCTGTCCGAGGCGATTGAACGGCTGAAAAAGCTGCTCAAGCTGATGCGGAGCCAGACCATTGCCGGTGTCCAGGACGCTGATACGAATCACATCGGTCACCGGTCAGTGTGACTGCTTACGACCACTGATCCGCCCGGCCTGTTGTATTTAATCGCGTTGGAAAGAAGGTTGATGAGAACCTGCTTGATCCGCGTCCGGTCGGCTCTGACAAAGCAGAGTTTTTCCAAAGGGGTAAAGGTTACGCTGATGTCATGTTTTTTTGCCTGGGGTTCTATCAAAGCTGCGCATTCGTGCATGATTTCAGGATAGAGAAACCGGTTCCAGCGACATGGAGAGTTTGCCGGATTCAATCAAGGCAAGATCAAGAATTTCGTTGATCAGCTCCAGCAGGTACCAGCCTGCCTTGAGAATCTGATCTATGCTGCGCTTCTGATTCGGAGTCGGCTCTGGCGAGCCCGATTCGATCAGTTGAGCAAATCCGAGGATCGCACTTAAGGGGGTACGCAGCTCATGGCTCATGCTGGAGAGGAAATCGGATTTCGCCTGGTTGGCTTTTTCAGCGAGATGCGTGGCACGCTCCAGTTCGACATTCTTATCCTGCAGTACCTGCTCCAGCCGAACCCGCTCCGCTTCGATCTGCATCCGTGCCGTGTTGTCAGTGCCGATGAGCAGATAACCGATAATGGCGTCCTGCTCATCGCGCAGCGCGGTGACAGAGACAACTGCGGGAAAGCGGCTGCCATCCTTGCGGATATAGGTCAGCTCATAAATATCCTCAATGCCGCGTGACGCCTTGAACACCAGTGCCTCGAAACCCGGAGTAATCGGGGTTTCCAGCTCAAGGCTCAATGCTGCGGCGCGGGCGATAACTTCCTGCGGATCGGAGATGTCGGCCGGGGTGATCTTGTTCATCACCTCTGCGGCGGTGTAGCCGAGCATCTTTTCTGCGCCGACGTTGAAGATCTGGATGACCCCCTTGGCGTCGGTAGCGATACTGGAGAAGTTGGCGCTGTTGAAAATGGCACTCTGCAGTGCCCCTGCTTTAAGCAGAGCCTCTTCAGCCAGTGTCCGCGCAGTATTGTCTTCCATGGCCAGAAGGATTATGTGTGAACCGATTTTTTTCCTGAAAATCTGGCGGGCGTTGAGGAGAATAATCTTGCGGCCAATACGGGGAAACTTGTGGTCGACTTCATATCCATTGAAAACCGTATCATTGGGGAGAATATCTTCAAAGAGTACCCGAAGTTTGGGGATGTCCCATTGTCCGTTGCCAAGGTCGTAAATGAAATAGCCGATTGTCTCCTCGGGAGTTACCTTGAATGTTTCATAAAAGCTCTGATTGGCGGTAAGTATTTTCAGATCTGAATTCAGCACCACTAGCGGTTTGTGGACGGTTTCAACAATGTTCTCGGCATATTCGCGGGCATCCTGAATTTCGGTTTCCAGCGTCTTGCCAACCGTGCCGTCAACAATTGAGGAAAGGATAAAGCCTGCCTTATTTTCCAACACCATCCACCTTGACGCTCTGCAGCTGACCATAGATCACCGTCCCGTCTTTACCCTTGAGCCTGAGGTCACATTTCTGAATGCCGGGAGCTCAAAACCGTGGCAAGGTGGCCGGAAAACATCTCCCGCCCGTCTGTATCGGCAATACAGTTGCTAAAGGATGTATTGGTCAACCGTTCCCTGCTCTATTCCCAGCAGCTGCGCACCGGTAAGATTTACCTCCCGTATCAGTCCGCCTGGATCAAAGGTGAAATAACCGACCGGCGCAAAATCATAAAGCTCGGTATACTTATTCCGTGATACCTCCAGCTCCTCCCTGGCCCGGCGGAGTTCATCGTTTTGCAGTTCCAGCTCGATCTGCTGGGCCTCAAGCTCCTCCTGAACCCGGCGCAGCTCTGTGTTCTGTACCTGTAGTTCGATCTGGTACACATTCATTTCATGGTCATGCAGCAGCGTCTCTGCTGAAACATTCTTGTTATTGTTAATAGCCATACTGCTCCTTTTATGTGGGCTGAAGGTAGAAGACAGAAGTAAAATTGGTTTTCAGACAGCCTTCTACTCGTCGCCGTATCGAAACAGCCATGTCCATCAGGGTCTGTAATCACATCTCTTACAGAGGAATTGTCAAAAGGGGTTGAGGATGATGACCGGAAAGCTGAAAGAAGCGTATAAATGACAAAACAAAATGATTGCGGACTATAAGAGTATTTTTACTTTATGCTGTTGCCTGGTTAATAGATATATGTATTTCCATTTTATTATATCTATCTGTTTTCTAAAGCTTATTTATTACGTCTGATTATTTTGTACAGCATTGGTACACTTGTCCAGCGTATTCGTCTAGAGGAGACCTCACTAAGGAAACTCACAGACTACAACCATCAATTCCCACAGCAATAATCGACTATTACGAACACAACGGGTACAGTTCTTACTGTCAAGGGTGACGCTACAATCTGCAAGCTTTCAGGATTACCTTTGAGAAGCTTCCGCATACCCCATCCGTGACAAAGCTTCCATCCAGGAGATGCTGTCACGGCGGTGAATCCAGTCGTGGTTTCCTTCAACGGCGATTAGGACGAAATCGACCTTCTCAACTATGGCGTCAACGACTAACCAACGGAGATGACCTCGTTCAGGCTGTAGAAGTTGACCTCCTTCGACTGGGTTTTGCCTTCTATGGCGCCATGCCGGGTGGTTGTCCGGAATTTCCGGACAACCACCTGTTCATCAAGCTCACTCTCGCCGAAGATGTTCCGGATATGTTCCGAGATGGTTTTTTTGCTTTTGCCGAACAACTGCGCCATGTGATCCTGCGTCAGCCAGACCGTCTCGTCCTCCAGTCGAACGTCGATCCTGATCGTCCCGTCCGGCGCCTGATAGATAAGCATTTCGGAGTTATTCATAATCCGTCCTTCTGGTTTTATAAAGTTTTGGTGCCTTTTTGTCTGCCCCGTTTCGGATTTCACCTGTTGCTGTTTTTGATGCTTTGATCCGCTCTAGCAGCTTTTCCGCCGGTTCATCGTTGGGATCTTGCGGCACCAGCTCACCGCGAGGCCTTGGCGAGAGGGGACGCGGGGTGAGTTGGTCAATGCCAGTATTTCCGCACTTGAGACACCGTCCCCTATCTGTTCCCGTGCAAAAGTTGGTCGGATCAAGTCAACTAAATCACCTACGTTTAGGTTTGCTAGCCTCTTTGTTGGCATAGTCTACGCCGCCATTACTCCCCACCTGAATCATCTGATCCGTAATCTCGGTAAAGGCCACATCATGACTGATGAGGAAGAGCTGATCGTACCAGTGCTCGGTCACCTCTTCCCGGCCGACATCGATGGCGCGGAAGGCATGGGCCAGGTTCTCCCGCCGGGCAGCATCCAGGTTTGAGGTCGGCTCATCGAAGAAGGCGATGCGGGCGCCGATGGTCTGCAGCAGCGCCAGGCGCAGGGCAACGACCGCGCTCATGGTCTGGCCGCCGGAGAGCTGGTCATCGCTCCGCTCCCGCATGGTGCCGTCCTGCATATCCTTGAGCACGATCTGGTAATTCTCGCCCCAGTACAGCTCTTCATCCGTTTCGGCAATGGTCCGGTAGATCCGGTCTGCCCGGAGGCTGATCTCTTCGCGGAAACGTTCGGAGAGCTGCGCTGAGACGTTCTTGAAGACCTGATTGCGGAGGAACTTGACCAGCTTTTCCTTTTCCTCGAATGAATTTATTTCCAGCTGCTTAACTGCAATTCTTCCTGCACTCTTTAAGTTGCGTGATCTCATCTTCAAGCCGTTCAGCGTTCCGGCCAAGGTCGATGATCTGCTGGCGAAGGGTCGCGATATCGGCAAGCAGCTGCTCCTTGTCCTGACGGGTCTGTTGAAGCAGTTCAGGCTGAAAACCTTGCTTCTTCTTGTCCAGCTCTGCCTGTTTGGCTTTGAGATCACCGGTCAGTGTCTCCAGCAGTTGCAGCATCTTTTGCAGATTCTGCTGGCGGTTTTCAAGATCCTGGGCAACATTCAGGTTGGCGGTGTAGGCATCTTTTGCTGATTTATACTGCTGCCGTTCCTTCTCAGCTTTGGCAATTGCGGCATCAAGGCCAGTGATACCTTTAAATCACTCTTGCGGGCTGCTACCAGTTCTGTTGCCTCGGCCTGCTGCTTGGTTAATGCGTCAAGAGCTGCCGACCGCCACTATTAAAGTGCCACTACCTGCCGACACTTGGGATACGTCGAACATGCCCAGAAAAACTTCCCCTCATGCGGGCCATTCTTCGCCTGTCGTTTCACCATGTTCGCTGCACATTTCGGGCAGACCGGCGCAGTATTTTCAGTCCGCTGTTCTTCTGCTTCCTGTGATGCCTGCGGCTCGGAGCCTCCTTCTTCGCTGATATCTGCACTGACAGTTTCAGTCATGATCTTAAACGCCTCAACCAGCTTCGCCCTTACCTCCTGAAGTTCATACCCTTTCTTTACCGGAAAATGAATAATCGGGATCTTCGCCCCAGCCAACGCTTGATCAACAAACTCATCCCGCCCTGCCCTGTCTGCCTTCTCATGTGACTTGTCGTCCAGTTCCACCACGCCGACAACAGACAAATCCGCCGAAGTACAGACAACAAAATCCAGATGCTTCTGGTTGATCTTGTTCTGTGCCGTCACCCTTTTGCTATTGGATAGACCTTTTGCCGGTTTGACGATGTCTCCTAGCCACACCTTGCCGAGCACCCGGTAACGGCTATCGAGGCTCCATTCACCATCCACTCTTCAAACTTAACTCTTTTATTTATCAGCGATTTATCGTATAAATAACCTATGAAACAGCAATCACTCAGCCAAACCAACAAATTCCTGCTTAATCCTGAAAAGCGGCGTCAGGCGCTGCTCCGTTCGGTTCTTTCTTCGTCAGCGGTTGAAGGGATCAAGATGACGGCACAGGAGTTGACGCAGCTGCAAAACCAAGCTCTTACCTCTGGTCCTCGTTCCGGCTCTGCTCGATAATCCTTTTGAAGATGTTTGCCATCGGTTTGTAATCTTCTCCCACTCCTGCCCTGACAGCGGAAAAGTACGCTTCCCGGAGTTTACCTTCCAACTCATCGAATACCAGCATCGGCAGGCCAGCCTGTAATCCCATCAGTATTGCCAAAAGTCGCGCCAGTCGACCATTGCCTTCGCGGAATGGGTGAATCAGCACCAGTTCGACATGTACAATTGCGAGTGATAACGCAACAGTATCATCGCCACCGTGGCAGGGGGTATGACGTGCCAGGATGTCCTTTTCAAAATTCACCATCAGTTTCGGAATATATGCCGGAGCCGCAAACGGAAAGCCGCCTTTGCTCATCATCACTTGACGGTAGCTGCCTGCCCAGGAGTAGATGCTTTCCAGCCAAATCCGATGCATGGAGCAGATGTCAGCTTCGGTAAAGCGGTGGTCCTGATCGAATCGGTCAAGCATCTCCTCGGTGGTCTGTAACAGAGCAAGGGTCTCTGCCTGTTCCATTTCGACAACCGTGGTAATGCCGCACAGGTTTTTGAGGACAGAATCGTTAGAGCCGGGTTCAAATTCGTTCTCTTCAAGCCCTGTGGTATCGTAACGGCTATCTTTTTTCATTTCATTCGCCCCAGTTGTGACAGTTCTATCATTTCGGGCAGACCAGCGCAGCATTTTCAGTCCGATGCTCTGCTGCAACAACCAGCAGAATATTCACTTAAATAGTTCCTTTAACGCAGATGCCTGATACGAAAAAAGCCGCAGGTCATTAAGTAATGATTCCAGCGGCTCTCAGTAAATCCTGTGAAAACAACTCAAGCACTACACCCTCCATAACATTAAAAAATTACACCAAGTTAATACGCGTAATACAGTCATCTGTCAAATTGAAAAGCCCGTTATTATTTGACTGGGCCTACCTTAGCAGGACTTAGCCAAAATCATTGCGCATGCATCTTTCAATTCCTTGCATAGAGCAGCCTCCCGCCGGAGCCAACATGCCTCGTCATTATTTTTCAATCAAATTTGCAAACTCTTCCTGCTTGTGTATGTGGTACGGGTGAGCAAGAACCGGCCGGCAATGACCGTCCTTTATCGCTGAAACAAGAGCAGCCATGCTGCTTATATCTGCAGAAAACTCTGTAGGATAAAATCCGGGCGGATCGGCGGAATGAATATCTGAACCTCCGCTGGCAACAAAGCCCCAGTCCTGCCAGTCAGAAATTCCCGCTTCGTTGCCACTCTTCCACTGGTGGGGATTGACGATCTCGATTGCATCAAAGGCGGCGTTGAACAGTTCTATGGAAGTCGGTCGTCTATTCCCTCGATAGGGGTGCGCCCAGACAAGAGCTGCTTCAGGGTATTTATTGCGGAGTTCGTTCAGGAGAATGGATTGATGTATAACTTCAGTCGCCCCGTAAACAAGCACATCACCGACATCAGCGGTTGTTACCTCCTGCCCTGAGAAGAGCAGAAAATCATCAGGAATGCCTGACTCCTTGCGCAAACTGGCTAACTCTTCATCACTCCACAAGTAGTGATGGTCAGTCAGAACAACTCCATGAACACCCTGACTCACAACAAAGTGAAGAAGATCAGCGGCTTTCACTCTGCCGCAAGATGAGTGCTCAGATGTATGGGAATGTAGCTCGATAAGCATTACTCAACTCCTGCCATCAAAATGCAACAAAATAAACGTGGACCGTATAGGATGAAGATAATAAAAAATGCCCTGATTTCTCAAGGCTTTTTATACTGCTTTGGACTGTATTAAACTGATAGGTGGTGCGCGGAGCCGGAATCGAACCGGCACAGCCTTACGGCCGAGGGATTTTAAGTCCTATAAAATCACTAATAGTGAAACAATGAACCGTTCAACTGCTTTATAAGTATGCCTGTGAATTTACCGCCATAATATTATTGTGATCACCCCGTTCAAAAATCAGCTTCTCTTTCGGTTCCCGTGCCCATTCATAGAGTCTCTCAGGGTCATCGTCAGCTATCAGTATTCTCATGGTTTCCTCCTTAAATGGACGCACTACTATTGCAACGTGAACCAGAATGTCGCCCCCTTGCCCGGTTCGCCGTCGGCCCATATCTTGCCCCCGTGCCGCCTGATGATCCGTTCCACCGTGGCGAGGCCGATGCCGTGCCCCTCGAGATCTTCCGTGCCGGCAAGACGCTGGAAGGGTAAGAAGAGCTTGTCGGCGTCGGCCATGGCGAAGCCGGTCCCGTTGTCGCGGACGAACCAGGCGCGTTTCCCGTCGATGTCGGTAACGCCGAATTCGATGACTGCCTCCTCCCGCATGCTGGTGTACTTCCAGGCGTTGCCGAGGAGGTTTTCCAGCACCGCCCGCAGCAGGTTTTTATCTCCGGTGGCGTACATTCCTTCGGCAATCTGGAAAATAACCCGGCGTCCGGGCTCGGTCAGCCCCAGTTCCGCCGCCACCGTCTTCGCGATCCCGCTGAGGTCGACCGTTTCCCGGTGCAGTTCGCTGCGCGTCACGCAGGAGAACTTGAGCAGGGAATCGATGAGCTCGTTCATGCGCATGGTCCCGTCATAAATTTCCTGCAGATACTGCCGGCACTGTTCGTCCAGGCGGATGCCGCACAGCTCCTGGATGATCTGGCAGTAGCCGTTGATGACCGTCAGGGGTTTGCGCAGGTCATGAGATGCCGAATAGCTGAACGCCTCCAGTTCCCGGTTGGCATTCTCCAGGTCAACGGCCCGCGCCGCCAGGTCGGTGTTCAGGATTTCGATCTCCTCCGCCGCCCGCTTGCGCTCGGTGATGTTATCGAACACAGCAACGAAGTATTCCTGTTGCATACTGTAGGCAGTGACGAACAACCATATTCCCAGAGGCTCGAATTCGATTTCGAATGTCTCCGGGATTCCTGTCGACGCGACGCGGCCGTAAACCTCGAACAACTCCGGATGTGCTTCTTTAATCCCCGGAATCGCCTCGGTGGCTTTCTTGTCGACAACGTCAGCCAGGCCGGTCAGCCGAATGAATGCGCTGTTGACATCGATAAAGATAAAATCTTCCGGACTGCCCTGGTGATCGAAAAGCATCTTGCAGTAGGCGAACCCCTCCAGCATGTTTTCAAACAGGGAGCGATAGCGTCTTTCGCTTTCCCGCAGTTCCGCCTCGATCTTCTTGCGGGCGGTGATATCTTCCACCACGCCAACGTGAAACAGGTTACGTCCGTCGCGGTCGTGCACCATCGACACGGTGATATTTACCCAGACGGTGGAGCCGTCCTTGCGCAGATAGCGTTTCTCCAGGGAGTAATTCTCGAGCTTCCCGTCCAACAAGAGCTGGATGTACTTGGCGCTTATTTCCAGATCATCGGGATGGGTAATGGCTTTAATATCCAGCCCCATCAGCTCTTCTTCCGAGTAGCCGAGGATTTCGCAGAACTTCTGATTGACCCGTAACCATCTGCCATTCAGGCCTGTATGGGCAATGCCGACCGCAGCCTGATTGAATGTGGCCCGGAAAAGCTTTTCGCTCTCCCGCAGAGCATCCTCTGCCCGCTTGACCGCGGTAATATCGCGCGTCAGAGCGATGAGGCACTCTTCCCCCTGGACGTTGATGATCTCCGCTGACAATGAGCCGATAATTACTCCTCCCGTCCCGCTCCTCAGACGGACTTCCATGTCACGGACCCTGTTCCCCTCCCGCAACAGCCGGACCAACCGGTCGCGTTCAGCCGGGTTTTCCCAGATGCCGATCTCGGTGGCGGTGTGGCCGATGACCTCTTCCCTGCGGTAGCCGAGGGTCTTTTCGAGCGCCTCGTTGACCTCGACATACCTTCCGTCCGCCAGGCTGCTGATGGAAAGGAGCGCCGGCACGGCCTGGAAAGCTTTGAAGAAATTGTCCTCGGACTCCCGCAGCTCCTTTTCCATTATTTTGCGCACAACCGCAAGCTCGTCCTTTTTCCGGGCGGGCCGTGCCGTGATGTCGCCATTCATTTGGGCCATCTCTACTTCCTTCCGTGCAGTTTGTCTGACAGAAAAGCCGGCAGGAGTGCCGGGGTGTTCTCGTCGCACCAGCGGTATACGGCCGATTGCGGCCATGTTTAGTTACAACTTTACTATTCTTTGGGTAGGTTGCAAGGTGCAGTTTAAGGAAAGATTCATGAATTCACGGTAGAGGTGTGGTGAGCATGGCGGGTGAAGACGGGGTGATGATGCCTGGAAGAGCAGAGGTTTTCCGCATCCTCCATGGCGAAGCCGGCCCCGTTGTCCCGGACGAACCAGGACGGCTTGCCGTCGAACTGTACCAAAACTGTACCAAAACGATATTAACAGACATAAAAAAGGCCCCACAGAATAACCTGTGAAGCCTTTATTTTACTGGTGGTGCCCGGAGCCGGAATCGAACCGGCACAGCCTTACGGCCGAGGGATTTTAAGTCCCTTGCGTCTACCAATTCCGCCATCCGGGCAAAGGGTCTACAGCTTTATTTATTTCTACTCCTGCCCTCTTCGCAGCAGCTTTGAGGCTTCCTCTTATATCTTTATAAGGGCCTTTCGTCAAGGGGCTTTCCCACAAGTAACCGCTCTTTGTATTTTCAATTCGGCATTTAAGTTCTGCTGCTGATGAGCAAAAAGAAAGCCTCTGAGAGATCAGGGGCTTTTTTTATAATGATCTTTAAAATAATTGTTGCACTGCTTATAATTAAAGTGGTAACAACGTTTTAAAGGAGATGCGAGCTATGAATGCTAGACTGTCAAAGAGGACTCGTTTTGTTTCTCAGGTTATGGTCATGGCAGACGGTCAGAGTTTTGCAGCTTCAACGGTAGACATTAGTCTTACGGGTCTATTTCTGAGTACAAATCATCTTCTTCCAATCGGTCACATTGCCTCGATATCTTTGAGCATACCAAGCGCATCGAAATCATCAATTGTAAATCTGGACGGCTTTGTTGTTCGAAATAATTTTCATGGAATAGGGATTAAGTTCAGACCGCTAGACCATGAAACTTTTTCTCACTTGAGGACGGTCATAAATAATAGAAAGCCTTTGTCTTACCACTAAGAATTGAAGAACAAAAAAGCCGCTCAGTGATAAGCGGCTCTACTCCTCGATCAGGGGTGATTTCTTACTAACCGGCGGAATTTTCTTCTGTCCGGGATTTCCATTATTCCGGAACTATCAACCATGAACTGCCTAAAGGTTACACCGTTAAAAGATTCACCTGGGCGCAACGTTAATATCGAATCACCCACTTCAGTGTGGATAAACAGTCGTATTTCATCATGATTAAGTTTAATGAAACCTACCCGCATTTCATCCTCCAAATCAAAGAATACCATGATTTCAGCAACTTTCAAAAAAAGGGGTTTTAACAAAAAAAACCGCTCCGTGATGGGCGGCCTTATATTCAAATACGAAATGTTCCAATTTATTTAGTGCCAGTTGATAAACTCCAAGGCGACATAAGAAGGTTCAACCCGGATAACTTTACATGGATATTCTCGTGAAAACTCCCCGTTCATACAAATAGTACACCTATCAGCTATACGAAGCCCATGCTGCATATTGGGTGTACGTACCAGAGCGCCACCGAAAGAGATATTTTTAAGCGTGGCCGGATAAAACTCATTGCCCAGTTCCAGTAAACAGACTTTTTCGGAATTAACCCTTTTACTTAACCTATGCTCTTTCATGGAGCACCTCCCAGTTATGCAAGTAAGATTTTCCGGACAGCTCAGAAAACGCGAGTTGAATTTTTCAGAAAGATTTTATCATTGAACCAACACATACCTCAAATGATTTTTTGAATCTATCGTAACATTGATGCATTTAGGTCATGATGCTCGAATTCAAGAGAGAACGTTCCAACTATGTGGTGACATAGCAATAGAAGCAACCACCAGAACAAGTTGCATCCATACCGATGTTAAACGGCATCCAACTTGGGCCCTTGATCGGCACACGCTGTTTAAAAACGGTCTATATGGCACGGCTAAGGCACGGCTAAGGCACGGACTTGACTGAATTAGTGGGGAATTGTGTTCTTGAAATGCTTGCTTGAATTTGTGATTTGCTCATCTTGAGTTGCAACATACTGATATTACAACGCAAAAACGGCCAGGATTTTTGACCTGGCCGTTCGTGTTTATTGGTGGGCGCAGTAGGGATTGAACCTACGACCCCTGCCGTGTGAAGGCAGTGCTCTCCCGCTGAGCTATGCGCCCTGATTAGACAGATATAACATAAAAACGCTCAGAAAAGGACAAAAATTCTATATGTCAATAAACTGTCAATTTGAGCAGAAAAAAACCCTGCAATAAGTTAATATTACAGGGCTAATTCGGTCAGAGTGCGGGTTTTTAAGTCCCTTGCGTCTACCAATTCCGCCAGCCGGGCTTAAGCTTGCACTATCCTGGCAACTAGAGAGAGTTAACTCTCTCTTTCAACTCCTTACCTGTTTTGAAAAAAGGTGTCCTTTTAGCGGCAATCTTGACAATCTCGCCGTTCTTGGGGTTTCTTGCTTCGCGAGCTTCCCGCTCACGGACAGTGAAACTCCCGAACCCACGGATCTCAACTTTATCGCCGTTCTTCAGTGCATTTGCCATGGAATCAAAAATTATATTAATAACAAGCTCTGACTCTTTGCGGTTGAGAAAACCGTTCGTTTCCATGATTCTTTCTACAAGTTCACTTTTTGTCATTAAACACCTCGGTTAAAACTACTCAATAAAATAAGAGCCCCCGGTTAAACCAGAGGGCTCCCCATAAGAAATTATCAATCAATTGTCATTTTTATTATTATTATTTCAGTGACATTAAATCGCCGAGGCTGGAGAAAGCCTCATTCTGCCCCCCCATATAACCCTTGATCTCCTCTTTTTCAATTGCCGACTGAAGAGCCTTGAGCGAAAGCGCAATTTTTCGGTCCTGCACATCAACATTAAGGACAACTGCCTCGAATTCAGTGCCGACAGTCGTAAACTCTTTCGCGGAAGGAACTTTTTCCTGAGAAAGCTCTGACACGTGAATCAGACCCTCTATACCGTCTTCGATCTCCATAAACACGCCAAAGTCAGTCACTGAAGTGACCTTTCCATTGACACGTGTGCCTGGTTTGTATTTTTCCGGGACAATCGTCCATGGATCGGGATTGAGCTGTTTTACCCCAAGGGAAAGCCTTTCATTGGCAGGGTCAATATTTAACACAACTGCCTGGATTGTCTGCCCTTTTGTGAAAATCTCGCCAGGGTGCTTGATACGCTTGGTCCAGGATATGTCAGATACGTGAACAAGGCCGTCAATACCATCTTCTACGCCGATGAATGCCCCGAAGTCGGTAATATTCTTGATCTGTCCCTCAAGTTTAGTGCCGACCGGGTAACGCTCTTCCAGACAGAGCCATGGATTTGGCTGGGTCTGCTTGAGTCCAAGGGAGATACGACGATTTGGTATATCTATCCCGAGTATCAAGGTTTCGACAGAATCGCCTACTGTTAAGATCTCGGACGGATGCCGCACCCTTTTTGTCCACGACATTTCAGAAACATGAATGAGCCCCTCTACTCCGTCTGAAAGCGCAACAAACGCCCCATACTCCATAAGACTGACCACGCGGCCGGTAACTTTCTCACCTACCGAGAATTTGGACTCGACTTCAAGCCATGGATCCGGGATTGTCTGCTTCATTCCGAGAGAGATCTTGCCCTTGGCGCTGTCGTACTTGAGCACCTTTACCTTGATGCTGTCACCAACGTTTATCAGCTCAGAGGGGTGATTGAGCTTTCCCCATGACATATCAGTCACATGCAGAAGACCGTCAACACCGCCTACATCAACGAATGCGCCGTAATCGGTCAAATTCTTGACAATGCCATCACGAATCTGCCCTTCTTCTATTGAGGCAAGCGTCTCGTCACGAACCTGGCCACGATCCTCTTCAAGGATTACGCGCCGGGAAAGGACAACATTGCCACGCTTGCGGTTAAGCTTCAGAATACGGAAAGTGGTTGTCTGGCCGATATAACGGTCAAGATTTCCACCTGGGCGAATATCTACCTGAGAAGCTGGAAGAAAGGCCGGGAGACCGATGTCAACAGTAAGTCCGCCCTTTACCTTGCCGACAATCTTGCCTTCAATTGTGCCGCCTTCGCCACCTGCTTCCGCCACTCTTTCCCAGCCGACAAGCTGCTCAGCCTTACGCTTGGAAAGGATCAGGTGCCCCTTGGCAGTTTCCCCTTTCTGGAAAAGAACATAAACCTTGTCGCCTGGCTGGACGGTTACAACGCCATCTTCATCCATAAATTCTTCAACATGAACACAACCTTCAGATTTGTAGCCCACATCAACCATGACAAATTCCTGGGTAATCTGGACCACAGTCCCCTTAACAACTTCGCCAGCTTTAGGCTGATTCAGACTGCCCTGAAAAAGCTCTGCGAATTCAACACTGCCGGTTTCATGTTCATCTTCAATATCCTTGAAGCGCTTTATCGGCGCGTCATTGTTTCTCTGCTGTTTTCCATCTCCGGTCATCTATCCCTACCCCCTGGCTATTCATCTTCACAATTTTGACAACGTAACAACAATTTATTTAAAGTTCAACACTTTTTGTCCACACAGTGAGCTTTTATCCCCTTCAAAACCTCGTCAATCAGCCATTTTGGCGTTGAGGCGCCGGCGGTGACCCCAACGGCTTCAACTCCGGCAAACCAGTCGGGAGACAGCTGCTCGGCAGTTTCGATATGATGAGTATTCTGCTGTATTTCCCTGCAAACTTCAGTCAGCCTTCTGGTATTGGCACTATTAAATCCGCCGATTACCAGCATACAGCCGACATCCCCGGCGATGGCTTTTGCCTCTTCCTGACGAACAGAAGTCGCATCGCAGATAGTATTAAAGACCCGCAGCTCCTGAGTTTTCGCAAGACAGACAGCCACCACTGCTTGCAGCGTCGATATGACTGCGTCGTCTGAGCTACGACTCCCGTCTTCTTCATTTCCGGAAGATTCAAAGCATCCGCAGCTGAGGCTATCACAAAGACTCTGCCGGTGGCATAAGAGACAATCCCTTCAACTTCCGGGTGCTCCTGTTCGCCGACAATCACCATATCGTAACCTTCTTCAGAAAGCATCTGCACCTGTTTCTGCGCCTTTTTTACAAACGGGCAGGTGGCATCGACGACATCAAGCCCCTTATCATATGCCTCTTTCATTTCAGCAGCCGTGACCCCATGAGAACGAAGAATAACCCGGCCGGTTTCGATCTCGGAAAGGCTTTTGATAACCTTCACCCCTTTCTCTTCAAGCCTCTCTACCACCTGGGGAGAGTGAATGATCGGGCCAAGGGTGCATGTCCTGCAACCATCCTCTTCCGAGGCCTTCTCAAAAGCCATTAGAGTGGCGCGCTCCACTCCGAAACAGAAGCCTGCATGTTTGGCGACAATGACGTTCATACCGTTTCGCAGATCTCCTTGCGATGAATGTTTTCTTCCATCAATGCTATGACCTCTTCAAGAGATAACGCCGTTGAGTCGATTACGATGGCATCTTCAGCCCGCCGCAGAGGAGCGTACTCCCGGGTCATATCCTGATTATCACGCTGGATCACTTCGGCTACTATCTGCTCAAGAGTTACCACGCTGCCTTTTGCTTGCAGTTCAGCAAATCGCCTTCTGCCCCGCTCGTCAGCAGAAGCGGTGAGAAAAAATTTGATGTCGGCGTCAGGAAAAACAACTGTTCCGATGTCTCTACCTTCCAGGACAACCCCACCCTTTTCACCCATCTTTCTCTGCAGCAGGAGAAGATGATCACGAACAGCAGGAACGGCGGCAACCCTGGAAGTCAGCATACTTATACGAGGGTTTCTGATGTCAGCTGTGGCATCCTCCCCGTTGGCGAAAACCCGGCAAACTCCATCCGCAACGACGAATTCGATATTCAGACCGGCACAAAGCTCCGCAAGAGCATGATCATCGTCAGCAGCAATTCCACTCCGTGAAGCCATGAGCGCTACGACCCTGAACATAGCGCCCGTATCGATATGTGTATAACCAAGCCGGGCTGCCAGTGCCTTTGTAACGCTACTCTTACCGGCGCCGGAAGGGCCGTCGATCGCGACTATAAGCTGTTTATTTTCAGAACATTCAGCAACAATCATTACCGGGAAACCTGCTCAAGAAGGGTAAAGAAATTCGGAAAAGAAGTAGAAATGCACTCTGTGTCATCAACAGTGCACGGCCCGGAGGCAACAAGTCCGGCTATCAGCATCGACATGGCAATCCGGTGATCGCCGCAGCTATCAGCGTGGAATGCCGTGAACTTTTCAGCCCCATATACCGTCATCCCGTCATCCGCTTCCTCCACTTTCACACCGGCGAGACGGAGATTATCCGCCATCGCCTTGATCCGGTCGGTCTCCTTGACGCGCAGCTCCCTGGCATCCCTGATAACGGTCTTCCCGGCAGCCATTGCGGCAGCAACAGAGATCACCGGAAATTCGTCTATCGCTCTCGGGACAAGGTCGCCTGAAATCTCGATACCGTGGAGAGCTGATGATTGCACGAGAATATCCGCGATCGGCTCGCCGGAAACTTCACGCTGATTCAGCAGGGTGATCTTCCCCCCCATCAAGGTCAGGATATCAATTATGCCGGTTCTGGTCGGATTTACACCGACCCCTTTTATCAAAAGTTCCGAACCGGGGGTTATCAAGCCGGCAACCATGAAAAAAGCAGAAGAAGAGATATCGCCGGGCACAATAATTTCCTGAGCCCGCAGTTCGCGCCCGCCGCGTATGGTCACTTCAGTGCCGCGAGAATCAATATCGGCGCCAAAATGCTTCAGCATCCGTTCTGAATGATCGCGGGAAAGATGCGGCTCCCTGACCGTCGTTTCACCAGCGGCATACAGGCCTGCCAGCAGGATTGCGGATTTCACCTGGGCGCTGGCGACCGGCGAGTCATATGAAATACCGCGAAGAGCACCGCCGGTGATGCCCAGGGGAGCTTTCTCCCCGCCGGCACGTCCGGCAATTTTTGCCCCCATGGCGGCGAGCGGAGTTACCACCCGTTTCATCGGCCTTTTGCGCAGATACTTATCCCCGGTCAACACGGAAAAAAAAGACTGCCCTGAGAGAAGTCCGGTCAAAAGTCTGATAGAGGTGCCGGAATTGCCGCAATCAATAACATCATCTGCCTCTGACAGCCCGTGCAGCCCTTTGCCATGGATCTTCAGCGTGACGCCGTCATCCTCTATTTCCGTGCCCATTGAACGAAAGGCGTTCAGTGTGGCGATATTGTCCTCACCACGGAGAAACCCGCTAACAGTCGTTATCCCCCGGGCAATGGAGCCGAGTATAATGGAACGATGTGAAATGGACTTGTCACCAGGGACTGAAATCTCCCCTTTGACAGCTTTAGCAGGATGCACTGTGTAACTGTTCAAAATATGCTCCTTTAAATCAACTGTATTCTGACTCCTGACTACTAGCCACTGGCTACTGTTTGCCAACTAGAGAATACTCTCTCTGTGATCGCGTGACCGCTCAAAAAACTTCTCCAGCCCTTCCGCATCGGAGTTCGCTACCAAAGCGCGCAGCTCCGCATGACTCGCTGCGAAAAAATCCATCATCTCCAGCACTGCAGCCCTGTTTTGAAGCGCTATATCCCGCCACATGACCGGATCGGAAGAAGCTATCCGGGTGAAATCCCTGAAGCCGCCGGCCGAATATTTGAGAATATTTTCATCGCAGCCGTCATAATCACCGACTGCATTGACAAGACTATACGCCACCATATGCGGCAGATGGGAAATCGCGGCAAACACCTTATCGTGCTTGGCAGGGTTCATCTGCACCACTTCACTTCCGGCAAGCTCCCACATTCTGACTACTTTCCCAAGCGCCCTGGCGTCCGTCCTGGCGGTAGGGGTAATAATACAGCGCTTACCCTTATACAGGGTCGAAAACGAAGCATCCACTCCTGACTTCTCCGTCCCTGCTATCGGGTGACCACCGACAAAATAAGTGTTCTGCGGCAGCAGCTCTTCGCAGCGAAGAACTATCTCCTCCTTGACACTGCCGCCATCAGTGACAATTGCGCCACTATGCAGCGCCGGGGCAATTTCAGCTACGATATCGGCAATTGTGCAGACTGGAGTGGCCAGAAATACCAGATCCGCATCTTCAACGCCTTTTTTCAGGTCGTGCTCATAACGGTCGATAACACCAAGTTCCACAGCTCTCTGCAGATTGGCAGCCCCCCTGCCGATACCGACAATTTCACCAACTTCACCCTTCTCGCGCAAAACACGGGCAAGAGAGCCGCCTATAAGACCGACACCGACAACTGCGAGACGATTTATCAGCGGCATATTATTTCGCCCTCGGGTAGGAACCAAGTAATTTTACAAATTGGCAGTAGCCCTTGAGCTCCTGCACAGCCGCCTCGACATTCGGCTCAGAAATGTGGCCGACAAGGTCAAGAAAGAAGATATATTCCCACGCTTTCTTTTTCATGGGGCGCGATTCGATCTTGCAAAGGTTGACTCCGCGACTGGCAAACGGCTCCAGCATCCGGTAAAGAATTCCCGGCTCATCCTTGACTGCAAACATTAGTGAAGTCTTGTCATCGCCGCTGCAGTCAGCCAGCTTCTTGCCGATGACCAGAAAACGGGTAAAGTTGTTCACCTGGTCCTCGATCCGCTCCCTGACAACCTTGAGATCGTAAACAGACGCCGCATACTCGCTTGCTACCGCAGCCGCGGAATAATCCTCGCTGACGATCTGCGCCGCCATCGTGGTTGAGGCCACGTCAACCACCGGAATATGGGGCAGATTCTCTTCAAGCCAGTTACGGCACTGAGCGAGCGGCTGCGGATGGGAGTAGACCTTCTTGATATCCTCCATCCTCCCGGTTTTGGAAAGCAGGTAATGTGAAACCTCAAGGAGAGATTCCGCTCGAATCTTCAGTTCACTCTCCATGAACATATCGAGGGTATGGGAAACAACCCCTTCGGTAGAATTCTCGACCGGGACGACGCCGTAGAGAGCACGATCCTTCTCAACCTCTTCAAAAACAGCCGGAATCGATTTTTGCGGAATCAGTTCGGCGGAAAGTCCAAACTGCTGCATGGTGGCAAGGTGGGAAAAAGTCGCCTTCGGCCCCAGAAATGCAACCCGCATCGGCGTTTCCAGTGCAAGGGACGCGGAGATTATCTCGCGAAAGACAGAGCGGAGCGCCTCATTAGGAAAAGGCCCGGGATTGACAGCAGTGAGCCGCTCGTAAATTTCCCGTTCACGATTGGGAACATGAAATTCACGGCTTTCAGCCTGCTTCAGACGACCGACTTCCAGCACCAGATTGGCCCGCTCGTTGAGAAGCCCCATAATACGGCTGTCTATAGAGTCAATCGAATCGCGTAAATCCGCAAGGGTATGTTGTTTTTTGAGCATATCAGCCTCTCGGATCTGATCTTGGGGTGGGAAATGAAGGAAGGACAATTTATAGTATCAGCGGATAAAAGGCAATCGTTACGTACTCTCAATTTCAATTGTTGACAAAAATGACAATGTCAGTTTATTCATCCTCGTATATTTAATAGACCAGTTTTTTTTTGCCACAGAGACACAGAGACTCAGAGAAATGCTTAAAAACAAAAGATAATTGCGCCGGGATTTAAAATGTCAAAGAATATATTTCTTTTCAGTTTTCTTTGTCTTGATTAGTAAAAGGTTTTAGATTTTCTCTGTGTCTCTGTGGCGGATTTCTGTTATCCTACACTTTCTCAAAAATCCCTGCCGCACCCATACCACCACCGATGCACATGGAAACCATGCCGTAGCGGGTATTCGTGCGCTGCATCTCGTGGAGAATGCTGGCAGTCAACTTGGCACCGGTGCAGCCAAGCGGATGCCCGAGAGCAATGGCGCCGCCATTGACATTGACCCTGGCCGTATCGATACCAAGCTCCCTTTACACAGGCGAGTGACTGGGCGGCAAAAGCTTCATTCAGTTCAATCAGGCCGATATCTTCCAGAGATAGTCCGGCCAGCTTAAGCGCCGCCGGTATGGCTGCTATCGGGCCGATCCCCATGATTTCGGGCGGCACCCCTTTAACCGCAAAGGCAACGAAACGTGCCAGAGCCTTTTTGCCGGTTTTCTTGAGATAATCCTCGGAAACCACCAGCACAGCGGCGGCGCCGTCGGTCATCTGCGAAGAATTACCGGCCGTTACCGTACCTGTCGCCTTGAAAGCCGGCTTCAGTTTCTCCAGACCGGTGGCAGTAGTGTCGCCCCGTACGCCGTCATCGGTATCGACAATTCTCCTTGCTCCTTTTCATCTTACCGTTTACCAGGCGCAGTTCTCGACTTCTACCGGAATGATCTCGTCTTTGAACCTACCTGCCGCAATAGCCGCGGCGGCCTTGACATGACTTTCGGCGGCAAAAGCGTCCTGCGCTTCCCGGCTGATCCCATATTTGTCGGCCACCAGTTCGGCGGTGATCCCCATGGAGGCAAACGCTTCCGGCCAACTGGCCATCAGCCCTGGATTGGCGCTATACTTGGCGCCTCCCATCGGTATCATGCTCATACTCTCGGCGCCGCCGGCGATGATGCAGTCAGCAAAACCAGCCATGATCCGCTCCGCCGCCGAAGCGATGGTCTGGAGGCCTGATGAGCAGAAGCGGTTGACCGTCTGGGCGGGAACTTCGACCGGAACGCCGGCTTTCATGGCCGCAATCCTGGCAAAGTTCATCCCCTGCTCCCCTTCCGGGAACGCACAGCCGATAATGATATCTTCAACATCAGCAGCGGATTTATACCGGTCTTCTCCAATAGCCCTTTAATGGCAACTGCTGCCAGATCATCCGGGCGGACATCCTTTAATTTCCCTTTTTTTGCCTTACAGCCCGGTGTGCGATAGGCTGCCAGAATATATGCGTTTCTCATGAGATATCCTCCGTTTGTAGTGGCTGAATACTTGCATTCGCCGGCTCCCGATCTTGCTCTATTGCGCTCTAGATCCGTGACGAGCTCACAAGGATCCCCCTCACTGAATCGCTATTCTAATTTCTCAGCGGCTTACCCTTCTTCAACATATGCTGAATCCGCTCCAGAGTCTTCTTCTGGCCGCAGAGGCGGACGAACGCTTCCCGCTCAAGCTCAAGCAGATACTCTTCTGTTATCAGGGTGCCGGTCGGCACATCACCACCGGTGATGACATCGGCAATAGTCCCTGCCAGGAATTGCATCGTACTCGGAGATAAAGCCGCCCTGCTGCATATTCCAGAGCTGGGATTTGATGCTGGCGGCAACGCCTCTGCCGGGAGCCTTCAGGTCAATCAAGGGACGACCGGGACGATAGTTGGCAGCCATCGAAATCGCCTTGAGCTTGGCATCATAAATCCGCTTGTCGATGTCCATGGTAATCGAATCGCCCTGACGCATAAAACCCATCGGCCCAAGTTCGGCTGCTGACATACTCACTTTGGCCATGGCAATATTCATATAATTCTTGAAGATAAAAGGAGTAGCGTCAATATCGTTTTCTTCGGCCAGCTTTATGGCGCGGATGGCCATCTCCTTGGTACTGCCACCACCAGGAAGCAGGCCAACTCCGATTTCCACCAGCCCCATGTAGGTTTCGGCATGAGGGATCATGGCATCGGCATGGAGACAAACCTCGCAGCCGCCACCCAAAACCAGACTATGGGGAGCAGCTACCACCGGAATTTTCGAATATTTGATTGCCATCATCGCTTTCTGGAAGCCCCTGACAGTCATGGCAATTTCATCATAAGCCCCTTCTGCTATCGCCATTACCAGCAGCATCAGATTGGCCCCGGCGGAGAACATCTGCCCTTCGTTGGCAATTACCAGACCTATGCCTTCTTCTTCGCTACGCTTGATCGCCTTGTGGGTCATCGGAGAGAATTTCGTTGCCGATGGCATTCATCTTGGTGTGGAACTCCAGGCAGAAAACCCCGTCATCCAGATCAATCACCGAAGCGCCGCTGTTCTTTTCCACCATCTTGTTGTTTTTCTTCAGGATAGTTAGGCTGATATGGTCCGCTTTCTGCGGAACTGCGCGGTATTCACGTTCAAGGATACTGTAGTAATGGCTTTGACCGTTTTCAAACTTGTAGAAACAGTCAACTGCTTTCAGACCTTCAGGAACCTCCACGCCGTCCTTCTCTGCCCGCTTGACAAAATAAGCCACGCCAATCGCATCCAGCATTTCGAAGGGGCCGATCTCCCAGTTGAAGCCCCACTTCATGGCATTATCGATATTGACTATGTCGTCAGCGATCTCCGGAATCCTGTTAAATGTGTAGATCAGCGTGTCGCGCATATTCATCCAGGCGAACTCGGCAGCCTTGTCATTAGCCGTAGATCACTGCCTGCAGCCGCTTTCCCGGATCGTCGATCGACTTGGCCGCTTCAATCGAAGCAAACTTCGGCACGCTGCGACGGTGCATACTCACCGGTTGTATAATCGTAGTAGAAAAATTCCGTGCCGCCCTCTTCCTCTTCACTTTCTTGAAAAATCCCTGCCTGCTCTTGTTACCGAGGAGCCCTTTAGCGACCATCTCTCTCTATGAAATCCGGAAGCTGAATATCTCCCGCTCCTCGTCATTCACGCAGCAGGTCGTACGAGTTGTGTGCCACATGTTGGAGGGTGTCGAGTCCGACCAGATCGGAGGTGCGGAAGGCGGCGCTCTTGGGGCGGGCAGTCGCCGGGCCGGCCATCACATCCACCTCTTCCACCGTCATCCCCATCTCCATCATCGTACGGACGCAGTTGCAGATGGCATAGATACCGATCCGGTTGCCTATGAAATTGGGAGTATCCTTGGCATAACGATCCCTTTTCCAAGTCTTTTGGCGATGAAGTCCCCCATGAATGCCGCCACATCGCGGGACGGTATCCATTTACAGGAGACTATTTCCATCAAGCGCATATATCGTGGCGGGTTGAAGAAGTGGGTCAGCAGAAAGTTTTTACGAACGCTTTCAGGCAGGCATTCCGCCATTTCGTTGACTGACAGACCGCTGGTGTTGGTGGAGAGGATGGCGCCATCTTTCTAGGTTCGGGACGATTCTTCTCGGTAAAGAGCTGCTTTTTTATCGCCATATTCTCGATAACAGCCTCAATTACCCAGTCGCACTCATGCAGCTTCGCCAAGATCATCGTCAAAGTTACCCACTTCGCAATTAGCAGCGTAGTCCGGCAGGAAAAATGGAGCGGGTTTCATCTTTTTCAGCCCTTCAAGTCCGTCTGCAGCGATGCTATTACGCACCTTGGGATCGCTGATATCAAGTCCAGCCGCTTTTTCATCTTCATTAGGCTCTCTCGGGACGATATCGAGCAGGAGCACCTGAATACCTGCGTTAGCGAGGTGCGCGGCAATGGTCGCGCCCATCACCCCTGCCCCAAGAACTGCCACCTTATTTGACCTGTTTCATTGTTTTCCTCCGTATCTGTGATGACGATTTCAGTTACTGTGGTCAGTGTACATCTCTTCTAACTCTTGTTTATGCTTCTCATAAATAACTTTTCGCCACAGTTTCATCGTCGGCGTCAACTCTCCATTTTAAATGGAGAAATCGTAGAGAAGAATGCGAATTTCTTGATGATTTCATATATTGAACCAAGCGGCTAACAGTATCTGCAAGCCTCTGTTCGAAGGGTTTCGATCGGGGATCATGGACTTTCATGAGCGGAAAGATAAAATCATACGCCCCGCAGTTGCTGCAACAGTTCCTGGTGGCCTTCGGCAAGTGAAATGAGTACGTGCTAAACAATGAGCTGTTGACGCCACGGTGCAGAGAGCAATCTCCGCCCCGTTTTTTTAATTTTCAAACGAGTTCAACCCGTGCGTCAGGATTGAGCGGATTGTTCCTGATAGCCAGAGAGTACAGATACGGGTAATCGCTTTTCAGGTGCTGCAGGTAGACAACCCACATTTTCAAAAGATGAGTGTAGGCACGCTTTATATCGCCGGCAAGATGATCCATGTCCGCATCGGGCAAGCCTGCTAAACTTTCCCGCGTCTGGAGTTCTTCAAGAAGATGAAACACAGCCCAGAGAAGTTCAGTGAATCTGCTATGCTCAAGCAGGTTGGGATTTTCCAACAGACTGAGCATGAAATAGCGCCTTGCCACAAGAAATTCCTTGAGACAGTCCATACTGCATAACCTGCTCTCCATCATCATATTGCCACTGTCAAGAAAGAGTGCAAGACTTTTGTAATCGGCATCACTCCACTGAGCTGAAATTTTTACTCTGGCAGCCATATCCTCTTTATCAACCAGAAAACTGAAGCCGTCCTTTAGAAGCGGTGTCCCCACTTCACTGAAAAAGACGCCGATAACCATGTTCATCTTCTGGTGGAGAACATCCTTTTCACGCCGCTTGAGGATACTTTCAATCATGAAGGTGACAAACAGGACATATATCGGCAGAAAAGCGAGATTGCCGAGAAAACCGAAGCCAATGTCACGGACCTGCCCGAAGATAAGGTATTCAAGTCCGTACAGCGTGATCGACAGGATCAGCATAAGCAGAATCAGGACTTCGGATCGTTTGTGTATGGAAAACATGGTTACTCCGGAAACTTAATTTTAAAACGGCAGTTGGAGATGTTCTGAAGAAGCGACTTGCCCGTAGCATTACGGATTGGGCATTTGGAGCGCCGCAGGACATCTTTAACTGCCTAATCCAGATTAATTAGCGCGCAGGGCATCGACAATATTCATCCGCGCCGCCCTGAAAGCGGGCAGCAGGCCGCCTGCCAGCCCCATAAACAGGGAGAAGAAAATCGATTTTACCGCTACATCGCCGGAAAGGGTGAAAGAAAAAGCCAGTTCGGCAAATGACTGCCAGTTCATGGTGGAAATAGTCAGCAGTTGGAGAAATGATGCGGCAAACAGCCCGACCACCCCCCCCAGAAGGCCGAGAAAGAGCGACTCCATGACGAATGCCAGCAGAATACTCCGCCGCTGAAAACCAAGCGCCCGGAGCGTGCCTATCTCGACAATCCTGTTGGCGACTGCCGCGTACATGGTGATCATTGCCCCTATTACAGCGCCCAGAGAAAAGATAATAGTCAGCGCCATCCCCAAAATCCTGAGGAATTTAGCCATTGATTCCGACTGGTCGAGATAGTACTTGGTTTCGCGCTTTGCCTCTACCGTCATCCGCGGGTCGCTCTCAAGGGCAGTTTTCAGAGAATCGAAAAGGTTGTTGTCTTTGAGTTTGAATGTGACCGAAGAGTAGACCGGCCGGCGGAACGACTGCATCAGCTGATCCGCATCACCCCAGATCTCGGAGGAGAAACCGGTACTGCCGGCGTCAAATATCCCCACCACTGTCCAGTCACGCTGGGCAAAACGGAGATGCTCGCCAAGTCCCGCGCCTTCAAAGCGCTTCGAGATGCCGGCGCCGGCAATGATTTCAGATGATCCTGGCCGCGGCATCCGCCCCATAGCCAGCTTTACTTGAGGCCTGATCGCCAGCGACGCCTGACCGATGCCGCGAATGACAACATTGGCCGGTTTTTTTGTCCCTCTTTTCGGCAGATTGATCAGCACCACCAACTCCTTGGCCAGCAGTGGCCTGCCGTCACTCCCCAGCGCCACTTCTGGACGACTCTCCACAATTGACGCCTGGAGCCTTTCCACACCGCTCTGCACCTCCGACTGTGACGCCCGCCTGATGACCACGACATTGTCAGGCGAACCGGTCTCCACCAACGTCTTCTGCAGACCATCCGCCAGCATGAGGGTTGCCGCAAAGACAAACACCACCATTGCCATGCCGGCAGCGGTCAGCACGGTAGTCATGCGGCGGGTCCAGAGATTGCGAAAGCTGTAGGAGATGGGGATTGACATTAAATTTTATCCTTAGGACCTGTGGAAGAGCAACTCTAAAACAGGCGTGTTATACCACTAATAGTGAGTGTACGGATATAACAGATATATTGAATATAAGCGGGGAATGCGGAAATTGCCTGTTACCGTTCATTTCCAGGCGACCGGTGTCAGCACAAACGCTTCTTCAACCGGGACTTTCCATTTCTGAGTATGCTGATGGCCTGACCGTTACTCTTGTTCAGCTTAACGCCCGGCATTAAGACGCTCTTGGCATTCGCTCGAGAGCACCTTGGCGTTCTTCAACAGACACCTGATAACACGCCTGTCAACCGGCCTCACATCAGCACAGAACTGCACCACATCATCAGCGCATTCAGCTGGAGCGCGCCTGGTTCGCCATTGCATGGCCTTCTGCTCATCCTTGCACTCTGTCGACAGTTCGGCTTCGTGCTCCTTCAGGCAGGCAGTAACCCTCCCACCGCCAGGCTCGACCCCCTTGCAGTACTTGGCAACATCAGCGGCACAAGAGCCATTATACGCCCCTTCTGCGTCCAATGTGACACCAGGCAGCAGTAAAAGGCTGCACATAAGAATACGCACCAGGCTTTTCATGAGTTATCTCCTTCTCAGGCATAAAATCATATCAACTGAACCTATAGCTCTTACTGCCGGTTTGTCAATCTGGTTTGACGCATGGGTTTCATCCAACGGTTTCGACAGACGCAGCAAGCTGAGAAA
>CAWEPN010000022.1:0-50366 GCA_963810975.1 uncultured delta proteobacterium | reverse complement strand
TATGGTGGGGGATTTTTTAAGGGGTTTTCTTTGATAATTTCAAGGAGTCGTTCGGCTTGCGGTTTAAGCCCGGAGTGCGCGATCTTCTTTGCATCTTTTTGCGCCTGTTTGGTAAAAACAAGTTGCCAGCTTACCATGCAAGTTCCTCGCTGCACTCGTCTACCGGGGTTTTAAGACCTTTCTTGATGGATTCTCGCATGCCAGGAATTGATGTGAGATACAAAGTTTCCTGGATAGCACGCCAATCGTCTTCTGAAATGAGAACTGCTGAGTGCCGTTTGCCAACAATCTGAATCGGGTCATGCGATAAAGCAACGTCATCGACGAGGTTATATAGGGATTTTCTTGCTTCTGTTGCTGATAGTGTTGTCATTTTGTCTTACCTCCATTTCGTACGTTAAATCGTACGCTGATAATTGCTTCAAGTCAAATCATTTTCTCAGCGAACGGCTCGGCAGAACACCGGCGGTTTTAGGCCGGTGCTTCTGTCTTGTTGGACGATCACTTTATACTTTGTCTCGTGTAGGGCCGACCCTTCCGCGTTTCCCCTGCTGCGTCTGCGTCAGATGGAGCATTGAAAGCAAACCTCTTAGCACCGTACTTAAATATACAGGCCTGAAAGGTCGTCAAGCTTTGTAGAAATGCTGCATCCATAGCGGGAGTCCAGTTTGGACTGGCGAGCAAGAGTCACGAAGGTGTTTTCCGCAATCAATCGCGATGCGTATGGGATTGCAGAACAGAATGAATGCATATCACGGATGTCGTTCGCGTGGATTGGGCGACTCTGTTTTTCCAAAGATACTGACAGAGCAACCTCAATAGCGAACGTCGGCACAGCAGCCATAAACTGGATAATTGCTGATCCTCCCAAAGCTTTCAACTCGTCCACCGAATGACCAATTGATTCAAGTTCATGCACCAAAAATCCCTGATGGTCGAAAAAGAGCCGTGCTGCGTATGCTCTTTCACGAGTAGCAGGAGTCACCGTTGACCAAAGTTTCCGTCGCTCCTCAATGCGCGTAACCAATGCGTCCGATTCCGACGCATACATTTGATGGGCGGCTCTACGTGCCGAGTCGTCTTGACTAACAAGGTAATCGTACAGTTGAACCTTGGGATCGATATGTTGGTTTAATAATCTGGTACGTTGCGCCTCATTAGGTGGTGCAACCATTTCATCAAAGTGCTCGAATGCCTGCATAAAGCCGGGGACAATCACCCAATGCGGTGGTAACTCTATCTCCGGCTCGCTGAATAGTCGCTTTAGTGCGCTCCGCATCTCCAATAGTAGCCGTGCCTTACTACTTCTAAAAACGTAGCCTTTGCTCAGCTCAGTTTGCACTTCAGCAAGACGTGCACGACTATCTGGATCATTCCGTTTAGAAGTTTCTAGTATGTGAGCGACCGTAAGCGGAAAGATAACCTTACCTTTAGTCACAGCCGTCTTAAGTTCCTCATGTAGTGTCTGACGTGCAGGAGCCTTGTCCTTGCCAGTATGTATTCTAGCTAGGTCTATCCATTTATTTTGATCAAGGAAAATTACATCCATGTCTATCACCAACTCGTTAATCAACGGTTTCCCTATATAGGAAACTTGTTTCCTATATAATCTTGTTTCTCATATAGGAAACCTATCAGGCATCCTATATAAGATGCTTTATGGCTTTTTGTTACCGTTTAAATACTCTTCAGGAATTCTTGCTTCAAGCTCTGTTCCGCGTATCAGGCGATATGGCACAAGCCAGACTTTTGCAATCGGATCCCATTTTGCCCGCATCTTGTGCAATTTCGCTCTCAATTCGGTTTCTTCAAATGCTACCGTTATCGGTGCTATATCGTTATCCTTAAAACTGAACGGTGGTTGTCAGGGTTTTTCTTCAACGATGATTTCTACGGTTTTAAGACGTACTCTGCGATTCTCGTCATAGCGATAGCGGACACAGAGGAGCGATTTGCCATACTGCTCAACGAGTCGTTTTGTCCCTTTTTGCCCGGGTTTTAGGTGACAGTGCGATTTCATCTCTTTCAGCATGGTACTCCAGAAGGACAATCAGCTATTTTGCAGAGTTTGGAAAGATTTGCTCGAAAATATACGGAAGCTTTTGTAGGGTTCGTCTCAGAAATCAGTGCATGAATTTGTACGTTTAAAAATTGAAAAGCATGAGTTCCATCAGGTAGTTATGGAAGCGCGACCAACCATATCTATCTGTAGGAGGAACCCATGCTTGTCAAACAGCTTATCCGCGAGACTCTTGAGTTGCAAGGATTTCGCATCGAATCCGTTGGAAAGCGGGTTCCGAACTGATTGTCACCATCGTGCCTGACCTTCGCTACCACCCACGCTGTGGGGTGTGTGGCACTCCCGGTGATTATCGGGATACGCTCTCTGAAAGACGATTTCGCCATGTACCCCTCTGGGGAATACCAGTCACCCTGGTATATGCTCCCTGCCGCGTCACCTGTCCAGATGCAAGTCTGTCCATGTTGAGCGCATGCCGTGGGCTGCAGGGAAGAAGCGGCTGACCAAAGCATTTGCTGTCACCATTGCCACCTGGGCAAAGCCGTTGCCGTGGCTCCAGGTGGCCCGTCAGTTCCAGTGTTCCTGGGGCACGGTTGCCGCCGCTGTCGCCTATGTGGTTGCCTTTGGGCTGGCCCGCAGGGATTTGAGCTGTATCACCCATATCGGCATTGATGAGATCTCCCGGCAAAAGGGTCATGTGTATCTCACCAATGTTTATGACCTGAGAACCGGAACCCTCATCTGGAGTGGCGAAGGACGAACCAAAGATACCCTTAATGCCTTCTTTGAGTTCTTCGGCCCTGAGCGAACGGCTAAACTTGTCGGCATCTGTTGCGACATGTGGCCGTCATTCATCGAGGCGATTAAAGCAAAGGCACCGCAGGCAACTCTGGTCTTCGACAAGTTCCACATCGTCCGGAAACTCACGGAGGCCGTGGACATTGTCAGACGACAGGAAGTCAACGACAAGAGCTAATGAGCACAAAGATGTTCTGGCCGGCACCCGTTATATCTGGCTCAAGAACCCATGGAATCTGACGGACAAGCAAAAGGCCAGTCTCAGTTTCCTGGAAACGCTGAACCTGAAAATCCACCGGGCCTATCTGCTCAAGGAGTCGTTCCGTGACTTCTGGCAGTCGGCTACAAAAGAGATTGCCACCAAGTTCATGGACCAGTGGTTCACGTGGGCTATGGAATCAAAGATCAAGCCGATGCAGGACTTTGCTCTCCTGCTGAAACGGCACGAGGAAAACATCCTCACCTATTTCGATATGCCGATCTCGAACGGTGCCGTCGAAGGGCTCAACAACAAGGCCAAGGTCATCAGCCACCGGGCCTACGGTTTCAGATCGGCAAAGAACTACATTCTGAATCTTTATCACTGCATGGGAGACTTACCCATGCCTACTACCTTGCACAGATTTGTGTGAGGAACCATTTGTAGTATGTAAATTAAAAGTTTCAAGGAATTGCAACCATGATCGATTTCCCGAAAGCACTGTTAGCCCAGTATCTGACAGTGTGTCCGGTTAGATAAGAGCACTGGCCAAAAATCCCCTCCCTTTCAAGGGGAGGGCAGGGTGGGGATGGGTTTAAGGGTACTTGAAAGGGAGGAGCAAGCTAAAAGAACCGAGGAGTCCGCTGGATATATGAAGGCGGATAGAAGGCTTGAAGTTTGCAAGGATGAAGAAGAAATCATGAATCTTGAAGAACAGGCAGCAGAAGCCGCTGCCGCGATAAGAACTGCGGAGGTCCTGATTATCACCGCCGGTGCCGGCATGGGGGTGGATTCGGGGCTGCCCGATTTTCGCGGTGATCATGGCTTCTGGAACGCCTATCCGATGTACCGTCGTCTCGGTTTGAGCTTTGTCCAGGCGGCGAATCCGCAACATTTCGAGCGTGATCCTGCTTTCGGTTGGGGATTCTACGGCCACCGAACGAATCTTTACCGCGAAACGATTCCCCATGCAGGGTTTCAGGTTCTCAGGAAATGGATTTCAGCATTCAATCTTGACCATTTCGTGGTGACTTCCAATGTTGACGGGCAGTTCCAGAAGGCGGGGTTTGCGGAGGATGCCATTATGGAGGTGCACGGCTCGATTCATCATCTGCAGTGCCTCTCCCCCTGCTCGAATGCCATATGGGACAACCGGGAGGAGGTGCCGGTGAATATCGAAACCATGAAAGCGGAGCGGATTCCTGCATGTATCAGCTGCGGCGGGGTGGCGAGGCCCAATATTCTCATGTTTGGCGACTTCTCCTGGCTGTCGGACAGGACCCGGGAGCAGGAGCGGCGCTACGATGAGTTTCTCACCGATCATCGTAATGCGCGGCTGGTGGTGGTGGAACTTGGGGCAGGAACGGCGATTCCGACGATCCGTTACATGGGGGAGCGAATGGCGGCGACCGGCAAGGCAACTTTGATCCGGATAAATCCACGGGAGGCACAGGTTCCGCCCGGGCAGATCTCGATCTCTGCCGGGGCGGTTGAAGGTTTAGGGAGGATAGAACAATACCTGAAGGCTGAAGTATAAAAACAGTTGCGAGTTCGAGTTAGGTTAAACTCGATTTACTTTAGGCTCTCCTGCGTTGACACCAGAACTATTCCTGAATCCGTAACTGTAAAGCCTCTTTTCCGGTCAGCCTCGTGGTCATAACCGATGACGGTGTTGTCGGGGATAACCAGATTCTTGTCAATTATTGCTTTTTTAATTTTTGTATGCCTGCCGATGTTGACGTTCTCAAAGACAATGGAGTCTTCTACCAGGCTGTAACTGTTGATTCTTGTCTTTGGCCCGATTATGGAGCGGCGGACAGTCCCCCCGCTGGTAATGCAGCCTGCGCAGACATAGGAGTCGATATTCACGCCACGGCGCTCTTCTTCATCAAAGATCGTCTTTGCCGGCGGCAGATTTCCTTGATTGGTCAGTATCGGCCACTTGTAATTGTAAAGGTTCAACTGCGGCGAAACATTAATCAGGTCCATGTTGGATTCGTAGTATGAGTCGATTGTGCCGACGTCCTTCCAGTAACCGCGCTCTTCAGACTTCATTCCGGGAATCAGGTTGTCATTGAAGTTGTAGGCGAAGACCCTGTCAGAGTTCTCAAGCATGGCCGGGATGACATGCTTGCCGAAGTCCAGATCAGCATGGCGTTTTTTCCCCTCCTGCAGTACTTCAATCAGTTTTCTGGTGGAGAAGATATAGTTGCCCATGGAGGCATAACAGACATCCCGTCCAGGCACCGTGGTCGGATCGGAAGGTTTTTCCTGGAAACCGATAACGCGGTTGTCCTCGTCCACAACCACGACACCGAAGCGGAAAGCTTCGCCAACCGGGACCTCAATGGCGGAGACGGTGATGTCCGCCCGGTTCATCCGGTGAAAATTTATCATCTGGCTGATATCCATCTTGTAGATATGATCGCCGCCAAAGATGGCCACATATTCGGCGTCTGACGACTCGATAAAACGGAGGTACTGGTAGATGGCGTCAGCGGTCCCCTGGAACCACTCTTCGGATTCGTTCTTTGTCTCCGGCGATATGGCGACAAAAAATTCGTTGAGGCCGGTCCATTTCCCCCACGATTCGCGGATATGCTTCATGAGCGAATAAGCCCGGTACTGGGTCAGTATATAGACCTGCTTGATGCCGGAGTTAAAGAGATTGCTGAGCACAAAGTCGATGATTTTGTACTTGCCGCCAAAGGGGACACCCGGTTTTGGTCTGTTGAGAGTCAGGGGGCTGAGGCGCTCTCCCTTGCCGCCGGCAAGAACCATGGCGAGGGTGTTTTTTTCGGCGTTTCCTGAGCTGTACATGTTTACCTCCACTAATATGGGTTCAGTTCACATTAATCACGATATGCACTACTTTACCAGAAGTTTCATGACTTGCTGTAAATCTGCCCAGACTTCCCGTTTTTTTTCGGGAGAACGGAGCAGGTAGGCAGGATGGAAGGTCGGCATCAGCGGAATGCCGTGATAGTCGTGAAAGCTCCCTCTGAGCCGGCTGATCGGCTCTTTGCTGCCGAGCAGGGTCTGGGCGGCAAACGTTCCCAGGGCTACTATCGCTTTCGGGGCAATGGCTTTAACCTGGCGGAGCAGAAACGGGCTGCATTGGGCAATCTCTTCAGGCAAGGGGTTGCGGTTATCGGGCGGCCGGCATTTGAGGACATTGCAGATATAGACTTCGCTCCGCTCATACCCCATTGCCTTTATCATGTTAGTCAGCAATTGTCCTGCTTCACCGACAAACGGCTCCCCCTGCAAATCCTCATCCCGGCCCGGCGCCTCGCCGACGAAGAGAATTTTTGCATTCCGGCTGCCGCTCCCGAAGACTATATTTTTTCTGCTTGCGCAGAGCTGGCAGCGTTGACATTCGCCCAGATCAGCACGGATATCGGCCAGCGTCTCCCTGTCGCCTGCTACCGGAGCTCGCCCCGGTTCAATCTGCGCAGCGGCTGCAGGTGACGCCGAAACGCTGGCACAGGGCTGATTTGGGGCCGCAGAGCTTTCCGGCCGAACCACCGGCTGCTGTGGCGTTATCGCCAACGGCAGTTCATCTATCCCGGTCTCCAGGAGATCTTCAAGGTAGCTGCGCAGCGCCCCTGCCAGAATTACTCTTTCATCTGTCTGTACCATGCCAATACCCTTTACTTTCCGGCTCCGTATTCATAATATGCAGCTATGATCCAATTCGCTTTAGCTGCACTTATTCTGCTCCTGCTGCCCGACTGCTCTTTTGCGTGGGGGCCGGGGTTCCATCTGCAGCTTGGCCTGTCGGTTCTGGAGGCGCTGCATACCTTGCCACCCGCGGTTGCCGGACTTTTGGGCGCATTCCCCAACGATTTCCTCTACGGCTGCATTGCCGCCGACATTACGCTCGGGAAAAGCTTTGCCGGATACCGCAAGCACTGTCATCGCTGGCATAATGCCCGAAAACTGCTTGTCAGGGCGGAGACGGATGCCCAGAAAGCATGCGCCTACGGTTACATCTCCCATCTTGCCGCCGATACGGTCGCCCATTGCTACTATGTGCCGCTGAGCATCATGCGGAGCTATCAGACGGTCGTCCTCAAGCACGCCTACTGGGAAGTACGCTTCGACAGCTTCACCCCTCCCGAAATATGGGATATGGGACGGAAGGTGGCTCTGGAGCATTTCGAGGAGAACGACGAACTGCTCCGCCGCGAGATTGCTAAAACCATCTTTTCGTTCAGCACCAACAAGAAGATCTTCAATTCCATCCTGCTGGTGAGCCGGCTGAACAATTGGCAGCGGCTCATCGCGACCATGCACGATGCCTCGCGATTTCCGCTCAGCGATGAGGAGGTCGCGGAGTACACGGAGCTCTCCCGGCAGGCGGTATTCGAAACGATCCGACAGGCATACGCATTTCCCCTGCCGGAGGAAGAGCCGGCCGGCGAGTCGGAGTTCAAGAAAGACCCGACCGGCAGAATGGCGCTCAAGGCGGCGGAAGCGGTCCGCAAGAATCTGCGGCTGCTCTACCAGAGCGGCAAGATCTCGAAAGAGGCTGCCGGCGAGGAGCTGGACGAGATGAAAAAAAGGCTCCGCGCGGCGATTTCCGCTCCGGCTGAACTGGAAAAGATCGTCTCGGTCAGATAGCCTTTTTCAGCGCCAGCGCCCGGGTGAGGATCTCCCCTGCAAGCTGCTCCTTCGGCAGTTGAGGCAGCGCTTCGTAGCTCCCGTCGCGCCGGATGATGGTGACGATATTGGTGTCGGCATTGAAGCCCGCCCCCTCCTGGGAGACGTCGTTGGCCACGATCATGTCGAGGTTTTTTGCGGTCAGTTTCGCGACTGCATTTTCATGCAGGCTCTCCGTTTCTGCCGCAAAGCCGACCAGAATCTGCCCTGCCGGTTTGATCCTCCCCAACTCCGCCAGAATATCGGGATTTTTCCCAAGCAGGATGGTCATCTCCGTCGACTTTTTCTTGACCTTCCGGTCCGACCGTTCCACCGGCCGGTAATCGGCCACAGCAGCCGCCTTGATGACCAGATCGCACTCCGCCGCCCGTGCCAGGACCGCTTCGCGCATCTCTTCGGCGGTCGTGACAGCAACCGTTTCTATGCCGTCCGGAGGCGGGATTGCCACCGGCCCACTGACGAGGATGACGTCGGCGCCGCGCCGCCGCGCAATCTTTGCCAAGGCATACCCCATCTTGCCGGAGGAGTGGTTGCTGATATATCTCACCGGATCGATCTCCTCCCGGGTCGGTCCGGCAGTGACCAGCACCGTCAAGCCTGCCATATCCTTTGGCGTCAGCGCTGCTGCTGCTGCTTCCATGATGGCCGTTGGTTCCGGCAATTTCCCTTTCCCCTCCCAGCCGCAGGCGAGAGAGCCGCTCACCGGCGGGATGAAGAGATAGCCATGGCGCTGCAGCCTGGCCTCGTTCTCCCGGTAGATGGCGTTTTCGTACATGTTGACGTTCATGGCCGGCGCAAGCAGTACCGGTGCTTTCGTTGCCATGATCGTTGTCGTCAGGAGATCATCGGCAATGCCGCCCGCCAGCTTGCCGATGCAATTGGCGGTGGCCGGGGCGATGATGCAGAGATCAGCCCGGTCGGCAAGAGAGATGTGACCGATTTCCTGTTCGGTAATCAGGTTGAAGAGTTCGGTATGAACCGGGTTTCCTGACAGAGTCTGGAAGGTCAGGGGGGTTACGAACTCTGTCGCTGCCTTTGTCATGACGACATGGACTGCGGCGCCGGCTTTCGTCAGTAGCCGGAGCAGTTCCACTGCCTTGTAGACGGCAATCCCGCCGGTTACTCCAAGAATTACGGTTTTACCTGAAAGCATGTTTATCCCCCAAGATACGGATTATGCTTTTTCTCATGACCTACTGTCGTTGACGGCCCGTGTCCGGGGAATATTTTTACCGTTTCGGGCAGCGTCAGCAACTTCGCCCGGATAGCCCCGACAAGCTGCGTCTGTGACCCGCCGGGAAGGTCGGTTCTGCCGATTGATTCCGCAAAGAGCGAGTCGCCGCTGATGAGGATGCCGTCTTTTTCCAGATAAAAACAGCATCCACCCGGTGAGTGCCCCGGTATGTGAATAACTTTGATTTCATGTCCGCCAAAACGGATCAGGTCGCCCTCTGCAAGGTATGACGAAGGGCCGGGCGAGTCGTCAGCATTAAGACCATACATCTTTGCCGAGGTCGAAGCGCGGGAAAGAAAAGGTCCATCCTCTTTGTTGATCATAAGTGGCGCGCCGGTTGCTTCGGTAACCTTGCGATTGCCGCCGATATGATCGAAATGGCCGTGCGTGTTGAGTACCGCGACTACTTTCATGCCGCTTTTCTGCACTGCGGAGAGGATCCGCTCCGGCTCTGCGCCGGGGTCTATCACTACCCCCTCTTTCGTCTGGCTGTCAGCAAGCAGGTAGCAGTTAACCCCCAGTTCTCCCACTACAATTGTCTCAAAAATCATATTCCCTCGCTTTGTATCTTTCATTCTGCAGCCTGCCGTAGCTGTGACAAGCAGCAGCACCGCTATGACAAGGTTTGAGGTTCTCTTTAGGTAAATAGACTGAAGTCTGAAGGCTGAAGGAAAACAACTCATATTCCAGCTAACAAAGTTAGGGTTTGCATTGTAGCCTGCCTGTTTTCAGAATTAACTTCAGCCTTCAGCCTAAACACCTGCTTTTCTAAAAAGATCCAGATTCTCATCTTTTGCCTGTGCAGCTTTCAGCTTGTCGAACGGGCTGTTGTGAAAGCCCTTCCGTTCCTGCACCACTTCAACAGGTGGCGTGTCCTGGGGTGGTTGTGGCTCCCCGGGCAGACTCTCCTCTGCCTGGTCGACATAGAAATAGCGGTCATAGAGGCGATGATAGGCTGTCCAGTTCCCCTGCATCTCCCCCTCTTTTCTGATATGGGTCCTGATGCCGTTTATCTTGGAATCAAGGTCATCAAGATAGTTTAAAACCGTTGCTTCGATAGTTTTCGGCCGTTTGGGCGAACCGTATTCATACTGGCCGTGATGGGACAGGATCATATGTTTAAGTTGCATGGCAAGCTCAGGCGGGAAATCCGGGATTTGGCAGACTCTTTCATGGATCATTTCAACGCCGATGGTTATGTGCCCTATAAGCTTTCCCTCGTCACTGTAATCAAATGCCCGGTAAAATTTCATTTCCCGCACTTTGCCGACATCGTGAAGAAGCGCCCCGGCAATCAACAGATCTCTGTTAATGCCTTTGTAGAGCGGTACGACAGCATCCACCAGAGAGGCGACTGCCAGGGAGTGCTCAAGCAGACCGCCAAGGTAGACATGGTGCATCCCTTTGGCCGCCGGCGCAACCCTGTAGAGCGCCATAACCTCCGGATCAGCGAAGAAACCGTTCAGTAGTTTACTCAGCCAGCTGTTTGTCAGCGTGCCGATAAGGGCGGCAAGTTCCTCTTCCATCTCCTTGATATCCCGGTCTGTTTCCGGAAGAAAATCAGCAAGGATCACATTTTCTTCAGGTATTTTGCGGAGATCGGAGATGACAAGTTGCATTTTGCCAAGATAAACCGAAGCTTTGGCCGAAACCTCCAGAAAGTCGTTTTTTTCAAACCTTCCAGCCACCTCATCGACATTGTCCCAGACTTTCGCGTCCACATCGCCGCTTTTATCCATCAGCTTGATGGTCAGATACGGTTTGCCGTTCTTTGCCATTGCTGTGATCTTCTCTTTTACAAGGAAGACCTCTTTGAGCTGATCCCGATCTTTTATGTCCTTAACAAAACATTTTCTCACAATTAATGTCCTTTACAGTGGGTTTATTTTCGATCCAGGCTTTTTGCAACAGCATCTGCCACCCGGATTCCGTCAAGCGCCGCGCTCATGATTCCGCCGGCATATCCTGCCCCCTCGCCGCAGGGGTAAAGACCCTTGATGGAGGGTGACTGAAAATCATCGCCGCGCAATATTCTTAATGGTGCAGAGGTACGGCTTTCAACGCCGACAAGCGTTGCTTCGGAAGTTATGAAGCCGCGCATTTTCTGGTCGAAGGCAACAATAGCATTCCTTATGGTTCTGGAGAGAGCTGCCGGCAATAATTCTTCCAGCGCTGCTTCAGTTATACCCGGCAGGTACGACGAGTTGAGCCGCTGCCTTCCTTTCAAGCGCATAAAGTCCATCAGTGTCTGGGCAGGGGCTCTGAAGCCACCGCCACCGGCTACAAAGGCGAGTTTTTCAAGAGTGCGCTGAAACTCAACACCGGCAAGCGGGGAGAGTGTTTCGAAATCAGCAGTTCTGACAGTGGCAACCAGGGCACTGTTTGCCAGGCCACTGGCTCTTTTCAGGTCGCTCATACCGTTTGTGACAACTCCGCCTGCTTCTGAAGCGCCGCCAATGACGACCCCGCCGGGGCACATGCAGAAAGAGTAGGCTGAGCGGCCTGTATCCGGATCATTCCAGGTCAGGGCATAATCAGCAGCCGGCAGACGTGGATCAGAAGCAATTCCGTACTGAATCCGGTTAATAATCTCCTGCGGGTGCTCGACCCTGAAGCCGACTGCAAAAGCTTTCTGCTCCATGGCAGCGCCGCTCGAATGAAGCATGGCGTAGGTATCGCGGGCGCTGTGACCGGGCGCAAGGATGAGAGCGTCACACTGTTCTTCAGTCCGGTCATTGATAATAACCGAGCTGATTTTCTGCCCGGCAAGGCCGACGGCGGAGAGTTTTGACTGGAAACGGATATCAAGCCCTTGCTGCAGCAGAAATCCACGGATATTTATCAGCACTGTGCGGAGACGGTCGGTGCCGACATGGGGCTTCGCCAGCCACTCAATCTCCTCTGGCGCTCCGAATTCAACAAGTCGTCTCAGCACATAGCCGCTGTGCGGATCTTTTACCCTGGTGGTGAGCTTGCCGTCAGAAAAGGTTCCAGCCCCCCCTTCGCCGAACTGAACATTGCTTTCCACGTCGAGAGTTCCATCCCGCCAGAACCTGTTTACATCATGCACGCGCTCTTCAACCGGTTTGCCACGTTCCAGCAAGATGGGCGCAATGCCGTATTCTGCCAGCCTTAAGGCAGCAAAAAGACCTGCAGGCCCACTGCCGACAATGGCTACCCTGCTTTGGCAGTTGATTCGCTCCGGCTTGGGGGGCAATGCTTTTATTGAAATTTCAAGATCGGGCTTTGCGGAATGGAGTCGCCAGAATCTGTCCGGATCTCCGACAGTGAACTCGACTGTGTAGACATACTTGATCCGGGGCTTTTTACGGGCGTCAATCCCTTTTCGTAAAATCCTGAAATCTGAAATTTCGTCTTTGCTGAGTGAAAAAAGCTCTGCAACCCTTTGCGGAAGCTCGGCTTCGTTTTCCGTGTAGGGCATGGTTATGTTGCGAAGCAGGAAAAATCTACCGTCAGCTGACACGTGCATTTCCTCTGCCGCCCCTGTGGAGGAGCTGTTCTACAAGGACGACTACATTCAGCGGATGTGTTGATTTTGGTATATGTATCTTCGCCCCCATCTCTGGCGATTCAAGCATTCTGGGTGGACCTTTGAACATGGAGGTGAGCAGGGCGATGATCGGTTCATTATGGGCGGCAATCTTTCTAATGGTCATGCAGGTGCTGACGCCCCCCATGCCGGGCATTATCAGATCGCAAATAACGACCTCCGGTTTCTTGTCTAAATAGGCTTTTACCCCTTCGTTACCGTCAGCAGCGGTGAAAACAGTGAAGCCGCTTCCGGAGAACGCCTCGGCAAGAACCTTCAGAAAGAAAGCGTCATCATCAATTAATAGAACAGTTACAGGCAGCTGGAGCATCAAGGCCTCATTCATCAGATATAAGGCTCAATACTATCTAATTTTAAGGGAAAATGAAAGAACGGTGTTGTGGATATGTCTGTTTATTGAAGGCTATTGGGACAAAGGCAGGCAGATGAGGAAAGTAGTGCCACCTGTTCCGGTAGCGACGACTTCAATTTTCCCGCCATAGTTATTGACAATTCTGAGGACAATCGACAGTCCCATGCCTGTTCCTATGTTCTTTGTGCTGAAAAACGGATCAAAAATACTGGGAAGATTCTCCGCAGGAATTCCCTTGCCACTGTCACTGACCATTATGAAAATATCCCGGCCATCACAATCAAGTTCAATCGCAAGCTTTCCACCCTCAGGCATTTCGTCGATAGCATTGAGGAAAAGATTAGTAAAGATCTGTTCAATTTCAACGGGATCTGCTTTAAGCAGGGGCAGTTTTTTCAGTTGCGAGAATTTCAGCGTAACTGCCTGAGCGGTCATTCGTGGTGTGAAACTGTCGAGAGTTCTTCGTATGACATCTTCTATGCTTACCTCAACCAGCTCAAAACGAGGTCTCTTGGCAGTGTCCATGAGTTTGCGGAGAGTCGCGTCTACCCGGTCTACTTCTTTGAGGACCTTTTCAACGTATTCAATTTTTTCAGCCTCTTCAACCCCCTCTTTTATAAGCTGCACAAAGAGCGCAATGGAGTTCAGCGGATTTCTGATCTCATGCGCCATGCCGGCCGCCAGATAGCCGAGTGTTGCCAGTTTCTGGGACTGCACTACCTCTGCATGTGCTTTTTTGAGGGCCTCCGACTCTTTCTGGATTCGCTGTTCAAGGGCTTCGTTCCAGGCTTTTATTTCATACAGCAGCTGTTCACGTTCCAGAGTCAGATCCCGGTTTCTTAGCTCGACATCCCTGATCCTGAGAACGTTTTCGACCCGGTCGACCAGATTTTGATTGTTGAAGGGTTTGAGAATGTAGTCGGATGCCCCGGCCTTCATAAGCTCAACGGCGATCTCCTCACTCCCTTTGCCGGTGAACATGATGACGTATGTGTCAGGAAAGCCGGTTCTTATCCGGGTTAGTGCCTCTAATCCGTCCATTCCCGGCATCATGTAATCAAGGATAACAAGTTGAGGTCTCAGGGAGGCAACCAGTTCCAGTCCCTGGAGTGCGCTGCCTGCCTTGATAACTGTATAGCCGCGTTTTCCGAGAATGATCGCGACAAGATTGAGGATGCTTTCTTCATCGTCGATAACGAGGATTGTGGGTGCAGTTCTATCGAGCTGTTTTTTCATGAGCACCAAAAATAAAGAGCAGCAGGCAGCCTGCCACTCTCCTGGAAGGTTTAAGCTGCAGCAGTGATTTCAGGGTAAACGAACAGTCATGACCGGGCAGTTCGCACTCCTTACCACCCGCTCGGCAGTGCTGCCGAAGAGCAGATGGTCAACCCCTTTACGACCGTGAGTCCCCATTATTATCAGATCTGCGCCGCTCTCAGCAGCTTTTTTGATGATTTCTTCGTAGGGGACGCCGGTGATAACGTACTTTTCGAACCGTTCAAATCCCGCCAGGTTCTCTTTGCAGAAACGATCCATCATCTGCTCGGCCCCTTCAGCGATCTCTTTCTCCAGGTTCTCAAAAGAGATATGGGGGACATAAAATCCACGAAGATCCACCGGTTCGTTTATTACATGGACAATCAGGAGCTTTGCAGAATACTGGTTTGCCAATGACAGCGCATAATCAAACGCATTATTTGACCCCTCTGAAAAGTCGTATGCAAAAAGGATAGTAGAGAACGTTTTCATTTTATTTCCTCCATTATTGATGGCTCGGGACGGATAGGATTCTCTCAAGGACCGATCTCAGTTCTTCTATTTTTACCGGTTTGTTTATGTATTCGAATGCGCCAAGATTGATTGCCTCTATGTAGGATTCAACTCCGCCGTAGGCTGTTATCATGATCACGTTGCTGCCAGGGAAAGACCTGTTCACCTCACGAAGAAATTCAATGCCATTCATTTCCGGCATATTTATGTCGGTTACGATAAGGCTTACATCATGTTCGCGCAGATAACTGAGTGCTTCGAAGCCGTTGGCAGCCGTCTCCACGATATAGCCCTCTCTCGTAAGAAGCCTTGAGAGGGCTATCCGGGCATTCTCCTCATCATCTACAAGCAGAATTAGTTTGGAACTTTTTGGCAAGGATAACTCCATGATCAATCTCTTTCGAGAACCTTATCATGGAGTTGATGACTGTCAAGCCAACGGTTTGCTAAAAATATTCCATTACAATTTGGCTGCAGGCAGGCCTGATATCATCTCAGGAGAAGTTCTTGATAAAGGCCTTATTCGGGGCTATTGCTTTCCTCACTCTTTGTGAACGCCATCAGCTTTCAGTAAGAGGTGGACTGCTCTCCCCTCCTCACCAAAGCTGGCCAGTTTAACCCCGTCAAGTTCCCCTTCCACAGAGGCCGCATTTTCGAGATCGAGCATGATTTCATTCTCCGCCATCCACTCTACCAGGTCTCCGGCAACGAGATCGTATTCATTAGGGGCGGAGCCATCGATAGTGACACTAATTTTCCCGTCACTAACAGCTTTCAGGCGTAAGACGATACTCTGAGGCTCTCTGGTTTCCTGCGGAGGTATTGCTTGGGGTAAAGGTTCGCTTTTCGACGTGCTCGGCGGCTGCGCGGTATCGGGTGATTTAACTGCGCTGCCTGAAGATGAAGATTCAGTCCGGCTGCTCTGGATCGGGGTGTTGTCGATGGTGGGCTTTTTAAGGAGGAAGTATGCTGCTGTCAGCGCGCTGGTCAAAGCAGCTATCAGTATCAGGCTGCGCCTGGATGCGGGCAACGCTTTTCGGGGATGTTTCCGGTTGGATTGCAAGCCGGCAGGCAAGTCTTCAGTTGCGGTCCGGCCGGCATTCATCATGACGGTTGCCTGCTCGGATGAAAGTCCAAGGTGGGCAGCGTAAAGGCGAATGAAGCCTCTGGTGTATGCCAGGCTGGGGAGTTTGCAAAGATCACCTGCCTCTATTGCCTCAAGGTAGTTCTTGCCTATGCGGGTAATTCTGGCGACATCATCGATAGTTTCTCCCCGCTCTTCTCTGGCCGCTTTAAGCCATACAGCCACGCCGCTTATTTCAAGGCTTTCTGAAGGGTTTTCTCTTTCGGCACTGGAGGTTTTCATTTCAGAAGATCGAGATATTCCTGGGAAAATTGCGCCATTTCAGTGTCAGGAGATATTCTGATCACCTCGCGGAAGTGCTTTACAGCCTCTTTTCTGTTGCCCTGCTTCATGTTGGCCTGTCCGAGGCTGTAGTGAGCCTGAAGATAGTCAGAATACAGTTCTATGGCTTTATTGTATTCCAGTATAGCAAGGTCAATCTTGTCGGTGGCGTAATAAATTCTGCCGATATTGTAGCGTATCATCGGATCAAGCGGGTAGGTTACTGCCAGTGGCCTCAATATATCCATCGACTGCTTGAACTTGCCTTTGTTGAAATAAGCCATCGCGAGATTGATTCCCGCTGCAGACTGATTCTGATAGAATATGTCTTCAGTAACCAGTTTCAGTTGGTAGATGGCATCGTCCCATCGACTCATCTCCAGATAGGTGACGGCAAGGTTGTTTCTTGCGTCTGAGTAGTCGGGTTTAAGGGCGATAGCACGGAGATATTTACTTTCGGAGATATCAAGTTTTTTCTTTCTGAAATAGACAATGCCCAGATAGTTCTGTATTTCGGAGTTATCCGGGTCTATTTTTTCAGCCTCCGTAAACTCTATCAGTGCGCTGGTGACATTGTTTTCGCCAAGGTAAGAGAGCCCCATCTGGAAATGATAACTGGACTGCTTTTTAGACGCTGTACTCAGAGCGCAGCCCCCAATGAGCATTACGGCAGAGGCATAGAGTAAAAACCTTGATAAAAGCACGCTCACAGTTTCCCCTTCCTGAGATCACGATTTATTGCATTTTGCGGCTAGGATACAATCGATTATGCGATAAGTAGCAGAATTACCGGTACTTGTCAATCAGAGTGCCCCGAGCGGCTCTCGTTTCACTTGATAGCGGAATCCGTTTGACATAGTATGCGGAATATAGAGGAGATTTATGTCAAAAACTGATCTGAAAAACTTAAATTTAATTGAACTGGAACAGTTCCTTTCCGGTAAAGGAAAGGAACGTTTCCGCGCGACCCAGATATTCAAATGGATATACCAACTGGGGGCGCTTTCCTTTGCCGAGATGACGAACCTCTCCAAGGATCTTCGGGCTGAACTTGAGCAGACCGCTTATATAAGCGAACTTCACCCTGCCGTGGTGGAAGAGGGTGGCGCAGGGGTCAGAAAGTATCTTTTTGAACTGGAAGACGGCGAATCGGTCGAGTCCGTTCTTATCCCTGATGAAGGGAGGAATACACTCTGCATCTCCACCCAGGTGGGGTGTGCGATGGCCTGTGAATTCTGCCTTACCGGCACATTCCGCTTGAAAAGAAACCTTACAACCGCCGAGATTATAAACCAGCTCTGCGCGGTAAAACGCGATGCGGAGATCCGCAATATCGTCTTTATGGGGATGGGGGAACCGCTGCAGAATCTTGACAATCTTGTCCGGGCGATCGAGATAATGCTCGAAGGGATCGGCCTGCAGCTCTCAAATCGACGTATCACCGTCTCCACCTGCGGGCTTGTCCCGCAGATGGCGGAACTTGGCAGTCGTGTTACCGTAAATCTTGCCGTCTCCCTGAACGCGACCACAGATGAGCTGCGTGACCGGCTCATGCCGATTAATCGTAAATATCCGCTCAAGGTACTACTGCAGGCGTGCCGTGATTATCCACTCCCGTCACAAAGGAAAATCACTATCGAGTATGTCATGATCGGCGGGTTGAACGACTCGCTTGATGATGCAAAGAGGCTGCTAAGGCTTATCAGCGATATCCCGAACAAGGTGAATCTGATCCCTTTCAATGAGCATGAAGGGTGCAGCTTCAAGGCGCCGACAAGGGCGGCGATTGATGCGTTTCACAAATATTTGATCGACAGGCATGTAACGGTCATCACCCGAGACAGCAGAGGCGGGGATATTTCGGCTGCCTGCGGTCAGCTTAAAGGGCGGCTGGAGCCGCGTAATCCAATAAAAGAGGTGGAGAATGTCTAAGAAAGTAATCGGGGTCATTGGGGGTAGTGGCCTGTATGAGATGGAGGGGCTTGTTGATGTCAGGGAGGTGGTTGTCACAACACCGTTCGGCGAGCCGTCGGACGCATACATCACCGGAACGCTCAATGGTGTGAAAATGGTCTTTCTCCCCCGTCACGGCAGAGGCCATCGTCTTCTCCCCTCAGAGGTCAACTATCGGGCGAATATCTACGGTATGAAAAAGCTGGGGGTGGAACAGATCATCTCTGTCTCTGCGGTAGGGAGCCTTAGAGAGGAGATCGTTCCAGGGCATATCGTCATACCTGATCAGTTCATCGACCGGACGAAAGGGATAAGGAAAGATACGTTCTTCGGCAACGGCGTTGTTGCCCATGCCGGTTTTGCCGATCCGGTCTGCACCGCTCTTTCCGCTACGCTGGTGAGTGCGGCAACAAGCGTCGGGGCGACTGTGCATAGAGGCGGGACTTACATCTGCATGGAAGGACCGGCGTTCTCGACCAGAGCTGAATCATTCATGTACCGGGGGCTGGGTGCAGCCATCATCGGCATGACCAATCTGACCGAAGCCAAGCTGGCACGGGAGGCGGAGATCTGCTACGGCATTATCGCCCTTTCAACAGATTACGACTGCTGGCACAACTCCCATGAAGATGTGACCGTCGAAGCAATCATCAAGATTATTCACCAGAATGTTGCCATGGCTAAAAATATTATTCGCCAGGCAGTAAGTGGCATAGCTGCCGAAAGGAACTGCGCCTGCGCTTCAGCTATGCAGTATGCCGTTATTACCGACAAAAAGGCTATCCCCGAGAAGGCAAAGGCTGATCTGGATATTCTGGTAGGGAGATATCTCTGATTGCCGCAAGTCTGGCCAATGCAGGAAGTGCAAAGTAAAACCGGCTTTTTCGGACGGCAAGAGTGGATACAATGAAGAGGAAAGTCACAAAAAAACAGCATAACTCAAAGATGTGTTTTGTCTGCGGGCTCAAGAATGTGGCCGGACTCAAAGCGTCATTTTACGAAACCGATGATAATGCCCTTGTAGCACTATTCACCCCGAAAAAGAGCCATCAGAGTTATCCCGGCAGGCTTCATGGCGGTATTGCCTCCACGATACTTGATGAAACAATCGGCCGGGCTGTCATGATCGGCAGCAAAAAAGAGGTCTGGGGTGTTACCCTTGAGCTGACCGTCGAGTACAAAAAGCCAATCCCTCTCGGTGTTGAGCTGCGTGTGGTCGGCCGGATTACGGAACAGAGCAGTCGCTTATTCAACGGCACTGGAGAAATACTGCTCCCGGACGGAACAGTGGCTGTGCTTGCCAGGGGGCGGTACATGAAAGTGCCGCTGGATAAAATAGCCGACTTTGACCCGGTCGAATTTGAGTGGGGGGTGGTGCCGAGGCGGGATGATCCGGTGGAGTTTCTCTTGTAAGTAAGTAGTAGTAAGAAGTGGGCTTACCCTTTCATCCCGAGCCGTTTCATCTTCTCTAGCAGTGTCGTCCGGTTCATTTTCAACAGAGCCGCAGCTCTGGCTGTTACATTGGCACTTCTTGAAAGAGCGCGACTTATTATCTTTGTTTCAATTTCACTGACAGTCGCCGCGAGATCCAGGCCGTTTTCGTTGAGCTCAAAGCCGAAAGAAATCATGCTGCCATGCTGTCTGGCAATATTGTCAGGCAGATCAGTGATAGCTATCGAATCAATCTCGGTCAGTGCCACAAGCCGCTCAACAGCGTTTTCCAGCTCACGCACATTACCCGGCCAATCGTACATCTCCATTGCTTCCAGAGCCTGTCTACTCATATTCATGGGGTTGCGCTTCATTTCCGTACAGAATTTGGTCAGGAAGAAACGGGTGAGAGCGACTATGTCCTCTTTACGTTCCCTGAGTGGCGGAACGATAAGCGGTATGACATTCAGTCGATAGAAAAGATCCTCCCTGAAGCGGCCGTTTCTGACCTCGTTTTCGAGGGGGAGGTTTGTTGCGGCAATGACTCTTACATCGAGCTTCCGCGTCGTGTTGGAGCCTACCCGTTCAATCTCCTGTTCCTGAAGAACTCTGAGAAGCTTGATCTGAAGGTGCAACGGCATAGTGCCGATTTCATCGAGAAAAATCGTGCCGTGATTGGCGCTCTCGAATTTACCTATTTTTTCTCTGACAGCTCCGGTAAATGCCCCCTTGGCATGACCGAACAGCTCACTTTCGAGAAGCGTCTCCGGTATAGCCCCGCAGTGGACCGCCACGAAAGGTCTGTCCTGTCGCGGGCTGTTAAAATGGATCGATTTGGCGACAATCTCTTTACCGGTACCGGATTCACCCATAATAAGGATAGTGGAGTCGGTTTTAATAATCCGCTGCATCAGCTTGAATACGTTCTGCATAGCCGGGGAGTTGCCAATTATGTTGGCAAAGCCGTATTTATCGCTAAGCTGTTTTTTGAGGTAGATGTTTTCAGAGAGGAGTCGCCGTTTTTCAAGAGCCTTGGCAAGGATTATCCGCAACTCTTCCAGGTTCAGAGGCTTGGTGATGTAGTCGAAAGCACCTTCCTTCATGGCGCTTACGGCTGTTTCGGCGGAGGCGTGACCGGTTATCAGAATAACCTCGGTGGCCGGGTGATAGCTCTTTACCTGTTTGAGAAGATCAATGCCGCTACAGTCCGGGAGGCGAAGGTCGGTTATGACGACGTCAAATCGCTCCATTGCCAGTTTCTGCCGGGCTTCGTGGCCGCTTACCGCGCTGGTGACATCGTAATTTCCTTTCAGGAGCAGAGTCAGAGCCTGTCTGCTCCCTTCTTCGTCGTCTATCAGCAGGATTGCGGGTTTATCTTTCATGGCGCAATTATTAGCATGGTTTACTTCTGTCTTGCAAGCGTGAGAGCGGTTGACCGCAAGAATATTTGGTGTAGACTGGTTAAAAACAAACTAAAGGAGGTTATAGGCAATGCTCTCAAAAACAGTCTGCACGGCACTTAACAAACATATGAACATCGAGCTTTTCTCGGCGTATCTCTACCTGAATATGTCAGCGGCAGTGAACGAAATGGGCTTTAAAGGGGTCGCAAACTGGTTCAATGTCCAGTACCAGGAGGAGATGACTCACTTTATGAAGTTCTATAACTACATTAACAGCCAGGGTGCGCAGGCAGTTGTTGACAAGATGACAAAGCCTGCCAGCAGCTTCCCTTCCCTCCTGAATGCCTTTCAGGAGACATTAAAGCACGAGCAGTTCATAACAAAATGCATCAATGATCTAACCGAGCTGGCAGTGAAGGAGAGGGATCATGCAACACAGATCTTCCTGCAGTGGTTTGTGACCGAGCAGATTGAGGAAGAGGAGAATGATCGCGAAATAATCGGCAAGCTTAAGATGATAGGGGACAACGGCTACGGGCTGCTGATGCTGGATAACGAGCTGGGGCAGAGAGTGTTTGTGCCGCCGCCAGCCGCATAATAGCGCAGTGTGAAGACACAAAAGGCCCGGAGGATGACCCCCGGGCCTTTTTTTATAATAAAAGGGTTGCTTTAAAGAAGAATCTCTACCTTCGACTCTGCCCTTAATTTTGTCACATACTCGAAAACCGCTTTTTGAGTCTTCTGCCCTTTAAGAAAAACAGTTATTTTTTCTTTGATTTCAGCGAAAGCCGGCGGTTTCGTATCTTTTTTATCGATCAATTTGATAATGTGGTAACCAAACTGTGTTTCGACCACTTCACTGATTTCACCAGGTTGCAGAGCGAAGGCAGCCTGTTCGAAGGCAGGAACCATCTGTCCTTTGCCGAAGAAGCCGAGGTCGCCCCCCTGCTCCTTGCTTGGACAGGTTGAGTCTTCCTTGGCGGCGGCGGCGAAGTCTTTGCCGCCTTTAACTTCCTTCCGGATTGCCTCGGCCTTTTCTCTGGCCTTGGCCTTTTCCTCTGGTGTCGCAGCGGCGTCAACCCCTATCAGAATATGACTGACCCTTATCTGCGGCTCTTCGCCGAGTTGAGCCCTGTTCTCATCGTAGAATTTTTTAGCCTCTTCATCAGTTACCGTTATGGAAGGAACTATTTTGGTCTGTATGTAATTGCTGATAACGATATCCTTGCGGCTTATTTCGGTAAGATCCTTCTCGGTAATACCTGAAGCCTGCAAGGCAGCTTCGTACTCTGCGGGTGAGGCGAATTTGCTTTTGTTCTGGGCCATTTTGAATTCAATCTGCTTGTCCAGGTCAGCGGGTGGGGACTGCAGTCCCTGCTGATAGATAAGGTCGGCAAAGATAAGCTGATCAAGGGCTGTCTTCTGCGCCTCTTTCATAGCTTCAGGGGTAGATCCGGGCTGGATTCGATTTTGTGCCACCAGGATACTGACTGCTCTGTCAAGCTCTTTTCTGGTGATGGTCGTCGTGCCGACCTTTGCGACCGGATCGTCATGGCGCGGTGACTGCAACCGGCTCGGTCACGGACGGCGCAACAGGTTCAGCCGTTTTTGCAGCCGTTGCCTTGACAGCAGGGGTTTCCGTGGTTACAGGCGACTCTTTTGCTGCAACAGGTGCAGGTTCGTTTTTAAGCGCACTCTTTTCACCGGCACAGCCGGCAGCCAGAAGAGTGGCGCAACCGAGTAAAATAAAATAAACAGACAGACTTTTACGCATCAACTTCTCCTCTCTATTAAATACTTTGGTTTTTTGTGTTGCCACAATGAGCAGTTTATTTTCAATTCTGTTATTATACACAAACGCAGCGCGATTTCAATCATGCCGGGAACAGTGTTTATTCTTATTGACAATAATCGAGCAGTCTGTTTCTATGCGCTTGATTTATTGACGTAACTATCTAAAATAACTAAATTATTTTACTTTGCCTAAAATATTTAGCCAGGGTTTTGCGGTTTAAATTTCCATAAAAATGTCGGGAGGGATTCATTTGATGCAGAAAAAAAATTTCAGGAAAATCATGGCGGCGAATCGTGGCGAGATAGCGATCCGTATTTTTCGAGCATGTACTGAACTCGGTATCGGTACAGTTGCCATTTACTCGGAAGAAGACAAACTTTCCCTGCATCGTTACAAGGCTGATGAGGCTTACCTTATCGGCAAGGGCAAGGCGCCGATTGATGCTTATCTCGGTATTGACGAGATCATTGCCCTGGCGCTCAAGAGCCGATGTTGACGCAATCCATCCCGGCTACGGCTTTCTTGCTGAAAATGCCGAATTTGCCGAAAAATGCGAGGCTGCCGGCATCGCTTTTATCGGCCCCGATGCCGATATGATGCGAGCGCTGGGGGACAAGGTTGCCGGACGCAAGGCGGCCATCGCTGCCGGTGTGCAGGTGGTTCCGGGCACCGAGGAGCCGGTCGAGAAAGAAGAGGAGGCGCTCAAATTTGCCAAGGAGTATGGCTATCCGATTATCATCAAGGCTTCTGCCGGCGGCGGCGGGCGCGGCATGCGGGTTGCCAGGAACAAGAAGGAACTGCTGGAAGGGCTTGTCGCCGCCGGCAGCGAAGCAAAAGCCTCCTTCGGCAATGCCGCGGTCTTTCTGGAACGCTACATCGAAAATCCCAAAGCATATCGAGGTGCAGGTGCTGGGGGACAACTACGGCAATCTCGTCCACTTTTTCGACCGGGACTGTTCGGTGCAGCGCCGCCATCAGAAGGTGGTCGAGTTTGCCCCGGCACTCTGCCTTACCCAGTGCCCAGCGTGAAGAGCTCTGCACCGCTGCGCTCAAGATTGCCGGTCATGTCAAATACCGCAATGCCGGCACGATCGAGTTCCTGGTGGACGCTGAGGGGAATTACTACTTCATCGAGATGAATCCGCGCATTCAGGTCGAGCATACCGTCACCGAGATGATCACCGGCAGGAACCTGGTGCAGACATCAGATTCTGGTCGCTCAGGGGGCAAAGCTTTCTGATCCGGAGATCAACATCCCTTCACAGAGCGCCATCGACATGCGCGGTTATGCCATCCAGTGCCGCATAACCACTGAAGATCCTGCCAACAACTTCGCCCCCGATTTCGGCACTCTGACAACCTACCGCTCGGCGGCCGGCTGCGGTATCCGTCTTGACGCCGGCAACGCCTTTACCGGAGCCAAAATCACTCCGCACTACGATTCGCTGCTGGTAAAGGTCAGTTCCTGGGGGCTCACCTTTAAGGATGCCGCCAATATCATGAACCGCGCCCTGCAGGAGTTCCGGGTTCGTGGGGTCAAGACCAATATCGGTTTTCTCGAAAACGTGGTCACCCATCCGGTGTTCATGAAAGGGAATTGTAACACCTCCTTTATCGATAAGCATCCGGAACTGCTCCAGATTCAGGGAGAAGCAGGACCGAGCCAGCAAGGTGCTCTCTTTTCTCGGGGATGTCATTGTCAACGGTTCGCCAGGCGTTACCAAGCCGCTGAAATCTGCCGAACTTATCGAGGCAAGAGTGCCTGAGATCGACTATACGCAGCCGCGGCCTGCCGGCAGCAAAGACCTCTTCATGAAGCTGGGAGCCGAAGGGCTGTCCAAGTGGATACTGGAGCAGAAGAAGCTTCTTATCACCGACACCACCATGCGTGATGCCCATCAGTCCAATCTTGCCACCCGCGTCCGTACCCATGACCTGCTCAAAATCGCCGAGCCGACTTCCTATCTTGGCGCCGAGCTCTTCTCCCTGGAGTGCTGGGGCGGAGCAACCTTTGACGTCTCCATGCGCTTCCTCAAGGAAGACCCCTGGCAGCGGCTGCACAAGCTTTCCGAGTTGATCCCGAACATTCTCTTCCAGATGCTGCTGCGCGGTTCGAACGCCGTCGGCTATACCAATTATCCGGACAACGTCGTGCAGAAGTTCGTCGAAGAGGCTGCCAATTCGGGAGTCGACATCTTCCGCGTTTTTGATTCGCTCAACTGGACCACCGGCATGAAGGTTGCCATGGAGGCGGTCAGGAAGAACGGCAAGATCTGTGAAGCCGCCATCTGCTACACCGGCGACATCACCGATCCGCAGGCGGGACAAGTATCCTCTCGAATACTATGTCAGTATGGCGAAGGAGCTGGAACAGATGGGGGCGCACATACTTGCCATCAAGGATATGGCCGGTCTGCTCAAGCCGCTGGCAGCCTACAAGCTGGTCAAGGCGCTTAAAGAGAATATCGGCATTCCGGTGCATCTCCATACCCATGATACCTCCTCAAACGGCAGCGCCATGCTGCTCAAGGCAAGCGAGGCCGGGGTGGATATCGTCGATGCGGCACTCTCCTCTCTTTCCGGCCTGACTGCCCAGCCGAACCTGAACGCCCTGGTGGCGACTCTTGAGGGGAGCGAGCGCGACCCGCTGGTGAATGCTGCCGGTCTGCAGAAGCTGGCCAACTACTGGGAGACGGTGCGCGACTACTATGCGCCGTTCGAGTCGGGACTCAAGTCCGGCACCGCCGAGGTTTACCATCACGAGATCCCCGGCGGCCAGTACTCCAACTACAAGCCGCAGGTGGCGGGGCTCGGGCTTATCGAACGATGGGATGAGTGCAAGGAGATGTACCACAAGGTCAACATGATGTTCGGCGATATCGTCAAGGTAACGCCTTCCTCCAAGGTGGTCGGCGACATGGCGATGTTCCTCGTGAAGAACAATCTGCAGCCGGAAGATGTCTTCACCACCAAAGAGGAACTGGCCTTTCCCGAATCGGTTGTCGGCATGTTCAAGGGGATGCTCGGCCAGCCTTATCAGGGGTGGCCGCAGGAGCTGCAGAAGATCATTCTCAAGGATGAGCAGCCGATCACCTGCCGTCCCGGTGAACTGCTCGAACCGGTAGATTTCGAGGAGGAGCGGCTGAAGCTGGAGGAGAAGCTGGAGCACAGGATTGACGACAAGGCGCTGATGTCAGCCATCCTTTATCCGAACGTCTACCCTGATTTCGACCGGCACCGCCAGGAGTATTCCGACACCTCGGTTATCCCGACGCCGATCTTCTTCTACGGGCTGGAGCCGGGTCAGGAGACCTCGCTGGATATCGAAGCCGGCAAGACCCTGATCATCAAGCTCAACGCTATCGGCAAGGTTCAGACAGACGGCACCCGCCAGGTCTATTTCGAATTGAACGGCAATGCCCGCTCTGTGACCGTGCGCGACCAGTCGGTCGAGTACGGACGAAGCTGCCCGGGAGAAGGCGGACAAGGGGAATGCCAACCATATCGGCTGCGCCGATGCCGGGCAAGGTACTGAAGGTCAATGTCAAGGCCGGTGATGAGGTCAAGGCTGGTGATGTACTCATGGTAACCGAGGCGATGAAGATGGAGACCAACATCAAGGCCAAGGTTGACGGCAAGATAGGCCGAGGTGAAGTTCAAGGAAGGGGATAAGGTGGAGAAGGAAGATCTCGTCTTTGTAATGGGTTGATATTCGCGATGAAAAACGCCCATCTGCGGCGTTGCTCCTCGTATGAAGCGCTCAACGTAGCGCTGCTACGCCTCGCACTTCCTCCTGCGGTGCGCCTTGCATCTGAACATTTTTGATCGCGAAATAGGAATAATCGCTAAAAACTAAACGCCCCGTTCGGATTATTCCGGGCGGGGCGTTTTTTGTAGTGCGAGGAATTGGCGGGGCGCCGCTCATGGTCAGTGCTTCGTTGATAGATTATATGTCGTGTTATGCGACAGTGGCTGAAAATTCCCCAAAAAAACTTGGTACTGTCAACAGACTATCCCCAGTTCAAGACTTGCCCCTTTCAAATAAGCGACAATGTCAATGCTGCTTTCAAGTTTCAGAATCTCTGTGGCCATCTGCTCCGCAGCAGTAAAGGTGGAACCGAGAATAGCCTGTTTTACTTTCGGTATAGAGGGCGATGACATGCTGAGATCGGTGATACCAAGGCCAGCCAGAAGCAGGGCGTTGAGCGGGTCTGCTGCCATCTCGCCGCAGAGTGAGACCGGTATCCCTGCACATTTTGCAGCATCGGCAACTGATTTGATAGAACGAAGAATAGCCGGATGATAAGGTGTATAGTAGCTCCTTACTTTCGGGTTATTCCTGTCTGCCGCCAGAGTGTATTGAATCAGGTCGTTTGTGCCGATGCTGAAAAAGTCGGCCTTTTTTGCCAGTATGGCGGCTGTCTGCACAGCAGCGGGGGTCTCGATCATTACTCCCAGGGGAATATTTTCATTGAAAGGAATTCCAGCAGTGCGAAGTTCAAGGGCCAATTCTGAAAAAATCTCTCGGGACTGAACAATTTCGTCAACCACGGAAACCATCGGCAGCATTATTCTGACATCCCTGTTAACTGATGCCATCATGATTGCTGCCAACTGATCTTTGAATATTTCACGGCATTCAAGAGAAATTCTGATCCCGCGCCACCCCATGAAAGGGTTCTCCTCATGGGGATGGGTGAAGTAGGGGAGCCCCTTGTCGCCGCCGATATCAAGGGTGCGGATGGTGACCTGCTTCCCCTCAAAACCAGCAAAAACCTTCGAGTAAATAGAGGCCTGCTCGTTTCGGTCAGGAAACTGCTTTCTTGCCATGAACGGAAACTCTGTCCGGTAGAGTCCGACACCTTCCGCACCGTTCATAACCGAGATCCTGATGTCGCTTACGAGGCCGATATTTGCTTTGAGAGATATGTCGACCCCGTCCCGGGTCTTTGCTTTTAAATGGCAGAGTTCGTCAAGTTCGCGCCGTTTACTGCTGTAATCGTTCTTGAGTCTTTCATATTCTTTCTTGATACGGTTATCAGGATTTATGAAAATGTGACCGCTGTTGCCATCGATTATCAGTTCATCTTTGAGGGAAAGTTCCCGGACGAGCCCCTCTATTCCAACAATCGCAGGGATTCCGAGTGACCTCGCAATAATTGCGGCATGGGAATTCAAATCCCCCTTTTCGGTGACTATTCCGAGGATATTTTCTATCTCCATCATTGCCAGGTCTGAAGGGAGTATTTCGGTGGCTACCAGAAGCCTTTTTTCACTGAAAGAAGTCGGTTCCTTTTCGCGGCCATCAAGCGAGTCAATAATTCTGCGACCGATATCCTCCATGTCCGCTGAGCGGCTGCGCAGGTAAGGGTCATCCATTCGCTCAAAGGCATCCATATAAAACTGAACGACTTCATGGACAGCTCTGGCTGCGCCATAATCCCGATCTATCAGCTCTTCAACTTTGGCGATGAAACCGCGATCCTCCAGTATCATCAGGTGAGAATGAAAGATGGAGGCATCTTCTTCAGAGAGTCTTTCCGCCACCCGCTTCTCCATATAGAGTGTCTGAATGCGGGCCTTCTCAATTGCCAGACGGAGCCGGTGGTGTTCTTCCTCAGTCGAGAGCGGGGTCTCCAAAATTGATGCCAGCAACTGGTCGCTTCTGCTCAGTATGTAGATGCTGCCGGTGGCAAAACCGGGTGATACGCTAATTCCGAGTCTGTCTCCCGAATGGCGGTTCGTCTCTCCAGGGTGGAGATCACCACCCTGAAGCTGCTTGCCATGGATTTTTCGGAGTTCATTTTCCAGGCTTACCCTTTCTTCATCTTTCTTTCTTATGGAGTCGAGGAGCCGTGCGTTCATGACAATGCTTGAAATCTGGTAAGCGATTGTGGTGAGGGTGCTTATTTCTGTTGCCGTGTAGGTTCGCGGCTCACGGTGCTGGACAACGATTACTCCGACGGGATTTTTTCGCTCGAGCATCGGAATGCCGAGAAAAGAGTGGTAGCGCTCCTCCCTTGTTTCGGCAAAGTATTTGTAGCGAGGGTGTTCGTGGGCATTTTCGAGGCTTACAACGGTTCGTTGTTCTACAACCATACCTGTAAGCCCTTCGGAAATATTCATGGCAATCTTGCCGACAGATGAGAGCGATAACCCTTTGGTCGCATGAAGGCGAAGCGTCTCGCCGTCATCATCAAGCAGGTAGATCGAGCAGACGTCTGATGCCATTCTCCTTGAGACCACATTTACGATGTTGTCAAGGGTCTCCTGAAGGTCATGGGAGTGGAGAATCAGAGTGCTAATGTCTTCCAGGGTGCGCAGTCCGAGTGATTCGGTTTTTTCGGGCATTATGGCTCCTGTCGATGGATGAGATCTTGAAAAGCTTGATTTGAAACACAGAGCAACAGAGCAACAGAGTAAAACTCTAAAAACTCTGAGGTTTAATCCGAATGAAGCCTCTAACGGGATTTAAGACTTTCTCTGTGTGCTCTGTTGCTCTGTGTTTAAAATGTTTTGCAGGAATTATAGCCATTTTCAAACAGATGTGAAGAGGTAAGAGCGAATTGAAGTGATAATTAAAGATTATTATGGTATAAAACGACAAATTTTCAGGTTGCCGGGGGGACGTATGAGCGGAAGTTTTGACGAAATTATTGAAAAAGTCATTGCAGCAATAGATTCGGGCGATTTTCAGGAAGCTGCCGATTTGGCAAAAAAATGCATCGAGCTTGACCGGAAAAATCCGGAGGGACACTTTTTTCTGGGGGAAGCACTTGCCGGACTTGAGATGCCCAAAGAGGCGATAGCTGCCTACGAGGCCGGGCTGAAACTTGCTCCTGAGGATACTGATGCACTTACCTGTCTTGGCGATATCTATTTTGAGCAGGGGCAGCACAAGGATGCGCTCAAGCTCTACGAAAAAATAGTGAAGATAGACCCGAACGATGCGGACGGTTATGTCAATATCGGCCTGGTTTACAACAGCATGGAGCGGGCTGAGGATGCCATAAAGGCTTATGAAGCAGCCCTTAAACTTGACCCGGAAAACGTCTTCGCCTATAACGCCCTTGGCGATGCCTGGTTCGGGCTTGGCAACCGCGACAAGGCAATAGAGGCTTTCAACAAGGGGATAGCTGTTGATCCCCATGATGCGGCAGCCCACTTTAACCTGGGTGAACTTTTCTACGATCTCGGCGAGCATGATGATGCCGAGCGTGAATGTCTTGAATCAATCCGTCTTGATCCCGAGTTCACCCTTGCTTATCTGACTCTTGGCAGTCTGCATATGGACAGGGAACACCTCTCCGAAGCGGTGAAGTATCTGAAGCTCTACCTCAAATATGAAAAATCACCCCAGGCGCAGGAGATGATTGACGAGGTTAAGGCGGTTATCGATGGGCTTAAGGAAGAGCTTGAGGGGAAGAAATCGTAAAACGTTGAGTGGTTGAATAGAGTTGAGAGTTGAGTGGGGCGTCCAATGGTGGCGCCCTTTTCAATGGGGGAGATTGTTTTATGCGTTATCCATCTACAGTCGATCTGCCGTTCAATCATGAGGCGATTAAAGACTGTTTTGTCCCGATAACTCCCGGTTCGCCGATCCCTGATGGTGACGGCTACTGGCTCATTCTGCAGGGGAATACACTGGTTGTCCGCAAAGAGGGAGCGCGCCTGGAACTACCATTTGGAGGAGCACCCGGCTTTATTCCTGAAACCTGCGAGCCCATCTGCATCGGCACCTGGCAGGGATATCCCCTGCGGATAGTCTCAATAAGCCGCTCTGTGGATATTCCTGATTTTTTTACTGTCGAGGCGTTCAACGCTGCCGGTGACCGTCTTGATGATGCGACCCTTACTCTCGGCGGTATGGCGATGCAGATTCTCCACTGGCTGGGGAAAAGCCGTTTCTGCTCTTCCTGCGGTAGTGAACTGACAGCAAACATCGGCAACTGGGGGAGGCTCTGCAGCTCCTGCAGCTACGAGCACTTCCCGTCTATTCACCCCTGCGCCATTGTTCTGGTGAAGCGCGGCGAGCAGTTCCTGCTGGCCAGGAAGAGAGAGTGGCTTCCCGGGCGTTACGGGCTGGTGGCCGGGTTTCTCGATATGGGGGAGTCGCTGGAGGAGTGCGCAGCGCGGGAAGTACTTGAAGAAACAGGCATAACCGTCAAAAATGTGCAGTATGTGGGGAGCCAGTGCTGGCCGTTTCCGAGTCAGTTGATGGCCGGTTTTGTTGCGGATTACGAAGGCGGAGAGATCCGGGTGGATGAAACGGAGTTGGAAGATGCCCGCTGGTTCAGTCGTGATGCGCCGCCTGAAGGTCTGCCGCCACAACGGAGTATCGCGCGGTGGATAATTGAGCGGTATATGCTGAACTATATAAAAAAGGGGAGCCTGACAAGCTCCCCTCCCTTTTCGTTATTTACCCTGCCTTAACCATCAACTCCGAAATCAACTTGGTGAATTTCAGCGGATCCTTGATCGGTGAACCTTCGGTCAGCAGCGCCTGGTCAAGAAGCAGCTCGCAGTAGTCGGCCAGCTTCGGATCTGCCTTGTCCGCATCGTACATTTTGCCCAGAACCTGCATGATCGGGTGGCCAGGATTCAGTTCCAGGATTCGCTTTGATTTCGGCACATCCTGGTTCATTGCCTTCATGATCCGCTCCATGTTGGCGTTCATGCCGTACTCGTCGGCAACCAGGCAGCAGGCGCTTTCAGTCAGCCGGCTGGAGAGGCGGACTTCCTTGACCTTTTCGGCGAGTTTTTCCTGAATGAATTCAAGAACCCCTTTGTACTGTTCCTGGGTCTCCTTCTTCTTCTCCTCTTTCTCCTTCTTCTCCTCTTCGCTGTCCAGTTCGATGTCCCCGCGGTCAACAGCCTTCAGTTTCTTGGCGTCGTACTCGGTCAACGCCTGAACAACCCACTCGTCAACCGGGTCGGTGAGGATAGAGCACTTCATAGCCTTTGCTCCGGAAACCTTCAAGGTGAGGGGAGTTTGCAACCATCTCGCGGCTGGTGCCGGTGATGAAGTAGATCTCTTTCTGCCCTTCCGGCATCCGTGCCACGTACTCCTTCAGTGAGACCGGCTTGCCGGCTTCAGTGGCCGTGCTTTCGAAAAGAACCAGTTCCTGCAGCTTTTCCTTGTTGGCGTAGTCAAAGTGCAGCCCCTCCTTGAGTACCGCGCCGAATTCACCCCAGAATTTCAGGTACTCTTCCGGCTCTTTCTCCTTGATCTCAGCGAGGGTGGAGAGGATCTTGCCCACCAGGTTTTTCTGGATCCTTTTTATCTGCACATCTTCCTGAAGAATCTCGCGGGAGACATTCAGCGGCAGGTCGCTGGAGTCGACCACCCCTTTGACAAAGCGGAGATAGTCGGGCAGCAGCGCTTCGCAGTTATCGGTGATGAAGACCCGTTTCACATAGAGGTGCACCCCTTTTTTCTGTCCTGCGAAAAGAGATCGAACGGTTTGTGCGCCGGGAGGTAGAGCAGCGCCTTGAACTCGCTGGTCCCTTCTGCGGCGTAATGAATCTGGCGGAAAGGTTTCTCAAAGTCATGGGAGATATGCTTGTAGAACTCCTCGTACTCTTCATCGGTGATCTCGCTCTTCGGCCGGGTCCAGATGGCCTTCATGGAGTTGAGGGTCTCTTCAGTAGTTTTCTCAATAGTGCCGCCACCTTCGATCACCTTGCCGTCAACTCCCTTGGCAGGCTCCGTTCGGGTGATATCCATGACTATCGGATACTGGACATAATCGGAGTATTTCTTGATGATGGAGCGGATCTTCCATTCGTCGAGATACTCTTTCATCTCCTCCTTCAGATGCAGGACGATTTCAGTCCCTCGGTTGCTTTCTCACACTCCTCGATCGTGTAGCTGCCGTCACCGGTTGATTCCCAGGAGCAGCCAGCTGAAGGGCTGCCAGCTTTGCGAGTCGTCAGGGTAACCCGGTCGGCAATCATGAATGAGGAATAGAAACCGACGCCGAACTGGCCGATCAGTTCCGGGTTGTTGCTGCTCTGGGCTTCCTTGAGCGCCTCCATGAAGGCTTTGTGTGCCGGAGCGGGCGATGGTGCCGATATTTTCCTCGACCTCTGCGATCCCCATGCCGATACCGTTGTCGACGATGGTAAGGGTGCCGGCCTCCTTGTCGGGGATTATCTTTATCTTCCAGTCGCTGTTCCCCTCAAGCAGTGCTTCGTTGGAATGGGCTTCGATAGCGCACCTTGTCGATGGCGTCTGACGCGTTGGAGACCAGTTCCCGCAGGAATATGTCCTTGTTGGAGTAAAGTGAGTGGATGACGAGGTCGAGGAGCTGCTGAACCTCGGTCTGGAACTGTTTTGTTATCTTCATAATGCAAAAATCTCCTTTTGTGGATTAAATCCGAACGTCATGAACCTAATCACTGTCCGGCTCCTTTTCAAGGGATTAATCAGAAAAATCTGTCTCAAGCTGCAAATTACTGTTTGGCATAGAAAGCTTTCATGATAGCATTGTTAGTTCCGGGGGTCACAAAAAAAGCATGAATAAACAGTACAGCCTACGCAACAGTTTGATTATAACCGTCTCGATTCTGACGCTTTTACCGCTGATAGTTGCGGCGATTATTTCACTGGTTATGTTTAATGGTGAGACAACTGCCCGTATTCGAATGGAGAACTTAAAGGTTGCCCAGACCGTTGCAACAGCGTTAGAGCTCTTTTCGGCAAGGCCTGTCGTTATGCTGAAACTGATTAGGGATGAAGTGAATAAGGATTCTGGCGCAGAGTTCAGGCATCTCATTCACGTTGCTAACCGTACCCATGAGGCTGACCCGCTTTTTGAATCGATACAGTTCGTTGATTCCCGGGGTGATCTTGTCGGTGTGGCTGGTGAAAGTTCCGCAACTGGTACAACTCATAATCTGGCACAGAAATTTTCTGATTCGGAACTGTTCAAACAGGTTAAAAAAACGGATCAGGCTGTCTGGTCCGAGCCGTTTGTCTCGCTGAAAAGCGGGGAATCGGTCATTTCCGTGGCACTGCCATGGAAAGACGGCATGATCTCCGGAACGATGAACCTTTCTTATCTCATCAGGCTGGTTGAACCGACAAAAACCTCTCTGAACGCATATGCCTTTATAGTCAGTCCCGAAGGTCGTCTCATCGCTCATCCTGATAGGACACTTGTGGGGGAGAAAGAGGCGTTTATCTCCATTCCGCAGATAACCGCCGGCTTTACCGGGGCTTCAGGTACTTACAATTTCAATATCTCAAACAGGGCTGTTATCGGCAGTGTTCTTCCCTTTACGCAGAATGGATGGGTTATTGTCGCAGTTCATGACAAGGCGAAGGCGTTTGCCTCTCTCTATAGAATGGAGTGGATTCTTGGAGGGTTGACGTTTTTGGTGCTTGCCGGGGCACTTTTTTACTCGGTCAGAAGAGTCGGGAGCATCACAGCGCCGATCAGTGCGCTATCCGGGATTACCGGCAATATCGCCAGGGGCGCGCTGGTGCCCATGCCTTTTGAATCCCCTCCATACAGTGAAGTTGAAGAGCTCTATACGAATTTCCGGACCATGGCCGGGGCAGTAGCCGATCGTGAGCGAGATCTTCGCGAGCGGAACGAAGAGCTGGCAGTCACTGAAGGTGAGCTCAGGGAGCAGGTTGCAGAGTATCTGCGGACATATGACGCGCTCTCCACGGAAAAGGCGAAGCTTGACTCGATTCTTGCCAGCATGGGAGAGGGGCTCAGTATTCTATCTTTGGATTACAAGGTGTTACTGCAGAATCTGGCGCATAAGAAGCTGATCGGAGAGGCGGTCGGGACGTACTGTTACGAGGCATATGACCACAATGTGGCGGTCTGCGACGATTGCCCGCTCAAGCTCTCTTTTGCGGATGGCGCCACCCATACAAGGCTTAGGCATGTGAAGCGTGATGGTCGGGAGATTCATCTTGAAATTTCGGCTTCGCCACTGCGCAACTCAAGCGGGGAGATAGCCGGTGGCATCGAGGTTGTCCGGGATGTTACCGACAGGGTTCTTGCAGATCAGGAGATATGGCGGCTGAACCAGGAACTGGAGGCAAAGGTCCTGTCGCGGACAACAGAGCTTGAGATGGCCAACCGCGAGCTTGAGGCGTTCAGTTACTCCGTGTCCCATGACCTGCGCGCTCCCCTCCGGCACATAAGCAGCTTCAGCACTATTCTTGAAAACGAATACGCGGATAAATTGGACAAGGACGGAAAACATTATCTCACCAGGATCGTGGCTGGATGCAGCAAGATGGGGGTTTTGATTGATGACCTGCTTGAGCTTGCCCAGGTTTCCGGAAGTGAGCTTAAATTCGAGCAGGTCAATCTAACGACAATCGTAAAAGCCATAGCTGCGTCACTTGCAGAAAGGGAACCTGACAGGCAGGTTCGCTTCGAGGTAGAAGACGGGTTAATTGTCCATGGTGACGAACGCCTGTTGGAGATTATGATGAACAACCTTCTTGAAAATGCCTGGAAATACACTGAACAGAAAGATGCGGCTATTATTGAATTTAGCTGTAAATCCATAGCCGGTAGGCCTGTTTTTTCCTTGCGGGACAATGGCACCGGTTTTGATAATAAATATGCAGACAAGCTTTTTACACCTTTTCAGAGACTGCATGGCTCCGAGTACGAAGGGACGGGGGTTGGGCTTGCTACTGTCCAGAGGATCATTCGCCGCCATAATGGCAAAATTTGGGCAGACGCTGTTGCCGGTGAAGGGGCTACCTTTTTTTTCACGCTCTTAGAGACTGACAGGCCATAGGCTGATAGCGGACGAAGGATATTGTCAGCATCTCTTCCTTGTGCTAATTTTGTGCGAAATCCCTACCATGGAGACCTGATGTATTTCCCAGATATGTTGACATTTACCGCTCTTGCTGCAAAAGGGAATCTTATCCCTGTCTACCGTGAAATTATGGCGGACATGGATACCCCGGTTACTGCCTTCAAAAAAATTGATGACGGCTCCTACTCATTCCTTCTCGAAAGTATCGAGGGCGGGGAGAAGTGGGGCCGTTACACTTTTCTCGGCGCAAGCCCTTCAGTTGTCATCCGTTCTCGTGGAGAGCTTGTCGAAATCCTCGAAAGCGGTGAACCTGCTAACTCGGTTATCACCAAAGACCCCCTTGGCGCCATAAGAGAGTTATCTTGCCCGTTTCAAACCGGTTGAGGTTGAAGGGCTTCCCAGATTTTTTGGCGGGGCGGTCGGTTATCTTGGCTACGACATGGTGCGCTTCTTTGAGGATCTCCCCTGTGACAAGCCTGCCGAGATAGGAGCGTGGGACTCCTGTTTTCTGATTACCGACACGCTGTTGATATTTGACAGCGTCAGGCAGAAGATAAAAGTTGTTGCCAATGCTCACCTCGATGGGGTTTCCCTGGAAGAGGCTTATGCAAAGGCGCTTGCAAGAATAGACTCACTGATAACCAGGCTTAAAAACCCTGTGCCGGCGGTAACTGCAGCAAAGCCCTCAGGCGAAAAAATCTGTCTCAAATCAAATATCGACCGGGCTGTATTTGAAGCAGCCGTTGAGAAAGCGAAAGAGTATGTCAGGAGCGGTGACATCATCCAGGTTGTCTTGTCGCAGCGCTTTTCAGGCGAACTGACTGTCGATCCACTTGATATCTACCGCGTTCTGCGAACCATCAACCCTTCTCCCTACATGTTCTTTTTGCGAATGGACGAAACTCTGGTTGTTGGCGCTTCTCCCGAAGTTATGGTGCGTAAGGAGGGGAATAAGGTTGAACTCCGGCCGATAGCTGGAACAAGACCGCGTGGTGCAACCCCTGAGGAGGATCTGCGGTTGGAGCAGGAACTACTGGCTGATCCAAAGGAGCGCGCCGAACATGTCATGCTCGTCGATCTTGGCAGGAACGATCTCGGCAGAGTTTGCAAAACCGGCACAGTCAAGGTTTCCGAGCTTATGACGGTTGAGCGCTATTCCCATGTTATGCATATCGTCTCCAACGTTCAGGGGGAAATCGCCGGTGACCGGGATGCATTTGATCTGGTGCGGGCGACATTCCCTGCCGGAACACTCTCCGGCGCACCGAAAGTCAGGGCGATGGAGATTATTGACGAACTGGAGCCCTGCCGTCGCGAGATCTACGGCGGAGCTGTCGGTTATTTCTCCTTCTCGGGCAACATGGATCTGGCGATTGCCATAAGAACCCTTGTCATCAAGGATGGCAGAATTCATCTACAGGCGGGTGCCGGAATAGTTGCAGACTCTGATCCTGCTACCGAATATCAGGAGACTGTCAACAAGGCGATGGCGGTGGTAAAGGCGATAGAACTGGTTGAGAAAGGGCTGGAGTGATGTCTGTCCTGACAGAAAACCTGTTGCATGCTTTATTGAAAAAGATAGCCAGTGATTAAAGGTTCAACTGAAGCCCGCCGATACCCGGTGGGCTTTGACTTATTTGCTGGCGTAAGGCACGGGATAAAAAATTTGAGCGGATTTGATGAGCGCTGAGGCTGGCAGGATTTACCGATGGCAAGCTCATTGGGTGCCTGAAAAAATATTTTATTAAAGTGTATTGACGTTGTCTTTTATTAAGCTATCATGAACGCCATCAAAATATTCATTTATTTAATTAATGAGGTTGTTGACAGCTATATTTGCAAACCGGGTGATTCGTGGCGATTAGTTTGGTGCAAACTAATTATTAAGGGCAATTAGTATATGTAAAGAATAAATAAACAGAGGAGAGTGTGATGAAGATTTTCAAAACATTTAGTTGGATTGTAGCTTCAGGATTTTTAGTTATGTCGACCAGCATCGTGCAGGCCGAGACTCTTCAGGATGCTGTTAAGTACTTACTGAAGGCGGACCCCGAAGTCAGGGCTCAATCATACAACAGGATGGCAAAGGATCTCGAAGTGCGGCAGGCAAAAGCGGGCTATCTCCCGACCATCGATCTGTACGCAGGAACCGGCTATGACCAGCATTATAGGCCTGTTGACGATACGACCAATCCGGACTTTGCGACGGTAAGTCTCCGCCAGAATGTCTTCCGTTTTTTTGGTACTCAGTCAGAGGTAGAACGGCAGGAAGCCAGGGTCAAGTCATCAGCGTATTCCCTCCAGGGTTCTGCGGAAAATCTTGCCCTGCAGGCCACCAAAGTATATCTGCAGGTGCTTAAATCCAAGCAATTGTATGACCTTGCCCAGGAGAATCTCCTTATCCATAGAAGAATTCTCGATCAGGTAACCCTGCGAAGCGAGTCCGGCATCGATCGCAGGTCCGACATGGATCAGGTCACCGGGCGCGTGGCGCTGGCAAAATCCAACCTGGCGGCTGCCCAGGCAAATCTTCTTGATACACGCACTGATTACCAGGCAATAATTGGCTATATGCCAGGAGATCTGGTAGTGCCCGAGCCGGTAAGCTCCGCTCTCCCTGCAACACTTGAAGAAGTTGAGCAGTTGGCGCTTAAAAACAATCCGACAATAAAATCTTCCAAAGCCGATCTTGAGGCGCGGAATAAACAGAAAGAGACTGCCAAGAGCCAGCTTTACCCAAGTTTCGACATCGCTTTTGATTACAACTGGAAGTATGATATGGATTATACCAGGCCGGGGAAGGAGGAATACTACACTGCCATGGCCCTGGTCAGCCTCAATATATTCAATGGTGGCTGGAACAAGGCGCGTATAGGCCAGACAACTTATGAAATCAATGAGGCAGAGGAGATTTCCCGCAATACCATGAAGCAGACTGTTCAATCGGTACGGCTTTCATGGGAATCCAACAAGACGGCTGCCGAGCGGGTTGTCTACCTTGAGGAGTATGTCAAGTCTGCCGGCCAGACTGCCGATGCATTCACTGCCCAGTGGAATATCGGTAGACGAACCATGTTCGACCTCCTCGATACTCAGCAAGAATATATTAATTCACAAGTAATGCTCTTAAATGCAAAGTACGATAAGATGTACTCAGAGTACCGGATTTTGAGTGGCATGGGCAAATTGATCCCGACTCTGGGGTTGCCATTGCCTGAGCAGAGTCTGGTGGCTGTAGCTGACTAATCGAGCTCTGTATAACTGTCTTTTTTAACCATGAAACCTTTAAAGCTCCGGATCACAGTACACTTTGCTGCTGATCCGGAGCTTTTCTTGAAAACAGCGCGTCCGCCGGGCACATTCATTTTTGCTGTAAAATAACGTGACGGATCAATACGGATTACCGTGCCCCATTATTCGAAAAATACATTCATCTGGACACTTTTTGCACTTTTCGTCGGCTTTGCCGCGAACCTCGCAATGTCGAGGGGGAATTTCAGCCTTGACCGGGAAGTTCTGCGCAAGGCCGAGGGGAGATACGGCAAGGCAGCGCATGATCGGCTGATTGCCTGGGAGGAACTAATCCGCCAGGACAGAAGCAGCACTGATCTGGATAAGCTGAAACTAGCGAATAATTTTTTTAACAGCAAAATACGCTTTTCCAATGATTACGATGTCTGGGGAGTTCAGGATTACTGGGCGACTCCTATTGAACTTATCTGTAAAGGTGCGGGCGATTGCGAGGATTTTGCCATTGCCAAATATTTTACCCTTAAAGCCATGGGGCTCCCTGATGAAAAGCTGAAAATAACCTATGTCAAGGCAGTACAGCAAAACATGCACCATATGGTTCTTACCTATTACAGTGATCCTGAGGCGGAGCCGCTGGTACTTGATAACCTGGTTGATTCTATCAATCCGGCTTCAAAGCGAACTGATCTGGTGCCGATATTCAGCTTCAATGGCTCCGGACTCTGGATGGCAAAACAACGGGGGCAAGGCAAGATGGCTGGCAGCGCCAATAGAATCAGGCTTTGGCAGGATCTCTTGCAGAAAATGGCAGAGAACAGCGTGTAATTTATGAGGAACAATCCATGACTCTTTACCGACAACTTATTATCTTTACGTGTTTACTTTTTTTGCTTCTTTTTGCCGGGACCTGGTATGCAAAGCTTAAAAGCACCCGCACGTTCCTGATTGAACAGTTGGAATCACATGCCCAGGACACTGCCACATCACTGGCGCTGTCGGTTTCGCCGCACATTGCGCAAAAGGATATGACTACAGTCGAAACCATGATTAATGCGGTGTTTGACCGGGGCTACTATCAGATTGTCAGATTTGACGACCCCAGACATAAACCCTTGCTGGAGCGTACCGACGAGGTGAAAATCAAAAACGTTCCGCCGTGGTTCGTGCGGTGGATTCCGCTTAAAACTCCTGAAGCAACTGCCGATGTAATGGCCGGATGGAAGCAGGCCGGGTCAATATATGTCAAAAGCCATCCCGGCTACGCTTACGAAACACTCTGGAAAGACGTAGTGAACATGACAGTCTGGTTTGCTACCTGTATTGGTTTTGTGCTTGTTGCTGGCGGGATAGGTCTGCGTATGCTCCTTAAACCCCTGGCCGCCATGGAGAGACAGGCGGATGCTCTCTGCAGGAAGGAGTACAAGCTGCAGGTGTCGCTACCCTGGACTAAGGAATTCCGCCGTGTAGTTGAGGCGATGAACCGGATGACTAACAAGGTAAAGGAAATGTTTGATGAGCAGGCAGCCCAGGCTGAAGGGTTACAGGAAAGGGCGTATCACGACCCTTTGACCGGTCTTGGAAATCGCCGTTATTTTGAAAGCCAGGTAAGCGGCAGATTCGACCAGCATGAAGTTAGCGCAAATGGAGTAGTGCTGCTTGTCCGGGTTCATAATCTGGAAAAACTCAATCAGCAAAAGGGGTTTCAGGCAGGTGATGACCTGTTGAGACGGGTTGCTGCGCTTTTGAAAGAATCATCCTGCCAGTATGCGAATATCGCGCTCGCCCGTCTTACCGGCGGCGACTTCGGTATCTTTGTGCCGAATAGCTCGCCATGGGAGGGCGAGCAGATTGCGGCGGACATAGTAAGCAGGTTTGGCAGGCTTGCAGCAGAACAGATGAGTCTGACCGACGATATAGGTCACCTGGGTGTTGTCACATATGATGGAGTTACCACGCTGCGCCGACTCCTCTCCGAGGCCGACCTGGCGCTAGGCTCAGCCATGCAAAAAGGGCCGAATGCCTGGGACATCAGGGCACTCACCGCCGGTGCAGACCGGTTGCCGCTAGGGCAGCAACAGTGGAAGGATCTTCTCAAGAAGGCACTTGATGAGCGCAGGATTATTCTTGATGTTCAACCGGTTGTAGAGAATAGCCAAGAGCGCAATGTCATTCATCTGGAGGTCTTCTCAAGGATTCTGCTGGAAGACGGGAAGCTGCTTAATGCCGGTGTATTCATGCCAGTTGCTGAACGACTGGACCTCGTAGCCATTATTGACCGCATCGTTATCGAAAAGGTAATGAAGATTGATTTCAGGCGGCAGGGTGTCAATAGAGTTGCCATAAATATTTCCCCGGCTTCGCTTAAAGACACTGCTTTCAATCAATGGCTACGGTCATTTCTGAAGGCTCTTCCCGTTGAGGCGCCTCACATCAGTTTTGAGTTTTCAGAGTTTGCAGCGGTTCAACATCTAACGCTAGTCAAAGAGTTTAGCGCGACTGTCCGCGAGTTCGGGCATGGCATCGGACTTGATCATTACGGTCAGAGCTTCTCCAAGCTGGGATACCTGCAGTCGCTCCAACCGGAATACGTCAAGATCGACAGAGCCTACACCGGCGAATTGAAGGACGGAGAGAACGACAGCAGGTTCTATATTGCTTCACTGTGCAGTGTTGCTCATAGCATAGATATTGATGTCGTTGCGGAGGGGATTGAAACCGAACAGCAGGTGCAGATTCTGAAGGGGCTTAATCTTGATGCGCTGCAGGGGTATCTCGTCGGCAGACCGCAACCTGTCGCAACAGAAGCGAAAGGGGGAGGGATAGCCTGACCCGGCAAAATGGTGTTGTAACCTTAATGGAAGTTTTGACCCGTTTCAGATAATATCGTCTACCAGCAGGTTCTGCGAAACTATCTTTTCCCGGAGTTCCTTTCGTTCCCGGAGCCTCTTCTGGGCATGCTCCGGGAGTTCCGTGAAGTTAATGAGATTTTTATGAATGAGGACATCGATCAGGTCCTCAAGAATACGCACTGTGCCGAGGTCCGACATTGCCATCAGATGTTTCGATGAATCGGTGCGGTTGAAAAAGGTAAGCACCTCTTCGTCAAGTATCGATTTCTCTTCCAGGGCTTCCGGTCTGGGGGCGTTGTGTAGGGCGATGATTTTGCCGTCGTTCCCCCGTTCTATGAAGAGCATACAAATCCTCCCGTACAACTTTGATTTTAACAATTGTTGATTAATACACTGACGTCATATATATAATGCTTCGATCTTACAATGTCGAAATGACGTTGGCGAGAAAAAGTTGTCTAATGCCGCCGGTATTTTACTTAGTAAAGAGGGTTTCCAGTGCCAGAAACAAAAACGACTACCCCAGGAACAGATTGGAATCTGGGTGAAGACAGTGATAGACGTGATGATCCGCTTCTTGACTGTCTGATGCTGCTGACCAAATTCCATGGTCGGCCGGCATCCAGAGGGAGCCTGATAGCCGGCTTGCCGCTAGTACAGAATCGGCTGACCGTGGAGCTTTTTGCTCGCTCCGCCGAGCGAGCAGCGCTGTCATCCCGAGTCGTCAAACGACCGCTGGAGCGGATTACCCCCCTACAACTCCCGACAGTTCTTTTGCTCCATAACCGTGAGGCATGCATCCTTACCGAACTGTCGGCAGATGGAGACAAGTTCAAGATACTCCTACCTGAAGCTGGTGCGGGACAAAAGACGGTGACGCTGGAGCAGTTAGAGCGACTCTATACCGGCTATGCCATCTTTATTCGGCCAAAGTTTCGTTTTACCGGTGGTTCTCTCACTGAACTGGGCCCAGAGGCCAACAAGAAATGGTTCTGGGGGACCATTTTTGCTTCATGGCGCATCTATCGGGATGTTCTTGTCGCTTCCCTGCTGATAAATATCTTTGCCCTGACCAGCACCTTTTATATTTTGAATGTCTATGACAGGGTCATCCCCAACAGCGCGTTTGAAACGCTCTGGGTGCTTTCGATCGGTATTACTGTAGTGTATCTGTTCAGTATGGTGATGCAAGGTCTGCGCGGCCATTTTGTGGACGAAGCCGGCAAGAAGGCCAACCTGAAGATATCGTCACTGTTACTGCAAAAAGTTCTGGACCTGAGACTTGAAGTCCGTCCGCAATCAATCGGTTCCTTTGCCAACAATCTGCGAGAGTTCGAGAGCATTCTGGAATTTATCACCTCCTTCTCCATAACCGCTCTTATTGACATGCCTTTTGTTATTCTGGGTCTGTTCGTCATCTGGTACATCGGCGGAGCCATTGTCATCTACTTTATTGTGGCGATACTGCTGATGCTCCTCTACTCGGCATTCATTCAGGCGCCGCTGAAGAAGGCTGTGGAGAACACCTTCGCCGCGTCTGCCCAGAAAAATGCCATTCTGGTTGAAGGACTGGCAGGTCTTGAAACGGTCAAGATGCTCGGTGCGGAGTCGCAGATTCAGAGGGCTTGGGAAGAAGCTGTCAGCTACATTGCAAAATGGAGCGCCCGCTCGAGGTTTCTCTCTTCGTCTGTCAGCGAGTTCTCCTATTTCATTCAGAATCTGGTCGTGGTTTCCCTTGTGATTGCAGGTGTTTACAAGATTTCGGAAGGGGAGCTTACTCAGGGCGGGCTGATTGCGCTGGTCATCCTTTCGCGGCAGGTTATTGGCCCCATTGCCCAGGTGGCAAATCTTGCTACTCGCTTCCATCGTGCAAAAGAGGCTCACAAGACACTTAATGACATCATGGAACTCCCGGTTGAGCGCCCGGCAGGCAAGACATTCCTTCATCGGGTTGAATTTCAGGGGGGCATCGGTTTGAAAAATCTCACCTTTGCCTACCCAGGGCAGACGGTGAACGTGCTTGATAATATTACCCTGCAGATCGCCGCAGGTGAAAAGGTAGGAATCATCGGTCCCATAGGTTCCGGGAAAACCACCCTGGGGAAACTGATGCTGGGTCTCTTTGAACCGAGCAGTGGTATGGTGACGATGGATGATACTGACATCAGGCAGATCGATCCTGCCGAATTGCGCCAATTTATCGGCTATGTTCCGCAGGACATCATGCTGTTCCGTGGGACTGTCCGGGAAAATGTAACTATGGGGGCAAACGATGTTGACGACTCATCCATAATGCGTGCAGCAGAGCTTGCCAGTGTTGATGAATTTATCAAGAGGCATCCTCTCGGTTTTGACATGGAAGTGGGGGAGTTCGGCAGAGGGCTTTCCGGCGGGCAAAGGCAGTGCGTTGTCATGGCGCGGGCCATGCTTCTTGATCCTCCGGTAGTGGTACTCGACGAGCCTACCAGTAATATGGACAGCCGGACAGAGCTCCGTATCAAGCATAATTTAACCGGCGCCACCAAGGGAAAGACTATAGTTTTGATTACTCATCGAGCTTCACTGCTGGAGATGGTTGATCGTATTATTGTCATTGATAACGGCAAAATAGTTGCCGATGGCCCGAAAGCATCAGTACTTGAAGCACTCCAGAGAGGCCAGCTTAATATCTAGGAGGCTGTCGGACTTAGAATAAATCAGCTGCAAATCCGTCTGAACGGTACATATTTATCCGCTTTCTTGGTCAATAGAACGACTATTGACCTTCAAAATCGACTAAATCTGTCCTCGCCCAGCCGAATTTTCGCTTTGATTTCCTAAGTCCGACAGACTCCTGGCAGGAGAAGACCACGTGGCAGAAATCGAGAAAAAACCCAAGACATCCGGCCTGTTCCGCAGGATGCAAGCCGATGATGTTGATTATGTGACTGACATCAGAACCTCCATCCTGGCTCAGTCTCCTCGCGGAGGCAGGATGATACTCTGGGCAACAATGCTCCTGTTTGTCATTTTTATTATCTGGGCAGCCGTTTCCGAGGTCGAGCAGGTTACCAGGGGGCAGGGGAAAGTCATCCCGGCCAGCCAGATTCAGGTTATTCAAAACCTGGAAGGCGGCATACTTGCCGAGCTGCATGTAAAAGTCGGGGATACAGTAACCAAAGATCAACTCCTGCTCCGGATTGATCAGACCAGATTCATATCTTCGGTTGAGCAGAACCAGGCAAAATCGGGATCCAACAGAGCCAAGGCTGCCCGACTTAAGGCTGAAGCAATGGCAGTTCGACTTTCAGTGCGCCGGCTGATACTCCTGCCCAAATCATTGCCGGCGAACGGGCACTTTTTGAATCGCGGAAAGCAGAACTTCGCCAGAGTATTGATGTCAAGCAGGAACAGATCAACCAGCGCCTGAATGAATTGAAAGAGCAGAACACCCGACTGCGTGAATTGAGTAAGACCTATGAGCTTTATCAGAAGGAGATTCGGCTGACCAAGCCGCTGGTTGGCACCGGCGCAGTTTCCGAGATGGAAGTGCTCCAGCTTGAACGCAAGGCCGGTGAAATGCAGGGAGAGATCGAAACGATCAAGCAGTCCATCCCCAGAATTCAGTCAAAAATTGAAGAGAGTCGGTCAGCTATGAGAGAGCTGAAACTAAATTTCTCGAACAAGGCAAAAGCCGAGTACCATGAAGTAGCTGCGCAGCTTGGTGAGGATTCCGCCTCATCCATGGCTTTACAGGATAGACTTGATAGAACTATGGTCAAATCGCCGGTAAATGGAACAGTCAACCGGATACTGGTTAATACGATCGGCGGAGTCATTCAGCCGGGTATGAGCCTTATGGAAATTGTCCCTACAGAAGGCACGCTGCTGATTGAAGCAAAGATCAAGCCTGCCGATATAGCCTTCCTCAGCCCGAACCAGAAGGCCATGGTGAAGTTCTCGGCATATGATTACACCATTTATGGCGGGTTAGAGGCCAAGCTTGAACAGATAGGCGCAGACAGCATAACAGATGAAAAGAAAGAGAGCTATTACCTGGTAAGTCTCAGAACTGACAAAAATTACATCGGAAGCAAGGAGAAACCATTTCCAATTATTCCGGGGATGATTGCTACGGTTGATATTCTGACCGGCAAAAAAACTATTCTGGCCTATCTGCTAAAGCCGATCCTCAAAGCAAAAAGTATGGCATTACGGGAGAGATGAACTTGTGAGTATATTATTCGCCGTTAAAAATGCTCAAGTTCTCAGTCGATGGCAGAGTCTTCTTGCCGGACAGTATCCCCTGGAACATACTGCCTCAGTTGTTGAACTGGGGAAACTAATCTCCACCCGGAGCTATGATCTTATCATGCTGCATCGGCTGCTTTTAGATGGTGGTTCTTTAGCTGAACTCAGAAAATTGGCGCCTGCAAGCAGAATCTTTCTACTCTCCGACCAGCCGGATCATGAGGAGGGTTTTGACTTTCTTAAACTTGGCATAGTCGGCTATGGTAATAGCTATATTTCTGCAGAACGGTTGGCTGAGGCAGTCCATGTGATCACCTCGGGAGGTGTCTGGTTGGGGCAGAAGGTCATCCAGCAGCTTATCCAGGAAGCTTATAAGAACTCCGCAAGGGATGATGCAAATATTGAGGTAACGCTTGCCGTTCTGACTCGCATGGAGCGCCAGGTTGCCAACCTTGTTGCCCGCGGTGAGACAAACCTGCAGATCGCTGCTGAGCTGCAGATTGCCGAGCGAACGGTAAAAGCCCATTTGACCTCAATTTATGAGAAGCTTCATATTGGCAACAGGCTCAGTCTGGCACTGTTGCTCAATCGGGGAATTCGATGACATCCCCCTGACAAACTCACATATTTGCAAAGAAACGTTAAAAAGCCCTTCCAGATCATATCCGGAAGGGCTTTTTAGAGTCACGCCAACATTAACTGGAGACTAATCGCAGACGAAGTTTGCTTCGATACGGCGATTTTTGGCTTTGCCTTCTCTGGTTTCGTTGGTAGCTATCGGCCTGTCTTCACCATACCCTTTGGATGAGATGCGTTCAGGGGCGATGCCGAAGTTCTTGATAATGTATTCCTTGACACTATTGGCGCGCCGCTCGGACAGTTTCTGGTTGTATGCATTTGTGGCAGTGCTGTCAGTATGGCCGGCAATCTCGCCGTGCGACTTTGGGAACTCCTTGAGGAAGTCGCCAACAGTCTTCAATTCTTTGTGATATTGCGGCTTGATATTGTATTTGTCGACATCGAAGTTGATCCTGATAATTGCCGGCTTGTTGCAGAAACGCGCCCCAGCCTTGGACACAACCGGTGCCGGCTTGAGTACTTCAACAGATGCGAAACTCTTTGCTGTCCCTCCGTCACCAGTGCAATTGATGGTGTACTTGGTGGTATCACCAGGGGTAACCGGCATGGTTCCCTTGACTGCAACAGGACCGATGCCTGGCTGAATATCGCAGCTCTTGGCATTCTGCGATACCCACGAAAGCGTCGATGCTTCACCTTTCATAATCGAAGCAGGGCTTGCCGAAAGTCCGGCTAACGGAGCTGCTGGTGGCAAAGGAGCCAGCTCTTTGGCGACATTTACCGGCGCTGGCGGAGGATCAGCAAGTTTGGCAGGAGCTCCGCCAAAGGGGATATAAAGACCAACAGTGTAATTCAGTTCCTGGTTGTCGCTGTTGAACAGGTGGCGCACATCAACACGAAAGGCAATGTCTTCAGTGACAAAATACTTGGCCCCCAGGCCGTAATCGAAAATTTCCTTGGTATGCCCGCCTTTAGTATCGGCAGCATCATGATTGAAATTCATACCAGCCGCGCCTGCTGCAATATATGGGACAAATTTCTTTTCCGGCATAAAATGATAGAGTAATTCGCCACCATAGCGGTAGTAGTAGAGGGTTTCAGATTCATTCTGAAATTCCGGCCGGGCATAATCGAATAGTGCCTCAATCCCCAAGGCGTTAGTGAAGTTGTAGCCAAGTCGGCCGCCATACAGTGTACTGTATTTCAGATCGGCATCACCCTTGAAGCTGAGCCCTCCGATCACCGGTGAAACAGAGAAATCACCTTTTTTGTTGCCGGCAGAAGCCATTGTTGTCAGCGTCATCACCAGTCCGGCCACGAGTAGTATCGTTACTTTCATCATACTTACGCTCTCCTTTATGCGGTATATATAATATATGTTACATGCTTTTAACTAGAATAAGTTCCATTTATACCGCAATAGCCAGAAATTGCAACTTGCAAGCTGAGATATTTGTCAAATAAGGGAAAATATTATTGGCTGAAGGATGAGAAGCTCTGCTTGCCGGATAAAAAACTGCCGCGAGAAGGTCTTCTCGCGGCAGTTTTTTATTAAGCCATGCTATTTCCATAATTGCCTTATAGCATGTCTGGTTATGGAGTCGGATCGTCTGCTAGCAGTGTGCTGAGGGGTACGCTGGAAAAATCGCCACCTTCAAGCGTTACAGCACTGTACCGGATCCGCTATCAAATGAAAAAGTTGTTGAATTTGTGGCACTGTTGAATGTCAAGCGTTTCATCGGTATGTGCAGTATCTATAAACAGTTTGTCTGCTGCCGGGAGTGAAGTCAGTGATTGTGTCATTGCCTTGACCGACGTGGAAGATGTCGGCGCCATCTCCACCTGTCATGGTGTCGTCGCCCAAGCCGCCGTGGATCGTTTCCCCGCTCGAAGTTCCAAGGATTGCATCATTGCCATCGGTTCCGAATATGTCTGCACCTGCTGCTCCACCAAGCAGCTTGATAGTCAATGTCTGTGAAGCGCTTGTATCATTGTCGCTATCGGTGGCTGACACACTGAAATTCAGTTCCTGGTTATCTGGCAGGATATTCTGACTAAAGCTGAATGTATCTATCTTCGCATTGGAATCACCCGTAACTGTAAACTGAATTGAATGGAAATCGTGTAAGGGGTCGACGGTAAATGTTCCGTCTGCACCATAAGAAACTGTGCCTGTGTCTCCGGCATCGGTATGCCAATCCATTGTCAATGGGCTGTTGCTCTGCTGTTTCACGGCAAATGACACGCTATCGACGGCATTGCCAGCAAATGAGATATCGAATATATCCCCATCAGGATTGTTATTGCTTGGACCATTCAAGTTACCGTCGTTCACTCCGAAACCTACACCGGTCGGTTTAATAGTGTCGCCATCGATACCGGTAAAGGTTATTGCATCTGCGCCGCTACCAAGCGTGAGTGAAGGTACGCCTGGTCCCCCTGAAACGCTCTCGAAGCTAACCGTTTCAGTTGACAGTCGGACGAGGATCGAGGAGGTTGAAGTCATAGGTTCCGTCAGGATTTATCGTCAACTCGAAGAAGCCGGTAGTGTCGGCTCCTGTGCCGGCAGTTATGGAAGTTGACCCGTCGACATTGTGTATGGGGGCAGAGTAATTCACCCCGTCGAGAGATGTCAGCGCGGATAGATTGATCGCCGACTCACCGTCGGCTCCAAAATCAATATTGTGTGTTCCTGTCAGTGTCCCGGCCTCGTTTGCAATGATGCCGTAATCGATCTGGGTGAAAGTAGGTGCATCGTCAATGATCGTAACTGTCAGGGTGTTATCCACCTGAGTGACAGCCCCATTTGTTATGGAATAAGTTATAACGTCGGTTGTTGAATCCCCGTTTACCTGCGGTGCATTGAGCAGAGTGTACGCAAAGGTGCCATCAGCGTGAATTTCATAAGTACCATATGAAGTAGTACCGGTCGAAGCAAGGGCCGTCCACCCATCCTGCAGCTGAAGTGCACCTGTAGCAGTTTCAAGCAGAGACTCAGGAATAGTGCCGTTTGCCATTGCCGATTCATTAACCGAAGCTGCGGTGTCAAGAGGCGGGTCATTAACCGGGGTAACATCGATGGAAACGGTGGCATTGGCGGAGGCGCCATGAGAGTCAGTGATGGTGTAGGTGAAGCTGTCCGGGCCATTGTAGTTCGCATCAGGCGTGTAGGTGAAGCTGCCGTCAAGGTTCTGGACCAGGTCACCGTGGGCTGTCTGGGTGAAGCCGGTAATGCTGAAGGTATCGCCGACATCAGGGTCGCTGTCGTTGGCTGTCAGGGTGGCTGCCGCAATGGTGAGCGGCGTATCTTCGGCAGTAGTCAGAGCATCATTTCCTGCAGCAACGTCGTTCACGGCTACCGGCGGGTCATTAACCGGGGTAACATCGATGGAAACGGTGGCAGTGTCGGAGGCGCCATGCGAGTCAGTGATGGTGTAGGTGAAGCTGTCCGGGCCATTGTAGTTCGCATCAGGCGTGTAGGTGAAGCTGCCGTCAAGGTTCTGGACCAGGTCGCCGTGGGCTGTCTGGGTGAAGCCGGTAATGCTGAAGGTATCGCCGACATCAGGGTCGCTGTCGTTGGCTGTCAGGGTGGCTGCCGCAATGGTGAGCGGCGTATCTTCGGCAGTAGTCAGAGCATCATTTCCTGCAGCAACGTCGTTCACGGCTACCGGCGGGTCATTGACCGGAGTAACATCGATGGAAACGGTGGCATGTGGCTGTGGCGCCATGCGAGTCAGTGATGGTGTAGGTGAAGCTGTCCGGGCCATTGTAGTTGCATCAGGCGTGTAGGTGAAGCTGCCGTCAAGGTTCTGGACCAGGTCGCCGTGGGCTGTCTGGGTGAAGCCGGTAATGCTGAAGGTATCGCCGACATCAGGGTCGCTGTCGTTGGCTGTCAGGGTGGCTGCCGCAATGGTGAGCGGCGTATCTTCGGCAGTAGTCAGAGCATCATTTCCTGCAGCAACGTCGTTCACGGCAACCGGCGGGTCATTAACCGGAGTAACATCGATGGAAACGGTGGCATTGGCTGTGGCGCCATGAGAGTCAGTGATGCCGCCAGCA
>CAWEPN010000021.1:0-12807 GCA_963810975.1 uncultured delta proteobacterium | reverse complement strand
GGTGAAAGCTTTTGATTGGCGTGGCATCGCTGAAAAGACGCTGGGCTGCTATTCTAAAGCTTTAGGCCGGTAACGGAGTTGCCTGTGAATGAAGTGATTTCTTGCGTTTCTGTCATCATCCTCAACTGGAACGGCAAACAGTTCCTGCAAAAATGCCTCGATTCCCTGGCGGCGCAGACCTTCCGCGATTTCGAGACGATCCTGGTGGACAACGGCTCGACCGACGGCTCAGCAGCATACGTCCTGGAGCATTACCCGTGGGTGCGGCTGGTGGCGCTCCCAGAAAACACCGGCTTCTCGGAGGGGAATAACAGGGGGCTGGCTGAGGCAGGCGGTGAATTGATTGTCACCCTCAACAACGACACGCAGGTGGAGCCCGGTTTCCTGGCCGAACTGGTGCGGACGGCGGAGGCTGATCCGGCTATCGGCATGGTGGCGGCGAAGATGCTTAACTTCCACCAGACCGGTCGGATCGATTCGGTAGGGATAGTGGCGGCGACGACCGGCATGGGGCAGAACATCGGCGTCGGTGAGCAGGATTGGGGCCAGTATGATACCCCTGGAGAGGTCTTCGGGGCGTGCGCCGGCGCAGCCCTCTACCGGCGGAAAATGCTGGCTGAAACAGGATTTTTCGACCCTGATTTTTTTGCCTACTACGAGGATCTGGACCTGGCCTGGCGCGGCCGGCTTGCCGGCTGGCGCTGCGTGACGGCACCGGGAGCGGTGGTCTACCATGTCCATTCGGCCACCAGCGGGCGGATGAGCCCGTTCACCGTCTATCAGGTGCACCGCAACAAGTGGTATACGATCATCAAGAATTGGCCCGGGCGGCTTCTCCTGGAGCACTTCCCCCAGATCATCTGCTACGATCTCGGGGCACTGCTGCTGGCAACGCTCCGGGGGAGGCTCGGGGCAGCGCTGCGGGCACGTCTCCACGTTCTGCGCGACCTGCCGCTGCTCCTGCGCAAGCGCCGGGAGGTTCAGGCGCTGCGCAAGGTAAAGGTATCCGACGTGGAGCGCTTTCTCGGTCGTGGCGGTTCGCCGCTGCAAACCTTCAAGCGGAAGATGGGGAGCGGAGTATGAAGATCGTTTTCCTCGCGCCGTTCGGTATCCGCCCCAAGGGGACGGTGATCGCCCGGATGCTGCCGCTGGCGGTGGAGTTGCAGAAGATCGGCCATAGTGTAACGATTATTGCCCCCCCTATACCAACCCGGAAGACTCCGGTAAAACCGAAATCGTGAGAGGGGTGCGGCTGGTAAATGTTATCGCTGCCCAGCGGCCGGCAAGGCCCTGTCCGCGCTGCCCCTTGCCTGGCGCATGTTCCGGGCGGCTCTGGCCGAAAAACCGGATCTGGTACACCTCTTCAAGCCCAAGGGTTACGGCGGTCTGGCGGCCATGCTGCTGCTATTGCTGCAGCGTCTGGGCGTAGGCATGCCGCCGCTGTTTCTCGATACCGACGACTGGGAGGGAAAGGGCGGAATGAATGAACTGCAGGCCTACTCTCCTGCAGAAAAGCGTCTGTTTGCGTTTCAGGAAGAGTGGCTGTCCCGTCATGCCGCCGGTGTGACGGTCGCCAGCCGTGAACTGGAGCGGCTTGACGGAGAAGCCTGGGGGTCCCGGCCGAGCGGATCCTCTATCTGCCCAACTGCGTGGAGGATGCGCCGCCGGGAAATGGTCGCTCTGATCCGCGGAAAGCTGGCAATTTCGTCTGACACGCCGGTGCTTTTGCTGTACACTCGGTTCTTTGAATTTTCCCAGGATCGGCTGCACCGGGTCCTTGGCCGGGATACATCAACGTCTGCCCGGCGTGCGTTTTCTGGTGGTGGGGAAAGGGAGGCAGGGAGAAGAGGAGCAGCTCCTGGAAGCTTCCCGTCGCCTGGGGTTTGCCGAGTCGCTGATCATGGCCGGTTGGGTAGAACCAGGCGAGATTCCTGACTATCTGGCTGCTGCCGATGTGGCCATCTATCCCCTGGATGATACGCTGGTAAACCGGGCCAAGTGCCCGGCCAAGCTGACCGAGATCATCCGTGCCGGCATACCGGTGGTGGCCGATGCGGTAGGGCAGGCTGCCGAATATGTTGAGGATGGTGTCTCGGGGGTACTGTGCGACCCCGACGATCCGGAGCGGATGGCTGCCGAAGTGGAGAGCCTTCTCCAAAATGCAGATTTGAGAAAAAAGCTTGGCGCCGAGGGAAGCAGGCGGCTCACTGCCAACTTCAACTGGCACGATGCAGCGATAGCCTTGATACATTTTACAGGAGCATACCTTTATCATGAGTAATCGTAAAAAAGCATCCCTCTTTATATTTGGCCTGCTGGCCCTCCTGATTCTGTATTTCTCACGGATTCTCTTCACCGACAAGATCATTCGCGCTCCGGATATCATCAATGAGTTCTACTGGGGAGTAAAAGGGATTGGTGATCTGAAATTCTGGAATCTCTTTCCGTTTGGACAGCCTGAAAGCGGGCTGGAATCCATTGGTTAATAGCGGCTACTCCGTCGAGGGGGGCGATGTCTCCATGTCCTTTCTCCTCTGGAAGAACCTGATCTTCTGGGCCATCCCGGCTCCGGTAAGCGTTGCCTGGTTCATCGTGCTGCACCTTTTTTTCGGCGCCGCCGGCACCTATCTCTGCTGCCGCGTGGTGGGCGCAGGACGTCTGGCCTCCAGCATCGGCGGGGTCATCTTTGCCCTGGCGCCGGAGATGGCTTCGCTGATCAATGCCGGCCATGTGATGAAGATCGCCACCATCTGCTATGCACCGTGGGCCTTTTATTTCCTGGAGCGGGGCTTCCAGATCGCGGCGGGTCATCTTCTTCCTTACCTCCGCCTTTTTTCTTGCTTTCCAGTTCTTCAACACCCACTGGCAGATCGCCTTTTATACCTGTCTGTGTGTGGGCGCCTACGGCATTTTCCGTCTGATCGGCATCTTTGTCGCGGAAGGTAAAGACGGGAGAAAAGTGCTTCCCAGGCTGATTGGCATGAATGCCGTGCTGCTGGTTTTTTTCCTTGCTACGGTTTCGATCTCGCTCCTGCCGCTGGCCAACTGGTCCAAGGATACCAACCGCGGAGTGCAGAGCGGAGCCAATCAAGCCGGCGGCGCCGTCATTAAAGGCGGACTGGACATAGAGGAAGCCATGTCCTGGTCGCTGCCGCCGGAAGAGCTGGGCGCTTTCATCATCCCCGGTTTTTTTGGTCTGTCCCGCCAGGAAGCGGGGCCGAATCCGGCTTCTATCACTTCCTATTACTGGGGGCGGATGCGCTTTACCCAGACGGTCAGTTACATGGGGCTGCTCCCCTGGCTGCTGCTGCCGCTGCCGCTGATTTTCCGGCGCGACCGTTATACCTGGCTGTCGCTGGGGGGGATCATCGGCGGGATCCTCTTCTCCATGGGCAAGTACACCCCCTTCTACTGGCTGCTGTACAAGTTCTTTCCCGGCATCAACCATTTCCGGGTGCCGAAGATGATGATGTTCATCCCGGTGCTGGCTCTGGCTATCCTGGCCGCCCGGGGGATTGATCTGCTTGGCGATGAGAAAATCCGCAAGACTAAGGCGTTTGCCCGTTATCTCCTTGGGGTCAGTGCTGTGCCGGTGCTGCTGCTCATTCTGCTGGCGGTGGAGATTGTGGGGGCTGAGTATTGGATCAATCTGTTCGCCGACATGCTTTCCCAACCGACGCGCTATGAACAGGGCCCGCAACTGATCGGCCAGCGCTGGAGCAATCTGGTTCAGGAGACGGCCATTGCCGCCGGACTGGCTGCATGTTGCTCTGCTGTGCTGTGGCTGGTAAGGCAGTCGCGCATGGCACAGGCGGTACCGTTTTTGCTGCTGGCGCTGTATGTGGGCGATACCTGGCGGGTAAATAACAAGTTTCTCTTTCTGACGGATGCCCCTGTCAGGGCGAAGGCGGGTGAGGTGTCACCGCTGATGAAATTTCTGAAGAGTGCGCCGAAAACTTACCGGGTGCTTACCCATGGCCGGCGATCCGATGCAGTACGCATCGCAGGGTATCCCGGTGATGTTCACCTCCAACCCGGTGCAGCAGATGCGCTGGCAGGAGTTTCTCGACAGCTTTAGCTTGGTCGGGCCGATACTGGACATCGTCAACGTCAAGTACCTGATTATGCCGAGTCTGGACTATCAGCAGCAAAAGGCGCAGATGGGCGATAAGTATCTGCCGGTCTTTACCTCGCCTGACGGTGCTTCAGTTGTAGTCGAGAACCGTTCGGTCCTCCCCAAGGCGTGGCTGGTGCCTGCAGTCGCGGTGATAACCGATCCGGCCCAGCGACTGGGTATTCTGCAGAATCCGGAGTTTAATCCACGGGCAGTGGCGCTGGTGGAATCACCGCCGCCGTTTGCCATGGCCGATCCGAACAGCGCCGCGTCGCTGCCGCAGGATGTGCAGGTGCCGGTGTATGAGGGTGAGCATATTGTTGTCGAGGCCACTGCTCCAAGCAATGCGCTGCTTGTTCTGGGTGAAAAGTACTACCGGGGCTGGAAGGCTACTGTTGATGGAAAGGCGGCAGAAATCGTGCCGGTAGATCATATCCTCCGCGGCGTCTACCTGACACCCGGCAAGCACAAGGTGGAGTTTGTCTTTGATCCGCTCCCCTTCAAGATCGGCAAGTGGCTGACACTCGGTTCATTTGCATTCTTTGCCGGTATGCTGGTGAGGGAATTTTGGAGCAGAAGAGGGATGAAGGATGAGGGATGAGGGACTGTAAGCCGGGACTCGGGATCTGTAAAAGCTGAAAGCGGGATCGGGGATCGGGAACTGCTCAAATTGCAGGCTCAAGGTACTTGAATGTCTTTACTGTTCCCGAGTCCCGAGTCCCGAGTCCCGTTTTTACTTCCCCAGCTCCTTCGAGCGTGCCGTCGCCGCTTCAACGGCATTCATGACTGTTGCCCGGAAGGAACCTTTTTCAAGGGCATGCAGCCCGGCAATGGTTGTTCCGCCCGGAGAGGTAACCTTGTCGCGCAGGCTGCCGGGATGCTCACCGGTTTCAGCGAGAAGTTTCGCTGTGCCGAGTACTGTCTGCATAGCCAGCTGCAGTGCAATGTCACGCGGCAGGCCGTTTTTAACCCCGCCGTCGGCAAGTGCTTCGATAAAGGTAAGAACATACGCCGGTCCGCTCCCTGAAAGTCCAGTCACGGCATCCATAAGTTTCTCCTCGACTCTGTGGCAGTTGCCGACCAGAGAGAAAATTGCCTCGGCCCCGGCCATATCTTCTTTTGTTGCGGTTTTACCAGCGGCAATGGCGGCGGCACCGCAAAGCACGAGCGCCGGCGTGTTAGGCATCACTCTTACGACCCGCGGCGATTCGTTGAAAAAGCCCTCCAGGCTGCTGCATGAAACCCCGGCCATTATGGAAACCAGCAGATGTCTGCCATTGATGTCATTAGCCAGGGCGCCGCAGACAGCGGCAGCCTGCTGAGGCTTGACCGCAAGGATGATTGTCGTGCAGGCGAGGGCCACTTCACCGTTATTCGCAGTCGTTTTGACAGAGTATTTTAAAGCCAACTGCTGCCGGCGTGCTTCAACCGGCTCGGAAACAATAATAGTTTCCCCACTGGTGCCACCAGCGATCATCCCTTTGATAACCGCCTCAGCCATGTTGCCGCCGCCAATAAAGCCTGTCATTACATTGTTTTCTGCAAAAAACTGTGCCATGTAGAATTCTCCGGTCTATGTAGTTGAAAAGCGAAAAAACGTTGACATCTCCGGCTATTTATACTTACTTTTACAATTCTTTCCAGAATATTTTTACAGCCTGTATTTAGAGGAGATAGTCATGAGCAAGGTACTCATAATCGGAGCCGGTGGAGTCGGGCCAGGTGGTTACCCACAAATGCGCCCAGCGCCGTGATATTTTCAGCGAAATTACCCTTGCATCCCGGACAAAATCGAAATGTGATGCCATTGCCGCCCAGCTGGGCAACAGCATTAATACTGCCAGGGTCGATGCCGACAACGTCCCCGAACTGGTGGCGCTTATCAGGCAGGAGCAACCGAAGCTTGTCATCAACGTGGCGCTCCCGTATCAGGATCTGACCATCATGGACGCCTGCCTGGAGACCGGTGTTGACTACCTTGACACCGCCAACTACGAGCCGCTGGACACCGCCAATTTCGAATACTCCTGGCAGTGGGCCTACCAGGAACGTTTCAAGGCAGGCCGGGATCATGGCGCTGCTCGGCTCCGGCTTCGATCCGGGCGTGACCAATGTCTACACCGCCCTGGCCGCCAAGAAGTATCTGGATGTGGTCGAAGAGATCGACATCATCGACGCCAACGCCGGCAGTCACGGCCAGCCCTTTGCCACCAACTTCAACCCGGAGATCAATATCCGCGAAGTGACCGCCACCTGCCGCCACTGGGAAAACGGCCAGTTTGTCGAAAGTCCGCCGCTCTCCACCAAGCGGGTCTTCGACTTTCCCGAGGGGATCGGGCCGATGAACTGCTATCGCCTCTACCACGAGGAGATGGAGTCGATCGTCAAGCATATCCCGACCATCAAGAAGGCCCAGTTCTGGATGACCTTCTCCGACAACTACCTGAAGCACCTGGAAGTGCTGCAGAATGTCGGCATGACCCGGATCGACGAGGTGGAGTTACAACGGCCAGAAGATCGTGCCGATCCAGTTTCTCAAGGCCCTGCTGCCCGATCCCGGCTCCCTCGGCCCGCTCACCAAGGGGAAGACCTGCATCGGCGTCATCGCCCGCGGCATGAAGGACGGCAAGCGCAAGCAGGTCTACATCTACAATATCTGCGACCACGAAGCCTGCTACAAAGAGGTTCAGTCCCAGGCGATCAGCTACACCACCGGCGTGCCGGCGGTGGTCGGCGCGATCATGATGCTGACCGGTAAATGGCACGCTCCGGGCGTCTGGAACATGGAGCAGTTCGATCCGGAGCTGTTTCTGGAAGTGCTGGGCCCGATGGGCCTGCCGACAGTCGTTGTTGACGGTGGCGAGTGGCCGGAGCTGTAGCGGATTGCGGCGAAACTGCTTAAAAAAATCGGAGGTACTTACATGAAACGTTTCATTCTCTTTTGTCTGACACTGGCGCTTCTTTCACCGTTGTCTGCGTTTGCCGGTGGTCTCGAAGATTTCCTGGGAAGCGTCAATGCCCAGGCGCGGGTCGACCTGCCGGGGTTTTCCGCCAGGGTGAGCACCCAGTTTGGGGCACCGCTCCCCCAGGTGCAGATGGTCCTGGGTTCGGTTCGCGAGCCGGCCGATGCTTTCATGGTCTTTCAGCTCGGGCAGTTTTCCGGCAGGCCGCCGGAAAGAGTCCTCGATGTTTACAAGAGCGGTAAAGGCAAGGGGTGGGGCAATATTGCCAAGCAACTGGGGATCAAGCCCGGTTCGGCAGAGTTCCATGCCCTGAAAAGGGGCGACCTGCACTTTACCGGCATGCCGACAGGTTCGGGTGATTCCTCAGGCAAAGGCAAGGGGAAAGGGCATGGCAAAGGGCACAACAAATAGAAGAGAAACGCCATATTTGCGCCCTTCCGCCGCCGGCTTCTCGGCTGACTCCTCGACGTAGCGTTGCTACGCCTGCGGGCCTGCCTCGTTGCCGACGACGGAATCATCGCAAATCTGACGTTTCTTGTTGTAATTACTCGATGTTTTTTGGGTTCCCTTGTGGTTCAGAGAGTTTTGCATGACCGGTATCGATATTCCTAAAATCCTCCAGCTCGCCCCTTCCCCCGCCTACGTGGTCGATCTGGGACGGCTGCGCCACAACCTGGCTATCCTTGACGAGGTGCAGCAGCGGAGCGGCGCGAAGATCCTCATGGCGCTGAAAGCTTTCTCCATGTGGAGTGTCTTTCCCCTGATCAGGCAGACACTCCAGGGGGTCTGCGCCAGCTCGCCCTGGGAGGCGCGGCTCGGGCGGGAGGAGTTCGGCGGCGAGGTGCACAGCTTTGCCGCCGCCTTCAAAGAGAGTGATGTCGCCGAGCTGCTGCAGATCTCGAACCACCTGGTCTTCAACTCCTTCAATCAGCTGGAACGCTTCCGCCCTTTGTGGGAAAAGGCAAAGGGGCGGGTGTCCATCGGCCTGCGGGTCAATCCCGGAGCATTCCGAGGGGCATACCCCCATGTATGACCCCTGCGCCCCCAAGTCGCGGCTCGGCATCCCCCGGCGGGAGTTTGACGGGCGCTCGCTGAGCGGAGTCGAAGGGCTGCATTTCCACACCCTCTGCGAGCAGCTGTTCGAGCCGCTGGAGCGGACAGCAAAAGCCTTTGAGGAGAAGTTCGGCGAGTTCCTGCCGGGGATGAAGTGGCTCAATCTGGGCGGCGGCCACCACATCACCCGCGAGGGGTACGACATCGACGGGCTGGTGGAGCTGGTGAAATATTTCCGGGAAAAGTACGACGTCGAAGTCTATCTGGAGCCGGGCGAGGCGATTGCCATCGGCACCGGTATCCTGGTCGGCGAGGTTCTCGATGTGGTGCACAACGAAATGGACATCGCCATCCTCGATGTCTCGGCCACCTGCCACATGCCGGATATTCTGGAGATGCCCTATCGCCCGGCCATCACCGGCGGCTTCGCTGCCGGGGTGAAAGACACATACCTACCGCCTCGGCGGGCCGTCCTGCCTGGCCGGCGACATCATCGGCGACTGGTCCTTCGACCAGCCGCTCAAGCCCGGCGACCGGCTGGCCTTCGAGGACATGGCCCACTATACCATGGTGAAGACCACCACCTTCAACGGCATCCAGCATCCGGCCATCTGCACTTATGAGCCGGACAGCGGCGAGCTGAAGGTGGTCCGCAGCTTCGGCTACGAGGATTTCAGAAGCAGGTTGTCGTAGAAAGCCAGGGACATATTTAGCGCTTGACAGCAACCACCGAGGCCTCATGCTTTACTGCATGGGGCCTTTGTTGTTACTTCAAGTTCCCTTGTTTTTCTATCCAGCCACCTTTTTGACAGACACTGCAATTAAACTATTGTACTGACAGGCGATTATCCGTATTATTAGCCGTTTTGAAATCCACCGGCGGCCGTCGCGCTAGCATGCGGCGTCCGAGGAGAATCATGGTATCTGAACGCTGGTCGATCAACGACTCCGCCAAGATCTACAACCTGGACAACTGGGGCGCCGATCTTTTCTCCATCAACAAGAAGGGGAACGTCTGCGTTCACCCCTCGTCCAACTCCAAAAGCTCCATCGATCTGCGGGCACTGATGGACGACCTGGTCAAGCGGAAGATCAAGCCGCCTATCCTGCTCCGCTTCATGGATGTGCTCCAGGGGCGGATTGCCAGCATCAACCGGGTCTTCAAAAATGCCATTGCCGAGAACGATTATCCTGCCAAATACCAGACCTTCTATCCGATCAAGGTGAACCAGCAGCGCCAGGTTGTGGAGGCGATCGCGCAGTACGGCAAACGCTACAACATCGGCCTGGAAGTCGGCTCCAAGCCGGAGCTGGTCGCCGGTATTGCCATCTCCAGCGGTAACAATCTGCCGATAATCTGCAACGGCTACAAGGATACGGAGTACATCGAGACCGTTCTCTATGCCACCAAGATCGGCTATGACATCACCCTGGTCATCGAGAAGCTCTTCGAGCTGGAGAAGATAATCGAGCTGGTGAAAAAAACCGGCATTCAGCCCAAACTCGGCATCAGGGTCAAGCTCTCCTCAAAGGGGACCGGCAAGTGGGCGACTTCCGGTGGTGAGGATGCCAAGTTCGGCCTGCGGATGTCGGAAATCATAGCGGCCATCGACCTGCTGGAAGAGAACGGGTTGATCGATAATGTCAAGCTGCTTCATTTTCATATCGGCAGTCAGATTACCAAGATAGACAAGATAAAAACTGCTCTGATCGAGGGGGCTCGCATCTATACCGAGCTGAGAAAGCTCGGGGTCGGCATTGAGTATGTTGATATCGGCGGCGGCCTGGGGGTTGATTACGACGGTTCCAAGTCGAGCTACTTTTCCAGCGTCAACTACTCCATTGACGAGTACGCCAACGACGTCATCTACCAGATCAAGAACATCTGCGACGATGCCGGCGTTGCCTGTCCGAACATCATCTCCGAGTCGGGCCGGGCGACTGTTGCCCACTACTCTGTGCTCGTGACCAACGTCCTCAATACAAACACCCAGCGCCTTACCCCCGATTTTGAAGAGGATATTGAGTCCGCCGAGAAGCTTGCGCCGACAGTCAAGAAGCTGGTGGATATCCACAAGAGCATCGACCGCTATTCGCTGCGGGAGGATTACCATGACACCCAGCAGCTGATTCAGGAGGCGGTCAGTCTCTTTAATCTCGGCTATCTCACCCTGCAGGAGCGGGCCATGGCAGAGTGGCTCTACGGCAAGATCATCAAGAAGATCAACAGTATCGTCGAAAAGATCAAGCCGATCCCTGAAGAGCTGCAGAACTTCCAGCTGGCCCTGCGCCAGACCTATTTCGCCAATTTCTCGCTTTTCCAGTCGATTCCCGACTCCTGGGCAATTGACCAGCTCTTTCCGATCGTGCCGATTCAGCGGCTCAATCAGAAACCGGATGTGATTGCTTCCATAGCTGACATTACCTGTGATTCTGACGGCGAGATCACCAGTTTTGTCGGCGAGAACGGCCGGGCCAAATTTCTGCCGCTGCACAAGCTCCGCAAGGATGAGGAGTACTACATAGGGTTTTTCCTTATCGGCGCCTATCAGGAGATCCTGGGGGATCTGCACAACCTTTTCGGCGACACCAATGCGGTCCATATCACTTTCAACAAGCGCACCGGCTACATGATCGACACGGTCATCAACGGTGACACCTGCTGGGAGAGCCTTAAATACGTGCAGTACAAGGGGCCGGAGATCCTGAAACGGGTACGTGAGCATCTGGAGAAGGGGGTTGCCCAGAAAAAAGTCTCGATTGAGGAGAGCAGCCACTTCATTGAACTGCTTGACAGGACACTGCTCGGCTATACCTATCTGGGGGAGTAATTCCAATCCTAAATCAAAGCGCTATCTTCGTTGGCTCGTCTTCGGCTCCTCAGCGTACAACTCGTACGCCTTCGTCGCCTCAATCCTCGCCGCCTTGATTTCATCTTTGATTTGGAATCGGAATAAAGCTACCCCCAAACTCCTGCCACCGCCGCTCCGCAATCAGGACAGTGGCCGTCTGCCAGCCGGTCTGCGGTCACACTGAAGCCGCTTCGTTCAATCATTACCCTCTGACAGTTCTGGCAGAGGGTATTTTCACCTTTATCCCCTGGTATATTCCCCACGTAAACATGATGCAGGCCGGCTCGCCTGCCGATCTCCAGAGCGCGCATGACTGTCGCAACAGGCGTAGCCGGCCGGTCGGTCATTTTGTATGTCGGGTAAAATCTGCTCAGATGCCATGGTGTGTCTGCACCGAGATTGTCATGTATGAATGCGGCAATAGCCCCCAACTCTTCGTCTGAGTCGTTCACTCCCGGGATAACAAGCGTTGTCAGTTCCAGCCAGATGTTGAGCCTCTTGTATTCTATAATTGAGTCAAGAACTTCGCTGAGCTTCCCCCGAAAATCTTCGGATATTTACTTTCGTCAAATCCTTTCAGATCGATGTTGGCCGCATCAAGAAACGGCGCAATTTGTCGCAGAGGTTCCTTGCAGATATAACCGTTGGTGACAAAGATATTCTTCAGCCCTGCTTCTTTTGCACGCCTTGCAGCATCAAAGGCAAATTCATAAAATATTGTCGGCTCCGTGTAGGTATAGGAGATCGAACCGCAACCACTGTCTGTTGCCTTTTTGACCAACTGCTCATGGGTACGGCTGACGCCTTGTATTTCTGCGTGTCTGTCGACTTGTGCTATGGTGTAATTCTGACACTGCAGGCAGTGAAAATTGCATCCGGCGGTTGCGATAGAGTAAGTGGCGCTCCCCGGCATGAAGTGAAAGAGCGGTTTTTTCTCGACAGGGTCGATATTTTCAGCAATTATTTTGCCATAGACCAGTGAATAGAGGCTGCCGCCACGGTTTTCACGGACATTGCAGATGCCGCGTCTACCTTCCGCTATGATGCAGCGGAAGCGGCAGAGTCCGCATTGGACCTGATTATTTGCTGTTTTTTCGTAAAAGAGAGCTTCTCTCATGGTCACCTCAGAGCATAGTATACTACATTTTTGAAAGGATATAAGCGTATGGCAAAGGAAAAGATGCCAGTCACTGCTGCAATCAGGCATTTGCGGAGTGAAAAAGTTCAGTTCAGCGAACATCTTTATCAGTATGAGGAGAAGGGGGGTACCGCTGTGTCAGCCCGCGAGCTGGGGGTTGACGAGCATTCAGTTATCAAGACCCTGGTCATGGAGGACGAACTGAAGAACCCGCTCATAGTCCTGATGCATGGCGACTGCCAGGTTTCGACAAAGGAACTGGCAAGGGTTATGGGGGTGAAAATTATAACGCCTTGCTCGCCCGAAACTGCCAACAGGCATACCGGCTACCTGGTCGGAGGAACATCGCCGTTTGGCACTAAAAAAACAGTGCCGGTCTATCTGGAGGAAAGTATTGTCTCTTTACCAAGAATCCTCCTGAATGGCGGCAAACGGGGGTTTCTCATCGGACTTGATCCGGCTGAGGTCGTTCGGGTTCTGAGGCCGGTCTTGGTGAAGGTGGCGATCAAGGGGTAAATTTCTGAGTCAAAAGGTCTTTCAAGCAGTTAAAACGACGATCCCCTCCAACAGGGCAAACTCAAGAAATGATGCGCTGTCGGCAGGTGGAATATTCAGCTCTGCGGCGATCTCTCCGGCTTTCCTTTTGCCGTCCAGTCGTTCGAGCAGCCGGTAGAAGGACTCGAACAG
>CAWEPN010000020.1:0-69314 GCA_963810975.1 uncultured delta proteobacterium | reverse complement strand
CCCGCGCAGCAGTAAACCGTTTTTTGCCATCAACTGTGCGGCAATTCCCGATGCGCTTATTGAAAGCGAGCTTTTCGGTCATGAAAAAGGGTCGTTCACCGGAGCCAGCAGCAAGGAGTTAGGGCTTTTTGAAGCTGCCACAGAAGGAACGGTTTTTCTGGATGAGATCGGCGAGATGAATGTTTCCCTGCAGGCAAAACTTCTTCGCGCCATTCAGGAAAAGGAAATTCGACGGGTCGGCGGCAAGATTAATATCCCTGTTGACGTAAGGATTATTGCCGCAACCAACCGGGATCTTGAGGGAGAGATTAAAAAAGGTCAGTTTCGGGAGGATCTTTTCTACCGCCTCAACGTCATCCGGATCACTCTGCCGCCGCTTCGTGAGAGGGGTAGCGACATCGTAACTCTGGCAGATTTCTTCGTTAAGAAATATTCCCTTGCTACCGGAATGGCGGTGACCGGGATTTCAAAGCCGGCACTCAAGCTTCTCATGAACTACTCCTGGCCGGGAAACGTCCGCCAGCTTGAATCGATTATCGAGCGCGGCGTGCTTATGGCGGAGGGGAGCAGCATCACCCCCGAAGATTTGCCGGCCGAGGTTCATGCGGCCCTTTCAGATGGAGGAACACTGCCATTTGACTTCCCCGCCGACGGGATTTCCTTTGAAGAACTGGAAAAAGAGCTGATCATCAAGGCAATGGAACGGGCTGACTGGATTATCACCAAGGCGGCGCCACTACTGCGGATGAGTTACAAAACGCTCCAGTACCGGCTGGAAAAATTCGGCATTGAGAGACCTTAGGGGTATTAATATGAGATTTTTTGTTACATCCGCAAAGGGGCTTGAGGATCTGGTCACGGATGAGCTTTGTGCTCTGGGGCTAAGCGGACTGAAAACTGAAAGAGGCGGGGTCTCTTTTAACGGATCACTTGAAGATGGCTACAAAGCCTGCCTCTGGCTCCGGACAGCCAGCCGTGTCCTCCTGGTGCTGGCTGAATTCCCCTGCGCTTCCCCTGAAGAGCTTTATGCGGGAGTCCGGGCTATAGAGTGGCATTTGTACCTGAAACCCGAAATGACCATGGCGGTTGATTCCGTCCTCAGGGATTCGGCCATGACACATTCCGGCTTTGTCGCTCTGAAATCAAAAGATGCAATTGTCGACTGCATCAGAGACAAGTTCGGCAGCAGGCCAAATGTTGACACGAAATCGCCTGATCTGCAGGTAAATGTCCATCTTGTCAAAAACAGCTGCACGGTGAGCCTTGATATGGCAGGTGACCCTCTCGACCGCCGTGGCTATCGCCTCGACAGGAACAAGGCTCCGCTCAGGGAGAACATGGCGGCAGCGATAGTCGCCTTCAGCGGCTGGGCCGGTGAGACCCCGCTGTACGATCCCATGTGCGGTTCGGGAACCATTGTAATCGAGGCGGCGCTTAAGGCTGCAAATGCAGCGCCGGGTCTGTTGCGGGAAAGATTCGGCTTTCAGAACTGGCTCGGGCACGATCCGACGCTCTGGCGGAATATGCTCGCCGAGGCGAAAGAGCTGAGAAAGCGGGAGCTTGCCGTTCGCCTCAGAGGCTCTGACCGCTCACCGGGCTCAATAGAGATGTCCAAGCAGAATGCTGTCCGTGCCGGCGTCGGCAGACTGACATCTTTTACAACTGCCGACATCTCTACCTTTGAGCCTTCGGCTTCTCCGGCAATGATCATCTTCAATCCTCCTTACGGTGACAGAATGGGTGAGCTTGCTGAGCTTGCCTCCCTGTACCGCACCTTCGGAGATATCCTCAAAAAACGCTGTGCCGGTTCAACCGCCTACATCCTCTGCGGCAACAGCGAGCTTGTCAAACATATCGGCCTGAAGGCGACCCGGAGAATCCCGATCTGGAACGGGCCGATCGAGTGTCGCCTGTTGAAGTATGAAATGTATTAACTCTGTCGGCTTTCGCTAAACACTGTTTATTTCTTACTTAAAAAGATAAAAAATGCCCTCTTGAAGATTAACGTCAGGAGGGCATTTTCTTTAATGATTCTGCACAATAACCATTTGCGCTGGCATCGGTGCAGGGAAGCCGGCTTCTGCCAATGATTCTCGAATGGTCCGGTTTCCATCAAAATAAACCTGCCAGTAGTGATCATTATGGCAATACGGACGTACCACAAGTACCGGCCCAACCAACGTAAACTCTAGAATTTCGACTTCAACAGCAGGTTCTTTCAAAACATTTGGGATATTCGCGAGTTTCTCACGCAAAAGCTGCATGGCGACGATGTGATCAGCGTTACCTGCAAGCTGGCACTTCAACTCAACCCGGCGGAAATCGCTGGCAGTAAAATTCTGGATGGTGTCGCCAAATATTTTGGAGTTGCCTACCAGTGTCCTGACGTTATCCGGTGTGTTGATAATGGTGACGAAGAGACCGATCTCTTTGATGGTGCCCGTTATCCCGGCTACTGTGACGAAATCACCTACCTTGAAGGGATGTAGCACAACGAGAAAAATTCCTGCTGCCAAGTTGGAGAGGAGACCGCCCCAGGCGGCGCCAATGGCGATACCGATACCGGCAACCAACGCGGCAAAGGTTGTGGTCTGTATTCCGCAGTAGCCGAGAATGGCAACAACCAACACAATGTTCAGCGTAACGGCAATGAAATTGGTAACATAGCGCGTCAGCGTCGGATCGACTTTTTGTTTTTCCAGCACAGTATGCAGCATCCGTCCCACTATGCCGATCAACCAGCGGCCAACTAACCAAAACAGTATGACGGCAATGATCTTGGTGCCGAATTCCGTTACATATTTAACAATAAGCTGCTGATACTGCCCAGGATTTTCCATAGAAGCTCCTCTGCTAAAGTAATTAGTGTAAATTAATGCAATAGATCGACCCAATGTCAAGTCCCTTTCACTCAATAAATTGCGAAACTATTTCTTCGTGTTAGCTGTAGCTTCCTTTCAGTATGTTCTGTCAGGGATGACAAAATCCTCTATGACAGGGGTCAATGAGGCGTGAGAGGAGTTATTTTATTTTATCCCTTAGTATTAAAAAAATATTATTGCATCTCTTGCATTATCCTATTCGTAATATATATTTATTAAGCAAACCAAATTAGCCTTTCTGCCCAGATGAGTATCCAGGAAACCAACTACTGAAATATTGGAACGACTTACTCCCGCTAAAAAGTAAAAGCTGAATACTTGAATACTGCAACGGATGCTTTCACACGGGATAACCGTGAACTACAAAAAAAGGAGAAAAATCATGCTTAAAAGAATGTCTGTATTGGTTTTAACCCTGCTTATGGCTTGCGGAACAGCCTACGCTGCGGCAGGTGGCGATCTGAAGATCGGCACGACCAAGGCCGGCGCAAAGGTGACCGTAGACCGTGTCATCACGGAAGGCAAGGCACTCGTAACTGTTGCCGATGCCAAAAAGAAACCTCTGATCGGTTTGGGAGTCCAGGATTTCACCGTCAGCAAAGGGGCCAAGAAGGGGAGAGTCGTCTCGGTGCAGTCTGTTGCCGAGGTGCAGGAAGTGCCGCTTAACATCGTAATGGTGCTGGATAACTCCTACTCGATGGATGAGCGCGACGCAATCACACCACTGCTCGCTGGTGTTGACAAGGTGCTGAATGTCGTCCGCCCGATCGACAAGGTTCAAGTGGTAGTTTTTGACAGCAAACTGACCACAAAGGTGGGCAACCGCGATCTTCACGTCCAGACCTTTGCCTCCAGCGATGTGAATGCATTGAGGGAGTTCGTCACGAAAGCCTACACTCAGGAGAAAATAACCTCAAAAACTTATCTCTATGATGGAATAATGACCGGCGTAAACTTAATCGCCAACACACCTGCAGACAACCCGCGGGTACTGATAATCTTTACTGACGGCGAAGACCTCAACAGTACCGTCAAGAAGGCAGATGTTGTCAAAGCGGCCGATGCTGCGGGCAAGTTCAACGCCTATGTTATCGACTACATGCCAGGAGCTGAGCCCAACAAGGATTTGGCCAAGTTCGCCGATGCGCACCACGGCAAGATCTGGAAGACCCAGTCCGTAACGGATATGGTGCCGATCTGGGAGAAACTCGCATTAACCATCGACTTCGCCTATATTCTCACCTACGAATTTACCCCTAAACCTGTCGTCATGGTATTTCCCGAAGCAGCGCTGTTTGATTTCGACAAGGCTGAACTGAAGCCTGAAGGGAAGAAGCAGATCAATGCCTATCGTGAAAAGGCAAAGGCGCAACTGGGTCGTGCCGACAAGATCAAAGTCAGCGGTCACACCGACAACAAAGGTAGCGCAGATTACAATATGAAGCTTTCCCAGCAGCGGGCCGCTGCTGTCAGCGAGTATTTGAAGAGCATAGGTGTCGACCCGGGCAAGATCGAGGCCTCTGGAGAAGGCATGAGCAGGCCGATAGCTGACAACAGAACGAAAGAAGGGCAAGCAAAAAACCGTCGCGTCGAAATTGAAATTGTTGGTGTTGAAAAATAGGCAAAATCCTACGTCCATTAATGCATTAACACAGTAGGCTTAATTTCAGTAATAAGGGGTATAGCACGATAAGCTATACCCCTTTTCCCCCATTGAGAGAATTTACATTCCGGGGAGGTGCAGTGTGAAGATCTTTAATACCAGTTACGCAAACAAAATTCTGAAGGTCATCGCAGTGTGCGTGCTTATGTCTGTTGCACCCATAGTCGCACCCACAGCCGTTATGGCAGACATGACAGCCAAAGAGCAGAAGGAGGCCCAGAAAAAGCTCCGCAAGGAGGTCAAGAGCACCCTTGCACAACTCTACAAACTGCACCCCAGTTCAAAAGCAGCTATCAACAAGGCGTACGGTTATGCTGTGTTTGACAATTTCGGCACAAACCTCGGGGTACTCAGCACCGCTAGTGGCAAGGGGATTGCTTATGACAATACGAGCAAGAAAGAGCTTTTCATGAGGATGTACTCGGGTGGTGTCGGTATCGGCCTTGGGGTCAAGGATTACAGGCTAGTCTTCGTCTTTCAGACAAAGAAGGCGTTTGATTCATTTGTCACTTCAGGTTGGGAAGGCTCTGCGCAGGCCGATGCTGCGGCAAAAGCCGGCAAAGATGGTGGAGCAGTATCTGGCGCTACTGCTGTGTCAGATGGGGTGTGGGTATACCAGTACACCAAAAACGGCCTTGCCGCCCAAGCTACACTTCAAGGAACCAAGTACTGGAAGTATGATGATTTGAACAATCCCCCCACAAAGAAGTGAAGAGATTGTTTAACCTGACAATCCAGGAATATGGATGTACCACTGCCATGTCAATGACCATATTGATGCCGGAATGATGACACTATTTCAGGTTACCCCCTAGATGGAGAGGTAGTCTTGTCCTGAAATATATCAAATACTTTCCCTCTCACCTCTCTTCCAGCCAAGGAAAAAGACGAGAGGGAAAGTATTGCTTTTCTCTCGATTTTCCACCTTTGGCACTTTCTCAAATGGTCAGCCAAAATGTTTTGACGCTACTGTCCCGTTAGTGATAACATCCCTCCTCAATCGAATAGTCTTTAGACTAGGTGCCGGAAGAGCTTCCGGTTAAAAGGGAAGGAGGTGTGAATCCTCCACTGTCCCGCAACTGTAAACGGTGATGAACGCCGCAACTACGCCACTGAATCTTTCGGGAAGGCGCGGCAAGTAAAGTGATCCGTAAGTCAGGAAACCTGCCTGGTTGACAGCTTCACAGTTCCTCCGCAGGAGAGGCGCCGGGCATCATTATTTTTTCATGACCCCGTCTCTTTTAAAGGAGGCGGGGTTTTTTATGGCAGCAGTAACACTTATAACCGGCGGGGCACGGAGCGGTAAAAGCAGCTTTGCTGAAAGCCTTGCAATGAAGCAGGGTGAGCCACTGCTTTATATCGCCACCGCAGGTTTCGGTGACAGGGAGATGACGGAGAGGATTGCCCGTCATCAGGAGCGGCGGGGTGCTGCCTGGCAGACCATTGAGGAGCAGTATGACCTTGTCGGCGTACTGAAGGGTCATGACGGTTGGTTCAAGGCTACTCTTGTTGATTGTGTCACGCTCTGGCTGACCAATCTGCTTCTCAAACTCGAAGATAAATCTGCTGTTCTCGAAGAGGTCAGGCGCACTGCCTCGATCTTCCATACTCTCAAGACACCGCTCATTCTGGTGTCAAACGAGGTCGGCATGGGGATTATACCGGACAACCCGCTTGGCCGGACATTCTGCGACCTTTCCGGTGAAGCAAACGAAATACTGGCAACAGCGGCTGATGAGGTTTATGTGACCTTCTCCGGGTTGCCGCTTAAACTGAAATAGGAGTAATTCATGGAAATTCTGGAAGCCGCACTTGCAAGGATAAAACCTGTCGATCTTTCGCTGCTGGCAGCAGCGCAGGCGAAACTTGACAACAAGACAAAACCGCTCGGCTCGCTCGGGCGGATCGAAGAGTTTGGCCGCCGCGTCGCGGCAATCAGCGGCAGCATGAAACCGGATCTTTCCAAAAAGGTGATTTACACTTTTGCCGGAGATCATGGTGTCGTTGCTGAGGGTGTTTCTGCCTTCCCCAAAGAGGTCACCCCGCAGATGATCTTTAACTTCCTTAATGGCGGCGCCGGAGTTAATGTGCTGGCGCGTCATGCCGGCGCTGAAGTCCGCGTTGTCGATATGGGGGTGGATTTCGATTTCGGGATCCTTCCGGGATTGATTGACCGGAAGATTGCGCGCGGGACGAAGAACCTTGCCAAAGAGCCGGCCATGAGCCGCAGTGAAGCAGTCGCGGCACTTGAAGCAGGGATAATGCTCGCTCTGGACGCCAAAGCTGAAGGGGTTGCACTGCTCGGGACCGGCGACATGGGGATCGGCAACACTACCCCGTCATCTGCCATCATTGCCGCTTTCTCCGGAATTCCCGTGCGTGAGCTGACTCATCGCGGGACAGGGATAAATGATGAAGCGCTTGAGAAAAAGATTCTGGCTATCGAGAAGGGGTTGACCGTGAATCTTCCTGATCCGCAGGATCCGATTGATGTTCTTGCCAAAGTCGGTGGCTTTGAGATCGCCGGCATTGCCGGTCTGGTTCTCGGGGCGGCAGCTGCCGGCATCCCGGTCGTGATTGACGGCTTCATCTCAACCGCCGGAGCTCTGATTGCCAGCGAGCTTCATCCCAGCGTCAAAGAATATATCTTTGCCGCCCACAAGTCGGTGGAGATCGGCCACACTTATATGCTTGACCGGATGAATGCCGAACCGATCCTCGACCTGCAGCTTCGCCTGGGGGAAGGCACCGGCGCCGCGCTTGCCATGATGCTGATAGAAGCAGGGGCAAAGGTGCTCGGCGAGATGGCAAGTTTTGCAGAGGCGGGGGTTTCGGAACAGAACGTATAAAAGGAGATATATCTGGAGTTGAGTATTGTCGGAATGAGTGCCTTGGGGCTGTTTCGTAGCAATTCTTAGCGAAATGAAGCGTTAAGCAGCCGATACTGTCTGAGCGTAGCGAGTTTATCGGCTGTAGCGCAATGAGCTTAGAGTTGCAGAAATAGCTCCACAGCACGAATGCAGGCAGTGCTCAACTCCACACTTTATTCTTCACGGAGCACCATGCGTCTCTTTTTCACAGCATTTCAATTCCTTACCATTATCCCTCTCCCTTTCAGACTGGATTATCAGGATGGCGACATGGGAAAGTCAATGCGCTGGTTCCCTCTGGCCGGGCTCGCAATCGGACTCCTGCTTGCGGCGCTGCACTACTGCTTTATGTTCATTTTCCCGGAGCAGATTGCGGCGCTTCTGCTGGTTGCGGCATTGGCAGTTGTAACTGGGGCTCTTCATCTTGACGGTCTGGCGGATGTTTTTGACGGCTTCGGAGCACGGGGGGGCAGAGAGCGGTTTCTTGCTGTCATGAAAGATTCGAGTACCGGCGCAATAGGCGTTGTTGCCATTGTTCTCGGACTTGTCCTCAAATATCAGGCTATTGTGCATCTCCCCGCCGGAGTAAAATACGGCGGAATCATTTTCTTCCCGGCAGCAGCCAGATTTGCCCAGGTGCTGACAACTGTCGGCTCCATGAAAGCAAGAGATGACGGACTCGGAGCGCATTTTATCTCCGCTGCCGGGGTGAAAGAGGTTCTGATAGCGGCCGCTACCATACTGACTGCGGCATTTTTTCTTCTGGGCGTCACCGGCATCATCAGCTGTCTGGTTGCCGCCTCATTTGCCTGGCTAGCGCGGCGCTATTTCCATCGCAGGCTGGGCGGCGTAACCGGCGACATCATCGGTTGTACTTCCGAACTGGCAGAGATTCTGACCCTTTTGACGATCATTGTATGCGGCAACAGGCTGCAAGGAGTGCTATGACACGAAAGACAAGAGTATATCTGATTCGGCATGGACAGGTTGTCGGCCACGAGACCCCCTCATACAACGGTCATGCTGATGTTGCGCTCACAGAGTACGGCATCGCCCAGTATCAGCAACTCCGCGAACGGCTGAAAGATGAAGGGATAACCGCCTGCTACAGCAGCGATCTTTCCCGTTGTGCAAACGGTGCGAAAATAATCTGCGACTCTCTCGGTATCACGCCGACTCTTGATGCAAGGCTGCGGGAGCTCAATGTCGGCATCTGGGAAGGGATGACCTGGTCGGAAATAGTGGCAAAATATCCGCAGGAGTGGAGTGACAGACTGGCTGATATTGTCAACTACCGTGTACCTGAAGGCGAGAACCTGCTCGATCTGGCCGGTCGCGCACTGCCTGCGCTGCAGGAGATAGTTACTGCACACCCGGAGGAGAACATTCTTGTTGTCGGCCATGGCGGCATGAACCGGACTCTTCTGCTGGATGCTATCGGCGCACCGCTGCACTGTCTGTTTAATATTGAACAGAAGTACGGCTGTCTTAATATCATTGATTTTTATGATGATGGCAAACGCACAGTTTCACTGCTGAATGGTTGAATAACGAGAGAACTCCATGAAATCAATAATCATCGCCGCGCCGGTCAGCGGCTCCGGCAAGACAACAGTTACCATAGGCATTATGACCTGCCTCAGAAGACGGGGGTTGCAGGTCGCTCCATTCAAGGTCGGTCCCGACTTCATCGACCCCGGCTATCATCGGCTCGTTACCGGTCAGCCGTCACTGAATCTGGACGGCTGGATCTGCCCGGCTGAGACTGTCAGGGAGATATTCGCACGTCATTCGGCAGATGCCGATATTGCTGTTATTGAAGGGGTTATGGGCCTGTTTGACGGGATAGGCGGGAATTCTGACGAAGGGAGTACCGCCCAGATTGCCCGGCTCACCCGTTCCACAGTTTTTCTTGTCGTTAATGCCAAAGGCTTTGCCAGAAGCATTGCCGCAATGATTAAAGGGTTTGCGGAGTTTGATCCCGAGGTACGGATCGGCGGGGTCATCTTGAACAATGTTTCCAGTGAAAATCATGGTCGAATACTAAGAGAGGCCATTGAATCAGCTCTCCCAATCCCCATCATCGGCACTATCATGCGTGACAGCAGGCTGCATATCCCTTCACGGCACCTGGGGCTTATGACTGCCGAAGAGAATGAGCTTACTGCCCAGTATCTGGATCATCTTGCAAGGGTTATTCGCAGCTCCGTAGATCTGGGCATGCTCTGGGCAATAGCCGGCGCCGGCGACCTTCTCGACCTGCAGCAAGAAAAAGAGGCCCCATCTTCTGACGTCAAGATCGCGGTTGCCCGCGACAGAGCGTTCTGCTTTGTTTACGAAAGCAACCTGCAACTCTTTCGGAAGTCAGGCGCCGAGGTGATCGAGTTTTCACCACTTGCCGATGCATCGCTCCCGGAGGGTATCTCCGGGATCTACCTGCCCGGCGGCTATCCCGAGGCATACGCAGATGAGCTTTCTGCCAACAGTTCCATGAAAAAAGAGATCAGGGGGGCGATTGAGTCCGGCATGCCTGTCTATGCCGAGTGCGGCGGCTTCATCTATCTGACTGCCGGTGTCGCGGTAAAAGGAGAAGACGGCGTTTCCCTCAAGGAGTTTGCCGGAATCTTCCCTGTCGCCACAACCATGCTGAAGAAAAGAAAGGCTCTTGGCTACCGGGAGATAAAACTGCGGGCTGATTCGATCCTTGGCAGGAAAGGCGCTATTGCCCGGGGGCATGAATTCCACTATTCAGAGACGGAAGAGATGCCTGGAGAGATTGAGCGACTTTATCAGGTCAGTAAAAGGGAGAATGATCTCGGCACGGAAGGGTACAGATACAAAAACTGTCTCGCCTCCTATATTCATCTCCATTTTGGCAGCAATCCGGGGATGGCAGAGGCATTTGTGGAAAGTTGCCGGCAATTCGAGGGAATAACGTTGGTTTGAGTAGATTTGAGCAAGGGGCTTTGATGAAAAAGGCTGCTATTATTTTACTAATTCTGGTTTTTGCTTCCCCTGCCTATGCCATGCACATCTCCGAGGGGATTCTGCCGCTTGGCTGGGCGGCTCTCTGGTTTGCGCTTGCAATCCCTTTTGTGGCAATCGGTTGCCGGGAGCTCAGAAGACTTTCGCGGGAGGATCTGGCGATAAAACCGCTGGTCGGGCTACTGGCGGCGGTCGTCTTCATCATCTCCTGCATGCCGATTCCGGTGCCGACAGCCGGCACCTGTTCCCACCCGTGCGGTACGGCAATCTCCGCTATTCTTGCCGGGCCATTCATCAGTGTCCTTATCAGCACTGTCGCCCTGCTGATTCAGGCGCTGGTAATGGCGCACGGCGGGCTCACGACTCTCGGGGCGGATATTGTCTCCATGGGGATTGTCGGCTCTTTTACCGGTTACGCAGTTTTCAAGGGGCTGCGCAAATGCGGCGCTTCACTGGGGATAGCAGCTTTTTGCGCCGGAGCCCTCACAGACTGGGCAACCTATCTGACCACTTCAGTTGAGCTTGCCAGTGGCATTCGGGGGGATGAACCTTTCCTGCCACTTTTCGGCAAAATAATGATAGCCTTTGTGCCGACGCAGTTGCCGCTAGGTTTGCTCGAAGGGGCTATGACCGCCGGGATGGTAACGCTGCTTGCCAGGAAAAGGCCCGATCTTCTGGTAAAAATGCGTCTCATGAAGCAACAGGAGGTAGTTGATGCCAGCGCGTAAACATCGCATCAAGATATTGATGCTTCATATGATTCTCCTCCCCACCCTGATCTACACCCTCTCCTTCTTCTCTCTGGCCCCCAAATCATGGGTCGGAGTCGATGAATCTGTTGTGGAGAAGGTTGCCAAAGAACATGGACGGGAGGCCAGAACCCCCCTTATCAATACCGACCAGGGTGATCTGCTTCTCTTTGTCTTTCTCCTTGCCGGAGTAATCGGCGGTTTTGCCGGTGGTTATTGCTGGCGGATGCTGGTGAGCGAGAAGAAAGTACCCAATCAGGATATTCAAGACAAAACCTTAATGGAACGCGGAAAAGACGGAAAAAACGGATAACTGTGGATAGGGTCTAAAAATAAGACAGGTTTAAATCCGCCTTTATCCGCAGTTTCAGCTTTGATCCGTATCCTGTTAAGATTTTAGCAGAGACAATAATGAAAACCATCATTTTTCAAAACAGGCCAGCTCATCCACTTTACCAGGTAGATGCAAGAATAAAGCTGCTGGTTGCCACGCTGCTGTTAATCATGGTCGTCAGCAGCAACAATATTGCTTTTCCTCTGCTGACTGCCGGGCTATGCCTGGCCACCTGCCTCTCACTCAAGGTGAGGCTTCGTCTGCTACTGATCCGCTTTGCCGAACCGCTCTTCATCGCCGCAGTAGTTCTTCTTCTCAAGACTCTTGGCGCCGGTAACACTCCGCTCTGGAACATTCACCTCCCCTTCATGGAGATAACCTTTTACAGAGAGGGACTTCTTGAAGGCCTTCGTCTGGCAAGCCGTATCGTTGGCGGGGTAGCGGTGGTTGCTGCGATCGGCTTTGCAACAACTTTTACGGAACTGCTGGCAGCTCTCTCCTGGTTCAGAATCCCTCGTGAAATAACAGAAGTCGCCCTTTTTGCCTGGCGCTATCTTTTTGTATTGGCGGATGATGCCCAGGTAATTCACTCCGCCCAGAAAAACCGGCTCGGCTATGTCGGATTGCGCCGCTCGTTTCGCTCCTTCGGAACGCTGTGCGGCGCTCTGGTCATCAAGGCATTCGATGCCAGTCAGACTATGACAACTTCCATGATTCAAAGGGGCTACGACGGCAACATGCCGCTTTTAAAACATACGCCGTTAAGAGTAGGCGAACTTTTCTCCGCAGTTTTGCTGATTACGTTAATGGGGGTATTTTGGGCAATCTAGCCAGGCTCTCTATTGATATTGAAACGTTCAGATACCCGGACGGAACGGTGGCGCTCGCGGATGTGAAAATTAAAGTTGCCGCCGGTGAGTTCTGCGGTCTGCTTGGCGCAAACGGCTCCGGCAAGACCACACTGTTAAAAATCATGGACGGGCTGATCCGTGAGTATCAGGGCGAGATGCTGCTCGACAGCAATAACATTCTCAAGCTCCACCCCCGAGAGATTTACCGGAAGATGGGGCTGGTATTTCAGAACCCGGACGACCAGCTTTTTGCCAGTTCGGTTTTTGAAGATGTCGCCTTCGGCCCCCGGAACATGGGGTTTGATGAGGTAAAAGTTGCTGAACAAGTATCCGTGGCACTTGAACAGGTGGAGATGACCGAGCTTGCCGCAAAGAACATTCACCATCTTAGCTACGGTCAAAAAAAACGGGTCTGTATTGCCGGTTTACTGGCAATGGGGCACGAGATACTCCTTCTGGATGAGCCGACTGCCGGGCTTGACCCGATGGGCGAACAGCGGATGATGGAACTCTTGACAAAGCTTAACCGGGATAGCAGAGTGACGATTGTCATGGCCACCCACAGCGTCGATCTGGTGCCGCTTTTTCTCGATCGGCTCCATATCCTGAGCAAGGGGAAAATAGTGCGCAGCGGTTCACCGGAAGAGGTCTTTACCGCCCCGGCGGAAATGGCGGCGGTTAAGCTGCGGCTGCCGCATATTGCCGAATTGATTCATCAGTTGAAAAATGGTGAAAAACTTCCCTTCAAAAGGGTTCCTCTGACTGTCGGGGATGCCAGAAGAGAGATTGTCGAGATGATGAATATAAGCAAGAGGGAGATGTAAAGATGAGCACAGCAGTTCTGATTATGGCCCATGGCAGCCGGATCGCCGAAGCGAACGATGCGGCGCGCGCAGTCGCCACAATGGTAGCGGAGATGACCGGACACGAGATCATTGAAGTCGCCTTTCGCGAACTGCACGAGCCGAACATTCAGCAGGGGATAGACAACTGTGTTGCCAGAGGGGCGCAAAAAATCCTCCTGATCCCTTACTTCCTCTTTTTAGGGGCGCATGTCCAGCACGACCTGCCGGAAGAGGTTGAAGCGGCGCAAAAGCGCCATCCCGGCCTGAAAATGGTCATGGGACCGCATCTGGGTGTGCATCGCAAACTTGCCGAAATTGTCAGCGAGAGAATCAGCGAAGGGCTGACAGCTGCGGGGTGGAACTGATGTCTGTTCATCTCAAACCGGAAGAGATAGAGGCAGAATCTTTCCGGACGATCGATCTTGAAGCCGGTCCGCACCAATGGTCACCGGCAGAGTGGCAAATCGTCCGGAGAGTCATCCATACCAGCGCGGATTTTGACTACGTCAGAACAGTGGTTATGTCCGCTGATGCGATCTCTGCCGGAGTAAAAGCCATACTTGCAGGGCGTGGAGTTGTCACAGATACGACCATGGCACTCTCAGGCATCAGCAAACCCCGCCTGGCACAGTTTTCAATAGCCGCTGCATGCTTTGTTGCTGATCAACAGGTCGCCAAGGAGGCTGTTGCAGAGGGGATCACCCGCTCTATTGTCGCCATGCGAAAAGGGACGGCTGATTCCGGTAACGGTATCTTTGTCATTGGCAACGCTCCGACAGCCCTCTTTGAGCTGCTCAGGCAGGTGCGTGCAGAGGGGCTAAGACCTGACCTGATTGTCGGACTGCCGGTAGGTTTTGTCGGTGCGGTAGAAAGCAAGGAAGAGTTGCTCACCGTTGCCGCAGAGTTCGGGATCCCGTTTATTACCAATCGTGGCAGAAAAGGGGGTTCGAACGTAGCCGCAGCGGTGATGAATGCGCTGCTGATTCTTGCTGCTGAGCAGAAAGGTGCCTGATTGAAGAGCGGCCTGCGGCAAGGGTTTACCACCGGCGCCTGCGCTACTGCCGCAGCCCGGGGTGCCGCGTTGATGCTGCGGGAGCAGCGGATTGTGGATGCGGTGGAAATCATGCTCCCGGCCGGAATTCCGGCAACATTCACGCTCCATGGTCAGACCCTCAACGAGCGGCGCAGTTCCTGTTTTGTTGTCAAGGATGCCGGCGATGATCCGGATATAACCAATGGCGCCGAGATACACGCTGCCATAGATGTCGATTTTTTCGTGCCTCACCGTATTATTCTCAAGGGGGGGATCGGTATCGGGAGGGTCACCAAACCGGGACTGGCGGTTCCTGTCGGCGAGCCGGCAATCAACCCGGTGCCGAAAAAAATGATCCTTGAAACTGTAAAAGAGGTGCTGGCGATGCGCTGTATCCCGGCTTCCTTCACCGTAACGATCTCCATCCCGAACGGTGAAGAGCTGGCCAAGAAAACGCTTAATCAGCGTCTCGGCATCATCGGCGGCCTCTCTATTCTCGGCACAACCGGTCTGGTAAAACCGATTTCGACAAAGGCATGGACCGATACGATTGACTGCTCCATTGATGTTGCTCTTGCATCCGGAACCAAAACAGTTATTCTCTCTACAGGAAGAACCAGCGAACTGGCGGCGCAGAATCATCTGGCAAAGTGGGAAGGTATCACGGAAGAGTCTTTTATCATGATGGGTGATCATGTCGGTTACGCCCTTTGCGCCTGCAAGTCCAAGGGGGTTAAAAAAGTTGTTCTGGCCGGCCAGTTTGCCAAACTCCTCAAGATTGCCTGCGGTCACCGCCAGACCCATGTATCCTCCTCTGAACTAGACTTGCAGATGCTGGCGAAATGGTGTTCCCTTGAACCGCGAACCGCAGACCTCGAACTTTCGGCCCGGCAGGCCAATACCGCCCGACAGGTACTGCAGGACTCCGGCAATGAGCCAGCCCTTATCAACCTTGTCTGCGAAAAGGCAAAAGATTCAGCGTCCGAGATGGCTCCGGGCATGACGATAGAAGTCAGGTTTAGTCGATTATGATTCGAAAATGCTGTATTTTGGTTAATCAAAGCTTGACAAGCCGTAACCAAACATAAAAAACAATAGAACGCGGATCAAATCTGATGAGACAACTAAGTGCCTGTAAGCTGCAAAATGCGCAGCAACAGTCACTAATGATTGAACGGATTTTAACGGATACATCTAAAATGTTTTTGGTTTAAATCTGCGCAAATCCGTTCAATCCGCGTCATCAGCGTTCCATTGATCTAGATTTTTCCGGAGGTTTCCATGTCTCAGCAGAAAATATATCTTGTCGGTGCCGGCATTACCGGCTGGGAAGGGTTGGGCAGCAGGGCTCTTGAGGTTATCGGCAAGGCAGAGGTGCTGATCGGACACCAGCGGCATCTGGACAGTTTCCCCGACTTTGCCGGTGAAAAACAGGAGCTGGAAGATCTCTCCGTCATGCTGGAATTTCTCCGTTCCACAGATAAAAGAATCGTCGTTCTCGGCTCCGGCGACCCGAACTTTTTCGGAATAGGCAGATTCCTGCTGAGGAACCTGCCAAAGGAGCGGATCGAGATTTTCCCTAATGTAACCAGCGTTCAGTATGCTTTTGCCAGAATCAAGGAGCCCTGGGATGATGCAATTTTCGTCTCCGTTCATGGCCGGGGTCTCGGCAGAGCCATTGACAGAATCATAGCCGCCGAAAAAGTCGCTGTTCTTACCGACAAGGTCAACAGCCCGGCGGCAATTGCCCATGAACTGATAGAGCGCGGCGCTGAAGGGTACGACGCCTGGCTTTGTGAAAATATGGGATTGCCTGATGAAAAGTTCACCAAAACCGACCTCAAAGGGCTGCTTGCCATTGCCGCCTCCGAGCTGAATATCCTTATCCTGATAAAGACCTGGGAACCGAACCTGGTTCACTATCCGTTGATCGGTATAGATGACGACGAGTTTGCCACGATGAAGAAGCTGATAACCAAGCAGGAAGTGCGGGCCGTCACCCTTGCCAAGCTGCAGCTGCAGGATGATTTCACTATCTGGGACATCGGCGCCGGGAGCGGCTCCATATCGATTGAAGCGAGTAATCTTGTCCCCAACGGCAAGCTCTTTGCCATTGAACATAATCCCCAGTGCGTCGCTTTTATTCAGGAGAATCTGAAAAAATTTGTGGCGCGCAATGTGAAACTTATTGAAGGTGAAGCTCCTGATGTGCTTGAAGACCTTCCGGACCCTGACAGGGTTTTTATCGGCGGTTCCGGCGGCATGCTGGAAGAGGTTATCGATACTGTTGACAAACATCTGAAGCCGGAAGGGCTCATCGTCTTGAATGCCGTAACCCTGAACACCCTCACCAAATCGGTGGAATTCCTCGAAGACCACGGCTACGCCGTAGAAGTTACCTGCGTGAACATTGCCAAGACAAAGGCGCTCAGTGAATACAAACTGCTTGAGGCACAGAACCCGGTCTATATCATCTCCGCCGCCAAGGAGCGCTGATTATGGCGGTTATCTACGCCGTCGGTGTCGGCCCTGGCGACCCCGAGCTGCTGACCCGCAAGGCTGAGCGGATCATCGGCCAGTGCCCGGTCATCTGCGCCCCCACAGGCGCCGCTGATGCAGCCAGCTACGCTCTCTCCATTGTCGAACATCTTCTTGACCGTTCCCGGCAGGAGGTCATCAGCAGAGTTTTCCCGATGATGAAAAAAGGGCCGGAGCTCGAAGCTGCCTGGGAGGAGGTCGCCAATGAAGTTATCGAGCGGATCGATAAAGGGGAGGATGTCGCCTTCATAACAATCGGTGATCCCTGCCTCTACTCCACCTTTCTTTATATCTACCGGATAATCCGCGAAAAAAGGGCCGACATTAAAGTTGAAATCATCCCCGGCATCTCCAGTATCAACGCTGCCGCCGCTGCCGCCGGTATTCCGCTCGCCATCGCCGGCGAGCGTATCGCCATCCTCCCCGCCACTTATGAAAACTACGAATTGCGCAAAACTTTGCAAGAGTTTGACACGGTTGTGCTGATGAAGGTGAGCCGGGTATTTGACCGGGTCTACGGGCTGCTGGTCGAATTGGGGCTGGAAAGCAGTTCCGTCTTTATCCGGAGAGTCGGTTCGCCGCAGCAGGAGGTTGTCTTTGACCTATCGACCCTTGTCGGCAGGGAACTTGACTATCTCTCCATGCTGATTGTGAAAGGGTAGATTGCAGGTTTTCGTGATATTCGTCGGCAAAAAAAGATGATTAAAAACGGCAGTTCACGAAACACAGAGCAACTGAGCAACTGAGAAATCAAACTGTTTAATCAACAACGGGCATAACCAAAATGGTGAGTGATTTTTTATGATTTTAACCTGAATTCTTCCTTGTTTTGTGCTCTGTTGCTCTGTGTTTCAACTTTGAGTTTCGGCAGTCCCGAATTTCACGCCATTACCCACCACCACCCTGCCAGCGTCAAAAATGACAAGGGTATCCCTGTCCCCACCATCAGCGCCACCAGTTCAGGCTCCAGATCATGCTCCACGGCAATGATCCCGGCAGTTATCATCGGCGGCATTGCCGCCTCGAATATGGTCACATTGATAACTGTTCCGGATGCGCCGAAAAGATAGAGGTAGAGCAGAGCGACTAACGCCGGACCAAGCAAGAGCTTGTAGGTCAGTCCGGCAAAAAGGGCTTTGCCATGGGCGCGGATGTTGCCGAGCACCAGCTGATAGCCGACCGATACCAGCGCAACCGGAGCAATGGTGTCTGCAATTTTTTGCAGAACCGTCATAAATACCGGATGGAACGGCACAAATCTTAGTAGAACTGCCGCACAGAGCGCCTGAAAAGGGGGGAAGAGCAGTATCTTGCGGATCATCTCCCGGGGCGAGCTCTCGCTGCTGGAGTAAATATTTGCCGCAAGAATCCCGAGAGTTGAAAGAACGAGGAAGGAGCCGAGTTGATCGGCAATAATGCCGACGCCTAAATATTCCTTGCCGTACCAGGCCTCGATCATCGGCAGGCCCACAAAAGAGGTGTTGCCAAGCCCCCCAACCAGCACCAGCGCCCCCGTTGCCGCTCTGCCGAGCTTCAGCATCTTTGCAACCAGCAGGAAAAACCCCCAGCCGATTCCAAAGAGTATCCATGCCATTAGCGCGGTAAGGAGAAGGGACGGGTCCGGCTTTATGTCATGGATATAGCGAAGAACTGCTGCTGGCAGGGCGATATAGATAATGTAGGCGTTCAGCGATGCCGGCAGGTTGGCCGGGATTTTTGAAGTCCTGCGGAGAATGATCCCCATGAACATGCAGATGGCGAGAAGGAGGATATTGGCCATTAAGAAGCATCTCCACACAGAGAGTCGAAGTGAACCGCCAGCCAGACGCTTTTGACGGCTGAGTCAGTCCATTCGACCCGGTGGCGGCAACCTGCAGGGAGGAGGAGAAAGTCTCCGGCTTTGAGCGCGCGCGCCGTTTTTTCACCTTTGATTAAGATCCCGGCGGAACCGGAGAGGAGCAGCACCCATTCGTCACCGGCCTGATCGTACCACTCACCCGCCGGGGTTGCCTGCCCTGAGGAAACGATCCGCTCAATCTTTATTCCAGGCCTTTCAAGCAGTGTCTCGAAAATCTCATCGGGCGAATCAGGAAGGTCTGCAAGGATGTTCCTTATCATAGCGTTTCAACCTGCAGCAGGAATGAACTGGCGAGCCCGGCAGCGGCAGCTGCTGTCAGCACAGTGTCAGCCCCTTTACCGAAGGAGTCAAACAGGTCGTACTCTGTGAAAAGGTACACCAGCACCGGCATGTTGCCATAAAGGGAAAATCCGTATTCTTGCAGCATCTGCAGCGACAGCTGTGCCTCCAGTTGTTGGCCGGCATCCCTGGTGCAGGCAAGATAGTGCATCGGGAAAGCTGCCGCCGTGGGGTCAAGGCTCTCAACAAAAGCCAGTTTTTCTGCGGAGGTGAGTTCGCTGAAATCAACACTACACCAGCGGCTCTCTTTAGTGGAGAGAAGCGCCCGGCAAGAGATCGGCCTGACCGGGTAAACCCCGCAGATGCCTTCAACCAGAAACGGGCAACCACCAAGCTCTTTGCGGTGCAGGCTAAGATACCCCTTCAGATCGGCAATGCCGCTTGTCTTCTCTTTGAGCTTGGCGACATATACGGCCACAGCCCTTTTCTGTTGCTCACTCAATGCTGCAGCCATCAGAAAAGCTTCGGCAGCGGAGCAGTTCACCGCAAGGGTGCAACAACTGCCGCACCCTTTGCCGCAGAAAATCTCTCCGCCGCCGGAACAATAGTCTCCAGCCGCAGACGTGCAGAGCATATCCATGAATCTCTGCCCACTCTCTGCTGTGGCAAGAATATTTCCCCACCGCCCGGCCTGCGGCATAAATTCTCCTTGGGAATCAGAGAAACCAGTTAAATAGCGACATGGCCTTTTCCAGCATCTTTACAATAACTCCGCGTTTTTCATGTGCTTCGAGGGAGATCCGCCGTGAGAGGGCAAGATCCTCGGCAAACATTTCATCAACCTGCTTGCCGAAATCGGTACTGGAGACGATGACACTTACTTCGAAATTTCTGTGGAAGCTTCTCTGATCGAGGTTTGCCGAGCCGATGACTGACCATTCACCGTCTATCAGCATTACTTTGCCGTGAAGGATGGTCCCTTCACGTTCGAAGACCTCTATCCCCCCCTGTATGAGGGTCGCATACGAGATCCGATTGACAATCCTTACCAGAGGGATGTCGCTTTGCGCGGGGAGAATCAACTCAATCTTGACTCCACGCCGGGCAGCTCGTAAAAGCGCTCTTATAAAACGGGGACCGGGGCCGAAATAGGGCGTCTCGATTTTTATGCTTTTCACTGCGCCGGAGATTGCCATCAGGAAGGCGGCGCGGATCCTGGAACGGTTGTGATGGGGACCGCCGCTGACAATGGCGACATCATCGTCACCGCAGGCAGGGTCAAAGGTTACAGTGCAATTCGATATCGGAAAGGAGGATGCCTCTGACTGCCAGTTTTCGCAGAAGAGACGGGAAAGCTCATTTAAAGCGTCACCCTCTATTCTTACGCCAAGATCGCGCCAGTAAAGTGATTTACCACCTCCGGCGTACTCATCGCCGATGTTGAGTCCTCCGGCAAAGGCAACCCGGCTGTCGATGACCGCAATTTTGCGATGATCTCTTTTGTCGAACCAGGTAATGCCGTTACGAAAAGGGGGTGGGTTAAATGCAGTGCAGTGAACGCCGCAGCTTACAAGTTTGCGAAAATATGCGGCGGGAGTATCGAAACTGCCCATATAGTCATAAAGGAGACAGACCTCGACCCCTCGTTCGACAGCTTTTTCAAGAAGGCCGGCAAGACTTTTCCCGATCCTGTCAGCCCTGACAATATAAAATTCCAGATAGACAGAGTGCTCTGCCTGCTGAATCGCGGCGAACAGCTCCCCGAAAAAGTCCCCGCCCGTTTTAAGCAGGGCAATAGAATTCCCATGCGAAAAATTCGCTTCGGTACTGCGCCGGAACCTGTTGAAAAACCTGCTCGACTCCTGACGCTGGGACCTGGGAAGGACATCTGTCAAAGGCATCGGGGTCTCCCCGGCTATCTTACCTGCTCGACTTCCTTGACTCCGGGAATCTTTTCTTTCAGAGTCCGCTCAATACCCATCTTGAGGGTCATGGTGGACATGGGGCAGTGTCCGCAGGCACCGACAAGCCTGACCTTGACAATGCCATCCTCGGTTACCTCAACAAGCTCAACATCGCCGCCATCAGCCTGCAGGGCAGGCCGCACAGTCTCAAGTACCTCTTTTACCTGTTCAATCATCTATCCATTCTCCTTTGCTGCATGATTTTTCCAGAGAGAGCAGCTTGTCTACTGACTGTGTCAGAAAAACTTTGCTGCCAAGCTCCTCTGGAAGCTTTAAATCAACATCGTAGCGATCGCCTACAAACAGGCACTCATCAGGCTCCGCACCGATAGCTGCAAATATTTTAGCCAGCGCCAGCCGGTCGGGTTTTGCCCTCCAGAAATCTTCAACCGAAAAGACCCCTGCGAAAAGTCCATCTATACCGAGCGCCCGCATAATCCTGTCGGTAAGACTGCGATTGTTGTTGGTATAAATGTAAAGAGCACACTCTTTGCCCAGTCGCACCAGCATATCTCTAACCCGCTCGTCACGAACAAGATACTTTTCCGGCGCGATGTTTTCGGCCAGGTAACCATGAAGAACTTTAATGTCGCACTTAAGCAGGTCACAAGCGGCGCTAAGGGTCGCTTCGCAGCCGGTCCTGGCGGAAAGTTCCGCTTTTGCCGCAGACAATTTGGTTTCCGCTTCGCCGACAGCTACTCGCAACTGGAGAGCAAGCAAATCTACTGCAACCCGCTGAATTTCATCGGTAAGCTCGCTGCTTGTGTAGAGAGTGCCATCGAGATCAAATATGATGGAGGTTATCCGCTTCATCAATAGGAAGCTGCCCAGTTTCTGAGGCAGAGCAGATCCGGGGTACCGGCATTCTTCCCTTGCACCAGGACTTTGAAAGTGTCACCCATGCCGCCGTCAGGAAGCATCAGCTTTTTGAGGGCAAGGCGATCCTTGATCCGCTCCGCTTCCGGAACAGGCCGGGCTTCCAGCGCCAGCATCTCCTCCATCATCCCGGTTGCCATCAGAAAACGATACTGCTCGCCGTACCAGATCTTCTCCAGGCCGACTGATTCACCGGTCTGCATAAGTGCGCTGAAGTCGACATGAGCCGTAATGTCCTGCAGCCCGGCCCTGATATAAGGGTTCTCTTCCAGTTGGTGTTTGTAGTAGCAGAGCAGGGTGCCGTTCTTACGCATCGGGCCGTAAAGTTCGGCGGCGAGATAGCCGTAATCGATAGTAATGACGAAGCCGCGCTGCAAGGAGTTGGCGACAGCGGTTATCCAGTTGTCAGCAGCAAGGCGGATTTCCGCCCTCTGACCGACCACGAGGCTCGCCCCGGCTTTTTCAAGAAATTTTTCAATGTCCGGCGTCAAAAATGGTGACAGCTTTTCGCAGAACTGATCCTCGTCCACTGAAACCAGAACCTCCTTGAGGCCGGAACCCGTCATCTCGACGAGGTGGACAGGGAGAGCGTCAACGAGTTCATTGGAGAGGATGCAGCCGGTTATGGAAAGCGTGCCTGCCGCAAGCTCAGCGGGGCTGCTCCAGGCAAGATGAGCAGAGTGCGCTGCCAGCATCTTTGCTTGAGTCTCGGCAAGGGTCGGTTCAGCCTCGATCAGGCGACAGGTGACCTTGCTGTAGAGTGCAGGCGCCAGTTCGGCGACGGCATCCATGACATCTGCGGCAAGGCGGCCGTTGCCGGCGCCGGCTTCGACAATCTGGAAATCGGCAGGTTTTTCCAGAGACTCCCACATCCGGATTATCTCTCTGGCAATCAGCCGGCCGAAGACCCGGTGGACGTTGCTGCTGGTGTAAAAATCCCCTTCCGCGCCGACTTTCCGGCCCGGTGAAGTGTAATAACCCAGCCCCGGCTCGTACAGGCAGGCTGCCATGAAATCGGCAAAGGTGATTGAGCCCCGGGCCTTGATCCGCTCCAGCAGAATGTCCCGCAATGCTCTGTCGTCAGCAATGTCCACACATTTCTCCATGGAGTTTGTTATAGAGTAAGCCCGCTGATTTGTCAATTTAGACAGAATCTCAACAGAGTCCAGCAGAGCAGCAACAGTACCTCTGCGCCGTACATCAGTCTGACAGCCCCTTGCCAGGCAATCAGGTCGAGCGGTCTCAGGGGGTCGCCGATGACCGGTTTTTCAACCGGCTTGCCGAAATAACAGTTCGTCCCCCCCAGTTGCACGCCGAGCGCGCCGGCAGCAGCGGCTTCCGGAATGCCGCTGTTGGGTGAGGAGTGGTTGCGACCGTCACGCCGCATGATACGCCAGGAGTTCTCTGCCTGCAGGCCGGCAACCCGTGCCGTGAGCACCATGAGAATCCCGGTGAGCCGGGCAGGGACGAAGTTCAGCAGATCGTCAAACCGGGCGGACGCCCGGCCGAAGAGGAGATATTTGTCATTGCGGTACCCCACCATCGAATCGAGGGTATTGACCGCTTTGTAGGCCAAACCCAGGACCGGACCGCCGAGCATGAGGAACAACAGCGGGGCGATAACCCCATCGGCTGTGTTCTCCGCCACTGTCTCCACCGTGCCGCGCCAGATCTCCGGCTCCTCCAGCTCTGCCGTATCCCGGCCGACTATATAAGAGAGATATTTTCTGGCTGCAGGCAGATCTCCCGCCGTCAATGCCTCTGCCACCAGACCCTGATTCCCTGTGGAGCGAGCGGGCTGCCAGGCAGTTCCAGGAGAGAATTACAGCAACGAAGATACCGAAATACGGATGGAGAGCATATGCCATCTGCAACAACAGCGAAGCGGCTAGGGCAGTGATCCCGACAGTCAGGACCAGCAACAGCAGCCCAGCCGAATAATTCACTGCGGACAATACGTCGCAGGTGCGTTTCCAGAAAGGCTGATCAGCCTGCCAATGGCAACGATCGGATGGGGCAGCCAGCGCGGGTCGCCCAGGAGCCAGTCGAGGATGACAGCAGCGGGGATGATGAGGGTGAGATCATGGTGCAAAGTCAGAACCTTTAACTGAGTTGTATGTAATCAATGTGCTACTTCATAACGGGGTGTGGGCACAGCGGCGGCGCAGTCTTATCGCGACGACCGACTGCTGCCCATGGTTGGGCCCTCGTTACAGAAACGGGCTAATCAAGACTCGCCTCAACCCCTTCAGGATAGAGGCGAGGAAAATAATACCCAACCATAGATGCTGGAAACCCGAGCATTACAGGTCCCTTTTCCGAATCGGAAACTAGATAGCCCTTTTCCAATAAACTACTTACGACCCTACGTGCTGAACGCTCAGGCATTCCGATGATACTTGGAATTTCTCCACGAGCTATTTCCCCGCGTAAAAACAGATCTCTCAGCAAATGACCGGTCTCAGGTTTCAATGCACCAAAAGAGACTTGACGATCAACCTTACCCGGCGCAGCAGATCTTTTGCTCTTGTGCCGCCTTGGCGAGCATTATCCGCAACTGGTGCAGATACCCCTCTTCCAGCGCCGTCAGCTGCTGCCGGGGGAGGTTTTTAGCGGCAGCACGGAACGCCAGGAAAGCCTCTTTCAGGAGCGCATTGACGTCGGCAGTGTTGCCGCAGCCGAAACTTGCCGGATGCTTCGGGCTGCTGTTCGCTTCGCCGCCGTGTCCGGCCACGGACAGAGCGCATCGCTCCCGCCGGAAATATTGCGCCGCGAGCCGCCCCATGGCCGCGCAGACCTGCCCCACCCGCTCGTCGCGGAATCGGTAGCGGGCCTCGAAGGGGAGGCGCTCGTCCAGCAGCAGGCGCCCCTCCTGTTCGAACCGCTCCCAGGCAGCCGCGCCGTGGAGCACGATCTGGTTGTGGTAGAGCAGGTTGGCGGTCAGCTCATCTTCTTCAAGCAGCCCCAGCTCTTCAAGAAAGGCGTAGTTCTCCTCCAGTTCGGCCAGATCGGTGTCCGGTTCGAACATGATGAAGCCGAGATGCAGCTTTATCCCGCTCTCCCGGACGATCCGCACCCCGCGGCGGATCTGCTCCGTGTTGATCCGTTTGCCGATCCGCGCCAGCACCGCATCGCACCCGGACTCGATGCCGAGAAAGACGGAAGTGGCGCCGTTATCGGCCAGTGTCGCCAGCAGTCCCGCGTCGACGGTATCAACCCTGGTCTCGAAGCCGAAAGTGAGCCCAGCCCCGTGCCATCCGGCCGATCTCCACGGCCCGCTGCCGTTCCTTGCTCCGTGGCCGATGAAGGTCGGATCGATGAAGTAGAGGCTGCGGATCTCGCGCCGGGACAGACGCTCCGCCAGCTCCCGCTCCAGCGAAGCCGCATCCCGTGCCCGGCGGCGGCTGCAGCCGTAGTAGCGGTGGATGAAGCAGAAACTGCATGCGCCGTGGCAGCCGCGGCTGGCGGCGATGTTCAGGGCTGGCGTAGTCGCAGTTGGCGCCCACGTCATCCGGTACCGGCAGCTGGGCAAGATCAGCGATCAGCGGACGCGGCACGAACGCCTCATCGCGCAGGACGACAGGCCCGGCAGCCCCATGCTGCCGCTGCTCCGAAGCCGGGCAGCAGTTCGGCCAGGGTCGCCTCGAACTCTCCGCCAGGATGAAGTCCAGCTGCGGGGCGTACTGCAGGAGCCGGCTGCGGGAGAGGGTGGGGAACAGGCCGAAGGCGCCCAGGGGGGCGGGGCTGTCCCGGCGCAGCAGCTCCATGACGGCGCAGACCGCCTGTTCATGACCCCAGGAGTAGACCCAGTGAAAAAGGACGATATCGCCGCCTCGGCCAGGATGCGGGCCGCCATGGCGGCCGCGTCCCCGGCCTGGCGTGAAGTCAAGGTAGGCCGTATCCCAGCCGCTCCGGCGGGCAACGGCCAGGGCATAGCCGCTGTTCAGGCTGGCCGACAGGGGCGCATTGGCCACGTCGTTGTAATGCTCGATGGTCAGGGGGCGGGGATTTTCGACGATGACGATCTTCATGGCCGGGTCAGTCTACCAGCAGCAGGCCGATGTACTGGACAAAATCATCGCTGTTCCTCAGCGGGGCGACCGGGATGCCGCAGCGCTCGGCCAGGGCGAAGACGTCGCAGCCGCAGGACTCCAGCGAGGGCCGCCGTCTTTTCCGGGTGGCTGCACGTGTCGTCTGCGCACTCTCGCACCAGCAGCAGGGGCCGCCGCTGAAAACCAGCGCCTTCTTGAAGCCGCCCAGAAAGGCCTCCCGCTCCAGCTCCAGCAGATTTTCCTGAAATCGCTGCAGCGGCGGCTGTCCGGCGACCAGCAGGGCCCGCGAGTAGCAGCCAGCAGCTCCTCAAAGCCGGCCGGTCCAGGGAGTGGGGGGGGCAGCTCCAGCGGTGGCCGTATTCGGCGCAGCCGTAGCGCATTCGGCCCGAACCCAGGCCTCGGTGCGGATACCGGCCGGGTCGAGCTCGACAGCGGCAAAGAAACCGTGGGAGAGGGCGTGACTTTTCAGGTCAAGAGGGATGAGGCGGCCCGATAGGGGGGGGTGCGACTGGCGACCATGGCCAGGGAGCAGGAGGGGAGTTCGATAACCCTGTTATGCCTGAGCCCGGCATTCGCAGCATGGCGGCGGTTTCGGCAACCGTGTAACTGCGGCCGTTATAAGTATTGACCAGCATGTGCAGATCATAGACGAGCCGCAGCTGTTGGCGTCCCGGTAGAAATCGTGAACAATCAGCTGACCTTCCTCATTCAGGAGCTTACCTGTCTGCAACAGCAGCGCCTCATTTTCGGCCCGGCTGTAACAGTGGCAGATATTGGAGAAAAGGAGCAGGTCGGCCCTGCCGCCGATGACTAGCGACAAGCGCAGCCATTTCGTCCTGAGCGAGAATATTGCAGGGATGAAAACTCAGGTTAGGCGGGATAGCTTCGGGTGGGACCTGCGCGCAGACAGCCGCCAGATCGCAGGCAATCCCCTGCCAGCGGGGATGGCGCACCAGAAAATTGCGCAGATAAGTGCCGTCGCCGGCGCCAATATCGATGATGATGCCGCTTTCCGGTAGCAAAGAAAGCGCATCCCACAATTCACAGGAACGAACCCGCGCCGTCTCCCATGGCTCTCTGAAACAGCTGCAGCCTCTGTTGATAGTCTTCCTCCGGCTCTCCCGGATCAGCGCCCCTTGTCCCTCTTGAAGAACAGTCCCCAGCTTTTGCCAGTTGTCCATCAAAAGCGGTTCGAACGCCAGCACATGGCGCTGGCTGGCGGCGCTCGTCGGCTGAGGTAAGTCCGGCTGAAGCGGGAGAGAAACAGCTGGCCGTCGTACTGCTCCAGCAGGCCGGCATTCACCAGCAGGGCGACAAATCGGCCTCCTTCTTCAGGCTGAAAGGCAGTTGCTGCCAGCAGGTCAAGGGCCGTGGCTGCGCCCTCTTCCAGCTTGTCGATGATGCCGAGCGAATCGCCTCGGCGATGACGCAGAACATGCGGTAACCGCTGGTCAACTCACAGAAAGTGCGGTACGAATTGTCGTTGGGGAGGATTTTCATGGTGGAGTGATCCCATTGCCCTATCTTCCGGACGCACCTTGATCGTCCTACGGCTTCGTCGCTGTAAAGATCGCCCGCAGCGGTGCCGGGTGCCCTTCAATCGTCTTTTACCCATCATCCGGATTCAGAAAATCAACCAGCGACTCAAAGCGCATCCACTCCGTCGAGCGCTGTTCCCCGGGGTTGGTGCGGGTGGTGTCGACGCAGGCAAAACAATTGAAACAATTGGGGTCGGGCTTCTGTTATTGTAATTTACTGCAAGCTCTGCTTCAACTCTGCCATACCGCCAGCAAGTACTTGATCACCGATGGCACGAGATTGCACTGCTTTAGCCACGGCAGGTCTGAATCACCAGGTTCTTCATCCTGATTATCTTGAATCCGCCCTTTGCTCATTATCAGCAGGAATCTGCTTTTTCAAGGGGGACAGCAGGCGCATACCGAACGAAAGAGGGTTGTACTCAAATATCTGTCGCCTCTGTCGGGCAGGATAACGACGATAGTCCCGGAGCTCATCTGCCTGTGCCACCTCAACAGCCCCGGCAACAGCCGCGCCGCTCGACATGCCGACAAAAAGCCCCTCTTTTACCGCAAGCTCTCGCGCCATTTCAAAAGCAGGCTCATCATCGATATTGATCTTGGCATCAAGGGAAGCTTCACGATAGATATCGGGAACGATCGCTTCTTTCATGTTCTTGAGCCCCTGAACCTTGTGTCCCAGACGGGGTTCAATGCCGATCACTTGTATCCGCGAAGCCTGTTCATGGAAAAACTTCGCACCCCCCATGAGTGTGCCGCTGGTCCCCATGCCAGCCACAAAGCAGTCTATCTCGCCGGCTGTCTGGCTGAATATTTCCGGGGCGGTCATTTCGTAATGAGCGCGGACATTGTCAGGATTAGCGTACTGATTGGGCATATAGTAGCTTTCCGGCTCCTCCGCCAGAATCCGGTGGGCAAGCCGGATCGCCCCGTCAGTCGCCTCTTCGGAAGGGGAGAGGATCAATTCGGCCCCGAACGCCTCCAGTACCCGGCGGCGCTCGATACTGACGCAGCCAGGCATCACCAGCTTGACCCGATAACCCTTGGCCGCGCCGATCATCGCCATCGCTATGCCGGTATTGCCGGAAGTCGGCTCCAGAATGACCTTGTCAGGTGTCAGTTCGCCCCGCTCCTCGGCGCCGGAAAGCATGAAGTACGCCGGCCGGTCCTTTACCGAACCGCCGGGATTGTTCCCCTCAAGTTTTGCCAGAATCCGGACACGGGGATTGGGATTGACCTTTCTCAGTTCCACCAGAGGGGTGTTGCCTATGGCACTGCCGATATCGAAACGCTGCATCATGCTCAATTTTCTCCCGCCTAAAAAAAGGCAGAAAACCGTGGTTTTCTGCCTTTCATATTTTTTAAATTACCCGCGCTAGAACGGGATGTCATCTTCCTGATTGTAGCCGATCGGATCATCATAAGCTGCGGTCGGCTCATTGCCATCTCTGCCGCCACCGGCTCTGCCACCATCTCCTTTAGGGCTGAGCATCTGCATCCGGTCGCCGACTATTTCAGTGTTGTAGCGATCACGGCCATCCTTATCCTGCCATTTGCGGGTCTGCAGACGACCCTCGATGAAGACTGTCTTCCCTTTGGAGAGATAATCCTTTGCTATTTCAGCCAGCTTCCCCCAAAGCACAATATTGTGCCACTCTGTTTTCTCTTCCCACTCACCACTTTTATTCTTGTACTTTTCAGTAGTGGCAATCGAAAAGCTTGCTACCCCCTGGCCCGATGTTGTGTAACGGACTTCAGGATCTTTGCCGAGATTGCCTATAAGCATGACCTTGTTCAGACTTGCCATTTTGAAAGCTCCTTATCGCATTGGATTCATGATCTATGAGAGGGGTCAGTCTATAAAAAGCGCCCACCTTTGGCAAGCTCTATTTGATTGACTATCAAAGCAAAAAACAGTAATTTCACCAGGATTACCGGGTGAAATTAATCATGCTGCGAGCCTGTCTCTATCTACTGTTTTTAGTCCCATGGACCCTTTTGCTCGCCCTTTTTGCCATGCTCTCCACCTTTATCGATCGAAGCGGCAAAACGTATCACTGGCTTGCGTTACAATGGAGTAAAGGTTGCCTGTCTGCGGCGGGAATCAGGCTGATAGTTGAAGGGACAGAGCATCTGCCGAATGACAGACCTCTGATCTTCATGGGGAATCACCAAAGCTATTTTGACGTGGCGGTACTTTTTCAGGCAACCACTCTGCCCTTCACTTGGCTGGCAAAGGAAGAGCTCTTCAGAATCCCGGTTTTCGGGCACTCGATTCGCGCGGCAGGGTATATTCCGATAAAAAGAGGGAACGGACGTGAATCGCTAAAAAGCCTTAACAGGGCTGCCGAACTGGTGAGGGCCGGGAGAAGTGTGGCAATTTTCCCTGAAGGGACCTTCACTCACGACGGAAATCTGCTCCCTTTCAAACGTGGCGGATTTATTCTGGCGGAAATGTCTGAAGTCCCGATTGCCCCCTTTTCCATATCGGGCGCCATAAAGATCAATCCACCGGACAATCTTTTCAGCCTGCGCCCGGGCGTTATCAAAATAAGATTCAGCCCTGTCATAGAAATTGATGCCGGTACGGCCCGCCATCCAACAGTGCTAATGGAACAGGTCCGGATGGCGATAGCCTCCGGACTGGAGATTTAAAAATGGGTTTCAGCTACATCCCCTTGATATTCATCGGTCTTGCCATAACCGCGTGGGCTCTCCCGGCATCATACCGGATCAGTTCGCCCTGGCGCATCCTGGCGGCATTGGCAGCTCTGGCCGGAGTTATTGTCTCTCTTTTCGGGGTACTGCTTTTTTCTGTGCCTAAATTTTTCTCATAGGTGACCTGATGCTGGATCGGACAAAAACCATACTGGTCAACGCTGTTTTTATTGCCGTCATCTCAATTCTCCTTTTTGCGGCGGCAACGCAGTTCCGGCAGTGGTCTCAATACAATCGCGGTGAACAGGCGCTTGCCGCCGGTGACCAGATCAATGCGATTGCCGGTTTTGAATCGGCAATCCATATGTACACCCCTTTCAGCCCGCTTATTGAGCGCAGCGCAAAAAAACTCTGGGCAATCGGCCGGGACATGGAGGCCAGGGGCGAAACTGAAAAAGCTCTCATTGCCTACAGGGCTCTGCGGAGCGCTTTTTACTCGACACACGGCCTTACCAGACCCGGAATGAACTGGATCGCCCTCTGTGACGAGAAGATCAGGCTCCTTGCCAAACCGGTACAACCGGCCAGATAAGACACTCTGGAATTCCCGGTGATAAGAGGATAATATTTTTGCAAAATATGGACGACCAGACAGTCAAAAAAGAGAAACTTGCCGTTGAGATAAAGGGGATGCTCCTTGCCGCAGCCGGGCTTTTTCTCCTCATATCGCTGTTGTCATTCAAGGCTGATGACTTTTCCTTCAACACCTTCTCCTCAGATCATATAGTCAAGAATTTCGGCGGCAGATTCGGCGCTCAGCTTTCCGACCTTCTTCTGCAACTCTTCGGCATGGCCGCCTACTCCATCCCTATCGCCCTTCTCTACCTTGCCTACCGTTCACTCCGTTTCAAGGAATTTCGTTGGCGTGCCTACAAGATAGCTGCTTTCACTGGGACTGCTGGTAACCCTTTCGGCGATTTTTGCCTTTAATCTGGAATTTACCCGGCTCTTCGGGCAACGGATACAGACAGGCGGCGGCATCGGTTTCAAGACTGCTGAAATCATGAAACGTTATCTGGGCGTGCCAGGAGCCATACTCCTGCTCCTCCCGATGCTGGCAGCTTCCATTATGGTGCTCTCCCGATTCTCTTTCATCCTTTACGCTGACTGGTGGATCAATGCTCTGGGGGATCGTTGGCGCAGAAGGCAGGAGAAGAATAATCTCAATAAAGCCCTTGACGGAAAAACAGACAAAAGCAGCGAGAGTAGCGCTCCGGTCATAAAACCGCTGCAGGCCAGCATTCCGGTCATGACGGCTCTGCCGACCAAAAAAGAGAAGAAAAAAGAGAGCGACAAACTTAAACCGGTTCAGGAGACGTTTGATTTCATCCAAAGCGGCGGCGATTTTATGACCCCGCCATTTTCGCTGCTGGAAAATCCGCCGACAACTGAAAGACGTATCGACAAAGAGGCGCTTGCCATGAATGCCAAGCTCCTTGAGAAGAAACTCAAGGATTTCGGCATTGACGGCGAAGTGGTCGAAATCTGCCCCGGTCCGGTTGTCACCATGTACGAATTCTCTCCCGGCCCAGGGATCAAGGTCAGCCGGATTGCAGGGCTGTCAGATGACCTTTCCATGGCTCTGCAGGCTCTGGCGATCAGGATCGTCGCGCCTATTCCGGGCAAAGGGGTCGTCGGCATAGAGCTGCCGAACCGGGATCGGGAAATGGTTTTTCTGAAGGAGATCTTTGCCAGTGAACTCTTTCATAAGGGGAAGATGAAACTGCCGCTTGCTCTTGGCAAGGATGTCAGCGGCCAGCCGCTGGTAACCGATCTGGCAAGGGCGCCGCACCTTCTGGTAGCCGGCGCGACCGGCTCCGGCAAGTCGGTGGCCATCAACACCATGATACTGTCCCTCCTTTATACGTCGACGCCCAAAGATGTCCGCCTCATCATGGTGGACCCCAAAATGCTCGAACTTTCGGTGTATGAAGGCATTCCGCATCTGCTTCTCCCGGTTGTCACCAATCCGAAAAAAGCCTCGCTCGCGCTGAAATGGGCGGTTGAAGAGATGGGCCGCCGCTATCGGATGATGGCGGACAAGGGTGTCCGCAACATCGACTCCTACAACCGGGAACTGCTCCGTGAAGAGAAGGAAATTGCCGAACTGCAGGCAAACGCCACTGTTACCGTTGAAGAGATCGATGAGCTGATTGATACTGATGATGCCGCTATTCAGGAGTTCCTGGCCAAAGAGGAGCAGATCGAACATGGGCATCTCCCCTACATAGTTGTTATTGTTGATGAGCTTGCCGACCTGATGATGGTGGCAGGGAAAGATATCGAAGAGTCCATAGCACGGCTCGCCCAGATGGCAAGAGCAGCGGGCATACACCTGATTCTCGCCACCCAGCGCCCATCGGTGGATGTCATTACCGGCCTCATCAAAGCGAACTTCCCGGCCCGGATATCCTTCCAGGTCTCTTCCAAGACCGACTCCAGGACCATTCTCGACTGTAACGGCGCTGAATCGCTGCTCGGTATGGGCGACATGCTTTTCCTCCCCCCGGGAACGGCAAAAATGATCCGTTCCCATGGTGCGTTCGTCTCTGACGCTGAAGTTCTCCGTGTGGTCGAATTCCTCAAAAAACAGGGGAAACCGGTGTACGAAAAGTCCATTCTGGCAATGAAAGAGTCTGACAGCAAGGGCGGCCAGGGAGATGACGAAGAGGATGATCCCCAGTACGATGCCGCTTTGGCGCTGGTTGCCGATGCCAAGCAGGCATCAATCTCCATGATTCAACGCCGTCTGCGCATCGGCTATAACCGTGCAGCCAGAATTATTGAAAAGATGGAAAAGGAAGGAGTTGTCGGCCCTTCCGATGGGACGAGCAGACCGAGGGAAGTATTCATAAGCAGGCTGTAATCGGTTCAGGAGGAGATATGAACAAAGAAAAGAGTCACCTTGCCCATTTTGCGGTTACCATAATAAGTAAAGACCGGCCGGGAATCGTTGCGGACACATCTGAAGTCCTCTTCAGACTCGGCTGCAATATCGAAGATTCCAGCTGCACAATGCTGGGTGGAGATTTTGCCCTGATTCTGATTATTTCCCATGAGGCTCCTTTCTCTAAATCACGCTTAAGCGACGAGTTCAAAGCCCTCCAGGAACGTACGGGTCTGGTGGTTAATTTAAGGACACTCCATGAGGACGAACTCGCTCCGGTTAAAGACGAAGGCGAACTCTGCCTCATCTCTGTCTATGGTTCAGACCAGCCCGGCATTGTCTACCGGGTGACAAAGGCTCTGGCAGAGAGCAAGGTTAACATTACCGACCTGAATACCCGCCTTATCGGCACAAAGGAAGCGCCGGTCTATGTTCTGATGCTGGAGGCAGTTCTGCCCTCCGGAATGACTGTTGAATCCACTTCACAGATGCTGGAATTTCTCAGAACAGAACTTAATGTTGAAATCGGCGTGCGCGCCATAACCCCAGTATCGCTGTAACTGATCGTTTCCGGAAGAAATCACAGATGCCCGTACAGAACATATTGACATTTCCACACCCGCTTCTGAAGAAACGTTCTCACCGGATCAGCCGGATAGACGACTCGATCAGAGGTTTGATAGAAGACCTGGTCGATACCATGAGAGCCGGCCCCGGGTCCGTGGGGGTTGCTGCGCCCCAGATTGGAGCCACTCTCTCCGCCTGTGTTGTTGACGTCTCAAAAAATCGGCATGGCAAAGATAACAATCATGGCCTGCTGATACTGCTTAACCCTGAAATTACCGCCTCCAGCGGCAGTTCCGTCATGAGAGAAGGGTGCATGAGCGTCCCTGATTATACAGGCGATGTGGAAAGGGCCACCGCTATCACCCTCTCCTATATGGATTTATCCGGCGTTGTTCAGAATCTGGAAGCCAGCGGTTTTGAAGCTGTCGCCATACAACACGAGATGGATCACCTGGATGGAATTCTCTTTCTCGATAGAATAATTTCCCTGAAGACCGGTCTCTTCCGGCGGAAAAACTACGCATAGGAGTCTGGCGGACGAAGGGAATATACATGGAGAATGCAATATTCGCTGCCGGCTGCTTCTGGCAGGTTGAAGATGAATTTCGCCATATTCCCGCTGTCGTCTCCACGCAAGTTGGCCACTGCGGAGGGGAACAGGCAATCCGACCGATCAGATCAGCTGGTCTAAAAAAAAGGCGGCCGCTGGGCCGCCTTTTGACAAGTCTCCAGCAACTCGGCTCACGGAATCACTTCAACAGAATAGCCCTGGGCCTGGTACCCCAACACGGAAATGAACCCGTTCCTCACACGGTCGATTTCGGGCATCAGCGTGGCGGGATCAACGCCAAAAACCTGCACTGCATACATGCAGACTTCCATCTTGATCCCGGCCTTCTTTAATTGGCGGATAAGATCAGCAACCTTGTCGTACGCCCCCAGATCCTTCTTTTCTACCTCTTTACGGTCTGTAGAGATCAATTTGACCGCTCCACCGTGAAAGACAATCACCGTGCGAGGGGGAGCGGGCAGTGCACGGACCTCCTGATTCTGGTGAACATCCAGGACTGCCGGAATGACCAGGGCAGCAATCTCCGGAGAACCGAGGCTAAAGTCGAAAACCGAGTCGAGCCCCTTGACCCCGGTCAGCGCCGCATACTCACCAGCTGTTGCCGGGATGGTGGAAAAAACAAGAGTTGCCATAGACAAGACGATTACTGCGAGACTGCGTACCTCAAGATAAAATTTGCCGACCATGATTATCCTCCTCTGTTGCCTGATATACCTACCCCATGAAAAGTAGCGGAACGGCACGCCAAGTGGCTTTTTGTTATGCTAAATTAATGTACTGCAGAAAAAAGAGATGTCAAATAACTCTTAAAACTGCAGTTGGAGATGTTCTGAAGAAGCGACTTGCCCGTAATTCGTCGTAATGCTTAGCGAAATGTAACGTCCGCAGCAGATATTGCCTGAACCCGCAGGGTGAGGACGTACACAGTACCTTTGGCTGCTGCAGTGAAATGAGCTTAGCATTACAGAATTCGGGCATTTGGAGCGCCGAAGGACAGCTTCAACTGCCGAATCCATTATAACTCTAAAGGCGCTCCGCGTTGACTCACGGGAAAAGGTAACCGAAGAGAAAGAGAAATAAGCATCAGGGATTGGGTAACCTGACGATGTGAAAGACAGCTTTAAGCTTTTCATCTATCTTTCTCTTCAGTTTAAACGGATTGAGAGAATTGTAAACCGAACCAAGAATTCTCTTTGCATCAATGGACACATCATCTGAGTCCAGGAGTCGTTGATAAGGTGTCTGTGGCGGTTCGTACTTTTTGGTGTATTTTGAGTTAATCCGCTGCTTTTCCTTAAGTTTCAGGGTTGGGCAGAAATAGTTGTTAAACAGGCTCCATTCGTTCATATAGAGATCATTGATAACAGGGACGAGTTCAGGGTTGTCAAAGCGGTCATAGCCGAGCAGTTGTCTGACATGGGTCCAGTTCTTCTGCTCCACGAAGGCATTGTCATTCTTTCGGTAGGGTCGTGATCGGGTGAACTGCACCGGAGCCTTTGGTCTGTCGGTAAAGTACTTGACGAGGTGGTGGTTCAGGAACTCTGAACCGTTATCGCAGTCAAAACCGAGGACCGGAAAGACGATTTTCTCCTCAATGTTCTTGATCTGCCTCAGGACGCCCTGTGAACCTTTGCCCCAGACAGCACGGTTTTCGGTCCAACCGGAGAAGATATCGGTGAATGTAAGGCTGAATACGAAGTCACCGGCCATGGAATTGCCACAATGGGCGACCGTATCAGCCTCAAAATATCCGGGTTTGGTAACATCCCAGTTATGGGTCTTGATTGGAATCTGGTTCTTGAGCAACGTTCCCGGCTTGGTGGAGCAGCGTCCTTTCTTGTAAAGTGCCCGTAGCGGCTTGAGCAGACGATCAATTGTGGCAGCGCTCATGGCAAGAAGCTTCTGCCTGAGATCCGGCAGCAAAGGTTCGTACTCGCCTTCATAGAAAGGGAGCCAAAGAGGGATTGCCGCTTTGAGCTTCTTGGAGCACATCTGGTCAGTAGCAAACCAGATTCTCTTCAGCGGTAAAAGAAGTTGTTCCTTGGCATAGATCGGCACTGGGCCAGGTTTGCGATTGGGAGCGGGCAGCAATTTCTTCCGCAACAGACGGATGGCGTACTTGCGGTTGTAACCGCAGGTAGCACAGAACTCACCAAGGATAATCGACTTCTCTTTTCTGGCAGCTTTTCGGTAGCGCTTGCCGATTGCCTCCAGGTATTCACGACGGGATTGCAGCACCATATTACAGCCTCCTTTCGGTTACCTGTAATATGATGCAACGTTTCTCTTTTACTGCCAGCTTCGGTTACATTTAATTTGAGTCAACTCGGCTCAGTCCGAGCTCTTGACTTCTGAACCGTCAGAACTATCATTATAGTAGAAGGATGTGCTGCGCATCCTCCGGAATGGCTAAGCCCAATAAGAAGGGGAGTCGGAAAGGAGGTACACCATGTTGACAATAAACCTGGAAGAAAAGGAATTGGCGGCACTTATCAGCGCGCTTGAATCGTATCTGCCCGAACTGGCCACAGAGAGGGTCGGCACTGACAACAGGGAATGGCATGCGGAACTGAAGGCGGAGGAAGTACTGCTCGCTGAAATTCTGAAACGCTTCAAAGCCTTGTAATTTTGAAGGCGGCGCAGGCGGCGAGAAAGTAGCTACAAAGCTGAAGGCGTCTCGATGAAGTTTCGAGTCCGTCACCAACTCATGTCCGATCGGATTGGCAGCGTCATTGTATCTGCGCAGGGAGCCTTTTATGCTCCCCGTACTCGCACTGGCCATGTTCCCGCTTCATAATCCGCTTCGAATCCTGCATAATGCTCCCCATGACCTCACTCCGGCGCAATCTCCCCCTGCTCTACGCCTTCTCTTTCCTGCAGATGACCCTCTTTCCCATGGCGGTCATCACCCTTTTCTGGAAGGATCAGATCGGGCTGTCGCTGTCGCAGATCCTTCTCCTGCAAGGCATCTTCGCCGTGGCCATGGTCGTGATGGAGTATCCGTCCGGCTACATCAGCGACCGGGTCGGCTACCGGACAGCACTTTCTTTCGCGTCACTGCTCGGCATTCTGGGATGGGGCGTCTACACGATTGCTTCGTCGTTTCAGGGTGTCCTCCTGGCGGAAATTCTCCTTGGCATATCCACCTCCTTCATCAGCGGCACCGACAGCGCCCTCCTCTTCGAATCCCTCAAGGCGAGCGGGGATGAGACCGCCTACAGCCGCTGCGAGGGCCGTTCAACCGGTTTCGGTCAGACCGGCGAGGCAGCGGGAGCGCTGTTCGCCGGTGTTCTTTATGCCAAATTCCCCCTTCTCCCCTTCATCCTTCAGGTAGGAGTCTGGGTTCTGGCCCTCGTCCTCACCCGGGGTTTGAAGGAGCCGCAACGAGAGCAGCGTCACTTTGGCGGGCACCTGAAAGAGGCGCTGGCCTCGGCGCGCTATGTCTTCATCGAAAACCGTCGCCTCCGTGTCACTATCCTCCTCAGCATAGTCCTCGGACTCTCCTCTTTCTACCCGGTCTGGCTGATCCAGCCGTACATGCGTGATGCCGGCGTTTCGATTGCATCATTTGGCCCGATCTGGGCAGGGGCCAACCTGATTGTCGCCATATTCGCCGTTCTGAGCCATCGTCTGCGCGCTTTTATGGGCGACAAGGGGATGGTTCTGCTGCTGATGCTGCTGGTCTGGGGCGGCTACCTGGGGCTGGGGCTTTCGATGGGTGTCTGGGGGTTTCTCTTCTACTACCTGCTCACAGCCATGCGGGGAATGCGGGGGCCTTTTTTGCTTCATGTCGCCCAGGCCGAGATCCCGTCGACTACCCGGGCCGGCATGCTGTCGCTCCAGTCCCTCTGCTTCCGGCTGCTCTTTGCCCTCACCGGCCCACTGGTGGGAATCTATGCCGATGGCCACGGAGTAAGGAAAACTTTCCAGCTCCTCTTTATCGCCTTCCTTCTGGTACTTCCCCCCCTGGCCTGGCTCTTCCTGCAGCATCGCCGGAACGCTGCCGCCGGCAGGTAATCCAGCAACGACCAGATGGCTGCTCATGATGGATGATAGAAGGTAAAGCGGAGTGCATGCGGCCATCTTCAATGCATGACCAGCGGAAGGGGAGACTGCTTTATAGTAAAATGGGGACGGGTTCCTTGGTAAAAAGGGAGCCCGTCCCTTTTTTTAAGCTACCCCGGCAATCTGCTCCAGCAGCGTCTGGATCTCCGGCTGCCGGACGATCTCGCACTGTTCGTCGAGGATCGAGGCAAAGATCTCGTCGGTAGTCAGCGGGTTGGCCAGGACGACGCGCAGGACGGTGAGCTCCTCGCCATAGTGCGCCACACGCAGCCGGGTCCGGGAGACGAAGGTCTTGCCTGCTTCCCGCTGATGCTTCTGCAGCAGTTGGCAGACCTGGTCGAGAAGGACGTTGATGGCGGTTCGCTGTTCGGCTGTCGCATGTGCCAACACCAGCTGAACCTGGCGGGGACAGTAGCGATAAGTGAGAATGTTCAGTTCCGGTTCGCTGGTCAGTTCGAAGTCGGGATGGCTATCGGATCAGCTCGGCGAAGGTGCGGGCCCGCTCGATCCCCATGTCGATGAGCAGTTCGTACCCCTTGCGGCCGATGATGGAGAAGCCGGCATGGACCAGCATGGCCATCCCCGGACGCGACCCTTCCAGAGTATGGCTCCCCAGGTCCTTGGAGCCGTGACGAAGAATATAGTTGGCATGGTGCTCGATGGCCGACAGGGCGGTCGGGTCCTTGAAGACCACCATCCCTGCCCCCATCGGCACGTAGAGCTGCTTGTGGGCATCGATGGTGACCGAATCGGCCCGCTCGATGCCGGCCAGCAGGTGGCGGTGACGATCGGAGAAGAGAGTCGGCCCGCCCCAGGCGGCATCCACGTGGAAGTGGCAGCCCAGCTCGGCGGCGAAATCGGCCAGCGCCTCCAGGGGGTCGATGTTGCCGGTCTCGGTGGTACCGGCGATCCCTACCAGCGCCAGCGGCAGGATGTTCCGCTCCTGCAGGCGCCGGACCGCACCCTGCAGCTCCTGCATGTCGATGCGGTTGCAGTTGTCGGTCGGTATCTTGACCAGGTTGTCCCGGCCGATGCCGAGCAGGTCGGCGGCCTTGCCGAAGGAGTAGTGCCCCCGTTCCGAGACGAAGACGGCGATGCCCTCGATGCCGCGGTGCCTGAGCGCCGGTCCCAGCCCCTCCTGGGCAATGCCGCGGAAACTGCCGTTCGGGGCGAAGAGACGGTTGCGCGCCACCCAGAGGGCGGTGACATTGGCGATGGTGCCGCCGGAGCAGAAGGCGCCGAGGGCGTGCTGGCTGTTGTGGATCCAGGCGGGGTAGAATTCATCCGTCTTGCGGTAGACCAGGTGGTGGAGCATGGCCAGCACCTGCCGCTCCATGGGGGTGAAGGCCTTGGAGGTCTCGACCTTGACCAGGTTCTGGTTGAGGGCGGTCATCAGGCGCGCCAGCGGCAGCATGAAATAGGGGAGCGCCGAGGTCATGTGGCCGATGAAGCCGGGGGCGGCGGTATGGACCGACTGGGAGACCAGGTGCTCCTTGACGAACTCGGCGTAGTCGGAAACGTAGGTCGGCTCCTCCGGGATGACGGGGGACTCGAAATGGGACTCGATCTCCTCCATGCTCCGCTCGACGGCGACGATGTGGGTCCGGAGAAAGCCGGCGACATCGGCGGCAATCTCCTGGTCGACTTCACCCAGAGCTGAATCGGGGGCTTCCGGCACGGTGAAGATCCGGTAGAGGTTTTCCAGGTTGGCACGGGCGGCTTCGCGGCTTTTCAGCATTAGTGTCTCACCTTGTAACGGCTCAAGTGGTAAACGTTAGTGCATCACAAATTAAGGCATAATGCCATAAATTTTAGCGGAATGATTATTTTATTATAAGAAGGTACTGGCGGCGTGGTCGCAGTGTCATGAGGCAGGGATTCCCGTAACCCTCACCTCTGGCCGAGGCTCAGCAGCGCCGGCAGTTCGTGAGGTGCTCGGTCTCCATCAGCACCCCGTCGTTGTCCCAGAAAATCCCGTCAAACATTGTCGCCCCTGCCTCGTTAACTCCCGTACCCTGTTCCGGCCTCCTGTACACAATCAGGCCGGATACGGAGATCCGCCCAGCTCCACCAGGGTCAGGAACAGTCGGACATCGAATTCCAGCTGGTGATAGCCGGGCTCCATGTACTCACAGAGCTGGTAAAAAGCCTTGGAATGCTCCTTCTCCTTCAGGTGCGCCAACTCGTGGACGACAATCATTTTCAGAAATTCTTCGGGTGCGGCCCGGAAGATGGCGGCGATGCGGATTTCGTGCTTGGCCTTCAGTTTGCCACCCTGTACCCGTGAGATAAAGGTGTGGGTTCCCAGGGCGTTATTGATCACATGGATCTTCCCGTCGTAGGCAACCTTGCTCAGGGGGTGGGTGGTGCGCATGAACTTATTCTTGATAGTGACGGTAAAGTCATAAAGTGCTTTATCGGTTCTGACAGCGTGCGCCTGGGGATATCGCTGCACAAGGAAGCTCTCCAGGCGGTTTTCCGCCACCAGTTGCGCCACCCGGGCCGTTAACCGGGGTGCATAGCCTGCCAAATATTTCAAATGGTTCATCTGCCGTCTGTTTCCTTCATTGCATGTGCCTCCCGCTACCTCAGAATTCACCGCTTCATGGTTTTAATGGATAAAGCTCATATAGGTCTTGGCTTCACGCTCTGGCGGGATGATCGTGCCTTTGCCATGCTCGACCAGCTTCATCAGCCAGGCCATGTTCCGCCCCAGTACCCGCATGATCTGCACCCCCTCCGTATCCTGGGCTACCTCTCCCGGACTTCTGCCGTGGATCACGTTCCAGTAGTTGGAGGTAGGCAGCAGCATCTCGGCATAGTTCAAAAAGTTGTTGAGCTGATCGAAGGTTGGCAGGCCGCCGGAGCGCCGTACCGCCACCACCGCGGCCCCCACCTTGTGGCGGAGCATGCCGTCATTGACACCGGTGACGAAGAAGGCGCGGTCCAGAAACGATTTCATGGTACCCGCAACGGCGGCATAGTGTACCGGTGAACTGAGGATGATGCCGTCCGCCGCTTTCATCTTCTGGATCCACTCGTTGACCTCATCGCCCGGCAGAACACACTGTTCATTCCTGTTCTTGACGCACTGGTAACAGGCGGTACAGCCGCGGATCACCTTGTTGCCGACATGCACGATCTCGGTATCGATCCCTGCCAGTTCCAGTTCCGTTGTCACCATCTTCAGCGCATGCCAGGTATTGCCTTCCCTGTTGGGACTGCCGTTGAACGCCACTACTTTCATATCGATTCCCTCCCCGGTAAACACAGAATTATATTATCCTTTAAACGGCAGTTGGAGCTGTCCTGAAGAAGCGATTTGCCAGTAATTCGTCGTAATGCTTAGCTAAATGTAACGTCCGCAGCAGATACTGCCTGAACTCTTGGACAGGTGGCGGCTCTCACCAGCCGCAGGGCAGCTATTCCTGAAGCTTCAAGGGCGGTTGATCGGATTTGTTTTTGATCTCTCCCAGAGTTTGCCGAAAATTATCAAGGAGCGGGCCGCCAAGGTCAACGGCTCGTTGCGCCGCAACCAGGGCCTCTTTTTGTTTGCCTTGACTGCTCAGAACCTGGGCCAGGTTGTTAAAAGGGATGCCGTTGTCCGGTTGAAGAAGGGTTGCCTGGCGAAAGGCTGCGGCGCTGCCGTCAAGATCGTGCAGACTGTAACGGCTGTTGCCGAGCCCCATCCAGGCAACAAAACTCTTCGGCCAGCGTTTCAGGGCAGCACTATACCCAACTGCCGCCTCCGGCCACCGGCCGGTCAGTTCCAGCCCGGCAACAGCTTCCAGCCAATTCGCCTCGGCAACACCAACCGGCAGCCGGTCCGGCGGCAGGACCAGGAGCCCCCAGAATTCGCTGCGTCGCCAGATATTGAGGAAAACCCGGTAACTGAGGTGTTCGTTGGCGGTGAGTCCTGAATGAAGGATAACCTCTTCGAGCTCCTGATCAAAGCCGATGACCACGGCATAGTGCCATTTCGGATACCAGGAGAGGCCAAGATTGACCAGCACGATGACCGGATTACCGGCAGAGACCTCGGCCAGCAGCGCTTCACTGCCGGCTATGGGATAGGCGACCCTGCCATGTCTGCGGGTTGCGCCAATCAGAGCGCTTTGCAGGCTCCCCTTGAGGCCGGGGGTGAAAACTTCGGGGGTAAGATCGGAGGGCTGAACGGCGATTCCGCTCCAGTTAAGCGTCATGGCCAGGGCTGCCGGCCCGCACTGCAATTCTTCCTGGGGGAAAAACGGCACGTTGGCGACCATGGCCCTGGCAGGCCCGTTCGGGGTCTGGCGCAATGGTCCGGTTGGCATGAGGCCGCAGCCGGACAAAACAAGGGACAGCGCTAGAAACAGCAGGCCGACAATCGCTTGACTGTCGGCCTGAAAGAAACGCGATTGTGTCAGGCGTTTAGCGCCTGTGGGTAACAAAGGGGAAAACATGGGTGAGGCCGAGGAGATCAGTGATCAGCAACACCAGAAAGATGAGAACCACAGCTCCAACGACCGCTCCGACTCCATCGCCACCGGCCGGCAACTGCTCCATGGTTCTGGAAATTTTTGTCAGCTCCGCATCGGAAAGGCTGGCCACCCGGCTCCGTGCCTCGGCGACATCGACGCCGCGCTGCACCATAATCTGCTGCACATCGTCACGATTGAGGAAGGCAGTGACTCGCTCACGGGTCGCGGCCTGATTCTGTGCCGCGATCACTGTATTGGTGCCGATCAACTGTGCCTGCGCCGTCTGCCCGGAAAAATCGAGGAGAAGCATGGAGAAAACCAAAAAGAAACTCACGGGTTTGATTATTTTTTTAAACATGGAGACTCTCCCTTTTCTTGAAGTTTTGCGACCCTTAAACCTGACAACAAAAACATAACCAATAACTGGATTTTGCTTTGAAGAGGATAGCCGGAAAATACACCTGAAGCTACATAGTGTCAATACCCATAGTCTTTTTCATTGCCCACGTTCACTCGCGATGAGGGGCCGGACAGGACTGGATCTTGAACTGAACGGGCGGCGAAACGATCGTCTTTTATAGTAAAAATATGAGGAGCGTTCCTGTGCCCCTCGCGGCTGATTTGCAAGGAAGGCGCAAAATCGCCGGCACTTGACATGTGACCCGGCGGGGGCTATAAGGTCCTTGGTTGATATATCAGCTACCCCCCTTAGGGCACACTATCCCCATAACCAGAATATACTTCTCCAGAACAGAGACAGATCGGTCAATTTTTTTGGAATATTGAAGCAGTTACAATTTCCTTCAGAAAGTGGTAACCAGCAGATTCAACCAACAGAGCCAAAGAGGAAAATTATGAAAAAATCCGTAATATTTACCCTGCTTATTCTAGTTGCAGTGATTGGAGTGACTCTCTTCTATTTTTTAGGCACTCCAGCGCCTAAAGTATCATTAAACCCTGAAACAGGCCTGCTCGACGCCCGGCGGGAACTTACCCTGAATCTGGACGCACAGGGAGGGCTGTCTGAAAAAGCTGACTGATTTCCGCAGTACAAGCGGAGAAGTCGGTCACTGTCCTGACGAAGGATTACCCGCCCGGCAGCAATCAGGCCGCGGAAACCTTCAACCTGGAGAAGGCCGGCCTGAAGGACGGGGCATTCACCCTGCAGGTTAAGGCGACAAGTTCCGCTCCCCGTTTCGGCGCTAACAGGACCACATCCAAAATTTATCCATTCACAATAGAAAGCAAGCCGTTGGAAGTGGCGGTAGTGAGCGTTGCCCATAATATCACCCAGGGGGGTGCGGGGCTGGTCGTCTACACCGTTTCAAAAGATGTGGAAAAGACCGGCGTAGTTTTCGGCGACCAGTTTTATCCGGGTTACCGGCAGGGGGGGGATTATTACGTCTGCCTCTTCCCTTTCCCCTACAATGTGGAGCCCGGCAAGTACGTACCCAAGGTGATAGCGGTCGACAAGGCAGGCAACGAGCGGCTGATCAACATCAACTATCACCTCACCGCCAAAACCTTTTCAACTGACCGGATCAACCTGACTGATACCTTCCTCGAAAAGATTGCCGCCGCGTTCAAGGGCAAGTTCCCGCAAGCAGCTACCCCCCTGGAGGTATTCCTCAAGGCAAACAGGGACCAGCGTCAGCAGGATCTCAAGTCGCTCTACGACTATGGGCGCAAGTCCTCGCCGACGCCTCTCTGGCAGGGGACATTTCTGCGCATGCCGAAAACCGCCCCTCTCGGCGGCTTTGCCCAGTATCGCACCTATATGTACCAGGGGAAAGAGGTCGACCGGCAGACACATCTCGGCTTCGATCTGGCTTCGTTGGCCCACGCTGCCGTGCCCGCCGCCAACCGCGGCAAGGTCGTCTTTACCGGCGAGCTCGGCATCTATGGCCAGTGCATCATTATCGACCACGGACTGGGGTTGCAGACCATTTACGGGCATTTGAGCCAAATCAGCGTCAAGCCGGGTGACAATGTGGAAAGCGGCCAGATAATCGGCACTACCGGCGCCACCGGCATGGCCGGCGGAGATCATCTCCATTTTGAAATGACCATCTCCGGGCAGTCGGTCAATCCGATTGAATGGTGGGATGCGCACTGGATAAACGATAACGTTACCGGCAAGCTTGGGTTGGTCAAAGCGACCAGCTCCAAATAAAAGCAGTGGGCATGTGGAGGCGTCCTTCAGGTTAAATAGACCTGTCCACAACTCTATTTCTCCGCAACAAACTTCCAGAGAGATGTTGCGCCGCACCGGTCGAAAATGCTACATTGTGCAACCCTCTTCACCTGCCCTGACGGAATCGGGAGAATGCGGAGTCTTATCACATTTGTGAGGTTGAAAGCATGACAATGAAACACTTTGGTCCGACCAGACTGGACGCAACGCTCATCCCGAAAATAGCCCAGCAGTGGGGAACACCGGTCTATCTCCATGATCAGGAATACATAGAAAACAGCTGCCGGCAGCTGCTGAACATGCCGAATGCCTACGGTCTGCATGTCCGCTACGCCATGAAGGCCAACTCGGACCGGACCGTCCTGCGGGTCGTCACCAATAAAGGACTGGATCTGGACTGCTCGTCAATCAATGAAGCGGCCCGTGCTTTTGCCGCCGGCATCCCCTACAGCCGGATGATGCTGACGACCCAGGAGGTTCCGGCCGGTGAGGAGCGCACCGAACTGGAGGAGATGATCAAGGCAGGCCTCAAGTACAACGTCTGCTCCATGACCCAGTTTCAACTGATTGCCGACTTTGCCAAAACCAACAACATTGACCTCTCCATCAGGGTTCATCCGGGAGCCACCGGCGGCGGCGAAAGCGCTACCCGCGACACCGGCAGCGAATATTCCTGCTTCGGTGTCCACCTGAACGATGTCCCCACGGTAAAGGCCCTGGCCGACAAGCTGGGACTCCGCTTTACCCAGGTGCATGTCCATATCGGTTCCGGGGGCGACCCGGAAAAATGGCGGGAGAACATCGACCGTGAACTGGGCTTTGTGAAGACCTATTTCCCGGATGCCACCACGGTCAGCTTCGGCGGCGGGCTCAAGGTCGCCAGGATGCCGGGGGAAAAACAGGCCGACATCGCCTCGCTGGGTGCCTATGCTGCGCAGCGGGTAACGGAGTTCAAGGAGGCAACCGGGCGCGAGCTGCAGATGGAGATCGAACCGGGAACCTTTGTGGTGGCCAACTCGGGCCATATCATCACCCGCATTATCGACAAGAAGCTGACCAACGAAATGAACTTCCTCATCGTTGACGGCGGCATGGAGCTGCTGACGCGCCCGCTGCTGTACGGTTCCGAGCATCCCATTGCCATTGTGCGCCAGGACGGCACGCTGCTCTCCAGCGAGTATGACGGCAAGCCCACGACCGGGCTGAAAGTCGTTCGGGATTGTGGGGCGCTGCTGCGAAAGCGGCGATTCGGTGCGTCTGGACAACGACGGCAACATCGTGCCGGTGCTGATCGCCGAACCGGAAATCGGCGACTATGTCGTCATCGGCGGCACGGGAGCCTATTCCGAGAGTATGTCGCCGGAAAACTACAACTCGCACCGCAAGCCGCCGGCTGTCATGAGAACGCGCAGTTCCGAACTGGTGCTGATCAGGAAAAAACAGAATCGTGAGCAGATTGTCCAGAATGAGCTGGATGTGAAGCTGTAATCTGTCAGTAAGCAGATGTAGAAATTAGAGGCCAAGGGGTATGCATCCCTTGGCCTCTTTTTATATGAGACAGGCTGATGAAGCTCTACGAACATTTATCTCGAAATCGTCAATTCCCTGCGAATATCGGACAAAAATTGTCACCATAACTCAGTTCGAAAATCTCAAGTGTCGACGAACATCAGGTGTCTCGGGGCATGGACGGATTGGAACAACTATTGCTTTGACAATTTATGGTTCGACAGCCGGAAAATGCTGCGAACCGTGATGATCGACAAAACGATAGACGACAATACTAAACCATCTGCGAAGGTGGGGCGGAAAGCCCATTGGGTCTCCCTGAGACAGCCGGGTTGCCGAAATATCCTAGATATTTGGCAACCCGTTTTTTTTGCGCGGTGTTGCAAAAACAGACCGAACTAAGGGGGAGATATGAAGACAACATCAATATGGAGGGTTTCCAGGGCGCTGGTGGTGCTGGCTGCGATCACTTGTCTCGGGCAGATGACAGGCTGCGGCGGAGGCGGCTCTTCTCCCGCATCAGCCACCGGCACACTGAAGATGTCACTGTCCGACAAGCAGAGTGACAGCTTTCAAAAACTGGTAATCAGCATCAAAGAGGTGAGAGTCGTGCCTGCCGGTCTTGAAGCATTACCCGATGACAATCCCGCCCTCCCGGTCGTTGCTACCTTCTCAAATCCCCTCCAGGTTGATGTCCTTACCCTCAGGTTCCTGCTGCAGTCTCTGGGTCAGATCACCATCAATGCCGGAAGCTATACCCAGATCCGTCTGATTCTGGCCGATAACACCGCCGGGGATGAGCCGGCAAACTTCCTGCTACTTGCCTCGGATACATCCGGGACTAAGATCCCTGTAAAGACTCCCAGCGGTCAAACTTCGGGGCTCAAGGTAAACTGCCTGTTCAATGTCACGCCTGACAGCCCGGTCGAACTCGTGCTCGACTTTGACCCCAACACGGCAATTATTGCGACGGGAGGGGGCAAGTACCTGTTCAAACCGACCGGCATCAGAGTGGTGGAAGTCAAGAATCTCCCCCCGGCATTCGGTTATATATCGGGTTTACTGTCGTCTGCCTCGCCCTGGTTAGATGCAACGGTAAGTGTCATACCCGCAGGCGGCGGCGCGCCGGTTGCAACATCCAACGTGTTTGCTTCTTACTCCGGCAGTTCGTGGCAGAGTTCGTTCTCCTCCTACGTTCCAAGCGGTACCTATCGGGTGCATGTCTATTCACCGATACTCATGCCGTATTCTTCTCCACTGACCACGGTAGCGGCAGGAGAGGAACGCTCCCTGGAGACGGTAACCTTGGTTCCATACCCGGTGAGAACTCGCTGAATACTAGTCCGTCTTCATGCGGTGAAGGAGGAGTTTTCACGATCTACTTCAAGAGGCGGATTGTCCAGAATGAGCTGGATGTGAAGCTGTAACCGGTCGGTAAGATATGTAAAACTGGAGGCCAAGGGGTATGCACCCCTTGGCCTCTTTTTATATTATTTTCCGTCCGCAAAGGGTGCTTTCTTGTCATGGTGGTGTTGAACTGGATTGCCAACTGTGAAACCTGTTGAATTAAGCATTATATCCCCGAAAATCCCGGCAGGGAGGTATAATAAAAGCAATCATTATGATCTACATCCGGAAGTTGCCGGATACTTGAATGTTGTCGAGGGCGTGAATGGTGCGCCCCGGCATCAAGGAGCGAGACGATGAAACCGCAGCGCGAATGCAGCGATTCTCCTTCCGGCGAGATCCTCAAAGCATTGGGGGAGTTCAACCGGGGCGACTGGTATGAATGTCACGAGACGCTGGAAGACCTTTGGATCGGCGCAGAATTCGAAGTCCGCAACTTCTACCAGGGAATGTTACAGATTGCCGTCGCCCTGCTGCACTGGCGCAATGGTAATTACGGCGGCGCCGTGTCGCTGCTGATCGGTGGGAGAGATTATCTCAACAAGGTCTGTCCGGTCTGCCAGAGGATTGAAGTGGCGACTCTCGCCGCCGAAGCAGAGCGTTTCCGGGAAGAACTTGTCAAACTGGGACCAGAGCGGATGGCTGAACTTCCCGCAGAACTGATCCCGAAAATGCGGTTGGCGCCGGCGTAAGCGCGTTACCTGACCAGGCTGCGTCTAAACCCAGAGAATTTTTACCAGATGTTCTACCTGCCTAAACTCCGGATCACCCGTAACAATCGTCGCCCCATGCTCAATTGCTGACGCAACAACAAAGGTATCAGCATACGACATTGCAAAACGTGCCTTCAATTCAGCTGCTTGAAAGATAAGTTCATTGGGACAGGAAAGGATGGTGAAATCGAGGCTTTTCAGCTTGACCAGCATTTGCAGTTTGGCTTTTTCTCCCGATCTGCGCTGAACTATGTAGATGAGTTCGCCGACATTAATTGCTGAAATGAGCCTGGGTGCGTTGTTTTTTATAGTCTCTTTGAGGATTTCCCGCACTTTTTCGTGCCCCGGCTCCTGAAAAAAATAACGGGCCATGGCAAAACTGTCGAAGATGACGCTATTCATTCCTGAAATCCCTGCGCCGCTCCTTCAAAAGCTCTTCCGCAACCGATGGACCGCCATCGCGCAAAAACCCCCAAGCGTCGTCAACCGGGTCAGCCACTACCGGCACAATGCAGACGACATTGCCGTACTCCACAAAACGAACCTCGGTACCGGGCTCAAAATGGTGTCGCTTTCTGATATCACCGGGAATGAGGACCTGCCCTTTTACCGTAACTTTTGATGCTTTTGCCATGGCGCACCTCCAATGTATTACCTTTATCAGAATAGTAATACTTTATACTGATAACTTCAAGCTTGAAAATCACTCCACCCTCTCTTCACGCTCAATCAGCCGGATATTCCTGCCAGCAGCAACGCAACACCATTGAATATGTTCCTTTTGTTTCCGGTCATTTTTTCTCCGTACAACGTCGTGAGGGCGCAACAGCGCGTCAGCATTTGTGTGCTGCCGACCTGTTAAGCCTTAGCTTCGTGTCAATCTGTCGCCTGCTGTCCACACTCCCGGCAAAACTTCCCGTGAACATGCATCTGGTTATTACATTTGCTGCACGGTTTATACTGAACAAACCCACAGAAGGGACAAGCTGTTGATCCGGCTGGCAAGTGCTTTCCGCATTGCTGGCACTCTCCCTTTGAGATTCTGCGTTCGATAAGTTTTTCACGGGAGAAAAGTTTCTTCTGAAAGATGTAAATCAGAAAAAGATCGTCGGCAACCGTCGAGACCATGACAGGTAGTGCAAATTGCAACGAGTTTGAGGGACTCAAGGAGAACAATAGTTTTTTAAGCAGTTTTTTAGGATGATTCGTAAACTTTCAACTGAAATTGAAGGATCGGCTAAATAAAATTCCCAGAAGATGAGTCAGATACAAGAATTTGGAGCCCTCGGTTTTTCCTGATGCTCGGGTAGTTCCAGGCATAAAAAACCACAAAAAGCGTAACAGGAATATATACATACCAAGGCTTTTTACGGGAACCAGTAATTTAATTGCGCAGCTCAGTAATTAATGTTTGCCGGTCTGTCCCTCAGTCCGTTGACGATCCGCCTGCGACAATGGCCACATCACCGGAAATCAGATAGGCGAACCACACCCTCTTGATTATTTCTTTGTCATCTGGTTTCATTTCGTGTTGCCCAACAGTTGGGGAGAACACCGGCCGTTTTGGCCAGTTCTTCGCCTGGTTGGGTCCTCACTTTTACTTTGTCTCTTGTCATGGACAGACCCTTTGGCCTTTATAGCCACCGGCATGTCGTAAGGATGCGGACGGCCTTTGCCCGTCTCGACAAATTCCTTGGGCTAAGCAGGAAAAGCGCCCAGTGCACGAGACCGAGGGAACACTTTGGCATCCTCGCGCCATTTTGAGTGGCGAAGGTGAAGACACGTTTTGTCGCCTTCGCGGAAGATCTTCCATTCAATTTCGGTGTTGACCCAATCAGGATCGCTCCGCTCAGTTGCGCGCCACCGCACGAGTTCATCAACCTTCAGAGTGGTTACGACCATCTCCTTTAAGAATTTCCCATAAAACCAGAATTCCAATTTCTTCCCGACGGCAGATTCCCCCTGCGTCTCGGTGGTCCACCAATGCGCTAGCTTTTTCACATCGGTCAATGCTTCGTAAAGCTCGCTTGGGGAAGCTATTATTATTTCATGCCATATCTCACGATTTGCCACTGAAAACACCTCCTTTGGTTTCACACTCAACGGTTTCGGGCGTCCGGCGGTGTTTGCCGCCAATAGGGCTCGCCGATGTTAGACAGTTGCGATGACTGCTCCTCAGTAGAGACACTTTTGTAGCTGCTTACGTTGCAATGGCCGCAGGAAGTGCACTTGACCTTGGCGACGATTGATCTTGTATCAGCCGTTATCTTTGGATCAATCCCAACTGGAACTCCTATCGATGCCGCCACTCTTTCAGTAAATTCTCTTGCTCGCTTTTCTTGTCTGCCTTTGAAGTCAATTATTTGGTCGCCAAGGATGAACTCCCCACCAACCGGTGCGCACGGCTCCGCGCCATAAAAGCTAACGAGATCTATTCTTTTTCCGTCATTTGTCATTAAGAAAGGAATAAAGTTTTCCTGCGATCTCCCCCTCCTATCCATCTGGCGTGTACCCACGCAGTGCCAACAGTATTTCCGAACCATCTACATAGCGTAGGTTGCGAAGGGGATTGTTTCAATCGTGTTTACGACCCACCATTTGCGAGTGGAAATCGTAGCTGTGCCAGTGGCGGCATTTATAGTTATTTTTCGGATCGTTGAGAAAAGAGAAACCAACTGCAGCAGATAACATGTTCTAACAGTTATATATTTGCCAGAATAACGGATCTTCGGTAGCCAAAAATCTATTACAAGAAAAGATGTTTCAAATACGCTCATTTGTCCTCATTTTGTCTAACAGCCAGCCATTGACCTGCCGGTTTATTGAGCAGGTCTTATGGTTTGGTTGGGATCGCCATTTTTCAGATACTTCTCAGACCCCCTTATCTTCCTTAACGCGAAAGTCATCCAGCCCGGCTTTTTCAAGGCTTGGGTCCGCTGTGCTCATGTATGCCTTTGCTTCATGAACCGAATAATCTCGTCCTTTCTGCTGCCGACTCCGAGCTTCTCCCCATAAAAATAGCCGCTGCCTATCAGCCAGAGAAGTTTATCGACTGCATTCGCGGTTCTATTGTTGATCTTGGCTATTCTCTCGATAATTCTAAGCGACAGATAGTCTGCTTTTGCTGAGTTCTTCGGGACGGTACCTAGTAAACCTAACTTCATGAAGACATCCTTTCCGTGACGTATCTGGCTTGCCAAACTTCACATAACCCATTTCTTTCAGGAAGTCACATGACAAAGCGAACCCAAAGCCGTCGATTTCATAACTCAGCAACATCGGGAGAAAGGGCCGCATTCTGTCATCGTGATAGTATGTATCTACAAACCCGTAAAACTGGTCATGATTGTCGAACTGGCTCATAAAGGCAGCAGAGGAGATTATCGTTTTGCAGTATCTTAACCAAAGACTATTCTTTCCGACATCAGGGGGATGGGTCAGATGGGGTTTAATCTTCTCGAATAGGTCATTAACCGAGTAGTTTTGATATTCGTCACGAGTTTTCTTAGGATCAAATCCGAAAAGGATTCCTCCCAGAGGATCGATGTTACCCTTTTGCCCACTTATGGCTTTGCCTATAACGTATGGGCTCATCTGCACGTTTTGCGCGGTTTCCAACAGTGATTTGAAGATAAGGTTCAGTGTATTCGGTTTCGTCCGTCTATCTTCGGGAAACAAGTGTTTCTCGTTAATGTCATGTGCTATGTCATGTCTGTCCATAAGAAATGCATACGCTTCTTGATACAGTTCCTTGTCGAAATCAGCATTTTCAAGCAGCATTCATTTCTCCTATTTGCCAACGTCACAAGGCGCACCGGCGTAGCGAAGCGCAGCCCGTGTGCCGCCGAGTGTTAGGCTGGACTTGAAGCTTCTATTGGTAAATCACTCCATTGTGCTGAAGCCAGCCCTCAGCATGTTGGCCATTCGGGTCTCGGTGAGTCCAATGAATGACGCCACCCTCTGCATTCCATTCGTACACTCCGTTGAACTCGACTTTATCGCCTGACGCCAAAGAACCGAGTCTCGGAGCAAGGTCGATGTTATGTGAAATGAGTAGCGTCTGTCCGGATGCAAGTCGCAAGATGAATCGCTGGTGTCGACTACCATCATTGTCATCTGACAAGACACGCTCGACCACCCCTTCGCCCACCACCTGGACACCACTCGCGTGATTCTGGAAGGCGCTCGCAATTGATTGGTCGGTGGATGGCGAAGTGCTTAAATCTGTACGGTTCTTGCCAATAAAGCTCGGACCTAAGTAAAAGCTGGCGGCAATGAACATCCCCACGAGTAGCACCAAGACAGCGAGCGTGGTGGGGAACTGCCCCCCACCAGTGGAGGTGCTCCGCGGCCAAGTCCTCGCAGATCCAGTTAATGCCACATACAGCACTTGTGTTCCGCGTAGTCGACCTCGGTCGTCTTTGTCGACATCGTACGCGACCAGATCCAACTTCATCGGACGACGCTTGTGGCGTGGGAATTCACTAATATGTACAAAGACTCGTGGTCCACCATCAAGCGGCGTTATGAACCCGAATCCCCGATCGTCGTTCCACTCAGTAAGTCTTCCTTGCTGTCGCATTTGATCTTTCTCTGCCTAACGGCTCAAGGCGCAGCAGGTTTCTCTGCTGCCGCCGTTTGTTGGGCTTCTGCAGTGGGATATTGAATGGTAGCGGGAATTCGGGACGCAAAATCATTTAATATTGGTTCGTGGTCAGGTAATTCACCTTGTCTGAGACGATATCTTCTATCAAGTTCAAGAAAATACCAAAATGCTGCATGAAAAAAATTGAGGTAAATTTCCCTTGTCACACACAAATTGTCACCTAAGCCTGTAGCAATCCAAGGACATGCTGACATAAACCTTTTATCAATGATACTCCGCTTATGTACAATCAAGTTCCTAACATTCGAAAGCTCAAACAAAACCTTTCTAACCTTTTCATCAACTTCACCACCTAACCCAAGTGGTTTTAGCAACCGCCTCAAACCTTCCAACGCCGGCTTTAATCATGCTTTTAACAGAAAGTTTGAGTTCAGTTATTAAAAATTCATTCCTTTCGTCATCTGTCGCCTCATAAAAATCTAAAAGTGGCCCCTTTAGACTACGAAGTAATTCAACATCAGTGCATTTGTCCATTGCTTGAATGCCTTCTAAGGCTAAATCATCAATTCCTGATTCCAATATGGACCATATTTTTATGGTGCCCAGCGAATAGAGATAAGGATAACCTATGGTTTTCTCAGTCTGCGAAAACTGCTCTATTTTTTCTGCATGAGCTATGGCGGACTTATAAGCATCTTCGGTAGGAAATGGATCAGGTTTTCTTAGTACTTTTAATGCTTTTCTTCAAGATCCACCATTTCTTTTGCGCTCACACCAGAATCTAGCGCTCCACGGCATAGTTCTACAAAACATCTCGCGTATCAATTCATCAACGCATCTTTCCCATGCCATTAATCATCCTTTCTGATTTTGCCCAACGGCTCGGGAGCTGACCGGCCTAATTTTTCAAGGGCCGGTCTTGTTTCCTTGTTGGCAAATTCTGTTTCGCCTCATGTTTACCACTCTGGCTAGTTTTTGTTTACAAATGACGTATCAAATTCTTTTGATGTTTCAGAAATGTCTGCTTTAGAAGCCCCTCTCTCAAGTGCAGACAGTAATAACTCTCCCTTGATTTCGTCAAGACACTTCTTGACCTTCATTTGATCGACATCGAGTTCAAATTTGTTTATCAGTGTGCCATAACCTTTGAGTATTTTTTTTGCTGCTCCTTTGCGAGTAAAAGCAGAAACTTCCCAAAGAGTGACCTTTTCATAATGTGAATTGTAAGCACAATATGCCTTTGATTCTTTGAACGACTTCTGGCCGTCTGCGCTTTGTCTGTGCACAGCCATATATCTCGTTAATAAAAACTTCTTCGATTCGACGATAAATCTACCGTCTGTTGTTATATCGTTTGAAAGCCATTCAGGGTCATTTTGTTTAGCTACTCTTGACAAAGAATCAATGCACTCGCTGACATAAAATGTAAACATGGTGAAACTCCTTTGGGGATAGTAAAATCGGGAAGTCATTCTTGCCTTTTGATTTTCTTTTGACAACGGTTTGGAAAATCACCTGACGGCCATTTGGTCAGAGGGGTCTAGGGGGAATCTAGGGGGACGCTGGAATCTAGGGGGACGCTGCTTGTTATTTTGCTATTGCGTCCATAATCTGCGCCCTTATCATTTTTTCGGCTTTCAAATACTTCTCGCCCCGTTTTGCCGCCAGACTTACACCTGACGAGCCAAGATAGAGGTGTTTGCCAACTTCGCTGCCCGAATAGCCAAATTCAAAAATGGCCAGGTGGCATATTATTCCGCGTGCCAATGCCGGCAATCTGCCATTAATTCTCCATTGCCTAACGGCTCGGCCGGTGACCCGGCGCAGGGTTATCGCGACCGGGTCCACTGGTCTCGTTGGGCATCTATTTCTTGCCGTATGTTGTCCTTATATGTCCGCCTTCGTTCGATTCACACTTCGATGCAGATTTTGCCGAAATGCGCACCGCTCGCCTCGTAACGAAACGCCTCGATCAGGTCTTGTAGAGGAAAGGTCTTATCGATGACCGGCTTCATGTCATTGGCATCCAGAGCGCGGATCATCTCGATCTGCTGCTGGCGGTTTCCGACTGTCAACCCCTGAAGCCTCACTTGTCGAGTCAACAGCGCCACGGTCGGAATCGGACCGGAGAAACCCGTCAAGACGCCGATGAGCTCGATATGCCCGCCGATGCGGCAGGCGCTGATCGACTGCGGCAGAGTGTCCGGACCGCCCACTTCGATGACATGATCAACGCCACGTCCGTCGGTCCGGTCTAAAACCTGATCCGCCCAGTTTGGATACTGCTTGTAGTTGATCGTATGGTCGGCGCCCAGAGCGCGTGCGCGAGCCAGTTTTTCATCCGATGACGAAGTGACGATCGTCAATGCGCCCATCATTTTTGCGAACTGCAGGGCGAACATCGACACACCGCCCGTACCCAAAGTCAATACCGTCTCGCCGGCCTTCAAAGGACCATCATTGACAAGTGCGCGCCACGCCGTAAGACCGGCGGTGGTCAAAGTCGCCGCTTCGGTATGGCTGTAATTCTTAGGCGCGCGAGTGAACCAATTCGCCGGCCGCACCACCCTCTCCCGCGCATAACCATCCACGCCATCGCCGGGCGTCTTGGCGAACCCGGATGATACGGCTTCGCCGTTTTGCCACTCGGGGAAAAAACAGGAGACGACGTGATCGCCCACGGCAAACTCGCTGACGCCTTCCCCGATCCTTTCGACGATTCCCGCTCCATCGGTCAACGGGATGAGTCCGTCTGCGGTGGGAATCGTCCCCAGCGCGACCAGATAATCATGATAGTTCAGCGAGCTGGCGTGCAGCCGCACCAGGATTTCGCCCTCCTGCGGCGCACCCGGCTCGTCCATCTCGACCACCGTCAGGCGCTCGAGCCCACCGGATCCTTTAAGTCTTATCGCTTTCATAAGGTGCCTCTCCTATGGAAATGGTTAGGATGAGCAGCAAATGTCGAACTGCCTCAGGCCGCTTATCTCAAGTTTCATTCAGTGTTCAACGGGATAGCAGTTGACCGGACGGGTTTCGGGCCGGTCTAACTGTATTGTTATGTCGTCACCGTTTTCGTGGAGATGCTTTTTGAAGTTTATTAAGAAGATCAGCCTGCACATCCACACCAAGGTCCTTCGCTGTGTCAACGTCAGACCAAGCTTTGGCATAGTCGCCCTTTTCAAAGTAAAGCTTGGCTCGTTCATCTATTATCATTTTTAAGTCTATAGGTCTGATTACGATCATTTTATTGTAATCGGCAATGGCCTTGTCATATTCTTTCAAGAATGAGTAAGATAATGCTCGATTTAAATAAGCCCTGGAAAATTTTGGCTGAAGTTCAATAGCCTTCGAATAATCTTTGATTGCCTTAGCATCTTCCTGTTTGTACTTCCCGTACATTTGTCCTCTGAAGAAATACATGTTCGCGTCGGCGAGCCCTAGATCAATAGCCTTTGTATAATAAGCAATAGCTTCATCTAAGTCGCCAGTCCTGAAATATGCTACGCCAATATTGTTGTACGCATGGATATTTTTCGGATCAAGTTTGAGGACTTCCTTGAACTCAGAAATTGCTTTTTCAAAATCACCTTCTTTACCAAACTGGATTCCTCTGTCTAAGTGTTTTTGAATTGCCAGATCCTGCGGGGGGATATTTTCAGCATTCACTTCAGAACAAACAAAATTCATAATTGCAAAGAATGCAATAAAGACGGTAACTGCCACTCTCGCGTAAATGAAATTAGATTTTGGAGTCATTTCGTTCATCCTTCAACTTTCTGAGATTGGCATAACTCGTATATAGTAGGTTTCCGCATATACGGAACCTGTTACTTATATCAGCAATATATCTATTATATCAGCTACTACCATATTATCTGTATACGGAACACTGATCCGGCGTCAGCCTTTAACAACCCTCTCTTCCAACTCCCGGTTACCCCGGATCAAACCATAGCGAACTCGCCAGAGTCTTTCCGCCGGAACCCACTTCGCTCCGACCGTTTTCAGCCGATCACGCAGCTGCGGCATGGTAAATGGAACCTGCACCAGGACCGAATCGGGGAGAGTCGATGGGGTCATGCGTGACAATTTGGACATTTGAATTAAGCAACCTCTTGCGGTTCGGGGGGAATACGGGGCAGTGCTGGCCTACTCAAAAATCTTCTGGAATCAATCCCGGTACCTGATCACGGTTCAACCGGCCTGCTAATACTCTGTTCCCCCTCAAGCTCTGAAACCATGGGAAAAGTTCTTATCATAAAGTTTTGACAGCTCCGGAATCCCTTCTTTTCTTGCCTTCAGGACATCGCCGACAATTATCAGCGCCTGTTTGCCGATCCCGGCAGCTTTTACCTTTTCGGCAATATCAGCCAGCGATCCTTCTATTATCTGTTCATCCTGCCAGGAAGCCTTGGCAACCACGGCAACGGTCGTCGCCGGTGTGTAGGCCCCTTGGAGCAGTTCAGAAACGACCTCTTCAATCATCCCCACAGAGAGATAGATCACCATGGTCGCGCCGATCTGGGCAATAGCAGAGAGTTTTTCCCGCTCCGGTACCGGAGTCCGTCCGGCAAGCCGGGTGATGATGACGGTCTGGGTGACCGACGGCAGGGTCAGCTCCTGCTTCAGGGCGGCGGCGGCGGCAAAGGCGCTCGTTACCCCCGGTATGACTTCATAGCCGATGCCAAGCCTGTCAAGCTCCGCCATCTGCTCCTGAATCGCCCCGTAGATGGAGGGGTCGCCGGTATGCAGCCTTACTGCCCGCTGGCCGGCGACGACCGCTTCGGCAAGGGCGGCGGTTGTCTCTTCCAGATTCATGGCGGCTGAGTCGTAAAAACGGGCATTCGGGGCATACCGCTTGACCAGTTCGCGATCGACCAGGCTGCCGGTATAGACGACGACATCGGCTTCAGAGAGCAGCCGTGCCCCCTTTACGGTTATCAGTTCGGCATCGCCGGGGCCGGCGCCGACGAAATGGACGATGCATTGATCTGTTTTTTTCAAGTTTTTCCCTCTGATTTGGTAGTTGAATGTTGCCGAAATGAGTGCCTCGGGGCTATTTCGTCTTAATTCTTGGCGAAATGGAGCGTTAAGCAGCAGATACTGTCTGAGCGAAGCGAGTTTATCTGCTGTAGCGAAATGAGCCTGGAATTACAGAAATAGCTCCGCAGCACGAATGCAGGCAGCATTCAACTGCCATACCTGACTATTCCCTGTTCATAAGGCTCGCCGCATAGCCTGCCCCGAAGCCGTTGTCGATATTAACCACCGTCACCCCGGAAGCGCAGGAGTTGAGCATCCCCAGCAGGGCGGCAACGCCGCCAAAGGCAGCGCCGTAACCGACCGAGGTCGGCACCGCAATGACCGGTCTGCTGACCAGTCCGCCGATTACCGACGGCAGCGCCCCCTCCATGCCGGCAACGACGACCAGCACTGAAGCGGAAAAGAGCTGTTCTTTTCTGGCAAGGAGCCGGTGCAGTCCGGCAACGCCGACATCAAAGAGCTGTTCAACCCTGTTGCCCATGATCGTTGCCGTCACCACCGCCTCGGCGGCAACCGGAATATCCGCTGTCCCTGCCGAGATGACCAGAATCGTCCCTCTGCCGACTATCTCCACCGGCTTTGCTTCAATTGTCAGGCAGCGGGCTTCAGGGTGCCAGATCTGCCGCCGGGAAGGCTTTGAGCAGCAGCAGCGCCTTCTCCTCCTCAAGTCTGGTGGCGAGGATATTATTCCCCTTGGCAAGCAGGGCAGCGATTATCCGCTTGATCTGCTCAACACTCTTGTTCGCCCCGAAGATGACTTCGGGAAACCCCTGGCGCAGACTGCGGTGGTGATCAACAATCGAATCGCCAAGGTCTTCAAAGGGGAGCTGGCGCAGTCGCTCGACAGCTTCATCTATGCTCTGCTCGCCACTTTGCACCTGGGCCAGCAGCAGTTTTACCTCATTTATATTCACGCAGCCTCCTGACAGCTTCCGGAATGGTCTCTTCGCCAATATTGCCCAGCGCCAGCCGGAGATACCGGTCGAAGCCGGGACCGAATACCTCGCCCGGCAAGGTGAGCAGGCCGGCTTCAGTTATCAGCCTCTTTGCCGCCTGCCGACCGGTGAGTCCTTCGAAAGGGTGGCGGACCCAGCCGAAAAATGAGCCGCTGGCAACAAGTTCAAAAGGGTTGCCCGGGATGGCAAACTCCCGGCAGAAGCGATCGTGCCGCTGTGCCATCATCCGGGTATTTCCGGCAACCCAGCTGTCGAGATTATCTGCCGCATAAGCAAGCGCCAGCTGGGTGATGCGCGGCTGGCAGACGACCATGGTGTCCTGAGCTTTCAGGGCATGATGGATAAGTCTTTCCGAGGCGAGCAACAGGCCGGCCCGATAGCCGGTAAGAGAATATGTCTTGCCGAAAGACATGATCTGGATGAAATTGTCGCCCCAGTCATGCCTGGTCAGAAGCTGATGCGGCGCAGCGGCCGACATGATGAAGTCGGCGTAGGTTTCATCAAGCACCAGGGCGATACGGTTCCCTGCTGCCAGCGCATACAGGTTTTCAATAAGTTCCGGCGGGGTAACCGTGCCGGTCGGGTTGCTGGGGGTCACCAGCAGAATCGCCCTGGTTTTCGGAGTGATCAGGCGGGAAATAGCTTCGACGGAAGGGAGACCGCCGTCAGCCGGGTTAAAGGGTGCGTACACCCGCTTGATCCCCAGCATCGCCAGCCCCATGTCGTGATCGAAGTAATAGGGTGTCTGGATGATGACTTCATCACCTGCCTGGCAGAGCGCCATCATTGCCAGCCAGAAAGCCTGACTGGCGCCGACGGTCAGGCAGATATTTTCATCACTCAGGTCCGCATTGTAAATCCTTCGGTAGCGGCCCGCCAGAGCCTCCCGCACAGCAGCAAGCCCTTCATCAGGGGTGTAGCGGGCGGTCAGAGGGTCGGCAACTACAGTTGCCAGGTAATCTGTCAGCTGCTCTGCAGGAGGATAGTCGGGTACTGCCTGGCAGAGATCTATCAGGGGGAAGTCCCGGCTGTTTTTATAATCAGCTACCCATGTGCGTACTTCAGAGATAGGTGGATAGTGGACTGCCTCAAGCAGCGGCGAGACAGCATATTTCATCTGCCGAGGCTCTTCTTGATCGCTTCGACAACATGGGATGCATCATTTATCGCCGTATAGATCAGGTTGGGGTGCTTCTCCTCCTGAATGCTCCCTTCGGCGATCTTCATGAATGAGGGCGATATCGCTCCGCCGATGACATAGACCCCTTTGCGGGTCGATTCAAATTCGGCGGTCAACAGAACCAGCCGGTCGCCCTCTTTGGCTATTTTGCAGACTCCTGAGGTGCAGGCGATGGACTGGATACTCAGCTTGTCGAAGATCGGCACCGGTCCCTGCGAGCCGATGCAGGCAATGACGTTCTTCATCGGGAAGCTCATGGCGTGGTACAGGTCAATCCCGTCGGACTGCTTGAACTCATTTATCCTGATGACCAGCCGGTCAACCCCTTCATCATCGACTTCGCCGATCCGCGGAGTTGCCCCCGGCAGCAGCCTGATGTTGCCGCCGAGGAGGATCTCCTCGCCGAGCCGCTGGGCAGTCTCTTTGTTGACATCGAACTTTTCGGAAATATGCGCCCAGTAGACGGAGTGACTGTCATTGGCTTCCCGTTTGGCCTTGAGGATGGCGATGACAACATCGGCCGCCGTATTCCCGCCGCCGATAACCAGCGTTCTCACACCGATATATTTGGTGGGGTCATCGACGTTCTTGGCCACCATCTTGGCATCACCGTAGACGGAAAGCTCCCGGGGGATATTACTGCCAAAGGAGAGAACGACCTTTTTGCCTTTGAAATTTCCTTTGGAGGTGACGACCGTCAGGCCATCTCTTTCGTCACGGATATCTTCAAAAGCAACTTCCGTCTGAATATTCAGGTTCTCATGCTGGACAAAATGCTGGACATACTGAAGATAACTCTCAACAGTCACCGGTTTGTCAGGCGGGCGGAGTTCATCGACCAGAAACGGTTCAGGAGCGTCCTTCGGCTTTGACGGATAAACCAGCTTGCCTTGTGGATAGGTATTGGCGATCCCCTGAAATACAGCCTTACCGGATTCCAGGACGAGGTACGAAAGCCCCTGTTTGTGGCAAATTAGTGCGGTGGAGAGCCCGGCAGGACCACCCCCTACTATCACGACATCATAAGTCTGGTTCATTGAGTACCTCTCAGCACAGATTTTATCCTTAAAACGGCAGTTGGAGATGTTCTGAAGAAGCGACTTGCCCGTAATTCGTCGTAATGCTTAGCGAAATGTAACGTCCGCAGCAGATATTGTCTGAACCCGCAGGGTGAGGACGTACACAGTACCTTTGGCTGCTGCAGTGAAATGAGCTTAGCATTACAGAATTCGGGCATTTGGAGCGCCGAAGGACATCTTTAACTGCCAATCTAGGTTTATCTTTAAATTCATACCATGTCCCGAAGAAAAAGGAAAGAGACCGGAACCAAAGGACACGGCTCTTTACAGTTGTTCAGCGGATGATCTTTGTATCAGGCTCTGTTCTTATTACGGGCTTACCAGCGTATGACAAGGTCGATCACACCTTCAGCCCCTTCCGGGAGCTCTGGCAGCTCCCGAATCTTTGCGATCTTCCCAAGACGCCCCATAAGAGCAGGAAATCTCTCCACTCCGACGCTTGTATAAAGGATATCCGTGCCGCCACTGTGGGCACGACCGTTGACCTTACCACCGCTGGCCAACACTGCGGCCTCGATATCATGAGCCACTGCAAGAGGATCCGGACTGCTCAGTACTACTGCAATCTCAGCGCCTTGCGCGCCGGGCAGGGGTGCCTTTTTTTGTAAAGGAGGACTTTGCGGCAGAGGGTTACCCCACTCCTGAAGTCCCGGTTGCGTGGCTGCGGGCTTTTCTCTTTTATAGATCCGCTCATTATTGGTGGCTGTAGCCGGTTGGCCAGGTATTGTCGCAGGAGTTGCCTGAACTGTCCGGTCAGAAGGCAAAGCCGTTGGCAGGGGGAAGGAAGAAGAGGGCTTATCTGCTTTGCCGGCCTTTGGCGCAACTTCTACGGTTTCCGCACCCCTGAGCACACCTTTCGGAATAGAGTTAACAACTGTTTCAGGCGGCTTGATATTCTGCTCGGCAACTGGTGAAGAGACAGGCTGGTCTTCCCTTGGCTGCTCTGAACCGGGCTGATCTCCTCTTTGTAAAAAATATGCGGACGCACCGATAACTGCGATGAAGAGTGCCGCCAGAGTGAACTGAATGTTAAAATTAGAGGGCGCCTGTAATTTTACAGGTTTTGGAGGGGGGCTCTTAACCTTTGTTATTATTGACGCTACCAGCCAGTGGGGAGGCTCGGCATCAGGAATGCCTTTGATATCCTCAATCATCCATTCAAGCTCTGCCAGAGCTTCACGGCAGCTTCCGCAGCTCGCCAGATGTACTTTTATCAGCTCTTTTTCGTCATTTTCGGTTGAGCTGTCAAGATAGGCAGAAAAATTTCTCCTGATCTCCGGATGAATGGAGCTGTTGACTGTTTTCATAGTGGAAAACTCGGCGGGATCCTCCGTGCCGCTTTTAAGCCAGCAGGCCAGCCTTTCCTGGGCTTCAAACAGTCTGGAGAGAACCATCTCCGTGCTTATCTGTAAAATCTCTTCAATCCGGTCAAGAGGATAGCCCCTTACATAGCGCAGCAGGATGAGTTCACTCATCTCGATAGGGAGTTCTCTTATACAGAGCTGAAGCTTTTTTTGAAGCGCTGCTGTATAGCTGTCCTCAGCATTGAAATCCCTGATCAAACTCTGCAGGTGAATCAGCCTCTTCACCCCGATAATCGTCACGCTCCCGACACTCCTTAAGGGCAAGCGCAACCAGCCAGGAAGAGAACCGGCCGGTGCTTTTCAACGAACTTATATTCTGATAGGCTGCTACAAAGGAGTTTTCAGTAACTTCACCGGCGGTTTTCTGTGCGCCTGTCAGCAACAGGGCAAGATTGAAGATCCTTTTCTGGTACTTCCAGATAAGAGATTCAAACGCAGAAAGATCACCACGATACCAGGAGAGAAGGAGCGGAGTATCTTCGTCAGGAGTTGATTGGCTGAACCTCCTCATTTGCCTCTTACATCCTTTGATCCTGGATTCGGCTGTTAAAGATGTCCTTTGTCGCTCCAAAGGCCCGAATTCTGTAATGCCAAGCATTACGACGAATTACGGGCAAGTCGCTTCTGCAGAACATCTCCAACTGCCGTTTTCAGGTTAATAAATTTTTAACGCAGTTTCGCTTGGGATTATACCAGTAAATCGATAAATTGACAGATCATCAAAAATAAAGACATTACAGAGAAAGGCAAAACAGGGAGGAAGCTGATGAAACTACGTTTTTGCGAGAATAATGACGGTTCGGGTGTGGTATTCAAGCGACTCCGGACTGAATATCCCGAATTGGACTTGAAACGGAAAAAATGCGTCAAAAAGTGTGGACTATGCAGCAGCTCTTTATTTGCCAAGGTGGATGGCAATGCCGTCAGTGGCAGAAACAGCGACGACCTTTACCGGCAGATTGTGGAACTCCTGAAGATCGGCTGAAAGATTCTTGCCGTACGCCGATAAAAAAGTTATCTTGCCTCCCACAAGGAGTCTGTCGGACTTAGGAAATCAAAGCGAAAATTCGGCTGGGCGAGGGTAGATTTTGTCGATTTTGAAGGTTAATAGTTGTTCTATTAACCAAGAAAGCGGCGAAATATGCACCGTTCAGACGGATTTGCAGCTGATTTATTCTAAGTCCGACAGACTCCGATCCAGAACTTCAAGAGGTTTATCATGCACATCTTTCTTATCTGCGCAATGACTGCACTTACGCTGCTCGCCCCCTGCCTGACTTTTGCTGAAACAGCTCCGACACCTTCTGTCACGGCGCCTCCAACTCTCCCCGTAGAAAAGATAGCCTCCCCTGCAACGACTGAGGCCAGATTTCGTGTTGGCTATGTGGACATTATGAAGGTCGCCGCCGAGTCGGATACCGGCAAGGCTGCCAAGGCTAATTTCGAAGCAAAAGCAACCCTGCTCAAAAACCGGATCGATACAAAACAAAAACAGCTGGAAAAGCAGAAGGCTGAACTTGAGGCGAAACTGCCGACCTATCCTCCTGAGCAGCGGAAAACAAAAATCAAGGCGTATGAAAAAAAGGTCGCAGAACTCAGAACGATGCTGCAGAAGGCTGAAACGGAGATACGCCCTTTGCAGGAGGAACTTATCAAGGATGTTTACAGCAAAATCGAGGCTGCGGCGCAAACTTACGGCGCGGCAAACGGATTTTCCGTCATCCTCGAAAAGAGAGAACTTCTCTATCTTGGCAAGGGGATTGAAGCTGAGGACGTGACAGAATTTATCATGCAAGCGCTTAACGGCAAATAAAGCCGTTACTTGATCGGAAATGCCCTGGTCGGTTCGAGTCCCCAGATTTCCCTGTTATACTCGTCTATGGTCCGATCCGTCGAGAACCGGCCACTCTTTGCACTGTTTATAATACTCATTCTGCTCCAGCCATCACTGTCCCTGTAAGCCTTCGCAACTTGCTCCTGTGCCTCAACATATGAGGCAAAGTCTGCGGCAGTCAACCATGGATCATAAGGACTCTTTACCGAGTTAATGATCGAATCGAAAAGATTCGGCTCGAACATATTAAAATGCCCGCTCTGGAGAAGTTGCAGTGCCCGTTTGAGATTAATATCACTGGCTATGATCTGCTCCGGGTCATAATATCTGCGGGTATCCTCGACCTCCTCGGCAGTCAGGCCGAACCTGAAGAAACTGTCGTTGCCGACCTCTTCCCGAATTTCGATGTTCGCCCCATCCAGAGTGCCAATTGTGATTGCGCCGTTCATCATGAATTTCATGTTGCCGGTACCCGAAGCCTCCTTGCCGGCAGTCGAAATCTGTTCGGAAAGATCCGTGCCGGGACAGATTATCTCCATGGCGCTCACCCGGTAATTCGGCAGAAACGCCACCTTCAGTCTTTCACCTACATCAGGATCGCTGTTCACCACCTGGGCAACATTATTAATCAGCTTTATTATCAGCTTCGCCATGAAATAACCCGGCGCGGCCTTGCCGCCGATCAGGACGCAGCGGTTTGTCCACTCTGCTGTATCGCCCCTCTTTATACGGTCATAAAGGTGGATTACGTGGAGAATATTCAATAATTGCCGCTTGTATTCATGAATCCTTTTCACCTGGACATCGAAAATCGAAGCCGTATTAAAAACAATCCCGCAGTCATCATATACGAGTATAGCCAGCCGTTCCTTGTTCTTTCGCTTGACCTCCTGCCACCGGGTCCGGAATTGCGGATCATCTGCCAGAGGCAGGATAGCTGAGATTTGCTGAAGGTCCTTGACCCAGCCGACGCCTATGGATTCAGTAAGCAACGCCCTCAGCTCCGGATTGCACCAGGAAAGCCAGCGGCGCGGAGTTACCCCGTTCGTCTTGTTATTGAATTTTTTCGGCCATAGCTCATAAAAATCCCTGAAAAGACCCTCGGTGAGAAGCTTTGAATGGAGTGCCGCCACACCGTTCACGGAGAAACTGCCAACTATGGCGAGATAAGCCATTCTGACCTGCGGATGCTCCCCTCTTCGATAATCGACATCTTTCTCTGGCGGTCGATGTCTCCCGGCCAGTGATTGGAAACCTCTGCAAGAAACCGGGCATTGATCTCAAGAATAATATCCAGAATTCGCGGCAAAAGCCTTCTGAAAAGATCCAGTGGCCATTTTTCCAGCGCCTCCGGCAAAAGAGTATGGTTGGTATAGGCCATTGTCCGGCGGGTGATGCCCCATGCATTGTCCCAACCCATCCCGTGCTCATCCATGAGAAGCCGCATCAGCTCGGGTACGGCACAGCTTGGATGGGTATCGTTGAGCTGAAAGACAGTTTTTCTCGGCAAAATCGGAATAATCCCCTTTATTGACGATCATCCAGCGGGCAAGGACATCCTGCAGACTGGCGGAGGCAAGAAAATACTGCTGCTTGAGCCGCAGCTCCTTGCCGTTTTCGCTGGCATCGTTAGGATAAAGCACCATGGTGATATTTTCAGCCTCATTTTTTGTCGAGACAGATTCCGTATAACTGCCGGCATTGAATTCACTGAGATCGAACTCATCGGTTGCCGCAGCCTTCCAGAGGCGCAGGGTGTTGATCGTTCCGTTCAGGTAACCGGGGATCGGGATATCATAGGGGACGGCGAGAACATCAAGTGTGTCGACCCAGCGAACCTGAGGATTTCCGGCGGCATCAGTGTAAAACTCGCTCCTGCCGCCATAATGAATTTTCTGACTGTACTCTGGCCGTGGCAGTTCCCATGGATTGCTGCCGCGCAACCAGTGATCGGGCTCTTCAACCTGCCTGCCACGCTCAATCCGCTGGCGGAACATGCCGTATTCGTAGCGGATTCCATAGCCGGTGACCGGCAGCTGCAAGGTGGCGCAACTGTCCAGAAAACAGGCCGCAAGCCGGCCCAGACCGCCATTGCCAAGACCGGCATCAGCCTCTGCCTCCACAAAATCCTCCAGTTCAAGGCCGACCGAATGGAGCGCCTCGCTTATCGTTTCGTTGAGGCCCAGGCTTAAAGCAGCATTGCCAAGGGTGCGCCCCATGAGAAACTCCAGCGAGAGATAATAACCCCGCTTACAGTTACTCTCTTCGTAGGCATATCGGGTATTTTTCCACCTCTCCATAAGCCGGTCACGAACCGTCAGCGCCAGTGCGATATAGCGATAGTGTGCCGAACGGCAGTATTTATCCCTGCCGAGACTATGGGTGTAGTAGTGACGAAATCCCCGGTAGATAGCGGCAACGTCCATTCCCAGTGGCGGGAGATCGGTAAGTTCCGAGCTGTAGATTTTCTTCTCTTTATATATAGAGTCCATCTCTTGGCTATCCTCTTTTTGTGGTTCCGAAGTTGACACATTGACTTTTAGTTTCGGCTCCAGACCGAAATTGTCTCACAGTATACTGCAAGCAACGAAATTTTCATCTTACATCTTTTTTATGTTTAAGGTAGTTTTTACTCAAAGGAGTTTCCATGACAAACCTCATCACAGCCGACGGACTGAAGAGACTACAAAGCGAATTTGATCATCTCTGGAGAGTGGAAAGACCAAAAGTTGTTCAAGGGGTCTCTGACGCAGCTGCCGAGGGCGACCGTTCGGAAAATGCCGAATACATTTACGGCAAGAAACGCCTGCGGGAGATCGACCGGAAGCTCAAGCATCTTGGCGGGCGGCTGAAAGTGCTCAAAGTCGCTGCCCCGCCGAAAAATCCTCTCTCTGTTTCATTCGGCTGCTGGGTAACTTACGAAGATGACGAGGGGAACGAGCTCTGCTACCAACTTGTCGGCTCGGATGAATTTGATGTTTCGCTCGGCAGGATCAGCATCGATTCGCCTGTCGGTCAGGCGCTGCTGCAAAAAAAGGTGGATGACGAAGTGACCATTCGCCGCCCTTCAGGAGAACTTGTGGTGGTGATAACCGAAATAAGGAGCTCAGCTCAGACTCGGGAATCATCTTCAAACTTATAGCCGACTCCATACACCCCTCTGTTTCATGCTTTATGCTGCCGTGCGTTATGCACTGCCAGTTTTTTTGCTTTATAATGGGTAACTATTCAGAATACAGAATCCAGTAGTCAGAATTCAGTAGTTTGATAAGGTTTACAGTGAAATAAGCCTAATCACTCTTCGCATGACTGGAATAACTAAAGATTTGCAATACCGGCGGATTTTTATTCTGACTTCTGCCATGCGACTCCTGACTACTGCAGATTTGCTTTAAAATGGCTGAAATTCACCAGGTTTATCTCAATAAACCTTTCGGGTTCTTTCTTCCTTGCCTCCACAGAACAGATGGGGTATTAAGAGTTAATAATAAAAAGGCTCCTACATGACCATCCCAGTCCTCAAATCAAAAATTGGCCATATAGTTTCCCGGAAGGTTGTAACTGTTCCACCGGAAACATCTCTGCAAAAAACCCTTAGTATCCTGATTGAACAGATTATGACAAAATCTGTCACGACCATCCCGCTACAGACGAGTCTCAGCGAAGCCCTTGCAAGGATGGCAGCCGCCGCGATCAGCTGCATAGTGGTCGTGGAGGGGCAATCCCCCGTCGGCATCCTTACTGAGCGGGATGTTGTCAGACTGGTGGCCGAGGGGGTCGATACGGACTCCATACAGGTGGGACCGGTCATGAGCAAACCGGTTCTGACGGTGCCTGTCGGCACAAAACTGCGCAAGACGGCCCTGCTGATGAAAGAGGAGAAAATCCGTCATATCGTGGTAGTGGATAAGATGGGCGCCATCGCCGGTATTGTTACCCAGACCGATATAGCCAATGGGTTAGAGGAGAAGTACATCAAGGTGCTTAAGGAGATCCTCAACGAAAAGGAGAATATCTTCCGGCAGACCGCCCAGGAACTGCTCGACAAGACCTTCTACCTGGACAACATCCTCAACTCCTCCTTCGATATGGCTATTATTGCCACTGATAGTGATTTCAAGATCAAATATTTCAACTCTGTCGCAGAAAAGGTGTTCAATCGAACCCAGGCGAACGCCATTGGCCATTCTGCCCTGGAACTGAATGACCTGGAGGGCGCTACCGATTTCTATCTGGAACGATCACTGAAAATTGTTCAAAAAAGAGATAAACACGATTTTACCACCGAGATCACCCGCAAAGGACAGACCCGCTACTACCAGGGGGCTCTCTCCAGCATTATCGACAGGCAGAATAAACTGGTCGGCTATGTCCTGATGCTGCAAAACGTATCAGAGCGGCGGCAGCAGGAGCGGATCATTCATCATATGGCCTACCACGATGCCCTGACCGGCCTCCCCAACCGGGTGCTGCTGAGTGACCGCCTCGAACAGGCGCTGGCAGCTGTAAAACGGAACTCGGGCGCCGGAGCGTTGATGATGCTTGACCTTGATCGCTTCAAGGATATCAACGACGCCCTTGGACACAGTACCGGCGATACCCTGTTGAAAGAGGTGGGGAAACGACTGGCGGACATCCTCCGCAAAAGTGATACGGTTTCCCGTATGGGAGGGGATGAATTCGTACTGCTGCTGCCGACAATCGCCAACAGTGAAAGTTCCGCACAGCTCGCCGGAAAGATAGTCCGGGCCTTCCGCAAACCGTTTTTCTGTGACGGACATACCTTGAAAGTAACGACCAGTATCGGTATTGCCAACTTTCCGGAGGATGGTGAAGATGCTGAA
>CAWEPN010000019.1:0-88203 GCA_963810975.1 uncultured delta proteobacterium | reverse complement strand
CTCTTGCAGAGATTTTTCAAGACGTTGCCGGACTTGATCGAATTGATCAGACATTTCCAGGCTCAGGTTGCCGATCAAGCACCCCTTGGTGCAACCATTTTCTTCAAATAACGCAACTACGGTTTCAAAGCTTTTTTTGACACGCTCCAGCGGCGGTAAAGATTGATCATTGAAAATCGGGGATGACACTTCAATCCTGTCTGCAACAAATTTATCAATTATCGCAAGGGCAAATTCTCTTTGCTGGAGAAGAAGTTGTAAAATGACCCCTTAGGAATGTTAGCCTGTTTCAGAATTGCTTCAACACCGGTTGCATTGAAGCCCCTGCTTAACACGAGGTCGAGTCCAACCTGAACAATATCGTCTTTGTTGTGTGTTCGTTTCATGATTATAAATTAGACCAGTCGGTCCAATGTGTCAAGCTTTTTTCATGCGCGGAACTGCGTTGAAATTCGCAAGAATATCAGTGAAGGCAATCTGATCTAACCGCCCCGCCTCCGGAGTGTCAGTTGTGGCAGTTGTTTTGTGGAGTTTGGTGTGTATAATGCGAAATATCGTGGATCTTGACGGGAGGTCTAAAAAGCAGATGGGGACAAAAACGGAAGAGAGAGGCACAACAAGCGTGGTGAGCGACAAAGGTATGGCCGGCCGCGACGAATTCATCAGGGAGATTACCCTCAGAATCTGCGGCAGCCTGGAAATAAAAGAATCGTTGCACAGTGCATTCGAGTATCTGAAGGAGCATTTCCCGCTCGAAGCCTTGATCCTCTTCGTCATAGACGAGCGACTGGGGGCGGTCCGGCGCATTGAACATGCCTCTGAAAATGTCGCTCTTCCTCCCCAAATTATCCCGCTTCCGGATGGGATGCTGCAAAAGATTGCCGCCCGGAATTTTTCCGCGCCGTTCGTCGTGGATGCTGCAGAGGACGAGATATTTCGTACCCTTGCGCCGCTGTTGGGGCTCGAATGGGAATACGGACCTGATTGTTCCTTTGCGAATCAAGGGTGAGCTGCTTGGCGGGTTGAACTTACGTGCGCGGGGAGAGGGACGATACGGCGAAGAACTTCTCGAACTCGCCGGCTGCCTTGCGGAGCCGTTTGCGATTGCCCTTGCCAACGCCCTCGCCCACGAGGAGGTGCTCCGCTACCAGGCCATCCTGCTGGACGACAAGCGCTTCCTGAACCGGGAGTTGCACGGTGACGCCGCGGACGGGATCATCGGCGGCAATACGGGGCTGCGCAATGTGATGGAGATGGTGCGCCAGGTGGCGCCGCTCAACAACACCGTGCTCATCCTCGGCGAGACCGGGACCGGCAAGGAGTTGATCGCCAACGCGATTCACTTTTCCTCGCCGCGCAGGAATGGACCTTTCATCACGGTGAATTGCGGCGCGTTGCCGGAAAACCTGATCGACAGCGAGCTCTTCGGTCATGAGAGGGGGGCTTTTACCGGGGCGGTGGCCGAGAGCCGGGGGCGTTTCGAGCGGGCCGACGGCGGGACCATCTTTCTGGATGAAATCGGCGAACTCCCGCCGAACGCACAAGTGCGGCTTCTACGGGTGCTGCAAAACCGCGAAGTGGAGAGAGTGGGAGGGAAACGCCCGATCCCCGTCGATATCCGGGTGATCGCGGCAACGCACCGCAACCTGCAAAGCATGGTGGCGGAAGGGAGCTTCCGCGAGGATCTCTGGTACCGGTTGAGCGGCTTTCCCATCATGGTGCCGCCGGTGCGGCAGCGGAAGGAGGACGTGCCGGCCCTTACCCGCCACTTCGTGACGGTCAGGAGCAGGGACCTCGGCATCGGGGTGCCCCCGTCAATCGCGCCGGGGGCACTGCAGCGGCTCATGGAATACGACTGGCCCGGCAACGTCCGGGAGTTGGAGAACCTGGTCGAGCGTGAGCTCATCCTGCATCGTGGCGGGCCGTTGACCTTCGGCACGATTCTGCCGAGCCAGGGGCAAAAGAACATGCCGCTCGTCGCCGGCAGCGGCCGCTCGCTTTACCCGCTCAACCTGGACGAGGCAAACGCAGTGCATATCACCGAGGTACTTAAATTGGCCAAGGGGAAGATCGATGGCCCCGGAGGTGCGGCCGAGATGCTGGGGATCAACCCAAGCACGCTACGTTCGCGCCTGGACAAGCTCGGCATCAGCTATCGCCGCCGGGGTCGTGCAGGCAAGAGCCAGAGGTAGCCGGACTCTTGGTCTCTAGACACTCACCGGGGGAAATGATTGAGTTATCCTCCAGGTTTCCCGGCCTGCCGATATTTATTTGACCGCAGGAACTTCAATGTGGATGTCGATCCGGTCCATGAGCGGACCGGAGATGCGGGAGCGGGAGCGGTGGAAATCACGCGGGGAGCAGGAACAGGCGTGGGTCGGATCACCAAGATAGCCGCAGGGGCAGGGGTTAAGGGCTGAGACACATGACCCGTGCCGGGTAGGTCATGGATGAAAGTGCCCGGGAGATGGCGACTCTGCCATGATAATAGGTGAGGACCTGTTTATTGATCTAAAGAGGTAGTTTTACCGATATCTACCGCACTTCATCGTCACCCTTGATCTCAGTCAAGAAATCGCACCCTGCCGGTTTTAATATCGCAGATCGCGCCTACTAACCTGAATACCCCTTCATCCACACGTCTGCGACCTTCCGGTGATTCGAGCAGTTGCCGCATAGTCCAGCGAACATTGGCTTCTACTGCCTGTGTAAGCTGTTTCTCTGGCTCTGCCAGTGGATTAATGCCCTCCAGGGCTGGCATGATATTCTGCAGCAGAAGTTCGATTCGCGATTCTATTTGGGTGCCGCGGAACTTCAATTCAACCGCCGACCGAACGGCTCCGCAGCCTTCATGGCCCAGAATCACATACAGCTGAGTTTTCAGGTGCATACCTGCATACTGGAGTGTGCCGAAAACCTCCGGAGATACCACATTGCCGGCGATCCGGATAACGAACAGTTCACCGAAGTCAGCATCGAAGAGGAGTTCGGGTGGCACCCGAGAATCGCTGCAGCCAATGATGGTGGCAAACGGGTGCTGTTCCCGGGCCAGAGCAGCCAGTACATCTTTGCGAATAGTGGGGAAATTGGCGGTGCCCTGAAGGAAGCGTTCATTGCCGTCCTTTAATCGCTGTAACCCCTCCTCGGCAGTTAAAGAAGGATAAATGTCATGTCTGTCCACTTTGCACCTCGCTATCCTGTCCTTGCTATACCGATTAAAACTCTGGGAGATCTAAGACTCCTCTTTAACAGCGACAGCAGTCAACATGCTTCTTGCGGGCCTCATCCCCACTGCCCCGCCTAACCCCTGCGAATCAGCAATACGGGCAAGAGCAAGGTCTTCCGGAAACGCGTAATGCCCCTCGATCATACGATCCAGAAGATCAATTTGCTGTAGGAGCTCTGCATGACGATGCGGTGGCAGGGTTTGTATGAGATTTTCCAGCATCGAGCGCAGTCGCCGCACGATCTGGATGCTGCCTGTGCCAAAATGGCGTATTTCGGTGCAGGTGAGATGGACGAAATCCTCCCAGTTTGGCGTCCGGAAAATGAGGCGAAGTTCGCCTGCTCCGTCATGATGTTCTTTGTCGCTGACATGACGCAGGCCAACAAACCGCAGCAGTCGGTGCAGCTGGTCAATGGCGAGTACGGCCGTCGTCGGATCATTAATGGCCGGTGACAGAGCTTTGATGGCAATATCCACCAGAATGCGGAAAGCAAATGTGGCATCCTGCTCAAGGGTACGCTCGGATCCGAGAGCGACTAAGGACCGGAGATGATGATCGTCTATGTCATCGCTACAGCAGTGCAACCGGAACATGGGGTCATCCACTGCCACGAAATCGCCCACTTGGGGAACAAATTCGATAATACCGCCTGCTTTCTGCGCCTGTGCCACCAGTCCCGCTATGTTTACGGCTAGAACGATCCCGGAGGTGCCCACATGAGTGATGGTTCGGGGTGGAGATGCTGAGTTGAAGGACAATTGTGTGGCTTGTGGACCTTTAGTCATTTCCGGATAAATGTTCTTGATTACCTTGATTCCGAACTCTCCCACCCGCTGGGCTATACTGATCGGTCGGAGAAAGCGTGCGGCATAGTCAATCAGGTAGAGAAACACCACCAGTGAGATTATTCCCAAAACTCCGGCAATGAAAGTGTTGAACTGGTGGACGACAACGTCCCCCATTCTATTCAACACTCTCAAATTAAATAACAGGGTAAAAACGAAATAGCCGACAGTGAGGCGGATCGCGTTGTCTCGCAGCAGTGTTGTGGCGATGATTCGTGGTGTATACTGCCCGCCAGCTACCTGTATTGCCACCAGCAGTGAACCGAAGGTGAAGACAAGAAATGAAAGGTTTGCCGTGATTATCGTCTCCAGCAGCGAGCGCGCACCAACCATGGTAAGCCCTAAAAATGCAGTTTTTTCATCAATACTGCCGGTGATCAGGAGCCAGTTACCAATTCTGTACGTAATCCTGGTGACAACTGCATAAAGCAGTATGGCGAAAAAAGGGGTGAGCCAGAGCGATGCCTTGATGTAGCTTTTGAGCCGGTACTGACGATTCCAGAGCATTTTTAATCCCTTTAAATATTACGTCAGAGTTTTATGACTGTCAGCTATCCAGTCAGTTACCGTTGATTGTGCCAATCAAGCCTGGCAGTTATATGGACTTCCGGTCCAGGCTCCGGTATTGAACCGCTTCGGAGAGGTGCTGCTCAAGGATGTCGGCGCTACCGTCCAGATCGGCAATAGTTCTGGAAACCTTGAGAATCCGGTTGTAGGAACGGGCGGAGAGGCCGAGGCGGTCGGTGACCAGCTCCAGGAGACGGTTGCCGGCGGTATTCAGTTCGCAGTGCTTTCTTATGAGACGGGGCGTCATCTGGGCGTTTGAGTGGACTTTTGTTCCTTTGAAGCGATCCCGCTGCAGTTCGCGGGAAGCTTCGACCCGTTTGGCTATTGCTTCCGAGCTTTCGCTGTCTGTCCGGTCGGCCAGATCGCGGTATTTCACCGCCGGGACTTCGATGTGGATGTCGATCCGATCCATGAGCGGACCGGAGATGCGGGAGCGGTAGCGATGAACATCACGCGGGGAGCAGGAACAGGCGTGGGTCGGATCGCCAAGATAGCCGCAGGGGCAGGGGTTAAGGGCTGAGACAAGCATGACCCGTGCCGGGTAGGTCATGGATGAAAGCGCCCGGGAGATGGTAACTCTGCCATCCTCAAGTGGCTGGCGGAGGACTTCGAGCACATGTTTCTTGAACTCCGGCAGTTCATCGAGAAAAAGCACTCCATTATGCGCCAGAGAAACTTCACCCGGTTTCGGGCTGTTGCCGCCGCCGATAAGGCCGACATCGGAGATGGTGTGATGGGGTGAGCGAAAGGGTCTCTGGGCGATAAGCGCCCTCTCCCGGTCAAGCAGCCCCATGATGCTGTAGATTTTGGTGGTTTCGATCGCTTCGGCAAATGACATCCGCGGCAGGATAGTTGGCAGACGCCGGGCAAGCATTGTCTTCCCCGAGCCCGGCGGGCCGAGCATCAGCAAGTTATGCGCTCCGGCGGCGGCAACTTCCAGCGCCCGTTTGGCGTGCTCCTGGCCCCTGACTTCCGAGAAATCTTCGTGGTACTCCGATTCCTGCCTGAATAGCTGCTGAATATCAACATGGTGCGGAGAGATGGCTCGCTCGCCATTCAAAAAGCCGACGACCTCCGCAAGACCGGATACGCCGATAACATCAATACCCTCGACTACCGCCCCTTCATTTACATTCTCGACAGGGACGATAATCCCCCTGAGCTTTTCAGCTTTTGCTGCCACGGCGACCGGGAGAGAACCGCGCACCCCCTTGATGGAACCGTCAAGAGAGAGTTCACCGATAATGAGGTAATCAGCAAGCAGGCTCTTCTTGACAACTCCTGTTGCCGCAAGTATGGCGATGGCAATCGGCAGGTCGAAGGAGGTGCCCTCTTTTTTGAGGTCGGCGGGGGCAAGATTTACAGTGATCCGTCTTTGCGGGAATTCGTAGCCTGAGTTCTTGAGCGCAGCCTTGACACGGTCCTTGCTCTCCTTGACAGCTCCGTCAGGCAGGCCCACCGTAGCGAACTGGGGCAACCCCTGGGCTATATCAACTTCCACCTGAATGGTTACGGCATCAATACCGAGAAGGGCTGAACTGAGGACTTTTGAGAGCATGGATAAACTCCGGTTAAAGGTAGAAGGCTGAAGCGACGCTGAAGGTAAGATAAAACGTTTTAACCTTCAGTCCTCAGCCTTCAGTCTGATTTTACAAAGCGTCCAGATATTTTTCTGCGTCGAGCGCGGCCATGCAGCCGGTGCCGGCAGAGGTGATTGCCTGCTTGTAGACTTGATCCTGCACATCACCGGCAGCAAAAACTCCGGCTACCGAAGTGGCCGTAACGTCACCTTTGAAGCCGCCACGGGTAACGATATAACCATTATCCATCTCCAGTTGTCCGGTAAAAATATGGGTATTGGGCTGGTGGCCGATGGCGATGAAACAGCCATGTACGGCAACATCCAGAACCTCGCCGGAGTTTTTCCTGATCCTGACCCCGGTAACCCCCGAGTCATCGCCGAGAACCTCTTCAAGATTGCTGTTCCACTCGATGGTAACATTGCCGGTTCTGCTCTTCTCAATCAGTTTGTCGGCCAGAATTTTCTCCCCGCGGAAGCTGTCGCGGCGATGAACAACGGTCACGTGGGAGGCTATCTGGGAAAGGTAAAGCGCCTCTTCAACCGCAGTGCTCCCGCCGCCGATAACGGCAACCGGTTTGTTCCGATAGAAAAAGCCGTCGCAGGTGGCGCAGGCCGAGATCCCTTTCCCCTTGAAGGCTTCCTCAGAGGGGATGCCGAGATATCTGGCAGTAGCTCCGGTCGCAATTATCAGGGCGTCACAGCTGTATGCACCGTTGTCGCCGCTCAGGGTAAACGGACGCTTGCCGAGGTCGGCAGTATGAATATGATCCTGGATAAAATTCGTATTGAAGCGCTGCGCATGGCGCTGCATCCGCTCCATAAGCTCCGGGCCCTGGACGCCATCGACATCGCCCGGCCAGTTATCCACGTCGGTGGTCATCATCAGCTGGCCTCCCTGCTGCAGGCCGGTGATCAGGGTCGGAGAGAGATTTGCTCTTGCTGCGTAGACTGCAGCTGTATAACCTGCAGGGCCTGAGCCCAGGATTATGAGGCGGTGGTGTGAAGCTGGCATTGTTCCCCTCCGGTAAAATTTGTTTAACGCAAGATAGCAGTTGGCTTAATAAAAGGCAAGACAGGGGAATCCTGAATCAGCCCGGCCCGGTCACTATTCAGTTTCTATATTGACGGTTTTTTTCTTCCTTCTTCTGCGCCTTTTGCCCTTTTGTCCACCTTCGCGACCTGCTTGCCGACCGTCCGGCACAGTTGCCACACTCTTTCCGGCGGCAAGATGCTCCCACCAACTGACAACCCTGTTGAGCGGTGCGTCGCTTACGGCACTGAAGGCGAGATAGGCGAGTGCATCGGTAAAGCCCGGTCTGGAGATGACATTTTCAGGCTTTCTCCCCGGAGTTTTTAACAGCCTCTGTTGCAGCAGCAGAATTTCCCTGAGCCGCATGACTGTTTTCTGCGGGATAAAGAGCCTCCCGCCAGTTTCTGTCATGAAGAGCGCCAGCGAGCCGTCAATCCGTGCTTGCGGGGAGTTGTCCCGGCAGCCGAAACCTTTCCCCTTATCCGCAAGATAGCCGCTAAAAAACAGCGCCAGCAGCAGCGGCGTAGAAACAGCTCTTTTGCCCTGAACAGCCTTATCAACCCATTGCAGCGAATTAAGGCAGGCGTCGCACTCCTGACCGGATAGCCACTCGGAAAAATCCGGGAAAATTGCACCAGAGAGACCGCTTTCGTGCAGAAGTTGCCAGCACTTTTCCGCTGCCCCGGAAAGGAAAAGCTTGACGACTTCATCAAAGAGGCGGGCAGGTGAAGCGAGGGTTATCCGGCGGGAGTTTCCCAGCATTGCTTCCCAGCAGTGATGCTCGATATTGAATTCAAGCTGGGCAGAAAAACGGATCGCCCGGAGCATTCGTATCGGGTCTTCGCTGATTCTTGTTGCAGGGTCGCCGATGGTGCGGATCAGTTTCTGTTTCAGATCCTCTACGCCGCCGACGTAATCGATTATGGAGAAGTCGGCGATATTATAGGAAAGGGCGTTGACGGTAAAATCCCGGCGCCAGGCATCTTCTTCAGGCGAGCCGAAAAGATTGTCTCTGAGAAGCATGCCGTCGTCACTTTTCAGCAGATGACCGTCTTTACGGTGCAGCTCTTTTATTGGCGTATCTTCCGTGCCTTCAGTTTCGGCTTCAGACCCATCATCTTCGGGTGGATCTCCACCTTTACGGAAAGTTGCCAACTCGATGATTTCGTCTTTGAAGTGGAGGTGCGCAAGCCGGAAACGCCGTCCTATAAGGCGACAGTTGCGGAACAGTTTTTTGATCTCTGCCGGGGTTGCGTCAGTTGCCAGGTCAAAATCTTTTGGTGTCCGTTCAAGGAGCAGATCGCGGACAGAACCGCCGACCAGAAAAGCCTTGAAGCCGTTGTCGCGGAGACGGTACAGGATTCGCAGGGCATTCGGACTGATAAGGCTCCGGGAGATGTTGTGGCTGGAGCGCCTGATGGTGGCGGGGAGATGAGTGTGCATTACTGCTGCAGGCTGCCGGCCAAAGGTCCGGGTTCAGCGCGGGGAAGCCTGAAGTAGAAGGTTGCGCCTTCACCCGGCTTACTCTCTGCCCAGATTCTTCCGTCGTGGCGCAGAATGATTCTCTCGACTGTAGCGAGGCCTACGCCCGTTCCTTCGTAGTCGCTGCCATGCAGTCGCTGAAAGGGCATGAACAGCTTATCTTTATATGCCATATCAAAGCCGGTACCGTTGTCTTTTATAAAGAAAGTTTCTTCTCCATCTATGGTGCGTTTACCAAACTCAATTCGGGCGGCAGCTTTTTTGCCTGTATATTTCCAGGCATTGCCGAATAGATTTTGAAAAACAATCCGCAGCAGCCTCTTGTCACCTTTGGCGATAAGATCGCTGGCGATCATGACCTCGACGGTCCGGCCCGGATCAGTCTCCTTGAGCATGTTCACTACTTCACTGCCAATTCTGCTCAGATCGACTCTCTCCATTCTCATCTCTTCGCGGCTGATCCGGGACAGTTCGAGAAGATCATCAATCAGCACTCCCATTTTACTGGTGGCATTACGGATTCGCTGCAGATAACCGAGGCACTCCGGCGAGACATCACTGCCGAGTTCTTCAGTCAGGATGGCGCTGAAACTGTCGATATGCCGCAAGGGGGCACGGAGGTCATGGGATACCGTGTAGTTGAATGCTTCATGCTCTTTTAACAATGCTTCGAGTTGAGCTGTCCGTTTGGCAATTTTATTTTCAAGATCTTTATTGAGGGTTTTAATCTGATCCTGGGAAAGCCTGATTTCGGCAAGATTATCGGCCAGTTTCGTTGCCATATGGTCGAATGAGAGTGCCAGTTCACCGAATTCGCCTCCTGTGACAAAAGGGGCAATCCTTACGTCCAGATCACCATCGGCAATTTTATGGGCAGCTTCCTGTAGTTTTGCAACACGGTCGGCGATAGATCTCTTGCCGATAACAGTAGCCAGGAGAAATGCAACTATTACGAACGGCAATAATGACAGCAGATTTAAGAGCAGTCGCCGGTTTGCTGCGCCAACCGCCTCCTGTAGCGACATGCCTCCCCGAACATACATATAGGGAGCCTTCTCTCCCTCCAGGCGCATTTTACGGTAAGAGACGACACGCCTTTCGCCATCCTTGCGGTTGAATTCATAGCTGTTTTTGTCGGGACCCTTTTCCATAATTTTCAGGTCTTCAGTTTTGATCGGTTTACCGACATTTTCGCCCAACTCTCTGCCTCTGCTGACAATTATCCCGTTCTGGTCAGCAAAAACATAATTGGCGCTTGCGGGGAGCTTCAGGCTGTCTAGGATTGAGCGCATGGCATCAAGGTCAATGTCGAGAATAACCACCCCGGCAAATTTCCCTTGGTAGACAAGGGGGCTGGCTACGTGGAAGGCCGGTTTGCCGGTTGACCTGCTGATGGTATATTCTCCGGCAGCGAAACGGTGCGTTGCCTTTGCTTTATTGAAGTCAGTGCGGTCCGCAACGGAAATTTTCTTATTCTTCCCCAGAGGAATAGCCGAGGCCCGGACATCTCCGGCAGCATCGGTGATCAGGATGTTTTGGTACTGTGGATTGTTTTCAAGGGTATTGGTGAGAATGGACTGGACGCTGTCACCTTTACCGCTCTGCACTTCGGGCAGATCGGCAAGTAACAGGCCTAACTGTCTGGACTCACGGACAATGTGATCTAGCTTGTCACCCAACCGGTCGACAAGCTGTTGCGACTCGATGAGAGCATTTCGATAGTCCTGGCTGCGCACTTTGAAACCGGAATAAACGATTATTCCCAGTGCGGGCAGTGTCAGCAAGACTGCCAATATTAACAGCTGCGTGCGTATCAGTAATGAAGAAAATCCTGTCAAAATTGCTCCGGTAATTTGCAGATGGCAGCTTTTAACGGTTTGCATTGCAAATATTTTATAGCACACTCTAAGATGCCATCAAAGAGAGTATTTACAATGAATAAGGCTGACTGCAGAATTTTGACTTGGGTCATCCCGGAAAAGCCGATAGCAGGTTAGAGTGACAGATATGAATGAGTTGACTTCGGAAGAGTTAAATGATTTGAAGGTTCTTGCCCGCTTTATTGAGCTTTTCTGCCACGCAAAGCATGACAGAAAGGCAGTCGGCGAGAGGACTATTCCTGACATACTGCAAAACGGGAAGCGTTCGCCAAAAACAGTCTGCGTCGAGTGTGCCGAGCTCCTTGAGCATGGCATGAAAAAAAGGCTGGCCTGTCCGCTCGCCCCGAAGCCGACCTGTAAAAGCTGCCATGTCCACTGCTATACTGCCGGGCAGCGGCAGAAAATACGGGAGATAATGGCATATTCCGGCAGAAAAATGATAATGCGGGGCAGACTGGACTACCTTTGGCACTACTTTATAAAGGGCTGAATTCAAAAAGGAGAGAATGAAGATGATCAGAAAAATTGTACAGATAGATCAGGACAAATGTAACGGCTGCGGCCTCTGTGTCCCTTCGTGTGCTGAAGGGGCAATAAAGATGATTAACGGCAAGGCCGTGCTTTCGGCGGATAACCTTTGCGACGGCCTTGGAGCCTGCCTTGGTGAGTGCCCTCAGGATGCAATCCAGATAATAGAGCGTGACGCTGATGAATTTGACGAGGCCGAAGTCGAGAAACACCTGAAAGAGATCAGCAAGACACCGGCTCATGGTCACTCCCATCATCAGCACCACGAAGGAAAACATCAAGCTGGTCATGGGCATGGACACCATGGACATGGCGGCGGCTGCCCGGGGTCGAGAGCGATGAGCTTTGAGCAGAAGCCTGCCGAAGCAGTTCAAGAGTCCGGCAGCAGGCAGAGTATGCTCGGGCAGTGGCCGGTTCAACTTAACCTCGTATCAACATCAGCGCCATATTTCCAGAATGCCGATCTGCTGATTGCGGCTGACTGTGTCCCTTTCGCCTACGCGGATTTTCACAAGGATTTTCTGGCCGGCAAAGCTGTTGTCATCGGCTGCCCAAAGCTTGACGACAATCAGTTTTACACTCAGAAGCTGACAGAGCTATTTCGCAACTCACCCTTGAAAAGCATAACTGTCATGAAAATGGAAGTCCCCTGCTGCGGCGGGATAGCAATGGCTGCCAGGCAGGCTCTTGCTGCTTCCGGCAAAGAGATCCCTTATAGAGAGGTAACTGTCGGTATCAGGGGAGATCTCAGGTAAAAGGACAAAGAAGACTACTTTGATCTTTTTCACTTGACAAGCAGCGATACGGTTGGTATTTCTTTACACATGCTTCATAAAATACCAATCAAGGAGATTATCGACCATGAGCCTTTGCACACTAGTTACAGAGCAGGCACCTGATTTTACCGCCAATGCAGTTATGCCGGACAACAGTTTCGGGCAGATCACCCTTTCATCATTTAAAGGAAAGTATGTTGTCCTCTTCTTCTATCCGCTTGACTTTACTTTTGTCTGCCCTTCAGAGATCCTGGCATTCAACAAAAAGCTTGATGCCTTCAAATCAAAAAACTGCGAAGTCATTGGTGTGTCTGTTGACTCCAGATTTACTCACCTTGCCTGGAAGAACACCAAGATTGAAGATGGCGGCATTGGTAATATTCAGTACCCGCTTGTGGAAGATCTTAACAAAGAGATTGCAAAATCATACGGTATTCTTTTCGGTGGCTCGGTTGCCCTGCGTGGCCTCTTCCTTATTGATCCGACCGGAAAGGTTCGTCACTGCGTGATTAACGATCTCCCCCTCGGCAGAAGCGTTGATGAAGCTCTCCGTATGGTAGACGCAGTGCAGTTTTCAGATACCCATGGTGAAGTCTGTCCGGCGAACTGGAAAGAGGGTGAAGAGGCTATGAAGCCGACAGCAGAGGGCGTAGCCAGTTATCTGACAAAGCATGGCAAATAAGCTTTCCATCCAGGAAGCGTAAAAAGGCATGGCCATTAATGGTCATGCCTTTTTTAATATGACTGTTAAATCTTGCCACTGCTGCTTGCTACGCCGTATGTATTATGTTACAAGAGAAATGGTGACTTAAATAATCTGCACCCTGCAACAAAGGAGAATTATCAAATATGAGAACTCTTTTTCTGGCCGTTGCAATTCTGCTCAATTTTTCATTAGCAATGCCGGTGTTCGCAGCCGAAATGCCCAAGCCCGAATCAATTGCCGAAAGGATGTCGTTCAAGCTTGTTCGTGGCGCCACCAATTTTTTCACTTCAATTGTAGAACTCCCCAAACAGACAATCCTCACCGGCCGTAACCATGGTGCGGTCGGCTATGTTTTAGTCGGTCCGATAAAGGGTGTAGGCATGACTCTTTACCGAGGATTTATCGGTTTAACCGAAGCGGTCTTTTTTTTGGTCCCACAGCCCGGTTACTATGACCCGATGATTGAGCCCGAGTTTGTCTGGCAGGGTTGGGATGAACAGCGCGCCGAATTGACTCATGAAGAAGAGGTGGCGGAGCAACAAGAGCCGCAGGCAGAGTCGAAGGTAGGCAAAGAATAATGTCTAGACCATTTTTAACGGGATGTTTTTTGATTATTTTCTGCCTTATGTTTTCCGGAACGTCAGGAGCAACAGGGTACAGAAATATAGATGATGCATCTCCTCAGGATATTGTGGAAGGGATGGCAACGAAGGGCGTCCGAGGTGTGGCCAACATTCTGACCGGGTGGGTTGAAATTCCCAAGCAGATATATGTTACCGGCAAGGAAACCGGTTGGTTGCGTGGTTCTATAATCGGGCCCCTGAAAGGGATAGGGATGACAGTTGTAAGGACGGTAAGCGGGGCTGGCGAGCTGTTAACGTTCTTTGTTGCCTATCCGGGTTTTTATGACCCCTGGTTTGAGCCAAGATTTGTCTGGATGAAAGAATCGTCAGACAAAGATAGTCCGTTTTAAAGAGACAACGAATCAGGTATAAAAAAAGCCGCATCCGAGGATGCGGCTTTTTTTATTCTCTGGGCGAAACTGATTACTTTGCAGCAGGAGCAGCAGGAGCAGCAGCAGGAGCAGCAGCTTCTTCTTTCTTCTCAGCTTTCTTTGCAGGCTTCTTTGCTTTCTTTGCTTTCTTTGCAGGCTTTGCAGGCTTTGCTTCTTCTTTCTTCATTTCAGCAGCAGGAGCAGCAGCAGGAGCAGCAGCAGGCTTGGCAGCTTCTGTAGCAAAACATACACCAGCAAAAGCAACTGCAACGATAGCGGCAACGATGGAAGACATAACTTTTTTCATTTTGAATCTCCTTTTTTTTGTGATGCAAATTGACTTAGATATATTTGTTAAAGCACTTGTCGTGCCAAGTCAGAATTTACTTGTAACATATTGATATCTAAGCGGTATTTAGATAGCGCTGAAATTGCTTCGGCATGTTTATTCGGAAACGGAGCTTATTTCGGGCAACCAATGCCTTATTTGCGGTATGACGTGATTTACAAGACTTGCCTCTCCGGGAGCAAGCTGTTAGTATGGCGCACTATTATCGATAAAGCTAAATGTTTTGGAGAATTATTTGATGATTGATAGCAGTCTGCTGAATGTTGACAAGCCGGCGCGTTACATGGGGGGCGAAGTCGGCATAATCCGGAAAGAATCACCGGAAATTCGTTTTGTGCTTGCCTTCCCGGATGTTTATGAGATCGGGATGAGTCATCTCGGTTTTCAGATACTCTACAATATTCTTAACAGCTATGACTGGTTGGCCGCCGAGAGAGTCTATGCTCTCTGGCCTGACCGTGAAATTCAGCTTCAGGAAAGCGGAAAACTCCTGCAGACTCTGGAAAGCGATGAGCCTCTTGCTGCAGCAGATATTATCGGTTTCACCCTTCAGCATGAACTCTCTTATACTAACATTTTAAATATGCTCAGGCTGGCAGAAGTGCCTTTACTGGCTGCGGAACGGCAGAATATCTGGCCGCTTGTTCTAGGTGGCGGCCCATGTGCCTATAATCCCGAGCCGTTGGCTGATTTTTTTGATGCATTTCTGATCGGCGATGGCGAAGAAGCCGCTCCTGAGATTGCAAAACTCTGTCGGGAGATGAAGAGTTCAGGGGCAAAAAAGAGCGAGCTACTGGAGCGACTGGCAACAATTCCCGGTGTATATGTGCCATCGTTCTTCGGTGTTGATTACCTGGAGGATGGTCGTGTTGCGAAAATCGCCGCGCTCAAAGATGGCTACCCTAAGGTAAAGCGCCGCTTTCTGTCTGATCTTGAGACAACCCCCTACCCTACCACCCCCGTGGTCCCTTTTCTTAAGACAGTTCATGACAGGGTGAGCATGGAAATTGGTCGGGGGTGTACCAGAGGCTGTCGATTCTGTCAGGCCGGCTACATCTACCGCCCCTTGAGAGAGCGAACTCCGGAAAAAATCCTGGAGACAATCGAAAACACGCTCAAACATACAGGCTATGAAGAGGTTTCCCTTCTCTCTCTTGCCGCCGGCGATTACGGCTGCCTGACACTGCTCCTGAAGGAGCTTATGGCTCGTTATGCGGAAAGCAAGGTTGCGGTGTCATTCCCGTCACTACGTGTCGGGACGCTCTCCGATGAATTGGTCGAGGAAGTTAAAAAAGTTCGTAAAACAGGGCTAACCCTGGCACCGGAAGCTGGCAGCGAACGCCTGAGGCAGGCAATTAATAAAGGCATTTCGGAAGAAGATCTGCTAAAGGATGCGAACTCCGCTTTCAGAGCAGGCTGGCGGCTCATAAAACTATATTTCATGATTGGATTGCCTACCGAGACAATGGCCGATATCGCCGAAATAGTTGACCTTGCTAGACGGGTTAAGAGCGAGGGGCGGTCGTGCGGCGGCGGTGAGGTTAATGTTTCAGTGTCAAGTTTTGTGCCGAAAGCACATACCCCATTTCAGTGGGAAGAGCAGATTAGTTATGAAGAGATACTGACAAAGCAGGAATTTTTACGGAACGAGCTTAAAAAGCGGAAGCTCAAATTCAAATGGCACGATGCACCGTTGTCTGTCGTTGAAGGGGTATTCGCCCGTGGCGACAGGCGCCTTGGGGCTGTTCTGCTGGAAGCGGTAAAGCTTGGTTGTCACTTTGACAGTTGGGGTGACCACTTCAATTTTTCAAAATGGCAGAACAGCTTTTGCAGCCACAGGGCTAGATCCGCGTTTTTACCTTCGCAGAAGAGATGTTGATGAAATTCTGCCATGGGATCATATTGACAGCGGGGTCAGCAGGGAGTTCCTGCTGACAGAGCGGCGCAAATCGATTGAGGGTGAATTCACGCATGATTGTCGAGAAGGGGTCTGTACCAGCTGTGGCGTCTGTGACTTTAAAGAGGTTCGCAATCGCCCGGCAGTAAATGATGTCAGCGTATCAACTGATTCTGACTCTCAAACTGTTTCAGACTCTGTTGCTACTGCTGCACCGGAAGCGGGACAACGCATCCGTGTCAACTACTCAAAAACGGGCGCAATGATATTTTTGAGCCATCTGGAAATGTTAACCCTGTTTACACGGGCAGTGAAAAGAGCCGACATTCCGGTAAAATATTCGCAGGGATTTCACCCTCACCCTAAATTCTCATTTGCAACTGCACTCTCTGTGGGTGTAGAATCTTTCGCCGAATATCTTGATATAGAGGTTGCCCCTGAATTTGACGCGGACTTGCTGAAAGAGTCGCTTAACAAAACCTTGCCGAAGGGCGTTTCCGTTATACATGCCTGGCCGGTGCCGGCAAAAAGCCCTTCTCTTTCGGCAATAATGGAACGGGTTCGCTACAGGGTCACTTTTCCGGACAAACTGTCAAAAGACATTGAGCAGTCCGCTGCAAGTTTCATGGCTCTGGAAACTTTCCCTTTTAAAAGGGTCAAGAAAAACGGCCTGCAAGAATATGATCTTCGCCATGAGCTCTTTGATCTTGCCGCAGCAGAAAAAAGTCTGACAATGGAGATAGGTCGCGGTAAACCGCTTGAATTCGTCTCAGCGATGACAGGTTTTTCAATAAAAGAGCTTGAAGAGTGCCGAATAGAGAAACTCGAAGTTATTTTTAAAGATTCGTCTTTCATATAAGTATTAATTTTAGTTGCAGAAACGTTGATTTTTAGTTCTGGCAAGTCTGTCGAGGGTGAACACGGAGGCATAGTACCCGCTGGGCATAAACAGCGCTATGCCGCGCAAGCGCAACCGAAGGCTTACGCTGCCAAGACGGAAAAGCAGCGTTTCAACCGAGGATATCATGGCTAATGAGCTGGTAATAAACACTACCTCCCACGAAACCCGCGTCGCTCTTATAGAGAACGGCACTATTGCCGAACTCTACATAGAGCGGACCAAGGTGAAAGGGATTATAGGCAACATCTACAAAGGCAGAGTAGTCAGGGTTCTTCCGGGAATGCAGGCAGCATTTGTTGATATAGGCTTGGAGAAAGCGGCTTTTCTTTATGTAGCCGATGTCTATGATCCGCTGGAAGAGTTTGAGTCTTTCATGGAGCGCAGTGGTGACGGTGATGGGTCCGCGGACGGTGAAGCGCCTGACATGCCTCCTATGCATCCTATTGAAGACCTCCTTCAGGAGGGGCAGGAACTGCTTGTGCAGATATCAAAGGAACCGATTGGCACGAAAGGGGCGCGGATAACAGCCCATATATCTCTTCCCGGCCGGCACCTTGTTTATATGCCTACAGTAGATCATGTCGGCATCTCTCGAAGGATTGAAGATGAGGACGAGCGGGAGAGGCTAAAGGGCATTATCGAGCGAATGAAATCCCCTGGCAGTGGCTTCATTGTAAGAACTGTTTCTGAGGGGAAGAGCGAAGAAGTTCTTCAGGCGGACATGACCTATTTGAGCAAGCTCTGGGAGGAGATCGCCAAAAGAAAAGGCAAAGGGAACCCACCTCTGCTGATCCATTCCGATCTTGATATGACACAGAAGGTCGTCAGGGACATACTGACAGAGTCCGTAGACCGGATTGTTGTTGATTCCAAACCCGAATATGACCGGATCGTTCAGTTCATAACTACCTTCATGCCGAAGATAAAGTATTCCATAGAGCTCTACGATGAAGAAGAGCCGATGTTTGATCACTACGGGCTGGAGGTTGAGATAAGCAGGGCGCTCGGACGCAAAGTATGGCTAAAGAGCGGCGGCTACATCATTATCGAGCAGACAGAAGCGCTGGTAGCCATAGACGTGAACACAGGCAGATATGTCGGCAAGCATAACCTTGAAGACACTATTCTCAAGACCAATCTTGAAGCAGTCAAGGAGATTGCTTACCAGCTCAGGCTTCGCAACATTGGCGGCATTATAATTATCGATTTTATTGATATGGAGAAAGAGGTAAACCGGGAAAAAGTTTTCGGAGCCCTTGATGAGGCGCTTAAAGCTGATAAGTCTAAGACCAACATTCTGAAAATTTCCGAACTTGGACTGGTGGAGATGACCAGAAAGAGGGTTCGCGAAAGCATCGGCAGGATGATGTGTGAACCCTGTCCATACTGCGAGGGGCGCGGCTATGTAAAGTCCAAGACCACGGTCTGCTACGAGATTTTCAGGGAGCTTCGCCGGGAGATGCTCGATATACGCGGCACAAAGGCAACCCTGACAGTTCATCCCCAGGTCGCTGACCTGCTCTATGATGAAGAGCGCAGGGGATTGGAAGAGCTGGAGAAGAGTCTCAAAAAGAGGATTACGGTGAGGGCGAAGCCGGGGTTCCACCAGGAGCAGTTTGAAATAGCCATAAGCTGAAAACTTAAACTTGCCACGCGAGACACAGAGAACTGCGTAAGATCTATAAAACTCCTTTTGTGGGGTTAACAGAAAAGATTATGAAGGTCTTTCTCTCGTGCCTCTGATGCCTCTGTGGCGGATTTATGCATTTGCTTTGTGCTTGAATTTACTGGACAAGGAGCATCAATATGATCTTTGCTGCCAAGTTAGTCGGAAGTTCCGAATTTCGGGAAAAAAGTTGTCTCTGTTAATGGTCAGGATATCCTGCTGATCAATATCAAAGGCGAAATATTTGCGTGCGAAAACGAGTGTCCGCATCAGGGGTCACCGCTGCACTCAGGAATAGTCAAGGAGGGTTATCTCTCCTGCCCCAGACATGGCTACAGGTTCGATCTTAAAAGCGGTAACTGCCTTGATAACCCGGAATATACACTTAAAATCTATCCGGTTCAGATTCAGGGTGAAGAGATTCACGTAGGACTTGGCTGATAAAACTCCTTGACAGAGTGTTGCACTCTAATGTATTTTTCCATGCTCAGTCTAAATTCTGTAAAAGGTGGTGAGATCATATGTACGCAGTAGTCAAAACCGGAGGGAAGCAGTATAAAGTTTCCGTGGGCGACTTTTTGAAAGTCGAGAAAATTGAAGGCGTTGTGGGCGATTCCATTACGCTCGAAGAGATCCTGATGGTTGGCGGCGATACGGTTAAAATCGGAACACCGTTAGTGCCCAGCGCCTCTGTAGTCGGCACAATAGTCGAACAGGGAAAGGACAAGAAGATACTTGTATTCAAGTCCAAGCGTCGGAAAAACTCCCGAAAACTTAACGGGCACCGCCAACTCAGAACTGTCCTTAAGATAGAGACAATCAACGCATAAAGCAATTGTCGGTAACCGGCAAAAGCTCGGAGGGTAACACTCATGGCACACAAGAAAGCGGGTGGTAGCACAAGAAACGGCCGGGATTCTGCCGGTCAGCGACTTGGCTGCAAAAAATTTGGTGGTGAAACAGTTCGCGCCGGAAACATCCTCTACCGTCAGCACGGCACATCCATTCATCCCGGCAACAATGTCGGCTGTGGCAAGGACTACACACTTTTTGCACTGATTGAAGGGGTTGTAAAGTTCGAGCGAATGGGACGTGACCGCAAAAAAGTTTCCGTCTACCCCGCAAACTAAGGGCGACAGACATCTGACTATCAACTGAAAGGCCCGGGGCTAATTTGTCTCCGGGCTTTTGTTGTTCTTAAAGGGTTTGGTAAATTGAATGAGTTTTATTGATGAAGTAAAAATATTTGCATCCGCCGGTGACGGTGGTTCAGGCTGTGTCGCCTTTCGGCGAGAGAAGTTTATTCCACTTGGCGGGCCCAATGGCGGTGATGGTGGCAAGGGTGGCGATCTAATCCTGCAGGTTTCACCACAGATCGGCACCCTTTACGACCTGCGACTGCACCCGCACCAGAGAGCGCAGCGAGGCAAAAACGGGATGGGTAGTGATCGACATGGTGCAGGCGGGGAAGATCTGATTATTCAGGTTCCGCTTGGCACTATTGTCAAGGATCTGGAAACAGATGAGATTATCGCCGACATGACTGAACCTGACCAGCGGCTGCTGCTTCTTAAAGGGGGCCGTGGCGGACAGGGAAATGCGCGTTTTATGACATCTACCAACAAGGCGCCGAAGTTTGCTCAACCGGGGGAACCAGGAGAAGAGCTTGTCATAAAGCTGGAGTTGAAATTGATGGCAGATGTCGGTCTGCTTGGCTTTCCAAGTGTCGGCAAGTCCTCCTTCATCACAAAAGTCTCTGCCGCCAGACCTAAAATTGCCGATTACCCCTTCACTACCCTGAAACCTCACCTCGGAGTCGTCCAGTATAAAAACTACCGCACGTTTGTCATGGCAGATATTCCGGGAATAATTGAAGGGGCTCACGATGGAGTCGGCCTTGGACATCGTTTCCTGCGGCATGTGGAGAGAACCCGCATCCTCCTTCATCTCCTTGATCCATGCAGAACCCATGATTCGAACCCTCTCAATGATTATGAAACGCTCAACAGGGAGTTAGCTCTTTTCAATCCGGAACTTTCAGAGAAACAACAAATAATCGTAATCAACAAGATCGATCTCCCGGATGTGCAGGCGCTGATTCCAGAAATTACCCCTTATTTTGAAAAACTCGGATTGAAAGTGTTCCCGGTTTCCGCGGTCACAGGTGAAGGAATTCCACCTCTTCTGGATGAGATTGCCAGAAAAATCTGGACAGAACTGTAATAAAGGAGACCGCCTGTCAGAGGCACTTTTCTACAGAAATTGGACATAACTCTCGTAGTACGCAGCCCTCTGCAAATTTTTCTTTCCAGTTTTGCCTGTTCCATATATTGTGGATCAATTACAATTTTATAAACGGACGGCTATAATCCCTCTTTTTAAAAGCGACAACCTTCGCTTGGGCATGATGAGGAGCGATATTGAACCACGTAGATATTCTCATTGCTGATGACGAACCTCATATCGTGAGGGCACTCAGTTTCATATTCGCTAAAGAAGGTTTTGTCGTTGAAACCGCCAAGGATGGTGAAGAGGCTCTTGAAAAGTGCCTCAGGCATACCCCGAGAGTCGCATTTTTTGACCTTGTCATGCCGAAAATGGACGGGATGCATACTCTGTCGACAGATAAAAGCTGACAATAAACAACAATCTCCATACATTATTATTCTGACCTGTAAAGGGCAGGACATCGACAAGGAAATCTGCCTGAAAGCAGGAGCCGATGACTTTATGACCAAACCCTTCAGCCCGAAGGAAGTGATGGAAAAAGTCAGGTTCCTGCTTAGGCAATAACTGATGGATGAAAAACTCACCAGAACACTTCTTCCCATAAGTATTGCGCCTCTTCTGGCGGTCTGTGTTTTTACAGGCGGCGCGGCAAGCCCCTTCAGATTTGCCTATATTCTTCTCATGCTGCTGCTATCAATCCGCCTCCCTCCCAAAACAATCTTTCTGACCGGAACAGCATTCACCTGCGGCTATGCTGTTATGGTGATCGTCAATAAACCTGCAGATAAGCACATGATGGCTCTTGTTGTCTGCAGAATTCTTTTTTTATCTGTTAACTGCCGGGGCGGCTGCAAGTGTTGCGAAAAGCGTTACGCGCGAACGAAATCAGTTCCGGCTTGCAGAAACTGCTTTTCAGGGCCTCAGCAACGAGCTGAGCAACAGAACTATGAACCTGCAGACAACCCTGGATACATTATCTCTGGTTCATGCCAAGTTGCAGAATGTTGACCGCAATAAAACCACTTTCCTCGGCAATATTGCCCATGAACTGCGAACGCCGTTATCAGGCATCAGATCTTATTCTGAAATACTGCTGACCTATGAAGATCTTGGATATCCCGACCCAGAGGGAGTTTTTGGAAATTATCCAGAATGAGAGTGTTCGTATGACAACGATTGTAAATGACATGCTGAATCTTATAAAAATAGGAACCGGCAATATCGAACTTGCTCTCGGAAAGGTAAGCACTTCTGAACTGATAGAGGAATGCATAAAAGTCATGAAACCAATGGCTGTCGCAAAGAATCTGTCGCTGGAATCAATTATTCCGCCTGCCAACATCTTCATAGAAGCTGACAAGGGTCAAGTGATGCAGGTCCTCATTAATCTGGTGAACAATGCAATCAAGTTTACACCGTACGGAGGGGTTACTGTTGGAGTTGTTCCTAAGGAGCGATTTGCCGAATTTTTCGTAACCGACAGCGGTGAAGGAATTTTTCCTGCCGAGCATGAGAAAATTTTCGATGAGTTTTACCGGGTTCTTGATAATGTTCCGAACCGACCGGGTGGAACAGGGCTTGGGCTCTCCATCTGCAAGAAGATAGTCGAGTTCCATGAAGGGACTATCGGTGTGGAAAGCGTTATAGGAAAAGGCAGTACTTTCCGCTTTACCATTCCGCTTTTCGCCGACGAAGAGCGGTCACAAATAAGCGCATCAGGCGAAAAGATCACGTATCATCCAGAAGGATTCCGTCCGATTCTTGTTGTTATAAGGAATACGGTCAAAAGAATGTGCCTGAGGAAAAGCCTGGAAGATATCGGCTATAATACATTTGGAACGACCAGTTTCGAAAAAGCTTGCTGATATGATAAAATCATCTCCTGTGGAAATTATTGTCACGGAAGTCAACAGCAGCATGGATGGGATTGAACCGCTGCTCTCTCTGGCTGCCGCTGAAAAAACACCAATCTATATGAGTTATTTTTATCCGGAACCCCCGGAACTCATCAGTCTGGTCATAACCGGTTATATCTGGAAACCGTTTGACCGGCACCAGTTGTTACCGCTTCTTGAACCGCTAAAAATGCCGCACAAGAAAATAGCTATTGTCTCTCCTGATATGGATGAATCACGAATGCTGCAGATGATTCTGGGCATTGAGGGGTATACGACCTTTCTCATGAGCAATGACGACAAGTTTATTGATTCCAGTATCTCCTTTCATCCCGGAAGCAATCATTATCGGTACATTTGCAGAAGAGCAGATCGACGCTATTGTCAAAAAAATCAAGGCAACTGCTAAAATTGCCACTGTTCCCCTGATCCTTGCACTCAAGGATAAGCCACCCAGAAATGCAAAGCTGGTAACGGCCCCTGCCCAGGGAGACAGGTCTTTGCTGTTCGGACTTTCACCTCTCGTGCAGAAAATAGAGGGAGAAATCTTCAAATAGAAGGAATTTTATCTGCCATGAAAAAGACATTAACGACGTTCTCAATGAACAGTATAGAAAAAAATCTCGGCGACATATCCCAAAGAATCAACCTCCCTCTTATCTTTACGGATCTGGATGGGAACAGGGTTATGAGCTCCACCACCGCAGACAATCCGCTTGACGTAACAGTGGATGGAGATGTCGCAGCAGTCAGATCCCCGTCATGGTCAACGGAGAGGTTATTGGCACCATCTCCGCTTTCACAAAAACTGAAAACCTGGACTCACTCCTTAAAATGGCAGCTTTCTGTATTGAAAGCTCATTACGGTTTGAGGATGAAATTGAAGATCTTTCTGCTGAAATCGTCCGTGTCTACGAGGAACTATCACTCATCTACTCTCTCTCAAGTAAGCTCGGCAGCGATCTGGACATCAACTCCATCTGCCAGCAGGTTGTTGAAGAGATCAGTAAGGTATTAGACGTTCGTACCATCCTCATATTGTTGCTGGATGAAACGCGCGGGATTCTTTCCGTTCAATCCTGTACAGGGGTGGAGTTCGAAGGCGAGCGCAGCTTTATAATGGATCCTCTTGCAGAACCTTTTGCCAGGATATTCTTGCTTAAAAAAGCTACGGTAATCACAAGTGAGGACACAACAGGCATTTTGCCGTTCTCTCTACAGGCCGCGCTTTGTGTGCCACTTGTGACCGACAACAGGAACATAGGCATGCTGATTGCCAAGGACAAGACAACGGGAGAAGCGTTCCGTACTCCTGAGATCAAGCTGATTGACGCACTTTCAGGCGAGATTGCTGCTGCCATAAAAAAGGCACAGCTATATGAGAAAATCAACCGGCTTTTCATTTCCACTGTAGAAGCCCTTGCTTCGGCTATCGATGCAAAAGATCCTTACACGTACGGTCATTCGAGGCGAGTTGCGCAGATATCGTCTGAAATATGCAAGGAGATCGGCATGTCGAGTGACGAGATTCACTCGGTCAAACTTGCTGCCCTGCTTCATGATATCGGGAAAATTGGCACCCCGGAATATATCCTTCAAAAACCTGGCAAACTTCTAGCAGAGGAGATCGAAAAAATAAAGGAACACCCTCAGCAAGGTGCCCAGATACTCTCAACTATCAATGAGTTTAAAGATATCGTGGGATGGATAAAGCATCATCATGAAATGTATGACGGCAAAGGTTACCCTGATATGTTAATAGCTGAAAAGATACCCGTCCCGGCGCGGATAATTTCGATAGCCGACAGCTTTGATGCGATGACTTCAGACCGGCCATACCGCAAGGCGATGGATACGGCCAAGGCAATGGACATAATGGATGACCTTGCCGGCATCCAGTACGATCCTGATCTGTTCAAAGCATTCAAGACTGTTTTTATTCAAAGAAAGATTGAAACTGTCTGACGCTAATTGCACTGAGAGCGGGTAACTCCCCGGAATAATCAATTCATCGGCTAGTTTCATTGGTACAACAATCTCTCTAATTAGATCTTCAAATTGCAATTTCCTGTGCCGAATGTTATAGAGTCATGTCATAAAATTCACTCGGATAGTGTAGAATGCGCTCTGAAATACTGAAAACCATTAAAAGGATCGTCATAAAAATCGGCAGCAGGATTCTTACGGACGAAGACGGTAATCTTAATCGCAGCTGGATATCTGCTTTTGCCGCAGAAGTCGCTGGACTCCGTAGAAACGGGATCGAAGTGATAATGGTCTCTTCCGGTGCGATTGCAGCAGGACGAACTATGCTGGGAATTTCAGAGCGACCGAAAACTATACCCCAAAAACAAGCCGCTGCAGCTGTCGGTCAACCCCATCTCATGCACGAGTATGAAAAGGCGATGCAGCCCTTAGGCTGCAGAGTCGCTCAGATTCTTTTGACCCGTGATGATCTTGCCGACCGGCAACGCTTCCTTAATGCACGGGCAACGCTTGACACACTTCTCGAATACGGGATAATCCCCATCATTAATGAAAATGACACTGTCGCCGTAGAAGAGCTCAAGTTTGGGGACAATGACAATCTTTCCGCACTGGTCACCAATCTGACAGATGCGGGAGTATTGTTAATACTTACCGACATTGACGGTCTCTACGATGCAGATCCCCGTAATAATCCCGAAGCAAAGCTCATTCCTCTTGTTGAAGTCGGTCACAAAAGAGATGGAGCAGGCCGCAGGCGGGAGCAGTTCAACAGTCGGTACCGGCGGTATGGCGACAAAGCTGTCTGCGGCAAAGAAGGCCGGCAAATCAGGGGCCGCGACACTGATAATCAACGGAACAGACCCGAAAATCATCAGCAGAGTGTTCAACGGGGAAGAGTGTGGAACCCTCATTCTTCCCGCACCAAGAAGTTTTACGAGCAGAAAACACTGGATCGCTTTTACAATCCGTCCCCAGGGTAGAGTTTATGTAGATGCGGGCGCAGGCAGGGTTTTAATGCAGGAAGGGCGAAGCCTTTTAGCTTCAGGGGTGGTTAAGGTCGAGGGGAACTTCGAGCGAGGCGCCTGCATCAGGATCTGCGATCAAGACGGAACTGAGTTTGCCCGTGGCATAGCAGACTATTCAAGCAGTGAAACAGCCCGGATAATGGGGCGTAAGAGCCTTGAGATCGAAGAGATCCTCGGCTATCGCTACGGTGATGAGCTGATTCACCGGGACAATTTCGTTCTTCTGTAGCAGGCGCTACTGGCGAATCGGCAGTCCGTTTCTGTACCAGCCGTAAATACCATCCCGCATATTATAGACTTCAGGATAACCGCTATTGGCAAGAGCCTGGGCAACAGATCGCGAGCGTGAGCCTACCGCGCAGTAGACGATGACCGGCCTGTTTTTAGGTATCTCGGCAAGTCTCTTTCCCACCATCTCTATGGGGATAAGCACTGAGTTGGCGATATATCCCTGTCGCCGCTCATCCGGAGTCCTCACGTCAAGCAGATAGGCATTCTTTCTCTTGTCCATAATCGTTTTAGCCTCAGTTGAGGTAATGTCTTTTGCTACCCCGGCGGATGCCACTGTGGCAGCCAATGCAAGCAGCAGCATTGCTGGAAAAATTCGCTTCATCCTCATCTCCTCTCAAGCATTTCCGCAATTTTACCTGCTACTTCGCCGGTAAGGATCGGGCAGACACCCTTATCATTCTCTTTTCTGATTATCGTGCAGCAGGTGACGCCGTATTTCTCCTTGAACCAGCTGTGCAGTTCACGGGTCAGGCGAGTGGTCTGCTTTTTATCATTAAGCACCAAGCCGAGCGCCACAGTTCCACCTGATACGGCTCCGCAGATGCAGCCGCTGCTTGACCCGCCGCCGAATCCCGAGACAGCCGCAACGACTGTTGCCGGTGTCTCCGCTGAAAATTTTCGCCTGATGCTCTCCATGACAGCCTCGGCACAGTGATGCGTTCCCGAACGGTAAAGCTCTTCCGCCTCGATACGGCATTGCGCCGAGATTTCCGTTACTTTCTGTGGATAGTTGTGATTTTTTCGACCAGAACATTTTGCCTCCAAAATAGTAGACAGAATACAGGAGGCAGAATTCAGAATAAAGACTGTCTCCTGTCTCCTGACTACCGACTACTGACTACTGACTACTGCCTTCCGTTCCTTCCAGTTCTGCACCATGTAATACAGTATCGGTATGGTAACCCTCGACAGTGTTGTCGAGGCAATTTCGCCGAACATCATCGCCAGTGCCAGTCCCTGAAAAATCGGATCAAAGACGATAACGAAGCTTCCGACCACAACTGCCGCGCCGGTCAGCAGCATCGGCCGGAAGCGGACAGCGCCGGCTTCTATGATAGCCTCGTCAAGGGCCATCCCTTCACGGCGTTTCATCTCGGCGAAATCAATCAGAATGATTGAGTTCCGAACGATAATACCCGCAAGGGCGATGAAGCCGATCATGGAGGTGGCGGTAAAGAACGCCCCAAAAACAGCATGCCCCGGCAGGATGCCGATAAGTGTCAGCGGGATCGGCGCCATAATCACCAACGGCGTGGTGAAATCCTTGAACCAGGCAACAACGAGGATATAGATCAGCACCATGACCGCCGCAAATGCCATGCCAAGGTCCCGGAAAACTTCATAGGTAATATGCCATTCCCCATCCCACTTCATCCCCATGTGCTCTTCAGACCAAGGCTGGCGTGAAGCAAGGACCTCCAGTTTTGTCCCGTCCGGAGTCGGCAGATCCGCTATTTCATCCTGCATCTTCAGTATGGCATAAACCGGCGCTTCTATTTCTCCGGCCACATCACCAATCACATAAATGACATCTTTCAGGTTTTTACGATAGAGGGTTTTTGCTTCGCTTCCGGTTGTCATCTTCACCAGTTGGGAGAGCGGGACGCTCCCTCTTGAGCCGGTTATGTTGATTGAGGCAAGATCAGCAAGTGAACTGCGCTGACCGGGAGGGAGGCGCAGATTTATGAGGAGCGGCTCTTTCTCTTTTGGTAAATGCAGTATGCCCACATCCTGCCCGCCAAGTGCAATTGCCATGTTTTTTGCGACATCATCTACGCTGATACCGGAAAGGGCGGCCTTTTCACTGTCAACTGCAAAAGTAGTCTTCAGCTCATCTTCTTCGCGATACCAGTCAACATCGACCACTCCGGCTGTCTTTGCCATTATAGCCTTTATCTTGCCGGCAATTCCGGCCCGGGCAGCATCATCAGGGCCATAAACCTCCGCGACAAGTGTTGCCAACACCGGTGGGCCGGGAGGAATTTCCGCAACCTTTACCCTTGCGCCGTACCTGTCGGCAATAGCCTTCAGCAGCGGGCGAATACGCTTGGCCGTGTCGTGTGACTGGTCCTTGCGCTCTTCCTTGTGGAGAAGATTTACCTGAATGTCGGCAAGATTGTTCCCTTTACGCAAGTAGTAGTGGCGGACAAGACCGTTGAAGTTGAATGGGGCGCTAATACCGATATACATCTGGAAATCGGTAACTTCAGGCACTTGACGGAGTGCATCCCCCATCTCCCGGGTTATTCTGGCGGTCTGCTCAAGCGGGTACCTTCAGGCGCATCAATGATCACCTGCAGTTCGTTCTTATTGTCAAACGGGAGCATCTTGACCGTGACAGCCTTGAAATAGACAAGCGAACATGAAACCAGGAGGAGTGCCACCACAATCCCCAGAAAGCCGTAGCGGAGCTTTTTTTCGTGGATGAGACGCCCCATCCATTTTCGGTAAAATGCCGTCAGTCTCGAATCTTCCGGTGCCTCACCAGTGCCGTGATGGGACTCTCCCTTCATGAAACGATATGCAAAATAAGGGGTAACAGTGAAGGCTATCAGCATGGAAAAGAGCATTGCCATGCTGGCGCCGACCGGAATCGGCCGCATGTACGGCCCCATTAGTCCGCCGACAAAACCCATAGGTAAAATTGAGGCGATAACAGCAAAAGTGGCCAGTATGGTAGGGTTGCCGATTTCATCTACCGCTTTCACAGCCGCATCGAGAGGTTTCATGCTCGTGGTGGTGAAATAACGATGAATATTTTCAACAACAACAATGGCGTCATCCACCAGAATGCCGATGGAGAAAATCAGGGCAAAGAGGGTTATGCGATTGAGAGTGTAGCCGATGAGATAAAAGATCAGCATGGTCAGCGCCAAAGTCACCGGGATGGCGATGGCCGCAACCGCACCTGCCCGCCACCCCATAAAAATGGCGATCAGAATGGTTACAGAGATTGCGGCGAGAAACATATGGAAGAGGAGTTCGTTGTTCTTCTCTTTGGCGGTCTCCCCGTAGTTGCGGGTGACGGTGACCTGAACGTCTGCCGGGATCACCGTCCCTTTCAGTGATTCAACCTTTCTGACCAGATCCTCGGCGACCCAGGTGGCATTCGAGCCTTTGCGCTTGGCAACGGAAATAGTAACTGCCGGTGAATCGGGCGGATTCCTTTCATTCCCATGAGCAGAAAATTCTGCGGCTCCTGAAGAATAGTCCTGCTCCTCACCGTCTCTGCCACGTCAGCCAGATATACCGGCTTTCCGCTGTGAACACCTACCACGAGTCTTTTGACTGAGTCACTGCTGTCAAGAAAGAGGCCGGTCTCCACCAGAGTCTCTTTATTCCCGGCGGAGTAGCTCCCCGAAGGCAGTGCGGCATTCCCTCTTTGCAGAGAGCCTGCTACCTGCAAGGGTGAAAGACCGTAGCCAGCCAGTCTTGCTGTATCGATGGTTACCCGCAGTTGGCGGGAAAGCCCCCCCTTGATCTCTGTTTCTGCGCTGTTTTCGCTCTTTTTGAGCTCATCAGCGACTTCATTTGCCAGCACACGGAGGGTGCCATGATCATACCGTTCAGACCAGAGCGTCAGTGCCAGAATAGGGACGTCATCGATGGACTTTGGTGACACCAGTGGCTCGCCGGCTCCCGGGGGGAGCAGGTCGCGGTTGCTCATCACCTTGTTGTAGAGCTTTACCAGTGACTCTTCCATCGGCTCGCCGACAAGAAAGCGGACGGTAATGATGCCCATGCCTGGCCGGCTCATGGAGTAAAGGTACTCGACCCCTTTGATCTCCCACAGTTTTGACTCGAACGGTTTGACAACACGTTCCTGAACCTCCTGTGGTGAAGAACCGGGCAGCGGCAGATATATGTCCACCATCGGCACAATAATCTGCGGCTCCTCCTCACGCGGAGTCATCTTGACTGCAAAAAGTCCGAGCAGCAGGGATGCCGCCACGATCAGCGGCGTCAGCTTGGAGTCTATGAACGCATGGGCTATTTTTCCGGCAAAGCCGAGTTTGTTCATCGTCTATTCCACCTTTTGCCCTTCGCTGACTTTCCCGGCGTTTGCGACGATCACCCTCTCTCCCTCTGATAACCCGGCGAGTATTTCTACCCGCTCACCAATCGATTTCCCCACCTTTACTATTCGCATTCTGGCGATATTCTCTTTGTCCAGAACCCATACGGAGGTCAATGCCCCTCGCTCAACAACCCCTTTTTTAGGGAGTGTCATGCCGTTGACTGAAGTCCCAAGGCTGATTATGCCACGCCCGAACATCCCGGATTTCAGCCCCTTCTGCTGCAAGGGGATCTTGGCCGTGAATGTTCTGCTCAATGTGTCGGCTGAGGGAACAATGTCGGCAATCCTGGCGCTGAAGCTGCTCCCAACCGCGTCCAGCGTCACCTGGACGGACGTACCGGGACGCACCTTCTGTGACATTGATTCCGGTATGGCCAGTTCAAGCTGGTAGCTGCTTTCATCTTCCAGTGTAAAGAGCGGCTGTCCCGGGAAAACTGTTGCCCCGAGATCGGCCTGCCGGGAGGTTATTACTCCTGAAATTGGCGCAACTATTCTGGTGTAATCGGCAAACGCTCCCGCTCCGGTTGACTGTTCCTGCATCTGTTTCAGACGAGCCTCAGCTCGCGCCACCCCTTGTTGAGCCAACTCTTTCTCTGTCCCCTTTATCTCAAACTCCTGTCGGCTGATAACGTCGCTTCTTGAACAGTTTCTGATAACGCTCAAACTGTGTATCTGCAAGAGTTCTGCGCGCTTTTGACTCATCAAGCGCCCGCCGGGCATCTTCAACAGCCCCTTCGGCAGCAGCGGCATTTGCCTGATTTTCCCTGGCATCCAGCCGGGCAAGAATGTCACCTTTTTTAACTCTTGACCCCTCTTTCACGGACATGACTGCTATGACCCCGGGGATACGCGGCGAGACTATCGCGGTAGTAGTTGAGCTCACCGTGCCGGCAGCGTCAAAGCTCTCATCAAGTGACTCCAGCTTCACGGTCTCGACAAGCGCGCCTTTTAAAGGCTGCATATCGCTGGTAATCGCGGAATTATGCTCTTTTTTGCCACAGGCGGACAGGAGGAGCATGCCAAGTATTGCTGCTTTTAAACTGTATCTGTGCATTTTTAACCTCTGCTTAATATATTGAAAATTATATATATAATTTGACGAATGTCAAGAATCCATGTTAACTTTACCATCTTATTTACAGGCTTCAATTGACAAAAATACCGCATGGCACTAGACTCCCCTCTAATCATACTCGGGAGAATCTTTTTGCTCAATAAAGAGGTCTGGAAAGAGCGGTTCAGAAAAATTCTCTCCCTGGACAGTCACCCACGTCATATTGCCCTCGGTTTTGCTGTTGGCGTGTTCATCAGTTTCACACCTTTTTTCGGCCTTCATACTCCATTGGCAATAGCCGCCGCCTTCATTTTTCGACTCAACAAGCTGACCTGTATTACCGGTGCCTGGGTCAACACCCCCTTGACGATCATTCCCTCCTTGGGTCTCAGTTTCAAGCTTGGCAGGGTTCTTCGGGGCCTCCCTCCTCTGGAGTTAAAGGCCAAGGGACTTGAGTGGCATCACCTCAAGTATTATGCAAAATCCCTGTTGCTCGGTAGTTCCGTAATCGGTTTTATTCTTGCCATCGTCGGCTACTTCCTGTGTTACTGGCTGATTGTCCGCTTCCGGGCAAAAGATGAAGTACTTAAAGAGCTTACCATGGAGATGGAAGAGACCGGTGAAGCTTTGGATGAATAACAGCTGAAAGGATACCTATGAACAACCTTCATGCACTGGCTCTTGGAGCAATTCAGGGACTTACAGAAGTGCTGCCGATAAGCAGTTCTGCGCATCTGATAATTATCCCGCAGCTGTCAGGTTGGCCAGAGTCGGGGCTGACTTTTGACGTCGCCCTTCATCTCGGCACACTTGTCGCTCTTTCACTCTACTTCTGGCGCGACATCCTTGATATGAGCTACAACTTTATCGGCAGCATCAGCGGCAAAGGATTGCATTCTGCCGGTAATCGTCTCCCCTGGTACATTATCATCGCTACGATTCCTGCCGCCATCGTGGGCAAGACTTTTGAAGAGCCGATAGAACAGGTTTTTCGGCATAATACGTCGATTATCTGTTCCTTTCTGATTATCTTCGGACTGATCCTGGCCTTTGCTGACACAACCGGTGCAAAGCGTTGGAAGCTGGACAGGATAACCCTGAAATCTGCTTTTGTTATCGGTCTGGCTCAGTGCCTTGCCCTGATTCCAGGGGTTTCACGCTCCGGCATTACCATCACTGCCGCTCTATTCCTCGGCTTCAATCGCGAAACCTCTGCCCGTTTTTCCTTTCTGCTTTCTCTGCCCATCGTTTTTGGCGCCGCTGTTCTCAAAGTGGGCCATCTTCTTAAATCCGGCATTCCTGCCGGTGAGATGACCCCTCTTCTAGTAGGGGTGGCAAGTTCCGCAGTTTTTGGTTATTTGAGTATCGTATTTCTCTTGAAGCTTGTGCAACGTTACTCGCTTTATCCGTTTGTCTGGTACAGACTGGCAGCGGGGGCGGTTTTTCTTTTACTGGTTTAGGGAGAGATAATGAAAGGTGGCATAAAAGAGTGGCCTGAGGATGAACGCCCACGGGAAAAGATGCAGAAATCCGGTGCTGACAGCCTCAGTGATGCGGAACTGCTGGCACTCATTCTCAGAGTAGGCGATCATGCCTCTCACCAAAGCGCAATCGATCTTGGCCGCAATATGCTCCAGACATTCGGTGATCTCCGCAAACTCTCCTCAGCCACATTCTCTGAAATCTGCGGCGTTAAAGGGGCCGGTCCGGCAAAAGCATCTTCAGTCCTTGCCGCACTGGCTCTTGGCAGACGTATAAATACCGATAAACTTGAAAACCTCGAAAGGTTTACCGCCCCCTCCCAGATTTTCAATCATTTTCATTATCGTTTCAGAGACAGGCGGCGAGAATATTTTGTGGTGCTTCTTCTTGACGGGAAAAACCGGATAATCCGCGAGGAGCAGATTTCGGAAGGATCTTTAAATCAGAGCATCGTCCATCCACGAGAGGTCTTCAGCCGGGCAGTCAAAGAGTCGGCGGCGGCTGTTATCCTCGTCCACAACCACCCTTCGGGCGATCCTGCACCGAGCCGCGAAGATCGGGAGATCACCAGGCGGCTCAAAGAGGCCGGTGATGTTCTCGGGATACGGGTGCTCGATCATATCATTATCGGTGACGGCAGTTACTTCAGTTTTGTGGAACAGGGGCTGCTGTAGGATACATTACCGCAGATACTCTCTTATCCCCGCTGCAAACCCCACCGGCTCGAAACCGAAAGTCTCCTGCCATGAGCCATCGCAGATACTCTCCTCCAACAGCATGGTTATCTGATCCGAAGTTACCGGATAGAACGGGAACTTTTCCAGGAGTGGCGTTACAAGCTGCATCAGCAGCAGCGGATTTTTCATCTTCAGGACAAAATGTCTGCCGAGCACCTTGGCAACCGTATCGACAATTTCAAGATAATTAAGCCGGTCGGGACCGCAGATATTGTAACCCTTGCCGATGGTTTCAGGCTTTTTCAACGCAATAGCGTAACAGCGCGCCACATCATCAGCGGAAATCGGCTGCATTCGGTACTTGCCGTCCCCTATGACCGGGACGATCGGTGAGCTGCGGATAAAGCCTGCCAGCATATTCACAAAAGCATCCTTTGGACCAAAAATCAGAGACGGCCTGAAGATTGTGTAATCAAGTCCGGAGGCGACCACCAGCTCTTCTGCCGCGTATTTGCTCCGGTGATAGCCGGAGACGGCGCCTTTTCGGCTCCCCAGAGCTGACATCTGCAGGTATCGGTTGATGCCACTTTGCCGGGCAGCTTCAACCATGTTTCTTGTCGCTTCGATATGAAGACGTTCAAAGGTGACGCCACGCGCCGGAAACTCCCGGATGATTCCGACCAGATTAATGACAGCATCGCAGCCTGCCGCAGCTTTTATACAATCGGCGGCTGAGGTAACATCACCCTGGAAAGACTCGATGCCGGGCAGATCGGCCGGCCTTGAACTATGCGCAAGAAGTTTCAGAGAGTGTCCGTTGGAGAGTAGTTCGCGGCAGAGATGCCCGCCGACGAAACCGCTGCCACCACTGATGAATATTTTCATAATTACTCCTCCTGGTTCATTGAAAAGACCCTGTTCCTGCCGGCAGCTTTGGCGCGGTACATGGCATCATCTGCTTCCCGTATCAGATCGGGAAGCGATGTTATGAAGTCGGTCGGATAAGTGGCAACCCCCATACTAGCCGTTGTCATGAGCCCTTTCAGTGAACCGGTGTAAGAGTGGCTCTGGATGCGAATGCGGAGGCGCTCCGCAATCATAAGCGCATCTTCATGGGCTGTCTCAGGCAGGGTCAAAACAAACTCTTCCCCCCCGTAACGGGCGATAAAATCGTAACTGCGCAATCCTCCCGTCTTGAAGAGTGCGGCCAGTGCAACAAGAACCTTATCGCCAACCTGATGGCCGTATTTGTCATTGACGTGTTTAAAATGATCGATGTCGATCATTACCAGGGAAATATGCGTCCCCTTCCGTTCAGCCCGCTGGGTTTCCTTTTCCAGCATATTCATCATGTAGCGGCGATTGTAGATGAGGGTTAAAGGGTCAGTGTCGGAAAGCTGTTTCAATCTTTCGTTAGACTTTTTCAGCTCATCCTGCAGGCTTTTGATTTTAAGATGAACCTTTACCCTGGCGATCAGTTCACCTGGATTGAATGGCTTGGTGACATAGTCACTGGCCCCCTGGCCAAGCAGCTTTACCTTGAGCTCACTGTGACCATGACCGGTCAGCATAATAACCGGAATATCCCGAAGTTCCTTGCGTGCGGAAATCATCCCCAGCAGCTTGAAACCGTCTATGCGGGGCATCTCCAGATCGCAAAGAACCAGGTCAATCGGTGTCTCCAGCAACAGTTTGAGAGCCTCAATACCGTCTCCCGCCTGGAAGATCCGTTCGAAAAGGTCAGCCTTCTGCAACTCCCGCGCTATCTGCGTGCGGACATTTTCAGAATCATCGATTATAAGGACATTTTTAGCCAAGTCTGTTACCCGTTATCCTCATCTTCGCTCACAGCAGCGGCTCTTTTGTCTGTGCCTTCAGAGCCTTTATGGTCGCAGCATAATCGCTGCTGCCGAAGACTGCGCTTCCGGCAACAAATACATCAGCTCCGGCATGGGAGATTCTGGCAATGTTATCAATCTTTACCCCGCCGTCCACCTCAAGTTCAGCCTCCAGACCACGCTTGTCGAGCATTGCCCGCAGTGCCTTGATCTTTGGAATAGCCTCTTCGATAAATGACTGACCTCCGAAACCGGGATTGACCGTCATCAGGAGGACAAGATCAAGGTCGGCAAGAACATACTCCAGACAGTTGAGCGGGGTTGCCGGGTTAAGCGAAACTCCTGCCTTTTTGCCGAGACTCTTTATCAGCTGGATACTTCTGTGCAGATGGATCGAAGCCTCGGCGTGGACCACAATTATATCGGCGCCGGCAGCGGCAAAATCGGGTATGTACCGGTCAGGATTTTCAATCATGAGGTGAACGTCCAGCGGCAGTTTGGTAATCTTCCTGACGGCGTCAACGACCAGAGGGCCGATAGTTATATTCGGCACAAAATGGCCATCCATTACATCAACGTGAATATAGTCTGCACCGGCAGCCTCAACGGCTTTGATCTCTTCACCCAGACGGCAGAAATCGGCTGAGAGTATGGAGGGGGCTATTTTTTTCATGGGCGTGCTCCTATCGTGTCCTTATAAGTCGTGCTGCAAAAAAACCGTCCATGCCGTCTCTATGAAGCCAGCTGCGGAAAAACCCCTGCTCTGTCTGCATTTCCTGCATTTGCGGCAATACCCTGCTGACCGGGTCTATCATAAAGTCGCGATGTTGTTTAAGAAAATTATCCACCACCTGTTCATTCTCTTCCAGCGAAGTGGAGCAGGTAGAGTAGACCATGACCCCTCCGGGTTTCAGCCTGACGGCAGCATTGGCAAGAATGGCGCGTTGCGTGACGGCCAGTCGCATTGGATCGGATGGCTCTTTCCACCACTTCCCCTCGGGATTTCTATGGATAACTCCGAGTCCGGAACAGGGAGCATCAACCAGAATCCGGTCAAAGAGCCCTTTATCAAGTTTTTCAAGCGGCTTGGTTGCATCCAGAAGAGTTACGGTAATATTTCTGATGCCGAGCCGTTCCACAACCTCCCGTATCAGGGCAAGCTTACGTGGATTGCGGTCACAGGCAATCAGGGTACAGTTGTCGCCGGTCAGCTCTGCCAGATAGGTCGCCTTCCCTCCCGGCGCGGCACAGAGGTCAAGGATGGCATCGCCCGGTTGTGGTGAGAGAAGCAGCGCGGCCAGTTGTGATGCTTCGTCCTGAACTGAAAAGAGTCCTTCGCTGAAAGATTGCAGATTCGAAAGCGAGATAGATGAGGTTATAGTCAGACCGTCAGGGGCATGGGAACAGGGAACTGCCGTAACTCCCTCAGCCTTCAGGCGTTTTATCAATGAATCACGATCATTTTTCAGCCGGTTGGCTCTGATGGTGAACGGAGGCGGGGCAGACATGGCGCTGGCAAGTTCCGAGGCTTCGTCAAAACCGAGTTGCGCCAGCCAGCCATCGGCAATCCACAAGGGGTGGGAGTGCTTTACTGCCAGCCAGACTGCAGGCTCCTTATCAGGGTCCGGGTAGATTATCTTCTCTCTGCCACGGTCGGCACTCCTGAGCACCGCATTGATAAAGCCGGCAGATCTGGACGAGTACTGTTTCGCCAGGTTGACCGTTTCATTCACCGCCGCAGAGACAGGTACCCTGTCGAGAAAAAACATCTGGTAAAGACCAAGGCGCAGCAGGAGAATAACCGATCTCTCCATCTTGCCCAGGGGAGTATTGGAAAACTGGCCGATAATATGGTCCAGCGTCCCCTGTTTGCGGAGGGTCCCGTAGACCAGCTCGGTATAAAGCCCCCGGTCAGGGCCGGTAAGCTCTCCTCCCTGCAATTCCTGATCAATCAGAATGTCAGCGTAAGAGCGCTCTTTTTCAATGCGGAGCAGAGTGAGGTAAGCAGCCTGGCGTGGTGATGAGGTCATTGGGTCCTTTGTTTGCAAAATTTACTGTCTTCTCTTTTGAGCAAGTAAAAATACTATTGCGTCAATTTGCCTTATTAATCAAGGTTTCCGACAAGCTTCGCTTTGGATCGCCTCTTGTGGAGAATAGGGACAATAAGATGAATTTAAGCATGATTCTCAGGAATTTCAAGGTGCGGAGAATCTCGCGATATTGTTTACCGCCCGTTCCAGGCACCCCCTGCTGTGAGCTTCGATGGTCCAGAGTGCATCCGGCGCATACTGCTCCAGCAGCCTGAAATAGAGCTCAAAGTCGATGGTGCCGTCGCCGATAGGGGCGTGATCGTCTCTTGTGCCGCTGTTATCGTGGATATGGACTTCACCGATATGGGTGCCCAGAGCTGCAAACCACTCCTCAAGTCCGACGTTCGGCAAGTGAAAAAGGTTCCAGTGGCCGACATCGAAACAGTGGCGAACTCTTGAATGATTGAGTGATTCAATGAGTGTCAGCAGCGTGGAAGGCTCTTCTTCAAAGACGTTCTCAATCGCAATAGTGCAGCCGATCAGCTCTGTTGCCTTGAGGACTTCGCTGAAAGTCTCAATTGAATGGCCGAGCCAGGAACTCTGTTTTTCACCGTATCGCCAGCGGTCATAGCCTGGATGAAATACCATTGACTTCGGTTTCAGGAACAGAGCCGCAGCGCAGACCTGCCTGAAGCGGCGCCGGGTTGCCTCACGGACCAGAATCTCCTCCGAGCCGGGGTTAAGGTCCATGAACGGGGTGTGAATGGTACATGACAGTTTAAGGCTGGCAAGAACGGCAGCCACGGATTCAATCTCTTCGGGCAGGGTTGAATCGAGAGTATCTCCCGAGAAAAATATCTCCGGGTGAACACCCTTTGCAACCATGTAGTCCAGATGTTTCAGTACCTGCGGAAAAGGGACATGTGCGTGTATGATTCTATCCATGGCTATGCTCCTGTTTATGCTTCTTGATGATGTCGTGGGCACAGGTGTCACATTTTATCAGCTCTTCAAGCTTCAAAATCGCGTCAGGATGACCCAGTACAATCAAGGTATCACCGGCCTCCATTTTAGAGTGTGATTCAGGATTGAACACCATCGTGCCATTTCTTTTCTTTATACCGACAATGATCGTTCCGGTCTCCTTGCGAAAACCGGAGCTGATGAGGTTTTCACCGACGAAAACCGAACTTGCGGGGATCGAAAGCTCCTCCATCTGCAGTTCAAGATGTTCACGAGCTGTGGCGATCTCGATGAAATCAACGACATTCGGCCTGAGTATTGCCTGCGCCATCCTGCTGCCGCCGATTACATAGGGAGAGATGACCTTGTTTGCACCCGCTCTTCTCAGCTTGATTTCGGAGCCTTCTTCGCCGGAGCGGGCAAGAATATACAGATCAGGGTTAAGCCCTCGGGCGGTCAGAGTTATGTAAACATTCTCGGTATCTGATGTTACCACTGAAATAAGCCCCTTGGCTCTTTTTATGCCGGCGCGCAGCAGTGTTTCGTCCTCGGTCGCATCGCCACGCAGATGCAGATACTCTTCGTGGTGCAGCTTTTCATGAGCTTCCGGCTGTTTCTCAAGAACCAGAAACGGGATCGGTTTTGCGGCAAACTCTTTGCAGATAAGCTGCCCAATCCGCCCAAAGCCGCAGATGATATAGTGATCCGTCAGGGAATCAATCCGTTTTTCCACTTTTTTCCTCCCGATAATTCTCTGAATCTGACCTTCAAACATGATCTGGGCAAGACTTCCCACAATATAGCCGAGAACACTTACGCCAAAGACAATCAGGGTTATGGTGAATATCTTGCCGTAGGGTGAAAGGTCATGAACCTCTTTGAAACCCACAGTTCCAAGGGTAATAATAGTCATGTAGAGCGCATCCAGCAGTGACCACCCCTCGATTGACATGTAGCCGGTAACGCCAAGCGAAACAAGTGCCAGCAGAACCAGCATCGATATTTTCAAGTGCCTGATAGGATCCAATCAAAACCTCGTAACTGTTTGTATTAACGATTCCTGAGAGATTACATCCCGGCAGATGAAATTTCAAGCAGAGACCTGCATTGCAAGGGAATATTCCTGAACAGATCGACTGAATCTTTACAACTGGCAAATCCGGCGATTCTCCCGCTTGACATCTATTGTATACTGTATACAATAGAATCATTCTGATACGGAGTTCTATTAATGAAAAAAGCTATTGAGAAACATCTGACGTTACGGGAAAAGATCCTTGAAACAATTCGTGATGCCATAACAAGCGGTAGTCTCAAGCCGGGGGAAAAGGTGGCGGAACCGGAACTTGCCGAGAGATTCGGCATCAGCAGAACGCCGATTCGCGAAGCCTTTCGTCAGCTCGAATCTGAGGGCTATCTGACAGTCATCCCCCGCAAAGGTGCAGTTGTTGTCTCCTTCACTTCGAAAGAGATTGAAGAGTTTTATGCCATAAAAAGCATCCTCGAAGGGTATGCCGCCCATGAGGCAAGCAAAAAGCTTACTGAAAAAGAGCTTGATAAACTTGTTGCCATAAATGAAAAGCTACGCCAGTTGGCAGAAAATGGGGAGATCAAGCAGTTCTTCAAGATCCATAACGAGTTTCATGAGCTCTTCCGCAAAGCTGCTGACAACTCAAAACTCGATGATTTGATCAACGGCCTGGTGAGCAAGTTTCAGAGACTGCGCTACGAATCGCTTTCAAAGCCGGGGCGCATGAAAGCCTCGGTTCAGGAGCATGTCAAGATCATAGAAGCATTCAAGGCAAGAGATGCAGAACTGGCGGAACAGGTTGTCAGGAAAAGTGCCGAATATGGCGGCCGGGTTCTTATGGAAGGGACCGAATCGTTTCTCCCCCTGAATGTAGTTGAACAACAGGCCGCATTGCAGATAGATATTTAAAATTGGGAAAAACATTGAGAATGGGCTTCCATGCATCTCCTTCGCAGGATTCCGAAAGTAGACAAACTGATTGCTGATCCGATCTTGCAGGCAGTCCGGGAGCAGTATCCGGAAACGGCTGTTCTTAAAGCGGTCAGGACTGTTCTGGAAAACATCCGTGCTGAAATCCGCTCCGCTTCGTTCAATACAGATTCACTCGAACTCCCTGTCATAGCGGCAAATGTTGCTTCGGAGCTGCGGAGAAAGAGCGTTTATTCTCTGCGGAGAGTTATCAATGCCACCGGCACAGTCATCCATACCAATCTCGGCCGCTCTCCTCTTCCCCAAAAAGTATGGCAACAGCTAACTGATACAGCACTCCACTACTCGAATCTTGAATTTGATAATCAGAGCGGCGAAAGAGGAGATCGCTACAGCCATGTCGAGCCGCTGATCTGCGAACTAACCGGCGCTGAAGCAGCCCTGGTTGTCAATAACAATGCTGCAGCTCTTCTTCTGGCGCTCTCCTCCATCGCACAAGGGAGGGAAGTTATTGTCTCCCGCGGCGAGCTGGTTGAGATTGGCGGCTCATTCAGGATTCCCGATATAATGAGCCAGAGCGGCGCCCTTCTCCGTGAGGTCGGGACTACCAACAGGACGCATCTTAAGGATTACAGAACGGCGTTGAGTCTGGAAACAGCACTCCTGCTCAAGGTGAGTTGCAGCAATTTTGCCATGGTCGGCTTTACAGCTGAAGTCAGTCACAGTGAGCTTGCCGACCTTGGCAAAGAGGCTGGCGTGCCTGTCATGGTAGACGCAGGCAGTGGCCTTTTTATAGACCTTGAGCCGATATCAGGCTGCAAAGAGACGACTGTGCGCAGGTATCTTTCAAGCGGAGCGGATATTGTCGTCTGTAGTGGTGACAAATTGCTGGGGGGGCCGCAGATCGGTATAATCGCCGGGAAGAAGAGTTTTATTGAGCAGATGAAAAAACATCCACTCCTGAGAGCTCTCCGGGTAGACAAGATGACGCTTTGCGCCCTGGAAGGGGTTTTGCGGCTGCATGGTGATGAGCGCAGCGCTCTGCTGGAGATCCCGACTCTGCGGATGCTGACAATTCCGGCAGGTGAACTGAAAATCAGGGCGGCAGGAATGCTGAGGAAGCTGAAGAGGAATCTTCCTCAAACGATCTCTCTACAGCTTGTTGACGGCTTCTCGATGGCGGGTGGCGGAACTCTTACTACGCTTCGCCTGCCGACAAAACTTATTGCAGTCAGCTGTGAAAACCTTTCGGGCCGCTATAGACATTCGAATACGCCGGAACATAGACGCTCTGCCCCTTTGACAACCTGATCTCGCCGGTGGCCGCCCCCGCCAGCTCTGTGGCCGATACCATCAGACCAATGATCAAGAAGTAAAACAGGTATAGCTGATGACGCAGTTTCATGGCAGACTCCTTACTGCATAGTGGCAACGGGGTTGCAATACCGGCATATCATAGCATACTCTACCATGACAATACCCTTCTAAGGAGCTGTAAATGATTAACAAGGGCAATATTTACGCTCCTAAGAGAGAACCTATGGAATATGCATTCCTCAAAGATATTTCCATCCTTTTCGGCCTGGCGCTGGTAACGGTTGTCCTCTTCCGGAAACTCTATTTCCCGTCCATCATCGGTTTTCTGGTAACCGGATCCTGGCCGGCCCCCATGCCCTTGCAGTCATCAATAATGCCCATGATGTTGAGCAGATGGCCGAGATCGGCATAGTTTTGCTGCTCTTTACCATCGGCATTGAACTCTCCCTGAAAGAGCTGATGCGAATCAAACATCTGCTCCTCTGGGGGGGCGGTCTGCAGGTGGGGGTGACGGTTCTGGCGGTGATGGCCGTCGGCATGGCATCCGGCTATGCCGGCCGCCAGTCGATTTTTTTCGGCTGCCTGGCGGCGCTTTCCAGCACGGCGATCGTCATCAAGCTTTTCATCGATGACGGCGAGGCAGATTCGCCCCATGGCCGGCTGGCCATGGGCATTCTCATTTTTCAGGATCTCTGCATCGTGCCGATGGTGCTGCTTACCCCGCTGCTGGCAGGCGCCGGTGAAAATCTGCAGGGGATGCTGGCGGTCTTAGCCAAAGCCTGCCGCGTCGTTCTGGCAGCACATTATGGCGCACGCTTCCTGGTCCCCTGGATTTTCACGCAGATTGTCAAAACCCGCAGCCGCGAGCTCTTTATCCTCACCATCATTTTCATCGGTCTCGGCACCGCCTGGCTCACCTCGCTGGCCGGACTTTCACTCGCCCTGGGAGCATTCATTGCCGGTCTGGCGATCTCCGAATCAGAGTACAGCCATCAGGCGCTGAGCGACATTATCCCGTTCCGGGAAGCGTTCCTGAGCCTCTTCTTCATTTCGGTGGGGATGCTGCTTGATCCTCTGATCCTGCTGAAATATCCGCTGCTTATCACCGGGCTGGTGGTTACCATTTTGGTCATCAAATCGCTGATAACAACCGGCGCGGCGCTGGCTTTGGGAGTTCCGCTGCGGATTGCCATCGTCACCGCCCTTTCGCTGGCCCAGATCGGCGAATTCTCCTTTGTCCTCTCCCAGGCAGGGGTCAAAGCCGGACTGCTTACCCCGGAGCTGTACCAGATTTTTCTGGCTGCCTCTATTGCCACCATGGGTCTTACCCCGGCCTGTCTCCGCTTCGCCGGACCGCTGGCCGACTATGTTGTCGGCATCCTGCCCCACAGATTGTCTCGCGGCAGAGGGGTGCTCGCCAAACATGAAAAGCCGCTTGCTATCAGCGATCATATCATCATCGTCGGCTACGGTGTGAATGGCAGGAATCTGGCGCGCGTCCTCACCAAAGTTAACATCCCTTATGTTGTCATTGAGACCAATCCCTTTACGGTGCGCAAGGAGACGAAAAAAGGCCACCATATCCAGTTCGGCGATGCCTCAAAGCCGGAAGTCCTCCAGCATGCCCGGATCGAACAGGCGCGGGGGATGGTTGTCGCCATTTCCGATGCCGCAGCCAGCCGGAGGGTAGCGGCGCTTGCCCGCCAGCTCAACCCTGCGATGCATATCATTGTCCGGACGCGCTATCTGCTGGAAGTTGAGCCGCTCTACAAACTGGGAGTCAACGAAGTCGTCCCCGAAGAGTTTGAAACCTCGGTGGAGATACTGTCGCGGGTACTGCGCAATTATCTCGTCCCTCACGATGAGATCGAACAGTGCATTGCCGAAGTCCGCAGTGACGGCTATGAAATGCTCCGCAGCATGAGCCGGCGTCACAGCCACGCAGTCGGGATCAGCGGCTATCTTTCCGGGGCGGAACTGGCTACCTTCCGCGTAAAGCAAGGGTCGGTACTGGATGGGCAGAGCCTGAGCGAAGGCACTATCAGAAGCCGCTCAGGGGCAACAGTCATGGTCATCAAGCGGGGCGAGGAGGTCGTTCCCAACCCCGATCCGGTCTGGGAACTGCAGAGTGGCGATATTTTGCTGTTATTGGGATCAGCAGAGCAGCTGGCTGTGGCAGGGAAGCTGTTTGGCGTGTAGCACTGGCGGCTAATTCTATTCGTCGCCTTTCAGTCTTTTCGGAAGAAAATTCTCTTTACTGACAATGCTTCGTCCCAATTCCCGCTCGGTTTCCGTTCGCGCTGTGCCGGCAACGCTCCCGCCACGCTTGGCTACCTTTTTGTTCTTCTCAAACGTATCCGGTCTTTCCGTTTGCGATATTTCCGTTGTCACCTTTTCACCGAGCATGGTGAAGATCAGTTCCAGATCGGTCATGTGGTCGCGCAGGTTGTCGTTTTTTCTGGTCAGTCCTTTCATCTCCTTGTGCGCTGACGGGGTGACGCCGAAGGTCGCTTTGGCGATTTCAGCGGTCAGGATGCTGAAATCGCGCTCCGATGCGATCCCCCGCTCCTGCCATTCATCGGTCAGGTTCTGGCGGATGGCGATGCCCCGCAAGCGCTTGTCGATCCAATCCTTTGGGTAGCCCTTCTGCTCGTAGAGCTGTTTCATCCGCTCCTGGGCCAGCTCCGGGTTTTCGATCTCCTGAATCCGCTCGTAACCAACCTGAGCAAGCCACTGCTTGAATGGTTCAGTCTTGGGAGAGGGTATCGACTGAATGATGCGGAACAGCCCTTTTGTATTGGCACAGTCCGTAGCGTATTTTTTACCATCGGCTGCGACCAGTTTCAGTTGTACCCAAACTGGGGACAACTGAAGATCAGTAAATTCCCGTTTCTTTACTTTGCCCCAGTATTGCCGCGGTGTAGGTGACTCGGTCAGCACCTCGACAACATCAACAACGGAAAACCACCACTCGTCATTGTGGATTGTTTTCCTTATCTTCCGTCCTTCAAACACGTCGAGTCTTGTTATCTCGTTTGCCGTCATCGCGGTTATCCCTTAGGTTTCTCTTCATTTGTTGCGCCGAACTCGGCAAAGCGTTCTTGCACAAGTACGGCTGCCTTATTTGTCACTTCACTGTTGCCATAGGTCGCAATGATTCGGTCGGCTATGACCTGAGCGGTTAGTTCTTCGAGGGGAAGTTTAAAATAGTTGGCAAAGCGTTTGAGTTGTTCATCGGTAGGAAAGCGTTCGCCAAGTTCAAAACGGCTTAAAAGAGTTGAGTCGATCTCCACAGCAGCAGCAACCACGCGGAGCGGCACGTTCTGTAGCGACCTCAAGTTGCGGATGGTTTCACCGAAAGATTGCATGAATTGACTGTAAACGTATTGACATAATGTTGTCAAGACACAGTTGTAGCATATTAACAAAAAAAGCGTTATCACTGTCGCTCACCTTTTTCATCAGGTACTTGCAAATAAATACTACATCTCCACCCGCGTCACCACCCCCTGCAGCTTGGCTAGCCGGCAGCTTGTTGAACTGGACGAAGTTGGGGGTCTGAGCTTTTGATGGTTGAGAACACCTCCAGATAGGATTGCCGGTAGCTATCTCCTCGATGCCGTAGAAGATGACCTTCTCGATTATGCCGTTTTCCTTCAGCAGCCCTTCAATATCGATCATCTCCATGTAGCCGGCCCTGATTTCAAAAGCGTCCAGTCCGGTGCCAAGCCCGGTTTTGAGCGTGCTTTCCAGCCCGAACGGCTCATCGGTCCGGACGTATGGAGATCAGCACGTTCCGCTCGTAGATGATGTTGCTGCGGATGATGCAGTGCACCAGATAGGGGGGGACGACGTGCCACTCCTTGACGAAGAAAAGACCGGTGCCGGGGATGTTCTTCCCCTTGGCGTAAATCTGCTCGTAGGCCGATCAGAAGGTCTCCAAGTCCAGCGGTCGGAGGGCCCGGTAGAGGGCGCGCTGGCCATATGTCCAGACAGGATGGTGGCGAACGGGATCGCCGCCAGGATGATCGACCAGTAGCCGCCGTGGGGAAGTCTTGTTCAGGTTGGAAACAGGAAGACAAAGTCCACCAGGGTGACCGAACGGCAATGGGCACCTTCCACTTCTTGGTGGTGCGGGCGAAGATCATGATCATCATGATGCCGGTGATGGTCATGGTGCCGGTAACAGCCAGACCGTAGGCCGCCGCCAGATTCTCGGACTTTCTGAAGATCAGCATGATGAAGATGTACCAGACAGCATCAGAAACCAGTTGACCGAGCCGATGTAGATCTGGGATTTGAGGTGCGTGGAGGTGTAGTCGACCTTCAGCAGCGGCATGATCCGGGTGGTGATCCCCTGGTAGACGATGGAGAACACCCCGCTGATCATGGCCTGGGAGGCTATGACTGTTGCCATTATAGTGAGAATCAGAAACGGGATGTAGAGCAGGGCGGACTTGATCTGACCATGCCGAACAGGTGTTCTTGGCTTCCGGGTGGTTGAGCATGAAGGCACCCTGGCCGAGATAGTTGATGACCAGGGCGACGAAGACGAAATACCAGGCGCGGATGATCGGCTTGCGCCCCAGGTGCCCCATGTCGGCGTAGAGTGCTTCGCCGCCGGTGGCGCAGAGGATGACCTCGGAGAGGACGAAGAAGCCGGCCAGGCCGTTATGCAGCAGGAAGTTGAGGGCATAGTGGGGGCTGACCGCCTTGACGATTGCCGGCATGGTGACGATGGAGATAAGCCCGGAGAGCGTCAGGGCGACGAACCAGACTACCATGATCGGGCCGAAGGCGCCGGCGACCTTGTCGGTCCCTTTGAACTGGACAACGAACAGTCCGACGGCGATGATGGCGGCAATCAGGATCAGGATGCCTCTGGCGGTGTCGCTCTCAAGCCGGGGATCAGCGCCATCCCCTCCACGGCCGAGAGGATCGAGATGGCCGGGGTGATGACCCCGTCACCCAGCAGCAGGCAGACCCCGATGTAGGAGAGAAAGCCGACAAAGGCCAGCTGCCGGCCAGGCTTGAGGAGTTTGACCAGGATCTCCTTCAGGACGATGGTCCCCCCTTCTCCTTTGCGTCCCAGGCTCATGGCCAGCCAGGCATATTCGACGGTAACCAGGATGATCAGGGTCCAGACGATCAGGGAGATGATGCCGAAGACGTTGTCGGCGGTCGGCTTGGTCAGGGCGAAGATGACGGTAAGGGTATATATCGGGCTGGTGCCGATGTCGCCGAATACCAGTCCCATCGATTTAACTATCCCGCCCCAGAAGGAGTCGGCTTCCCCATGCTTCATGCAGTGCCTCCGCTGATAATCAAAAAATCTCTTATACCACCGGGGGCGGAAGCGCTCAACGACTTTCTACATGTCGGTCCTCAGCCGGTAGCCCACTCCCGGTTCGGTGACGATATGGCGGGGGCGGGAGGGGTCGGCTCTCGATCTTGCGGCGCAGGTTGCTGATGTTGACCCGCAGCACATGGGGCTGCTCCAGATAGGCGACCCCCCAGACCTGCTTGAGGATCTGGCCGTGGGTCAGCACCTTGCCGGCGTGGGTGACGAACAGGCGCAGGATGTCGTATTCGGTCGGGGTCAGCTGCACCTCGTCGCCCCTGACCGTCACCCGGCGCAGATTCAGATCCACCTGCAGCTCGCCGCTGGTGAAGACCGGTTCCGGCACCTGCTGCAGGGAGCGGCGCAGGGCCGCCCTGATCCGCGCCAGCAGTTCACCGACGCCGAACGGCTTGGTCAGGTAGTCATCGGCGCCGGCATCCAGCGCGGCGATCTTGTCATCCTCACGTTCCCGCACCGAAAGGACGATGATCGGCACCGGCGACCACTCCCGGATCCGCTTGATCACCTCGATGCCGTCGATATCCGGCAGCCCCAGATCGAGCAGGATGACATCCGGCCGGAACGCTGCCGCCGCTGCCAGGCCGGCATGGCCGTCTGCCGCCTCGTGCAGGGAAAACTCTTCGCGGACAAGCACCGTGTGCAGAAAGCGCCTGATGGCGATCTCGTCATCGACGATCAGAATGCGCGGCAGGTTGCCTGTTTCACGTTCAGGCGTCATGTTTCATCCCCTCTCCTGCTGACAGCGGCAATCTGATTTCGATCCGCAAGCCCGCCGCCGACACGATTTCCGGCCGCAGATACTGCCGCCGTGGGCTTCGACGATCCCCTTGCAGATGGAGAGCCCGAGCCCGGTCCCGCCGGCCCCTTCCGGCACCGGAATGCGGTAGAACTTGTCGAAGACCCGTTTCAGATCGTGTTCCGGCACCCCCGGGCCCCGGTCGGCGACCTCCATCGATCAGCCAGCTCCGTTTCGACCTGGGCAATCACTTCGATGACGCTCTCGGGCGGAGAGTACTTGTGGGCATTATCCAGCAGATTCACCAGCACCTGGGTCATCAGCACCATATCCATCTGCACCAGCGGCATGATCCGGCTGCATTCTGAAGCTGATCTCCCTGTAGCCCGATACGCGGCTCCAGCGCCGCCAGGGCGCAGCCGACCAGATCCTGCACATCGCACGGCTCCAGCTTCAAGCGGACCGCCCCGGCCTCGAGGCGGGTCATATCCAGCAGGTTGCCGACAAAGCGGTTCAGTCGCTCCGCCTCACTGCAGGCAGTTTCGAGCAGTTCACGGCGGGCATGATCACTCAGATGCGCCCCCTCTTCCCGCAGGCTGGTCAGGACGCCGGTGACGGAAGCGAGAGGGGTGCGCAGATCGTGGGAGATGGAGTTGAGCAGGGCCCGCTCCAGATTTTCCCGGGCCTGGAGAATCTGGGCCTGCTCGGCCTGGCGCGAGAAGCGGATCCGTTCCATGGCCATGGCAGCCTGGGTGGCAAAAGCATCGAGCAGACGGCGATTATGCCTGATTGTGATAGGCAGGCTCATTTTCCAGCTTGACCCCCATCACCCCCAGCACGCTGGCGGTAGTCTGCAGAGGCAGATAGATCAGATCGGCAGACACAAGTGTTTCCGTAGCCGCGGCCGGCCGGGTGGTTATTGCGGAAGGCCCAGTCGGCCACGGCCTGCTCCTTGATGTCCAGAACCAGTCCTTCACTGACAGCCAGGATATCGAGCCGCTCCCCTTCAGGGAGAAGAATCACCACCTTGGCCTTGAGAGCCTCCTCCACGTTTCTGCACCACAGCCTTCAACACGGCGGTTGATGTCTGCCGAAGCTGCCAGATCCCGGCTCAGGTAGTAGAGGCTGGCGGTCTGCACCTCCCGGGCCCGCATGACCTCGGCCCGTTCTTTGGAGCGCGCCACCAGGGTGCTGATCACCACCCCCACCACGAACAGTCCAAGAAAGGTGAGCAGATACTGGGTTCGGCTACGGCAAATGTCATGCGCGGCGGGATAAAGAAAAAATCGAAGGCCAGTACGCCAAGGAAAGAGGTGGCGATGGCCGCGTTTGCGACCGAGTCGCACCGCGGCGACAACCACGGCCAGCAGGTAGAACATGACCATATTGGTCGGCGCCAGGAAGGGGCGCAGCAGTTCGCACAGTACCGTGGCGGCTAAAACGAGTGCAAGGCTGGCCAGCATAACCACGCAGTTCAAACGGGGTGCGATGCCTATGTACGGTAGCTGCCCCGGCGGACTTTTCCGGTTCGAAACTGACGATGACGACATCTATGGCCCCGCTCCGGCGGATGATGCGGTCCACGATCGGTGTTTGCAGAATTTCGCGCCAGCTGCGCCTGGTTGGTTTGCCCATCACGATCTTGGTGATGTTGTGCCGCGTGGCGTATTCCATGACCGCATCGGTTATATCGATGGCGGTGATGGATGCCACCTGGCCTCCCAGGCTTTCAGCCAGGCGCAGGTCGCGCCAGATATGCTCCCGGTTCTCCCGAACATGGCGACTGTCTGTCGGTGTCTCGATGTAGACCGTGAACCACTGTCCCTTCAACTCTTCAGCCAGACGGCAGGTGGCGCGGATCAGCTTTTCGCTGTAGGGGCTGCCGCTGACGCAGACCAGCAGCCGTTCCGCCGCCGGCCAGGGCCCGGCAATGGACTGGGTCTCCATGTAGGCCCGCATCTGGTCGTCCACCCGGGCGGCGGCGCGGCGCAGGGACAACTCCCGCAGGGCCATCAGGTTGCCGGGCCGGAAAAACTTCTCGATGGCCCTGGCAGCCTGCTCCGGAGATGTAGACTTTGCCCTTCCTGCAGCCGCTGCAGCAGATCTTCCGGCGGAATGTCGACCAGCTTGATTTCGACGGCCAGATCGAGCAGGCGGTCCGGCACGGTCTCCCGCACCGTCGACGCCGGTGATCTGGGCCACGATGTCGTTGAGGCTCTCGAAATGCTGGATGTTGACCGTGGTGTAGACATCGATGCCGGCCGCCAGAATCTCCTCCACATCCTGCCAGCGCTTTTCGTGCCGCGAACCGGGGGCGTTGGTATGGGCCAGCTCGTCCACCAGGACGATCTGCGGCTTGCGGGCCAGGACGGCATCGATATCCATCTCCGGCAGCACGACCCCCTGTATTCGACTTGCCTTGCGCGGCAGGATCTCCAGCCCCTCCAGCAGGGCGTCGGTCTCGGCGCGGCCATGGGACTCGACGTAGGCCGCCACCACGTCCCGGCCGTCCAGCTTCCGCTTGCCGCGCCGCCTCCAGCATGGCATAGGTCTTGCCGACCCCGGCGGCATAGCCGAGGAAGATCTTCAGCTTGCCCCAGCTTCGGCCGTGCCTCCTCGGCCTGGGCCAGCTTTCAGCATCGCCTCCGGAGAGGGGCGTATGTCGTCGTTATCGGTCATCATGGCGACAGTCTATCCAATTCCAGATTGAGAGCAAGGACATTGACCCGCGGCGCCCCAGAAAACCGAGCTGGCGTCCTTCGGTACTTGGCGCAACGAGCCTTCAGCACTCGTCTTCAGGCAGATTCCGCGGCCTTGGCGACCCGCGGCACCTGCAGCAGGGCCGCCTCGGGAGAGATATGCGGGTCGAGGCCGCTGGCCGAGGCCTGCACCAGTTCGGCCGGGATCGTTGCCGGTGACGCCGCGTATCGCGGAGCGCCTTGACCCGGTCGCCGACGGTCTTGCAGGTAAGTCGGGATTGGTCGGGCCGGCATTGGAGCCGCCGGAAGCCAGCGGGTTGTAGCCGAAATCGGCGGTGGCCGAGGGCCGGGGCCAGAAGTATTTCGGGTCGGAGAAGGGCTGGCCGATCAGGCTGGAACCGATCTCCTTGCCGCTTTTGTCGGTGATGAAGCTCCCCTTGGCCTGCTTGCGGGAAGACGGCATGGGCCATGCCGGTGACGACTGCCGGATAGATGCCGCCGCAGATGACGGTGAAGATGACGAACAGCAGAATTGCCGGTTTTATTTCTTTCATGGTTGTTTCTCCTTATTGTGACCATCCGATCGCCTCTGAATTGAGGCGATCCCTCAGGCGGAGGTAGTGTTACACCATCATCCCGATCACCATATCGATCGCCTTGATCCCGACAAACGGCGCGATGATCCCGCCGACCCCGTAGATCAGCAGGTTATGGATCAGCAGCTTCTCGGCCGGCATGGGGCGGAACTTGGTCCCCTTGAGGGCCAGCGGCACCAGCAGCGGGATGATGATGGCGTTGAAGATGACCGCCGACAGGATCGCGCTGAAGGGGCTGGCCAGGTGCATGACGTTCAGCACCCCCAGTTGCGGGATAGATGGAGAGCAGCATCGCCGGGATGATGGCGAAGTACTTGGCGATGTCGTTGGAGATGCTGAAGGTGGTCAGGTTGCCGCGGGTCATCAGGATCTGCTTGCCCACCTCGACGATGTCCAGCAGCTTGGTCGGGTTGCTGTCCAGGTCGATGATGTTGGCCGCCTCGCGGGCCGGCTGGGTGCCGGTGTTCATGGCCACCGCCACGTCGGCCTGGGCCAGGGCCGGGGCGTCGTTGGTGCCGTCGCCGGTCATCGCCACCATGAAGCCCTGCCTCCTGGTATTCGCGGATCAGGCGCAGCTTCTCCTCCGGCTTGGCCTGGGCGAGGAAGTCGTCCACCTGGGCCTCGGCGGCGATGGCGGCGGCGGTCAGCGGGTTGTCGCCGGTGATCATCACCGTCTTGATCCCCATGCTGCGCAGCTGCAGGAAGCGCTCCTGGATGCCGGCCTTGACGATGTCCTTCAGGTTGATGACCCCGAGGATCTCGCAATCGCTTGCAGACCACCAGCGGCGTGGCGCCGGCCCGGGCGATCTTGTCGACCACGTCAGCCAGATCGCTGGGGATGGCTGTGCAGCCCAGCTTCTTGACGAAGGCAATGGTCGAGTCGGCAGCCCCCTTGCGGTACTGCTTGCCGTCCAGATTGACCCCGGAGAGGCGGGTGTCGGCGCTGAAGGCGACGGTCTCGGCATCGGCTGGGAGCGTCTCCCTGCTGCAGGCCGTACTTCTGTTTCGCCAGCACCACGACGCTCCGCCCTTCCGGGGTCTCGTCGGTCAGCGACGCCATCAGGGCCGCCTCGGCCAGCTCCTGTTCGCGTGTGCCCGCCCACCGGGACAAAGGCCACCGCCTCCCGGTTGCCGAGGGTGATGGTGCCGGTCTTGTCGAGCAGCAGCACGTTGACGTCGCCGGCCGCCTCGATGGCCCGGCCGGACAGGGCGATGACGTTCTTCTGGAAGAGGCGGTCCATGCCGGCGATGCCGATGGCGGGCAGCAGCGCGGCGATGGTGGTCGGCGCCAGGCAGACGAAGAGCGCCACCAGGATGGTCAGCGATACCGGCGTCCCCTGGCCGGCCGCCTTGACGCTGTAGATGGAGAGCGGGCTGATGTTGGCGCAGACCAGCAGGAAGACCAGGGTCAGGGCGATCAGGAGCACCTCCAGGGCGACCTCGTTGGGGGTCTTGCGCCGCTTGGCCCCCTCGATCAGGCGAGATCATCCGGTCGAGGAAGGTCTCGCCCGGATTGGCGGTGATCCTGACGATGATGGCAGTTGGCAATGACCGTGGTGCCGCCGGTGACGGCGCTCCGGTCGCCGCCCGATTCGCGCACCACCGGGGCCGATTCGCCGGTCACCGCCGACTCGTTCACCAGGGCCGCGCCGGCGACGACGTCGCCGTCGCCGGCGATCATCTCCTGCGCCTCCACCAGGATCATAGTCACCCTTGCGCAGCTGGCTGGCGCCGACGGTGGTGTAGTTGCTGCCGAACTCCGGCTTGTCCAGGCGCTTGGCCGTGACGTCGGTGCGGGTCTTGCGCAGGCTGGCGGCGCGGGCCTTGCCGCGCCCCTCGGCCAGCGCCTCGGCAAAGGTGGAGAAGATCACCGTCAGCCAGAGCCAGAGCGAGACGGTGCCGGTGAACCAGGCCGGTTCCGTGTTGGCGCCGGTCAGCGACATGACGAAGGTGACCAGGGTGATGACGCTGGCGATCTCCACGCAGAACATGACCGGATTGCGCCAGAGGGTGCGGGGGTCGAGTTTTTTGAGGGATTCGAGCAGGGCGCCGGTCTGCAGATCCGCGCATCGAAGATCGATATGCGGTTGGTGGCGTATGTTTCGACATGGCTTAGTTACCTCCCAGCATGGTCAGATGTTCGACGATCGGCCCCAGGGACAGGGCCGGGAAAAAGGTCAGCGCGCCGACGATGAGGATGACCAGCGTCAGCCAGAGGGCAAACGGCGCCTTGTCGGTCGGCAGGGTGCCGAGGCTGGGCGGGACATACTTCTTCTCCGCCAGCGACCCGGCCATGGCCAGCACCGCCACCGCCGGGACATAACGGCCGATGAGTCATGGCCAGCGAGCCGAGCAGGTTGTAGAAGTTGACGTTGGCGTTCAGGCCGGCAAAGGCGCTGCCGTTGTTGTTGGCCATGGAGGCAAAGGCGTAGAGCACCTCGGAGAGGCCGTGGGCGCCGGGGTTGGCCATGGAGGCCACGGCCGGCGGGGTGATCATGGCGATGCCCGAGAGGATCAGGACCGTGACCCCGGCGGTCAGGATGGTGATGATCGACATCCACATCTCCCGCACCTCGATCTTCTTGCCCAGGTATTCCGGGGTCCGGCCGATCATCAGCCCGGAGACGAAGACCGCGATGACGGCGAAGGCCAGCATGGTGTAGAGACCGGAGCCGACCCCGCCGAAGATGATCTCGCCCAGCAGGATCAGGGAGAGCGGCATCATGCCGCCGATGGGGGTGAGGGAGTCGTGCATGGTATTGACCGCGCCGCAGGAGGTGCCGGTGGTGGCGACGGCGAAGAGGCTGCTGCCGGCCAGGCCGAAGCGGACCTCCTTCCCTTCCATGTTGACACCCTGCACGCCGAGCTTGGCCACCAGCGGATTGCCGCTGCTCTCGGCCCATTGCAGGACGCCGAAGGCGACCGATCAGCATGAAGAGCATCACCCCCAGCAGCGCCCACCCCTGGCGGGTGTTGCCCACCATGACGCCGAAGGTGTAGGTCAGGGCGCCGGGGATCAGCAGGATCAGCAGGATCTCCAGGAAGTTGGAGAGCGGGGTCGGGTTTTCAAAGGGGTGGGCCGAGTTGGCGTTGAAGAAGCCGCCGCCGTTGGTCCCCAGCTCCTTGATCGCCTCCTGGGAGGCGACCGGCCCCATGGGGATGGTGACCTCCTTGACCGTCACGCTCTCGGTGACCGGGTTGCCCTTGGCATCCTTGAGCGGGTTGCCCTTGTCGTCCAGCTTCGGCTTGTCGTAGCTGGTCGCCTGGACCAGCGGCACGGTCTTGTAGGCGCTGAAGTTCTGGATCACCCCCTGGGAGACCAGGACGAGGGCGGCGATCAGGGAGATCGGCAGCAGGATGTAGAGGGTGCAGCGGGTCATATCGACCCAGAAGTTGCCCAGCATCGAGGTCTTGCGCCGCACGAAGCCGCGGATCAGGGCAATGGCGATCGCCATGCCGGTGGCGGCGGAGACGAAGTTGTGCACCGCCAGCCCCACCATCTGGGTGAAGTAGCTGGCCGCCTGCTCGCCGCACATAGGCCTGCCAGTTGGTGTTGGTGGTGAAGCTGACCGCCGTGTTCAGCGCCAGTTGCCAGGTGAAGGCCGGCAGCTTCTGCGGATTGAGCGGCAGCAGGTGCTGGGTCATCAGCATGGCGAAGAGCGCCACGAAGAGCGCCAGGTTGAAGAGGAGCATGGCGCCGGCATAGCGCTGCCAGCCCATCTCCTCGTCCTGCTTCACCCCGCAGATGCGGTAGAGCAGGTTCTCGCAGGGGACCAGGACGGGCGACAGAAAGGTGCGCTCCCCCTGGAAGACCTTGGCCATGAAGCTGCCGAGCGGCTTGACCAGGGCCAGCAGCACGACGAAAAAGAGGATTGTTTGCAGCCATTCATACATGTTCATAATTTACTCTCCTTGGAGCTCGACGGGCTGATCTTCAGCAGCTGACGGGCTATACTGACCGGGATCACGGTCCACTCATTCTTCTGCCGGTCGAACACCGGCACCTGGCCATGTTCATAGTCGGGCGGGGGGATGGTGGTTAAGCCACTCTCATATTGAAGTGTATCAGCTTCCTCGAAAGTTTCACCCTCGTAGAGACCGGTTTCTTCATCGTACAGATAGGCTTTCATGGCTGAGCTCCCTCACTTGACCACGTATCATTCGATGGTCTCAGGTTAGCAGGGAGAAGATAAATTGGGTGTCAAAATGGGGGTAAAGGATGTCAAGAAGGTATCAAGAAATTGGGCACCGCCAACCGACTTGAAATGCCACCAAATTACGCTAGAATCTTAGGACATCGCCCTGCCCGACTACGTTATCGATGAACAGGACACCAAATGAACAAGAATCAGCTAACAGCAGCAGAGGTCAGCGCGCCGGAACCGGCGGATGAAGCGACACGGCGGCAGATTGCCCTCTTGACGGCGATCATCAGGATATTCAGGGAAACCACCGCCTGCGAGAGCGAAGAGGAAGTGGCGCAAGTCTGCCTGAAAGTCGCCGAGGAGCTGACCGGCAGCAAAATAGGATTCATCGGCGAGCTCAACCCGCAGGGGCTCTTCGATACGACCACCATCAGCCGGGCGGGGTGGGACGCCTGCCAGGTCCCGCGGCCGGAGGCCTACACGCTTCTGAAAAGCATGCCCAGCCGGGGGATAAACCGCCTGGGGCTCAAGGAGAATTCGTCCTGGATCATCAATGATCCGTCCGGCCATCCCGACGCGGTTGAAAAACCGCACGGCCACCCGCGGCTTGATTCGTTTCTGGGGGTGCCGTTACGATACCTGGGGGGGACCATCGGCATGATCGCCCTGGCCAACAAGGAGTCCGGCTATACCCTGGACGATCAGCATGATGTCGAGGCGCTCTCGGTCGCCTTTGTCGAGACCCTGAACCGGCGGCGGGCAGAGAAAAAGATCAACGCTCTCAATGAGGAGCTGAAACATCATGTCGAGCAGGTCGAGGCCGCCAACAAGGAACTGGAAGCCTTCAGCTATTCCGTCTCCCATGATCTGCGCGCGCCGCTGCGCCACGTCACCGGCTTTGTGGAACTCCTGAACAAGCGGGACCTCAGCGCCCTGGACGACAAGAGCCGCCACTACCTGGAGGTAATCTCGACAGCGGCCCAGAAAATGGGCACTCTCATTGACGACATCCTGGCCTTCTCCCGCATGGGCCGGGCAGAAGTGATGAAAAGCCGGATAGATTTCAATCAGCTGGCAAGAGAAGTTATCGCCGAACTGCAGGAAGAGACGCAGGGGAGGGATATCGTCTGGGAGATTGCCTCGTTGCCGGCAGTGGAGGGGGATGCCGCCATGCTTCACCAGGTGCTGGCAAATCTCATTGGCAATGCCCTGAAATACACCCGCCCCTGCCCTCAGGCAAGGATCGAAATCGGTGCAGTTGACGATGACCCGCGGGAAACGCTTTTCTTCGTCAGGGATAACGGCGTCGGCTTCGATATGCAGTACGTGGATAAACTGTTCGGCCTGTTCCAGCGGCTTCATGACGCGGAAGAGTTTGCCGGCACCGGCGTCGGCCTGGCCAATGTGCAGCGGATCATTCACCGCCATGGCGGCAGGGTCTGGGCCGAAGGGACGGTAGGAGGCGGCGCGGTCTTCTGGTTCTCGCTGCCGCAAGCAAAGGGGGATGGCTCATGGTCAAATTGAAACGGATCCTGTTGGTGGAAGACAATCCCAATGATGCGGAACTTACCATGGAAGCGCTGGCAGAGCACAATCTCGCCAATGGGGTCGAATGGGTGCATGACGGCGCCGAAGCCCTGGATTATCTCTACTGCCGGGGGAAATATCACGGCCATGACTGCCAGGGACTGTCAGTGATACTGCTTGACCTCAAGCTTCCCAAGGTGGACGGCATCGAAGTGCTGCGCACCATCAAGACCGATGAGCAGTTGAAATGTATCCCGGTGGTAGTGCTCACCTCTTCCCGCGAGGAACGGGATATGATCGAAACCTACCGGCTGGGGGTCAATGCTTACGTGGTAAAGCCGGTCAACTTTCACGATTTCATGGATGCGGTCAAGGAGCTGGGCGCCTTCTGGGCGATCATCAATGAACCGCCGCTCGTCTCCAGAAGGACCTGCGAGAAAAAATGAAACGGCCCCTGCGAATACTCCATCTGGAAGATGACCCGGCCGATGCCGAACTGATTCTGGCAACCATTGCCGAAGAAGGGATCGACTGCGAGGTGCTGCTGGTTGCCACCCGCGAAGATTTTGTGGCGGAGCTGGAACGGGGGGAGATCGGTCTGGTGCTCGCCGATTACTCTCTCCCCGCCTTCGACGGCATGAGCGCGCTGGCCATAGTCCGGGAGAAGCATCCCGACCTGCCCTTCGTTTTCGTTTCCGGCAGACTGGGGGAAGAGGCGGCGATCGAGTCCCTCAAGAACGGGGCTACCGACTACGTCCTGAAAAACCGGCTTTCCCGGCTGGTACCGGCAATCAAGCGGGCGCTGGCCGAGTGCGAGGAGCGGGCGGAACGGAACGAGGCGCAGGCTGCGCTGGCAAAAGCCTATCTGGAGATCCAGGAACGGGCGGAGAGCTATCAGAACCTGTTCACCAGCATTCGCGACGTCATCGTTGTCAGCGATCACCAGCGCAACATAGTGAATGTCAACCAGCCGGCCCTGCGGGAGACATTCGGTTACGAGCTGGAGGAGGTGATCGGGCAGAATGTCAGCATCATCTATGCCGACGAGGAAGAGTACCGCAGTACCGGCAGGGAGATCTTCGATATCAGGGGGTCGGTCAAGGGGAAAATCCTGGAGATCCATTTCCGGAGGAAAAACGGCGAGATCTTCATCGGCGAACTGCACGCCCTCAAGCATCTGGACCGGCAAGGGGTCGCAACCGGCAATATCGGCCTGATCAGGGACATCAGCGAAAGGAAGAAGGCGGAAGAAGCCCTGCGGGAGAGCGAAATGCGCCGCTACCAGCTGCAGGCAGAGCTGGTCTACGCTGCCGAAATTCAGGAAAAGCTCCTGCCGCGCGTCTATCCGCAGATCCCCGGGTTCGATATCGCGGCCCACTGCCTCCCCGCCAAACAGGTGGGCGGCGATTTTTTCGACTGGCAGGAGGTCTGCACGGGGGTGTGGGCGCTGACCCTTGGCGATGTCATGGGCAAGGGGATGGCGGCGGCCATGCTCATGGCGACGGTCCGGGCTTCCATGCGCTCCGTCAGCCATAACCGTCCGGCAGAGGCCTTGCGGCTGGCCGAATCCGCCGTGCTGGCCGACCTGGAAAATGCGGAGAGTTTCGTCACCCTGTTCCTGGGGCAGTTGTACGCCGCAGAGCGCCGCCTGACCTATGTCGACTGCGGCCATGGCTATGTTTTTCTGCGGCGGCGGGACGGCGCCGTGGAGGAGCTCCTGCCGCGCGGTCTCCCCCTGGGAGTGGGCAGCAATGTCTGCCAGGAGGGGATCATCTATTTTGAAAAGGGAGATACCATGCTGCTCTTCAGTGACGGCCTGATCGATGCCAGACCGGAATTGGCGCTGGACAACCGGCTCCTGGCCGGGCGCCTCGCCGGTGCCGCCGGCGCCCAGGAGATGGTGGACAGGCTTCTGGCGCTGACCGAGCAGCAGGGACAGTTACCGGATGACGTTACCGTCCTGGTGGCGCACTGCCTGGAATAATAACGGCGGCGCAGTTTCTCCCTGTTTGCCCTGAAGCTTCCATCCCATGTTTGAGTGAAAAATTATGTCCTCACCCTGATCGGCATGATGATCAGATAGCTGCATGAATATCGAGCACAAAGGGGAGCACTGCGCCGTTGACCACCTGGGAGATATACATGATGGCGATCAGCGGTGCGTTGGGGATCAGGATAATCAGGGCGCTGATGATGATGATGACCGTGAAGAGCCAGAAAAACTGGGGCGCCTTGCTGGAAGTCCTTGTCGACCCCGGACTCCCACCCCATCCCCTCGCAGATGTAGTAGGCCGTGGAAAGCGGCAGGATGCAGGCCCCAAAGAGCGAAGCATTGAACAGGCCGAAGGCGAACAGGGCAGAGGCATGCTGGCCGACCAGCGGTTTCAGGGCCATGGCGGCATCGGCAGCGGTTTCGATCTTGAGACCCTGTACGTGGATGGTCGAGGCGCAGGCCACCATCATGAAGAAGGCCACGACGATGGCCATGACGCAGCCGATGATGACATCGAGCCGGGTGAAGGCATACTGTTCGGCGGTGATCCCCTTTTCCACGACGGCCGACTGCTGGTAGAACTGCATCCAGGGGGCGATGGTGGTGCCGATGATGCCGATCAGGGTCATGACGTAGGCGCTGTCGCTCTTGAAGGTCGGGGTGACGGTGGCCTTGAGCACGAGATCCCAGTTCGGGCCGGCCATGAAAGCGGCAATCGGGTAGGCGATGTAGACCAGGCAGGCCACCAGGAAAACCTTTTCCACGATCTTGTAGGATCCCTTGACGATCAGCAGCCAGACAGCAGGGCGCAGACCGGCACGGAAATATACTTGCTGATGCCGAAGATCTCCAGGCTGGCGGCAATGCCGGCAAACTCGGAGATGGAGTTCCCCATGTTGGTGAGGAAGAGGGCAATCATGACGTAGAAGGTGACCTTGACGCCGAAGGATTCCCGGATCAGGTCGGACAGCCCCTTGCCGGTGACCGCCCCCATGCGGGCGCACATCTCCTGGACGACGACCAGCGCCATGGTGGTCGGGATCATCATCCAGAGGATGGAATAGCCGTAGTTGGCCGCGGCCAGGGAGTAGGTGGTGATGCCGCCGGCGTCGTTGTCGACGTTGGCGGTGATGATGCCCGGGCCGAGGATGGCCAGGAAGAGCATGATATTGCGGCGATTAACCTTGCGTGAGCGGCCTCAAGAGCCGGGAAAAACCGAGACCGGTAAACATAATTTCCTCTTTGAAACTATTCGGGTGTTAATGCTGCACGGCTTCAGGTTATCAAGCAATCAACCGTGCCGTTTCCGTTTCAGGGCATAGGGGAGGAACATTTCCAGGATGTCGTCCACGGTGATCGATCCCGACCATCTTCCCCGGCAGCGTCAAGTACCGGCACCGCATATCAGGTTGTACTTGGCGATAATCTCCAGCACATCCTCCGGCTCGTCGCGTCGACAGGCACCGACTTGATGTTTTCGGCCATGATCTCGTCCACCGGCGTCTCCGGCGGCGTTATCAGCAGTTCGCGCAGGCTGACGACCCCCGCCAGCCGTTCCTCCTCATCAAGAATATAGGTATAGGAGACCATCTCGACCTCCGCGGCATTGCGCCTGCACAGCCGCAAACGCCTCCCCGGCGGTCATGGCCGAGCCGAACAGTCAGGAAACGAGTTGTTCATCAGACCGCCGGCAGTGTCGTCCTCGTGCTCCATCAGTTCCTGGATATCCTCGGCTCCTCGGCATCCATCAGCTCGAGCAGCTCCTGGGCCTTCTCCTCCGACAGGTCGCCGAGGACGTCGGCCGCCTCGTCCGGCTCCATCTCTTCAAGGATGTCCGAAGCCAGCTCGCTGTCCATCTCGGTAATGACCCGGCTGCGTAGTTCCGGATCGAGTTCGTGGATCGCCTCACCGGCGGTTTCGGTGTCGAGGGAGATCAGTACCGTCCTGGATGTGCTGGTGGGAGATATTGCTGATGATGGCGGCCAGGTCGGCCGGGTGCATCTCGGCCAGCTGGTCATGGGCCATGGTCAGCGCCAGCCTGGAGAGATTCATCTCCAGCGGCTGGACGTATTCCCAGCTGATCTCCTGATGGGGAATCTCCTTGCCGAGCAGCACTGACAACCTTCTTGGCCGAACTTTTCGTAACCGAGGCGACGGAGCAGTCCGCCCAGACCGATATCCACGGAAAGAATACAGAGAAACTCTTTGATACTTGCCGAGCTTGAGATCGTTGACCCGGACGACCTTGGCGCCGTCCACATCGACGATCTGCTTGTCGAGGATGTCCCGCTTGACGAGGATCTCGTTTTCAGCCTCGGCATAGACCGGGAACTCAGTCAGCGCCCCTTTGACAGAGATAACCAGACGGGTGAAGAGCGAGATGGCCCCCCAAGGGATGATCATGCGACCCTTTTTCTGGCTGACGATCAGGTGGGAGACCTGGGGAAATCCATCACCGGGAACCATGACAAGATCCACCGAACGTGCCGATCCTGCGGCCGTATTCGTTTATAACCATCTTTCCCAGCACCCGGCTGAAATAGACTTCGTTAAGTTCTTCTGTCATGCTACGTTTACCTCCTTATGGGGAGTGAATTGAACGTAGGCATCACTGAAAAAAATATCTGAGCACTTGAGCATATGCGTAAATCTCCTTCCGTCTCAGGGTGAGGTAAACGCATGACGACAATCACGTTTATTACAATGACCCGGCCTGAGGCTGAAATGTTTGGAAGAGAGATATCCAGCAAAGGATTCCCCGCTTTTCTGGTTTTCCCGTTCAACACAACGGCAACAGTCAAAGCAGAGAAAGGATGAGGGGGGCTTTGAACTAACTACCGCAGCGGGAACGGGATGGGTAAAGGATAATCGCTACTATGACTGTCCAATGTAGATAACCACCACCTTTCTATGTTTGATGCTGTTCAAATGAAAACGGCCACGAGGGAATCGTGGCCGCAAAAAAATACAAGCGCTGATTCCCCACTCGTAGGTTTTCGGCAGTGCACAACGTAGGTCGGATGACCAGCTACCTTAAGTCAAGCCTTAATCCGGCAAGACCTGGTCTACCCATTGGCGTCTTTCGACGTTTTCGGGCAGTAGCCTCTGTTTGTGCAAACGCCTCATGCTAACGAGGAACTCTTTTCCGTTTAAACCGAATTTCAGCGTGCTGTCAATTCTTATTATTAGCAACCTGAGCATGTTCTGCCGCTGTTCACGTCCTCACCCGGATCGGCATGATGACCGTCGTCAGGCCGTCCCACTGCAGGCGGCGCTGGATGGCGAAGGCGGTCTCGTTGTGCAGCAAGCGGTGGTAGAACTTCTCCAGGCGGAAGGTGAGCTGGCCGGTGAAGACCGTGGAGCGGGGATACTCCTGCGCCACCTCCTTGCAGCTGTCGATGACACTTTCCACCACGTCGGTGGCCAGCACCATGCGGTAATCGGCGGCAAAACCGAGCTTGCCGGGCCAGTGCCACGTACTTTTCCAGACCGTCCTTGATGGATGCCTCCAGCGCCTCGATCTCTTCGGCCCCCTTGAAGGAGCCGGAGTCAATGACCGCAACGGAGACGAAAGATTATATTCTTGTAGGTTTTGGGGAACGTTGTCAGGATCGAGAAGAGGGTATGCACCCCGAAGCCGCTGTAGCCGGAGACCAGCTGGATGGCGGTGGGGGCGTTGCGATCCAGCGCCGGCGGCTCGCCATGTTCGTGGATCGGCACATCCAGCAGGGTTTGTCCAGGTCGGCAAACCCCTGCGGACCCTGGTGTAATGCCCCTTGATCAGGTAGCAGAGGCCGATCACCACCGAGGTGATCACCAGGGTCATCCAGCCCCCTTCAGGAACTTCTCGAACACGGTGATGGTCAGGATGGTCACGCAGAGCACCAGCCCCACCAGGTGGACGGAGAGGTGGCGCATCCACTGCGGGTCTTCTTGCCGGTCGCTGGATGAAAAACTTCGACATCCCCAGCTGGGAGAGGGAAAAGGTGATGAAGACGTTGATGGAGTACATGACCACCAGGGCCGAAACCGAGCCGTGGGTGTAGAACAGCAGGGCAATGGCGGCGATGCCCATGAGGAGAATGCCGTTGCGCATGGTCAGGCGGACCGACAGGGCGGCGAAGCGGTGCGGCAGCCAGGAGTCGATGGCCATGTTGGCCATGACCCGCGGTCCGTCGACAAAGCCGGCCTGGGCCGCCACCAGCAGCAGGGCGCCTTCGGAGAAGATGGTGATGAAGGAAATCCAGTTCCCCATCGGCCAGTTGCCGAACAGGCCGTCGGCCAGCACGGCATTGAGGGTCTTCCCCTCCACCGGCTTGACCCCCACCAGCGAATAGCAGAGAACAGCACGCCGGCGGTGAAGGCCAGCGAGGTGGCCATGTAGAGCATGGTCCGCTTGCCGGTCTGCACCCGCGGTTCGCGCATGATCTGCAGGCCGTTGGAGACCGCCTCGATGCCGGTATAGGTACCGCCCCCCAGGGAGTAGGCCCGCAGGAACAGCAGCAGGATGCCGAAGATGCCGATGCTGGACAGGTCGTGACTGAAACCGGCCTGGACATCGCAGACCAGCGGGCCGCATTTGTCGGTATGGGTGAAAACCCCGTAGAGCAGCATCAGCAGGTGGGTGACGACGAAGACCATGAAGATCGGCGCCATGACGGTGATCGATTCCTTGACCCCGCGGATGTTGAGCACGATCAGGAGCACGGTCAGGAGACAGGCCACCGGCACCTTGTAATGGTGGTAGCTCTGGGGGATGTAGCTGAAGACGGCGTCGCAGCAGGAGGCGATGGAGACGGTGATGGTCAGCACATAGTCCACCAGCAGGGCGCTGCCGGAGACCACCCCGGCCTTTTCCCCCAGCATGTGGGTGGCCACGATGTAGCCGCCGCCGCCGTGGGGGAAGTGCTCGATGATGCGCGAGTAGGCATAGGAGATGATGAAGACGGTCAGCGCCGTGGCCAGGCCGAGAAAGACCGCCAGGTAGGTGTGCTCGCCCAGGGCCCTGAAGGCCTCTTCCGGGCCGTAGGCCGAGGATGACAGGCCGTCGGCGCCCAGACCGATCCAGGCCAGAATCGGAATCAGCGAGATCTTGTGGAACAGGTGCGGATCCTTGAGATGCTTCGGAGCGCCGATGATGCCACGGATGAGCTTCTGCAGCAGTGATCCTTGTTCTGGTGATGATGAATTGTCCATCGTGCTCCCCATAACTGACTATTCCTGCCATTAAACGGTAGCCGATTTGACATAAAAAAAGTGTCAAGATGGGTGAGCTTGGTATCAAGAAAGTATCAAGAGAGGGAAAGCTGGTCCTCTCCACAGAGTTTTCGGCAAGGCGCACCGGTCATACCGGGCCATCTCTTCCTGCCGAATTCCTGTCGATCACGCCTTTATCCTTGACGTTTCAATAAGTTCCGGCTATTTTAGCAAGTTCTAAACGATTCAACCGGAGGATTTCCATGGAGTATAAAGACACCCTTAATCTGCCGCTTACCGACTTCCCGATGAAGGCCAACCTTAACCAGCGCGAGCCGGAAATGCTGGCCAAGTGGGAGGCTGCAGGGCTCTACAGCAAGCTGGAAGAGAGCCGGCAACAAAGCCCGCCTATATTCTCCATGACGGCCCTCCTTATGCCAACGGCCATATCCATATCGGTCACGCCCTCAACAAGATTCTCAAGGACATTATCCTCAAGAGCAAGCGGATGGAAGGTTTCCATGCCCCCTATGTGCCGGGCTGGGACTGCCACGGCCTGCCGATCGAACTGCAGGTGGAGAAGAATCTCGGCTCGAAAAAACACGACAATGTCCAAACTGGAGATGCGCAAGGAGTGCCGCGACGTATGCGGCGAAGTTCATTGATATCCAGAAAGAGGAATTCAAGCGGCTCGGCGTTCTCGGCGACTGGGACAACCCCTACCTGACCATGAACTACGAGTATGAAGGGATTACCGCCGCCGAGCTGGCCAAGTTCGCCGATAACGGCGGGCTCTACCGGGGCAGAAAGCCGGTGCACTGGTGCTCCTCCTGCGTTACCGCCCTGGCCGAGGCCGAAGTTGAGTACGCCGATCACACCTCGCCGTCGATCTTCGTCAAGTTCCGCCTCAAGGACGATGTTTCTGCCGCCATCCCGGCGCTGGCCGGCAAAGAGGCGTATCGTCGTCATCTGGACGACTACCCCCTGGACGATCCCGGCCAACCTGGCAATTTCGCTCCATCCCGAATTCGACTATGTGGCGCTGGAGACGGAGCAGGGAGTGCTGATCGTTGCCGACGGGCTGAAGGAGTCGTTTCTCAAGGCAACCGGCGCTGAGCGGTGAGGTTATCGCCACCTTCAAGGCAGCGCTCCTTGAGCAGCAAGAACTGCGCGCCACCCCTTCTACGAGCGCGACTCGGTCATCCTGCTCGGCGAGCATGTCACCCTGGAGGCCGGTACCGGCTGCGTTCACACCGCCCCCGGCCACGGCCAGGACGACTACGAAATGGGCCTGAAGCACGGGCTCGATATCTATAACCCGGTCGACAATCACGGCAAATATCTCCAGAATCTGGAATTCTTCGGCGGCCAGTTCGTCTTTGACGCCAATCAGAAGCGTCATCGAAAAGCTGACCGAAGTCGGCGCCCTGGTCGGCGTCGGCGAAGTATCAGCCACTCCTACCCGCACTGCTGGCGCTGCAAGAAGCCGATCATCTTCCGCGCCACCGAGCAGTGGTTCATCTCCATGAAGGCGAACGACCTGCGCCAGAAGGCGCTGGAAGCGATCAACGATGTGCAGTGGATCCCGAAATGGGGCACGCGAGCGGATCTTCGGCATGATCGAAAACCGTCCGGACTGGTGCATTTCACGCCAGCGCACCTGGGGGGTGCCGATCACCGCCTTCTACTGCACTGCCTGCGGCGAGTACATGGCCGACGGCAAGATCATGGATCATGTCGCCGAGCTTTCAAGGAGCATAGCTCCGATATCTGGTTCGACTGGAGCGCGGAGAAGCTTCTGCCTGCCGGAACGAACTGCCCCAAGTGCGGCGCAGCCGCCTTTGACAAGGAAAACGACATCCTCGATGTCTGGTTCGACTCGGGCGTTTCCCATGCCGCCGTGCTGGAGACCGAATCCGAAGCTCTGCTTCGCCGGCCGATATGTATCTGGAAGGGAGCGATCAGCACCGCGGCTGGTTCCACTCCTCGCTTCTGGAGAGTGTCGGCACCCGTGGCGTTGCCCCCTACAAGAATGTCCTGACCCACGGCTTCGTCGTTGACGGCTCCGGCCGCAAGATGAGCAAGTCGGTCGGCAATGTGGTCGCCCCGGAAGAGGTCATCAAGAAGTACGGCGCCGAAATCCTCCGCCTCTGGGTGGCGGCCCAGGATTACCGCGACGATATCCGCATCTCCCAGGAGATCCTGACCCGCCTCTCCGAGGCCTACCGCCGCATCCGCAACACCTGCCGCTACATCCTCGGCAATCTCAGCGATTTCGACCCGGCAAGCGACTCTGTCGCTCCGTGCAGAGATGCCGGAGATCGACCGCTGGGCGCTGCATCAGCTGGAGCTGCTGAAGGAGAAGGTGCTGCAGCTGCTACGATGAATACGAGTTCCACGTTCTCTACCATGCGGTCAACGGCTTCTGCACCGTCGAGATGAGCGCCTTCTACCTTGATATCCTCAAAGACCGGGTCTACACCAGCAAGGCTGACTCGCTCCAGCGCAGAAGCGCCCAGACCGTCATGTACCGCATCCTCGACTCGCTGGTCCGGCTGATTGCGCCGGTGCTCTCCTTCACAGCTGACGAAGCGTGGCAGTACCTGCCGGGAGAACACGAAGCCAGCGTTCATCTGGCCTCATTTCCGGCTCTCCAGCCGGAACTGAAGGACGATACCCTGGTAGAGCGCTGGGAGCGGATCATGAAAGTGCGCGCCGAAGTTTCCAAAGCGCTTGAGCAGGCGCGCGTTGCCAAAATCATCGGCCATTCCCTTGATGCCAGGGTGGTTATTTCGGCAGAAGCTGAGTTGATGAGCTTCCTTGGCGAATATGCAGAAGAGCTTGCCGCAATCTTCATCGTCTCGAAAGTAGAGCTTGTGGCTGATATCGTTGGCGAGGTCATACGCTGCCGAGTCAATTGCCGGGCTCAATATATTTGTTGATGCAGCTCCCGGATCCAAGTGCGAGCGCTGCTGGTGCTACAGCGAAGAACTCGGCACTGCTGCCGACCATCCGGCTATCTGTCCGAAATGCACCGCTGCGGTACTATGAAAGCAAAGTATCTTGTCCTGCTGGCATTGACACCGCTGATTCTTGTCATCGATCAACTGACCAAGCTTTATATCGACGGGTCCATGAAGCTGTATGAGTCGATCCCGGTCATCGACGGACTGTTCAGCATCACCTACCTCCGCAACCGGGGGGCGGCCTTCAGCTTCCTTTCTGATGCAAGCTGGCGGCTCCCTTTTTTCTGCTCGCCACAGTCATTGCCGTTATTGCGATTCTGGTGGCTTTCAAAAAGCTGCGCGATGACCAGCGCTTTGCGGCTGTCTCCCTGACCATGATCCTGGCCGGGGCGGTCGGCAATCTGATTGACCGGGTGAGAATGGGCGAAGTTATCGACTTCCTGGATGTCTACTGGAGAGGCCACCACTGGCCGGCCTTCAATGTGGCTGACTCGGCCATCTGTGTCGGGGTCGCCTGCTCGCGCTTGATATGTTCCAGGGAGGAGCGGCGGGCGAAGCGAGAACTTCCGCAAGCTTGATACCATGCTCATTGACAGCCACTGCCACCTTGATTTCCCGCCACTCTCTTCCAGACTTCCTGAAATCCTCACGTCTGCCTCAAATTGCGGAGTTCTTCGCTTTATAGTTCCCGGGGTCGAGCCGCAGTTCTGGGAGAAAATCATCGCTCTTGCCGCGGCTGACTGCCGGATATTTGCCGCGCCCGGTGTTCACCCTCTGCATGCGGATAAATGGAGCTCTGCTGCGGCGGCGACGCTGGAAAAGCTGATTCCTGATATCGTCGCCATAGGTGAGATCGGCCTTGACTACAGTAACGACATGCCGCCGCGTGAGCTTCAGCAAGAGGTGTTCAAGGCACAGTTGCGGATAGCGAGAGATGCCGGTCTTTCTGTAATTATCCACTGTCGTAAAGCCTTTGCAGATACTATCAGAATCCTTGCTGAAGAGCGGATAGAGGAATTCGGCGGGGTTATGCACGCATTTTCCGGCAGTCTGGAAACCGCTCGAAAGTGTATTGGCATGGGGCTTAAAATCGGGGTGGCCGGTTCAGTTACCTGGGAAAACGCTGTCAGGCCTATTGCGGTTGTCAAAGCGATTTCATTGCAGGATATCCTCCTTGAAACAGATTCACCTGATCTGTCTCCGGCGTGCCATCGAGGAGTTGTTAATGAGCCCGCATTTCTGGTCGACATCGCCCTCAAGGTAGCAGAGATTAAAGGGTTTTCCATCGAAGAAGTTGCCACTGTCACATCAGAAAATGCCCAATTTCTTTTCAGGCTGGCGGCTGACATTAAATCAGTTTGAAAAAATCAATTATGTCACTTGAACTTGATTGAATTAACTGTAAAATAGCAGCAAAACTAAACAGAGCTAAGGGAGGAGATGAAAATGGGAAAGGAATATACTCTTGAAGAGGCGCTTAAGCTGGCTATACAGGGAGAGAAGGACAGCATGGATTTTTACCGTAAAGCGTCTACAATTGCCAAAAATGAGCGAGCGAAAAAGGTTTTTGACCTGCTCGCCAATGAGGAAGTCGGACATCTGAAGGCTTTTTTTGGCCATTACAAAGGGAAGGAATTTGGTGATATCGAAAGTTTCATGAAAACTCCGCCGGATGCAAACAACTCGACCTACAAAGCACTTCTTAAGGTAATAGGTGAAAGCACAGCGGAGCAGCAGGCGCTTGAGATCGCCATGAAGGAAGAAAAGTCAGTAGTAGCTCAGTATTCAGTTATCGCAAAGGACATTATCGATCCTCTTGTAAAAGGGGTCTTTGATCGGGTGGTCAAGGAGACGCAGGGGCACTATGACATGATTGAAGACGAGTACATGCATGTCATGGGGATGGTTGACAAGACGGATCATGGATATTTTTGTAAGGGAGTAAACTTCTGACATCAGCTATACTGGTAATAAAAAGAGCCCCCGGTTTTCCGGGGGCTCTTTTTATTGGTTAATGCGCCTTCTTCTCTTCGTGGCTGCCGCCACCGGCAACGTCCTCACCACCGGCCATATGACAATCTGAACAATTCGTTTTATAAAGCTCGTCACCGATATCAACCGGATGGACGAAGTTTTTCGGTTTGCTGCCGACCGGGATGTTCTCCTGTGTCTGGTCAAGGACATCGTGACAAAGCTTGCAGTCCTTGGAAATGATCTTGCCTTCGGCAGTCTTGTGCTTGCCATCATGGCAGCGGAAACATCCCGGCGTATAGAAATGGCCGATATAGTTCGGATAGGTATTCCACTTGACTTTCATTTTCGGGAAATAGTTCCGGCTGTAAATGTCCTTCACGCGCTCCACAGCCTGGTTGATGGCATGCAGCCTTTTCCTGCGCAACTTTCGGGTAGTTTTTGGCGTAGTAGGCCGGAATCTCTTTGGCTATCGCTGCAGAGGCCTCTTCGCTGATCTTGTATGGCCGTTCAAGTATTTCAACAGCCACTTTTTTGATGAACGGGAGTGAGCGATCGATATCGGTTCGAGACGAAATTCAAGTCCATTTCCTCACCAGGAGAATGATAAATATGGGTTGGACGGTTATGGCAGTCGGTGCAGTCCATCAAGCGCTTGTTCCCTTTGGCGATCTCGTCCTTGGTAAGTGGCTTTTCGATGTTTGAGTATTCGTGCAGTTTGCCATTCTTGTCCTTGACGGCCACATAGGGGATATCAAGTCTCTTCTTGTCACGGGCAATAAAGGTAACCTCCTTGCCAATGTGCCAATGAATACCGCTGACTGTTTGGAGACTTGGGGTTACCGCCGATGTGAATCAGCATATCGATGCTCCGCGGAGTATTCTCCTCGTTGGGGGCGTAATGATTGAAAATCTTTTGACGACCCACGTAGAACTTTTCCGGCCAGTGACAATGTTCACAGGTTTCCCGTGCCGGACGAAGGTTGTCAATCGGTGTTTCAATGGTTTCCGGATAGGTGTGGAAGGCAACAGCATACAGCTGGCGCATGCCGGATATTTTAGCCTTAACATACCAGGCGGCACCAGGGCCGACGTGACATTCAACACATTTTACCTTGGCGTGAGGTGAATTACTCCAGGCGGTATGCTCTGGTTCCATTACCACATGACAGACTTCACCGCAAAAAACAGTCGATTCGGTGAACTCGAAGCCCTTGATGGAGGCAACGGCAACAACCACGACGAATATAACGGTAGCACAAATAAAGAAAATAAAGAGATGGCGCCGGTGCGGGTCGTTAAGATCGAGCCGCGGAAATTGCGGAATCTCTTCATCAAGGGAAAGCATCCCCTCAATGGCTGCTTTGCGCCGCTCGTTACGAACCCGCCAGGCGCCGAAAGGGACCAGCAGCAGTCCGAAAATCAGCATGCCCGGAAAAAGGAAGTAGGTCATAAGCCCCAGGTAGGCGTGTTCAACCCCGGTAATAGCCTCAAAAGCGAAAAAAACTATAATGAGGGCGGCTGCTGTCACAGCCACGACCATGCCGATAAGGCTGATCAGGTTCCAGGCATATCCTGCTGTTTTACGAATGGCCATTGAACATCTCCTTAAGTACGGTATAAATAAGCCAGTGAAATGATAATTAACCTCTAAAAGAGTATCTATTTACCTTGCATCAGCACGATTTGTCAAAGTTTTTTTGATCTTGCGACTGCTCGCATAACATCTTGAGGCTAATATATAACGTTTGCATATTGTCGAAATCAGTATTGACAAATTTACTCAATTCATTAAAATATGAACGCTGTTATAAATTAGTATAGTTATAATTGACAATGATTGGCATGGCCTACTCTGCACTAACCAAACTCAGGAGGTGCGTAACTTGAAAAACCATGTCTGGCGACCACTGTTTATTGTTCTGGCTAATAGTCATCGGAATCCTGACACTTAGAACAGTGTTAGTTCCAGATGACTTTGGTGCCCATGAGCGGGGTTATATGTATGGCTGGCACCGCAAATCGAACGAGGCCGACTGGAAGAAGTTCCCGGTCAAATACAAGACAGCCAAGACCTGCAGGGAATGCCATAAGGACAAATATGACGATATCAAGGACTCGCCCCATGGCTCCATCAGTTGTGAAAACTGCCACGGCCCAAATTATGATCATCCCGAAGATCCGGTCGGGCTGAACATTGACCGCAGCCGCGCGCTCTGTATCCGCTGCCATGCCTATCTCCCGTACAAGGAGAGCGCTCGGGGGAAAATCCCGGGCATCGACCCGGAAAAACATCATCCCGAGGCAGAATGCGTCATGTGCCACTATCCTCACGACCCGACCAAATCAAATCCGAAATATCGGAAACCGGAGGTGAAATCATGATGAACCGCCGTGAATTCTGCAAGAAAGCGATGATCGTGGCCGGCGGTCTTGCCATACCGCTGAGCGCCCTGGAGGTGTTCAACCCCAAAAGACTGCACGCTGAAAAGAATGGCAAGGGCAAGGTTCGCTGGGTCTTTCTGGTCGATGTCCACAAGTGCGTCGGCTGCGGTTTCTGCGTCAAGGCCTGCAAGATCGAAAATGATGTCCCCTGGGATGCCAACGTCACCCGCACCTGGGTGGAGCGCTACGTGATCACCAAGGACGGCCAGACCCTGATCGACTCCCCCAAGGGTGCCCGCGACGGTTTCACCACCCAGAAGATCGACCAGGCTCACATGGGGATGAAGGAGGTCAAACCGGAGGAGATCGCCAAGGCCTTCTTTGTCCCCAAGCTCTGCAACCATTGCGACAATCCTCCCTGTGTCCAGGTCTGCCCGGTCGGAGCCACCTACCAGACCGCAGGACGGCGTGGTGCTGGTTGACCGCACCTGGTGCATCGGCTGCGGCTACTGCGTCATGGGCTGCCCCTACGGTGTCCGCTACTTCCACCCGCAACTGCCACGTTGCCGAGAAGTGCACCCTCTGTTATCACCGCCTCTCCCAGGGGATGAAGACCGCCTGCGTGGATGCCTGCCCGTTCGGCGCCCGCCGGGTCGGCAACATCAGGGATCCCGAAGATCCGGTCACCAAGATCATCATGACGGAGCGGGTGAATGTGCTGAAGGAAGAATTCGGCACCAAACCGCAGGTATTCTATCTGGGATCTTCAATGGAGGTAAAATAGCCATGGTACACGGTGAAGCCTGGACCCTGAAAGAATTTTTTGTCTATCCCAACGAATACATCTACTGGTCGATCCAGATCGTCATGTATCCATTCATGACCGGCCTGGTGGCCGGAGCCTTCGTCCTGTCCTCCCTCTATCACGTCTTCGGCGTCAAGCAGCTCAAGGAGATCGCCCGCTTTTCGCTGGTCTTTTCCCTGGCACTGCTGCCGGTGGCCATGATGCCGCTCATGCTGCATCTGCAGCAGCCGCAGCGGGGAATCTATGTCATGATGACCCCGCACTTCACCTCGGCCATCGCCGCCTTCGGCATCGTCTTCACCACCTACGGACTGATCGTCGCCTCGGAGATCTGGTTCGTCTACCGTCAGTTCATCGTCGAGACGGTCCTGGAACTGCGGGCGAAACAGCAACGAAATACTGTCGAATCTGCCCAGCTGATCCTGTATTCGATGCTCTCCATGGGCGCCATGGATCTCAGCCCGGAGGCGCTGCACAAGGATGAACGGGCAGTGGGCATCCTGGCCGGCATCGGCATCCCGGTCGCCTGTTTTCTCCACGGCTACGCCGGGTTCATCTTCGGCTCGGTCAAGGCCAATGCCCTCTGGATGACGCCGCTCATGCCGGTTATCTTCATCTGCTCGGCAGTCGTCTCGGGCATCGCCCTCTGTATCGTCACCTACATTATCACCATGGAGATCCGCAAACTGCTCTCCACTTGGAAAAGAAAAAAGAAGAGCTATATGAGGCTCCCTTCGACTAGAGGAGCTCAAGAGCGCAGAAATTCAGGTAGTTACCATGACCGCCAAATACCTGGTCATGTTCCTGGTGCTGGCCATAACTCTGGAACTGCTGGACCTGATCTTCCGCGACCTACACGGCAGTCAAGTCATGGGACATCCTCCGCAGCGTCATCTACGAGCGGGACTTTTTCAAGATCTTCATTCTTCAGTACGGGCTGGGAAACCTCGTCCCCTTCATCATCTTCCTGCGACCGGGGCTGACGATCCGGCGGGCGCTGGTCGGCACCCTGCTGGTGCTGATGGGTGTCTTCATGATGCGCTGGAACGTCGTCATCGGCGGCCAGGCTTTCTCTGCCTCCTTCTCCGGTTTCATGGAGTATCATCTCCCTATCTGGCCGGGTACACTTGAATTGTTCAAAGAGGGGTTATTCGGAGCGCTGACGGTCATCATTACCCCTTTCGTACTCTTTTACCTTGTCACCAGAGTGCTACCGGTTTTCGGAGTGAAGGATTCGCACTGAGACGCACCGTTGCTAGCCGGCGGCCAGGCGCAGTTGCAGGGTAATACGGGATAAAATCCGGAGGGATGGAGGATGGCGACACCAGATGAGACCCTTGAGCAAACGGGAAAAGGAGCTTGAAAGCCGCATCCAGCTGCTTGAACGGCAACTTGACCGGCTAAGCTCCCGTATAAGCGACGACAGCACTGCCCCTGCAGCTGCTGCCGCGCCGGCGGCTAAACCTGTTAAAGCCATTCCTGCCGAGGAGTTACCCGAACTTTCGGAAGAGGTGCTGAGCTGGGCCAGCCGCAATGCTATCCTGCCGCGGCTCGCGACGGTCTGCTTCCTGATGGTCATTGCGCTCATCCTGCGCACCATAACCGACAGCGGTGTCGTCGACAAACTGATCGGTTCGGGGCTGGGCATGGGGTATGCGGCAGCCCTGATGGTGTTCGGCTGGTACAAGTACCTCAAGGAAAGCCCGCTTGGCCCCGGTATTCGCCGCCTGCGGCGCAGTGCTCATCTCCATCATCGTGGTTGAGACACATATGCACTTTCTGTCCCTGCCGTTGGTGCCGGCCTACCTGACTCTGATGGCAACCGGCCTCGGCATGGCGCTCATGAGCCGCCGCTTCAACGCCTTCGTCCCGATTTCGGTCGGTGTTCTCGGCATGTGCCTGGCCGGTGCGGCAATCGATTATCCCCACCCCTATTTCCCTTACCTCTCCCTGATATTATTGACTGCCAACGTGCTCGGTTTTTTTGCGGCGCAGCTTAAGCGCTGTTCCTGGCTGCGCTGGTTAGTTCTGATAGTGACCATGGTCATGCTGCAACTCTGGGGGCTCAGACTTGGAGTGCTGCTGCACAAAGGGGAGACAATCCCCCCGGACCTGGCTCAGACATGGTATCTGCCGGTACTCGCGGTTTTCTTCCTGACCTTTGTCTTGTTGTCGCTATATGGCATTGTCAAAGCCGGCGATCAGAAAGTTTCACGCTTCGATTTCAGTCTGCCGACAATCAACGTGATCTGGGCTTTTCTCCTGGCCCGCAGTGTTGCTGAAGCCGGGAAAATGAATGTCAACCTGCTCGGCTATGTCGGCCTGCTGGCTGTCGCCGGTTTTTTCGGGATTGCATACTGGTGTAACCGCCGCAACGTTGCCGGTGCGCCAGGCACCAATACCTTCACGCTTGCCGGAGGCACATGCTTGCCCTGGCTTTGCCGACAGCAACCGGCGCGTTTATGCTGACGTTGCCGATTGTTTCCGTTACGGCCATTGTCATAGCCATTGTTTCGCGCAAATGGGAAAACGGTGGCATCAGGGGTACTGCCTATCTGCTCCACATATACAGCGGTGTGGCAGTGGCGCTTTTGCTTCAGGGTAGCGGCCCGGTGGCTACAGCACGCCATCAGCATGCTGCCGGCCGGAATAGTAGCCGGCACTTTGATCTACCAGTACCAGTGGTGCCGTCGCTGGCCGCCGCCGGTCTCTTCGAAACTGTTTGGACAGTTTGATCGCAGCGATCGCAGTGCCATACTGCTGTTGCTGGCAGGATTGGGCTGTAGTTTTTTCATGATCAGGACAGGGTTGTTTCACGCGATGTCTGCACTTCCGGCAGATTCTCAGAAAGATGCCTTCCTCTGCGCCCAGTCAGTAGTCATCAACAGCGCGGCTATTGGCCTTATTCTGTTCGCCTATATACGCAGTAACCGTGAAATCCGCAACGTGGCCATTCTGGTCACCTTGGTTGGCGGCATCAAGGTGTTTCTCTACGATCTGCTCGGAACTCACGGCCTGCCACTGGTTTTAAGTATATTTTCATTTGGCCTGTTAGCTGCCATCGAGTCGCTTGCCCTGGGGAAATGGGCCAAACAGACCGCAAGCAAGGAGCCTCAGGCACCTTGAGGGTGTACCCTTGTATGTATAGAGACGGATTCCTTGCTTCCCCCCATTAAAATCCACGACTACACAACAATCAACTATGGTCACTGATACCCCGCTGCTTGCGGCGGGGTGATTCAAATCCAGCAAATTCCCAAAAATGATATAGAATATACATTAGATTCTCAATGACAGAGGTTTCTGTAAATTCGGGATTCATATTCGTTGCAATCAAGGAGTAAGTTATGAAACTTCAACGCTTTGTCTGGTTTATAGACCGTTTTACCATCCATTTTGTGCTGATTGCGCTGTCAGCAGTTATTATCATTGCACTTAGTATCAAATATGGCCGTTAAGCCTTATTGGCGGGATCATATTTCTCCTTGTCCTCTACAAAGGGCTGATCCGTATCAAGATCCTCAAAAATTCGGTAGTAGTGCGCCACGACAGGGTATTCTTCTTCGTACCCGAGACGACAGCTCGTAACAGAGCTGACTTTGTAACTCGTGGTCAAACCGTTATTCACCTGCCGGAATATCAATTGCTTGATCGGCCATTCAATGTTGAGCTTTTTTTCCCGAACCGCGAGGGGTCGGTATGCTCCTGCCGGCTATCACTCCGTTTAGCTTATCTCATTCAGCCGGCGGCATGGCAACGTGCGTATGACAGTTTTGTGTTGCACGGGGAACGCCTGCCACTTGAAGTCAAGAGGCTGTTGCTGAAGAGTTGTGCCCTCCTGGAACTCCAGCCCCTTGCCATAACCGGTGAGGACGAAGTAAGGGAGTACCTGGTTCCTATCGTCTCTCATCTGAATCTTGGGCTGGAGAGCGTTGGGCTGGAAGTGGCGGCCGTGCGGTGCTCATTCACCGAAGGTTCGACGCTTGCCCGCTTTCTGGCTGCCGATCAGCAGGATTTCGAAGAAATATCCAAGGGAGATGCCTTCAAATGGCAAGTCAGGGAGGAGGAAGGGGCGAACCCGGCAGCGGGTGTACTTCTGGGGGTGGATGGTAGCGTTGTACAGCAGACCCGCTTTGACACTTTGAAATAGCCCGGCCTGTTGGCATCATTGAACCTAAAACGGCATTTTAAACACAGAAAGAGAACACAGAGTTATTATGGTTTTAAACAAAAATGACATCACTATAAGGGTGAACATTATTTTTTGTCTTATCCGTCTAACCTGCTGTCGAATCTAAGGTTTATACTCTGTGAACTCTGTGCCTCTGTGTTTAACAGCTTTTTCCAGGTTGAAGATGATGCTGGGTACGCAGTTTCATTTTACATGGACAAATCATGGATTTGCTGCGCGGTGTTGTCCGTGAACACTTCCCCAAAAGTCAGGTTCTCCAAAGGCCTGACAAAAGAGAGGCTGCCAAATCGGCAGCCTCTCTTTTGTCAGCAGTTATGGGAATCCAGGATTAGTGGCCACTGCCTCCAAGGAAGGCAAATACCATCAGTATCAGCAGGGCTATCCCTATCGAAAGGGCTGTAAAGCCGAAGCCTTTGACAATGAAGTCATACACAACTCCACTGGTATGCTTGGCAGCGAACTGCTCGGTTATCCCTTCTTTTTCGTAGCGCTTCCACTGATCGCCACGCTCTTCGATCATCTCTTCCTTGGCAATCTGACCGTTGAAGATAACAAAGTCCATCGGGAACTTTTCCGGTCGTCCATGGGTATTGAAGAAGTGAACCGAGAAGATAAAGCCGGTTGCCAGTAGCGCTTCATCGGAGTGAATGATCGTGGCTACATTGAATGCCCATCCCGGCACAAACATCCCGAAAAGCTCGGGGAACCAGAGCATGAGGCCTGAGCCGCCGATGGCAAACATACCCCAGAAGACGGCGATGAAGTCGAATTTCTCCCAGTATGTCCAGCGTTCGAAGGTTGGTTTCGGCCCTTTGAAGAAAAACCACCGTACCATTCCATAGACATCAACGATATCGCGCAGGTTCGGGCAGAGAGATTCCGGGCCGAAGAGACGCTGGAGGAAATTGCCCTTTACCTTTTTACTGAGGAAAAGGAAGTTGAAGCTCATGACCAGGGCCATGCCGAAGTAGACAAAGGTGATGCCGGCGCAGATCCGGTGCATAAAACCGGCATTGGCTGAACCGCCGTAGAGCTTCATCATGGCGATGGCCCAGGCCTGGTCGCTGAACTTGAGCGGCAGACCGGTAAGGGAGAGGCCAAGGAAGCTGGTGATAACCAGAATATGCATGAAGATGTGAATCCTGTTAAAACGGCGATACTGCTTGTGGGCATCGGGGATGACATGCAGATGTGTACCCGCTTCGGTAGTATGAACATGGTGATGTTTACCTGCGGCCAGCTCGTCAGCTTTCTCCCGGTTTTCGACAAATCCCCGGAACATCCAGAGGAGGGTGTGCACCCAGAATACTGCGAATGTGCCAAGCAAAAGGCCGGTCATGGCGACAAAGGTATAAAACAGCAGCGGATACTTTTCGCGGTCATGGGTTCCGTGTGCATAGAACTTGGCAAAGGCCGGAGTCGCTTTCGGGTGGCACTTTGCGCACATATTGACCAGATTGTCCGGGTGAAGATTGGAGTTCGGATCGCTTTTCGGAAGGATGGAGTGGGCAGAGTGGCAGTCGGCGCAGCCTGCTACCTTCTCAGGGAAACCGAGCCTGTAGTTCTTGCCGTGGTAGCTTTCAAGATATGACTCAACGGCAACGGTAGTCACATGGTTCTTTTCCATCAGCTTTTCATCTGCGTGACACTTCATGCAGACCTTGGAATGAAACAGCCTCTCTTCATAAGAACCTTTTATCAGCGGTTTGATTTCATGAAGGTTGTGGCAGTCATGACAGGCCGCTGAATCCATGTTGCCTGCTGCTACCGCCTTGCCATGTACCGAGTTTCTATACATCGACTCCTGGTCATGGCACTGGATGCATTTGGCAACGGCAATCCTTTTATCCTTCTTCCAGGGCTGGTGGGTATGAATGTCGGTATGGCAGTCGGCGCAGCGGACCCCTTTCTGAACGTGGACACTGTTGTAATGTTCGGCATTCTCTTTTTTGTGACATCGTCTCGCATGCCACCTTGTGAACCTTTGTTTCACCGCGCATATGCTTGGCAAGATCAATTATCTCCACATGGCAGCTGGTACAGGCATTCTTCCCGTGGACAGATGAGGCGAATCCGGTAATAGAGATCTTGTTGCTGTGACAGCCGAGGCAGGTAGCCGGGTCAATCGCCATCCCCTGCTCAGCAAACAACAGGTTGACGCCAGACAGGAGTACCAGGGAGAGTGCCGCTAAAAAAACTTTCCAGTTGAACATATATTTCCTCCGTTGCTAGGGTAATGTTCTGATGAAGAATTATGCAAAGACGATGCAATTAGCGAGGGCATATTTAGTCTGGCTAATCAGCGTGGCATGATAAAAGAGGGTTGGCAGAAAAGCAACCTAAAAACGGTATACAGTATACAAATATATTTGTAATTTGTTGCGGTTATTAAGCAGATAAGCCGCTTCCAGTTCTTGACACTGATTTAGCTATTTGCTAATTTGACGAAATGATTAAGTTTATTGAAAAGGACTGATAACTATGCCGAATCAGCACAAAAAACTCTTTATTCCCGGACCGGTAGAGATAGCCCCCGAAATTCTTCAGGCCATGGCCAGGCCGATGATTGGGCATCGAATGAAAGAGTATGCCGTAATTCATGCCAGAATAAAGGCCAATCTGAAAAAACTCCTTTTCACCGAAGGGCGGGTTTTCTGGCGACATCAAGTGCTTTCGGAGTGATGGAGGGCGCTGTTCGCAACCTCGTCGGCAAGAGATGTGCGAACTTTTGCAACGGGGCGTTCTCCGATAAATGGCATGATGTCACCAAGCGCTGCGGCAAAGAGGCCGATGCATTCAAGGCGGAGTGGGGGCAGCCGATAACGCCCGCGATGGTTGAACAGGCACTCTCGACCGGCAAATACGATTCTATGACCCTGATACACAATGAAACCTCCACCGGAGTCATGTCACCGCTTGCCTGAAATCTGCGCAGTTCTGCGCCGCTATCCTGAGGTAGTCTCAATTATTGATACAGTCTCTTCCATGAGCGCTGTCAAGATCCCGCTGGATGAACTTGGTATTGACTGCTGCATATTCGGTGTTCAGAAAGCCTTTGCCCTCCCGCCGGGACTTGCTGTCTTTACCGCATCGGAAAAAGCTTTGGCTCGAGCTGCGACAATCGAAGGGCGAGGCTATTATTTTGATTTTCTCGAATTTGCCGCCAACGACGAAAAGGATAATACCCCCTCAACCCCATGTATCTCGCAAATATATGCACTTGACGTCCAGCTCGAACGGTTCTTTGCCGAAGGGCTTGAGAACAGATGGGAGCGCCACAGGATAATGGCAGAACAGGTACGGAACTGGGTCACGTCGCACGGTTATGGCCTGTTTCCTGAAGAAAAATACTGCTCACAGACATTGACCTGTGCGGTCAATACAAACGGAACGGACCTCGTTGCCCTGAAAAAGATGCTTGGAGAACGAGGCTATGCTTTTGACGATGGTTACGGTAGAATAAAAGGCAAAACGTTCCGGATTGCCCATATGGGAGATATGCAGCCGAAAGATTTGCAGGAATTCACATCTGTCATCGATGAATGTCTCATAAAAATTCAGTAAGGGTAAATGCCCAGGGAGTCAAAAATGAAATGCCCAAATTGTGGCGGAAGAAAAGCGATAGAGATCGATTTGCATTCAGAAGGTTTCACCTCCGATGAGAACCCCGTCAAGGAGTGCGGTGCATGCGGTCTTGTCTGGCGGCACAAGAGAGTAAATGGCAAGTCGGTGGTAGATATCATCAAGCCTGCAAAGTCTAAATAGCTCTACCCCTGTTTGTCCCTTGAGTATCATCGTGTATTCAAAAAACAATCTGTGAGTGGGCGCGGGATGGCATGGTCTGCCCAATGGTTTTACTTGTGGCATTTTATCGATAAGGGGAATCCGTATGTCGAGAAAGAAAGTTCTTCTGGTTGATGATGTCAATCTTATTTTAGAGCTGGAAAAGACTTTCTTAAAAGGGTTGCCGGTAGATATTCTTGTGGCGCGCAACGGTGCGGAAGCGCTGGCGATTGTCAAACGTGAGGCGCCTGACCTGATTTATCTCGACCTTAATATGCCGGTTATGGATGGCCCTGCCTGTTGCCGGGCTCTTAAAGCTGACCCTGAGACCAAAGGAATCCCGGTCATTATGGTTACAACGGCTGGCAGAGATGAGGACCAGCTGTTGTGCCGTTCAGCAGGCTGTGATGATTTCGTTACCAAACCGATAAATAACAAGCTTTTTTTGGAAAAGGGGAGAGCCTGTCTCGCCGGCTTTGAACGACGCAGACAAAGATACAGTTTCACAGCCGATGTTCAGTTCCTGACCAATGGCGAGCCGGGATATGGAGTAACTGCCGACATTAGTAAAGGCGGCATCTTCATTGCCTTGCCTCAATACAATCTGCCCGATGATCCGGTCGATCTCTCCTTTACTCTGCCGGTTGGGGGGGGCAATGTTCTTGTCACAGCAAGAGGTCGCGTCGCATGGGAAAACCACCCGGATACACCGATAAAACCCGCATTTCCCGCCGGCGTAGGCATAGAATTCACCGACATTGACCCATCAACCACACTGTTGATAGAAAGCTTCCTTGACGAAGTTATCGTCAAAGTTTAGATCCGTCTCATTCTAGTATCGAGCCCGTTGTCATTATAGTAAGTGCTACCCCCGCCCCAGATGCGGCCCCTGTGTGACAATCCAGACTACACGTTACAGTTTCCTCCGGATCCCGCCTCGCTACTGACACCCTTACCGGTTGACATCTATTCCTTCCATCAGGATACGAGCCAGAACGGGTCTGCCATCAGTGTAAGGCACACTTTGGAACTACTGGTCGAGCATTTTGCAGGGCTGCCGATTCATGGCGGGCATACTCTTTTAATGAATCTTGACAATTTTGATTGGCTTATGCTATTTTTTTTATTATGGTTAAAATACTGCCTGATTTTTAAACGATTAACCCCTGTTTATTTTTAGTCGATAGTAAATATTGCTTCATTCCGAGGTTCTGAATGAAAAACTCCAAGATGACCCTTTCCACCGAGACGATGAATGACGACTTCGTCAAGAAAGTGGAGAGTCTTTCCGGCAGCTCCGTGCGGCGCTGCTTCCAGTGCGGCAAATGCTCAGCCGGCTGCCCGATGCGCTCCTTCATGGAACATCCGCCGAACCGGATTGTCCGCCTTTTGCAGCTCGGCCAGTACGAGCGGGTTCTGGCCGGCCGCTCCATCTGGTACTGCGCCTCCTGTGAAACCTGCTCCACCCGCTGCCCCAACAAAGTCGACCTGGCCTCCATCATGGATGCCCTGCGCAAATGCTCCTGGGACGCCAAAGGGGCTTCCAAGGAGTCGCTGGTGCAGCTGGCCAACCGGCTCTTTCTCGAAAACATCCGCAGCTACGGCCGCCAGTACGAAATGCGCCTTGCCGCCGCCTTCAATCTTCACAGCGGCAAACTGCTGAAAGACTTCATGCTCGGACCGAAGCTTTTCAACAAAGGCAAACTGAAAGTATTCCATCAGAAGAACAAAAATCTTGCCGAAATCGAAAAGATTTTCAGCCGGATTGAAGAGCTGCGCAAAAAAGGCGAAGCACCTTAAAGGCAGAATCAGTAGTCAGTATTCAGTAGTCAGTTAAATGCCTTTCTACTGGCTACTGACACCTGACTACTGACCACTTTTTTGGAGAAAACCGTGACACCAAAAAATATCCTCGAATACTCCTACTACCCCGGCTGCTCCCTGCACGCCTCCGCCAAAGAGTACGATGAATCGACCCAGGGGCTGTTCAAGGCCCTGAAGATCGGCCTGAAAGAAGTGCCCGACTGGCTCTGCTGCGGCGCCACCCCGGCCCACAACGTTGACGAACTGCTCTCCCTCTCCCTCTGCGCCAAGAACCTGGAACTCGCCGACAAGGTTGACGGCGATCTGGCCGTCGCCTGCGCCGCCTGCTTCTCCCGCTTGAAGACCGCCCAGCACAAGCTTGAAGGGAACGAAGAGAAGCGCAAACAGGTCGAATACGCCCTTGATGCCCCCCTGGCCATTGACAAGCCGGTCAAGCATCTCCTGGAGATCCTGGCAAAGGACTACGGCCTGGAGCGGCTGGCGGAATCGGTCCAGAAGCCGCTCACCGGCTCAAAGTCGCCTGCTACTACGGCTGCCTCCTCACCCGGCCGGCCGATGTGCCTGAGCTGGACTGCGCCGAAGCGCCGACCATCATGGAGCGGGTCATCGCTGCAACCGGCGCCGAAACGGTAAAATGGAGCCACCGCCTGGAATGCTGCGGCGCCAACTTCACCCTCTCCCGGCCCGGCGTGGTCATCAACCTCTCCGGCGAGATCCTCGCCTCGGCAAAGCGCGCCGGCGCCGACTGCATCATGGTCGCCTGCCCCTTGTGCCACGCCAACCTCGACATCCGCCAGAAAGAGATCGGCGCGGCAACTGGCTACCGTCTATAACATGCCGATCCTCTATATGACCCAGCTGCTTGCTCTGGCCGCCGGAGTTTCAACCGAGTAAACTCGGCTTTGACAGCATGATGGTCAGTCCGTTGCCGCTGTTGAAGGAAAAAAACTTGTTGTAAACTGACCACGAAGACACGGAGACACGGAGTCAGATAGCCGAAAAGCTTCGTGTTTAACTCAGAAAGGTTTTGTCTTTCTCTGTGTCTCCGTGTAGCTAAAGATTTTCAATGAGGTTGTAAATGTCAAGAATAGGTGTTTTTGTCTGCCACTGCGGCGAAAATATCTCCCGAACCGTCGATGTGGAACGGGTGGCCCGGGCCGCGGAGAAGATCCCCGGCGTCGCCTATGCCTGCGACTACAAGTACATGTGCTCCGACCCGGGCCAGAACCTGCTGAAAAAGGCGGTCAGCCGAGCATAAGCTCGACGGCGTCGTCGTTGCCGCCTGCTCCCCCCGGATGCACGAAAAGACCTTCCGCAAAGCCGCCGAAGCCGCCGGCCTCAACCCCTACCTGTGCGAGATGGCCAACATCCGCGAGCACTGCTCCTGGGTCCATGAAGACAAGGAAGAAGCCACCGCCAAGGCGACCGAAATCGTCACCATGCTCGTCGAGCGGGTGAAGATGAACAAAAAGCTCGCAGCCGATCACCGTCCCGGTCACCAAACGGGCGCTGGTCATCGGCGGCGGCATCGCCGGCATCCAGGCGGCCCTGGACATCGCCGACTGCGGCCACCAGGTGGTCCTGGTCGAGCGGGACCCCTCCATCGGCGGCCACATGGCCCAGCTCTCCGAGACCTTCCCGACCCTCGACTGCTCCCAGTGCATCATGACCCCGAAGATGGTCGATGTGGCCAACCACCCCAACATCACCCTCCATACCTACAGCGAAGTGGAAAACGTCGACGGCTACATCGGCAACTTCCAGGTCACCATCAGGAAGAAGGCCCGCTCCGTCGACATGGACAAATGCACCGGCTGCGGCGTCTGCATGGCCAAATGCCCCCAGAAGAAGATCCCCAACGCCTTCGACAAGAACCTCGGCATGCGGCCAGCCATCTACGTCCCCTTCCCCCAGGCGGTCCCCAACACCCCGGTCATCGACCGGGAGAACTGCACCTGGTTCAAGAGCGGCAAGTGCGGCGTCTGCCAGAAGGTCTGCGGCCCCGGCGCCGTCGACTACACCCAGGAAGACCAGCTGATTGTCGAGAACAGGTCGGCGCCATCGTCGTCGCCACCGGCTTCGAGCTCTACGACATCGGCGAAAAGCCGAAGGGCTCGCCCATCAAGGGCTACGGCGAATTCGGCCACGGCAAGATCCCCGACGTCATCGACGGCATGACCTTCGAGCGGCTCGCCTCGGCTTCCGGCCCGACCGGCGGCAAGATCGTCCGCCCCTCCGACGGCAAAGAGCCGCAACAGGTGGTCTTCGTCCAGTGCGTCGGCAGCCGCGCCCGGGAGAAGGGGATCTCCTACTGCTCCAAGGTCTGCTGCATGTACACCGCCAAGCACACCATGCTCTACCACCACAAGGTCCACGACGGCCAGGCCTACGTCTTCTTCATGGACGCCCGCACCCCCGGCAAGGGCTACGACGAGTTCTGGCGGCGTTCCATCGAAGAAGAGAAGCGGTCTACATCCGCGGCATGGTCTCCCGCCTCTACGAGAAAGGGGACAAGATCGTCGTCATGGGGAGCGACATCTCCGCTCGGCGTCCAGGTGGAGATCGAGGCCGACCTGGTGGTCCTGGCCACCGCCGTCCAGCCGAGACACGGCGCCGACACTCCTGGCCCAGAAGCTCGGCATCTCCTACGACAAGTACAACTTCTACTCCGAGGCCCACGCCAAGCTGAGGCCGGTCGAATGCGCCACCGCCGGGATCTATCTGGCCGGCGCCTGCCAGGGGCCGAAAGACATCCCCGACACGGTCTCCCAGGCATCAGTGCCGCCGCCGCCAAGGTGATGACCCTCTTCTCCAAGGACGAGCTGGAGCGGGAGCCGATCGTCGCCAAGGTGAACGAAGCGAACTGCGTCGCCTGCTTCTACTGCAAGAAGGTCTGCCCCTACGGCGCCGTCGAAGAGAAAGAGATCCGCGACCGCCAGGGCAACCTGATCAAGGTCGTCGCCTAGGTCAACCCCGGCGTCTGCGGCGGCTGCGGCACCTGCCAGGCGACCTGCCCGTCGAAGAGTGTCGAGCTGGACGGCTATACCGATGAACAGATCATGGCGCAGATAGAAGCACTGTAAAAAACATTAACCACAGAGACACAGAGGCACAGAGAACAGCAAAAACGATTAGGATAAACCCGAAAGATTTTGCTTTGATTTTACCCTGATTCTTTGGCTCTATGCTTTTCTGTGTCTCTGTGACTCTGTGTTAAATAAGGATTTTCCATGCACGCTGAAAAACAGAAACACGACTTCGAACCGAAAATAGTCGCCTTCGTCTGCACCTGGTGCACCTATGCCGGGGCCGACCTGGCCGGCACCAGCCGGATGCAGTACCCGGCCAACGTGCGGGTGCTCAAGTTCCCCTGCACCGGGCGGATCGACCCGGTCTTCATCCTCCGCGCCTTCCAGAAGGGGGCGGACGGCGTGCTCGTCTCCGGCTGCCATCCCGGCGACTGCCACTACATGGCCGGCAACTTCCATGCCCGCCGCCGCTTCGCCGCCTTCCGCAAGCTGCTGGAGTTCGTCGGCGTCGACCTGGACCGGCTCCAGTTCTCCTGGGTCTCCGCCGCCGAAGGGGGGAAATGGGTGGAGGTGGTCACCGACCTGACCGAACGGATCAGGGCGATGGGGCCGATGCGGAGTTCAAGGAGCTGGAGCTGGAAGAGTAGCTGGTCGGGGGAGCTCGATACCGCGGAGCTGAAAGAGGCGTATGAACCAAATCTGATCTAACACGGAGACACAGAGTCACTGAGAAAACCGATAAGATTTTAGATTTTTACTCTGTGCTCTCAGTGCCTCTGTGCTTAAAAGTAAGCTTTCTAAGGTGTATTAACATGCACAACTATCGATACATCCATCTATCGCAGCAATTACCGACCGCCATCCGCAGCGAGGCCAAGCGGCTCCTCAGCGACGGGACCGTTGCCGCGGTGATCGGCTACTCTCCGGCCGCCGCAAGGGCTCGGCCCAGCCGATCGTCATCACAATCCCGACGCAGGCCGACGAGCTCGTCTTCTCCCCGGCCTGCGTCAACAACCTCGCCCTCTACCTGACCAAGGCGAAGAAAGAGGTGCCGCAAAAGCGGCAGCTCGCCATCGTCGCCAAAGGGTGCGACCTGCGGGCCCTGGCCGGCCTCATGGGGGAATCCCAGCTGAAGCGGGAGGATCTCTCATCATCGGCGTCGCCTGCGCCGGCGTGCTACGGCAGCGGTGCAGCCGGCCGTTGACCTGACCGAAGCCACCATCGCCCGCAAATGCCGGGAGTGCACCGTCCATCTCCCGGCCAGGGGCGCGACCTCGTCCGCGGGACAGCCTGCCCGCCGCTGCCGGAGCTAGCCCCGTCGAGGCGGAGGAACTGGCCAGGCTCGAAGCCATGACCCCGGCGAGCGCTGGGCCTTCTGGAAAGAACAGTTCTCCCGCTGCATCAGGTGCATGCCTGCCGCCAGGTCTGCCCGTTCTGCTACTGCGAGCAGTGCCTGTGCGACCGGAACCGCCCCCAGGCGGTGGAGAGCACGCCCCGGCCGGCCGGCAACATGGCCTGGCACATCGTCCGCGCCATGCACCTGGCCGGGCGCTGCGCCGGCTGTGCCGAGTGCGAGCGCGCCTGCCCCATGGACATCCCGCTTGAACCTCCTAAACCGGAAGATGGCCAAGGAGCTGAAGGAGCTCTACGGCCACGAGGCGGGCCTGAGGCCGCAGGAGAAGGGGCCGCTGGCGACGTATAAAGAGAAGGACGACCAGTCGTTTCATCAAATAACTGCAAAAGCGTATACCACGAAGACACAGAGGCACGAAGAACGCGAAAGACTAAATGCATTTATCTGGTTTGCAATCCTTCAAGCGCTTTGAGACTTTCTCAGTGTCCTTCGTGCCTCCGTAGCGATGAAAAGGTTTCATATGCCGAAAACCATTACCGAACAAAACCTCCGCCTCCTCATCGACCCCCTGGTCAAGGAAGGCAAACGGGTGGTCGGCCCGAAGCCGGCCGGCGACCATGACCCTCTACGAGCCGCTCGCCAGACGCGGCGGAGCTGATCCTCGGCCAGCTGCCGCGCCGCTCCGCCAAGGAGACCTTCTTCCCGCTCTGCGAGGACATCCTCTCCTATGAGAAAGGAGGGGAGAAGGTCGACGGTGACCGATGTCGACCCGGCCCGCCTTCCCGGAAACGGTGCTGGTCGGCGCGCTCCCCTGCGATGCGGCCGCCCCCGGATCCTGGACGCGGTCTTCTCCTGGGACTATCAGGACGAGTTTTTCCTGGAGCGGCGCAAAAAGACCACCATCATCGGCCTCGCCTGCACCAAGGCCGACGACGCCTGCTTCTGCACGGCAGTCGGCTCTCCCCCGCCGAAACAAGGGGCTCCGACCTGTTCCTCACCCCGCTGGAAGGGGGCGGCTATCGCCTGCCAGGCGGTCACGGAAAAGGGGGAAGCTGCTGCTGCAGCCACTGCAGCGACCTGTTCGCCGAGTGCAACGAAGTGCAAAGCCCTCCCCCTGGCCGCAGCCGGAGGTGGAAAAGCTCGATCTGGCAAAGATCAAGGACTGGCTGGAGGAGAACTTCGAAGACCCGCTCTGGGAGGAGATCGCCGCCCGCTGCGTCGGCTGCGGCGCCTGCGCCTTCATCTGCCCGGCCTGCCACTGCTTCGACATCGTCGACGAAGGGACGGAGAAAAGGGGAGCCGGCGCAAGAACTGGGACGCCTGCGGCTTCGGCAAGTTCACCAACCACGCCTCCGGCCACAACCCGCGCGACGTGCAGCCCAAGCGCTACCGCAACCGGATCATGCACAAGTTCAAGTACTACGACGACAAGTTCGGCCAGACCCTCTGCACCGGCTGCGGCCGCTGCGTCCGCGCCTGCCCGGTGGGGATCGATATCGCCGCGATTCTTGAACGAAATCAGTGACAGAGACAGTAACCGGACTACAAAGACTCAAAGGCAGGAACAAGGCTCTAAGGATTTACCGTCGGCAAAGGTCTTTATCGTCCCTGATCCCTGTGACCGTGGTGAAGGTTATCACATGTGCGATCACAACAAAAACATCTACCTCCCCCATCTCGCCACCATCGAGGAGATCATCGACGAGACCCCTGACGTCCGGACCCTCAGCCTGGTTTTCCAGGATGAACAGGTGCGGGACAACTTCACCTTCCGCGCCGGACAGTTTGCCGAGTACTCGGCCTTCGGCGCCGGCGAGTCGACCTTCTGCATCGCCTCGTCGCCGACCCGCACAGGCTATATCGAGTGCTGCTTCCGCGCGGTCGGCCGGGTGACCGAGGCGCTGCGCGGCCTGGAAGTCGGCGACACCGTCGGCGTGCGCGGCCCCTACGGCAACTCCTTCCCCATCGAGGAGTTCTACGGCAAGAACCTGGTCTTCGTCGCCGGCGGCATCGCCCTGCCGCCGCTGCGCACGGTGATCTGGAACTGCCTCGACCTGCGGGACAAGTTCGGCGACATCACCATCGTCTACGGCGCACGGACCGAGAGCGACCTGGTCTACAAGCGGGAGCTGGAGGAGTGGCAGGAGCGGAGCGACGTCAGCCTGGTGAAGACCGTCGATCCCGGCGGCAACGGTCCCGACTGGGACGGCAAGGTCGGCTTCGTGCCGACGATCCTGGAGGAGGCGGCCCCCGCGCGGAGAACACCATTGCGCTGGTCTGCGGCCCGCCGATCATGATCAAGTTCACCCTGCCGGTGCTGGAGAAGCTCGGCTTCACCGACGAGCAGTCTACACCACCCTGGAAAACCGGATGAAGTGCGGC
>CAWEPN010000018.1:0-33364 GCA_963810975.1 uncultured delta proteobacterium | reverse complement strand
CTCCAAGATGACCCTCTCCACCGAGACGATGGACCTCGACTTCGTCAAGAAGTGGAAGCCTTTCCGGCAGTTCGGTGCGGCGCTGCTTCCAGTGCGGCAAATGCTCGGCCGGCTGTCCGATGGCCACCTTCATGGAGCACCCCCCCAACCGCGTCGTCCGCCTGCTGCAGCTCGGCCAGTAGGAGCGGGTCCTGGCCGGCCGCTCCATCTGGTACTGCGCCTCCTGCGAAACCTGCTCCACCCGCTGCCCCAACAAGGTCGACCTGGCCTCGATCATGGACGCCCTGCGCAAACGCTCCTGGGATGCCGAAGGGGCCTCCAAGGAAGCTACGTCCAGCTGGCCAACCAGCTCTTCCTCGAAAACATCCGCACCTACGGCCGCCAGTACGAAATGCGCCTGGCCGCCGTCTTCAACTTCAAGCGGCCAGTTCCTGAAAGACTGATGCTCGGGCCGAAGCTGCTCGCCAAGGGCAAGCTGAAGATGTTCCACCAGAAGAACAAGAACCTGGCCGAAATCGAAAAGATCTTCAGCCGGATCGAAGAGATGCGCAAAAAAGGAGAAGCGCCTTAAAGGCAGAATCAGTAGCCAGTATTCTGTAGTCAGTAAATGCCTTTATACTGGCTACTGAGACCTGACTCTTCCACTTTGGAGAAAACTGTGACCCCAAAAAACATCCTCAACTACTCCTACTACCCCGGCTGCTCGCTGCACGCCTCGGCCAACGAATACGACGTATCGACCCAGGGGCTGTTCAAGGCGCTGAAGATCGGCCTGAAAGAAGTTCCCGACTGGCTCTGCTGCGGCGCCACCCCGGCCCACAACGTCGACGAACTGCTCTCGCTCTCCCTCTGCGCCAAGAACCTGGAACTGGCCGACAAGGTCGAAGGCGACCTGGCCGTCGCCTGCGCCGCCTGCTTCTCCCGGCTCAAGACCACCCAGCACAAGCTGGAGGAGAACGACAGAGAAGCGCAAACAGGTCGAATACGCCCTCGACGCCCCCCTGGCCATGGACAAGCCGGTCAAGCATCTGCTGGAGATCCTGGCCAAGGACTTCGGCCTGGAGCGGCTGGCGGAAGCAGTGCAAGAAGCCGCTGTCCGGCCTCAAGGTCGCCTGCTACTACGGCTGCCTCCTGACCCGGCCGCCCGATGTCCCGGAGCTCGACTGCGTCGAAGCGCCCACCATCATGGAGCGGGTCATCGACGCCGCCGGCGCCGAAACCGTCGCCTGGAGCCACCGCCTGGAATGCTGCGGCGCCAACTTCACCCTCTCGCGGCCCGGCGTCGTCCTCAAGCTCTCCGGCGACATCCTCGCCTCGGCCAAGCGCGCCGGCGCCGACTGCATCATGGTCGCCTGCCCCCTGTGCCACGGCAACCTCGACATCCGCCAGAAGGAGATCGAAGAGGCCACCGGCGAACGTTTACGGCATGCCGGTCTTCTACATGACCCAGCTGCTGGCCTGGCCGCCGGCGTTCACCCGAGAAACTCGGCTTCGACAGCATGATCGTCAACCCGTTGCCGCTGTTGAAGGAAAAGAATCTTATTGTAAGAGGCATGTACGCACGAAGGCATGAAGCACTGAAGCCGGATGAGTCTAAAACCTTAAGGCTTTGATCTTGTCTAGCCTTTAGCCTTCGTTTGCTTTTAAGAGGTTATAAATGTCCAGAATAGGTGTATTCGTCTGCCACTGCGGCGAGAACATCTCCCGAACCGTCGATGTGGAACGGGTGGCCCGGGCTGCGGAGAAGATCCCCGGCGTCGCCTATGCCTGCGACTACAAGTACATGTGCTCCGACCCGGGCCAGAACCTGCTGAAAAAGGCGGTCAGCCGAGCACAACCTCGACGGCGTCGTCGTCGCCGCCTGCTCCCCCCGCATGCACGAGAAGACCTTCCGCAAAGCCGCCGAGAGCCGCCGGCCTGAACCCTTACCTGTGCGAGATGGCCAACATCCGCGAGCACTGCTCCTGGGTCCACGAGGACAGGGAAGAGGCCACCGCCAAGGCGACCGACATCGTCACCATGCTCGTCGAGCGGGTGAAGAAGAACAGCAAGCTCCAGCCGATCACCGTGCCGGTCACCAAGCGGGCCCTGGTCATCGGCGGCGGCATCGCCGGCATCCAGGCGGCCCTCGATATCGCCGACTGCGGCCACCAGGTGGTGCTGGTCGAGCGGGACCCCTCCATCGGCGGCCACATGGCCCAGCTCTCCGAGACCTTCCCGACCCTCGACTGCTCCCAGTGCATCATGACCCCGAAGATGGTCGATGTCGGCCAACCACCCCAACATCACCCTCCACACCTACAGCGAAGTCGAGAACGTCGACGGCTACATCGGCAACTTCCAGGTCACCATCAGGAAGAAGGCCCGCTCGCGTCGACATGGACAAATGCACCGGCTGCGGCGTCTGCATGGCCAAATGCCCCCAGAAGAAGATCCCCAACGCCTTCGACCAGAACCTCGGCATGCGGACGGCCATCTACGTCCCCTTCCCCCAGGCGGTCCCCAACACGCCGGTCATCGACCGGGAGAACTGCACCTACTTCAAGACCGGCAAGTGCGGCGTCTGCCAGAAGGTCTGCGGCCCCGGCGCCGTCGACTACAACCAGGAAGACCAGCTGATCGTCGAGAACATCGGCGCCATCGTCGTTGCCACCGGCTTCGAACTCTACACCATCAGCCGAAAAGCCGAAAGGCTCGCCCATCAAAGGCTACGGCGAATTCGGCCACGGCAAGATCCCCGATGTCATCGACGGCATGACCTTCGAGCGGCTCGCCTCGGCCTCCGGCCCGACCGGCGGCAAGATCGTCCGCCCCTCCGACGGCAAGGAGCCGCAATCAGGTGGTCTTTGTCCAGTGCGTCGGCTGCACGAGCCCGGGAGAAAGGGATCTCCTACTGCTCCAAGGTCTGCTGCATGTACACCGCCAAACACACCATGCTCTACCACCACAAGGTCCACGACGGCCAGGCCTACGTCTTCTTCATGGACGCCCGCACCCCCGGCAAGGGCTACGACGAATTCTGGCGGCGTTCCATCGAAGAGGAAGAAGCGGTCTACATCCGCGGCATGGTCTCCCGCCTCTACCAGAAAGGGGACAAGATCGTCGTCATGGGGAGCGACATCTCCGTCGGCATCCAGGTGGAGATCGAAGCCGACATGGTCGTCCTGGCCACCGCCGTCCAGCCGCAGAACGGCGCCGACACTCCTGGCCCAGAAGCTCGGCATCTCCTACGACAAGCTACAACTTCTACTCCGAGGCCCACGCCAAACTGCGCCCGGTCGAATGCGCCACTGCCGGCATCTATCTGGCCGGCGCCTGCCAGGGGCCCAAAGACATCCCCGACACGGTCAGCCAGGCAAGTGCCGCCGCCGCCAAAGTCATGACCCTCTTCTCCAAGGATGAGCTGGAGCGGGAGCCGATCGTCGCCAAGGTGCGCGAAGCCGGCTGCGTCGCCTGCTTCTCCTGCAAGAAAGTCTGCCCCTACGGCGCCGTTGAGGAGAAAGAGATCCGCGACCGCCAGGGCAACCTGATCAAGGTGGTCGCCTGGGTCAACCCCGGCGTCTGCGGCGGCTGCGGCACCTGCCAGGCCACCTGCCCGTCCAAGAGTGTCGAGCTGGACGGCTATACCGATGAACAGATCATTGCCCATGATAGAAGCACTGTAAAAAGCATTACACCACGAAGACACGGAGAACACGAGAGAGTCAAAGACAAAAAGATTTTGGTTTAACCTGAACGACTTTGCTTTGGTTTTCTCCGTGTCCTCTGTGCCTCCGTGGTGAAAAGGTTTTAAGGATTTATCATGCACGCTGAAAAACAGAAACACGACTTCGAACCGAAAATAATCGCCTTTGTCTGCACCTGGTGCACCTATGCCGGGGCCGACCTGGCCGGCACCAGCCGGATGCAGTACCCGAGCCAATGTGCGGGTGCTCAAGTTCCCCTGCACCGGCAGCATCGACCCGGTCTTCATCCTCAAAGCCTTCCAGCAGGGGGCCGACGGCGTGCTGGTCTCCGGCTGCCACCCCGGCGACTGCCACTACATCGCCGGCAACTTCCATGCAAGGCGCCGCTTTGCCACCTTCCGCAAACTGCTTGAGTTTGTCGGCGTCGATCTGAATCGCCTCCAGTTCTCCTGGGTCTCGGCGGCCGAAGGGGGCAAATGGGTGGAGATGGTCACCGGCCTGACCGAACGGGTCAGGGACATGGGGCCGATGACCGAGTTCAAGGAACTGGCCCTGGAAGAGCAGTGGTCAGGGGCAATCAATACAGCGGAGCTGAAAGAGGCTTACAACCAGATCTAAAAACGTTCTCACACAGAGGCACAGAGAACACGGAGAGACTAAAAAGGACTAAACATCAAAGTAACCGTAAAGTTTTAGTTTTTACCGCAGTTGGTTTACCGGTTGCTTTTGAAATTCTCCGTGTGCTCCGTGCCTCTGTGAGAGACGGTTCAGATTTATAGTAATTATGTGCAACTAAAGGTTCTTACATGACTCAACCAATCGATACATCCATCTACACCGCAGTAACCGACGCCATCCGCAGCGAAGCCAAGCGGATCCTCAGCGACGGGACCGTCTCCGCAGTGGTCGGCTACACCTCTGCCCGCCGCAAGGGCTCGACCCAGCCGATCGTCATCACAAGTCCTGACGCTGCCGACAAACTCCTCTTCACCAAGGCATGCGTCAACAACCTCGCCGTCTACCTGACCAAGGCCAAGAAAGAGATCCCCAAAAGCGGCCGGATCGGCATCGTCGTCAAGGGGTGCGATCTGAAAGCGCTGGTCGGCCTGATGGGCGAAGCCCAGCTGAAACGGGAGAATCTCTACCTGATCGGCGTCCCCTGCGCCGGCGTGCTCGGTTCAGTGGTGCAGCCGAATGTTGAGCTGACAGAAGAAAGCATCGCCCCCAAATGCCTGGAGTGCGACGCCCATCTCCCGACAGGGGTGCGACTTCGTCCCGCAAGGAGAGCCGCACCCGCCGCAGCTGGAGAAGAAGTATGCCGCCGAGATCGCCCGCCTGGAAGGCTTGACCCCGGCTGAGCGGTGGGGCTTCTGGAAAGAGCAGTTCTCCAAATGCATCAAATGCTATGCCTGCCGCCAGGTCTGCCCGTTCTGCTTCTGCGAGCAGTGCCTCTGCGACCGGAACAAACCGCAGATGGTGGAGAGCACCCCCCGGCCGGCCGGCAACTTTGCCTGGCATGTGGTCCGCGCCATGCACCTTGCCGGCCGCTGCGCCGGCTGTGCCGAATGCGAGCGGGTCTGCCCGATGGATATCCCCTTGAACCTCTTAAACCGGAAGATGGCCAAGGAGCTCAAGGAGCTCTATGACCATGAGGCCGGCTTTGAGGTGAATGACAAGGGGCCGCTGGCGACGTTTAAAGAGAAAGATGATCAGAGTTTTATAAAATAAATCGGACTAAAGCGTTGCACAGAGACACGAAGACACGAAGAGATAATCAAAAGCATTTCTGGTTTAAACCTTCAAGCTTTTGAGTTTCTTCGTGTCTCTGCGTCTCCGTGGCGAGAAAGGTTTCACATGCAAAATTTCATCTCAGAAAATAATTTCAGGATCCTCATCGACCGCTTGATCAGCGAAGGCAAACGGGTCGTTGCCCCGCGCCTGAACGCGGCACGCTTCTCTACGAGCCGCTCGCAGACGCGGCGGAGATGATCATCGACCAGCTGCCGCGCCGCTCGGGCAAGGAGGCTTTCTTCCCGCTCTGCGAGGATATCGTCTCCTATGAGAAGGAGGGGCAGAAGGTCAGCTGACCGATATCGATCCGGCCCGCTTCCCCGAAACGTTCCTGGTCGGGGTGCGGCCGTGCGATGCGGCGGCAATCCCGGTGCTGGATGCGGTCTTCTCCTGGGACTACAAGGACCAGTTCTTTCTGGAGCGCAGAAAAAAAACCACCGTCATCGGCCTGGCCTGCACAACAGCCGATGATGCCTGCTTCTGCACGGCAGTCGGTCTCTCCCCTGACGAAACAAAGGGGCGGACCTCTTCCTGACCCCGCTGGAGGGTGGCGGCTATGCTGCGAATCCCTATCGGAAAAGGGGGAGCTGCTGCTGAGCAACCGCAGCGACCTGTTCGCCGAGCCCAGATGACCGCAAAACCCTCCCCCTGGCCGTGCCGGAGGTGGAGAAATTCGATCTGAAAAAGGTCAAGGCCTGGCTGAACGAGAACTTCGAAGACCCGGCCTGGGACTCCATCGCCACCCGCTGTGTCGGCTGCGGCGCCTGTGCCTTTGTCTGCCCGGCCTGCCACTGTTTCGACATCGTTGACGAGGGGACGGAGAAAAGCGGCAAGCGGCGCAAGAACTGGGATGCCTGCGGTTTCTGGAAGTTCACCCACCATGCCTCCGGCCACAACCCCCGCGACGGGCAGCCCAAACGCTACCGCAACCGGATCATGCACAAGTTCAAGTACTATGACGACAAGTTCGGCCAGACCCTCTGCACCGGCTGCGGCAGATGCATCCGCCTCTGCCCGGTGGGGATCGACATCGCCGGCGATCGTGGAAGAGATCAGGAAAGAGAAAGAGAGACTGAACACTGAGGAAAGACACAAAGAACAGAGACGGGAACTAAGGATATGGATCAGAGATCGGTAAAGGTTTTATCATTTCCTCAGTACCTCAGTGTCTCTGTGTTCGAAAAGGTTTTAACCATGTGCGATCACAATAAAAACATCTACCTCCCCTACCTGGCCACTGTCGAAGAGGTCATCGACGAAACCCCTGATGTCCGGACCCTCAGGCTGGTCTTTCAGGATGAGAAGTCCGGGAGAACTTCACCTTCCGCTCCGGCCAGTTCGCCGAATATTCGGCCTTCGGTGCCGGCGAGTCGACCTTCTGCATCGCCTCTTCGCCGACCAGAACAGGTCATATCGAGTGCTGCTTCCGCTCGGTCGGCCGGGTGACCGAGGCGCTCCGCCGCCTTGAGGTGGGCGACAGCATCGGCGTGCGGGGACCCTACGGCAACTCTTTCCCGATTGAGGATTTCTACGGCAAGAACCTGGTGTTCGTCGCCGGCGGGATCGCCCTGCCGCCGCTCAGAACGCTGATCTGGAACTGCTCTTGACCAGCGGGACAAGTTCGGCGACATCACCATCGTCTATGGCGCCCGGACGGAAAGCGATCTGGTCTACAAGCGGGAGCTCAAGGAGTGGCAGGAGCGGAGCGATGTCCGCCTGGTGAAGACCGTCGATCCGGGCGGTAACGGTCCGGACTGGGACGGCAAGGTCGGCTTCGTGCCGACCATCCTGGAAGAAGCGGCGCCGAGTGCGGAGAACACCATCGCCCTGGTCTGCGGCCCGCCGATCATGATCAAGTTCACCCTGCCGGTGCTGGAGAAGCTCGGCTTCACCGACGAGCAGGTCTACACAACCCTGGAAAACAGGATGAAATGCGGCCTGGGCAAATGCGGCCGCTGCAATGTGGGCAATATCTATGTCTGCAAGGACGGCCCGGTCTTTACTGCCGCCCAGATCAAGGCTATGCCGCAGGAGTTCTGACAAGACAGTTAACGGCTATTGTACGACCATGTTCAACTGAAAAGCCCGGCATTTGCAGGGCTTTTCAGTTTTTGTACGCAGCAATGCTCGTTTTCTGCATCGAGTTGCTAACCACCGAGTGGCCCAATGTTCACCGCCAGCCAGTAAATGCCGAGATTTTTGACAACCTTATTAAACTCTGCAAATTCGACCGGTTTGGAGATGTAGCTGTTGGCGCCCAAGCGGTAGCTATCGATCCGGTCCCTGTCTTCATCCGAGGTGGTCAGCACAACAACCGGCAGCAGCTTGGTACTTTCATTGTCTCTGATTCGCTCCAACAGCTCCAGTCCATTTATCTTGGGCATATTAATGTCCATGAGAATCAACTCCGGAGTCTCCATGGGTGGTGAGTCGCCAGTGCCGAAGAGAAAATCCAACGCTTCTGACCCGTCACGTGCCACGATAACTTTATTGAGGATATGATTCATTTTGAGCGCGCGCAGAGTCAGGGCCACATCATCGGGATTGTCTTCCACCAGCAGAATAGTCTTTTCTCTCATTGATCTGCACCTCCCAAAGTAAAATAGAATGCGGCGCCCTTACCCTCAGCCCCTTCCGCCCAGATTCTGCCTCCGTGGAGGGTGATGATTCTCTGGACTGTTGCGAGGCCGATGCCGGTTCCCTCGAACTCATCATGGCGGTGCAGTCGCTGGAACGCTCCGAACAGCCTGCTTACATACTCCATGTTGAAGCCGACACCATTATCCCTGACAAAAAATACCTGCCGGCCATTATCGCCGGTGACGCTAAACTCGATCAGCGCCTTGCCGGTTTTGCTGGTGAACTTCCAGGCATTGCCAAGCAGGTTCTCCATGACCGATTTTATCATTGCGCCATCAGCAATGGCCGTGAGTCCGGCATTGATTCTGAACTCGACATCCCTGCCAGGATCGGCTTCCTGCAGTTCCTTGGCAATCTCTGCGGCCATCGCCCCTATTTTTACCGGAATCATGGCCAAGTCACTCCTGGAAATCCGGGAAAGTTTCAAGAGTGCGTCTATCAGTTCTGCCATCCTGACGCTCCCCGCCTGGATACGCTTCAGGTAGCCCCTGCCCGTATCATCCAGCTTATCGGCATAGTCGTCCATCAGGGCATGGCTGAAGCCCTCCAGTGACCGCAACGGAGCGCGCAAATCGTGTGAAACCGAATAGGCAAAGGCATCCAGTTCTTTGTTGGTAGCCTGAAGCTGAGCAGTCCGCTCATTTACCCGCTGTTCGAGCTGGGCATTTGTTTTGTCGAGCGCATCCTGTGACTGCGTCAGCTCGGTTATGTCGTTGTATACAACGACAATGTCTCTTATAAGTCCATCCTTGCCTATGAGCGGTGTCGCGGAGACATCAAATACATGGCTGCGTAGTTTTTTATTCATTATTCTGGAGAGACCCTTAGCGACAAGAACATTCCGGCAGACGCAAAATTCGGGGGGAGCGCTTTCCTGGCAGAGTAGATGAAAGCAATTTTCACTGATTATTTCGGACTCTGCCTTGTCCGGGAAAAAGATTTCTTTCATTTTGGTATTGTACGACTTTATCCGGTAATCGCTGTCAAGAACCATAATGCCGACGTCAGCCCCTTCGAAAATCGCTGCAGTCTCTTCACTTAGCAGATGAAGCCGGGTATTTGTCTCCTTGAGGTTCGCCAGGACATGACGGATGGAGTTGAAAATAATGCCGAGAGGATCCATATCCAGTAGCATGTCGTCGTCCAGTTCTTCTACCTGGAGCGGTTTGGTTCCCATCACATCGAGGAGGTCGTTGACTTTGTTACGAATATAAGCATTCTTCAGACTGAGACGGGTGCGCAGATATTCATTTTCCTGGCGCAGTCTGGCCAGCTCTTTGGCAGATTCATCAGTATTCGTAGACATTAGTTCCCTTTGTCCATCACGAAGCAGGACTTTATTCTCGCCAGCAGTTCATCACTTGAAAATCATAATGGTATATGTACCGCCGGATTTACTGACCGTTACCTGCAACCCCATATTCCCGGCCGCTTCAGGAATGGTGTTGGTAGCGTCGCGATTGTCTGTCCTGACAATAATTCTGGCTCTGCCGGAGTTAAGCTCGTCGAAACTATTGTTCATTTCCCGCAGTACCACCAACAGCGTTGACGGACAGATCTGTCCACAAATATCAAGTTCTATGCTACGGGGAGGGGTTTCAGGCATAAAGTTACTCTCCTTGCTAAACTTGCTTTGTAACCCGAGGGCAATTCTGCGCGGACAACAACGCGCGACAGAATTACAGAACCGAGCCAGGCGCCGGGCAGCAGCCCCGCCAGGAAAAGGATGCTCTGGATCGCCAGGATCGGCAGTCCGCCGAGCAGGTGCCAGATATTACAGGCCGGAGCCATGCGGGAGGCAAGCCCCATAATAATGCCGCCAATAATGGCGGAGAGGTACTGCCGCAGCGGAATCCTGAAATAGATGCTGAACTCCCTGAGAAGCAGGGCGGAACAGGCACTCCCGAGGATAATGCCGCCGATCAGCGGAAACTGGATAATCGCTATGGCATCCATGCCAGGGCCGGGTCCGCCAACCAGCGGCACTCCGCTCAAAGGGTGACGATAATCAAGGGGCAGTGTCTTGAAAAAATCCAGCTCCTGAAAATGCTGTGGCAGCAGAAAAGACTCCAGATAGCCCGCCATCTTGGCATAGCAAGTAGTGATCCCAAGTGGCATACCAATGGCTATATAGGAGATTAAACCGATTATTGCCAGCAGTAGGGCAGCTTTCCAGGGTTGCAATGCTCCGTCAGTGTAAAGGGGTCTGACCCAGCCACCTTTGCGGTAAACCTTCAGAAAATAAAATCCGGCAGCAACTGCAATTATCAGTATCAGCGGCAACGGATCAGTATTGAGGAGTTGCGGGATGGTTACCTTACCCTTTTGAAAGGTGGTGTTCGCAATAACGTCACTCCACCAGGGGTGGATTTCAGCATAGAGAGCACTCCCTGTCAGCAGGCCAATAAAGGCGACAGCACTCGGCACGCTACCGGCTCCCATCTTGTAGAGTGTCCCGACAACACAACCGCTGGCCAACACCATGCCGACGCCGAATAAAAAACCGCCAATAACATTGGCAAGGGATGGCGACCCGAGAAGGGGAAAGGGATACATCGGCAACAGACCCAGCTGTCTGGCTGTTTCGAATAGCACCATACTACAGATCACCAGCAGCATAAGGGCACGCAGTTTAAAGATTGCCCTGAAGAGGAAAAAATCGCGAAACATACCGGCAATACAGAAGTCGGAGCGGTGCATGATAAAACCGGTGAGAAGACCAAGGAGCAAGCCGGTAATCATTATCAAAAAAATGGTGTCGATTTTAGACCCCTGAAAATTAACTGCTTACAACAGTATCAATACTACAGAATTGAGCGTTATTAAAGTGATTTTATGAGGGAACTCTGGGGGATATGACTCCTGGGGTCTGTAAAACTTCCCGGCAAGGACAACGGGCAAATGAGCGTCTGCGGTGTCGAGCTGGATAAAGTAAGTACATCTGACCGGCTCTCTTTTCAGAGGTCGCCGGTCAGCTTCTGTAGTTCATACAACTTCGGATTGACACATTTGACACACTCGACCAGCTCCCGCAGTTGCTCTTCATCCAGCCCGACCTCTTCATCTTTTCCTTGAAAATAAGGATAACCTTTGGGAAGCGGAGAGAACCCGCCCCCCCTCAGCAGTGAGGCATCCACCAGGTCATTTACCCGTCCGGCAACTTCCCACGAGTCGCGATAGGTAAACTGACGGGCAACGATCTGCAATTCGAGACCATTAGGAAAAACTCCCCGGGCTTCGAAAGAAAACTCCCGGGGCGCGCTGTAATGCTCGCTTCTCCCGGAGCGAGCCATAACAGTTGCTCCGGCACTCGCCAGAAGTTCACGCACCGAATCAACGGTCATCGTCTTCCTTTCGTCCATCTTTATGCTCCTTGCAGCGCTATTTTTTGAATGGCTGAACCAGCAGTCGAACCAGTGAAAGTTCACTCGGCTCCCTGAACTCCTTCAGCCCTATTGTCATTCCGAGGTGACCATCTCGCGGCTCCGGACAATAGGTGCCGAAGAGTCGATCCCAGAAAGGAACGTTAAAACCGAAGTTGCTGTTTGTCTCGCGAACTATAACCGAGTGGTGCACCCGGTGCATGTCGGGAGTCACCAGTAGCAAGCGCAGCCACCGGTCTAATTCAATCGGGATTTTTATGTTGCCATGGTTAAACTGGGCAGCAGCATTCAGGATTATCTCAAAGCTGATCACCGCCACTGCTGGCGCGCCGATAATGGCAACAGCCGCCAGCTTGATCAGCATGGAAATTATTATCTCAAACGGATGAAAGCGGTTGCCGGTGGTGACGTCTATATCAAGGTCAGTATGGTGCATCCTGTGAAGACGCCAGAGCAGTGGCTGATAATGGAAAAGTACGTGCTGCAGGTAGATGATCAGATCCAGAAAGATAAGGGCAAACGCAATCTTCAGCCAGCCGGGGAGGGACAGAACATTCAGAAGTCCCCAGCCCTTCTCCGTCAGCAGGATTGCCAAAGTGGCGGGAAGCAGAGGGAGAAGAAACCTTACTACCCCAGTGTTGACGGCAACCAGAGAAAGGTTAGTCAGCCAGCGCCTCCCTTTGCTGTCCAGTAACCGGCGGCGGGGAGCAAGCAGTTCCCAAAAGGCGATAAGCAGAAAAACTCCGCCAAAGAATGAAAGCCTGATAGTCATTTCGTCTTGCATACGCTTTCCGCTTTACCAAAGAGATGCCGTCGTTTTTTGCTGCGCAGCCGGCCGCGCCGCTACCATCATGCAGCAGGAGCAGGCTGAATTCAAGGGGAACAGGGGTGCTCCGCAAATCTTGTTTCCTTGACCAGATCCGTCGACTGCATTATAACACCGGCAATGAAACATTTCGCCCAAATCATCAAAGCCCTCTCAGATCCGGTCCGCCTGCGGATCGTCCTGTTACTGCAGACTGAAGGTGAGCTCTGCGTCTGCGACCTGATGGCGGTGCTCAAGCTGCCGCAATCCACTGTCTCCCGCCACTTGGCCTATCTCAAACGAAACTGCTGGGTTGACATTCGCCGTGAAGGCGTCTGGATGCATTACACCCTCAGCAGGGAAAGTTGTGAAATTTGTCGCGAACTGCTCCTGATCCTCAGACAGCACGCCGGCAATCTTCCCGAAGCAGTCGCCGACAGAAGGACTCTGGCCGGACTGCTGAAAGGAAACTCTGCCGACTGCTCGTAATTTATGCTTGCTATATCCGCATAGACGGATATAATCATCTCCATGAAACAGCGCATACTTTTTCTCTGTACTCACAATTCCTGTCGCTCCCAGATGGCCGAAGGGCTGGCCAACCACTTTCTTGGCAGCCGCTTTCAGGCTTTTTCCGCCGGGACCGAAGCAACGCGGGTCAATCCGCTGGCTATTCGCGTGCTGACAGAACTGGGGATCGACACCTCACGCCACTATTCCAAGACGATGGAGGAATATGCCGGGCAGACTTTTGATCATGTCGTTACTCTCTGCGGTGATGCCAATGAAAAATGTCCGCTCTTTTTCGGCGGAATAGAGCGCAGCCACCGTGGCTTTGACGATCCGTCCCGCCTTAGCGGCAGCGAAGAAGATGTTCTCCCCGAATTCCGCCGGGTGCGCGATGAAATCAAAGCCTGGATCATTGACTATTTCGGAGCCGCTAATGAGTGAACACCTTTCCAAAAAACTTTCCTTTCTCGACCGCTGGCTGACACTCTGGATCTTTACCGCCATGGCGCTGGGCATCGGTCTGGGGCATTTCATCCCCGGCACGGAATCCTTTATAAATTCCTTCCAGGCCGGCACCACCAATATTCCCATCGCGGTCGGTCTGATCCTGATGATGTACCCACCTTTTGCCAAGGTGAAGTACGAGGATATGCCGGAGGTCTTCCAGAACAAGAAAATCCTTGGCATCTCGCTGCTGCAGAACTGGCTGATCGGACCGGTCCTGATGTTCGTGCTGGCCGCACTGCTGCTGCCGGACAAGCCTGATTATATGGTGGGATTGATCATGATCGGCCTGGCCCGCTGCATCGCCATGGTGATCGTCTGGAACGAGCTGGCCAAGGGGAACACCGAGTATGCCGCCGGCCTGGTGGCTTTCAACAGTATCTTCCAGGTACTGTTCTACAGCGTCTATGCCTGGTTCTTCATCACCGTGCTACCGCCGTTGGTGGGGCTGAAAGGTGTGGCCGTAGATGTCAGTATCCGCCAGATTGCCGAGAGCGTTTTTATCTATCTGGGCATCCCCTGTATCGCCGGAGCGTTGACTCGCCTGATTGGCGTCAAGCTCATGGGCAAGGAGCGCTATCACCGGGAGTTCGTGCCGAAAATAAGCCCCCTGACCCTGATCGCCCTGCTTTTCACGATCGTCGTCATGTTCAGCCTGAAGGGGAACCTGATCGTGCAGTTGCCGCTGGACGTGCTGCGTATTGCCATTCCGCTCGGAATTTACTTTATCCTCATGTTCGTGGTTTCCTTCTGGATGGGTAAAAAGATGGGCGCCGACTACAGCAAGACCACCACTCTGGCCTTTACCGCTGCCAGCAACAACTTCGAACTGGCCATTGCCGTGGCTATTGCGGTCTTTGGTCTCAATTCCGGCGCTGCTTTTGCCGCTGTCATCGGCCCTCTGGTGGAAGTACCGGTGATGATAGGATTGGTGAATGTTGCTTTCTGGTTTCAGCGTCGCTGGTTCCTGCCGGAAAGATTCTGACGTACCGGTGCTGAGACAGCTTTGTGTCAACTCCGGTTCAACTCTGAACTGTGGCCAGGTCTGTTCAATCACCGGGTTGTGGCGAATGTGGCCTGTTTGACCACCATATCGACCACGGGTAATGGTGGCACCACCTTGAGTCCGTATATTTTTTCCACGCCTATCATTCTCGGCGCCTTGTCAATGTTGTTGGCAAGATCAACAGCGGCACAATGAAGACTGCATGCACCAAAGGATGTGCCGTCGTCATATTCGATCAGAATCCTGCTGTGATCATATTTCGCTCTTCCATGCCGCAGTAGGTACACGATGAATGCTTAACGATGTCAGAATCTACGGCAAAGACGATGCTTGCAAGAGAGGGTAAAAAGATACTAACGTGAATGAATTTTTTCATAATCAGCCTCCATTGCCTTCTGGATTTTGAACTGTTTTTCAACCAGTTTTTCCAGCTTTTCTATTGGAATATTTCCCAGGATCTTTTCCCGAAGAATCCAGTTTTTGTCTATGATGAAAATGGTTGGGAAGCCAACCACCTGGTATTGTTTAAATATCTTAGATTTTTTGTCTGCGATCAGTGTAAATGTTAATGCGTTATTTTTTGCGTACGATTCGATAAACTCTTTGGTATCTCCCTCATTCACAGCCAAAACCGTCAGCCCCTTCTCTTTGTTCTCACTATAAAGAGGTTCAAGCTTTTTCAAACTGTCTCCGCAGCATGAATTAGTCCAGAAATAGATGACAACCAGTTTTGCGTTTTGTTTACTCTGGGTGATATTCTTCCCATGAATATCGTTTCCAGAAATGACCGGCGGGGTATCGCCAATTTTGATAGCCTGCTTATTTTCGCAGCCTGTACAAAAAAATAAATTTGCCAGCACGAAGAAAGCCGCCCAAAAAGACGGACTGATAATTTTTAACCCCTTGAAAGGTAGTTTCATTTTTCCTTGCCCTTCTTCGGCGCAATGTTAGGGTATACCATCCTGGCAGCGATCACAAATTCCGGCGGATCCATGATCACTTTCTTCACTGAGCAAAGTCCGGTAGCCTTGACGATGGCGTACCGGTATTTCTCAGGAAAACCGAGAGGTAGGTCTATGTCGCTGGCTGCCTTGGCCAGCCTCTTTTTCCCATCTGTGGTGGTGAATTCCATTTGCTGGATAGCCGACAACATCCCGGTAGCTAAATGAATAACCTCCGCACCATTTTTAACCATCTCTTCACCTGCAGATTCTACGTTCCCACCCGGACAACCATTACAAGGTAGTAAAGCCGACCAGGTCAACTTCTGTGTCCACATTTATGCTGAATGCCTCTCTTTTGTTCTTCATTGTCCTGAGACATTTGTCCCCAGTGCCGCAGCCTCTTCGCGGGAAAATGTTTCGAGTTGCGCGCTTTATTGATAATGTCACGGACCCTCAATCGGATTTGCAGCAGATTTATTTTAAGTCCGATAGACTCTTAGATTGCACCCCTCAGCGGATAAGGCCAGACGTGAATGCCGCCGCGCATAAACTTCGTGTTTTCAAAGCCTGCAGCTTCAAGGATCTTCTGGGCTTCGTATCCTCTGAGTCCGATTTTACAGAGAGTGATTATTTCTTTATCCTTCGGCAGTTCTCCCAGTTTTTCGCGCAGTACGCCAAGAGGTATCAGTTTGGCGCCCTCGATGCCGATCTCTCCATGCTCTGCCGGTGAACGGACATCCAGCAGAATGAAGTCATCTTCTTCATCAAATTTACGTTTCACCTCTTGAGCCGAGATGCATCTGGCATGACCGGCCAGTTTGTTTTTCATGATGTCCGCCGCGACGATGAGATTGTCCATTGCGGCGGAATAAGGTGGCGCATAGGCGAGATCGACCTGCGACAACTGCTCAGCAGTAGCGTGGAAAGTTATGGCGGTTGCTGCGGCATCAAGCCGCTTGTCAACGGCACCCTCACCGACAGCCTGCAAACCGAGGAGCCTGCCGGTTTTCCGTTCAGCGATCAGCTTCAGGACAATCGGTTTTGCCCCGGGGAAGAAATGTGCTTTATCGTGGGCCGGAGATAGTACTGTTTCCACATCAAAGCCGTTTGCCCGCGCCTCGGTTTCGCTCAGGCCGGTTTTACCGGCATTGATGTTGAAAACCCTGAGTATGCTGGTACCGAGAACGCCGGCAAAGGTCGCTTCTCCACCGGCGGCATTTATTCCGGCAACACGCCCCTGTTTGTTGGCTGTGCTCCCCAGCGGGATGTGGACCTTTTTCCCCGTGATCAGGTGAGTCGTTTCGCAACAATCACCACAGGCATAAATGTCGGGATCATTGGTACAAAGCCGCGCATCGACCGAGATGGCTCCGGTTATGCCTATATCAAGACCGGCGGCCCTGGCCAGTTCGACATTGGGAGTGACCCCGGGCGCAAGCACAACCAGGTCGACAGGCAACTCCTGCGCACCTATGAGTACCTTTGCCACAGTGATATTGCCATCAAAACCGGTAACTGCGCAGCCGGTCATAACCTTCACCCCTTGCTGTGCAAGTTGCTTTTCGACAAGATGGGCCATCTCCGCATCCAGCACTCCAGGCAAAAGCTGATCACGCATTTCGACAACAGTTACCTGCATCCCTTTTTGCTGCAAGGCTTCAGCCGTTTCCAGGCCAATCAGGCCACCACCGACGATACATGCTGTAGAACCTGTAATGGCGCATGTCTTCAGTAATTCGGCATCTTCGATGGACTTGACGGTCAGGATATTGGCCAGATCAACATTGCTGATTTTGGGAATAAACGGTGAACTGCCAGTGGCAAGGATCAAGCGATCATATTCAAGAGTCGAACTCTGTCCGGAGGTTGTTTCAAGCAGGTGAATGACCTTTGCTTCGCGGTCAATACCGGTCACCTCGGTATGTGTCCTGACGGTCACGCCTTTGACTTTTTTGAAGAAATGGGCATCGCGGACAACGCCGATAGCTGTCGCCATCAACTCTTTAACGTCTGCCACGGTGTCCGACACGAAATAAGGTATGCCGCATGCTCCGTACGATATGAAATTGCCCTTATCTATCAGGATCACGTCCGCTTTGGGGTTGATTCGTTTCGCTTTCGAGGCTGCCTTGGCCCCGGCGGCATTTGCGCCGATAACGACAATCTTCATCTTCATGTAATTCTCTCCTTTAATTTGATCGGGACAGACCTTTTTCAGGCGTTTCCCCTGAGACCTGGACCCCTTTCCCTGCCGTTTCGCCGGCAATCGCCAGTGCCTTCTGTCCGACAAGTGCATGTGCCACCTTGCGACGGGCACTGGCCAGCAAGCGTTGCACAGTGCCACGCGATACGCCCATACACGCTCCCGCCTCTTCCTGGGTCATCCCTTCGCCATCGCATAAATGCAGGGATTCCAGTTCATCCAGGGCAAGATGAATTATCTCCATATCTTTGAGCGGTGTCCCGGCAGGTTTGAAAACCGCGGAGAACGCCGCACGGTGGGGACAGGCACACTTTCTCGGTTTTAGTGGACGCGACATGGCTAGTGAGAGCACCCATGGCTATGGCCATGTCCACCACAGGTATGGCCCGGCATATATTCCTGAAGAGTTCCGACCTTCAACATGTCAATATTTTCAGAAATTGAGCCGGCATTCGCCTTAAATGCTCGTATGCCGGACGCATTCAGTTTATGCAGTGCACCGCCGCCAATGCCGCCGACTACGATCGCATCCACCTGATGGCCGCCAAGACCTGCTATCGGATTGCAGGCGCCATGCTGATGAATCTGGTCGCTATTGCTGATTGACTGAATTTCGCTGGTAGTCATATCTACAATCAAAAAATTCGGTGCAGAGCCGAAGTGATTGAATATCTGACTGGCCAACCCCTGATTATCGTCTACCGGAAAACAGACTTTCATTTGAGGACTCCTTTTGTTTTGTGAATATGCACAAAATACTATCCATTAATATGAATGTCAATATATATAATATGGCATTTCATGCAGAGCGTCGATTTGGCCCTTTTGTGAGAAAGGCCAGAAAACCTCTCATCCTGATATACGCAGGTTGGATACCGCATGACTTGGCCAAATATTGACGCTTCATGCAAAACTAATTACAGAGATGAGTCTGCATTGAAAGTAATGGTTCCTCTGCTTGCAATTTACACCTGACTGGATTAACTTTACCTTTACCATGAAAATCGCCATCATCACCATCACCAGAAACGGGGCCCGCTTGGGAGCCCGCCTGAAAAGCAGCTTTACCAATGCAGACTTGTATGCGCTCCCGAAATACCTGGGCACTGCCGGCAAAGATGCAGTTGCCATAGAAGGGGAATTGAGTTCACTGTTTAAGCAATTTTGGCCTGAGATTGACGGTTTTGTCTGCATCATGGCTACCGGCATAGTTATCCGTTCGGTTGCGCCATTGCTAAAGGATAAAACGAGTGACCCGGCAGTGGTCGTCATGGATGATGCCGGTAAATTTGCTATTTCACTTCTTTCCGGGCACCTTGGCGGCGCCAACGAACTGGCTGAGCGCTGCGCCTTCATTCTCGGCGCACGGGCAGTCATCACCACGGCGACCGATGCCAACGGGCTCCCCTCCTTTGATATGCTTGCCAAGGAGAACGGCTGGGGCATCGAAGATGCCTCCCGGGTAAAAATACTGAATTCGCTGCTGCTGGATGATGAAAAAATAGCGGTAGTTGATGATAGCGGTCTGGTTCGCTCCTTCTTCCACGGCCAGGGGCGGTTGCAGTTTCATGATTCCTTTGTGGCCGGCTTACGGTCGGAGGCAAAAGGGTTTCTTTTCGTTACCAACAGCATTATCCCGCCGCAGCTCCGCTCTGAGGCTCTGCTCGTCCTTCGCCCGAAAAATCTTGTTCTCGGCATAGGCTGCAACAGCGGCACTGCTGCGGATGAGATAGAAGGGGTGATTCTCTCAAATCTGAGGCGCCTCTTCCTCTCCACGGCCAGCATAGCTGCTATTGCGACAGCCAACGCTAAAAGCGGCGAAGCCGGCCTGCTCGAAGCAGCTGAGCGGTTCGCGGTTCCCTTGATCTGTTATGGCAGCCAGGAACTGAATGAAGTGGCGGTGCCTTCTCCTCCATCAGACCATGCCCTGGCGGCAATTGGCGCAACCGGGGTGGCTGAACCGGCTGCCCTGCTTGCTTCAGGTGGAGGAAAACTGCTTCTCAAAAAAATCAAATCAGGCAATGTGACCCTGGCAGTGGCAGTCAAGGAGCTTTAATGGCCAAACTTTATGTCGTCGGCATCGGCCCGGGCGGGCTCAATCATATGACCCTTGAGGCCAGGGAGGCCCTTGCCGAATCCCAGGTGGTGGTTGGCTATCAAACCTACCTCGACTTTATTGCCCCACTGCTGGCCGGCAAAGAGGTGGTCTCTTCCGGTATGATGAAAGAGGTGGAGCGCTGCCGTCAGGCGATCTCCCGCGCTGCCTCGGGCAGGAATACTGCCATCGTCTCCAGCGGCGATGCCGGTATTTACGGCATGGCCGGGCTGATTCTGGAGCTTGTCGATGAGGATACGAAAGGCAGCATGGAGCTGCCTCTGCTACAGGGGGAGATCGAAGTCGTCATCGTCCCGGGCGTATCTGCTGTGCAGGCAGCGGCCTCGGTACTCGGCGCACCACTCATGCACGACTTTGCCGTAATCTCCCTGTCCGATCTGATGACGCCATGGAGTGCCATCAGAAAGCGCCTCCTGGCAGCCGCAGATGCCGATTTCGTCGTGGCGCTCTACAACCCGCGCAGCAAGGGGCGGGTCCAGCAGATAGAGGAGGCAAGGAAGATACTGCTTTCCCGCAGATCGCCGGAAACAGTTGTCGGCATTGTCAGAAATGCCTGTCGTGACGGCGAGTCGAAAACAGTCACAACCTTGCAGCTGATGCTCGAAGAGGAGATTGACATGTTCTCTATCGTCATCATCGGCAACAGCGCTACTTTTGTTGATGCGCAGGGGAGAATGGTGACGCCGCGAGGATATGGTACGAAGGCTGAAGGTGGAAGGCTGAAGGCTGAAGTAACCCTCAACCCTCAACTCTCATCCCTCAACCCCGTGCACGTCCCGCGCCGTCATGATCGGCGGCACCGGCTCGGATGTCGGCAAGTCGGTCATAGCCGCAGGAATCTGCCGTATTCTCAAAAATCGCGGCTTGAAGGTTGCTCCGTTCAAGTCCCAGAATATGGCGCTCAACTCGGCAGTCACCCCCGAGGGTGGTGAGATAGGCCGGGCACAGGCGGTGCAGGCGGCAGCCTGCGGCATTCCCCCCCATACCGACATGAATCCAGTCCTCTTGAAGCCGACAACCGACATGGGCAGCCAGGTGATCGTCCAGGGGAAAGCTGTCGGCAATATGCGGGTAAAGGAGTATAACGCCTATAAACCGGCAGCAATGGTAAAAATCGAAGAGAGCTTTGTCAGCCTCACCACAGAATACGATTTTATCGTCATCGAAGGGGCCGGCAGTATTGCCGAGATCAACCTCAAAGAGCATGACATCGCCAATCTCCGCATCGCCAGAATGGCGGGAGCGCCGGTGATACTGGTTGCAGATATCGACCGGGGCGGAGTCTTTGCCCAGATCATCGGCACAATCGAGCTGCTCGAAGCTGACGAGAGAGCCATGATCGGCGGAATAATTATTAATAAATTTCGTGGCGATGCGTCGCTGCTTGACTCCGGCATAAAGTTCATTGAAGAGCGCACCAGTATCCCGGTACTTGGAGTTATCCCCTGCTTCAGCGGATTTTCAATTCCGGAAGAGGACAGTGTCGCGCTGGGTAAAAGGGCTCAAGGTTCGAGGCTCGGGGCGCAAACCGGAAAAATCAGAATCGGAGTTGTCAGGCTGCCGCGTATTTCCAACTACACCGATTTTGATCCCCTTGAATGGGAAGATGATGTTGAACTCACTTACATTGATGACCCTGCCGCGCTGGAAGGGCTTGATCTGCTGATCCTCCCCGGCAGCAAATCCACCATAGCCGACCTGGAGCACCTCCGGAAGCACGGCTTTTTCCCGGCGATAAAGAACTTTAAAGGGAATATCGCCGGTATTTGCGGCGGATTTCAGATTCTTGGACGAAGAGTAAGCGATCCGGACGGAGTTGAGGCTTTATCTGCCGGAGAAGCAGAAGGACTCGCTCTGCTCGATGTCGTCACCATCATGCTGACCGCAAAAGAGACGCATCAGGTAGTTGCCGAGCTACTCATAGCCGGATTCCAGGTTGCCCCAAGAAGTTCCAAGCGCCTGGAGGGATACGAAATCCACATGGGGGAGACGATCCTCGGCAAGTCTGTCGAACCGTTTGCCCATATTATCAGCCGCTCCGGCAAGGACGTAGAAATCCTGGATGGTGCCGTCACCAAAGATGGCCGTGTTTTCGGCACCTACCTGCACGGTATATTTCACAACAGTTCGTTCCGGGGGGCATTTTTGAATCGTATCCGCCGCAAAAAAGGGCTGGAGGAAAGGGCGCCTGCCGGGCAGAGTGATCCGTACGACAAGCTGGCAGCCCATCTGGAGAGCAGTCTTGATATGGAGCGGCTGCTGGCAATCTGCGGGATTAATCAGTAAATTATACTGTTAAGGGCTGACACATGGGAAAGATTACCATAACTATGGCGCTGATGAAGGCTTCGTGGCAGATACTGAAAAAGGACAAAGAGTTGCTGCTATTGCCTGTAATTTCAGGCATTTGTTGTCTGTCAGTGATGGTAATCTTTATCATTCAGGGGTTGGAGCATGGCTGGCTTAAGTCGTTTGCGAACACTGCAACCGTTCAGCAGAGAAACACGGCTTATTGGTTCATGTTTCTTTTTTATTACTGTAACTACCTGGTCATTATTTTTTTCAATTCAGCGATCATAGCCTGTGCTGTAATTCGCATGAATGGCGGCAATCCGACGCTTGGGGACGGATTGCAGGCAGCCGTCAATCGTTTTCCACACATTGCCGGCTGGGCATTCATAGCTGCAACGGTCGGCTTGCTTCTTGGTATGGTCGAGTCAGGCTCTCAGCGCGGCAGAAGTATTATTGCCTCTATCCTTGGGATATCCTGGACAGTGATCAGTTACCTTGTCATTCCCCTGATCGTCGTTGAGAAAACAAACCCGCTCTTTGCCCTGGATTTTTCCATAGAGATGATGCGCCGAACATGGGGCGAGCAGATCATTGGTAACTTCAGCTTCGGACTGATCTTCTCGCTGCTCTCTCTTCCGATCCTGCCTTTTCTGCTCCTGCTTGGTAAGACAGGGAGTGCTTCATCTTTTCTGCCGATTCTCATTCCCGTATTTATTTATCTGATCATCCTCAGCATATTCCAATCCGCACTCCAGACCATTTTTAATGCAGTAATGTATGTCTTTGCCCGTGATGGAAAAGTACCTGATGAGTTCTCGGTCGAACAGTTGCGGGGGGCCATGCGTCAACTTTAGTCCATGGAGAGGATAAAAATTCCATTAGGGCAGATCACCAGTTTACTCCCGCGTGAACTCTCGATAACTATTACCGTCTCCAATGAACCAGCTTTATGCCGCTTCACCATGAACCTTGTGCAGGTAGTAGGAGTAATCCCCCTGGTAAATGCGCATTTCGCCATGGTCGATCTCGTAGACATGGTCGACAAGGGAACGGAGAAAATGCCGGTCGTGGCTGACCAGTACCACAGTTCCGGTAAAGTTTTTCAGGGCGTCCAGCAGCATCTCCCGTGATTTTATATCAAGATGGTTGGTCGGCTCGTCAAGCACCAGAAAGTTGACCGGTCTGGCCAGCAGAGTTGCCAGGACCACCCGGCTCTTCTCTCCGCCGGAAAGGTTCTCGATCCGCTTTTCTACGCTGTCGCCGGAAAAGAGGAAGGCGCCGAGGAGATTCCTGATCACGCCGATGGTTGCCAGCGGCATGGCATCCTGGAGAGTCTCGAAAACGGTTTTCTTCGGGTCAAGTACCTCCAGGGCGTGCTGGCTGAAGTAGCCGAGCTCCACATTTGCCCCAAGAGAAACTGTGCCGCCGGTCGGATCAGTCTCCCCGGCCAGCGTCTTGAGAAAGGTCGATTTTCCGGCGCCGTTCACCCCGACCACGGCAATTTTTTCTTCGCGGCGGATTGTGCCGGAAATGCCGCTGAATACCGGTTTTGCCACGCCGTCCGGCGTCTGCCAGCTCTTGGCCAAGCCGTTCATAACAACCACATCGTCACCGCTGCGCGGCGGCTCGTTGAAACTGAAGCGAACCGTCCGTTCCTCGGCGGGAATCTCGATCCGGTCGATTTTCTCGATCTTCTTGACCCGTGACTGAACCTGGGCGGCATGGGAGGCGCGGGCCGCAAAGCGGGCAATAAACTCCTCTTCCTTGGCAAGCATATCCTGCTGGCGCTTGTGACTTGCCAGCAGCTGTTCAAAACGGATATCCCGCTCCCTTTCATAAAAATCGTAGTTACCGCTATACGTAGTGACCGTCCTGTTGGCCACTTCCACAATTCTCGTTACAATCCTGTTCATGAAGTCCCGGTCATGGCTGGTCATCAGCAGGGCGCCGCCATACTCGGAAGCCAGCCACTCTTCCAGCCAGATGATCGACTCGACATCAAGGTGGTTGGTCGGCTCGTCCAGCAGCAGCACATCCGGGTGGAGGGTCAGAATTTTCGCCAGAGCGATCCGCATCTTCCAGCCGCCGCTGAACGACTCCACCGGATGGTTGAAGCGGTCAGGGCCGATGCCGAGGCCGGTCAGCACGGTCTGGGCACGGGTGTCAAGGTCATAGCCGCCGCGATGCTCGAACTCCTCCTGGGCAGCGCCGTAGCGCTCCAGCAGGGCTGCCATTGCAGTCGTCTCCCATCGGCTCGCACATGGCGTGCTTCCATCTCCTTCAGCTCCGCCAGCCAGTCTGACCGTTGCCGCTGACCCGGCCATAACCTCTTCCAGCGCCGTTCTGCCGGCCATATCGCCGATATCCTGGGAAAAGTAGCCGATGGTGGTTTTTTTCGCACAGACCATCTCACCGTTGTCCGCCTCCTCTTCACCGGTGATGAGCCTGAAGATGGTGGTCTTGCCAGCGCCGTTCGGGCCGACCAGGCCGGTTCTTGAGCCGGGAAGAATCTGAAAGCTGGCATCTTTAAAAAGGATCTGCGAGCCGTGCTGTTTGCTAATATTTGATAGATGGATCATGACTGCTCCGGTGTCTCCTATAAAAATAAAAGACCACAGGGCTGTCCCTGTGGTCAAATCTGTCTGAAAAATAACACTTTTTTGTTCATCGTGGCAAGCGCTATTTTAATGAACTGTTTCGTCCAGGGGTGCTTGCAGAGAATAATAACTATGATAATATTTTCATAAAACCCTTCCCGGGGGAATGTATGGAAGAGGGTCAGCTAAAATCGCTCCTGCAGCCTGCCGCCTATCCGGAACCAGTTGCTGACGTGCGTCTCATCCAGACCCATGTTTCCTGGATATTGCTTGCCGGAAAATTTGCCTACAAGATCAAGAAACCGGTGAACTTCGGTTTTCTCGACTTCTCCACCCTGGACCGGCGTCGTTTTTACTGCCAGGAGGAGCTGCGGCTGAACCGCCGTCTCTGCCCGGATATCTATCTCGATGTGATCAAGGTGCGCGAAGCTCCGGAAGGAGCCGCATTTCACGGCGACGGCGTGGTGCTCGACTATGCAGTCAAGATGATTCGCCTGCCTGAGGAGCGGATGGCTGACAGGCTCCTGGCTGAGGACAGGTTGAGCGGAGCAGATGTGCAAAGTATTGCCGCGAAGGTCGCCGCTTTCCATCGGCAGGCTTTGACCGGCAAAGAGATCGACAGTTACGGCAGTCTGGAGACTATCAGGCGCAACTGGGAGGAAAATTTCCGGCAGGTTGAAGAATTCACGGGCATTACCATAACCCTTCAGGATCTGGGTATTATCAGGGAGTGGACTGAACAGTTCATGGCCGGCAATGCCGAACTGTTCAGCCGGAGAGTGGCAGGCGGATTCATCCGGGAGTGCGACGGCGACCTCCATCTGGCGAACATCTGCCTGACCGACCGGGTCTGCATTTTCGACTGTATCGAATTCAACAGCCGCTTCCGCTACTCGGATACGATAGCTGATATTGCCTTTCTAATCATGGATCTGGAGTTTCGCGGTCGCCGTGATCTGGCCTTGGTATTTCTGCGGGAGTACATTGCTGCCAGCGGCGACGCCGGAGTCAGTGATCTTGTCGTTTTTTACTCCATCTACCGGGCTTTTATCAGGGGGAAGGTGGGGAGTTTCCGCCTTAAAGATCCCGGCATCCCGCTGGTGGAGAAAGAGGCGGCCAAAGAGAAGGCCATGAGCTATTTTCGCCTGGCCAGGGGGTACATTCTCCGGCAGCGGCTCGCTCCGGCCTTCATAGCGATCTGCGGCCTGAGCGGCAGCGGCAAAAGCACCATCGCCGTGGCTCTGGCAACAGAGCTGGGACTGGAACTGCTCAGCTCCGACCGGATCAGAAAAGAGCTGGCCGGTGTTCCGCTTTGGCAACACTCCCATGATGAGTATGGCGGCGGCCTCTATTCACCGGCCGCCAGCGAAGCTACCTACCGGGAGCTGCTGGCCCGGGCCGACCGTTCCCTGGCTGCCGGGCAGAGTGTCATCATTGATGCCACCTGCCAGAAAAGGAGGGTCAGGGAAAGCCTGCACCGGCTTGCCGCCAGTCGTGGAGTGCCCCTCTATCTTTTTGTCGCTGAAGCTCCGGAAGAAGTTATCCGGAAGAGGCTGGCAGAGCGGATCAGGCAGGGGACGCGCTATTTCGGACGGCAGATGGGAGATTTACCTGCGGCAGAAGGAGGAGTTCGAGCCGGTTCTGGCCAGCGAAGGGGCGGCGGCAACTCTGGACAGCTCGGGACTACTTTATGAAACGGTCGATGCAATCCTCGGCGCCATAGGATTGATGCACCCGACCTGAGATACAGATGTTCGCCGAACCGGGTTAAGCCGGGGTCTGCAGTGCGGAACCTTTGCCGGTCAATCTGACCTCCTCGGCAGTCAGTTTCACCAGACCATCCTTGTAGAGCCCACCTACCGCTTTTTTAAAGGTTTTCTTACTCATGCCGAGAATTTTCTGAATTGCCTCAGGAGAACTTTTGTCGTGCAGCGGCAGGACTCCACCATTGGCGGCAAGAACCTTAAGGATAACCTCCCTGGCATCTGAGACCCCCTCTTGTCCGACTCTCCGCAGGGTGACATCGATCTTGCCATCTTCGCGGAGACGCTTCAGGTAGCCGCTCAGCTCCATGCCGGTATAGCTTCCGGGGGGGAGTTCGTCACGGTAAAGGAGTGCTTCATAGCGACCGTTGACAATAACCTTGGCGCCAAGGTCGGTAATCTGCCAGATCATCAAATCAACAGCATCACCCTCGTCCAGGTCAGGACGTCCATAGTCGAGGCAGTCATCGATGCGGGCGTTGCCGAACGGGCGTCCCTGCTGATCGACATCCACCTTTACCAGATAGCTCCAGCCCTGCTGCATCCTCTCCGGCTGCAGCGTCAGTGGCACCAGCAGGTCCTTTGCCAGTCCCCAGTCGAGAAAGGCGCCGTGCTCAGTAATTGATTTGACTTTTAAAACTGCAAATTCACCCGCCTGTGCCAGCGGCGGGCGGAGCGTCGCCTGCAGCTCGCCCGGCACGACCTGGTAAAGAAACACCTCCAGTTCATCTCCCGGCACTGCATTCGGCGCTTCCCGGGTGGGGAGGTGTGCCGGAAGGTCTCCGGCATCCAGCCAGACACCTTTTTTATCGACACGAACAACTTTCAGCGTATGCAGACGACAGAGTGCGGGCTGCTCCATAATTTCCATGTAATGCTCCTTAAGCCTTTTTCAGGAAACATGTTTTGAGCACCAGTGTGCTTTTCCCTTCGCGGCATTCGACCTCTTCATCTTTAGATGTCAGGCGGATATTTTTGAATAATTTTCCTTGTTTGAGGGTCGTAGATGATCCTTTTACCTTCAGATCCTTGATAACCTGGACAGAATCGCCATCGTTCAGATCATTACCATTACTGTCTTTGACTGCCATATGTTCCTCGCTATTGTTGTAAATGACATATACAAATTTCATGGCATACTAAATCTAATAAGACAATATGTCCACATTTCAGAAACGGGCCGACCGTTTCAAGGCGGCAATAACTCAACTACGCGAGGAAAGGAGCAACCTATGGCAGAGCAGCACAAAAATTACAGCGTCGAACATATAGGCCCTTTGGAAGAATTGCTGCAGCGCGATTTCATGGGGTTCCATGGCAAATATTTTGTCGGCAGTGATCTGGGGCTTACCGGTTGCGAGGTCTCGCTTAATCGTCTGCCTGCCGGCAAAGGGATGCCGTTCGTGCATACTCACAGGAAGAATGAAGAGCTTTATTTTGTCCTGCGTGGAAGCGGTTTTTTCTATATGGATGGCAACGAGTTTCCGATTCAGGAGGGGAGTCTGATCCGGGTAGCACCTGATGGCGAACGGGCCTGGAGGGCCGGAGATGAGGATTTGTACTTTATCTGCATTCAGGCCGAAGCCGGCAGCTTAAGTCAGGCGACTCTCGAAGATGGTGTAAGAACCGACGCTAAAGCTTCGTGGATGAAGAAGCAGTGAAGGCGAGTCCAACCGCAAGCATGGAATTTCTTGAATAAAAAGAGCCTCGTCCATATTCGGGGCTTCTTTAAGCTCTTGCAAAAGCATATGCAAGAGTCTCGTCCTAATGATAATTTCTAGCTTGCCATAAAGTATCAATCGATGTTAGGATTCGTCTGATTTCAGCTTTGACAGAGTTTACTGCAACAGTCAAAATCTGCAGATGCAGTCGCCGGCGTGTCGGCACAGGTTCACGGAGAGATGGCCGAGTAGGTCGAAGGCGCTCGCCTGCTAAGCGAGTATACTGGGAAACCGGTATCGAGGGTTCGAATCCCTCTCTCTCCGCCATTTATTTAGGGAGTTCCATGGTAAAGAGACAGATCCTGCTGGTAGTTAGTGTGCTGATTGGCATTTCTGTTCTTTTTTCAGGCTGCAGCAATAGAGAAGCCCCGGAAAAATCACTACAGAGGACTACACCGGCAAAAGATGCAACCATAAGGCAAGTAACAGAAGTGAAAGTCCCTGCAGATGTAAAAGGTAAGTGGAAATCGGTTAAGATCGGTATCATGGACAAGGAGAATAACAAAGAAGGGTTTGTAGAGATCGAACTGGGCAAAACCATGAAGATTAATGGTACAAACCTTACTATCAAAGCTGAAAACTTCCTCCCTCATTTTATAATGGACGGCACTACCCTGACTTCAAGTTCAAATTCCCCTAAAAATCCGGCTGTTCAGGTACAGATAACTGAAAATGGCCGGTTGCTTTTTGATGGATGGCTCTTTACTCTTTACCCGAACAGCCACGCTTCCCAACACCCAAAATACGGGTTCAGTCTCGTCGATTACACACCGAATAAATAACTCTTTCCGCTGATCACCCTCTTGTACATTTAAAACACTTTATGCCGGCCAGCCTGAAAAAACTTTTCAGCTGCTTGTATTTATGCTAGTTTTCAATCCCTTGCCATGTAATTGGGTATTAATAGTACAGAGGAACTTCACGCAATGGCCCGAATCATCTGCATAGCTAATCAGAAGGGTGGCGTCGGTAAAACCACAACTTCAGTGAACCTAGCTGCCTCACTTGCTGCCGCAGAAAAAAGAGTTCTACTTGTTGATATTGATCCCCAGGGTAACGCCACCAGCGGTGTCGGCATAGATAAGAGCGTTCTCAAAAGCAGCGTCTATGACCTGATTATAAATGAGGAAGACCCTGCAGGAATGCTTCTGGAAACTGACCTCAAGTCGCTGCACCTCATCCCGGCGACTCCTGATCTTGCCGGTGCGGAACTTGAACTTGTTGAACTTACTGACAGAGAAAACAAGCTGAAAAAAATTCTTCATCCACTCAAAGCCCGGTACGATTATATAATCATTGACTGCCCACCCTCTCTTGGGCTGCTGACAATAAATGCAATGACTGCCGCCGATAGTGTTCTTGTTCCGCTACAGACCGAGTTTTACGCCATGGAAGGTCTTTCACAGATTGTCCGCACTATCAAGCTTATCCAGAAAGGTTTGAACCCATCTCTGCAGATCGAAGGTATCCTTTTGACAATGTTTGACAGCAGAAACAACCTCTCCAGACAGGTGGCAGATGAGGTGCGGACGCATTTTGGCGACAAGGTGTTCAAAACCGTTATCCCTCGTAATGTAAGGCTTTCCGAAGCACCGAGTCATGGAAAGCCGATAATACTTTACGATATAACGTCTCGCGGGGCCGCCGCATATCTTGAGCTTGCCAAAGAGCTGTTGCAGCGTGGAGGGGTAAATGGTTAAAAAAACAGGGCTAGGCAAAGGGATGGGGGCGCTTCTTCCGGTGGTGGAGAAGGAGCAGACAAGCTATTTTATCTGTCCAATTGAAGATATAAAGCCTAACAGGGCGCAACCAAGAAAGACATTTACAACCGATAAACTCGAAGAGCTGGCAGCCTCCATAAGGGAAAAAGGGGTTATACAACCTCTTGTTGTTATCAGAAAGAGTAATCATTATGAGATAATTGCCGGTGAACGTCGCTGGCGTGCTGCCCAAAAAGCGGGTCTGCATGAAGTGCCGGTAGTTATTCAGGATGTTTCCGAGAATACGGCGCTCGAAATGGCGCTAATAGAAAACATTCAGCGTGAGGATCTTAACGCGATAGAAGAGGCTCATGCCTACCGCGCTCTGATGGAGAAGATCGATCTTTCCCAGGAAGAGATGGCGAAAAGAGTCGGCAAGGATCGTTCGACGGTGGCTAACTCCCTCAGACTTCTGAAGCTTCCGGAAGAGATCCAAAGAGACCTCATCGATGAGCGCCTTTCGATGGGGCATGCCAGGGCACTGCTTGCCCTTGACCAACCTGAACTTCTTCGTAAGGCACGTGAAGAGATAATCAAAAAACATCTCAGTGTCCGCGGAGCAGAATCTCTTGTAAAACGGCTTAAAAACCCGCCACCCAGAAAACCAAAAGGGGAAACGAGAGAAGTCATCGAACTTGTCGAACTGCTCAAGAAAAAATTCCAGACTAAGGTCGAAATCAAATCCGGTGGCAGGTGCGGAAAGATAGCGATCAGTTTCAGCGGAAAAGACGAGCTCTCCAGGATCATCGAGCTGTTGGGAATTTGACCGAGCATTCCCTTTTTCCAGGTCAGCTGACAGCAATTTTTGTAGTTGCCGAATAGTTTATCAGTTCAGGTTCCAAACATCGTTGGCACCACTTTCTCCTTTTTCTCAAAATTCTCCGATTACCTTTCGCCCGACAGCTTCCACTGATTCCTTGCGGTTTATAATCCCCCCCTGAGCGAGCTTTCTCGCGTACTATTGAAATCTCGAAAGTGACTGCTATACTTGATGAAACGCGGCTCATTTTGCGTCCATGATTTACATTCTGCTCCGGAGACGATAATGGCTTACGAATGCTGCTGGTTCAATCCGGCGCAAAATCCGCTGGAATGTCCTAACATTCAGGAGGGTGAGGAGTATCTCTATGCTTCCCCTCGAAAACGTTTAGTTGAAAAGTGTATCGACTGTCAGCTTTTCCAAAGGGACCTCGACAGTCTTTCCAAAGACGATCCGTTGCTGATGATTATCAACATTCTCCGGGACGAGTACAAGGAACAGAAAGGATATTTGCAATCACTATCCTCTTTTCTCTCAAGTAAAAGCAGAGAGATCAAGTTTCTCCACGAATTAAGTACGATTTTACAGACATCCCTGGAGCTTGACGAAGTGTTATCAGTCGCGATGACTGCAATCACCTCAGGCAAAGGTTTTGGCATGAACAGGGCCTTCCTTCTCATGGCAGACCATGAAGCGAATAAACTGGTCGGCTACCTTGGCGTTGGTCCAAAAAACTATGAGGAGGCATGGCAGATATGGGATGAAGTTGACAGAAGCAACTTCTCCCTTAAAGAGCTATCGAGACAATTTTACCGGACGAAGTTCTCAGACGAGAAAACCAAGTTTCAAGATATCCTGGAGAGATTGACCGTCTCCCGCGAAGAAAAAGGCCATATCTTCAATCGGGCTCTCAAGGAGAGACGGCCTGTTCTGGTTGAAAGTACCTCCAACAGCCCTGATATTGATGCGCAAATTGCCACGACTCTCGGGGTTGAACGCTTTCTTATCACGCCGCTCATTTCTCGCAACAGAGGCATTGGCATTCTGCTTACCGACAATTTCGTCACCAACAAGCCAATCTCGCCACGGGATATTGTGTCACTGCAGACTTTTGCCTTTCCTGTTGCTTTTGCCATAGAGAGAGCATCTCTTTATGAAAAGCTGCAGCTAGAGGTTGAAAAACAGGTTAAGACGAATCGAAAACTTCAGGAACAGCAAGAGTTGATTGTAAAGATGGAGAAGATGGCTGTTGTCGGCAATATCACATCAAGCATCGCCCATTCGATTCGGAACCCGCTGGCGGCGATCGGCGGCTACGCCCGTTCCCTGCTCAAAAGCGATAATATGGAGAAGAAGAAGGAGTATCTGGAATTCATACTTAATGAAGCAAAACATCTGGACGAAGTGCTTGAGGAAGTAATCAACTATTCTGATTCTGTGCACCCGGCCATGGATTGCTGGGATCTTAACCAACTGGCGCGAGCGGTAACCGCAGAGATGCAAAGCAGGCTTGCCAAGCTGCATATTACTATCGACCTTGACCTTGATCCCGAGCTCCCACCGGTATGGCTCGATCACAAACAGATCTCCTACTGCCTGAAAACGATTATGAACCATATTGCCGAGAGTCAGGCTACTGTTGACAGGATTGCAATCAGTACCTGTCTGGACAACAGCAGACTACTTCTCTGCGTAAGCGTCAACGGGATGCCACTTACGGCCGATATGAAGAATGCTCTTATGACACCTTTTATGAGTACAGAAAAGCTCGGGCAGGGGGTTGCACTGCCGCTTTGCAGGATTATACTGGAACGGCATGGAAGTTCATTTACCATTGAAGACAGCCAGGAGGGTGGTACGAGATATTGCATTATACTTGGCAGCTGTCGGGCAGATACCAGCTCTGTTGCAAACCAGAGGGAGGAGTTTGAGATATGAACCGGATACTGATAGTTGATGATGAGGCAAACATAAGACTGCTTTACTCGCAGGAGCTTATGGACGAAGGCTACGAAGTTGATTCGGCAGGAACTATTGCCGAAGCTCTGGATCTTCTCAAAGGGAACAGCTATTCAGTTGTGCTTCTCGATATAAAGCTTAAGAACGAGAGCGGGCTGGATCTTCTCCAGAATCTCGTCAGGGAGCGTAACGACATGGCTGTGATACTTTCCACCGCCTTCTCTTGCTACAAGGACGATTTTTCAGCCTGGCTGGCGGACAGCTATGTTGTCAAGTCCAGTGACATGCAGGAGTTGAAGGACGAGATAAAACGATTGATAGAGAGAAAAAAATTACGCTGAAGCCAGCAGTCAACGGAGGTATAACCGATGAAAGCCGTTATTATGGCCGGCGGGTTCGGCACCCGGATCCAGCCGCTTACCAGCAGCCTCCCGAAACCGATGATCCCGCTGATGAACCGCCCTATCATGCTGCACATTGTCGAGCTACTGAAAAGCCATGGAATAACTGACCTGGTGTTGCTCCTCTATCATCAGCCTTTGGTGATCAAGAACTTTTTTCGTGATGGTTCAGAGTTCGGAGTGAAAATCACCTACGTCACCCCTCTTGAAGATATGGGGACTGCCGGCGCGGTCAAATCTGCTGAAAAGTTTCTTGACGAGCGGTTCATTATCATCAGCGGCGATCTTCTTACAGACTTTAATTTGGGAAAAATCATAAAATTCCATGAGGAGAAGAGCGCTAAAGCCACCATAACGCTCACTTCAGTAAAAGATCCGCTGCAGTTTGGAATTGTCATAACAGACAAGGAAAAACGAATAACCCAGTTTCTGGAAAAGCCGGGCTGGGGCGAAGTTATCTCCGATACAATCAATACCGGAATTTACGTCCTTGAACCGGAAATACTTAGATATATACCTGCCG
>CAWEPN010000017.1:0-8807 GCA_963810975.1 uncultured delta proteobacterium | reverse complement strand
CTTCAGCCTGCCGCATGGACAAAAGTAAACATCCTCGCCTGGATATTCATTCTTGGTGAAAAACTGTAGCGAACTTGTAACCAACATTTAACATCGGCATTGTTACAACCATGCTAACATCGCGTATCAAGGGGTGTTTTCATTGTGGTTATACTTGCGGCTATCCTTATAATTTTAGTTTTTCTCTGTTGGGCAGTTTATTTTTATAATGTTGTTCCCCGTAGCCAGGGGAGATCAAAAAAGGGCAGATTCGGCAAGAAGCGTCGTATGCGCCGGACAACCGTAAAGGAAGGAATCATGTCACTATTGAACGAAGAAACCGTTCTTAAAATCAAATCTCTGCCGCCTGAAGAGCAACAACAGGTACTTGACGGACAGCCAGGCTCCTGTCTGAAAGAGCCAGTGCGCATAGTACTAATCTGCAGGCCAACGATCAGGTTGATGATAAGAGTGAATCTCACCCTCATTGTTGACACTTCCGCAAAGATTTTGGCTGCAACGAATCTAAATAAATCATGGGAGCCAACTATTGAAAGTGCATTTTATCAGACACGCTCAAGCAATAGAACGTTCAACCGACCTGCCGGATGAGCAGCGATATCTTACCTGTCGTGGTCGGAAAAAATTCCGTAAAGTTGCAGCCTCCCTGAAAAAAATGGACATCGAACCGGAGATTATCTTTACAAGCCCTAAAATTCGAGCCGTACAGACTGCAGAAATTCTCTCCGAAACAATGCACTTCAATGGTGCAATCCAGATACTTCCCGAGCTTGCTCTCGGATCAGACATTGAATCTATTACAGCTATCATCAGAAGTACCAAATCAGCCGATGAGATCGTGATTATTGGTCATGAACCCGGCCTTGGAGAGACAGTCGGGCATATGCTTAAGCTTTCGTCCCCCTGTTACCTTTCCAAAGGGTCAGTGGTTTCCCTGAAGATCTCCATAAAACAGTCGGGGCTTGCCGCTGAGCTGAGCAGCCTGACCACTTGCGGCGGGAAAACCATCAATAAGGCCTGTGCAGCACTGGAGCGTTTACAGGGCATTAATCATAAAGCCATGAAGGGGGCTTCAATATGAGTTTAACCGCAAGAGAGCTGCAACAGATCAAAGGGATCGGCGAAGTGCTGGCTGTGCGTCTGCTTGAGGCGGGGTACAATTCTTTTGCCAAAATCGTAAGAGCTGGTGAAAGCGGTCTAAGGGAGATCAAGGGGATCAATCAGTCGGCAATTCCGGACATAATCGCCCAGGCCGGTCGGCTGATTGAAAAAAAGTCCGGCAAAAGGGATGAAAAAGTTGCCGTTCTAAAGAGATCGCTGCAAGACTTACGGCAATCTGTCCAGGAGTTGACCTCGGCAGCCAAAGAACGATTTAACGAAAAACTTGCCGGCAAGACAGGACAAAAACTGACTGAATCACTGGTTCGTTTTATCGAAGCTGTAGAAAAGTTGGAAGACAAAGCCGACAAAAAACTCAAGCGCTCCGGCAGAGCTGTTATGAAAGCTGAGCAGCATCTTGAGGGGCTTGCCGAAACCGGCCTGAAGGAGTTTCGCAAAGGGTTAAAGAGCGCCAAAAAAGCGCTTCAGCGGGCACACTCATAATGCCAGGCTTTCTGTCTACAGGGTTCTTTGCCTTCATGAGAGGGGTAAATGCTGACACCCGTACGCCGCACAAGCAAGATTGAAGATTGACGCAGCCAGGGCGAAAAAGCACCCTTTCCGGACGGAAACTGGGTAGTAACATCCGGTCTGAATAGTGTCTGGCATGCGTGATTTATGTGCGAATTTATGCCATGAATTGCGGTAAGAGACAAGTTAAAGACAGATTAATATTGTGCGGCAATTGTGTTACAGCGTTAATCTCACCGGTTCCATCTCCCGATCTCCTCCAGCCATTGTGTCGGCCGCTCGGCGACGATCTCCGCCCTGCCCGCATACACGCATCCCGTGTTGGCGTCCAGGGTGATCGTCTCACCCTCCGCCACGGTCCGGTCGCCAAAGATGGCAACCCGCCGGAGCGAATCGATACGCAGGCCGCTGCAGCCGCAGACGCACGGTACGCCGAGCTGCCGCGCCACCACGGCCGCATGGGAGGTGCGATTCCCCCGCACGGAGAGCACCCCGGCGGCAAGAGCGATGCCGGCGATGTCTGCCGTGGACATCTCCTCGCGCACCAGCACCACCGTCCGCCCCGGCTCGGCAGAAAACCGGCGGGCGGCATCGAGGTCAAGCGCCAATTGACCCATGGCTACGCCGCTGCCGGCCGGAGAGCCCTGAGCCAACAGCTGGTTGTCCTTCACGGATAATCTGCTCAGCACGATGCTGTCAAGAGCAATGCCATCCAGGCGGGCAAGCGCTTCGCCCCTTTCGATAATTCCTTCCCCTGCCTGTTCGACAGCGATCCGCAAGGCCGCCCAATTCGTCCTCTTGGCGGTCCTGGTCTGCAGCAGGTAGAGAACGCCATCCTGGACGGTGAATTCGAATTCCTGGGCGTCTCTGAACTCCTTTTCGAGAACCGCGCAGATGTCAGCCAGCTCCTGACGGATTTCCGGCAGGACGGCAAAGAGTCTTTCCGGGTCGGCGCGCCTGGCGCGTCCGGAGACCACGTCCTCCCCCTGGCAGTTGAAGAGGAAATCGAAGTAGAGCCGCTTTTCGCCGCTGTCCGGATCGCGGCTGAACCCTACCCCGGAGCCTGACGCTCCCCCCACATTGCCGAACACCATCCGCTGGATAGTAGCCGCCGTAAAAAGGTCATCAGCAATGCCGTGGAGACGGCGGTACTCAACGGCGCGAGGCGACCGGCACGAGGCGAACACGGCCTGCACCGCGAGTTCGAGCTGTTCGAGCGGGTTCTGGGGAAACGCCTGTCCGGTCAGATCGGCGAATATTTCCAGGTAGGTCCGGGCAAGCTCGGCCAGACATGAGTAATCCAGATCCTGCAGCCGCTCCAGCCGCTCCCGGAGCAGCAGCGCATCAAGCGCTGCCGTAAATGGTTGCGGGCTGGCGCCGAAGACCACTTCGGCAAAACTCCGCACCAGCCGGCAGTATGAATCCCACACCAGGCGGGGATTGCCGGTAAGACGCATCAGTCCATGCACCGTTGCATCACAGAGACCGATATTGAGCAGCGAATCCATCATGCCGGGCATCGATACTGCTGCGCCGGATCTCACGGAAACCAGGAGGGGGTTGCGGGTGTCGCCCAAGCCAAGGCCGGTGACGCTCTGGAGCCAATGCAACTCCTCTTTCAGCACAACCGCCAGCCTGCGCCGGGTGCGTTCGGGTTCCAGGTGCCAGCAGCGGCAGTAGGCAGTTCCCAGCACAAAGGCGGGCGGCACCGGCAGGCCGAGGCGCACCATGCGGGCCAGGTTGAACGCCTTTATCCCCATCTCCGCAACAGTACCTTTGGCAGCACCGGGCAAGCGGGGAGAAATCTTGAAAATACTCTCGTGCCTCATACCGGCCCCATAATTTTGCCAAGAATCTGATCACGCAGAATCATGCCGGTATGCATCAGGGCATCGGCGGCAGATTCCAGCTTCTTGGCGCTTTCGGCAATGACGAAAGCCTGACGGTAGTCCTTTGCAGCGCTGACCAGCGCCTTGCGCACCTCGCGCTCCACCATGTCGCTCTGCTGCTCGATGGAGACGATGCGGTGAATCGAGGCAAGGAAGTCGTGCATGTCCTCCGGAGAGCCGCTGCGCTGTATGCCGCGGGCATTTTCGACCGCTTTCAGGTATTCCCGGGTCCCCTCGACCAGCAGCCGGGCAAGTGCGGCGAGAGGCTGACGGATCTCTTCCGCCAGACTTTCCGGCACCAGCAAGGTCAGATGGAAGGCCGCCTCCTCCAGTTCATCGGTGATGTCATCGGCCACCTCCAGCAGTTGCCGGACGGTGTCCGCCTGTCCGGATTTCTTTGCCAGCTCGCGTGCCTTGATGACAATTTCATCGGCTTTACGCTCCCATTCCTTGGCGCGCTGGCCGATCTGCTCAAAGCTGGAAAACTGCTCCGGACCGGAGCCGTCAAGCAGCCCGTCGCGGATACTGGCGGCGATCTCGACCGACAGCGCCGCGTGATTGCTGACGAGATCAAGCAGGAATTGCTGGGCGTTATGGAAGTACTTGTACAACTCGACCCGCGCCTCGTCCCGGATCAGGGCCAGGGGCCGCTTGTTCAGCAGGCCCTGGGAGCATTCCTTCAGGATGAAGCGCATGAAGGACCCTACCGCTTCCTTGCCGATCAGTTCATCGAGCGTGATCCCGTAGGAAAGCGTTCCCCCTGCCACAAACTGGATGGCATCGATGATCATCCGCTCGCCGCCGGACTTGACAAAGGCCATGTGTCCGACGTCGTTGGCTGCGGCCCAGCTCAGCAGGGCAAGCGCCTCCCGCCTCGGCACCAGCAGCTGGAGACGTTTGCGTGCCCTGTTCCAGTCGATCAGAAACACCAGCCGTGATCCCAGGTGCGTCAAGTATGCTTTCAGATCCGCCTTGTCCCTGGCGGTATAGGTACCCACACAAAGGTGGTAGACACCGCTTTCGAAAGACTGGTCCGTACGGGACTGAACGTTGCCCCATTTGACCTCCCAGTCGGCGAACATTTCCTGGAAGAAGAGCAGACGGGGCAGATGGTTATCGCTGTAGGTCGCCGTGACGCGCAGCCCCTCAACGTGGATCACGATCACATGGGCGTCGGTGGTGCCGATGTCGTTCTGGATTATCAGCTTGGCGTCTATCCGGGAGGCGGTCGTGCCCAGGCCGGGATGGTCGAATTTGAGTTGCCGGGTCCGTTTCACCCCTTTCATGAAGGCCATGACCAGAGAACGCTCAACGGCACGCAGGCCGTAGGTGAGGGCGCCGTCGACGTCATCGGTGGCAATTTCGGCCTGCAGCCTGTTCAGTCCCTTGTGCATGTCCATGATAAGCAGGTGGACGCTGTCGCCCTGGTCAGGCGCCGCCGAAGTCATTGCGGTGATCGCCGCAGCAGTGATGCTGCTCTCGCTGCCGGACGACAACTGCGAGGTGAGCCGTTGCAGCCGCTGCTGATAGTGACGGGCCTCCACCTTTTGCGCCGCATTGAAAGGGGCGATCATCGCTTTCAGGTCATCATGGAGTGCACCGCACACGGCACTTGCCAGGGGGATCAGATAGGTGTCGGCGCCCTGCCTGACGGTCCCGGCCACGACATCGTCATAGGCAGAGTCAGCGATACCGCAGGCGAGGCGCTCCGTCCGCAGGTCGGAAAAAACTGTCTCGGGAGCATCCGCATGGCTTCTGGCTGTCTGCAGGAGGGTCAAGCGAAACTTGGCGCGGTCGTTGGCAACGAGCGCTTCATTCAGGAGGCCCGGCAACTGCAGCCGCGACTCGCCCAGCGCGGCGACTATTCTTGTCTTTTCGCTCATGGGAAACACCTTCAGTCCGGGAAATTCCCTCTTTACGCTAATTATACCACCTTACACCGGCTGGAGCGAGTCTGCGGCATTTGCCGTTGAGGACGGTATGATTACATGGTGTCGTTACGAAGCAGTAACGCTCGCTGTCAGCCGTAATAGGGGACTCGCGGTATCGGCGGTCGCCGTTTGATGTTCTTGATGGCGACAACTGCTGCCGTAACTGCTACCAAAGCGACGATGGTCTTTTTCATGGCTCTGCTCCTTTTTCAGCGGGGAATGGTGTGAATCTTTGTCAGGCTGGGGATGGCTGTTTATTTTTAATGAAAACTTCCGTCTGCTTCATAGTTTTAATCCCAGTATGGACTGGATTAAATCGATTCGGACATTGATCCGGCATAAAAGACTAAAAAAATGCCCATGGCAACATGACCTGGTTTTGGCGGGCATCGCCGGCCCTTATGGCGACAATCAACCTTCAGTGTGTTGGCAACCCGAATGTGATGCCCTGCCGATATTGCCATTGGTTGCAAAACTGTCTTGAGCACCGCTCCGCAGGCAAAATCAATTATTTCCATTCTGTATACCGGCTTGACTTCGTCGACAATTGTTTGGACTGCTTCGCTACCGCAGTCAATACACTGCTTGCGTACATTTCTCATACGAAATGGTCTCCTTTGTGGGTCAAAATGATGATTTTGATTTTTACCCTCTGGAGATGACAATGACGTTAAGGTAGTTAAAACTTATTGTTACAGTTGCAAGCGGCGAAGAGATGCTGAGTGCTGTGCAACTTTAAGGCACTGTGTAATCCCCAAAAAATTATCAGGATGCTGGTTGACCTTCACCTTCCGGTCTTTCTTCCTCTTCGTGGAGTGCCCGGCGGTTGAATTCCAGCCAGCTCAACTCCCGGTTAAGGTAGAATTCAGGGGCAAGCAGATTGATATCAAGAACAGCCGTTGGGGAACTTTTTAATAACGGGAAGGTTTCTTCTACTACTACGAATCGACATGATTACCACGCGATTTATCGATGATTCAAGAATACCGGATCTTTGTAACGCTTTCGGTCTTCTAGCGGTGCAATCTTCACTGCAAGCGGTTCAGACTCCCAGGTTACCTCCGGGAATCGTGTCTTGTCGAGCTTAAGGTAAGTCCCATCAACACCAGACTCAGCCCACCAGCATTCACGGCTCCGTACAGGCAATTCGCCGAATAGATAAAGATCACCATCCTTGTCACGTGCTATGTAGGGCATGATCATACCTTCACGGGAATAATACTCCTCTTGTGTCCACAGCATACCCAATCTTTTTGCTGACGGCAATCCCATGAAGTGATCGGCAGCAAACTGTTACATGAGTGTAACAATTTACGCCAGAAAGTTTTTGTATACTTTCAAAACAAAATCGATATCCGTAATTTCCAATATTATTTCCGTTGTTACTATTGACACTTTGAGTGACCAACAAACGTAAAGGAGAACCAATATGAAACGTCGCATGGCAGAAAAAGTTGACAGACTTATTGATAAGGTTATTGCCATTGGAGAAATTCTCATCTGTGACCCGTGATTCAATCCAGAAAAACTTTGAAGAAATGAGTGAGGAAAAGCAGAAGATTGCCAAGGAGAAAAGCTAAAAAGAGAAATCGCGGCATTAAGCAACCTCATCACTAACCTTGCAGCCGCAGAAGCTGCAAGGCCAGAGGATTAACGTAGCGATTAAAACCAACGAAAACCAAAAATAAAATTTTCATAAAAATCTTCTGACTCCCTCAGAACCTGTTTTGGTTCGTGTAGACATTGAGGTAGTCATTCGTGTTTACACACTATTTTCATTTTCGCAATACGATTGAAATGTTGCATTGCTATTTTCATAAAGACAGTCAACTTCCTGATTCAGGATATCCGGCAAGGTACATGTCTCTGCCAGCGAGAGGAGAATCGACATGCTCAGTGACACAAAGCCAATAAAGATCGGGTACTGCCTGAGGCTACTCCCAAGACCTGCGATCAATTCAGTAAAATATATTGCCGATGTACCAGAGTCATTTTGGATGATTTCTATCTGTGTCAGGAGTATCGGTTTGATTGCGAGCACGCTTTCCCTTTTGGAACCTGCTACTTGTGCCGATCTCCACAGCGAGCAGGCTTTTCGTCCACCCGCAGCAATAAATAGTGCCAATTGGGAACTATTATGAAAATGCGGATGTCCGGTAACACTGTTCAATTGGAAGGGAATTGGATTGCAATTTTTTACCATCTGACTGCACTGCTTAACATTCCGGGGTGTTTGGCCGGAAATGATCAACCATACAGCAATCTGCAGAAATCTTTTCAAGGTTCAGGGTTTCAGTCCTAGTTATTCTGAAAGTCCCTGATATCATATTTTAGTGGGTCTTGCAGCTCTGCAGATTCATACCCCGCATTAATATTATTGTGAATAAGATTCCTGACTATCAAGCAATTAAAGGACTTATGCATATATTCACGTTCAAGGCATTTGCCTTCGGCGGCGAGCTTGATCTGAACCGTCTGGCATCAAGCTCGGCATCAGCCGCAAATATCGCTGGGAAGAGCCGATGAAGCTCAATCCAGTGACTTTTGCGCTTTCTGCCGGCAACGATACCCAGCGGGTCTATCTCTATTATTTCGGCGGAGTTGTCTTTCTGAACTGCTCGGGCGACATGATCGCCCGCTTCCTGGGCACTATTCCCCAGTACGCTGAGCCTCTGAAGGTTCAGCCCTCAATTCCCTTATCGCGAGGAATACCGGCTGGAGATTGATCCGGAGGTGAATCGGCTATTGCCAACGATTACACTGTCATGCCCAGTTTAACCTGGCCTTCATGGATATCATTTGTTTCGTCATTGCCAAATCAGTGGCGCTGGAGCGGATCGAAGAGAGGATCGATGTCGTCTTTGATGAGGTCGAGGGACTGATCGGCAACCTTGGTAAGGGAAAACTTGAATTCCGGACCGGGACATGGCCAGATTGCGTCGTCAATCCTCAGTTTCAAATTCACTTCCATCGCCCATATTATGGTGCTGGACAAACCGGACATTACCTGGGATAACCCGGAAGCAGACCGTCTCTATCCACCATGGCGGGCCTGTTCGAGCTTAACGAACGCTACCACGAAATCAAACACAAGTCCGAGACATTGCTGGATATGACCGGTGTTTTCACCGGTCTCTCCCATGCCCGCCGTTCCGCCCGGCTTGAATGGATAATTATCATCCTGATTGCCATCGAGATAGTTCTGTTCCTTCTGGAAATGTTTCGCGGCCATTGATCCAATGCCTTTAGTTTTTGCGCTCAAGATTTCAAAGGTTTAAGCATTATCCCTTGGACAATAAAGTTTGGACTTCGAAGTGCTGCGGCGGATTCACGATTTCACTGAGATAAGCTGATAGTT
>CAWEPN010000016.1:0-60730 GCA_963810975.1 uncultured delta proteobacterium | reverse complement strand
CCCCCGAGGAAACAATCGGGAATTTCATCTACGACCTCGGCAACCGGCAATGGGATATTCCCAAGCTGCGGGTGCTCTTTGAGGAGATCCTCCCCCATGATACCGTGTTCAATGGCTATGAAGTCGAGCATGATTTTCTCGGTATCGGCCGCAAGATCATTCTGCTCAACGCCCGGCAGATTTTCCGGGAAAATATCGGCTCACACATCATCCTCCTGGCCATGGAAGACATTACCGAACGCAAGCAGTTGGAAACGGAAATCCAGGATGCCCGGGAATATGCCGAGAACATTGTGGAAACCGTGCGCGAGCCGCTGGTGGTGCTGAATTCCGACCTGAAGATCCTCACCGCCAACCACAGCTTCTACGATACCTTCAAGGTGACGCCCGAGGAAACAATCGGGAATTTCATCTACGACCTCGGCAACCGGCAATGGGACATTCCCAAGCTGCGGGTACTCTTTGAGGAGATCCTCCCCCATGATACCGTGTTCAATGGCTATGAAGTCGAGCATGATTTTCCCGGCATCGGCCGCAAGATTATTCTGCTGAACGCCCGGCAGATTTTCCGGGAAAATATCGGCTCACACATTATCCTCCTGGCCATGGAAGACATTACCGAACGCAAGCAGTTGGAAGCGGAAATCCAGGATGCCCGGGAATATGCCGAGAACATCGTGGAAACCGTGCGCGAGCCGCTGGTGGTGCTGAATTCCGACCTGAAGATCCTCACCGCCAACCACAGCTTCTACGATACCTTCAAGGTGACGCCCGAGGAAACAATCGGGAATTTCATCTACGACCTCGGCAACCGGCAATGGGACATTCCCAAGCTGCGGGTACTCGTTGAGGAGATCCTCCCCCATGATACCGTGATCAATGGCTATGAAGTCGAGCATGATTTTCTCGATATCGGCCGCAAGATCATTCTGCTCAACGCCCGGCAGATTTTCCGGGAAAATATCGGCTCACACATTATCCTCCTGGCCATGGAAGACATCACCGAACGCAAACAGCTGGAAACGGAAATCCAGGATGCCCGGGAATATGCCGAGAACATCGTGGAAACCGTGCGCGAGCCGCTGGTGGTGCTGAATTCCGAACTGAAGATCCTCACCGCCAACCACAGGTTCTACGATACCTTCAAGGTAACGCCCGAGGAAACCATCGGGAATTTCATCTACGACCTCGGCAACCGGCAGTGGGACATTCCCAAGCTGCGGGTGCTTTTTGAGGAGATCCTCCCCCATGATACCGTGTTCAATGGCTATGAAGTCGAACATGATTTTCTCGATATCGGCCGCAAGATCATTCTGCTCAACGCCCGGCAGATTTTCCGGAAAAATATCGGCTCGCACATTATTCTGCTGGCCATGGAAGACATTACCGAACGCAAGCTGGTGGAGGAGCGGATCAGCGAAGTCATTCGGCAGCAGCAGGCCATTCTTAACAATATCCCCAACATCGCCTGGCTCAAGGACCGGAAGGGAACGTATGTCGCGGTAAACGATCCCTTCGGCAAGGCGTTCGGCATGGAACCCAAGGACGTGGTCGGGAAGAACGTTTATGATATCTATCCCGCGGGAACTTGCCGTGAAATACGAGAAGAATTCCAGGGATGCCATGGCGACCGGCACGCGCACCTATTTCGAAGAGTCCATTGTTGATCAGGACGGGAAGACGCAGCACATGGAGAAGATCGAAACGCCCATCTTTAATGACGCGGGAACGCGTCATCGGGATCATCGGCATCGCCCATGACATTACCAGCCGCAAGGAAGTAGAAATATCGCTCCGTCACGACAGTACGCACGATATCTTGACCGGCCTCTATAACCGGGCGTTTTTCGATGAAGAGCTGGAACGGTTTGACCAGAGCGGAATGTTTCCCCTGAGCATCGTGATGGCGGATGTAAACGGTCTGAAAACGGTCAATGATACCCTGGGGCATGAAGCGGGTGACAAGCTGATCCGGCTGGCGGCCCGGATTATTCTGCGAGCATTCCGGGCCGAGGACATCGTTGCCCGTATCGGGGGAGACGAGTTTGCCGTTCTTCTTCCGGCCACAGCCGCAGCTGTTGCCGAGGAAGTTGTCGGCAGGATCAGACGCTCCCCTGAGTTAGCTGCCGGGAGGGTGAGCATAGCCTTCGGAGTTGCTGCCGCTGAGAATAAAGACCAGCTCGCAGAGGTTTTAAGGTTGAGTGATGAGCGGATGTATCAGGATAAAACCGAGCAAAAGAAAGCATAATCAGGCTGAAGGCTGAAGACTGAAGGTAAAAGCGTTTTTACTTCAGCCTTCTATCTTCAGCCTTCAACCTGCTCCCTTCATATTTAGCAGTTATGTTAAACGCGACAGATTCGCTTGACGGCCTTTCCTGATTCACTCTTGCCTGCTTTCCTATTTACTTCGTAAAATCAAGCTACTACACGTTTATTTCCCCAAAATATTCTCTGGCACGTTAGTTGCGATTTATATCTAAACCAACTGAACAAGTATTTCAACGTATCAGTAGTATTGATTGAGGAGGAGTATCGTGAATAAATCCGCCATCAGGTTGGAAATTCTGACTTTAGGGTGTTTTCGCATTACCATGGATGACAAACCGGTTGCTACATGTTGGCCGAATGAAACGCTGAAAGCCTGTTTCTGTTCAATGCTTTCGCCGCTTGATCTGTATTTCAGCTGGGACCGCATCTGTCGCTCCCTGCTGGATGTACCGGATACACAGCAGAGCAGACGGCAGCTCGAAGAGGACATTATCCGGCCACTCAAGAGTTTTTTCATAGCTGAGCTGGGGTTTAACCCTCTGATAACTGGAAATGAGTACATAAGTATCGATCAACGGCGCATAAAAGTGGATGCTTTCGAGTTTCACAGCACTGCAGTGGAAGGTTTGAAGCAGCTGTCTTACGGTAATTATACCGTTGCGCAACAAAGACTTGCCAGGGCAAAGGCAGTCTATGCCGGCAGCTATCTGCCGGGAATGGCAGGCAAAATAATAGCAAATACCCGCAAAGACCTGGAGGCGCTTTATCAGAAAGTCATTATGGAAATTGCCTGGCAGATTGCAGCAAACCCTGACCGTGCTCTCAATCAGGTTAAGGTATGCGTATAATATGAGCTCTGCAAAGAAGCCTTATGGATAGTTGCAAAGCAATCCAGGATCATCAAAAGGAGATGCCATGAAGTCAAGTACGAAAGACCAGAATGAACTTGCCAACAGAGAAATGTCTGTACAAAAAAAGGAGCCACAATGCGTATAAAATCTATTCTTTTCATGCTGCTATTGGCAGCAACCACCTATGAATTCCGGCATTAAAGAAGCCGCAGCCGCGACTTCCGTACAGGTTGCTACGCCGGGTTTCAATTTCAGCCTCAGCGACTACCAGCCTGCACCCCCCAATGTCTATGTGCATCAAAACAGCGGGCGCCCGTATTATGTGGAGAGAGACCGCCGCGTCTACATGAAAAAGAAACATCATGGTAATAAAAATTATAATAACCATCACGAAGACAATGGCAAACATAATGGCCATAACAAGCACTGATAGAAATGAAATTTATACTGATTAAAAAACCGGAGGAGAAAATGAAGAAAATACGCTACGGATTAATAGTGCTGGCTATGCTGCTCTGCTCGCTTGCTTCCGCCGAAGCCCAGGTGAGCATCGGTATCAGCATACCTAACCTGAGTATCGGCATTAATTTGCCGATGTATCCGCAACTTGCCCCTGTGCCGGGCTATCCTGTCTACTACGCGCCACAGGTTGATGGCAACTATTTCTTCTACGACGGCATGTACTGGGTCTATCAGGATGACAACTGGTACGCCAGCACCTGGTACAACGGCCCCTGGGGCTTTGTAGAGCCAACAGCTGTACCGCTTTACGTTCTCCGTATCCCCGTCCGCTACTACCGGCAACCGCCGCCATATTTCCGCGGCTGGCAGGCAAATGCGCCGCCACGCTGGGGTCAGCACTATGGACATGAATGGGAACAGCATCGTCGCGGCTGGGATAAGTGGAACCGCAAATCTGTTCCGAGACGTGCGCCGCAGCCTACCTACCAACGGCACTATACAGGGGACAGGTATCCCCGTCAGCTCGAGCAGCAACATCAACTTCGCAGTCAGAAATATCGCTACCAGCCGCGTGAAAATACAGTTCGCCAGCACTTGAAATCACCGGGTGGTCAAAAAGCGGCGGCACCTGCCGGTAACCGAGAGCAAACAGCTCAGCCGGCAAGAAGTCAAAACCGACAGGAACAGCCGCAGCCGCAGCATGAACAGAAGAATGGTCAGCAACATAGACAGCCGGATCAGGAATCAAACCGTGGTCACGGACAGGGTCAGCAGAACGATGACAACCGCGGCAAGGAACACGATAAATAAGCTGCTATAGCTGTTTAAAGGTAAATTCCCCTGCACTTTTGGTAAGTGCAGGGGAATTTGCACATAGAGTTTACAGCGGGAGGAGGTATACTGACACTGATTGACCTCTTCAACGCCATTGAAGCCATGGGAGATAAAACCGTCTTTGTAAACCGCACCGGTGTCCGGTGAACGAATGAGGTTCGTATAAGAGGAGTGATGTTTATGGTGTATCTAAGAATACTTCTTATTGTCTCGTTTCTCTCCCATGCAGCAAATGCAGCGGCAGGCCAGGATTACGGCTATCCGATTCCGGGTGCGTATGAGGCGACCATCATGGGCACCCCGGCTGAACTCAAGCCGGAGTTCCCGGTAAAAATGCGCGTCAAGCAGCTGGTGCTTGAGGTAATTCCCGGCCGAAAGAGACCACCGGTATTCTATTACGACACGGGGCTGCGCAGCACCTTTGCCTGGCAGAATGAGAAAGCGCCGCTGGTTTTTCTGATCGCCGGCACCGGCGGCAGCGACCGGGGTGACTATCTGATGAGCATGATGAAATCCCTCTATCAGGCAGGTTTTCACGTCATCACTCTGCCATCGCCATCAAATTCCAATTTCATCATCTCCGCTTCCCGCAGCAGCATTCCCGGCGACATGACCGAGGACTCCGCCGACCTGTACCGCGCCATGCAGACGGCCTGGAATCAGGTAAAGGACGAGATCGAGGTCTCATCTTTCAGCCTGGGCGGGTTCAGTCTGGGCGGCCTCCAGGCCGCTTTTGTGGCCAAGCTGGATGATGACCAAAAGATCTTCAATTTTCGCAAAGTACTGATGATTAATCCGCCGGTAAGTCTCTACAGTTCAGCGCAAAGAATTGAGGAGCTGATGAAACAGATTCCGGGAGGCCCTAAAAAGGAAGGAGTTTTTTTCAACAAAATGTTCCTGAAGTTCAGCCAGCACTATCGGTATGGAAATTTTATCGCCATCAATGATGATTTTCTCTATTCGATATATGCTGAGAAACTTTTTTCAAAGGAGGAGACTGCCGCATTGATCGGTCTCACCTATCGCGTAACCCTGGCCGGCATGATCTTTACTTCAGATGTGATGACCAACAGTGGCTATGTTGTCCCTATGAACAAGGTCTTGACGAATACCGACCCACTTGGCGACTACTTCCAGATTTCAACTCACTTGAGTTTTTTCAATTATTTCAACGAGTACCTTTTCCCTTATTTTCAGAAGAAACGACCCGGATTAACCCGGCAGGCGTTCATCGATTCACTCAGCCTCAGGAGCATAGAACCCTACCTGAAATCATCAGTCAAATTCGGTGTCATGACCAACGAGAACGACTTCATTGTGACGAAAGACGAGCTTGAGTACCTGCGCCAACTTTTCGGCGAACGAACCAAGATCTACCCGCCGTGGCGGTCATCTGGGCAACCTCGAATTCAAGGACAATCTGGCCTACATGGTCAATTTCTTCAAAGAGGAGATGCGGCCATGACTTTAATCCGGATGCGAACCGTAACTGCAAGCATCGCCCTCATGCTGCTGAGCATTCTTTCCGGCTGTGCAGCCACTTCGGTGAACAGCAAGGCTGAAGTGCCGGCGAAGTACTCGCTCAGCGACTTTAAGGATCAGCGCTTTGCCGAGGTGGCTGACCCGTGGGAAAGTTTCAACCGGAGTATGTACAAGTTCAACTTCTATTTCGATAAATACCTGTTCCTCCCGGTCGTCAACAGCTACGAATATGTCGCGCCTGTCTTCGTTCAGCAGCGGGTGTCAAGTTTCTTCAGCAACATTGGCGAGATCAAAAATTTCACCAACAGCCTTTTTCAGCTCAAAGGGGAGGAGTCGGTGACGACGCTGAGCCGGTTCCTGACCAACAGTACCCTCGGGCTGGGAGGTTTATTCGATCCAGCAACAGAATTTGGTCTGAAGAGAGCCGACCAGGATTTCGGCAAAACACTCGGCGTCTGGGGGGTGGAGTCCGGCCCCTATCTGGTGCTGCCGATCTTTGGCCCCTCCTCCCTGCGTGACGCGAGTGGACTGGCTGTGGACAGCGCCATCAGATACGGAATTTACACGGCAGTCGACCCGTTCGGAAATACGGACAACGGCTCTGTCATCAGCCGCCGGGATAACGGTCATGGAGGCCGTCGACATGCGCCATCAGCAGAGTTTCCGCTACAATGAAAGCGGCTACCCTTTCGAGTACTACATGGTACGTTTCTTCATTCATGAGAAGCGCGAAATAGAGTCCGGCAAACCGTTGCCGGAGGAGTAAAATAAGTCAAATATGAGGTGCAAAGCTCACTTGAAGCTGCATTCTGCGCTGCAGAGGATTCTCTGGCTGACGACAGAGTTTGGCGGTAAATCGAGAGGACCTTCAGGCAAACTACAAAACACACAAAAGGGAGATAACTGATGAGTAAATTTAACAGGAACATCATTTTGGTACTGGCGATGAGCATGTATATAGCCGGGCTGTCAGGCTGCAAAAAAGAGGGCCCCATGGAAAAAGCCGGTAAGGAAATAGACAAGGCTGCTGAAAAAACCGGTGAGAAAATTGAAAAAATCGGAGATAAGATCAAAGAGTCGGTGAAATAAGCTGATAACTCTTCAATAATCATATCGGTTATAAACGAGTTGGGCTTGACAATTAGGAACAATTAGGCCTGCTCAGACTGGTTTTATTTCGAAACGGCATTTTTCAAGTCGTGCCGTAACTTTAGCGGCTGACGTCAAAAAAGGAGAGATTTTATGCTTTGGACAATTTGTATGATTCTGATAGTGCTCTGGCTGTTGGGGATAGTTACTTCTTATACAATGGGCGGACTGATTCATATCCTGCTCGTAATAGCAATCATTGTGGTGCTGGTTCGTATCATTCAGGGACGGAAAGTTTTGTAGCCTCACCTTTTTTCAGCAGAACATCCCCAATTGCCGTTTTAAGGTTTATTGCTGTGGGAATTGTTGGTTGTAGTCTGTGAATTTCCTTAGTGAGGTTTCCTCCAGGCGAATACGCTGGCATATTATAATAAGGTTGGCTGGAAAGAAGGCGCCAGGGTGTACGGTGCATGCCATTTACTAAAACAGTGCTATAATATTCAAATGAAGAAAATTTCAGATTCGAAGGAGGATTTATGCAAGCGCGAGTTATGATGTTTTTAGTAGCAGCCACACTCTTTCATTTTGGAGCAGCGCACGCCGGTATTATTGTTCAAATGAACACTGTTGACGAGAAAGGAATAGGGAAATCCGTCGGACAGGTAGTCATCGATGAAACACCATATGGTGTTGTCTTCAGCCCGTCACTTGCCGGGTTACCTCCGGGTTTACATGGTTTCCATGTTCACGAATACCCGAGTTGCGAGCCCAAAGAGAAGGACGGCAAGATGGTGCCGGCACTGGCTGCGGGAGGACATTACGATCCGTCCGCAACCAAGCGTCATGGCCTGCCCTGGGGTGATGGCCATCTCGGTGATTTGCCCGCGCTATTCGTAGATTCCGCGGGTAATGCAACTAATCCGGTATTGGCTCCAAGGCTTAAAATCACCGACCTGAAAGGTCGCTCTTTGATGGTACACGCCGGAGGTGACAATCACTCAGATCATCCGGCCCCTCTTGGTGGCGGCGGTGCACGTTTGCTATGTGGCGTTATTAAGTAGTTTCCGTCCGGAAAGGGTGCTTTTTCGCCCTGGCGGCGTCAATCTTCGATCTTGCTTGTGCGGCGTACGGTCGTACGCCTTCCGTCGCAATTCCTCGATTTCCTTGCTAGGACAAAAAATCCCCGCTTTCCAAATCGGAAACCAACTGTTTCTCATCCGGAGTTTCCGTATGGAAACTAAGTGATTCTCCGGTAGCGGACGCGTCAAGTTCATATAAACTCAATTTTCAAACAGCAGGAGGATCTGTTGATGAACCCTGAACTGAACCGCGAGTACCCCGAACCGGGTGAGGCTGAACTGATCAAAAAGATGGTCAAGTTAGCCGTCGAGAGAATGAAGCCCCAGCAGGGGCGCATCCGTCGCGGTCAGCATGCCAAGGCGACAGGTTGTGTCAGGGGGGTGTTCACCATCCGCAACGATGTGCCCGCCGATCTGCGTTACGGAGTCTTCAGCCAGCCAGATCAAGTGTTTCAGGCAATCATCCGTTTCTCCAACTCCGCGGAATCGATCAACCCTGATGGCATGGGTGACGGTCGGGGGATGGCTGTCAAGTTGCTGGATGTGGCAGGTACTCCGGCCATTCCCGGCACCGATAATCGCTGCCAGGATTTTTTGACTGTTAACTTCCCGGTCTTCCCGTTCGCAACTGCAGCTGAATTCGTGCAGTTCTTCGACCTCCGCGAGACGCCGTTCGTCGGTGATCCGCTGGCCGTGGCCTGGCTTGCTTTTACCAGCTACCGGCACCTGAATATCGCCAGGGATATCCTGAGCGAAATCGCTACCAGCCCGCTGGAGCTGACGTATTGGAGCGGCTCGCCTTACTGGCTCGGCTCAGCGGATTCAGTCAACGGCCACGCCGTGAAATACTCGCTTGCACCATGTTTCGAGGAGACGGGACCACCCCAGGATCCAAAAAGCATGGCCAACGATTATCTGCACCAGGCCTTGGTGAGGCAGCTGAAAACCAGGGAGGCTGTCTTTGAATTCCGGGTGCAGCTCCAGACTGATGCAGTGGCTATGCCTGTCGAAGACGTGTCAATCGTGTGGGATGAAACTGTCTCCAGACCGATCCCGGTAGCTACTCTCACGATCGGCATGCAGGATGTCGATTCGGCCGAAGGGATGGCCCTGGCCGAGGAGTGCGAGGCGATGGCCTTCTCCCCCTGGAACGCCCTTGCCGAGCATCGGCCGATGGGGGGAATAAACCGGCTGCGGCAGGCGGTTTATCTGGCCAGCCAGGAGAAGAGGGCAGCAAGGTGCTAATATGAGCACGATTACGACGAAAGACGGCACGCAGGTCTATTACAAGGACTGGGGCAGCGGACAGCCCGTAGTATTCAGTCATGGTTGGCCGTTGAACTCGGACGCATGGAACACGAGATGATTTTTCTGGGAGAACGCGGCTTCCGCTGTATCGCCCTTGACCGCCGCAGTCATGGGCGATCAGTCAACCCTGGGATGGCAATGACTGGACATAGGCGTAGACTATTAATTACTCAAAAGACAGGAGGAGCAGATGCCGCTTATTCAATTAGTGATTGTTCTGGTTGTCATCGGGTTGATCCTGTGGGGGATCAACAGCTACATACCGATGCAGTCAACCATCAAGAGTATTTTGAATGTGGTCGTGGTTATCGGTGTGATTATCTGGCTCCTGGATGTCTTCGGACTCATCGACAACATCTTGTCGATTCGCGTCTGGAAGTGAAGGGACTGGACATACTTGTTACGGGGAGTAACATGAATTTGGGGCATAAAGGGCCGCTGGGTTCATAAAGCACGGAGGTAGTTATCATGGGCATGCGGGCAGAGTATGTCGAAAAACTTTCTGCACAGATGGTTGAATGGGATACACAGATCGACCTGCTCAAGGACAAGGCACAAAGCGCCACGCCCGAGGCGAGGTTTGAATATTCCAGTGCAATAGCAGCATTGCAGTTCAAACGGGATGAGGCCGCAGCAAAGCTGCAAGGGATTTCGGTCGCCAGCGACGATGAATGGGAAGAGCTCAAAGCAGGAACGGAAAGGGTCTGGGGCGAGGTCAGGAATATCCTGCACGACACGATCATGAAGATTAAATGAGTCTGGTTTATGCCGCTTTGAAAAAAATGTGACCGGAGCGGAAAAGTCTAGTTTCAGCAGGCAGAAACCTGACAGAAATCGCTGAGTCGATGCAAGCGATCACCAAGGGGTAGAAACATGGCCAAAGAAAAACTGATCGTAATCGGCGGCGATGCCGCAGGGATGAGCGCCGCCTCACAGGCTAAGCGCCGTCGGCCCGACCTGGACATTGTCGTATTCGAGCGGAGCCCCCACACCTCTTTTTCCGCCTGAGGCATCCCCTACTACGTCGGCCGGGTTGTCGACTCAGAAGAAAAACTTATTATCCGGACCCCGGAAAAGTTCCGGGAACAGGATGGAATCGATGCAAGAATTCTCCACGAAGTGGAAGAGATCGATGCGGCGGGGAAAAGAGTGCGTGTCCGCGATCTGCAAAGCGGCAAAGCGTCGTGGGAGTCTTATGACCAGCTCCTGATCGCCACCGGTGCGGTGCCGATCTGTCCGCAGCTTCCAGGTGCGGATGCCGTTGATATCTTTGGGGTAAGTACCCTGGAAAGCGGCCTGGATATTCACCGGCGGCTCGCCAAAGGAGACGTAAAAAGGGCGGTTGTCATCGGTGGCGGCTACATCGGCCTGGAGATGGCGGAAGCCACTGGTGTTGAATGGCCTGGAGGTTTCCCTGATCAACAGGCCCCCCCAGGTGATGAAAACACTCGATGAGGACATGGGGGCACTGGTGTCACAAGCACTGCGGGATGTGGGCGTTACCCTTTATCTGGAGGAGACGCTCACGGAGTTCGAGACTACGGCCGGGAAAGTGAGCGGTGTCGTTACCGACAAACGTACCCTGCCGGCCGACATCGTGATCCTTGGTCTCGGCGTGCGCCCCAACACGACGCTTGCCGCTGCAGCCGGCATCCCCCTTGGTGAAAAAGGCTCAATCCGGGTGAACGAGCGGATGGAAACCGGAATTGCCGGTATCTGGGCAGCAGGGGATTGCGCCGAATCGTTCCATCTGGTGAGCCGCAAGCCCTTTTATATCGCCCTTGGCACCGTCGCCAACCGCCATGGCCGGGTAGCGGGCATCAACCTGGGAGGTGGCTATGCCACGTTTCCCGGCGTAACTGGGAACAGCCGTCACCAAAATTTGTCAGGTGGAAGTCGCCCGTACCGGGCTTCAGGAAAAGGAGCTCAGAAGGTTGGGTCTTGAATGGGTTAGCGCCGTAATCAAGAGCCGCACCAAGGCGGGGTACTTTCCCGGTTCAGGGGAAATAACCGTCAAGCTGCTGGCCGAAAGAGGCAGCGGCCGCCTGCTGGGAGGGCAGATCGTCGGAATGGAAGGCTCGGCCAAGCGGATAGACACCGTGGCAACCGCTCTCCATGCCGGCTTTACGGTGGAGGAGATGATTAATCTCGATCTTGGCTATGCTCCACCCTTTTCACCGGTCTGGGATCCGGTCGTGATCGCTGCCCGTGAAGTGGCCAAGAAGCTCTGATTCTCTGAGCCTGTTAAATGAACAAGGACAATAGACTGCCCGCAGTTGGAGAACTGCGTCGCGAGCGGAGGCAATTATGAGGAATATATTTATCATGTTAAGTCTTTTATTCATAACCGATGTTGGCACATGTCTGGGCTTGGACGGGACAATTTGCAATCCAGGCTCCGAAATTACCTATCATTCAAACGGACAGTTGAAGTCTTGCTCCCTTAAAGATAATTTCTCTATCAATGGCGTTACCTGCAAGCAGTTTGGTTTTATCCATCTTTACGATAATGAAGCACTTGAACGCTGTGACACGGCAGACATCTTTATATATGGCGATATCAGCTGCAATCAGCATCGGCAGATCAGCTTCTATTCAAACGGGAAGTTGCTCAGTTGCGATCTTTCCCGACCAATAAAGATCGATGATAAGGCCTGTGCAGAATTCAAAACAATTTCTCTTTTTGACAATGGCAAACTGAAGTCCTGCGGGTCACCTCAGTAACTGCCGGAGCATATACTCTTTTTTCTAATGGAAATTGAATTTGATTATGGCGTAAGTGGCTAAATAGACGGTTATTTTGTTAAGAAAGTTCCAAGTAACTACAGTGCCACCAGAAAATTCAGGGACTGCGCGCGTGCAATGGCCTGATTCTGCGTTAAACAGACAACAGAGGGTTACATAAAAGGAGAAGAAAATGGGATTCATAATCGCAGTTTTGGTTGTGGTAATTCTGGTATTAGTAATAATGAGACTGACGTAACTGATCGATATTCAGCCAATTCAGGGCACTTAACAGGAGGGCAAAATGGAATTCGTAATAGCAGTATTGGTAGTGGTAATTCTAGTACTTGTAATAATGAGACTGACGTAATGTTGAAGTAAGATTTTCTTTATCCGTAGTTGGTGAGTGCGGCTCTACCCCCTCACCAGCAGCGGATAAACTGTCAAAATGGAGAGATGCTGTGCTGATAGAAGTCGATAAACTGGCCAAGATTTACAGTGAAAAAAGAGGCCTGCAGCCCGTTAATCTTTTAGTGGAAAAAGGCGAGCTGATCGCTGTTATCGGTCACAACGGCGCGGGGAAATCAACTTTTCTGAAAATGCTGGCAAGCTGGCTGATTCCGGACAGTGGTCATGTCCTGATAGACGGCATTCCTCTGGAAAACAGATTGGCATTGGTGAGAAAAGTAGGTTTCGTTCCGGAGACTCCCAACCTTTTTGATTTCTTTTCTGTTGAATACAACCTCAAGCTGTTTGCCAGTCTTTTCCAGGTTCCCTTGCAACGGATAGAAGAGATACTGCAGGAATTCGATCTGCTGCCATTTCGGAACAACAAGATTCAGATCCTTTCAAAAGGGTTACGGCAAAGAGTCAGCATTGGCCGGGCTCTTCTGGCAGATCCGCCGCTCCTTCTTTTTGATGAGCCGACATCCGGTCTGGACTTTGATATGACGAAAGAGATTTACCGGATGCTGCATGATTTCCACACGGCAGGAAAAACAATCCTCTTCACCTCCCATCGAGCTGAAGAGATAAAAAATCTGGCTACCAGGGTAATTATGCTGCACCAGGGGAACCTGGTGTTTGATGGCTCTCCGAATGATTATTTTCAATCGGAAGTTCACGCAGAGTTGTGCTTGTGATGCTCAGAAATATCATCACCTTAACTCTGAATGATTTGGCCATTACCTTCAAGAATAAGACTATATTCCTGATTATTTTTATCCCTTTGTTCGTCTTCATGGTCTTGAAGCTGGTTGACAGTAAAGCGGCAGAGACCAGGAAAATCAACCTCGGCCTTGTCCGGACAGAGGTTTATAACCCGGTCATTCTGAAAGCAGTGGCGGCAGCCGATAAACTGTTTAGCGTAACTCAGGTTACTGATGAAAATGAAGGTAAGCGGTCGCTAAGAGAAAAGAAAATAGACGGCCTGTTATTACGGCATGAAACCGAAAAAAACAGTCTGGTTCTGGTGGTTTTAGAAAAGGGGTCCCTTGCGACTCTGGCGACTATTGAAAGTTTTTCAGCATTACAACAGGCAGTCGAAGGGAAAAATTTCAACTGGATCTCCGCTGTCAAGCCTTTGCAGGATGAGGGGATTCAGAAGCAGACAATGCCAACCTGGATTCTCATGCTGGTTCTGCTGGTTGGCTTCATCATAATGCCGGCGCAGGTTGCCGAAGAAAAAGAAAAAAAACTGCTGCTCGCGCTGTTGCAGACCCCCATGCGTGAAATTGAGTGGCTTATCGCCAAGCTATTTTCAGGCATGATTTTAATATTGACCGCAGTATTGTCATTACATCTGCTGGGTGAATTTGAGCCGGGCAGTTTTTTTAAATATGCGGCCTTTTTGCTGGCCGGCAGCTTCTGTTTCAGTGCCTACGGCATTTTGCTCGGTTTTTTGTGCCGTAATCAGGCCAGTGCCAGAACGTTGGGTGTTTTGTTCTATCTGCCGCATCTGCTCCCTTCAGCCCTGTCTGATTTTTCCCAACAGCTGACTGCGATAGCTCCGTTTTTACCGTCATACTATTTTTATGAGTCGATTAAGGCAATTCTCCTGGATGAAGGCAGAGTGTCCAATCTGTCTTTGGGGTGGCTATATCTTTTTTTAGTCGGTCTGATAACCCTTTTCTTCTCACATCTGCTTATGAAAAAACGCTGGCTCATGCAATGAGAGCTCAGCAAAACCCGCCAGACGACAAGGCCTCCCGAAGTGCCAGGAATAAGCCCTGAACCGGGAGCAGTTGCAAACAGAGAAATTGCTGGTACAAAAAAAGGAGACACAATGGCCATGGCAAGCACTGATAGTTCAGGAACGACTCTGAACTTAAAAAGGAGAATATCATGAAGAAGAAAATCTATGGATTGATCATACTTTTAATGCTCACCTGCTCGGTCAGTTTTGCCCGGGCTGATGTGAGTATCGGAATCGGTACGCCGAACCTGAGTATCGGCATTAATTTGCCGACGTATCCGCAACTCGTCCCTGTGTCTGGTTATCCGGTCTATTATGCTCCCCAGGTGGCTGGTAACTATTTCTTTTACGACGGCATGTACTGGGTCTATCAGGACGACAACTGGTACGCCAGTTCCTGGTATAACGGCCCCTGGGCATTTGTGGAGCCAATAGTACGTGCCGGTTTTCATTCTGCGAGTTCCCGTGCGCTACTACCGGCAGCCACCGCCATATTTCCGCGGCTGGCAGTCGAATGCGCCACCCCGCTGGGGTCAGCACTGGGGACCTCAATGGGAACAGCATCGCCGTGGCTGGGATAAGTGGAACCGCAGTTCTGTGCCGGCGCGTGCGCCTCGCCCCGCCTACCAGAAGCAGTATACAGGGGACAGGTACCCCCAGCCTGAACAGCAGTATAAGGTCTACGGTCAGAAATACCGCTATCAACCGCGTGACAAGGCAGTTCGCCAGCACTTTAAGCAGGTAAATCCTCAGATGAAAAATCAGCCCCAGCAGGCTCCTCCGGCATCCAGGGAGAACAGGCCGCAGCCGGGAGCTCAGCAGGGAGCAAACAGCCGTGGCACACGGCATCAAGGGCAGGATAAAGATGACAACCCCGGCAAGGGACACGATAAGTAAAAGGATGAAGGTTGAAGGCTGAAGGCTGAAGGCTGAAGGTAACCGGGAAAACCCGATTTTCCTTCAGCCTTCTAACTTTAGGAGCCGTATACCTGATGCAGGTTATCGCGGAGAACTAATGCAGACACTAATTGATCTGTTCAAGTCGTTTGAAGCGCTGGGGGATAAAACCGCCATTGTGAACCGTACCGGTGTACGGCGACTGGTGGTTTCATATAAGCAGTTTCACCAGCTTGCGCTGAAAATGGCAAGCCTCCTGGAGCAGAACGGTATAGGCGCCGGTGACAAGGTGCTCATCTGGGGGCCCAACTCTTCCTGGTGGGGAGTGGTCTATTGGGGGATCATCATCCGTGGCGCAATCGCCGTACCGGTTGATTTTATGTCCGATCCGGCGCGGGCGGAATCAATCCGCAGCCTGACCGGCGCCAAACTTGTCCTGCAGAGCCGCTTCAAGGCAGAGCGGCTCCCTGCCGCAGGTTCGCTGCTGCTGGAAGATCTCCAGTATCTGCTTGAAGGCATCACTCCAATCACTGAGCTCGCATCCGCCAAACCCGATGATACGGCCCAGCTTATCTATACTTCCGGCACCACCGGCAATCCGAAAGGGGTCATCCTTACCCATAGGAATCTGGTCGCCAATATAACCCAGATAAACCGGGCGGTACCGATTATCACGGCCGATTTCAATTTCCTTTCCCTGCTGCCGCTCTCTCATATGTTCGAGCAGATGGGGGGCTTTCTTACTCCGCTCTACCGTGGCGGGGCAATTGTCTATCTGCGCACCCTCAAACCCTCGGCAATCATGGCTGCCCTCAGCGAGGAAGACATCTATATAATCATGTCGGTTCCCCGCCTCATGCAACTGTTGAAAGCGACAATTGAGCGGGAACTGGAGGGGAAACACCTCTTTGGCCTGTTCCGCGTTCTGGCGCAATTTGCAGCAAAGCAGCCAAAAGGGGTACGCCGTTCCCTTTTCTTCCCTGTTCAGCACAAGTTTGGCGGCAATTTCACCGCTTTCGTTTCCGGTGGTGCGCCACTTGATCCGGTGATTTTCAATTTCTGGCGGAGCATGGGATTCACGGTGCTGGAAGGGTATGGACTCACCGAAACCTCGCCTGTGCTCTGCGTCAACACCATGGAAAAGCAGGTGGCCGGTTCGGTCGGTCCGCCGTTGCCCGGAGTGGAAGTGAAAATCAAAGCTAAAGAAGTTCTGGCCCGTGGCGACAATGTCTTCCCCGGTTATTACCAAAACGAGCAGGCCAGCCGCGAAGCCTTCACCGCTGATGGCTGGTTCCTCACCGGCGACATCGGCGAGATTTCTGCGGACGGCTGGCTTTCCATCAAGGGCCGGGCGAAGGAGCTGATCGTCACCGGCGCCGGGGTCAACGTCTACCCGGACGAACTGGAAGCGATCCTGAACAGGGTCGCCGGCGTGAAGGAGTCATGCGTCATCGGTCTGGACAATGGCGGCGGCGAGGAGGTGCATGCCGTGCTGCTCCTTGATGACAGCGGCAGAGCAGCGGAAGAAATTATTGCTCAGGCCAACAGTCAGCTGGATGCGCTTCATCAGATTACCGGCTACACCCTCTGGAAAGAACCGGAATTTCCCAAGACGACAACACTTAAAATCAAGAAGTTCACGGTTAAGGAAGAGCTGAAAAAGAGGCGGAAGGGGGCGAGGCAACCGTCAGCACGGACAGTCTGCTCAATCTGCTCGCTAAAGTGACCGGAACCGGCGCCCAGCAGATCCGCGAAGAATCGCTGCTCGTTACCGACCTGGGACTTACTTCTATTGACCGGCTGGAGCTGGTCAATTTTATCGAACAGGAATTTCGTCTCGATATTGATGATTCGCAGATCGGTCCGCTGACAAAAGTCTCGGATCTGCGCGAGATACTTGCCAAGAGGGAAAAGCCGACAAGTCACGACCATTTCCGCTTCTGGACCAATAACCGCTTCTGCAGGGTGGTGCGGACTGTCTGGAACGCTCTCTTTCATGGTCCTCTGCTCCAGAGTTTTGTTACGCTGGACGTGCGGGGAATGGAACATCTCGAATATCTGGACGGGCCGGTTATTTATGTAGCCAACCATCTCAGTTACCTGGATCAGCCCGCCATACTGTCCGCCTTCCCGGAAAAAATCCGCTCCCGCACTGCCACCGCTGCCTGGGAAGAGTTCTTCTTCGGCGACTATCATGGGTTCAGCAGGATCTGGCGGAGGTTAAGTTACGAGTACGGCAGCCTGTTTTTCAACCTTTTCCCTCTCCCCCAATCCCAGGGATTCAGAGGTTCGCTCAAATACATGGGAAGACTCGCTGACGCCGGCATCAATATCCTGATATTCCCAGAAGGTGGCCATTCCCTGGATGGCACAATGCACCCGTTCCAGCCGGGTCTGGGCATCATGGTCAAGGAGCTGGGGCTGCCGGTGGTGCCGATAAAGATCAGCGGCACGGATCTGGTCCTGCCGCACAAAATCCGCTTTCCAAAGCGGGGTAAGGTAACTGTCACCTTCGGAGCTCCGCTCAGTTTTCGCTTCGAGCAACCGGCTGAGATCGTCGCAATAACACGCCAGACAGTGGAAAAACTCTGAACAGAGCTATTCCCTTAGTTAAAGATGTCCTTCGGCGTTCCAAATGTCCGAATTCTGTAATGCCAAGCTCAGTTCACTGCAGCAGCCAAAGGTACTGTGTACGTCCTTCCCTGCGGGTTCAGGCAATATCTGCTGCCGACGTTATATTTCGCTAAGCATTACGACTAATTACGGGCAAGTCGCTTCTTCAGAATACCTCCAACTGCCGTTTTATGGTTTATTGCTGTGGGAATTGTTGGTTGTAGTCTGTGAATTTCCTTAGTGAGGTCTCCTCCAGGCGAATACGCTGGCATATTATAATAAGATTGGCTGGAAAGAAGAGCGCCAGGGTGTACGGTGCATGCATAAGCAGAGGGAGCAGGAGGAATTCCAGAGTCACCACCAGATAGTTGGGGTGGGAAAGCCAGCGATATGGGCCAATTTTCTTAACACTCTCTCCGGAAACAACTATGATGCGGGTATTCCAATATTCACCCAGGCTGATGATACACCAGTATCGAACAGCCTGGAGCACCACCAGCAGGGTGAGGATAATAACGGTAAAAGGCTCAACGGTAACCAGCCAGGGATAAGACTCCATAAACAGAGCCAACAGGAACAGGGAATGCAGTGCAACCACTTTTTTGAATGTTTCCGGGTAAAACTCCTTACCACCTCGGGCCAAGAGTGCCAGGCGGTGACGACGAGAGAGACAGAGTTCGAAAAACCGTTCCATCACCAGATATGCAAAGATCCAGAGCAGAGACATATTACGCCTTTATGAGGAGCATCTCGGCGGAAAATCCCGGTCCGAACGCTGATAGCAAACCGTGCCCCCCCGCCTCCATTGCGCCGGCAGCAAGCCACTGCTCCAAAACCACCAGTACCGAAACAGACGACATATTGCCATGCCTGCGAAGCACATCTTCGGTCTGTCGCAGGTCATCACCGGAAAGTTTCAACGCCTCCCGGTATGCATCCACTACGCGGGCGCCTCCGGGGTGTGTGATGAAGTGGGCAAGTTCATGCAGTGACAGATTGTGCCTGGAAAGAAAGCTGTCGACCAGTGTGGGCAACTCCTGTTTGATAACCAACGGTAATTTCGGTGACAAGACCAGCTGCATCCCCTCATCAAGGAAATCCCATCCCATAATCCGATAGCTGTTCGGGAAAAGATGTGAACCGGTCGCGATGATAGACGGTCCGCCGCTGTCAGTATCGTCTCCGCCGACAAGCACCGCTGCGGCTCCATCAGCAAAAAGGGCTGTGGCGACCAGGTTCTTTTTGGTCACATCCCCGGCCATAAAGGTCAGGCTACAACACTCCAGTGCAACCAGCAGCACTCTATGGCCGGGATAGGCACTGCAGTGATCATGTGCACGGGAGAGGCCGACAGCTCCGGCGGCACATCCCAGTCCCCAAAGAGGCATTCGCGAGGTGTCAGGCTTCATGCGCAAACGATTTATAAGATGCGCATCGAGGGTCGGGGTCGCATGACCGGTAGAAGAGACAAAGATTACCTGGTTGACCTGATCGGAACGACAACCTGACTGGTCAAGACATTTTATGACCGCATCCTCGAGAAGGGCGAGACCATGCTGCTGATAAACAATAGTTCGCTCGTAATGAGAGCGTGGCTCAAGATACCATTCCAAAGGCATCATGAACTGGCGAGTATCTATACGCGCGTTGTCGAAAATCATTAACGCCCGGTCAATATCTGCAACTTTGCCGGCAAAGGCCCGACGAACGACATCCTTTACGGTCCGTTGAGAAGCGACATGCGCTGGTAATGAATGGGCTGCAGCTATTATCCTGGACATAAGACGCACCTTTCTTTTGATCATTTGTAACTATTCAGTAGTCAGTAGACAGAATTCAGGAGTCAGAATAACGAGCCTGTGAAAGCACATTTCTTCAGGCATTCAAGGCACGAAACGAGTAATTTATCGGAAATCAGGCGCATTGAGTTCAGCATTCTTCTGAATTCTGGCTACTGAATTCTGTATTCTGAATAGTTACGATCATTTTATTACAAAAAGTCAATTATGCGATACCTTCTTTGATTTAAAATAAATCAAGAAAGTGCAGGCACTACATTTCAGCAAAGACAAGTAGTTCCACCACAATGAAAAAGGGGGGTAGCGGTGGAGCATACACCAGTTACACCCTTCTTTTGTTCAAATTACGTTCTTGTTCAAATTACGATTGACATCTTTTCGATGTCAGGGGTAAATTAATTTGAGTTAATAATGTATGGGCTGGAGGTGCAAAATGAAGTGTAAGCTAAGAGTGTTAGCGTCATTCATGTTGGCGGGTTTTCTTAGTGCTTGCGGCTCGGGTGGGGGATCTTCAAGTAATTCAATTCCTGCAACTTCTTCAAACTATATGGTTGTAGCCTGGAACGATCTCGGAATGCACTGCCTGAATCCCAGCTACGACACCGCCGTCATCCTGCCCCCCTACAATACTGTCTGGGCACAGGTTATCAAGCGCGGCAATAAACCGCAGGTGGTCACGTCCGGGTTGACGGTATCGTACAGATGCTCAACAATACCACCTCTCAGGGCAAAGGGCTGTTTTACCAGTTCTGGACGTATGCGCAGACTCTGTTCGGTGCTTCCCCGGCATTGGACAATGGTCTCAATCTTGATGACCCGACAGTAAGCAATGGCTTGAGCGGCACCATGCTCGTCAAGGGCTCCCATTTCCAGGTCAGCGGCATTCCGGTGGTTCCCTATGAGGACGGCTCTGTCGACCGCAATCCGTACCAGGTGGTAGAGGTCACAGTCAAAGATTCCAGCGGAGCGATTGTAGCTAAAACCAATGCCACAGTGCCAACCTCGGAAGAGATCAACTGCGGCAAGTGCCATGCCGTTGGGGGAACCATAACTCAGGTTTTCAGGGATGTACTTGCCAAACATGATAAATTGAGTTTCACAAATATCAGTACCGTGGCAAGCAAGCCCGTGCTATGCGCTAAATGTCACGGTAGCCCTGCACTTGGTACGACCGGTCCAGGTTCCTCGGGGAAATATCTGTCCCAGGCGATTCATGGTTTTCACGCAACCCTGCCACTGCAGCCGACATGCTACGATTGCCATCCTGGTGCTTCCACCAAATGCAACCGCAGCACGAAGCATATGAATAACAATAACGCCGACGACGGCAACTGTGTAACCTGTCACGGCAGCCTCGCTAACGTTGCAGCGTCGATTACTGCGGCACCTCCACGCATCCCCTGGGTAACGGAACCCAAATGTTCAGCAATTAGCTGTCATAGCAGTACAATCCCCCAGATGGATACCGGGATCAACCTCTATCGCAACGAAGTTGGCCATGGCGGAGTCTACTGCGCCGGCTGCCACGGCAGCCCACATGCCATGGTCCCCTCCAATCAGCCCAGCGACAACTATCAGGCACTGCAATATCAGAGTGCCGCCATGACTATTGGTGATTGCAGAACCTGTCACGAACACGGTACCTCGCGTGGTGGAGGGTCAGCATCTGAGTTTGCGAAGGAGCACAACACTGGGGGCAAATGGTCTGCGTGCAACGTCTGTCACACTGGATTCACAGATGCGTCCAATACCGCAAAATGGCCGCATCAATTTCAATGGAAATCACGTTGATAATGAATCCATGTTTTTAGTGAAATAGGGGGTTTCAGATAAACAGCTGCTTCGCACCAAGCATAGAAAACATAAAAATCCCCCTGCTCAGCGTTCGGTAGGGGGATTTTTGTCAAGCAGTCAAGCTATCCATCAGTGCAGCTATGCCTTAAGATGCATTCTGAAGGTCACTAGGCGGATAGGTGACTGCATCTCTGTGTCATGCTGACGTTAATCCTACGGTGTCCACTTTTTTCAGCCTATCTCATGCTGTCTCAGCCTTGATCTTTCAGATACAAGATTTTGTATTTGTTCAGCTCAAGAAAATTCTTCAGTGAATTTTTTGCATCCTTCGACAGCAAAGCAAATTGGACTCCGAAACCTTTAGGGCGGTTCGGTCCAGTGTTCTGCCAGGCGACCCTGCCTGAACATTCAATCAATGTGCCATCCGGCAGGGTAAAAGAAATTTGAACAACGCCGCCAGCTTCCTTTAAATCATCGGTAGCAACAAACACGCCGCCTTTACTCAAATTAAGAATATGGCACTTTATTGTTTCATCGCAGACACGTAAGAGACAATCTATCCTTATCTCCAGGCGTTTTTCCCGTCGATCGAGGTCGGGTATGTATTTGCGGGCAGCGTCCAGAAATAAGTCCCTATCCAATGGTTTTGTCAGATAATAGTCGCACCCAGCTGAACGGCACTTTTCTTCATTGCCACTTGACGTCACCATGACTACCGGTACGTTGGCGAATGCCGGATTAGACTTGATTGTCATACAGCAATTAGCCCCGTCCATCCTCGGCATCTCCAAATCCATGAAAATGAGGTCAGGCCGCTTGGCCTTTACAATATCAAGGGCTTCAAGGCCATCCCTGGCTGTTAATATTTCCAATTGGGTGTCCCGAAGATAATCTTTCTGTATCTCTAAATACATCTGCAGATCATCAACAATCAAAATCGACTTATCCATATACCGCTCCACTGTTAATCGCCACTATAGGTTCACTCTTCTTCTGAGAGCTGTCGGCAAGTTTTTTCAGCAAGGGGTTGCACCCTTTCGATAATTCTTCAGCCGTCATTGGTAAAGACAAATAATATCCCTGTACTTCGTCGCAGCGCCGTGATGTCAGAAAATTCATCTGCCCGATGTTTTCTACCCCCTCGGCAACGACTTTCAGTTTCAGACTCTGGGCCATTAAAATTATCGCCTCGACAATTGCCGCATCATCAGAGCAGTTCATAAGGTCGGACACAAACGAGCGGTCAATTTTGATCCGGTCGATAGGGAAGTGCTTCAGGTAGCTCAAGGAGGAATAACCTGTGCCGAAATCATCGATGCTTAACATCAGGCCCATCCGCTTGAGAGCGTTCAGTGTTGTGACTGTTTTATCGGCCCTTTCCATGACAACACTTTCCGTAAGTTCAAGTTCAAGCATCTTCGGATCAACGCCGGTTTCCTTGATTATTCGTGCCGTTTTATCCAGAAAATCAGGTTGCTTGAATTGGAGGCCGGAAATATTAATTGCCACCTTGATGTCCCGATACCCATCTTGCGCCCAGTTTTTGGCCTGGATACAGGCGGTCCGCATGACCCATTCCCCCAAACCATAAATCAGTCCGGTGCTTTCAGCCAACGGAATGAAATCATTCGGCTGCACCAGTCCGAATTCCGGACTTTGCCAGCGAACCAGCGCTTCAACACCGACGACTGCGCCGGATTTCACATCCAATTGAGGTTGGTAATGCAGGATGAATTCGTTGTTTTCCAGACCTTGACGCAGACCATTTTCCATTGCGACCCGCAGCATTATCTTCTGGTTCATATCTGCGGAAAAGAACCGGTAACGATCCCTACCGTCGGTCTTTGCGTGGTACATTGCGGTGTCGGCGCATTTGAAGAGGCTCTCGACGTCCAAACCGTCACTGGGATAGAGAGCGATGCCAATACTGGCAGTGGCAAAGATCTGTTGTCCTTCGATAGCAAACGATTCAGAGAAGTTGGCCAGCACCCGCCGCGCTTTAGCCGCAGCGCTTTCCTGACTGTCGACCGAAGTCAGCACCACAACAAATTCGTCGCCGCCAAGTCTGGCGAGAGTATCGGATTCGCGCATGCTGGCGGCCAGACGTCTGGCTACCGCCTTCAGCAGTTTATCGCCAAAATCATGGCCCTGGGTGTCATTGACATCCTTGAAATTATCAAGATCTAGAAAAAGCAGCCCGACCTGACGCTGTTCACGGTTGGCCAGGGCAAGCGCCTGGTGCAACCTGTCCATGAAGGTGCTCCGGTTGGGCAGTTCGGTAAGAGGGTCATAATAGGCAAGACGCTCAATCTTTTTGTCAGCCTCTTTTTTTTCCGAGATGTCCTCACAGGCGGTGACGATTCCCAGGCAGGTGTCATTGTTTTTCACAACAACCGAGGTGAGTAAAACCGGGAATTCTTCTCCATTGCCGCGGAGATTTACGCTTTCGCGCTGCCAGCGACTCATTTCACCCAGCTTGCCAAGAGTTGTGGGTTTTCGCAGTTTTTGCGGTGCAATGCTGCCGATATCCTTGTTAAGCATTTGCTCAACAGTAACACCGTGCATTTCGGCTTCGGCCGGATTCGCAAAAATAATTTTGCCGGTCACATCACAGATGGTAATGCCGATCGGCAGGCAGTCGATTGCCTGTTTAAGCATTATGAGCCGGTCTTCGGCCTTTTTTATATCGGTCACATCCTGAAGTGTACCAATGATACGTGGAACCATCCTTGAATCTGTCTCCAGGGCTTGCCCTTGCAGAAGAACCTGCCGCATCTGAGCATTGTTATACTGTACCCGGCATTCGATTGAAATATCCGCCCTGTTCGTTTGGGCCTTATGCATATGTGTTTCAACATGGTGGCGGTCATCGGCAGAGATAGTGTCAATAAATTTATTGAACATGAAATCCCGGGGTGGGACGGTAATGCCGAGTATCCTGAATGTCTCCTCAGACCCCCAGAAACTGCCGGTAACGGGATCCCATTCCCAACTCCCCATCCTGGCCATCCGCTGGGCATTGCCCAACCGGGCTTCACTTTCCGCGAGCTTTAAAGTATTGCTGTTGGCTCGAAGGATATACCGTATTCGATGAGCCAGAAGCTCAGGATTGATCGGTTTAGAGATAAAATCCGTTGCTCCGGCCTCAAAGGAGTTATGAATAGATTCGGTATCGTCCGCACTGGTTACCAGCAGAATAGGAATATATTTGCCACCGGGAAGGCGGCGAATTTCCTTGCAGACCTCAAGGCCATCCATCCGCGGCATGACGAGATCAAGGAGAATAAGATCAGGGCGATGGGCACTGTAGCACGCTATGGCCTCTGTACCGTCTTCGGCAAGAACCGTTCGGAAATCAGCTTTTACGAGAGCATCCTGAAACGTTGTCCGCATAAAACGGTCGTCATCGACAATCAAAATCAGTGGCTGGTGGGCATATTCTATGTCGTGCATGTGGTGTCGACTCCAAAAGGAAGATGTAGTGAACCAGGATCAGGAGCTCTGCTTATGTTCGGCCTGAAGGTATATACAGTATTGCGAATGTGCATTTGATTGCTGTGTTAACATTAATTTGCAACAAATAGCACAACTTTTAAATTTGATCTATAGGGCATTTAGCAGGTTCTGTTACTCATCCCCTCAAATGCCCATTTGACCATCCTGTTCAATAGCTTCTTTACCTGTTAACGATCTTTACTCTTCGAAAATAAAAACATAAAGTAGCCGAAGAGCTTCACTGTTCAGCTTTTCCTTAATAGCGATTAAGTTCCAAAGCGTAAATTTGAATCAGGGAGGATGTGATGGCGGTCAGCGGTAAGGCAAATGCAGCTGTTTTCGGGCTGCCGGTAATAGTTGCGGCTCTTGGCTACTTCGTCGATATTTATGACCTTGTGCTTTTCAGCATCGTCAGGGTTCCCAGCCTCAGATCGCTCGGTCTGGAGGGTCAGGAGCTGATAACTCATGGAGTATTTCTGCTGAACATGCAGATGATCGGCATGCTGGCCGGGGGGATTTTATGGGGGGTACTCGGCGACCGCAAGGGGCGTCTGAAGATCATGTTCGGCTCGATCTTTCTCTATTCTATTGCGAATTTTCTTAATGGTATGGTGACCTCGATTGAGGCCTACGCCCTGTTGCGTTTCTTTGCCGGGATAGGACTTGCCGGCGAACTGGGGGCAGGCATCACGCTCGTCAGTGAGGTGCTGCACAAGAGCGTGCGCGGTTATGGCACTATGATTGTTGCTTCGGTAGGGGTTTCGGGCGCCATCCTCGCCAATATCGTGGCCAAGAGTTTTGACTGGCGCACCGCTTTCTATATTGGCGGAGTGCTTGGACTGATGCTGCTGCTTTTGAGGCTCAAAGTTACCGAATCCGGCATGTTCAAGGGGATGGAGCAGAGTGATGTACCAAAGGGCAATTTCTTTGCTCTCTTCACCTGCCGGGATCGTTTCGGGCGCTTCTTTCACTCGATCATGATCGGCCTTCCCTCCTGGTTTGTGGTGGGCGTGCTGATAACCTTTTCTCCTGAATTTGCCAAGGCTCTCAATGTCCAGGGGGGAGTCAGCGCCGGAAATGCGGTCATGTACTGCTATATCGGCCTGGTGGCCGGAGATCTGGCCAGTGGTCTGCTGAGCCAGCTGTTGAAGAGCAGGAAAAAGGTTGTGCTGATATTTCTTTTAATTACCGTTGCGGCCGTCGCCGGCTATTTCAACGCAGCAGGGGTAACCGCTGACAGTTTCTACGTAATTTGCGGGCTGCTGGGGTTCGGAATCGGCTACTGGGCGATCTTCGTTACCGTGGCTGCCGAGCAGTTTGGCACCAATATGCGCGCTACAGTGGCCACATCGGTGCCTAACTTTGTTCGCGGGATGACCGTGCCCATCACCATGGCATTCCAGATGGCGAGGGGCTATCTGGGACTTGAGGGCGCCGCCATAACGGTCGGCGCCGTCTGCCTGCTGATTGCCCTGATTTCACTATCCCGCCTGCAGGAGACATTCAATAAGGATCTGGATTATTTTGAAGAGTTCCTGTGATATCCAAACCCGCAAGAGTTGGAATCTGTGATAAAATGACAAAAATGAAAAAAATCATACTTTAAAATTTAACTGGTTCGCATATGATAGCGGAAAACGGAGTAACTGATTTGAGAGAGCTTTTGATGAATATTGATGATGTGGTCACTTTCAGACCTGAAGATGGGCCTTTACGTGCCGCACTGGTGACAGAGGCGCTTACCCATGCCGATGAAGGGCAGGTTGAGCTCTTTTCCGCGAGCAACTGTGACATTCAGGTCACTGTCTCCGGCCAGACTCTGGAGAAAGGGGTTATTCACTTCCGGGTCATCAGTGATCTAGGGGAACAGTCGCTGGAAGCCGCTTTTGGCCGATTGAATGAACAGGAGAAAGCCGATTTCAGGGGGCAGTTGTCCATCCATGCAGCCACACAGCGACCAGTCGTATCAGGGGGGAGTGCCAAGGTTATTGTCCGCAAGGCACCCAGCGCCGGGATGTACACACAGCAGCAGGCGGCTGACAAGCTCGGCTGTTCCGGGGAGGTTCTGAAAAACAGAATTCCCTGCACTGATTATTCATACGATGAAATAGGCGGTAAAAAAGTGCTCAGAGAGTATTACTGGTCACAATCCCTGATCGAACGACTTCTGCAGGTCAAGTCCAATGGCGCAAAACCTGAAGACATAAAGTCTGTCGCCACAGAGTGCTGTTTTGGCGACACCAGTTGGGCAGAAGAATTGCTGGCCTCGTTGCAGCCCAAGGCAGAAGTTCCCACGGATGGCGCCAGGAAAAAACGTTACCACAGGTACCCTTCCAGAAGGTAAGCAAATTCAGGTTCTGCTGAAAGATAGCTGCTACTTTTGACCTTCAAAATCGACTAAATCTGTCCTCGCCCAGCCGAATTTTCGCTTTGATTTCCTAAGTCCGACAGGCTCCTGATTGCATTTGTTTCATCACTCTGATATAAAATCAGTCCAGTATAGCAATACGTATTAAGGAGCTATCTCCATGCAGTTTCAATCTCAGGTGCTAACAAATATCGAGGTTTCGCCAGGTTACTACAAAATGCGGATGACTGCTCCACCCTCTGTTCTTGAGGCTTCTGCCGGTCAATTTGTTATGGTCAAGGTCAGCAAGGCGATAGACCCCCTCCTGCGTCGCCCGTTCGGGATTTACGATATGGGGACTTTTATTACTCCGTACACCGATTGTGGCCAGCAGACTTTTCTGGAGATTCTTTACAAAGTTGTGGGTCGTGGCACCGGTATGCTGGCTGATCTTCATCAGGGGGACCATCTGGATATAATCGCGCCGCTTGGCAAGGGCTTCTATCTTGGCGAGGCCGAGGAGAAGAAGATTCTTGTCGGCGGTGGGGTCGGTCTTGCGCCGCTCTATCTTCTGGCCAAAGAGCTTGTCAAGGGGCACAAAGTCAGGCTTTTTGCCGGGGGAAGGAGCAAGGAGGATATTCTCTGCATTACCGAATTCGAGCGCCTTGGGGTTGAAACATACGTTGCTACTGATGACGGGACTCTGGGAGATAGAGGGCTCGTAACCCAGGTGATGATGAAGCATCTTGCTGCAGGCAGTAAGCCGAAGCGACTTTTTGCCTGCGGGCCGATGCCGATGCTGCGAGCAGTGGCAGGAATTTCTGAGGAGATGCAGGTCCCCTGCCAGGTTTCACTGGAAGCATTTATGGCATGTGGGATGGGCGCTTGTCTGGGGTGCGTGGTAAAGGGTGTGAACCATTCGGCTGAAACGCCCGACTATCGCTGCGTCTGCAAGGATGGGCCGGTATTTGATTCAACCGATCTTTCCTGGGACTAATAAGTTAAAATCTCAGCCTTATGGAGTTACCGATGATAAAACCTGACATGTCAGTTGAAATAGCCGGAATAAAGATGCGCAATCCGGTGATGACCGCTTCCGGAACTTTTGGTTATGGTGAGGAGTTTGCCGATTATATGGACCTTGAATCGATCGGCGCCATGATAACCAAGGGCCTCTCCTTAAAGCCCAAGGCTGGCAATAATACTCCCCGGATTGTCGAAACCCCGGGGGGGATGTTGAACGCGATAGGTCTGCAGAATGTCGGCATAGAAGCGTTTATAGCCAAGAAGCTGCCGTTTCTCCGGGGGGTTGATACTCCGGTAATCGTCAATCTTTACGGGAATTGCCTTGAGGAATACGGTGAACTGGCAGCGAGGATTGAAGGTGTCGATGAGGTGGCCGGGGTAGAGGTTAATATTTCCTGCCCGAACGTCAAACAGGGGGGGATCGTTTTTGGCACTGATCCGGCGGCGGCACGTCAGGTTGTCGAGCTGGTGCGGAAGTCAACCTCCAAACCATTGATCGTCAAACTCTCTCCCAATGTCACCGATATTGTCTCCATGGCCAAAGCCTGTGTCGATGCCGGTGCTGAGGCATTGTCTCTTATCAATACCCTTACCGGCATGGCGATCGATCTTAATTCGCGGCGGCCTGTTCTGGCCAATATCACCGGCGGACTATCAGGCCCGGCAATCAAAGCCGGTTGCCCTGCGGATGGTCTGGCAGGTGGCCAAGGCGGTCAAGGTGCCGCTCATCGGCATAGGCGGGATAATGAACGCAACTGATGCGCTGGAGTTCATTCTTGCCGGTGCGACGGCGGTGCAGATTGGCACTGCCAGCTTCCTGACCCCGGCTGCTTCTCAGGAGATTGCTGCCGGGATGGAACAGTGGCTGCTGGAAAACAGAGTAGGGAGCATTCGCGAGTTGGTCGGGAGTCTTAACGTTTAGGCAGGAAAGGCAGAGTTCACAGCTGGCGGTTTTGACCACCAGCTCTGTTTTCTGAATCAGGCTTTTATACGGTTATTCCCCCTTCTCCTCTATCCTCGGGAATAGAGCTTCTGCTTTGATAATCGTTGTGCCACCGGCAAGCTTTCCCCAGGCAAGAGATTCTACAGTTGGCGGGTAATCGCCGCCAAGGTAACCCAGACCTTTTTCGGCAGTTGAAGGCATGAATGCTGCCAGCAGCGAGTAAACCAGCCGCTGTGATTCAGCCAGGCAGTACATGACCGTGCCGAGCCGCTCTTTCATGGCGGAATCCTTTGCCAGAGTCCAGGGCGCCGTTTCGTCGATATACTTGTTCCCGGCGGAAATCACTTCCCAGATACTCTGCAGCGCTTTGCTGAATGCGAGATCGCCCATCTGCGTATCGACTGCCGATATCATGGCGCTGCTCTTTTCCTGATAGGCGACGTCAACAGCTTCCATTGCGCCGCACTCCGGCAGTTCTCCGCCAAAATATTTGTGTATCATTGCCGTCGAACGGTTCAGCAGGTTGCCAAGGTCGTTGGCAAGATCAGAATTTATCCTGTTTACCAGCGCCGAGTGGGAGAAGTCACCGTCAAGCCCGAACGGCACCTCGCGGAGGAGAAAATAACGGACTGCGTCAACGCCGTAGCGGTCGATCAGCATATTCGGTTCAACCACGTTTTGCAGGCTCTTGCTCATCTTCTGCCCTTCGACTGTCCACCAGCCGTGAGCAAAAACTTTCTTCGGCAGGGGCAGGCCGGCTGCCATCAGGAAAGTTGGCCAGTAGACGGCATGGAAGCGGAGAATATCCTTGCCGATAAGATGGACATCGACTGGCCAGAAATCGCCAAAGTTCCCTGTTCTGTCAGGATAGCCCAGGGCCGTTATGTAATTTGACAGGGCATCAAACCAGACATAAATGATATGTTTTTCGTTCCCCGGCACAGGAATCCCCCAGTTGAAGGTTGTGCGGGAGACCGAGAGGTCACGTAGCCCTTCTTTCACGAAAGAGATGATTTCATTTCGCTTGCTTTTTGGCTGAATGAAGTCCGGATTCGCTTCGATATGGGCAAGCAGCCGCTCCTGGTAACTGCTCATCCTGAAAAAATAGGATTCCTCTTTCAGCTTGTCCACCAAGCGGTTGCAGTCGGGGCAGTTGCCGTCGATGAGCTGGGTTTCGGTCCAGAATGTTTCGCAGGGGGTGCAGTACCAGTCTTCATACTCGCCGAGGTAGATGTCGTCCTGCTTCATCAGCTGGCTGAAGATATCCGTCACCCCTTTTTTATGGCGTTCCTGGGTGGTACGGATAAAATCGCTGTAGTTGATGTCCAGCTTCTTCCATAAAGCCTGAAAGCGCTTCATAACCCTGTCAGCCAGTTCAAGCGGGGTCTCTCCCGCCGAGTTGGCCGCCTTCTCCACTTTCTGGCCATGTTCGTCCGTGCCGGTGAGAAAGAAGACCCTGTCACCCTGGATCGTCCTGTAACGGGCAAGAACATCAGCCGCAAGAGTTGTATAGGCGTGCCCGATGTGCGGTACGTCATTTACGTAGTAAATAGGAGTGGTGAGGTAAAATGTTTTACTCATGTGGTCTCCTTCGGTGTCTCCGGTTTGCCCTTGTTGCCGCTCCGGTTTCTGTTTCTGCTCCGTCTCCGCCTGGCTGAGCTGCTCTTTTCGGCGGTTTTTTCCGGTTCTTGCGGAGCAGTGGTTGTTGGGGGGGCGGCAGCTTTTTTTTCTGGCGCCTTCGGCGGAGGTTGCACTTTTTTCGAGGTTTCCGGCGCAGGAGGCGCAGGCGTCTCGCTGTTTATGTCTTCGGGGGTGCATTGAATCTCTTTGCGATCCGGAGTTCTCAGGGTAAAGCTTCTTTTGAGAGTGTTAATTTTAACGACCTCTCCCTCTACGCCGCCGCATTTCAAGTGTTTGCCGCACTTGGGCAGTCCCTTGCGAAGTTCGCAGTAGGTTTCGTACTCATAACCGAGGCAGCAGAGGAGTCTGCCGCACTGCCCGGAAATTTTTGTGGGGTTTAGCGCCAGATTCTGCTCTTTTGCCATTTTTACCGATACTGGCGCGAAGTCGCGCAGAAAAGAGGAGCAGCAGAGTTCTCTTCCGCAGATCCCCATGCCGCCAACAATCTTTGCTTCATCGCGAACCCCGATCTGTTTCATTTCGATTCTGGTATGAAACTTCTGGGCAAGATCCTTCACCAGGTCGCGGAAATCGATGCGGCCATCTGCCGTAAAATAAAAGACCGCCTTACTGCCGTCAAAAATGTACTCCACATTTACCAGCTTCATGTCGAGATTTCGTTCGGCGATTTTTGCCTGACAGAAAAGATGGGTTTCCTTTTCTCTGGTACGGTTACTTTTTGCGGCCTCAAGATCAGCTTGATTTGCTTTGCGAAGAATTGTCTTCAGGGCTTCCGGAGCATGCTCGTCGGATATTTCCACAGGCGCTGTGGCAACAATTGCCATGCATCTGCCCCGGTCTGTTTCGACCACCACCCGGTCGCCGCTATTTAGCTCAAGAGACCCTGCGTTAAAGTCATAAAGTTTTTCCGCCGTGTGAAACTGTATTTTAACAATCCTGATCAAAATTCCTCCAATTAATTCAAATAGCCAGTTGCATACCGAGAACATCCATTGAAAGCCGGACATTGGCGTTACGCAGGATAGCATGCCTTGTTTTAGCCCAGACTTTCGATCCCCCGCAGGAGAGTTTCTGTGGAGCGTCTGGAGATTTCGCGCTCAAGAAGAGCTGAGAGATCACTGTTTACTATATCGCCAGATCCGTTCGCCAGATGTAGCATATCCCTCCAGAAACTTGTCAGAATCTCAAGCGTCTTAAGAGTTTTTTCCCGATCCTTGTCAAACAGTTCCCCAAAAGAAAAAATATCTGCCATATTTTGTTCTGAGAGATTACAGGCTCTGCTGATGACATCTGAGCGCACTGCCATAATCTCTTCGTTGCAGAGATTCAGCGCTCTGGCGATACTCCCTTCAGCAAGTGAGGCCGCAACTCTGGCACTGGCACTGTCAATCCCGGATTTTTCCAGTACTCCGGTGATTTCATCAGCAGGCACTCCGGAAAATGCGATCTGTTGGCAGCGGGAACGGATCGTTGGCAGAACAGTGTCTATGTTTGCTGCCAGAAGAATTAACAGGGCATTGCCAGGGGGTTCTTCAAGGGTTTTTAGCAGCGAATTGCCTGATGACGGATTAAACCGGTCTGCCCCGTCTATGATGCAGGCTTTGCGCGAAGCCTCATAAGGTCTGAAGGCAAGATCTTTCTGGAGCGCTCTGACCTGGTCAACTTTAATGAACTGACCGTCCGGCTCAAGAGTATGTATGTCGGGATGATTGCCGGACAGAATTTTTCGGCAGGAGATGCACTCTCCGCAACCTTCCGTTTTTCCGCAAAAAAATGCCTCAATAAAAGCGGTGGCTACCTTTTTCTTGCCAACCCCTTCCGGACCGGAAAACAGATAAGCATGGGCGATTCTTCCGGAACCGAGTATTCTCTTGAGATTTAAAATGACAGAGGAATGACCCGCAACATCCTTGAAAGGCATCAGTGCTTTACCCTTGCTGAAACAGCGCGGAAAACGTTTTCAGCGACAACTTCAACAGCTTCGGTGCCATCTATAACAGTAAATCTATCTGTATCCAGCGCGGCAAGGCTTAAATAACCGTTTCTCACTCTCTGGTGAAACTGGAGAGACTCTCTCTCAAACCGCTCTTCACGAAGATGACCGCTGTCAGCCGCCGTTCCTGCCTCGATCCTCGCAAAGGCACGGCCCAGACCTGTTTCCACCGGGCAGTCGATCAGGATGGTAAGGTCAGGCTTGCAATTAGCGGTTGCTGTTTCGTTAAGGCTTTTGATGAGCTCATGGTCAAGGCCTCTGCCGAACCCCTGATAAGCAACGGTTGCGTCGATAAAACGGTCACAAAGAACAATTGTGCCGTTATTAAGGGCAGGTTTGATTATTTCATCAATATGTTGCGCTCTGGCAGCTGCATAAAGGAGCAGCTCCGCCTTTGGGGTCATTTCGCTGTTGCTGGCATCGAGCAGTATCGATCGTATCTTGTCCGAAATTGGACAGCCGCCAGGTTCACGGGTAAGAAGAACCTTCTCTCCGGCCTGAGTCAAGGTATTCGCGAGCAGCCGTATCTGGGTTGTCTTGCCGCACCCCTCTATCCCTTCGAATGTTATGAAACAAGACATGACCCATATCCTCTCTTTAACCGTAAAAGTATATGAGAGAGGGGGGAATAAATCAAGCCAAAAGACCCCGCAAGAGTGCTATATTTATTGATAATTGAGAGCTTGTCCGTGTATAGTGCAACATGTGCAAGATAAAAGTGACGATAAATATGCCCCGTTCGAGGAGATCATCGGTTACCGCTTCCATGACCGGACTCTTCTGGAGGAGGCCCTTACCCACCGCTCACGCTCTAACGAAGTTCACGGGGCCTTTGATAATCAGAGGCTGGAGTTTTTTGGGGACTCCATCCTTGGATTTCTGATAAGCAACCTGCTTTTTACACAGTTTCCCGATGCCAGAGAAGGTGAGTTGACTCACATGCGAGCTTCCCTTGTAGATGAAGTGAGACTCTCGGCTATTGCCGCAGGACTTGAGGTCGGCTCTTATCTGGAATTGGGAAGGGGTGAGGAGAAGAGTGGCGGCAGAGAGAAAAAATCCATTCTGGCAGATGCCTACGAGGCATTGATAGCCGCAATTTATCTTGATGGTGGAGTCGCTGCGGTTCGAACTGCAATCGAAAGACATTTTAAAGATCTCCTGGGTGAATTTGCATCTTCCGGGGTTGATTCAACGGATTATAAGACAGAACTGCAGGAGTTTACCCAGGCCAACTCGGCATCGACTCCGCTGTATGAGCTGACAGCGGCAGAAGGCCCGGACCATGATAAAATCTACAGATTTTCGGTGTTTGTAAACGGCTTGCCGGTCGGTGCAGGGGCAGGTAAGAGTAAAAAAGAAGCACAGCAGGCAGCCGCCCGCGAGGCTATTGAGTTTCTAGGGAGATGAAAAGAGTTATCGTCCCGTTCTTTATCTCCCATCAGGGTTGCCCCCATCAGTGCGTATTCTGTGACCAAAAGACCATAACCGGTAGCAGTGGAGTATTGCCGTCGCCGGCTGAACTTCTTGCTGCTGTGCAGGCCTGGCGGCTGACTTCAAAAAGAGCGTCGGTCGAAGTCGCTTTTTACGGCGGCTCTTTTACGCTGCTCTCCCGCGAGCAGCAGGAAGGGTTGCTGACCCCGCTGCAACCGCTGCTGCTATCCGGCGAGGTCTCGTCAATAAGGATCTCAACCAGACCGGATGCCGTTGATTCCTCCACAGTTCGTTTCCTGCGCGAGTCGGGCGTGTCGCTGGTGGAGCTTGGCGTTCAGTCGATGGATGACCGGGTGCTTGAGATGGCAGGCAGAGGGCATACAGCTCAAGATACTGTCGATGCCTTTGCCAACCTTCGCGCCGAAGGTCTGCAGGTGGGAGCGCAGATGATGCCGGGACTCCCTGGAGAGAGCGCTGCCGGTGCAATTGCTTCATTTCGAAAGGTGCTCTCCTTGAGGCCTGATCTGTTACGGATATATCCGGCGGTCGTGCTGCAAGGTACTGGCCTTGCCCGGATGTATCAGGAAGGGGGCTACCGGCCGTTATCTGCTGGAAGAAGCCGTTGATATTTGCAAGGTCATGCTGCAGGATGCCGGTCGTGCAGGGATACCGGTCATAAGGGTCGGGCTGCAACCGACCGACGGGCTTTCATCCGGCGCTGAAATCATTGCCGGGCCTTATCATCCGGCGTTTCGCCAGCTGGTTGAGGGGGAGCGCTGGTTTGATCTTTTAAAGGTTATAACCAAAGGGATCGGTCCCGGAATCAAGCTGACCATTTACACTTCGAAAACAGAAGTTTCTGATGTTGCCGGCCAGAAAAGGAAGAATCTCATAAGATTGGAACAGCTTTTCGGAGTTGTTGTAGCAGGTGTGTATGCTGATGACTCTCTGTCAGCAGGCATGGTAAAGATAACAGGTGCAGGTCACTCTCTTCACGGGGATATGCTCCGTGAGCTCAATTATCCATGAAAAACAAAGGGGAATTTTTGACAAATCAGCCGTTTCACTCAGGTTTTGCCGCAATAGTCGGCAGACCAAATGTAGGTAAATCGACCCTTCTTAACGCCATACTCGGTGAAAAGATCGTTATAACTTCGGACAAACCACAGACCACCCGAAACCGTATTCAGGGGATCCACAATGTCCCTGCGGGACAGGTGATCTTTGTCGATACTCCCGGAGTTCATCGCGCCAAGTCGAAACTCAATCGTTCGCTGGTAGATACCGCCATGGAAGCCATGCAGGGGGTTGATGTTATCCTTTTTCTGGTAGAAGCCAACTCGAATCCATCTGCTGAAAAAGAGATGATTGACGAGCTGTTGACCGGCGTTACGGCCCCTGTTTTCCTTGTGATCAACAAGGTTGATCTTGTCGATAAAGGCCGGCTTTTACAGACTATGGAGACCTACAACACATTCTTTCCTTTTCGGGAAATTATTCCCGTATCCGCGCAGAAAGGTGATGGTGTCGAGCATCTTGTTGAGGTCGTTTGCCGCTATCTTCCGGAAGGTCCGGCATATTTCCCTGATGACATTCTTACTGACCTGCCGGAGCGCTTTGTCGTTGCAGAGATGATCAGGGAGAAGGTCTTCAGGTTGACACACGATGAAGTTCCTTACTCGGTGGCAGTTCAGGTGGAGAGTTTCAAGGAGCGCCCTAACGGTCTTATAGCCATTTCTGCGGCAATTATTGTTGAAAGAGACTCCCAGAAAGGGATCATTATCGGCAAGCGTGGCGAAATGCTGAAACGGATCGGCACTGCCGCCAGACTGGAGATTGAGCGTTTTCTTGCTGAGAAGGTTTTTCTGGAGCTGTTTGTAAAGGTTTCGCGTGATTGGAGTGATAATCCGCAGAAACTGAAGGAGTTTGGATACTGATGAGACCAATAGTTGCCATAGTAGGCCGTCCGAATGTGGGGAAATCAACACTTTTCAACCGGCTTGTCGGTCAACGGCGAGCCATTGTTGACGATATGCCGGGGGTTACCCGTGATCGTAATTACGCCAATGTCGACAGCTTCGACATCCCGTTTACCCTTATCGATACCGGCGGGTTCGAACCGGTCAGTCAGGAACTGCTGCTGCAGCAGATGAGAACCCAGTCGCAGCTTGCCATGGAAGAGGCGGATGTCATTATCTTTCTGATGGACGGCAGAGCCGGATTGACAGTGGCAGACCGTGAAGTTGCCGCAATGCTCCGGAAGGTTAAAAAACCGGTCTTTCACGCTGTCAACAAGGTTGACGGTGACAAAGTGGAAGCGCTGGCCGCTGAATTTTATGAGCTCGGGATAGCAAACTTCTACCCGATATCAGCAGCCCATAACCGCGGTGTCGGCGACCTCATGGATGAGGTTGTTGCGGCTTTCCCGAAATCGGCAATAACTGAGGAAGAGGATGAACTGACTAAAATTGCCGTTATAGGCCGGCCAAACGTGGGGAAATCTTCACTGGTGAATCGTCTCCTCGGCTTTGAACGCTCTGTTGCCAATCCGGTGGCGGGAACTACCAGGGATTCTACGGACACACTCTTTACCTGCAACAAAAAGCGCTACCTGCTGATTGATACAGCCGGAATCAGGCGCAAGGGGAAGGTTTCCCTCAAGATAGAAACCTATAGCGTTGTTGATGCATTGCGGAGTATCGAACGGGCAGATGTTGTCCTTATTGTCATTAATGCCGAAGAGGGTGTGACCGAACAGGATACCAAAATTGCCGGCTATGCCTATGAAGCAGGCAGGTCCTGTCTTTTTGTCGTCAATAAGTGGGATACGGTGGAGAAGGACAACGCCTCAATGGGCAAGTTTGTCGAGAGTATTCGCATGGGTTTCAAATATCTCTCCTTTGCGCCGATTGTTTTTGTTTCGGCAAAGAGTGGCCAGCGAACCGGAAAGATCATGTCAGAAGTTGATGCGCTTATGGAACAGTACACCAAAAGGGTTTCAACCGCGGATCTTAACACTATTTTCAAGGAGGCTGTCGAGTCGCATCATGCACCTCTCTCCAGCGGCAGGCGCGTCAAGTTCTTTTATGCGACCCAGGTGGCGATCAAGCCACCTTCTTTTGTCATATTCACCAATCAACCGGAAGGTGTCCACTTCTCCTACGAACGTTACCTCACCAATAAATTCCGTGAAGCTTTCGGTTTTAACGGCACGCCTTTGAAGCTGATGTTCAGAGGGAGAGAGAAGGCGAAGAAAGAATAAACCTTAAAACGGCAGTTGGAGATGTTCTGAAGAAGCGACTTGCCTGTAATTCGTCGTAATGCTTAGCGGAATGTAACGTCGGCAGCAGATATTGCCTGAACCCAAAGTTTATCTGCTGCCGTAGTCGATTAGCTGAACTTGATCAGAAAAGCCCCCACCAGAATAAGAGCCGCTGAAGCAAGCCGTATCCTTCCGTAGGATTCTTTCAGGAAGAGCATGCCGAGCAGTACTCCGAACAGTATGCTTACCTGTCGAACCGGCACAGCATAGCTGACCGGCGCCATTTTCAGGCCGTAGCGGAAAGCGATGAACGAGGCCATCAGGATCGGGCCGCTCATAAGGATAAGTTTCCAGTTGGCGTGCCACTCTGCTGTCACCTTGCCTCTGTAGCGACCGCGCAGCAGGTTGATTGACATGAGGGTTAACATGACAAACACCATCAGCCAGGTGAAATAGAGTGGCGAATATATCTGCACCCCCGCCTTGTCGAACATTACCCCGAATGAGTAGACGAATCCTGCTGCCAGGGCGAATCGTACCGACGACTCTCTCCGGTTTCTGAACGGCCGGAGAAGTTCGTCCAGACTGAATTTCTGCAGTTGAACTGAATAAACTCCCAGAAGAACCAGCGCAATCCCGCTGCCGCCAAGCAGAGAAAGCTTTTCGTGCATTAACAGCATCCCCCAGAGCGGGACGTAAAGTATGGAGGTCTGGCATAACGGGTAGGTGAGTGAGATGTCACCTGAACTGTAAGCTCTGCCTGTCAGCAAATGATAAAGAGCAAAACAGCCGCCCCCCCCGAGAGCCATGATGATGACTTTGCTGTCAGGAATCGGTATCGGCTGCCGGAGTGCAAGAAGAAGGAGTGAAAACATCAGTCCTGAGCTGACGAACATCCACCAGATGAAGACAGTTTTGTGATGACTCTGCTTGACAAGCAGGTTCCAGAGAGCGTGCATGACAGAGGAGAACATTATAAGGGTAAAGGCCAGATTGCTCATTAGACGGAGTATAACGAAAAGACAAAATTTTAGCGAGAATAAAAAATTGCTGCATTGCTTGGTTCGTGGTGAGTTTAATGATAAAGTAAGAATCGTGATTAACGCCCCGGATCAACAGGAACAGCAATAATGCCCGAAACGACCCACCCTTTTCAGACACTGACGCCCAGCTTTATCATGGATGCCGTAGAAAGCCAGGGGTTCAGCTGCGACTGCCGCACTTTTGCCCTGAACAGCTATGAGAATCGCGTCTATCAGGTCGGGATCGAAGACGACCTGCCGCTCATTGCCAAGTTTTACCGGCCGGATCGCTGGAGTGACCAGCAGATTCTTGAGGAGCACCGTTTCTGTTTTGAACTGCAGGAGCATGAGCTGCCGGTCGTGGCGCCCCTGGTCAATGCGGCCGGTGAGAGCCTTTTTCAGCACGGAGTTTTCCGTTTTGCCCTCTATCCCCGCCAGGGGGGACATGCCCCGGAGTTTGACAATCTTGACAATCTGCTTATCCTCGGCCGAATGCTTGGCAGAATTCATGCCATTGGCGCCGTAACCCCCTTTGTGCACCGCCCGGCGCTGGACAGTCAGAGCTTCGGTTATGCCAGTGTGGCTCTTATCAGGGAGCGTTTTATCCCGCCTGAATACCTGGAGAGTTATACGGGTCTGACCGCCCAGCTTTTGACCGCAATTGACACGATCCTGGCCGATGCCGGCGCAATCCGTTCTATCCGCGCCCATGGCGACTGTCATGCCGGCAATATCCTCTGGCGGGACGGCGCCCCCCATTTTGTCGACTTTCGACGATGCCCGCATGGCTCCGGCCGTGCAGGATCTCTGGATGATGCTCTCCGGGGAAAGACCGCGCCAGACAGCGCAACTGGCTGAACTGATCGAAGGGTATAGCGAGTTCTGCGATTTCAATCCTCGCGAGCTGCAGCTGATTGGTGCTTTGCGTGCTCTGCGGATGCTTCACTACAGCGCCTGGCTTGCCCGTCGCTGGGAAGATCCGATCTTCCCGCGTACCTTCCCCTGGTTCAATACGGTCCGATACTGGGGCGAGCAGATACTGGAACTGCGCGAACAGCTGGCTGCGCTTAGTGAGCCGCCGTTGGAGCTGCCGTAGCTGGAAGGATTGTTACATTGTAACTATTCAGTAGTCAGGAGTCAGAATACAGGAGTCAGAATAAAACCGACGGTATTGCAAACTCTCTAGTTATTCCAGTCATGCGAAGAGTGATTTAGGCTGACTTTGATATTGAAACCTTATCAAACTACTGAATTCTGACTACTGAATTCTGTATTCTGAATAGTAACGTTACATTTACTACTTGATAGTCCCTTGAGGCAATTCCGGTGGCCCGACAAAATCCGGCAATGAGAAAGTGACCGGGAGAGGTTGCAAGGGTATCCCGCCATGTTCCGGGCAGTAACTTGCCGGTTCGGTTCCCAATGTGTAAAATTCAGTTTTTTTCTCCGGGCAGCCGGAATTTGCCGCAAAACCGGTGGCCGGGTCGATAGTTATGCTGATGACTGTCTCAGGCTGCGGGAAGTCAAGAGGCGGCCTGGACGCCAGCGCCGGCCGCATGAACTGCTCCCAGACCGGTGCGGCAATCCCCCCTCCCGTAAAGCCTTTCCCACCCGGCTTTGGTTTGTCATGCCCTACCCAGACACCGGTGACAATTTGAGGCGTGTAGCCGATGAACCAGGCATCGCGATAATCATCGGTAGTGCCAGTCTTGCCAGCTGCCGGACGTTCCTGAGTGAACTTTTTCAGAGACTTGGCGGTGCCGTAGGTCATGACATCTTTCAGTATGCTGGTAGTTAAATAGGCTGTCGCCGGTGAGATAGCCGGGGTGACTACCGATGGGTTGACAACTGTAGTGTGGGTGTTGCGGTTGTAAATACTGATGATGCTCCGGGCTTCAGCCCTGAGGCCTCCATTGGCGAGGGGGGTATAGGCCTGCACTAATTCCTGCAAGGTTACCTCTTCGGTGCCGAGTGCCAGGGAGAGGTCATTTCTGGCCGCCAGGTTCAGCCCGGCTTTGCCGGCAAAATCGGTGAAATAGGGGATGCCGATAGTGTCGAGCAGTTTCACTGTAATGACATTATTCGAGTGTGCCAGCGCCTGTCTCAGGGTCAGGGCGCCATACTGCTCCCGTCCGTAATTCATGGGAGTCCATGAGCTGTTATTGCCGCTGCTGTAGGTGACCGGGCTATCATCCCAGACACTACTGGCAGTAATACCCTTCTCCAGTGCTGCCGCATAAATGAGCGGTTTGATCGATGAGCCGGGTTGGCGTCTGGCGTACATCGCCCGGTTATAGCCGGTTTTACCGAAGTCGGTCCCCCCCACAAAAGCCAGCAGGTCGCCCGTTGCCGTATCGATACTTAGCAACGCGCCCTGCAGCTGCGGCGATACTTTTCTGACGCCGTCACGAAGGGACTTCTCCGCCAGCAGCTGCAGGTTAAGATCCATGCCGGTGGCAATATCAAGCCCGCCGGTCTCAATGATATCCTTGCCGAAGCGCTCAATCAGTTTGAGCTTGATATGATTCAAGTATTCGGGCGCCTTGCCTGGCTGCATGAAGGAAACCTGCTGGGCCCGCAGCTGCTCTTTGTAGCGCGCAGTAATCATGTTTGTTTCAAGCATTCGCTTCAGAACTATATCCCGTCTGAGGACAACTTTTTTAGATTCCCCCAGTGGGTTGTAGTTTCCCGGATTTTTTGGAATTCCTGCCAGCAGGGCAGATTCGGCGTCGGTTAATTTCTCCGGATCTTTGTCGAAATAGATTCGTGAAGCCTGCGCTATCCCCCAGGCACCGTTGCCGTAATAGATTTCATTGAAGTACATCTCCAGGATCTGCTTCTTGGTGTACTTCTGCTCAAACTCTACTGCCATGACCCCTTCCCTGATTTTTCGGTCTATGGTCTTTTCTGCGGTCAGGTATCGATTCTTTATCAGCTGCTGGGTAATGGTAGAGCCCCCTTCGGCCATTCTCCCTTTTACCACGTTTTTCACCATCGCTCTGGCAATGCCGCGCACATCTACACCGTTATGCTCATAAAAGCGTGCATCTTCAACGGCAACCAGCGCTTTTTGCAGAAAAACCGGAATTCGTTCAATCGGGGTCCAGTACCTGACTTCAGGCATGATCCTGCCGACATAGCGTCCCTCCCGGTCGAAGACTTTGATGGAGGAGTAGCTGGCCGGCAGGAGAGGGTGAGTGGCGATTGGCTCCTGTGCCATGGTTGGCCGGGTAAGGCCGGCAGTCAGAATGAAAATCACGATAACGAATAAAAGGAATTTGTTGAATAAACCGGAAAGGCTAAAAGGCAAGTTGAGGGTTACTCCTTCAGGTGATTTTATGCTTCAGTACGCCAGGTCAAAGGCATTTCTGATATGTTCTATCTGGTGCTGATAATCGCCGTTGAGCAGTATTGCGATCACATCAAAGCGGGCTGGTGAGTCATGTTTGTGGTTTTTGGCAAGCCAGGTGAGGGCGGCCTTGCTGATCTGTCGTTGTTTGAAGGGGGTGACTGCAAGTTGCGGGACACCGTAGGTGAGGGTTTTACGGCTCTTGACCTCCACAAAGACCAGGGTTTTGCCGTCTTTTGCGACAATATCGACTTCCCCCCCCTTGCAGCGAAAGTTGCGCTCAATCAGCTCGAAACCGTTTCGTACCAGAAAGGCCGCAGCCAGCTCTTCGCCGCGATTGCCGACCCCGGCATTTTGCAGACCTCTGCTATTTTCCCCAGTCACGCGAGTACCTGAAATCTCTGTCTATGGTTCTGTTTGATACTTTGGCGATGATCGGCAATCTGCGTTTAAAGTGGGAATTCTTTATCTTGCTACGGATCTTGTCGATAAAATCGTGGGAGAAATTTTCCTTTAAGAGCTCATCATCCGTCATGCGCAGATCGATCATCCGGTACATCAGTTCATCAACCTCCCGATAGGTAAAACCAAGTTCCTGTTCATCGGTCTGTCCTGCCCAGAGGTCGGCTGAAGGCTTCTTGTCAATGACTTCCCGCGGAATCCCCAGTTCTTCGGAGAGTTGCCATACCTGGCTTTTGTAGAGATCGCCAATGGGGTTAAGCGCACTGGCCATATCGCCGTAAAGGGTGCCGTAGCCGAGTAGCAGTTCGGTCTTGTTGCTGGTGCCGAGCACCAATGCGGAGTGGCGAGCCGAGTGGTCGAAGAGAATTGTCATTCGCTCCCGGGCCATTTTGTTGCCGCGTCTCATATTGTCCGCATCGGGAAACTGTTCAAAGTATGAGTCGATCATCGGTGTTATCGGTATGACGGAGAAGTCAACCCCGCAGGCCTGGGCTACAAGCCGGGCATGGGCCTCGCTTTCCGGGTTGCTTGTTTTGTAGGGCATGCAGATGGCATGGACATTTTCGGCTCCGAGAGCCTCGGCAGCCAGGAATACGACCAGGGCAGAATCAATGCCGCCCGATAGGCCGAGAATCCCATTTTTCAGGCCGGTCTTGCAGATCTCCTCCCGGATGAAGCTAACGAGGATTTTACGGAGCAGTTTAGTGTTAATCGAGAGGCTGCTCATGATCATTTCCCTCTGTTTTCGATAAGCTGCAGTTCACGAATTGTCAGCGGCAGATTCTCGTCACGCATGAGAGGGGAGAGTATCCGTTCGCGGCGCAGTTCACCTTCGTTAATGGTCGCGTAAACCAGATCCTCATCCATCAATTTCCCCCGGGCAATTGAGGTTCCGCAGGGGGCGACAGCTTCCGAGCCCCCCAGAAATTAATGCCGTCTTCATAGCCGACGCGGTTGCAGTACAGAACCCGTGCATTAAGGAAAGTTGCTGTCGTAGCGGTGAGCCGCTGCCAGGCAATGGTAGAGCCAAGCCGTTCATCGCTGGTAAGCCCGCGACCGGGACTGCTTGAAAGGCAGAGTATGGTTGCGGCTCCGTCCATGGCAAGGATGTAGGGGGCTGAGAGATGCCAGAGATCTTCGCAGATCAGCATCCCGAAACGGCCGAAGCGGGTGTCAAAAGCGCGGAAACGGTCGCCCCGGGCAAGATAGCGCTGCTCGTCGAAAAGTCCGTAGGTCGGCAGGTATACTTTTCTGTGGAGATGAACGATCTCACCCTTGTCGAGATAGATGGCACTGTTGAAGAACCTGTAGTCAGAAGTCGCTTCGACAAAACCGACGGCAATGGCGATATCTGCGGAGAGTCTCTTCAGCCGGCTGATTTCCGGTGAATCAAGCGATAGGGCAACATCCGGCACAAGGTCTTTGAGAAAATAGCCGGTCAGGGCGAGTTCCGGAAAGATGACCAGATCTGCCTTGTCACAGATTGCCGCTGCCACCTGTTCTTCAATAGTGGCGAGGTTGTCTCCAACGCAGCCAAGTTTCGGTTTTACCTGGGCAAGTGCAACTTTAAAGTCCATAAGACCTTCCTTGAAGGAGTTTTCCGTAAATTAACATAGAGGCGGGTGCAATGCAATTAGCGGTTGATCTGATTTCGAGATCAGTGCCAAAACCGACAAGCCTCCGGTAGCCACTGCCGGTAAATTAATCAGTCCTGCCGATTAATTTTTTCCGGGTGCACTGATATCATGCTATTGGAGGGAGAGGAAGCAGCGCCGGTCCCGGCGGCGTTTTTCGCCTTCACTGTGAAGGTATAGGCTGTGCCGTCGATGAGTCCGACGACAGTATGGGTCGTCGCTGTTGATCCGGTGTTAACGTCGAATCCTCCGGCAGGGTTGGAAGTCACGGTGTAGCCGGTTATGGCGCTTCCCCCGTCTGAAACGGGCGGCGAGAAACTAACCTTTGCCTGGGCATTACTGCTGGCTGTGGCTGTGACGTTGAGCGGGGCTCCGGGAACGTCAATGGGTGTTATGCTATTGGAAGGAGTGGATGCAGGGCCGGTGCCGGCGGCCTTGCTTGCCGTCACCCTGAAGGTATAGGCGGTGCCGTTTTTAAGGCCGGTAATGGAATGAGTCGTCGCAGTTGATCCGGCGTTAACGTCGGTTCCTCCGGCAGGGTTGGAAGTCACGGTGTAGCCGGTTATGGCGCTTCCGCCGTCTGGAACGGGCGCCGAGAAACTGACTGTCGCCTGGGCATTGCCGGCTGTGGCTTTGACATTAAGGGGGGCTCCGGGAATATCGATAGGGGTCACGCTATTGGAGGGGGCGGATGCAGGACCGATGCCGGTGGCATTGGTCGCATTCACCGAGAAAGTATAAGCTGTGCCGTTGATGAGGCCGGCGACAGTATGAGTCGTCGCTGTTGATCCGGCGTTAACATCGGTTCCGTCTGGCGGGTTGGAAGTCACGGTGTAGCCGGTTATGGCGCTTCCGCCGTCTGATTCCGGCGCCGAGAAATCAACCTTCGCCTGGGCGTTGCCGGCTGTGGCTGTGACGTTAAAGGGTGCTCCGGGAACGTAGAGCGGAGTAACGCTATTAGAGGGGGAGGACGCAGGACCATTCCCGGCGGCATTGATCGCCAGCGCCGAGAAGGTATAAGCGGTGCCGTTTTTAAGACCGGTAATGGTATGAGTTGTCGCTGTTGATCCGGCGTTAACGTCGGTTCCACCTGAAGGGGTTGGAAGTCACGGTGTAGCCGGTTATGGCGCTTCCTCCGTTTGAAACGGGCGCAGAGAAACTAACCTTGGCCTGGGCGTTGCCGGCGGTGGCCGTGACGTTGATTGGAACTCCCGGAAAGTCGGAGGGGGTTACTCTATTTGAGGGGGCGGATGCAGGACTTGTCTTGGCGCCGCTGGCCGCCTTCACCAAGAAGGTATAAACGGTACCGTTTTTAAGACCGGTAATGGTATGAGTTGTCGCTGTTGATCCGGCATTTATGTCTGTTCCACCTGAAGGGTTGGAAGTCACAGTGTAGCCGGTTATGGTAATTCCGTCGTCTGGGTCAGGCGCCGAGAAACTGACCGTCGCCTGGAAATTGCCGGCTGTGGCAATGACGTCGACGGGGGCTCCGGGGACATCGGAAGGTGCCACGCTATTGGAGGGGGCGGATGCAGGACCGGTGCCCTCTGCCTTGCTTGCCAGCACCGAGAAGGTATAGACGGTGCCGTTTTTAAGACCGGTAATGGCATGAGTCATCTCTGTTGACCCGGCGTTTACGTCGGTTCCGTCTGGCGGGTTGGAAGTCACGGTGTAGCCGGTTATGGCGCTTCCGCCGTCTGAATCCGGCGCCGAGAAACTAACCTTGGCCCGGGCGTTGCCGGCTATGGCTTTGACTTTAACGGGGGCTCCGGGGATGAGGAAGGGGGCCACGCTATTGGACGGCGGGGATGCAGGTCCGGTGCCGGTGGCATTGGTCGCTTTCACCGAGAAGGTATAGACGGTGCCGTTTTCAAGACCGGTAATGGTATGAGCCGTTGCTGTTGATCCGGCGTTAACGTCGGACCCTCCTGAAGGGTCGGAAGTCACGGTGTAGCCGGTAATGTCACTTCCTCCGTCTGATAACGGTGCAGAGAAACTGACCGTTGCCTGGGTGTTGCCGGCTGTTGCTGTGACATTGACGGGGACTTCAGGAACATCGAAAGGTGTCACGCTGTTGGAGGGGGCGGATGCAGGACCGGTCCCCGCAGCGTTTTCAGCCAGCACCGAGAAAGTATAGGCAGTGCCGTTTTTAAGATCGGCAATGGTATGAGATGTTGCTGTTGATCCGGCGTTGACGTCGGTTCCGCCTGGAGGATTGGAGATCACGGTGTAGCCGGTTATGGCGCTTCTTCCGTCTGCCACCGGTGGCGAAAAACTAACCATCGTCTGGCCTCTGCCGACTTTTGCAGTGACATTGTGAGGAGGAAACAATATGAGTTCAAGACAGCCCGAAAGTTGTATGACGGATAAATTATTAAGGAAAAGGGTCTCTTTCTTGTCACAAGGATCTGTATTGGTCTTTGGGGCTCGTTCTAAACTCAGCCGGCATCATCCGGCAGACTTCAAAACTGGTATTCCAAATTTCTCCTGGACTTGATGCGTAGAACCGCATTGCCAAGTCCGTGGGCCAACCGTATTCGCTGGTTTGCTTTCGCCAGATGCCGAGCGTCTTCTGGGCTTCAGCCTTTTCCCTGTTTGCAGTGTTTGCAAACTCCAAAGAGTTGCGAAGCATACTCAGTACTTCTTTTTGGTCCGACGGTGAAAGATATGTAATTATTAATCTTGAATCCTTCTCTTCCTTTGCGGAGAAAATTGCATTTCCATTTTCATCAGCGGCAACCACAATTTCGTCTATAAACTTGCCGCCCGTGAAATCAAGGGATCTGCTCGCATTTACAGTGCAAATACTCGTCCGATTTTTCCCTAACGACACCGTATGAGTGCATCCGCTAAGGAGTAAAGTGATCATTATCGAAATAAATATTGAAAAATTAAACATGACGACCCTATTATAAAAGCTTATAAATGAATCAGCCCGCAGCAGGCTGCGAGGAATTTACCCGAGGAGATTAAATGTTGCCGCAACATATCTCCGAGACGTGGAGACTAAGCGGACAATATACCAATATAAGTGACTTGTTTAAACGGATTTGAGCTTGCTTTACAACGGGTTATACAGCATTTCTTGCAATATTACAATGTGATCGGTTGAGTTACAAACTTTGTTAAGGCAGTGACAACCAATCATGCATCAGAAAACCTTCGGTCCATGTCACCTAGTCAGCAGCCCTCTGTTCTTCGGTCAGACGGCCATACCCCTCCGGGACTGGCACAGCCTGCCAGCATTACCACACCCACAGGGCGTGGATTTCAACATTGCATTAAAGAGAATATTAATCATGAAAAAACCAGTTCTTATGTTAACAGTGTTAATATTTTATATATTAATTCACGCTAGCGCTTCTAATGCTGGTTGGATTCAGATAAGAGATGCAACATTCTTTGATCCTTCGAATATAGAATATACGCAGCACGATACTATATTCGTATGGTTGAAAGATACATTAAGTAAATCAGATATTTATAAGTTCCAATTAGAAGCGAATGATTATTATAACCAGCATGATAAGCGTTTATATAGTAGTTTCTATGGATATAATAACTACAATTATCATAATTATGCAGACTATAGTTTTTCGATACAATATTTTGAATATGATTGTAAAAATAAACTTACGAGATTGATTCTGGAATATGAATATGACAAATACAATAGAGTTATAAATAGGACTTATGATCTTAAAGCAGAATTTAAGTCTGTTTTCCGCAATTTAAAAAACGAATATATTTTTAGTACAGTATGTAATTTTGCAAAAAATAATAGTGACAAAAGCGGTCTCTATCAGCAGCACCATTCATTGCCTGAAGTGCCGGCCCTCAAAATAAACAAAGATTCGCAACTATGGTCAACTACCCCTGATCAATAAAGCAATACCGGCCTCCGTTCAGGTTTAAGACAATTTAAAAGACGCATTTACCACCTCGGTAGCTGCTTTTTTTGTGCCCGTATTCCATCGCAAAGGAGGAAGTTAAAGGTAGTGTAAAGAATTTTTCGCTTTGAATAAGAAACTCTCCCTGTCAGGAAGTCTTTATGCCTCTTAATATCTATACCAGCAACCGGATGGAAAACCTTGTGGGCGCACTTTCATCCGTTCTTGCCGATCCTCTTTCATCCCCGTTTACTCCCGAACTGATCGTAGTGCAGAGCAAGGGGATGCAGCGCTGGCTGGCTATGGAACTTGCCAAACGATTCGGCGTCTGGGCCAACTGTAGTTATCCTTTTCCAAATGCCTTTGTATCTCAGTTTTTCAACCGGGTAGTTCCCGACAGTTCTGTCACTAACCATTTTTCTCCTGAGGTAATGACCTGGAAGCTGTTCGCTTTACTGTCAGGACTTGAGGGTAATGAGGCTTTCTCCCCATTGCAACACTATCTTGCCGATGACCCGGATGATCTCAAACGCTTTCAATTGGCTCAAAAGATAGCCGACACATTCGATCAGTACACTCTTTACCGGGCTGACATGTTGCGGCGCTGGGAGACGGATGGTACGGTAAAGGCTGCTGAACTATGGCAGGCAGCACTCTGGAAGGATCTGTTCATAAGTGGCGGGGGTCAACATCGAGGCCGTCTTAAAGAGCAATTCTGTAATCTTGTTGAGGCAAACAGTCCTGGCCACGGCCCCTTTCCCGAACGGGTCTCTCTTTTTGGCATCTCATATCTGCCGACTTTTCATCTGGAAATTATTGCCGCAGTTGCCAAGGTGACGGAGGTCAATCTTTTCCTGCTGAGTCCGACCCGTGAATACTGGGCCGATATAATCAGCGCCAGGGCAAAGTCCGGATTTTCACCTGAAGAGCTTGATTTGCGGATTGAGGGCAATCCGCTCCTGGCATCTCTTGGCAAACTTGGCAGGGACTTCTCCACCATGACCATTGAACTGGGAAGTCTGGCGGCAAAGGAGGTGGATCTTTACACAGAGCCGCAAAGTGATTGCCTGCTTGACTGGATTCAGGCCGACATACTGAATCTCACCGGCGCGGAAGAGGGGAGGGTGAAACGACTTGTCGCCGAAACTGACAGATCGGTTCAATTTCACTCCTGTCACAGTCCAATGCGGGAAGTGGAGGTGCTTTATGATCAGCTCCTTTTTCTGTTGGAACAGGATCCTGATCTGGAGGCCCGTGATATCCTGGTAATGACTCCGGACATCGAAGCCTATGCTCCCTACATAACCGCCGTGTTTGATGGGGTAAGTGATAACACCCGGCGAATATCCTACTCGATTGCTGATCGTCGTCTGACCAGTGAAGGGGCGGTAGCCTCAGCCTTGATAAAACTGCTGGCTCTCCCCGGCAGCAGACTGACTGTTGTCCAGCTGCTGGATATCCTCTCGCTAACGCCGGTCCGGCGTCGCTATGATCTTGAAGAGGCCGATCTTGCGACTATACGGTTATGGCTGGAACAGACCCGGGTTCGCTGGGGACTGGATGAACAGGACCGTCTCAACCTGGGGCTTCCCGGTTATCGCGCCAATTCCTGGCGAGCCGGTCTTGAACGTCTGCTGCTTGGCTATGCCATGTCCGATACTCACGGGGAGCTGTTCAACAACATTCTCCCTTTTGACAATATGGAAGGCTCTCCAGTCCAGTCACTTGGCAAACTCATCGATTTTATAAACAGGGTTGAGCAGACCGTTGCTGTTTTGAACAGAGCTCGTTCGCTCAGGGAGTGGGGCGGGCAACTGCACGATCTGTTGACTGATTTTATTCTTGCAGATGACGATACCTCCCGTGAAATTGCGGTTATTTCAGAAATAGTTGCGGAACTTGTTGCGCTTGAAGAGCAGTCCGCTTATGGCGGAGTTGTTGCTTTCGGAGTGATTCGCTCCTGGATTGTTGCGCGACTTGAGCAGGCAGAGAAAGGTTTTGGCTTCATGACCGGTGGCGTGACCTTCTGCGCCATGCTGCCGATGCGCAGCATCCCCTTTAAGGTTATTGCCATGATCGGTATGAATGACGCCGCTTTCCCCCGGCAGAGCATAGCGCAGGGCTTCGACCTGATAGCGGAACAGTGGCGGCCTGGGGATCGTTCGCTGCGCGATGAGGATCGTTACCTGTTTCTTGAAACCATTTTGTCGGCAAGAAGCTGTCTCTACCTCAGCTATATCGGCCAGAGCATGAGCGATAACAGTGAAATTCCCCCCTCAGTACTGGTGACGGAACTGCTCGATGCCATTCAGCGCGGTTTTATGTTTGCTGATACTGACAGCGTCGAGCGGCGACTGGTTACCCGCCACCGTTTACAGGCGTTCAGCAGGGACTATTTCTCTGACGAGTCTCTCCTCTTCAGCTACTCGGCAGAGAACTGTGCGGCCCTGATGGAAAAACAGAGTGGCACTCCCAATCCAGCGCTCTTTATGCCGATCCCGATGATGGAGCCGAGTGAAGAGTGGCGGGATGTTTCCCTGGTAAAACTTCTCCGCTTCATCTCTAATCCGGCACAGTTCTTTCTGGAGAACAGGCTGGGTATTCGCCTCGACAACATCGCCGAACCATTGGAGGAGCGTGAACCGTTTGCAGTTGATGCTCTCACCTCCTATATGCTCAAGTCGGACATCCTTGCTGCGCTGCTGAAAGGTGAAGCGCCGGACTGCATTGCTCGCCAGAGTGCGCAGCCAGGGTCTCCTGCCGCCGGTCAGCCACGGTGACAGGCTGTTTGCTGACTATGTCGCCAAGGTGTCTGTCTTTGCCCGGAAAGTAACCGGCAAACTCGGCAGTTGCGAGCCGTTGCCACATCTTGATGTAGAGCTTGATATTGAAGGTTTTAGATTGTCAGGCCGTCTCAGCCAGATTCAGGCTGATAGTATGTACCGCTATCGCTGCGCCAGATTCAAGGCAAAGGATCTGATGAAAAGCTGGCTCGAGCATCTGGTCCTCAACGCGGCGCAGGCAGAGGGCTATCCGCTTGAGACAAAGTTGATCATGACCAATAAAGAAGTGACTTTCCGGAGAGTGGCTGATCCACGGGCAGTTTTGAGATCCATTCTTGACCTCTATTGGCAGGGGTTGACGGCTCCGTTGCCGTTCTTTCCCGAGTCGGCACTTGCTTATGCCACGGCAAAAAAACCGTGTGATCTGCACAAGGCCCGTGGCAAGTGGTTGGACGGATATAACGGCATTCCCGGTGAGGGGAGTGATGCCTGTTTCCGGCTCTGTTTCGGTAAGGTAGACCCGTTCGACGCTGAATTTGAGCGTGTTGCCCATATTTTGCTGGAGCCGTTGCTCTGGCATCGGAATTAGGTGTCAGTTATGAATGAATTGCGGCATCTGCAGGTTGAACTCGCCGGCGTGAATCAGATAGAGGCCAGTGCGGGCACCGGCAAGACCTATGCTATTGCCTTGCTTTACCTGCGGATTCTGGTCGAGTTGAACCTCGAACCAAAACAGATTCTGGTGGTGACGTTTACCGAGGCGGCCACCAAGGAGTTGCGTGGCAGAATCAGGCGCCGCATCCGCGAGGCGCTGGATGTTATGGATGGTGGTGAGACGGATGACGCCCTTCTCAGAGCGCTCTGCGCTAATGGCAACGGCAAGTGGGCTGACATCGTCAGCGTCCGCGCAGCCCTGGATCGGGCGCTCAAGTCGTTCGACACGGCGGCAATTTTCACAATTCACGGCTTCTGCCTGCGGGCTCTGCAGGAGAATGCCTTTGAGAGCGGCTCCCGATACGACACCGAGCTGGTGACCGACCCGACCCCGCTCATGGGTGAGGTCGTCGATGATTTCTGGCGTAAATCTTTTTTCAACGATTCAGCCCGCCTGCTTGGTTTCGCCCTGAAGAAAAATTACTCAGTCGATTCACTCAAAACTTTTGCCAAGGGGATGACCGGTAATCCCAAGCTGAAGATTATTCCCGAGTACAGCCATGAGCAGATCATTGGTCATGATGCCGGCTGTCTGAGTCAGTACCGTCTGATACAAAGCGAGTGGCACCATAAGCGCCAGGAAGTTATTGAGCTGCTTGCCAATGACAAGGGTTTAAGCAGAGCTGCCGATCAGTATAAGGAGACAACTTTGCCCGGGCTTTTCGCCCAGATGGATAGCTTTGCCGCCGGCGGCAACCCTTACGACCTCCCCCCCGACTTCAGCAAATTCACTTCCGCCGGAATTGCCAAAGGTAGAAAACCGGCCGGTGCAGCAATCAGCCACCCTTTCTTTGATCTTTGCGAAGAGTTGCAGCAGCTGGTGCTGAAACGGCTGCGTCTTTTCTGCGGTGAATTGATAGCCTACTGTAATGAGCAGATTCCTGTCCGCAAGCAGCGGAAGAACATCCGTTTTTTCAGTGATCTTCTCAATGATCTCTACCGGGCACTCTGCAGTGAAAGCGGTGATTCGTTCGCTCTCAAGCTAAGAGGCAGTTATCAGGCAGCCTTGATAGACGAGTTTCAGGATACCGACCCGGTTCAGTATGATATTTTCAAAAAAATCTATGCTGATACACCTCTGCCGCTGTTTCTCATCGGCGATCCAAAGCAGGCGATCTACAGTTTCCGTGGCGCCGACATATTTGCCTATATCCAGGCAGCAATGGATCTGAAGGCAGAGAATCGCTTCACTCTCACCAGTAACTGGCGCTCAACCCCGGATCTGCTGACCGCTTTCAATCAACTATTCGCCAATGACAGAAAACCGTTCATTTATGATGAAATTGAATACCATCCCGTTAAGCCCGGCAAAGAGAATTACAAGAAGCTGACCGACAGCAGCGCTGCCGTTTCCCCGATGCAGATCTGGCTGATGCCTCCCGAAGGTCTTAACGTCACAAAGGCCAATGAAATAATTCCCCAAGCTGTCGCCGCCGAGATATCACGTCTGCTTCAGGAGGGGAGCGCAGGGCTCGCCGCCATCGGTGAGCAGCCACTGGTGCCGGCCGATATTGCCGTGATCGTCAGGAGTCACCGGCAGGCTGCCGCAGTCCGCGAGTCGTTGACGGCGCTTAAAATCCCCTCTGTCATGCGGAGCGACATGACCATCTTCGCGACTGACGAGGCCGGGGAAGTTTGTACTCTACTGCAGGCGTTGCTGAATCCGGGGAGTGAGCAGAGTGTCCGGGCTGCATTGGTCACTGATATTCTCGGCCGCAGCGGCAGTGACATAGCTTCTCTCCTTGAAGATGAATATGCCTGGGAAATCTGCCTTGAAGATTTCCGGGGATACCATCAGACCTGGAATGACAAGGGTTTTATGGTCATGACACGTTTATTGATGGAGAAGGAAGGGGTACGGGGGCGGCTGCTTCGCTATCCCGACGGAGAGCGCCGTCTCACCAATCTGCTTCACTGTTTTGAGGTCATCCATGGCAGGGTTCATGAGTCGGGAGCCGGCATGGAGGGGCTGGTAACCTGGTTCAACGAGCGGGTCAGTGCCAGGGAGAAGAAAGAGGAACATGAAATTCGCCTGGAGACCGATGAGAAGGCGGTCAAGATTCTCACCATTCATGTCAGCAAAGGGCTTGAATATCCGATCGTCTTCTGCCCGTTTGTCTGGACAGGGCTTATTACCAATGATGAAGTGGCAACTTTCCATGAAGGCACTGCCATGGTCAAGGATTACGGTTCTGACGATTTTTCTCTCCACAAGGAACGGGCTGAGAAGGAACAGCTTGCCGAGAGTCTTCGCCTTCTCTACGTCGCTGTCACAAGAGCCAAGTACCGTTGTTACCTGTACGGCGGCAAGGTTGCCAGCAGTTCGAGCCGCCCTGAAACTTCGCCTTTGGCCTACCTGTTCCACGCCTCCCCGGAGACGCGTACCGCCGGGGATCTGGTCGCGGCTCTGGCAGCGGATTTTTGCGGTCTTTCAGCGGAAACAGTACAGGCGCAGCTGGAGGAATTGGCTGCGAACAGCGCTGGAGCAATACATGTTGAGCAGCTGCCGGATCAGCTTGTTCCGGCCGTCTGGCAACAGAATCAGGAGGCTGGCAGTCTGTTCAGCTGCCGGAAATTCCAGGGTGTTAACCGCAAAGACTGGCGGGTGTCAAGTTTTACCTCGTTTGTCAGTCACGAGCCGAAAACCGTAGAATTGCCCGACAGGGATGAATCCCGCCATGGCATTAATGAAACGAAGCCCAGGAGTGATCTGCCTGCGGAAGGGAAGACTATCTTTACCTTTCCGAGAGGCTCCAAAGCCGGCATCTTCATGCACGAAATTTTTGAGGAGCTTGATTTTTCCGCCGCCTCGGAAGCGGCAATTGCGAAAATAGTATCTGAGAAACTCCAGTTGCACCGGTTTGATAAGGCCTGGCATGCCTGCATCTGCACCATGGTTGCCAATGTCATTAACGCCCCCCTGCAAACTCCAGACGGTTTTTTCAGACTGGCTGAGCTGAAGAAAGAGAGCTGGTTGCCTGAGCTGGAATTTTTCTTTCCGTTGAAGTTTGTCGACTCTGAACAGCTGCGCTTGTCATTAAAGGACTATATTGACGATTATCAGGCTGTTGACCTGACTGCCGTCCTGGCTTCGCTTCAGTTCAAGCCGGTACGTGGCATGGTCAGGGGCTTTATGGATATGGTGTTTGAGCAGGGGGGGCGTTACTACCTGGTTGACTGGAAGTCGAATCATCTCGGCAATTGCGGCGAGGACTACAATCAGGAAGTTATGCGCCAGGAGATGGTTCGTAATCTCTATCCGCTCCAGTACCTGCTCTACACCGTGGCGCTAAACAGGTATCTCTCGCTGCGGATCAAGAATTATGATTATGAAAAACATTTCGGCGGGATATTTTATCTCTTCATCAGGGGGGTGAATGCCGCTCAGGGTAACCAACATGGTGTTTTCAGGGACAGGCCACCAGCTGACCTGGTTAAAGCCCTCACAGACCGGCTGATTGATGCCACAGAGGTGTATGCGCCATGAAGCCTGAACTGCGCTCCATAGACCGGCATTTTGCCGGTTTCATCTGCAGGGAGTCAGGCAGTGCAAGGCCTGAACTCTGGATAATAGCCGCATTGGCAAGTCATGCCGTGGGGAAGAGACATACCTGCCTGAATCTGGCGGATGTAGCTGCCATGGATTTATCTGACATCGGTGTGGCTGCCATTCTTCCGCCAGTGGACCGTCTGCTGGAACAGCTGAAAGAATTCCCGGCGATCGGGGCTCCGGGAGATATTTGCCCGCTGATTCTCGACGCAGCGGGGCGCATTTATCTTCACCGCTACTGGAGCTACGAACAGGAACTGGCCCGGGTTATCCGTGAAAAAGCGGCCGGATCTGAACCTGTGTGCGAAGATACGCTTCGGGACGGTCTGAGCAGGCTTTTCCCCATCAGTGCCGCTGAAGGTATTGACTGGCAGGCAATCGCAGCTATCGCCGCGCTCCGTAAAAAGCTCTGCATTATCTCGGGTGGACCCGGAACAGGCAAGACCTCGACAGTTGTGAAGATTCTCGCCCTGTTGATCGAGCAGCAGCCGGCAAAACGGTTGCGGATTGCACTGGCGGCCCCCACCGGCAAGGCCGCCGCCCGGCTCAAGGATTCAATCAGCCGGATGAAGGACAATCTGGCGAGCAGTGATGAGGTAAAGGCGCAGATTCCCGCAGCTGTCGCAACCATTCACCGTCTGCTTGGCTCAATCAGCGGCTCCGTCCGTTTCCGTCATTCAGCTGAAAACCCGATACCCTACGATGTCGTGATTATTGACGAAGCCTCAATGATTGACCTTCCCCTCATGTCCAAGCTGGTGACAGCGCTCAAGGATGATGCGCGCCTCATCCTCCTTGGCGACAGGGATCAACTGGCCTCTGTTGAAGCAGGGGCAGTATTGGGCGATCTCTGCGGCAGCGGCACCGGGGAGTTGTTTTCGCCGGATTTCTGCCGGCTTGTTCAGCGGAGTAGCGGTGCAGTTCTTCAAAATGCACCAGTTGAAGAACAGGTTCCGGCACTCACTGATATTCTTGTTGTCCTCAAGAAGAATTACCGCTTTCTGGCAAGCAGCGGCATAGGACATCTGGCAACCGCGATCAATGCCGGCAGTGGTGAGCAGGCTTTGGCGCTGCTCTCCAGCGGCACTTCAGCCAGATATCAAATGGCGTGATCTTGCTCTGCCCGCTGCCCTCAAAAAGGCGCTCGCCAGCGAAATTACAGACGGTTACCGTCATTATCTGGCAGCGGCAACCGCCGAGGAGGCATTATCCCGCTTCGATGCCTTCCGGGTACTCTGCGCTCTTCGCGAAGGACCATATGGAGTTATTGCTGTAGCAAAGATGATAGAGGAAATACTTGTCGAACAGGGTCTGATTGATGTTCGCAATCGCTGGTACAAAGGCCGCCCGGTTATCGTTACCACCAATGATTACAGCATGAAGCTTATTCAACGGAGATGTGGGTGTCGTTTTCCCTGATCCTGAACTTGCCGGTACGCCCCGGGTCTATTTCCCCACTGCGGATGGAGGGGTTCGCAAGGTTTCACCAGTGCGGCTGCCGGCCCATGAAACGGTTTATGCCATGACAGTTCACAAAAGCCAGGGGTCCGAGTTTGAGCGTGTTCTGCTGCTTCTGCCTGACCGTGACTCCGAGCTATTGTCACGGGAGCTGCTCTATACCGGCATTACCCGGGCAAGAAGCGAAGTAGAAGTCTGGGGGGTGAAGGAGATTTTTGCAACAGCAGTAGCGAGAAGGATAGAGCGCAAGTCAGGTCTGAGCGATGCCCTTTGGAAAAATTTTGCAATTGACCACCAACAGTCTGCAATTCATTTCAATCCCCGCCGAATTCACCCGCTAAAATGTAATAAAAACAAGCCCTTGATTTATCATATAAAATGAGTTAACATTCCCCGGCTTTTGCCGAAGGATGCTCATTGGGAGTCCAGGTCAAGGCCACGTGTTGGGCTTGTTATCGGGTCATTATTTGCTGGAATCCCCTGAGGAAATCCATGGTGAAATTTACGCCGGCAAAAGCTCCGATCATGCCCGCCAAGTTGAGAACCACGGAGAGTTTCGTCTTTTTAGCCTTCCAGGCAAGCGGGAACAGCGTGAATGACATCAGCCCATAGAGGGCCAGAGTCAGCAGTATTGCCGAAACCGGCAACCTGTCGGCAACACTCACTTTATCCACAAGCGTAAGGACAACAGTAATCCCTGCCGCCCAGAGTAGCATTGTGTTCATGTTTTCGATGATTCCGGACTTGAAGGCAATATACCAGGCAACCGGTTTTAAAAAAAATAATGCTAACAAAAACATATAATTCCCCTTACGATCAATTTGCTTGTATTGGACTTTATCTGCAGTTCCGATGCCATCTAATGCGTTGCCGCATTGTATTGCGTACTTCAACCTCAATGGCTCAGGCTCTGCACAAGAGGGATGAGTCGTTGATAGTCAGCATAACTCAACGAGCTCTGCCAGTGCCCGCTGACCATTCCGGCACCGATCCCCGCCATAAAGATGAACACAACCACTGCAGGAAAAACCCACACCGGTAGCGGTCGCTTCCAGAAGACCGGCTGCATGGCGAGGACATTTCTCTCCGGGCAATTTGCCACACAGGTGAGGCACCCGGTACACTCAGGTGAAGAAACTGTCTGTGCTGGAATGTACCGCAAGACCTGAAGGGCAGGCTGCGGAACAGCGTTGGCAACCGGTACAGCCGGTCGCGTCCCGACGGATTTTGAAAGGGCTGACGGCACTTGCAAGGCCCAGCAACGCGCCATAGGGGCAGAGATAGCGGCACCAGAACATCTTATAAAAGAGGGACAAAAAGGTCAGAACAGCCAGGACCACCATCGTTGTCCCTGACATTTTGGTGAAGAAGTGGAGCATCTTGACATCGCTGACGGCCCAGTAGGGGGCATCCAGGAACTTGATTACTTTTTCGCCGGACATCCCTATCAGGATAAATACCAGGAACAGCAGAAGCAGAAGATACTTGATGCCTCGCAATAACAGGTCAAGCCAGAGCCAGATACGGAAATTGTGCCCGAATACCTTCCGGCCAAGCTTGTACACCACTTCTGAGAGGGTGCCGACCGGGCAGAGCCAGGAACAGAAGGATTTCTTGGCAAGCAGACTCATGAGCAGGATCGTCAGAAAAATAACCAGTGCAGCGGGATGAACCGGATGTATTTCTCCGGAAACCAGCCAGTACTTTAGGCTTGTCAGAGCACCGATTGGCAGGAAACCCTCCACGCCCGGCGGACGGGAAACCAGATGGCGCGGTTGCGCCGCTTTCAACAGAGTTGACAAACATTCCGAAACGGATGCCGATACCGACAACCCAAAACATAAAGCACCACTGCACAACAGCGCGTATAGTACTCAGTGATTTTGTTGAATGTATATCCATATTACATGCCCTTTCTTCTGGTAATAAGCCGCACCTGTCGTGCGGTCCTGGTGACACTCCTTTTAAATCTTCTTGAATTAGACAGAAGGTCCTGCCAGTTTTGCTTCGCAGGCGGTCAACCGCTCCTTCAATTCTTTTTCTTTCTTCCAGCGTTCGGTAATATCCCGCATGATCGAGGCACACCCCTCCATGTTACCGGCTTCGTCGTGCAGCAGCACCATGCTGAATTCCAGCGAAACCCGGCTACCGTCTTTGCGAATGCCGGGTGAGGAGAGCAGACCGGTTTTGTATTTTGTCTCCCCCGAGGCCATTACCCGGCCATAACCTTCCCAGTGGCGGCCGCGCAGATTCTCAGGAATAATCAGATCAAGTGACTGACCCACTGCTTCAGCAGCAGTGTGGCCGAACATCTGTTCTGCGCCGCTGTTCCAGAAGCGAATAATACCTTCCCGGTCCGAGATGAGCATCGCCTCCGGCGCATTGTTGACCAACTGTTTCAATAATCTGTCCATATCTCCTCCCATGGCGGCGCTTGTTAGATATCTTGCTGTTAGTACCGTACAGTAGCGCCGGATAGATATGATTGACCAAAGTCAATAACTGATCTAAACACTGACAACCCTCTATGGGGCTAAAGAGAGTACGTAAAACAATGAACGCCTCGCAGTGGCCGCGAGGCGTTCATTGTTCATCACAGTAAATTTGTTTCCTGTTATCCCAGAATCGCCTTCAGATCGGCCTCGGCCGTGGTGATCGGCCCGATGTTGAAGTTCTCCACCAGGAAGTTGAGGACGTTGGGGGTGATGAAGGCCGGCAGTGTCGGCCCGAGCTTGATGTTCTTGATGCCCAGGTGAGAGCAGGGTCAGCAGGATGACGACCGCCTTCTGCTCGTACCAGGAAAGGATCATGGAGAGCGGCAGGTCGTTGACGCCGCACTCGAAGGCGCCTGCCAGGGCCACGGCGATCTGGATGGCCGAGTAGGCGTCGTTGCACTGGCCGATGTCCAGCAGGCGCGGAATGCCGCCGATGTCGCCGAAGTCCAGCTTGTTGAAGCGGTACTTGCCGCAGGCCAGGGTCAGGATGACGCGTGTCCTTGGGCGCCTTCTCGGCAAACTCGGTGTAGTAGTTGCGGCCCGGCTTGGCGCCGTCGCAGCCGCCGATCAGGAAGAAGTGCTTGATCGCGCCTGCCTTGACCGCGTCGATGACCTTGTCGGCCACGCCGAGCACGGCGTTGTGGCCGAAGCCGGTCAGGATCTCCTGGCCCGGATTCTCGGGAAGGCCGGGCACTCCAGGGCCTTGTTGATGACCGCGCTGAAGTCCCAGCCGTCGATATGCTTGACGCCGGGCCAGGCCACCAGGCCCCAGGTGAAGAGGCGGTCGTTGTAGGATTCGGCCGGCTTCTGGATGCAGTTGGTGTTGAAGATGATGGCGCCGGGGAAGTCGGCGAACTCCTTGGCCTGGTCCTGCCAGGCGCCGCCGAAGTTGCCGACCAGGTGCGCTGTATTTCTTCAGCCCGGGATAGCCGTGGGCCGGCAGCATCTCGCCGTGGGTGTAGATGTTGATCCCTTTGCCCTCGGTCTGCTTGAGGAGTCTCCTCCAGCATCTTCAGGTCGTGGCCGGAAACCAGGATGGCCTTGCCGGCCTTGGTGCCGAGCTGCACCGGGGTCGGCACCGGGTGGCCGTAGGTGTCGGTGTGGGCGGCGTTGAGCAGCCCCATGACGGTCAGGTTCTGCTTGCCGCACTCCATGGAGAGGCCGACAAAGTCCATCAGCCCGAGGTTGGGGTCGGTGGTGGCGGCCAGCGCCTTCTGGAAGAAGGCCATGACTTCGTCATCGCTCCTGCCGAGGATCATGGCGTGGTCCATGTAGGCGGCCATCCCCTTGAGGCCGTACATGAGGATCTCGATGACGGAACGGATATCTTCATTGACATGCTGGGTGTTGATGCCGTGCTGCTCGCCCTGGGTGATCATGCCGGCCAGGTCGTCGGCCGGTTTCCAGTCGGCAACCGGGTCGGCGATGGTTGACACCGGCAGCAGCTTTGGCTTTTTCCTTCAGCTCGTAGCACTGCTTGATCAGACCGCCGATACGGGCCGCTTCGAAGTCGACGTTGGTGACGGTGGTAAAGAGCCCCTCGATGGTAAAACGGTCGATCTCGGCGTTGCGGCCGATCTTGTCGGCATAGAGCGCCAGGCTTTTCAGGCCGTAGACCAGGTGATCCTGCAGGGCCGCCACTTCGGGTTTCTTGCCGCATACGCCGGAAATGTTACAGCCGGTTCCGTTTGCTGCCTGCTCGCATTGATTACAAAACATACTCATTTGTTGTTCTCCCTTTGATTAATCTGGATTGATATATTTCTAATTTGCTGACGTCAAAATATCTCGTTTTCTTCTTACATTGTTTGACCAAGATCAAATTTATGCAAACCTGTTAT
>CAWEPN010000015.1:0-48343 GCA_963810975.1 uncultured delta proteobacterium | reverse complement strand
CATCATACTTCCAGTATTTGGTTCCTTGAAGCGTTGCCTGGGCGGCCAGGCCATTTTTGGTGTACTGGTATACCCACACCCCATCTGACACGGCAGTAGCGCCAGATACCGCTCCTCCATCCTTGCCGGCTTTTGCCGCCGCATCGGCCTGCGCAGAGCCTTCCCAGCCTGAAGTTACAAATGAATCAAACGCTTTCTTTTTGTCTGAAAGACGAAAACCAGCCTGTAATCCTTGACCCCAAGGCCGATACCGACACCACCCGAGTACATCCTCATGAAAAGCTCTTTCTTGCTTTTATTGTCATAAGCAATCCCCTTGCCACTAGCGGTGCTGAGTACCCCAAGGTTTGTCCCGAAATTGTCAAACACAGCATAACCGTAAGCCTTGTTGATAGCTGCCTTTGAACTGGGTTGCAGTTTTTACGTTGTGCAAGAGTGTTCTTGACCTCCTTGCGGAGCTTTTTTTGAGCCTCCTTCTGCTCTTTGGCTGTCATGTCTGCCATGACGGCTGTAGGTGCGATTATGAGTGCAACAGATATAAGCACACACAAAGCGATGACCTTCAGAAACATGTTTGTATAACAAGTATTAAAGATCCCTCACACTGCACCTCCCCGGAATGTAAATTCTCTTAATGGGGTAAAAGGGGTATAGCTTTTCGTGCTATACCCCTTCTTATTACTGAAATTAAGCTAACTGAATTAATGCATTAATAGATATAGGCCTTTGCCTATTTTTCAACACCAACAATTTCAATTTCGACGCGACGGTTTTTTGCTTGCCCTTCTTTCGTTCTGTTGTCAGCTATCGGCCTGCTCATGCCTTCTCCAGCAGGCCTCGATCTTGCCCGGGTCGACACCTATGCTTTTCAAATACTCGCTGACAGCAGCGGCCCGCTGCTGGGAAAGCTTCATATTGTAATCTGCGCTACCTTTGTTGTCGGTGTGACCGCTGACTTTGATCTTGTCGGCACGACCCAGTTGCGCCTTTGCCTTTTCACGATAGGCATTGATCTGCTTCTTCCCTTCAGGCTTCAGTTCAGCCTTGTCGAAATCAAACAGCGCTGCTTCGGGAAATACCATGACGACAGGTTTGGGGTAAATTCGTAGGTGAGAATATAGGAGAAGTCGATGGTTAATGCGAGTTTCTCCAGATCGGCACCATATCCGTTACTGACTGGGTCTTCCAGATCTTGCCGTGGTGAGCATCGGCGAACTTGGCCAAGTCCTTGTTGGGCTCAGTCTCCTGGCATGTAGTCGATAACATAGGCGTTGAACTTGCCCGCAGCATCGGCCGCCTTGACAACATCTGCCTTCTTGACGGTACTGTTGAGGTCTTCGCCGTCAGTAAAGATTATCAGTACCCGCGGGTTGTCTGCAGGTGTGTTGGTGATTAAGTTTACGCCGGTTATTATTCCATCATAGAGATAAGTTTTTGAGGTTATTTTCTCCTGAGTGTAGGCTTTCGTGACGAACTCCCTCAATGCATTCACATCGCTGGAGGCAAAGGTCTGGACGTGAAGATCGCGGTTGCCCACCTTTGTGGTCAGTTTGCTGTCAAAAACTACCACTTGAACCTTGTCGATCGGGCGGACGACATTCAGCACCTTGTCAACACCAGCGAGCAGTGGTGTGATTGCGTCGCGCTCATCCATCGAGTAGGAGTTATCCAGCACCATTACGATGTTAAGCGGCACTTCCTGCACCTCGGCAACAGACTGCACCGAGACGACTCTCCCCTTCTTGGCCCCTTTGCTGACGGTGAAATCCTGGACTCCCAAACCGATCAGAGGTTTCTTTTTGGCATCGGCAACAGTTACGAGTGCCTTGCCTTCCGTGATGACACGGTCTACGGTCACCTTTGCGCCGGCCTTGGTCGTGCCGATCTTCAGATCGCCACCTGCCGCAGCGTAGGCTGTTCCGCAAGCCATAAGCAGGGTTAAAACCAATACAGACATTCTTTTAAGCATGATTTTTCTCCTTTTTTTGTAGTTCACGGTTATCCCGTGTGAAAGCATCCGTTGCAGTATTCAAGTATTCAGCTTTTACTTTTTTGCGGGAGTAAGTCGTTCCAATATTTCAGTAGTTAGTTTCCTGGATACTCATCTGGGCAGAAAGGCTAATTCGGTTTACTTAATAAATATATATTACGAATAGGATAATGCAAGAGATGTAATAATATTTTTTTAATACTAAGGCATAAAATAAAATAACTCCTCTCACGCCTCATTGACCTCTGTCATAGAGGATTTTGTCATCCCTGACAGAGCATACTGAAAGGAAGCTACAGCCAACACGAAGAAATAGTTTCGCAATTTATTGAGTGAAAGGGACTTGACAATTGGGTCGATCTATTGCATTAATTTATACTAATTACTTTAACAGAGGAGCTTCTATGGAAAATCCTGGGCAGTATCAGCAGCTTATTGTTAAATATGTAACTGAATTCGGTACCAAGATCATTGCCGTCATACTGTTTTGGTTAGTTGGCCGCTGGTTGATCGGCATAGTGGGACGGATGCTGCATACTGTGCTGGAAAAACAAAAAGTCGATCCGACGCTGACGCGCTATGTTACCAATTTTATTGCCGTTACGCTGAACATTGTGTTGGTTGTTGCCATTCTCGGCTACTGCGGAATACAGACCACAACCTTTGCCGCGTTGGTTGCCGGTATCGGTATCGCCATTGGCGCCGCCTGGGGCGGGCTCCTCTCCAATTTGGCAGCAGGAATTTTTCTTGTCGTGCTACATCCCTTCAAGGTAGGTGATTTCGTCACAGTAGCCGGGATAACCGGAACCATTAAAGAGATCGGCCTCTTCGTCACCATTATCAACACACCGGATAACGTCATGACACTGGTAGGCAACTCCAAAATATTTGGCGACACCATCCAGAATTTTACTGCTAGCGATTTCCGCCGGGTTGAGTTGAAGTGCCAGCTTGCAGGTAACGCCGATCACATTGTCGCTATGCAGCTTTTGCGTGAGAAACTCGCGAATATCCCGAATGTTTTGAAAGAACCTGCTGTTGAAGTCGAAATTCTAGAGTTTACATTGGTTGGGCCGGTACTTGTGGTACGTCCGTATTGCCATAATGATCACTACTGGCAGGTTTATTTTGATGGAAACCGGACCATTCGAGAATCATTGGCAGAAGCCGGCTTCCCTGCACCGATGCCAGCGCAAATGGTTATTGTGCAGAATCATTAAAGAAAATGCCCTCCTGACGTTAATCTTCAAGAGGGCATTTTTTATCTTTTTAAGTAAGAAATAAACAGTGTTTAGTGAAAGCCGACAGAGTTAATACATTTCATACTTCAACAGGCGGCACTCGATCGGCCCGTTCCAGATCGGGATTCTCCGGGTCGCCTTCAGCCCGATATGTTTGACAAGCTCACTGTTGCCGCAGAGGATGTAGGCGGTCGAACCGGCACAGCGTTTTTTGAGGATATCTCCGAAAGTACGGTACAGCGAGGCAAGCTCTGCAAGCTCACCCATCCTGTCACCGTAAGGAGGATTGAAGATGATCATTGCCGGAGAAGCCGAAGGCTCAAAGGTAGAGATGTCGGCAGTTGTAAAAGAGGTCAGTCTGCCGACGCCGGCACGGGCAGCATTCTGCTTGGACATCTCTATTGAGCCCGGAGAGCGGTCAGAGCCTCTGAGCCGAACGGCAAGCTCCCGCTTTCTCAGCTCTTTCGCCTCGGCGAGCATATTCCGCCAGAGCGTCGGATCGTGCCCGAGCCAGTTCTGAAAGCCGAATCTTTCCCGCAACAGACCCGGCGCTGCATTTGCAGCCTTAAGCGCCGCCTCGATTACGATGGTTCCCGAACCGCACATGGGATCGTACAGCGGGGTCTCACCGGCCCAGCCGCTGAAGGCGACTATCGCTGCCGCCATGTTCTCCCTGAGCGGAGCCTTGTTCCTGTCGAGGCGGTAGCCACGGCGGTCGAGAGGATCACCTGCCATATCAAGGCTCACTGTGCAGCTGTTTTTGACAAGATGAACATTTACCTGCAGATCAGGCGATTTCGTGTCAACATTTGGCCTGCTGCCGAACTTGTCTCTGATGCAGTCGACAATTGCATCTTTTGATTTCAGAGCGATAAAGCCGGAATGAGTCATGGCCGAATCCCTGAGGACGGAATCAACCGCCATGGTCATTTCGGGTTTCAGGTACAAATGCCACTCTATAGCCCGGACTCCCGCATACAGCTCTTCAGGAGAAGCGCAGGGGAATTCAGCCAGCACCAGGAGGACACGGCTGGCTGTCCGGAGCCAGAGGCAGGCTTTGTAGCCATCTTCAAGTGATCCGTTAAAAGAGACCCCGCCTCTTTCAGTTTTCAGTCCGCTTAGCCCAAGAGCACAAAGCTCATCCGTGACCAGATCCTCAAGCCCCTTTGCGGATGTAACAAAAAATCTCATATTAATACCCCTAAGGTCTCTCAATGCCGAATTTTTCCAGCCGGTACTGGAGCGTTTTGTAACTCATCCGCAGTAGTGGCGCCGCCTTGGTGATAATCCAGTCAGCCCGTTCCATTGCCTTGATGATCAGCTCTTTTTCCAGTTCTTCAAAGGAAATCCCGTCGGCGGGGAAGTCAAATGGCAGAGTTCCTCCATCTGAAAGGGCCGCATGAACCTCGGCCGGCAAATCTTCGGGGGTGATGCTGCTCCCCTCCGCCATAAGCACGCCGCGCTCGATGATCGATTCAAGCTGGCGGACGTTTCCCGGCCAGGAGTAGTTCATGAGAAGCTTGAGTGCCGGCTTTGAAATCCCGGTCACCGCCATTCCGGTAGCAAGGGAATATTTCTTAACGAAGAAATCTGCCAGAGTTACGATGTCGCTACCCCTCTCACGAAGCGGCGGCAGAGTGATCCGGATGACGTTGAGGCGGTAGAAAAGATCCTCCCGAAACTGACCTTTTTTAATCTCTCCCTCAAGATCCCGGTTGGTTGCGGCAATAATCCTTACGTCAACAGGGATATTAACCTTGCCGCCGACCCGTCGAATTTCCTTTTCCTGAATGGCGCGAAGAAGTTTTGCCTGCAGGGAAACATTCATCTCGCCGATCTCATCCAGAAAAACCGTCCCTTCTGTGGCAGCTTCAAAAAGCCCTAACTCCTTGCTGCTGGCTCCGGTGAACGACCCTTTTTCATGACCGAAAAGCTCGCTTTCAATAAGCGCATCGGGAATTGCCGCACAGTTGATGGCAAAAAAAGGTTTACTGCTGCGCGGGCTTCTGTCGTGAATGGCTCTGGCAACCAGCTCCTTGCCGGTACCCGACTCTCCGTAAACAAGGACAGTTGATCCTGTCGGGGCAATCTTGTTCACGACCCGGAAAACCTCTTTTATTTTTGGATGGTCTCCGATGATTCCTTGAATGGAGGTAGTTTCGTCCAGCTTTCTATGCAGGGCGCTATTCTCGCGCAGCAGGGCAACATGCTCACAGGCCCGCTTCAGGGTAAAAAGCAGGTGCTCGCGATCCAACGGCTTCTCCAGGTAATTGAACGCCCCTTTCCGGGTTGCTTCCACTGCGGAGTCAATAGTGCCGTGGGCAGTCATGATGATAATGCACTGTTGCGGATTATCCTGAAGCACCTTTTCCAGGAGTTCCATCCCGGACATCCCCTGCATTTTCAGATCAGTCAAAATAAGATCGTACTCATCGTCTTTAAGTTTGCCCAGAGCATCCTGTCCACTGCCGGCCAAAGTTGTGCGATACCCTTCCCTGCCGAGTATCGTCTGCAGGATATCGCGTTGCGCCTTTTCATCGTCAACTATAAGAATGCTGCATGACATAATTCATCTCCTGATATCGGCTACACATGCTTTCGGCATAATTACCGTAAAAGTAGTCCCATTTCCAGGCAGGCTTTCAACAAGAATCTCCCCGCCATGCTCCTTGATTATCCTCTCAGTTATCGCCAGGCCGAGACCAATGCCTGCCTCTTTCGTGGTAAAGTATGGTTGAAATATCTTCTCCATATCGTCCGCCGCGATCCCTGTGCCTTTGTCAGAGAAGCTGAACCTGAAAACTTCGTCGACAAAGGAAGCGCTGACGGTTAACTCCCCACCATCCGGCATTGACTGGGCTCCATTGGTGATAAAGTTGAACAGACAGTTCCTCATCAGCTCCTGATCGCAGTGGAGATGCGGCAGGTCGGCGGGGACATCTATTACAACAGCTACCTTCTGCTCCTCAAGTTTATCTTTGAGAACCACAAGAGCTCTGTCGATGAGATCCAGAAAGGCAATGTTGGTACGACGAAGTTTGAGTGGTCGTCCATAGTTCATGAAATTAAGAACCATGTAATTTGCCTTGCGAACCTCCTCTTTTATGGTATCGGCAATCTTCTCAATATCCGCCAGTTTTTCGGGAGACGAGGCCGTCATTTCACTTTTGAGGTGATCAATGGCAAGACTGATGTAATTGAGAGGATTCCGTATCTCATGGGCAATGCCGGACGCAAGCTGTCCGACCCTGGAGAGATGCTCTGCCTCATGGAGGCGCTCTTCAAGATTTTTCCGCTCCCGGAGCTGCTCCACCATCTCGTTAAAGCTCTCTGCAAGCTCGCCGATTTCATCGGTGCTTTCGACCGGAACAGTTACGGAGAGGTCGCCTGCCGCAACTTTACGGACATTCAGCGCCAGCCTCTGAATCGGATGAGTATAGCGTTTGGCAAGAAAGATGATCAGGATCATGCCGAGACCGAATATCACCCCGGTGGCGATAAAACGCCGGACAAAGTTGTCGTGCTGGATTTCGCGGATATTATCGAGGAGGAGATTGATCTCCACGTAGCCGAGCTGTTCGTCGCCGACAATAACCGGCACAACCAGGTTGTATGGCTTCAGCGAGGATAGCGCCGCCCCTTTCTTGCCAGGCACAGCCTTCAGCCCCTTTTCAAGTTTTTTCAGCTCTCTTTTTTTACCGATCTTCTCCGGATCGGAAGAGTCGATGATCTCCCCTTCCGTATTGATGATATTGATTTCATTGACCCCTTTCTTGCGGGCCTCTTTGAGATATTCTGCCAGGCGGGAGGTTTCGACTTCTGTTTCGGAGGTGAGATCTTCAACACTCTTCTGGAGGATTTCGGAAATTGCGGTCGAACTTTCCTGAATTTCGCTGTACCAGCTTTGTCTGGCTCATCTGGTTCAGGGCAAAAAGGGTCAGCATCGTCAGCAGCAGCAGGGTGAGCATTATGATGACAAGTTTGGTGTTAAGATTCACGGTCGATCTCCTGAGTATCTTTATACAACAGCGGCAATATTGAAACAAGCTGTTCTAATTCCAAGATCTATCTGCTACATTAATCACCCCAATATGAAAGTGTAAGGGGTATCTGGCAATGCACGAGCTGTCGCTTGTCCGGGGCGTAGTCGATATATGCGAGCAGCACTCCGGCGGCAGGCGAGTCCTTGAGGTTACTCTGGAGATCGGTGCTCTTTCCGGAGTCGTTCCGGAGGCGCTTGAGTTCTGTTTTGAAGCTGCGGCCAAGGATACCCTGCTCGAAGGGGCAACGCTTATTATTGATAGAGTTCCCGCGACAGGTTTCTGCAATATTTGCGGAGTCATCTCGACGATGGAAACATATTTCGACTCTTGTCCCTGCTGCGGCGCACCAGCTTTGGACCTGCGCAGCGGTGACGAGATGAGGGTAAAAGATCTGGAGGTAGAATAGAATGTGCACAACCTGCGGCTGTCCCACCGATAGTCATGATAATCATCACCATCACCACCACCATCACGACAAACCCGTTTCTGGTGGGAAAATTTCTCTCGAACTAGACATTCTGGCCAAGAACAATAGCCTTGCTGCCGAGAATCGCCGGCTTTTCAAGGAAAAGGGTGTTTTTGCCCTGAATCTGGTCAGCTCGCCGGGTTCCGGCAAGACTACCATTTTAGAACAGACATTGCGTGATCTCTCCGGAAAACAGCGCTGTGCCGTCATCGAGGGAGACCAGCAGACTGACAACGACGCCCGGAGAATCGCCGCCACCGGGGTGCCGGTAAAGCAGATCAACACCGGAGCAGGCTGCCATCTTGATGCCCATATGGTAGGGCACGCGTTGGAAGACCTGCCGATAACCGACCTGGATATTCTCTTTGTCGAGAATGTGGGAAATCTTGTCTGCCCGGCTTCATTTGATCTGGGGGAACATCACAAAGTGGTGGTTCTTTCCGTTACCGAGGGGGAGGACAAGCCGCTCAAATACCCGCAGATGTTCCATGCCGCCGATGTCATGTTGCTGAACAAGGTTGACCTGCTCCCCTATCTCGACTTTGATGTTGAGAAGTGCCTTGAAATGGCTCGAAGAGTCAGTCCCGGCATCAGGATATTCCAGCTCTCCGCCAAGAGCGGCGCAGGGATGGCCGAGTGGTACGATTGGCTGGAGGGGAGGGGATAGGCAGAGCTCAGCTGTGCTCCCGTGTCTCCAGAAACTGCAGTCCTTTCCAGTTTTCAATGGTATTGTCCAGCCGCCACTGGCTTCCTGCCAGGTAGGTCAGGTTCCCTTCGCCGTCGATGTAGCAGCTCATCGCCTCTTTCCGTCTGGAACTCCTCCAGCTGCTTTCGTTCGCCGGTCACCCAGCGGGCCGTTACATAACTGACCGGTTCATAAGTCGCCTTTACCTTGTATTCGAATTCCAGGCGGTGCATGACCACGTCGAACTGTAGCAGCCCGACCGCGCCGACGATCCAGTCAGAGCCCATCAGCGGGCGGAAAACCTGGGTTGTCCCCTCTTCGGCAAGCTGCACCAGCCCCTTTTCCAGCGCTTTCGATTTCATCGGATCAAGCAGCCGGACCTTGCGGAAATGCTCCGGCGCAAAGTTGGGGATGCCGGTGTACTTCAGATCCTCCCCCTGGGTGAAGGTATCGCCGATCTTGATGGTGCCGTGATTGTGAATGCCGATGATGTCGCCGGGGAACGCCTCTTCCACGTTGGTGCGGTCCTGGGCCATGAAGATGGTGGCGTTGGCGATCTGGACATCCCGGCCGAGACGGAGGTGCCTGACCTTCATCCCCCGGGTGAACTTTCCTGAACAGATCCTGAAGAAGGCGATCCGGTCGCGGTGAGCGGGTCCATGTTTGCCTGGATCTTGAAGACAAAGCCGGTGAACGGCTCTTCAAAGGGAGAGACCATGCGGCTGACGGTCTCTCGCGGTAGCGGCGCCGGCGCTTCAGCGACAAAGGTATCGAGCAGCTGCTGGACGCCGAAGGTATTGATGGCGCTGCCGAAAAATACCGGCGTCTGCTGTCCGGCCAGATATGCCTCCTTATCGAACGGGTGGGCTGCGCCTTCAAGCAGTTCGACGTCATGCCGCAGCTCCTCCACCTGGCTGCCAAGAAGTTCATCAAGCCTCGGGTCGTCAAGCCCCCGGACAGTGATGATCTCCCCAACCCCTTTCTCAGCCTCAGGATCGAAAAAAGTCACCTCTTTGGTGTAAAGGTGGTAGGTGCCTCTGAAACGCTTCCCCATACCGATCGGCCAGGTAATCGGCGCACACTGGATTTTGAGCAGGCTTCTCGATTTCGTCAAGAAGTTCAAGCGGCTCGCGCCCTTCACGATCGAGCTTGTTGATGAAGGTCATGATCGGCGTGTGGCGGAGGCGGCAGACCTCAAGCAGTTTCTTTGTCTGGGTTTCCACCCCTTTGACGGAGTCGATGACCATCAGTACCGAGTCCACCGCAGTCAGAACCCGATAGGTATCTTCGGAGAAATCGTTATGGCCGGGGGTGTCGAGCAGGTTTACCTCATGATCGCCATAGGTAAACTTCATGACCGATGAAGTTACCGAAATCCCGCGCTGCTTCTCCATCTCCATCCAGTCGGAAGTTGCGTGGCGTGCCAGATTTACGGGCCCGCACCTCACCAGCCTGCTGGATTGCGCCGCCGAAAAGGAGCAGTTTTTCAGTTATGGTTGTCTTACCCGCATCAGGGTGGCTGATGATGGCAAAGGTTCTTCTCTGTTCGATCTCCTGCTGATTATGCTTTTTCACGTTGTATACCTCTGGGCAAAATAAAAGCGAAGAGGAGCTCTTCGCTGGAGTGCAGATAATGGCATCCGGGTTCTAAAAACGCAATAAAAATCAGCCCGATAGCGCTGTGTCAGCTGCTGGTGCAAGAAGCGCTTCTATTCTCTTCCAGATCCCCTCGCTCCCATCTCTGGAAAGCGCCGAAAAAGAGCAGAGCTCATCCCTCTTTACGCCGAGCTCACTGGCAATAGCTGAGATATGGCGCTCCCGCTGGCTTTTGGAGACCTTGTCACATTTGGTCACAACCAGAATCGGCGGTATGCCGAAGGTTCTCAGCCACTCAAACATCTGGATGTCCTCATCTTTTGGAATCCGTCTGACGTCAATTATCAGAACCACTCCGCGCAGGTTGAGTCGACTGGACAGATAAGTCTGCATCATCGGCCCCCACTGCTTCTTTACTTCAAGAGGGACTTTGGCAAAGCCGTAGCCGGGGAGATCAACAAGGGTGAAGGTGCCGTTGACATCGAAGAAGTTGATCAGCTGGGTTCTTCCCGGTGTGGAGCTGGTTCTCACCAGCGCCTTGCGGTTTACCAGGACATTAATCAGGGATGATTTGCCGACATTGGACCGCCCGGCAAAGGCTATCTCCGGCAGATCCCCTTCCGGGTAGTGGGCCGGTTTGGTGGCGCTTTTGATGAATTCGGCTGATTTTACATGCATTAATTGTTTCTCCGTAGCTGCCATAATAGCCATCTTTGATCTTTAAGGCAAACAGCAACTTTTTTCTTGACACTTCTTTGCCAGTTCTGCCATAAGTCAAGCCATGTCAGCTCAATATTTCTCATTCAGCGCAAACTTTTACTTTTGGTACAGCTTTTATTTTAAAAGCTCCGCCCAACAGCTTTCTTTGCACTGAGAGAAACATTGATCAGAAAAAAATTGAAAGCCGGGGGTGGAGAGGAATTCGCCCCCGGCTTTTTTGTATCTTTTTTAAAGGCCGGGGATTGATTCCTCCGGCCTTTTCCGGTTTTCACAAGGGAGAAAAAAGATGATTATCGTAATGAAGTCCGGGGCAGAGAAGAAAGAGAAAGATGAAGTGCTCAAGCGGATCAAGGAGTTAGGCTACAACCCGCATGTCATTCACGGCACTACCCGTGACGTAATCGGTGCAATCGGTGATGAACGGGGCAAGCTGGTTCTCCAGGAGATTGAGTCCATGAAAGGGGTGGAGAGTGTTGTGCCGATCCTGCAGCCATACAAACTAGCCTCCAAAGAGGTGATGAAAGACGCCAGCACCATCAAAATCAGTGACACCGTCAGCATCGGCGGCGCCAAAATCATCGTCATGGCCGGTCCATGTTCCGTCGAGAGCGAGAAACAGATCATCGAAAGTGCCGAAGCGGTGAAAAAAGCCGGCGCTGACATGCTCCGCGGCGGTGCTTTCAAACCCCGCACCTCTCCATACTCGTTTCAAGGGCTTGAGGAAGAGGGCTTAAAGCTTCTTGCCAAGGCGAGAGAACTGACCGGGCTCCCGTTTATAACTGAAGTCATCAATCCTGAAACCGCCGAACTTGTTGCCGAATACGCCGATATCCTCCAGATCGGCGCACGCAACTCGCAGAACTTTGCCCTGCTGAAAAAAGTCGGCCAGCTGAAAAAGCCGGTTCTCCTCAAGAGAGGGATGGCGATGACCATTCAGGAGCTGCTGATGAGCGCTGAGTACATTCTTGCCGAAGGGAACCAGTCGGTTATCCTTTGCGAAAGAGGGATCAGGACATTCGAGACAGCGACACGCAACACCCTTGACCTCTCCGCCATCCCGGCACTGCGGAGCAAGACACATCTGCCGATAGTTATCGATCCCTCCCACGGCACAGGCCATCATCAATTTGTCGGCCCCATGTCTCTGGCGGCAATTGCGGCCGGAGCGGACGGTCTAATCATAGAGGTGCACCCTGATCCGGAGCATGCTATCAGTGATGGCCCTCAATCGCTGAAACCTGCGAAATTTGCCATATTGATGGAGAAGATGCGGCGGGTGGCTGAAGCGGTGGATCGAAGTATATAAACAAAGACCATGTTGAGGGATGAGTGTTGAGCGTACTTCTCATCCCTCATCTCTCAACCCTCATCTTTTAGGAGATCAATATGAAACGTCTTATCCTGCTGTCTGCCGCACTAATGATTTTTCTTGTTGCCATGCCTGTTTCTGCCAGGCAGGAGGTTGCTGCGCCTGACACTGTTAAAGCCGAAGCGGTCAGCGCTTTTGAACAGATTCTGGATCTCTGGCGTGCAGGTGATTATGACCGCTTGTATGATAAAACCACCGTCAACGGTAAAGACACAAAGGAGTCCTTCAGAAAAAGAATGGAGGCCGCCAAGCTAAAGCCATCCTGCTGCTGGGAGAAGATGCAGAATGTTGCGGTTAATATCAAATCTTCTTCAAGTGTGGTTATTCGGGCAAAAATAGGTCTGGATGGTCTCGGTGAGATGGAGTACAAGACTAAATCTTTTAAAATGACTAATGAGTTCGGTGAGTGGCGGATCGCCCGTTCGGAGATTCTCTCTCTTGCCGGCGCAGGTAAAGCCAGAAAGTAAAAGGGCTTTGTCCTTAAATCCCTGTATCAGGCTGCCGGTATTGAAAAATAAACACGGCTGCCGACCGGAGAGTTGGCTTCTATCCAGACTCTTCCGCCATGAGCGGAAATAATATCCTTTACCAGGGCAAGGCCGATTCCCGTGCCACCCTCCATTCTTCTGTCCGAGTTGTCGATTCGGTAGAATTTTTCAAAGACCTTCTCGCGCAGTTCCAGGGGGATACCGCTCCCTTCATCCTGGACACAAAAAATTACCTCTCCGTTTTTATGTTCGACACCGATTGTAATCAGTGACTCCTCAGGAGAGTATTTGCAGGCATTGGAAAGCAGGTTTATCAATACCTGGTGAAGTTTCTTGCTGTCGCCTTTTACAAGCGGGAGATCGTCCGGGCAGTCAACAACAATCCGGCACATTCTTCTTATTGATGGAGTAAAGCTTTGCCGCCTGGGTCACAATCGCTTTGACAGAGAGAGCCTCTTTCTGAAGGGCAATGGTGTCATTTTTAAACCGCTGCATATCAAGAAAATTGCCGATGAGGTCGTTCAGTCGTTCAGTCTCATTGTGGATTGTTTCGATAATTTCATGGGTTGCATCAAGTCCGACTTCATTGTTGAGCAGGAATTCGCTAAACCCGAGCATGGCGGTGAGAGGGGTCCTCATCTCATGGCTGACCGCCGAGATCATTTCATCCTTTACCTTTTCCATCTCCTTTATTTCAGTAATGTCGACAGCTATCTGTAGCCTTACCAGCCGGCCGTCAGTCCACTCTATGGCCCGGTCGGTACATTGATACCACTTCCCGTTCCTGGTGTTTTGCTGTTCGTAGGTCAGTGCCTCCTGCGCGACCCCATTCAGCACCAACAGGGGATTCGTGCAGAAATCGCAAGGTTTGCCCTGACCATCTTGCAGCAGCGTATAGCAGATTTTCCCTTCAAAACTGCCTCCGAAAAGATCAACGGCATGCTGGTTCATATAGAGAACCTCGTAGCTCTCCATATCGGCAACATAGACAATAGCAGTCATTGCATCAAAGATGGTTCTGAATTGGGCGAACTGCCGCTTGAGAGCCACCTCGGCATCGCGCCTCTTCCGTCTTTCGCCGGATTCCCGTATCTCGCGGTCTATTGCCGGTGCAAGCCGGGAAAGATTCTGCTTCATGACATAATCATGGGCGCCTGCCTTCATGGTGGCAACTGCCTGATCTTCGCCGATCTTGCCGGAAACCACAATAAACGGGAGATCAAGGCCGCTCTCTTTAAGAATATCAAGGGCGGCCAGCGCACTGAAACCCGGCATATTATAGTCCGAGGTGATGACGTCCCATGTACGGTCAGCAAGGGCTTGTTTCATCGGCTCGGCACTACAGACAGAAAGATACTCCGGAGCATACCCCCCCTTCCTCAGTTCATGCAGAAGAAGAAAGAGATCGTCTTCAGAGTCTTCAACAATCAGAATGTTAAGAGGAGTTCCCATTGTAAATCGTCTCCGATAAGCTTTCTAAAGATTAGCAGTAAAATGCCTGTTCAACAAGCCTCACCTTGTAAATTCTTCAAGCAACTATCAAGAGCGACTTGACGCAGGGGACCCCTTTCCGTTACCTTCCTATATATGAAAAGACAAGATCAGAAACTGGAAAAACCCGAACTGCTTGCTCCGGCAGGCTCCCTTGAATCGTTCTTTGCCGCCATGGAAAAAGGCGCCGATGCAGTATATGCCGGTCTGAAGGAGTTCTCCGCCCGCGCCAAGGCGAAGAACTTCACCCTTTACCAGATGGAGAAGATGACCGGCTACGCCCATGCTCAGCAGAAAAAACTCTACGTAACGCTTAATACAGTTATTAAGGAGCCTGAACTCCCCCTCCTGGTCGATACCCTTGCCTCACTGGAGGCAATCGGAGTTGACGCAGTTATCATTCAGGATATGGCTGTCGCCAGGCTGGCCAGGGAATTCTTCCCGGATCTTCCGCTGCACGCCTCCACCCAGATGACGGTTCATAATACCGCCGGCGTCATGCAGCTGGCAGAACTGGGCTTTGAGCGGGTTGTGCTGGCCAGAGAGCTTCACCTTGATGAAATCAGCAAGATAGTCTCCAAGAGCCCGATCGGTATCGAGTGCTTTGTGCACGGGGCGCTCTGCTTCTCGGTGTCAGGGCAGTGCTACTTTTCATCATTCCTCGGCGGGCACAGCGGCAATCGCGGCCGCTGCGCCCAACCGTGCCGCAGGCAGTACAAGTACAAGGGGAAAGAGGGGTACTATTTTTCGACCAATGATTTTTCCAGTATCGACATGATTCCGCAGATGGCTGCGGCAGGGGTGGAATCACTCAAGATTGAAGGGCGGATGAAATCTGCGGAGTATGTGGCCTCTATTGTCGGCGCTTACCGGAAGGTGCTCGATGCTTCTCCCGAAACTCTTCCAACGGCACTGATCGAGGCACGGGAGTTGATAAAGCTCTCCTTCGGCCGGGTGCCGACAAAAGGGTTTCTGGCCTCACATGCACCGCTTGATATTGCCACGCCAAGTTTGCGCGGGGCAACCGGACGCTTCCTCGGGGAGATAAAATCGATCAAGGGGAACCGGATACATTTTGAAAGTCGTGACCGGTTGCATATTGGCGACCGTATCAGGATTCAGCCCAAAAGTGACATGGCGGGCAAAGGCTTCACTGTCAGGGAGATTTTTGTCGACAATCGGCCGGTAAAGTCTGTTCAGGAAAAAGCAAAAATCGCGGTAACCTCTCCATTTCAGGCGCAGGCAGGGGATGCTGTTTTCAAGGTCTCTTCGGAAACCGCCTTCACCATGAGCGAAAATGCCTGCATCAAACGGCTTGACGCGGTTAAAAGCGGCAGAGTCCCCTGCGATCTGGCATTTACCCTGAAAGATGAGCTGCTCACCATAGTCGCAGCGGTCGGCAGCTTCTCGGAATCAGTATCTTTCCCCCTTGCCGGTCTCGAACCTTCCCGAACCGGTGAAATGGGCGATGTTCTTTCTGGACAGTTCGCCAAGTCGGGAGACACCGGCTTTGTTCTCGGCAAGATTTCCGCCGAGGGGTTTCCGGCGGTGATGATACCGCCTGCTGCGCTGAAAGAGATCAAACGTGAATTCTATCGCGAGCTGGCCGCCAGAATAATGCCCAGGATTGAGAAGGAGAGAGCGGTTCGCAAGAGAAACGCGCTTGCCTCTATACCACAAAGAAAGCAGGCTGCCGCCGCAAGGCGCCCGGAACTGATTGTCCGGATAGAGAAGGGGACCGATCTTCATTTACTGCATCGTGAAGGGGTTGATGCGATAGCGCTGCCGCTTTCAAGGGCGAACCTGCATCAACTGCCGCAGATAAGCCGACGTCTTCGCGGCAGGGAGGAGAAGATAATCTGGCGGCTGCCGTTCATGATTTTCGACCAGGATATGCCGTGGTACAGCGATGCTGTCAATTGGCTCCTTGAATCGGGCTTTAAACGCTTCGAGGCGGGGAATATCGCGCACTTTAAAATTATCCGCGAGCAGGTTGAAAAAACCGGCAAACCGGTCGAACTGTCGACCGACTATCGGCTCTTTTCGCTCAACAGCCTGGCTCTGCTTGAGTGGCAGGCTCTGGGGGCAGCTGCTGCAGCGCTCTATATCGAAGATGATGCCGAAAACCTTTCCCTGCTGCTGGCTAGCGACATGTCGCTGCTGCGCCGGGTTGTGCTGCACTGTGAAATTCCGGCCATCACCTCCAAGATTGCCATAAAGAGCGTCAAGAGTGATGCGCCGGTGCTTTCAGACCGGGGTGATGGTTATCGGGTTACTTCCCGTGACGGACTCACCCAGATTACCCCGACGAAAAGATTTTCCATAACCCAGTTCCGGGACAGACTGCAGGCAATGGGGTGCGGCTCATTCATAGTTGATCTTTCCAATCTGGAAAAAAACGAGCAGGAGAGGGTTCTTTCCGCTTATGCCGGCTCACGGGAACTTCCGGATACATCACCGTTCAATTTTCTGCAAGGGTTGGTGTAAACAAGGATTACGGGCAGTTTATCCCCGCCGGTACTCTGCCGTCGGCCAGAAGGGGATCCCGCCGCGGGGGGTGAACTCTCCCTTGACAGTCAGGCTGACCGGGTCGAGCAGTTTTACCAGGTCGTTACAGATCCGGTTCACCCCGGCTTCGTGAAACTCGCCGAACATCCGGAATGAGCCAAGATACAGTTTGAGGCTCTTGCTCTCGACACAGAATTTGTCAGGCTGATAATCAATTATGATTGTGCCGAAGTCCGGCTGACCGGTCATCGGGCAGAGGCAGGTGAACTCCGGGCACTCAATATGAATGGTGCCGACTGCTCCGCACGGATTCCGCTCCGGCAGGGCAAAGGGGCTGGGGAACGACTCCAGCAGGCCGGCATCGGGTTTATCGTAAGAGTAGCCGGTTTTTTTCTCACCAAGTGATTTCAGATTTTCGTGCAGGTTCATGTCCTCTCCTTTTACAGCGCTGCTCAGTGGCTGTTCAGTCGCTCAAGCATTGTCTCGTACTCTGCCAGTTTGCCCGCCAGTTTTTCCATCTCTGTCGATGAATAGACCGCCGCACCTTTTTCCAGCTCACTTTTAAGTTCCGAAATAATTTCGTGAATGTCCGGCTGCCAGCCAGGTGAACGTTCTACCCCAAGCAGGCGCAGGTTTTTAGCGGTCATTGTGATTCTTCCCCAAGGATTCGCTCATACACTCCCCGTATCCCCTCGGTGACCTCTTCATACTCTTTCATAAGCGCATCTCCGGGATGACGGAGCTTCCGATCGTAACCAAGCCGCCGGGCGAGCATATCGAGAACCTCCCTTGTTCCGCCGAGGTCATTGATCGAGTTGTCATGGACGATCCTGAGGCGGTTTTCCAGTCTGCGGAGAAATTTATAGCCGTTTAACAGTGTTTCGCAATCAGCTGCGTCCATAATCCCGGTGCTCCGTATGGACTTCAGGGTTGCCAGAGTATTTTTGCTCCTTATCTCAGGTATCGACTGACCATATTTCAGCAGCAGGTACTGGACGATGAATTCAACGTCCACCATCCCGCCACGGCCGGTTTTGATGTTGTAATTCCCTTCGCTTTCACAGGCAATTTCGTTCTCCATCCTCATCCTGAGCCGGTTGATTTCCGAGCGGACCGTATCATCTGCGCTGAAATCGTAGAGAGTATGGCGGATGACGGCCTCTATGCCGTCTTTGAGGATATCGCCTCCAAGCACGACCCTTGCTTTTGTCAGGGCCTGTCTCTCCCAGACCTGCGCTTCATCTTTGTGGTATGTCTTGAAAGCGTCGAGGGATGTTACCAGCGGACCGGCATTGCCTGAGGGGCGCAGGCGCGTGTCGAGCTTGTAGACATACCCCTCCCGTGTCTGGGTCGTCAGAATCATGATGATTTTCTGACCGAGCTTGGCAAAGTACTCATGATTGCTTATCTGCTTGACTCCGTCCGTAGACCCTTGATGATCGTAGATGTAAATGATGTCGAGATCAGAGTGATAATTGAGCTCCATCCCCCCCATCTTCCCCATGCCGATGACCGCAAAATCAGCCTCATGTTCGCTCCCGTCCGGATCATGGTACAGCGGTCTGCCGAATCGTGACAGTTCCTGGCTGGCAATAGAGCAGGCAGCTTTCAGGCAGGCATCTGCGAGCGTTGTCAGCTGAATTGCAATCTCTGTCTGGCCGAGCTTTCCGTAGATGTCGTTCATGCCGATACGGAGAAACTCTTCATGGCGGTAGCGGCGCAGCAGATCAATCCGCTCCTCGAAGTCAACCGCCTGTGACAGCATCTGCCGGAGCTCCTCCTCCATTACGGCCAGATCCTTGAAGGAGGAGGCAACGGTTCTGGCCACCATGCTGTCGAGCAGTTCCGGATGGCCGATGAAGATTTTCGAGAGGAATTCGGACATGCCGAAAAGAGAGACAACAAGTTTCAATACTTCGCGATTCTCTGCCAGAAGCGCATAAAAAGTCGAGCGTGAACCTACTGCGCAGAGAAATCGCTCCAGATTGGTCATTGCCATATCCGGATCAGGCGAGGCGAAAATCTCCTGCAGCAGCGGCGGGGCGATTTTGGCGAGGGTTCTGTGGGCACGTGCAGTCAGATGAGCCTTGGGTGGACCGTCACGCAGCAGAAGCAGGTGACTGTAAGCGCTGTCAACATCTCTGAAGCGGCGTTCTGCGAGCATATCCCTGAGGATGTCCGGGTCGGCATTCCGGTCAAAGAAGTGATATATCTCCGTGGGGACATCTTCTTTTAACTTTTCATCCCTTGAGAGAAAAAGGTTGCCATAAACAGTGGAGACATTCGACTCGATGCTTTTCGAGTTCGACAGTGAAAAGTTCAGTACCGTTCGGAGAGAGATACCCGCACCTCCTGGCAAGAGCAGTATACTCATCAGCTTTTTTCGGCAGGTTATGGGTCTGGCGCTCCTGCACCACCTGTATCCGGTGCTCGACGGTACGGAGGAAGCGGTACGCATCGGACAAGAGCTGGCAATCCTCGGCGCTCACCAGATTTGCGTCCTTGAGTATTCGCAGTGATTTCAGAGAATTTTTTTCGCGAAGTCTGGGATTTTTGCCGGCGTAGACAAGCTGTAGCGCCTGAATGAAAAATTCTATCTCGCGGATGCCGCCGCGACCAAGCTTGATGTTATACTCCCCTTCAAGTTCTCTGACAAGGGAAGCATCAATCTTCTTCTTCATCGCCATCATATCTTCGATGAGGTTGTAGTCGAGATATTTACGGTAAATGAACGGCTCGATCCTGCGCAGCAGCTCTTCCCCCAGAGGGATGGAGCCGGCGACCGTCCGTGCCTTGAGCATTGCCGCCCGTTCCCAGGACTGTCCCCAGAGCTCGTAGTAAACCTCGGCAGAGCGCAGGGAAAGCGCCACGTCACCCCCCTTGCCCTCAGGTCTCAGCCCCAGATCGACCCGGAAGACAAAGCCGTCCTCGGTAACCTGTGAGATTGCCTTGGTTATCATCTCCGCCTGTTTCACGAAAAAAGAGTGCAGGGAGATTTTACCTTTATTTTCACCCTGGCCGTCAGGAACCCCTGCAGTTTCACCCTGATCTGAGGAGTAAAAGAAGATGAGATCGATATCCGAAGAGAAATTCAGCTCTCTGCCGCCGAATTTCCCCATCCCTAAAATTGTCAGCTCCGCCTCACTGCCGGATTCCGTCAGGAGCGGAACCCCGTGCTCCGAGATCAGCAGCTTGCGGGTGGTTTCGCAGGCGATTTGAAGCGCTGCCGCCGCCAGAGCGGAGAGCTCTGCGGTCACCTCTTCAAGCAGAGCAACCCCACCCAGATCCCTGGCTGCAATCCGCAGCATTTCACGATATTTGAAGCGGCGCAGCAGCGGGAAGAGCCCTTTGAAGTCTATCTCCTCTGGCAGTTGAGCCCGGAGGGCAGCGATCATCCCTGCTTCGTTTCTGACGATATCGACTTCTGCGAGAGTGAAGAGTTGTGTGAAGGCTTGAGGGTCACGGCAGATAATGTTGGTCAGAAATGGCGATGCCCCGAGCAGTGCCAGGAGTTGCGCCAGCTTTGCCTGGTCGCAGCAGACTTTGTAAAGCTCTTCCCTGGGCACAATTGAAGAGATCCTCTCCAGATTGTTCAGAGCCATATCCGGCATGGCAGAATCAAGCGCCGCACAGGTGATGGTGCTGACTGCCTCGAGTGGGAACTGCCCGGCCAGCAGGCGGATATTTGTCGCCGACCGGGGGGGATAGGCAAAGCCGAGGTCGCTAAAGAGCTCAATCAGAACTCTTTCGTTGTCCCCTTCAAGGTCAGGCGAAAGAGCTGACAGCAGGGCTGCTTTAATGTCCATTACCTGGTTCACTGCCCAACCATGGCTCTCAGGCCGGCAGTGTAATCACCCCTCACCACTCCTCGTTCGGTAATAATCCCGGTAATGTATCTGGCCGGGGTTACGTCGAAGGCAGGGTTGCGGACAGAGACCCCTTCGGGTGCAATCGGGAGACCGCGGATATGGGTCACTTCGGAGGAGTGGCGCTCCTCAATGGGGATTTCATCGCCGCTCTTCAGGGTCAGGTCAAGAGTGGAAATAGGTGCTGCCACGTAAAACGGTATCCGGTTCTCCTTGGCCAGCACAGCAACGCTGTACGTGCCTATCTTGTTGGCGGTATCGCCGTTGGCGGCAATCCTGTCCGCACCTACCACAACGCAGGTTATTTCACCTTTTTGCATGAAATAGCCGGCCATGTTGTCAGAGATGAGTGTTACCGGAATGTTGTCCTTCATCAGCTCCCAGGCAGTGAGGCGTGCCCCCTGCAGCCAGGGGCGGGTCTCGTCGGCAAAGACCCTGATATTTTTCCCGGCGTCATGGGCTGCGCGGATAACGCCGAGAGCCGTGCCGTAGCCGGCCGTCGCCAGTCCGCCGGCATTGCAGTGGGTCAGTACCGTTGAACCTTCCCTTATCAGACCTGCTCCGTGACCACCGATTGCCCGGCAGATCCGGAGGTCTTCACTTTCGATGCTGATTGCTTCAGCCTTCAGTAGCTGGCGGATCGAGTTGATATCCTTATCCCTGTGGGCTTCAGCTACTCTCTTCATCCGCTCGATCCCCCAGAAGAGGTTGACAGCTGTCGGACGGGTTCTGGCAAGGGTAACGCAGATATTGTCGAGTTGGCGGAAGAATGAATCGTGCGTGTCAGCGATTATATCCCTGGCTCCCAGGGCAACACCCATTGCCGCCGCGACGCCTATGGCCGGTGCGCCGCGGATTATCATCCCCTTGATGGCTTCGGCAACCCCCTGAAAATCATCATATTCATTGTAGATCTCTTCAGCCGGCAGTCTGGTCTGATCGATCATTATCACTTTGTTATTGCGCCACTCTATGGTTCGAAAAGACATTGGTTGATCCTTTATGGTGAAGGTTGTCTATAGGATGTAAAATCAAACTCTTTGAATAGTAGCAAAGAAGGGTAAACCAGGTAAACCTGTTTTTGTCCGGGTCAGTAGATGAAAGGGATAAGGCGTTTGACGCGGAGAGAGTACGAAGCGTAGCCAGGGAAGGTGCGGCGGAGGATCTCTTCCTCACGGCGGGATTTGAGGTCGAAGATTATGAAAAGGATCAGGCCATAGCAGAGTGTCAGCCAGCCATGGACCCACAGCCCCCAGCCGAAGGCGATCAGCAGGATGCCGCTGTAAATCGGGTGGCGGACCAGCCGGTAGGCGCCCTGTTCCAGCAGGATCGAATTTGCTTTTGGGCAGATGAAAGGGGTGAGGTTACGGCCGAGATGGAATGTTCCGGCAGCTGCCAGCAAGAATCCTGAAGCCATCATGACGCCGCCAACAATAGTTCCGGCGGTTTGGAAGCCACTGCTCCACTCCGGGAGAATGGAGAGTGTCCGCGGTGCCAGGGCGACCAACCCAAAAACGGCAAACTGGGCGATCACAAACAGTTCGCCGCGCGAGTTTTTCCACCAGGGTGAGGTGATGGCTACCCCTTCAGCTTCTGCAGCAGCAGATCGTTCACCACCGCCGGATTCGCCTTCCCTTTGGAAGCGCGCATGACCTGGCCGACGAAGAAGCCGAAGACCTTCTCCTTGCCGCCGCGGAACTCTTCCACCTGGCCCATGTTGGCCGCCATGATCTCATCGATGATCTTTTCGATCTCGCCGGTGTCGGAAACCTGCACCAGCCCTTTTTCAGCCACGATCTCTCCCGGTCGTTTGCCCGATTGCCACATCTCGTCGAAAACCGTCTTGGCGATCTTGCCGGAGATGGTCCCTTTCTCGATCAGGTCGAGCAGTTCAGCAAGAAGAGCCGGAGTTACCGGGCAGTCGTTGATCGTCCAGGCCGTTGTCATTGAGCCCTCGGGTCACCTCTCCCATGACCCAGTTGGCAGCGATTTTCGGCTGGGAACCGGCGGCGAGGATACCTTCATAGTATACGGCCAGCTGGCGTGAGGCGGTCAGCACCTCGGCATCGTAGAGTGACAGACCCAGTTCGGTCTGGTAGCGGGCCAGTTTCGCTTCCGGCAGTTCCGGCAGCCCCAGGCGGGTATCCTCGACCCAGTCGTCTGAAATCACCAGCGGCACCAGGTCAGGATCGGGGAAGTAGCGGTAATCGTGGGCCTCCTCCTTGCCGCGCATGGAGCGGGTTGTGCCGCTGTCCGGGTCGAAAAGGCGCGTCTCCTGGACAATCTTGCCGCCATCTTCGATCACTTCGATCTGTCGCTCGATCTCGTACTCGATGGCCTGTTTGACGAACTTGAAGGAGTTGACGTTCTTGGTTTCGGTGCGGGTGCCGAAGGTGTCCGAGCCGACCGGCATGACCGAGACGTTGGCGTCGCAGCGGAAGCTCCCCTCCTCCATGTTGCCGTCGCAGATGCCGAGATAGACGACGATCTGGTGGAGTTTCTTCAGGTAGGCGACCGCTTCGTCGGCTGTCCTGCATGTCCGGCTCGGAGACGATCTCCAGAAGCGGGGTGCAGGCGCGGTTCAGGTCGACCCCGGAGCCGTTGCCAAGTCCCGGAATGTCGCTATGGACCAGTTTGCCGGCATCCTCTTCCATGTGGATGCGGGTGATGCCGATCCGTTTTGCCGTCGCCGTCAACTTCGATATCCAGATGGCCATGCTCGCAGATGGGGAGCTCGTACTGGCTGATCTGGTACCCTTTGGGCAGATCGGGGTAGAAGTAGTTCTTCCGGGCAAAGACCTAGCGGGGGGCGATGGAGCAGTTGGTGGCCAGACCGGCCTTGATGGCGTACTCCACGACCTTCCTGTTCAGTACCGGCAGCGCGCCGGGGAGGCCGAGGCAGACCGGGCAGGTCTGGGAATTGGGAGCGGCGCCGAACTGGGTCGAGCAGCCGCAGAAGATCTTGGTGTTGGTTTTCAGCTGGACATGGACTTCGAGACCGATGACTGGCTGGTATTTCATAAGGTTTCTCCGGATCTTAGATCGTTGCCTTCAGGGTGTGCCACGCTGTTGCCTGCTCGAAGGCGTAGCCGGCGCGGATGATCGCCTCTTCGCCGAATGGTCTGCCGATCAGCTGCAGGCCGATGGGGAGGCCGTTGCCGCTCATTCCGGCCGGTACGGAGAGGCCGCAGGTGCCGGCCAGGTTGACCGGAATGGTGAAGATGTCGGACAGGTACATCTGCAGCGGATCGTCGACCTTTTCGCCGATCTTGAAGGCCGGGGTCGGCGCAACCGGGGTGAGGATGACATCCACCTTTTCAAAGGCCTTGAGAAAGTCCTGCATGATCAGTGTGCGCACCTTCTGGGCCTTGAGGTAATAGGCATCGTAGTAGCCGGAGGAGAGGGCGTAGGTGCCGAGCATGATGCGGCGCTTGACCTCGGCGCCGAACCCTTCGGCGCGGCTCTTCATGTACATCTCTATCAGGCCGGCAGCACTCAGCCGCCCGGTGGCCGAAGCGGACGCCGTCATAGCGGGCCAGATTGGAGCTGGCCTCGGCCGTGGCGATCAGGTAGTAGGTGGCGACGGCATAATCGGTATGGGGCAGGGAGATGTCGACGAACTCGGCGCCGAGGCCGCGATAGGTCTCGATGGCCTCGTCCATGGCCTTTTTGCACGTCGGGGTCGAGGCCGTCGATGAAATACTCTTTCGGGCAGGCCGATCCTCATCCCCTTGACATCCGGCAGCAGCGAACCGCGTGTAATCGGGAACCGGCAGGTCGACGCTGGTCGAATCGAGCGGGTCATGGCCGGCGATGGCACCGAGCATGATGGCGCAGTCGGTGACGTCGCGGGTCATCGGCCCGACCTGGTCGAGGGAGGAGGCATAGGCGATCACGCCGTAGCGGGAGACCCGGCCGTAGGTCGGCTTAAGCCCGACGCAGCCGCAGTGGGAGGCGGGCTGGCGGATCGAGCCGCCGGTGTCGGTGCCGAGGGTGGCGATTGCCTGCTGGGCGGCAATGGCAGCGGCCGAGCCGCCGGAGGAGCCGCCGGGGATGCAGTCGATGTTCCAGGGGTTGCGGGTTGCGCCGAAGGCGCTCGACTTCGCAGGAGGAGCCCATGGCAAACTCGTCCTGGTTCAGCTTGCCGAGCAGCACCGCGCCGCGTTCCTTGCAGCTTTGTCCAGGCGGTGGCGTCATAGGGGGGGATGAAGTTTTCGAGGATTCTCGAGGCGCAGGTGGTGCGGATCCCTTTGGTCAGGAAGATATCCTTGAGGGCGAGCGGGATGCCGGTCAGTATGCCGGCAGTCCCTGCAGAAATTATTTTATCAGCGGCGGCTGCGCTCTCAAGAGCCTCTTTTTCGGTAACAGAGATGAAGGCGTTTATCTTTCCATCGGTCGCTTCTATGCGTGCGAGCATCGCCGTTGTTGCTTCAACTGCTGACAGCTCTTTTTTCTGCAATTTTTCATGCAGCTCATGAATGGTAAGTTCAAAAATTTCCATCTGTATTTCTCCCTATTCAATTACCTTGGGGACCTTGAAAAATCCTTCCACCCGTGCCGGTGAATTTGCCAGGGCATTCTCAGTTCCGATTGAAGGACGAACTTCATCAGCCCGGAAAGCATTTTCCATCGGGACTGCGTGGGAGGTCGGTATGATGCCGTCAGTATTCAGCCCGGAAAGTTTATCCACATAGGAAAGAATGGCGTCCATCTGCCCGGTAAAAGTAGCAATCTCTTCCTGGTCAAGCTTAAGGCGGGCAAGAGTTGCCACATGCTCGACCTCTTTTTGAGTAATCCTCATAATTTCTCCGATTAAGAGCTTGTCCGTAAATAGCGTTATGAGAGATCGCGTCCGGATTTATGGCAGATTTGACCGGGTCGATTGAACAAAATCTGAGGCGTAGCACGGCTACGTCGAGGATTTTGTGATTGAGACACGGGCGAAGATGCCGTGAAAGCGGGATGCGAGCCTTTAATGTTTATTTGCGGATAAGCTCTAGTATAAAGTCTGGAAAGAAGGGTATTTCCTAACACGGATACGGCAAAAAGGCAAGGCAGGAGGAAGCTGTGTTTTGCAAACATGTTCCAAAAATAATGCATTTTCGGAGCGCTGGTGGACCATATGGCAAAGAGCTCCAAGCCTTAAAAGGCTTCGAAGTAAGTTTGTCAAATTTTGCCGGGAAGAAAAAACGCGCTTCCGGATTGAAACTTAGTTGTGTTCCTTCAACGACGGGTGCGTGCCGAGGATTTCCATGGTTTTTATCGCCTCTTCCGATCCCTGTGCGGCCGCTTTGCCAAACCATTTTAACGCTTCTTTCTTGTTCTGTTTTACACCCTGACCACGGGAATACATGCGCCCAAGCGTGAGCTGGGCCTGGTCAAAGCCTTGTTCCGCAGACTTGATATACCATTTTACCGCCTCTTTTGTGTCCTTCTTGACACCGTCTCCCTGGTCGTACATATGGCCCAGGGTGAACTGGGCATCGCCGTCCCCCTGATCAGCGGCTTTCCGGAACCACTTGGCAGCCTCCGTCCTGTTCTGCTTGACCCCGGAACCGCGAAAATGCAAAAGACCGAGGTTCAACTGGGCTTCAGGCACACCCTGTTCTGCCGACTTGCGATACCACTTGATCGCTTCTTTATAGTCCTGGGGGACACCTTCACCCTTGTCATAATGCAAGCCGACCATGAACTGGGCCTTGGCGTGCTTCTGCTCCGCAGCCCGACGATACCACTTTACCGCCTCTTTTTTGTCCTGGGGAACACTCTCCCCCTTGTCATACATCTGGGCAATGCGGAACTGGGCGCGAACATACCCCTTTTCGGCTGATTTCAGGTACCATTGCGCTGCCTCCTTCCCGCCAGGTTCACCTTCCCCCTTGCTTTGTTCGTATATCCTGGCAAGGTTAAATTGCGCGGCAGAGTGCCCCTGTTCGGCGGCCTTCAAGTACCATTTGGCAGCTGCCTCCTCATCCCGGGTAACGCCGCTCCCTTTGTCGAACATCGTGGCCAGATTATACTGGGCGGTGACATGCCCCTGTTCGGCAGCCTTGCGATACCATTTGGCTGCTTCCGTCTTGCTGGCAGGAACTTCCTCGCCGATGTCATACATAAGGCCGAGAGCGTACTGGGCCTTTGCATACCCCTGATCGGCAGCCTTGCGATACCATTTCAGCGCCTCGCGGCTGTTTCGCTGTTTGGTCCCCTTGCCTTCAGCATACATCTGGCCGAGGGCAAAATTGGCGCGGCGCTGCCGTCCATGTTTGTATTCGCGGATGGCAGTAGCGTAGTCACCATCATTATAGGCCCTTTGCGCTGCAGCTAAATCGGCCCGGGCTGAAATTGCGGATGTAGCCAGGATCGAAACGGAAAGAATAATAACCGTCGTAATACGCGTCATAACGTCCTCCACGTTTTTAGATGAATTTTACCATATCGCCCGACTGATGCGCCAATGTGTTATGCTCTTTCCAATCCGGCAAACCGCGTCAGCAGTTTTTTAGGCCCTGCCGAGGTAAACCAGACAATCACTTTCTGACTATCGCCGAATCCTTCGATTTTCCTTACTGTACCGACACCGAACTTGGCATGACGAACTTTCATGCCGATGTAAACCCCGTCTCCCGAGTCTTCAGGAATCATCTCAATTTCGGTAGTTTCTGCTTCGTTCGCACTAAAAACAGAGGCAAGGTTGTGACCGGACTGAACGGCCGACATCCCCGTATTTGTCGTCCCCCAGCCACTGACAGCGGCTCCGGCTTCATCATGGTCAAGCTGCGCCTTGGGGATATCGGCAATGAATCTTGACGGCTGATTATACTGATCCTGGCCGAAGATTCTTCTCCGCCGGGCGTTGGTCATGAAGAGCCGCTCGCGGGCTCTGGTCATGCCGACGTAACAGAGACGGCGCTCCTCTTCCATCTGCTCCGGATCTTCAAGTGAGCGGACGTGGGGAAAAAGTTTTTCCTCCATGCCGACCATGAATACCAGCGGGAACTCAAGCCCCTTTGCGGCATGGATGGTCATAAGGGTTGCAGAGTCGCGGCCGGCATCGCTTCGCTCCAGGTCTGACACCAGGGCCACCTGCTCAAGAAACTGGGACATGCCCGCCTCAGGGCTCCCTTTGGTAAACTCTTCCATGGCGACAAGCAGTTCCTGCAGGTTGGCAAGGCGGTCGGAAGCTTCGGTTGTCCGCTCATCTTTAAGTTTCAAGATATAGCCGGTTTCAGTCATTATAGCGGCGGCCAGCTCTGCCAGCGGCAGTTCAGCGGCGCGTTTCCGCATCCCGGTTATAAAAGAGGCAAAGGCTGCAACCTTGGCCTTTGGGCCTGTCGAAAGAATGTTTCCGGCGGCAGCTTCCAGAAGGGCATCGAAGAAGATGATCCCTTTGGCAGCGGCCAGCTCGCTGATCCGGTCTACCGTGGCATGGCCGATGCCGCGTGTCGGCACATTAATGATCCGTTTGATCGAGATTTCGTCTGCCGGGTTGTCAATGACCTTGAGGTAGGCAAGAATGTCCTTGACCTCCAGCCGTTCATAAAAGCGCATCCCGCCGATCATGTGATAAGGGATGCCGTCAGCGACCAGAGCATCCTCAACCGATCGCGACTGGGCGTTGGTCCGGTAGAAAACGGCAATATCCCGCAGCGACCCTCCCTTTCTAAGCCAGCGACCGGCTTCCTGACAGACAAACCGGGCTTCGGCCCGCTCATCTTCGAGCCTTTTATAAATGATCTGCTCGCCGGGCGGATTCTCGGTCCAGAGAGTCTTGATCTTTCGGCCGCGATTGCGTGCCACCACCGCTCCGGCAGCGGCAAGAATGTTGCTGGTCGAGCGATAGTTCTGCTCCAGCTTGACAACCGTGACGCCGGGAAAGTCCCGTTCAAAATCGAGGATATTGCGGATGTCAGCGCCGCGCCAGCGGTAGATCGACTGATCATCATCGCCGACCACGCAGAGGTTCCTCCGCTCACCCGCCAGCAGCCGGATCAGGCGGTACTGGATGGGATTGGTGTCCTGATACTCGTCAACCAGGAGCCATTGCCACTTTTCGCGGTACTGCTGCAGCACTTCAGGGAACTCTTCGAAGAGCCTGACGGTGTAGAGGAGAAGATCGCCGAAATCGAGGGCATTGCACTTTGCCAGACGCAGCTGGTAAGCGCTGTAGACCTTGAAAAGCCGCTCCGCCATCTGGTCGCCGGTCGCAAGGTCATGGGGTGAGCGCCCGGCATTCTTGCAGTCGTCGATTGCCGCGGCAAAGGCTTTGGCCGGGTATTTTTTTTCATCGATGTTCTGCTCGATAATAACCTCTTTCAGCAGCCGTTCACTCTCCTTGTCATCGTAGATCGCAAAGTTGCTGCCAAAGCCGAGCCTGCCGATTTCCCGGCGAAGAATCCGGACACAGGTGGCGTGAAAAGTCGATATTTGCGGGGTCTCGACACCTCCCAGCAGTTTTTCCACCCGCTCCCGCATCTCCCCTGCCGCCTTGTTGGTAAAGGTGACGGCAAGTATCTGCCAGGGTCTGACGCCATGTTCATGAATCAGCCAGGCGATACGGTGAACGATGACCCTTGTTTTCCCTGATCCGGCGCCGGCAAGGACAAGCAGCGGTCCTGCTGCGTGCTTGACAGCCTGCTGTTGGGGGGGGTTAAGATTCTTGAGAAGTTGCATGTTTTTCCTTGGGCTGCCTGTACTTGAGACTAAAATTATTAGCAGATTCCGCCTGAATTAGCCATTGGAAAGAGATTTGAGATTGCCATGACAGGGGATAATGATAGACTTCAGGAGCTTGGAATAATGAGGTCAGGGAGACAAGCCCGAAGATTTAGATACTTTCTGAAATTATGGCGACCGGTTTGCGCGGCTCGCTATCATGGGTGACAAGCAGCATAATCTGGCTGCGGCAAGACAGGGGGAAATAGCCGGTGAACAGGCGGCATGACAATCTCGATTATGAGTCAGTCCGGAGCTTTCTGAAAAAGGTGTTTCAACCGGACTGTCACCATCTCGTCTGGCTGGCCGGGGGGAGTGTTCGCGACACGCTTCTCGGAAAAAGCATCAGGGATATTGATCTGGTTGCAGTGCTGCCGCCGGCCGCTCTCGAATCTCTGGGGTTCAATCATGTCGAAGCCATGACAACCACCCCGATTTGGTTCCGCCATTTTCACGGGTACGGTAATGTTGAAATAACACGATTGGAGAGCGCCGACGCTCTTGCTGCAGATCTACAGCGCCGTGATTTTACCCTGAATGCCATGCTGATGTCGCTTGCCGGCGAGATTATTGATCCGCTTGACGGTCGGGCGGACTTGAATGATCGGCTCCTCAAACCTTGCAGCGACAAAGCTTTTCTTAATGATCCCATCCGTATCTTCAGAGCGTTCAGATTCGAGGCGGAAGGTTTTCGTATTTCTCCCGATGCTGAGGCGCTGATACGATGCAGGGGGTGGGAGGAGGATCTGGCAAGGATGCCGGTTGAGCGGTTCAGCAGGGAGATGCTGAAAGCTTTGCAGGGGGACTGCCCGGCACGCTTCTTTCAGCTGATGATCGAAACTCAGGTCGGCGCAGGCTTACTGCCGGAGCTTTTCAGAATGCCACAGATTCCGGCCGGCCCTCTGCAACACCACCCTGAAGGCGACCTTTTTACCCACTCCATGCAGGTTCTGGAACGGGTCTCAGCCGCAAGCGATTCTCCGCTGGCAAGATTCTGCGCAGTTTTCCACGATATCGGCAAGCTTTCTACCGATCCGCAAAACTATCCGAAGCATCATGGGCATGATGAAGCCGGCTTCAAGACTGCTGAAGAGTTCTGCCGGCGGCTGGCGCTCCCTGCGGATTACGGCCGCGCTCTGGCATGGACAAGCCGGCTGCATGGCAATGCCAACAGACTGGCCGAGCTGCGACCCTCTACCAGGATAAGGATAGCCTCTCAGGCGGCAAGAGGGGGAATAGCAGAGCTGTTACCGCTGATTTCGGCGGCCGACAAGCCCGGCAATGACATTTCGGGAGAGTGGAACAAACTGCTGACAATAGCCTTGACTGAACACGGCTGATCTTGGAATTGACATTGAAAAATTGAATTCCATGGAGGCCGGGAAAAGAGCAGAGTTTATCCTGCAACGGCGCGTTGAACTTCTAAACCTTAAAACGGCAATTGGAGATGTTCTGAAGAAGCGACTTGCCCGTAATTCGTCGTAATGCTTAGCGAAATGTAACGTCCGCAGCAGATATTGTCTGAACCCGCAGGGTGAGTTTATCTGCTGCAGTGAAATGAGTTTAGCATTACAGAATTCGGGCATTTGGAGCGCCGAAGGACATCTTTAACTGCCGAATCCAGGATAAAAACTCCGGCGGTACTGCTACTTCCTGACAAGACCGGGAACTTTACGAATGGCACGGTTATAGCTCTTGACAGTGCTGCCCAGATCCTCCACTTCCATCATGAACCCGACTATTTCAAAGTATGACACCGCATCCTGAATCATTTGCGTGCATTCTAAGGCGTCAACGGGCTGCTGTTCCGGAGTGCAAATGACAACTTTGTCGCTTTCGGAAAGATGCCAGGCAAGATAAACCTTGTATTCAGAAGATTGTTTCAGGGCAATTACGTATCCCTTGCATCTCTGGACACGACTGCCGTCCGGGACAGCCTGGACATTATTACTGGAGTAAACTATCGCCAAAACTTCGGCGGGCTCAGAGTATTCTATATTGCATACATCTGAATCAATTGTGAACGTTGTTGCTGAAAAGCCGTTGCTGCCGCAGATGCTGCCGAATTCGTTCAACAGCCCTCTGGTGATATCTTCTCCGGCAATAATAACTGCCTCGTCGGTTTCATTTTCTTCTAAATCCGCATCAGGAAGAGTTTCAAGTTTTTTCGCAGGGGTAGAGGGTGCGGCAGCAACTGCACTCCTTTTTGTCGTCGATCCAGGCGAGTGAGCTGCCTCAATCGGCATATCTGTTTTCAGGACGGGTTTCAGCGCCGCTGGTGACGGTGCCGCCGCTGAAGTATCAACCGGGCTGGTCGCTTGAGCCGCAGCCCGAGTGACAACGCCCGCAACTGTCAGCTGCTCCAATTCATTCCGTAGCGCTGCTTTTTCCGTTTCGGCAACCTGCTTATACAGTTCCAGCTCTCTTGATAGTCTTAATATTTCAGAGTCCGCATAATAGAGAGCTTCAAACATCCCGGTCTCTTTTTCCAGAGCATCATTTGCCATACGGACATACTCTGCTTCCACTTCATTTCTTGCCTCGGTGAGGCTTTTTACCTCATTCTCCAGGGCAATACGTTCGGGAGCCTTGAGGGCAAGCTGCTCCATCGATTGCCTTGAGTCTGCAGCTTCTTTTTCGAGAGCTGCAATTTTGAGCAGCAGAGCTGCTTCCCCCTCCGCTTGCTGACTCGCTTTTCCAAGCTCTGTTTCGAGCCGGTCGATCCCGGTTTTCATGGTATCGATGTCTCTGCAGAGATCTTCTTCCCGCTGCTGGCTCTCTCGCAAGGAAGATTCAACAAGGGAGAGAGCGGCAATTTTATCTGTGGCTGCAGCTCTTTCTGCAGATAACAGTGAGCTTATGGAGGCGATTTCAGTAGTAAGTTTTAAAATCTCTTCTGCCGATGAGCTCCTTTCTGTGGAAAACTTAGTTTCCAGCTGAATTTTTTCCTCTTTAATGACTTCAATTTTATTCTTAAGCCGGGAGATTTCATCCTGAAGGGTTTGCTTCGATGCCTCTGCTCTTATTAAGGGACAGTTCAAGCTTTTGTATCCGGTCATCATTATGACGTGTATCTATTGACAGTTTTTCTGCCTTTAACGTATTGATCTCTTCAGTGAGTTTCTCTGTGAGGGCTTTTTCGGCCCGGGCTGCTTTTTCAGCGGCAGCTTTCAGGAGATTAATTTCCCGGATCGAGTTCTCCGCTGAAACCTGTTTCTCTCCACCGATTTTTTCTATCAGAGCTTTGGCGGATGAAAGCTCGGCCTTTAGTCTGCGCAGTTCAGAGGGATCCGCTAATCCCTCCGTACTTCTCTTTGCTGCCGGGACGACAGCTGCCGCCGTTGTTTCTGGAGGGCTCTGATTAAAATCAGAGAGAGTGTTGAGGGCACGGAGTTTCTCTTTTTTTAGAGGGGGTCTCATTACCCTGATCCCCTTGATGATCACCTCTCTCATCGCCGGGCTGAATTCCAGGTTAACTTTTTCCATGGTAAAACCGAATGTAGCGGTAAACTCCTGCGCCTCACTGAGGACTTTGGGATAATCCGAACTCTGCTCGGCGGAGAAGTCCGATGTATATACAAAGATGCTGTTCTTATCCGTCTCAAGAAGTGCGACACGGGCAGTGACTGTTTTTTCAACTCTGCCAATGCAGATGACAGCTTCGCAGGGGTGGTTGCGAAATCTGGCGTCAGATAGTTGGACTTGACCTTTGGAGCGGTAGATTTCAAGAATGTTTGCTTCGGGAATTTCAATATGAGTCAGTGAGGGGTTGATTGCAAAGCTCATCGAGCACCTTATGTCATTGAATTTAGATGGTTGCTAATGATTGCATAAGAAGATTATACAAACTATACTTCATGTCAAGTTTTGAAGTTAAGGAATAAAGATGCAGATAAACAGTGAGTACATAAAGCTGGACAGCTTTCTAAAGTTGGTCAACGAAGCCGGTTCAGGCGGTGAGGCGAAAATTCTGATCGCTGAAGGGCTGGTTTCTGTGAATGGCGCGCCGGAGTCAAGGCGGGGACGCAAGCTGCGACCGGGCGATAAAGTCGGGATCAAGGGGCGATTGCACCTTGTTGAAGCGGAGGAATAATGAGCGCGGTTAAAGAGCTTGTCGTCATGTATCAGGGGAAGGTTGGCAGCGAGGTGCATGTCGGTGAGTGGCTTAAGGTCGAGCAGCCAAGAATTGATGCTTTCGCCGTGGCAACAGGTGACTTGCAGTGGATTCATACTGATCCGGAAAGGGCAAAACGCGAGTCTCCCTTTCAGGCAACGATCGCCCATGGCTTCCTGACACTCTCTTTGCTACCCTTGCTGACTGAAAGCAATGCACCCGGCATGTTTGAAAAAAACTATCCGGGGATGAAGCTGCGAGTGAATTACGGCCTCGATAAAGTTCGCTTTCCTGCTCCGGTTGTGACCGGTGCGAAGATCAGGGCGAGAAGTGTTGTCACGCGAGTCGAAGAGGTTTCCGGGGGGGTGCAGATAGCTTATCTCACCACGGTAGAGATAGAAGGCGGAGCCAAGCCGGCCTGTGTGGTGGAACAACTGTTCAGACTTTATCCTTGAAGGTAACGTCCCCAGGGCTCGGTTTCCAAAATCAGCTTAAGGAGGCATCCTTGAATATTAATTCTGCAAGTCCAGAGGGCGAACTGCTGCTCCGCACTTCGCCAATGCCGGCGGACACAAATGCGAACGGCGACATCTTTGGCGGGTGGATCATGTCGCAGATGGACATCGCCGGCGGCATGATGGCAGTGGAAATTACCGGTGGTCGTTCGGTCACCATCGCGGTGAACGCGATGAAATTCATAAAGCCGGTAAATACCGGTGATATCGTCTGCTGCTACGGCAAGGTGACACGGATCGGCAACACTTCCGTTACCATAAGGCTTGAGGTCTGGGTGAAGCCCGGCTTGGGGGAACTCACCATCAACAGTGAAAACAAGTTCTCCCTTGTCACAGAGGCTACATACACCTATGTAGCGATCGATCAGGCAGGGCAGAAACGAGTATTTCCCAAACCAGTGCCGCCTGCTGCTTTAGTAGATAACGGGCCGATCTCATGCTGACTGCCCGGAAGCCCGACTGACTCCAGCATACTGAGCGTCGTCATGGCAAAGAGCTGAAAGCGGTGATCCTGCCGAGAGCTGCCGGAGGATATTTCCCCCTCTGAAACAACTAAGACCGCGGCTTAACCGCCTTTTTACTTAATCATGCCATCCCCGGAATCCCGCCAGGCCCTGTAAGTTTCTCCACACTAATAATTTATAAGTATCCCTGGACCGGTCCGATAGCCTACACTGACGTAACAATGCAAAACAGCCAGGGAGTATTTAATGAACAAACAGGCCTCAGCAGGAAGTAATATTGAAACCCGGTGTACCCGTTGCCGCGAAGTTCTGAATCATACAATCGTCGCCATGATCGGGGAGAAGATCGCGCGCGTTGAGTGCAACACCTGCCATGGAACCCACAATTATCGTCCGGACAAGCCCGTCAAAGAGCCTGCTGCCGCCAAAACCGTCCTTAAAAAAACTCCAGTGAACCGCAAGGCAAAAGTTGATCCGCTGATGGTTGAGCGTGCCGAGTGGGAGGAGTTGCAGCCGAACATGAATCCGGAGAAGGCGATCCCATACGATATGAATCAGCCTTATCGCGTCAGGAATCTGCTGCTTCACTCTGTTTTCGGCCTTGGCGTAGTGAAGCTTGTTCAGCAACCGAACAAGATCGATGTTCTGTTCGAGGAAGGGATAAAACGACTCCGCTGCGGATAAATTCCGCCTGAATCACATCTGCACGCCTCCGCATCATACTTTGAATTCACCTTGCTTCATCCCGATCAGTAAAGGCGGCCAGTCGGCCGCCTTTTGAATCAGGTTGGCTATCCCCGGAATTCCGGATCAATATCATGTAAGTTTCTGGGGATTGCAGACATTTTCTGGGCTGTTGGCTTTGGCACCGCAGTTACCGCAGGCAACGGTCGGTTTATCGGAGAGGCTTTTGATGCAATCAGTGTCTTTTTCAGCCTTAAGGGCGCACATATGCATTTTGTGCTGCTCGACATTACAGTCCATTGGTTCCTCCTTGTCATTCGTGGTTAGAGTTTATTTATCTTGTAAGAAGAGTATAGCCGCTCCTCCGGAAAATGCAATTCAGGGCAAATGGCTAGAAGTGATGGCCTTCAGCGGCAAAGAAGCAAAGGCTGTCGTTTGGCCGCCTTTTGAATCAAGTATGAATCTCCTCTGAATACGCCTCCCATTCGCCCTATAGCAGATTTTTATCAGCTTTTCCGCAAAGAGTGTCCTGGCAAGTAAATCGAGGTATTGCGCGGAGATTTTAACTACCTGCCGCACAATTTTGCTTGCAAAATTGGACCGCGAAGGCGCCCCGTAGGGGTTGGCCGTATGGCCAAGTCACAAGCAAGACCGCAGATTGACGCCGCCAGGGCGAAAAAGCACCCTTTCCGGACGGAAACTAATTGATATGTTATACTAAAACATAGGTACCAGGTTTCTCCAGGCGGCTGAAAAGGAAGGGGAATGAGCCATGATGCCTGGAGATAAAACGGTACTCAAGCGCTACACACAGGATGAATTGGGCAACGAGGCAACATCATGAAAAAGATAATTCTGACGGTTTTAGGAATTATGACGGCACTTCTGGTGCTGGCGGTGATGGTCCGTCCACCCCGCGTGGTGGACCAGGCTGCCGGAAAGGAGACGACCATGACAAGGGAATAAATATTCGGACGAAGAGCTGCAGCAGCGCCTGACGCCGTTGCAGTACAAAGTCACCCGGAAGTCGGGGACCGAGCCGCCGTTCGACAACGAATACTGGAACAACCATCGCGAAGGGCTCTACGTGGACATTGTCAGCGGCGAGCCGCTCTTCTCCTCCCGGGACAAGTTCGAGTCCGGCACCGGCTGGCCCAGCTTTACCAGGCCGGTCGCCCCGGACCATGTGAAAGAGAATAAGGACAGCACATTCGGCATGGTCCGGACCGAGGTCCGCTCGGCCGAGGCCGATTCCCATCTGGGGCACATCTTCAGCGACGGGCCGCGGGACAAGGGGGGGCTGCGCTACTGCATCAACTCCGCTTCGCTCCGCTTCATCCCGGTGGATGACCTGGAGAAGGCCGGCTACGGTGCCTGGCTCCCCCTCTTCGGCCGGAAGGCCGCCGCTGCAGCGGCGAAGCAGGTAGCAACCCTGGCCGGCGGCTGCTTCTGGGGGATGGAGGATCTACTGCGCAAGCAGCCGGGGGTAATCGCCACGGAAGTGGGCTATACCGGCGGGAAGGTGGCTAACGCCACCTATCAGAACCATGAGGGGCATGCCGAAGCAGTAAGGATTGAATTCGATCCGGCGAAGACCAGCTATGAAGCCCTGCTGCGCTTCTTCTTCCGGATGCACGACCCGACCACGCCGGACCGCCAGGGAAACGATGCGGGCTCCAGCTACCGGAGCGCCATCTTCTACCATGACGCAGAGCAGCAGCGGATTGCCCTGAAGGTCAAGGCAGAGGTGGATGCCAGCGGCAAATGGAAACAGCCGATCGTCACCGAGATCGTCCCGGCCGGCCCCTGGTGGCGGGCCGAGGAGTATCATCAGGATTACCTGGTGAAGAACCCGGGGGGGTACACCTGCCACTGGGTACGGGACTGAATTGTGGAATTGACGAATTTGTCTTTGGGTTTTGGGCGGGTATACTTGCACCATGCATCCTGCTGACACGATGCACAAGAACAGATCACGGAAAAAATAGGAGAAGACTATGAAAGCAGAAGTTCAGGATGCCATCAGAAACTCACTGCATACGGAAAAGAGTGCCATGCTCTTTTACCAGTACGGTGCCCAGCGGTTCACGGACCCCCGCGCAAAACAGACCTTTGAGCTGTTGGCCAAAGAAGAGCGGGAACATGCCGGCCATTTCCACCGGATCTATCCCGGGTCCGACATCCCCTCTCTTGATGACTTTCTGGCAGCCCAGGAAACCGACGAAAAAACCTGGCTGGCCGTGGCTCAAAAGGTATGCGGGGCTGAATTTACCGAGCAAAAGGCTCTTGAAGTCGCCCTCCAAAAGGAGAAGCAGCTGGAAGAAGGGCTAAGGGCACTAGCCGGCATGATGGACGATCCCGAAGTGCGCGCGGTATTCGAGCTGAATGTCCGCGAGACCCATAATCACTACCTGCTGATCGAAGCGGAGTATGCGCGAATCATGAGAATGGTTGACGAATCCGACATGGATACCTACGTCAGGGAATAATCCCCCCACCCGGAAACAGTTAAGGCGGCCAATTGCAGTGTTGCCGTTCACTCAAAACCTCAACGTAGCTCTGCTACGCTTCGGCCTTGCGCTCACTTGAGCCTGACCTCCGACCCTCCTCAAGACGTTTTTCAGCAGTTGGTAAGGGATGACGGGGGATAATTGCCGGAAAGAGACAACTTGAAACAGCAAAGGCGACCGCTTGGCCGCCTTTTGCATTATATATGGTGGCCTCTGAACTGGAATTGCTGACTTGTGGAATTGACGAATTTGTCTTTGGGTTTCGGCCGGGTATACTTGCACCATGCATCCTGCTGCCCCGATGCACCAGAACAGATCACCCTCATCAGAAAAGGAGACGATTATGAAAACAGATGTCCAGGAAGCTATCAAAAGCTCAATGCATACGGAAAAGAGTGCCATGCTCTTTTATCAGTACGGTGCCCAGCAGTTCACGGACCCCCGCGCAAAAAAGACTTTTGAGCTGTTGGCCAAAGAAGAGCGGGAGCATGCCGGCCATTTCCACCGATCTATCCCGGGTCCGACATCCCCTCCCTTGATGACTTTCTTGCAATTGAGGAGTCCGACGAGTCAACTTGGCTTGCCGTGGCTCAAAAGTTATGCGGAGCCGAGAGTTTACCGAGCGCAAGGCTCTTGAAGTCGCCTTGCACAAGGAGAAGCAGCTGGAAGAAGGGCTGCGGGCACTTGCCGGCTTGATGGACAGATCCCGAAGTGCGCGCGGTATTCGAGCTGAATGTTCGTGAGACCCATAATCACTATCTGCTGATCGAAGCGGAGTATGCGCGAATCATGAGAATGGTTGACGAATCCGACATGGATATCTTTGTCAGGGAATAATCCCCCACCCGGAAACAGTTAAGGCGGCCAATCGGCCGCCTCCTTTTAATTTACGTATGATTTCGCCGAAACGCTATCCACGGATTTCGTGCAGGTTAATGCGCCGGAATTACGCTGAATTTCTTTTCCGTCTTCTTGATCTGTTTGGCTGCCTTTTTCTCCTTCGGGGACAGGACTGCTGCTTTTTTCCCTTCCTTCCTGGTGTTCTCTCCTTTACTCATGACTGCTTCTCCTTGTTGCCGGGGGGTATGGTGCAAATTCACCATAAACAGCGACTTATTATAGTATAGCACTTCCCGGTGCCGCCAAGGGTTTTATTACCGGGTTGCGTCCGGGCGGCTGTTTTCCATCCCCCTGGAAAATCTTAGCGACTTTATGTCTATTGTCAGGCCGCCTTTTGAATTCAGTGAACTCCCCGGAATTCGTCCTGCACTTCTCTCACGGAAGTCTTCTCTGCACTGTTAAAAATACTCGGCCAAACCGCTCTCAATCCGTTCAAAACCGGCCAGCCTGTCCGGCGGTTCGCCCGCGTGCAGAGCGGTCAGTTCCGCTCCTGACAGCTCCGGTCCCAGTGACAGCGGTCGGCGCTCCAGATACAGGGAGCGTCCGCTTGCCAGGACGATCTTGTCGAACGGGGCGCGATAGCTCGGACTTTGCAGGAGAGCTGTTTCGCTGTAACTGACAGCGGTGGTCGAAAGAGTCCGCAAAAAGCCGGGCTCGGTCACGGTCTCGCCGGCGCCGCAGATCGACAGGGCCGCACGCCGCCGGGAAGCGGCCAGCTGAAAGCGCCGCTTGTAGGTGAAAGAGCAGTAGTTCACCGGCAGGGGAATGCCCTGTTCCAGGCCGAAACGGACCAGCCGCAAGGCACAGAGTTCCGACTCCAGTAGCGTCACCTTCTCGCCATGGAGGAAGATATAGCCGCGCGCCGTCAACGGGCCGAAGTTGAACGGCGTCAGCCGCATCTGGTGCAGGTTGAGGTGCTTCACCCCGGCCTCGGCCATTTCTACCATCTTCAGTTGCAGCAGTTCCTCATCCTCCGGCACCGCCGGAATCTCCACCGTCACCGTCGGGATGCAGCCGACCGCCAGGCGCAGTTTTTTAAGATTGTAGCGGACCGCCCCCAGGTCGAAGCGGATCTCGTCCAGGCCGGCATCCTTCAGTTGGCTGCAGAGATCGGCAGTCAGCATGGTGCCGTTGGTGTAAAGCCAGAGATGGACTTTATCACCGCAGCGCTTGCGCACGGCTCGCAGAAAGGAGAGGGACAACTCCGGCGTCAGGAGCGGCTCGCCGCCGCTGATGCTGACACCGCTGAAACCGAGGGCGGCCACATAATCGGCATACTCGTCCGGATCGGTAAAAGCCAGGCCATTGGTGACCGGCGGCCCGTTATCGTCCTGGGCCGTGGGGCAGTAGAAACAGTGCCCGTTACAGCGGCCGTTGACAAACAGGCAGGACCAGCCGCCAGCGCCGCAGTGCCGGCAACCGGGCGAGAGACTGTTGCAATCCACCTTGGTCCCGGCATAACCGAAAGCGGCGTGCTGCGCCAGCCACTGCAGCAGTTCTTGGCGCTCTGCTTTCGCCGACTGCCAGTCGTTCACTGCCGGCAAAGGTCAAAAGGTTGTAGCGGAGACCGTACTCGAGACGATTGGCTTCGATCAGCCGCAGCTGATTGCTTTCAATGAGAGATAACGGTAGACGGGGGAGCGGTGTAGATGGCACGTGGGATCTCCTTGGGGTAAGGAGTGGTAGTGCCGGATATAGGCATCCTTAACATTTTCCTGCTGCAAATAACGATGAGTCGTATATCCACAGTAGACCTTAACTGCGCAGCCGGCAACAGAAACAGCAAAGGCGGCCCAATCGGTTGCCTTTTGAAATAAGTATTGTGTCCCGGGATTACAAGGAGAAGAAGATGGAAGAAGGGATGCGGGCAATTGACGGCATGATGGACGATAACGAAGTGCGGGCGGTATTCGAGATGAATGTACGTGAGAAAAATAATCAATAAATGATGATCGAAGCGGAGTATGCGCGAATCATGAGAATGGTTGACGAATACGACATGGATAAATACGTCAGGGAATAATAATAAAACGGTAAACAGCAAAGGCGGCCGCTCGGCCGCCTTTTTAATTAAGTAAACTATCCCCGGAATTGTCCTACGCCGCGACGGTTCCGCCCCGGCCAGCCGTTTCCCCAGTTCGAAGGCCCGCCGGCAATCCAGCGGCAGCGCCTCCGCCCGCCGCTTCGCCTTGTGGACCGGATCGAAGCTCTCGATCACCACTTTCGAATAGTCGTCCACCTGGCAGGTATCGAAAGCGCAGAGCGACTCGGCGGTCCCGAGCAGCAGTTGGGCATAGCGTTCGTTCGACTTTGATGAAGTACTCGTAGCCGAACTCCCTGCTCCGCTCTTCGGTGACGTTCATGGTGTAGATGAAGGCCGTGGCAAGCTTCTTCGGAAAGAGGGTGCCGTAGGGGACGGTGTAGGTCAGATAGGGGAACAGCAGCCGTTCGATGAAGCTGCGCGTCTCGCCGGTGACCGAGCCGAAATAGACCGGCGAGCCGATGACCAGGGCGTCGGCCGTGGCGATCTTTGCCAGCACCGGCGTCAGACCGTCCTTCATGGCGCAGCGGCCGTAGCTCTTCCCCCCCCTGGTCTTGCAGGCGAAGCAGCTCGTGCACCCCTTGAAGTCCAGGTCGTACAGGTGGACGAGTTCCGTCTGGGCCCCTTGCGCTGCGGCCCCCTCCAGGGCCTTTGCCACCAGAGTTGCCGTGTTCCATTGTTTGCGGGGACTGCCGTTGATACCGATGACCTGCATCGTCTACCTCCCGTGAAGTGTTGCCGGACAAGAAGCTGCCGGCCGGGTTGGATGTCGTTATTCAGTTTGCTGCCGCGCCTTGCCGCGCGGGTAACATGGTGGGTATTCCGGGGGCAATTATGCGGCTTTTCGTGGCATGGAAAATTACTCCCGAAGGGCTGTGTCGTCAAGCGGGAATAGGTAAGGTGTCCCTGTATTTCCCAAGAAGTTTCTTATCCGTGTCAAAACAGCAAAGGCGACCCTATTGGCCGTCTTGTTTAGTGTAAAAATAAATCTGTCCCGCATTTTCTGATCGGCATTTTCTGATAGGAAAATAACAAGCAGCGTCTCCCTAGGTTCCCCAGATTGGTGATTAACCATTATTGACTCCGGACAAAACTTCTTATACTGTACCGTCCAGTTTCATTCAGAAGATAATCGAAAAGACTAAACCATCCGCGAGGGTGGGGCGGAAAGCCTAATGGGTCTCCATGAGACAGCCGGGATGCCGAAATATCATATATTCGGCATCCCGGCTTTTTTGCGACTGATGCCGGATTTTCCGGGTGATTCAAATCAAAAAGCAACCAGGAGGAAGCATGAAGGTGCAAATGATGAAAGGTGCTGTCGGCAGTGCTATCGGCGTAATCGCCATGGCGGGCATTGCCGCCGCAGCCAACGTGAATGTCGGCGTCGATGTTGTAACACCTAACGTGAGAGTAACGGCAACCAACGCGCCTCAGCCGCACCCCGTCGCCGTGGTGGAGAGGGAGAGGGTAATCGTCCATGAGAAAGAAGTGCACCACGATCACGGAAAACACAAAGGACAGCACAAGGGAAAGCACAAAAATCACAAGAAAGATAAGCATCATGATGACTAGTGATCTGTCTGACCGATGCTTGAAGCGCGGTCCGGGAGCCATAGGCTCATAGGATTAAATATTGATATCCCTGGAATTCCGCTGGTTTCCTACCGGTACACCTCGTCATGGCTGCCGATGTCGAGGAGAATGATCTCCTTGTCGGTAATCAGCAGGGTCAGGGTAATGCGGTAACTGTAGGTAAGGCTGATAGCATGGCATCCGGCAAGTTTGCCGGAAAGTGGGTGCAGCGCAAGAGCCGGTTGAAACGGATCCTGCTGCAGGGCATCGATGGTCGTGGCGAAGCGGGGCTTGAGATCAGGGTGCTTTTTGAAGAACCGCCGCGCCTGGCGGAGGAACTTTTCCGAGGTGATGACGCTGAACACGCTCACTCCCCGTCAGCGTCGAGCGCCTGCAGCAGTTCGTCGGCAGAGGCGAATCTTCGCACCCGGCCGGCCTTCACATCCTGCAGCGAAGCCTTCACCCGGGCCACATACGCCTCCTCCGCCTCGGCCACCAGCTCCCGGTAACGCGCCTCGGTCAGCACCACGTACTCGGGACGGTTGTTGCGGATGACATGGACGTCACCTGCGGCGATCAGGTCGTCAACAGCGGCAATGCCGCGCCGCTTGATCTCCTGTGCCGGTATGGTATTCATAGTGGTACTCCTTGTGATACTTGATTAAGTACTTGATAGTGTGCCACAGGTGATAGTAAGCAGCAATAAATTTCTTTGCAAAAACAGCAAAGGCGGCCGCTTGGCCGCCGTTTGAATTAAGTCTTGTGTCCTTAGAATTCAGGGTTCTCGATCAGCAATGTCCCGTGAGCCCGCCGTCACCGCGCACCATCGAGCGCAAGGCATCTTCCAGCGCTGCCATCGCTTCCCGGGATGGCGCTACTCCGCCCACCCCCCGCAACCGGAAAAAGTCCAATACCTCATACATCAGGTGGCTGCCACGTAACAGGGCTAGTAGCTGACAGTGACAAACGGAGAGCGGGCCGACGCCTTCAGGGCGTCGTTCAGGGTCACGATCCCCCTCGCTTCCAGCAGAGGGATCATCTTCAGCAGCACCTCCGCGGTCACGATGGCATCCCCCAGCGCAGTATGGCGGCCGATATTGGTCAGGTTCAGCCGGGCGGCGATCTCATCCAGGGAATGGGACTCCTGGTGGGGGTGGAGGATGGATGAGAGAAAGAGTGTATCCAGCACCGGGTTGTCGAATCTCACCCCGGTCCGCGACTCCTTCAGCTGCAGGCAGCGCATGTCGAACGCTGCGTTATGTGCCACCAGTACAGCCCCCTCCACGAAGTGGTGGAAGTGGGGGAGCACCTGGTCGATGGTCGGCTGGCCGGCCACCATCTTTTCCGTGATGCCGTGGATCGCCGAGGACGCCTCCGGAATCGGCCGCTGCGGGTCGATCAGCTGGTCGATCATCTCCTCACGGATCAGCTTGCCGTTAACGATCCGCACCGCCCCGAGCTGGACGATCTCGTCTCCCGCAGCCGGATCGAGGCCGGTGGTTTCCGTATCGAAGGCCACGCAGGTCAGCCGGCGCAGCGGCTGTTCCCCCATCTCCCCCGGGGCTTGTTGATGGAACAGGTCGAACTCGTAGAAGGTCGGCCGGGATTCCCGTACCGGCGGCTGGCCGGCGGGGGGTACCACCTCCTCCCCTGTCCGGTCCGGCAGCCGGGCCGGGTCGTCAGCAGCCGCAGCCTGCGGCGCGCAGGTGTCGTCGATGGTAAGAACCAGCCCCGACATGGCGTGACGGTCGCACAGGACACACTCGTCGTGCTGGTCGCAGTGGAAGCTGAACACCGGCGCCATGGAGATGTTCAGGGGGCACCCGTCACCATGCTCCACCGTGAACCGGACGGTCAGGTCGGGCAGCCCGGCGGCCACCGCCTTCTGCAACCGTTCGATCCCGGCGGCCACCTGCTCCCTCGGAATCACGCTGAAGAGTGACCGCCCCAGGCCGATCCACCCCTCATTCCGCCCGGCCAGCCCGGTGAACTTTTCGTGGGACGACGCCTGCAGCAGCGTCTGGGCCTGCTTGTTGTAGAGGAGGATCTGGCCATGGATGTTGCAGACCAGCACCCCGGCCGGCAGCTCCGACATCAGCGCGGCGAAGCGGTTGCGCTCTTCCAGCAGATCCGCCCGAGCCTCGTAGGTTGCGGTCTCGACCTCCTGCTGCAGCCTCTGGTAGGCGTCCGCCGAGGCGTTGATGATCCCGGCCAGGTGAGCGACTTCCCGTGCCCCGGTGGTCGGGACCCGGTGGTCGGGGTTGGAGAGGGAGATCAACTGGGTCGATTCCGCCATCCGCATGATCGGGATGATGTAGTAGCGGAACAACATGCTGACCATGCCGCCGATGACCAGGAACAGGGCAAAGGCGCCCAGGATCGGGAACGGCAGGATCCGGTCCGCCAGCCCCGCCAGATACGCCTGTTCATGGGGTTCCAGGTTGAACCACGAGCCGAACACGCTGGCGAGGATCACGCCGAAGATGGTGCAGGCGATGGCGAGGATGAATATCCAGTATTTGAGGGATGGTTTCATAGTCGGGACAGTATATCAGATAAGGGATGCAAACCACAATTGCTGGACTGGGGAAAATCAGGGGGGTAATGAAAGCGGAACCCTACCCGGCGAGGCGGTCGATTCTTAGCATATGGCGAATGGTATAGGAGAAATTAAGGCGGGGCAATTGAAAATATGGGGAGTGTCCCTAGTTTTCCCTAGTTTTCCTAGTTTTCCTACGAAAACAGTTAAGGCGGCCGACCTGCCGCCTTTTGAATCAAGTATGTTGTCTCCGGAATTCGTGCAGGTTAGTGCGCCGGAATTACGCTGAATTTCTTTTCCGTCTTCTTGATCTGCTTGGCTGCCTTTTTCTCTTTCGGAGACAGGACTGCTGCTTTTTTCCCTTCCTTTTTGGTGTTCTCTCCTTTACTCATAACTACTTCTCCTTGTTGCCGGGGGGTATGGTGCAAATTCACCATAAACATCGACTTTGTTGTATTATAGCACTTCCCGGCGCAGCCAAGGGTTTTATTACCGGGTTGCATCCGGGCGGCTGTTTTCCATCCCCCTCGAAAATCTTAGCGACTTTATGCCTATTGTCAGGTCGCCTTTTGAATTAAGTGAACTCCCCGGAATTCGTCCCGCACTTCTCTCACGGAAGTCTTCTCTGCACTGTTAAAAATACTCGGCCAAACCGCTCTCGATTCGTTCAAAACCTGCCAGCCTGTCCGGCGGTTCGCCCGCGTGCAGGGCGGTCAGTTCCGCTCCTGACAGCTTCGCTCCCAATGACTGTGGTCGGCGCTCCAGGTACAGGGAGCGTCCGCCTGCCAGGACGATCTTGTTGAACGGGGCGCGATAGCTCGGACTTTGCAGGAGAGCTGTTTCACTGTAACTGACAGCGGTGGTCGAAAGAGTCCGCAAAAAGCCGGGCTCGGTCACGGTCTCACCGGCGCCGCAGATCGACAGGGCCGCACGCCGCCGGGAAGCGGCCAGCTGAAAGCGCCGCTTGTAGGTGAACGAGCAGTAGTTCACCGGCAGGGGAATGCCCTGTTCCAGGCCGAAACGGACCAGACGCAAGGCGCAGAGTTCCGACTCCAGCAGCGTCACCTTCTCGCCATGGAGGAAGATATAGCCGCGTGCCGTCAACGGCCCGAAGTTGAACGGCGTCAACCGCATCTGGTGCAGGTTGAGATGCTTCACCCCGGCCTCGGCCATTTCTACCATTTTCAGTTGCAGCAGTTCCTCATCCTCCGGCACCGCCGGAATCTCCACCGTCACCGTCGGGATGCAGCCGATCGCCAGGCGCAGCTTTTTAAGATTATAGCGGACCGCCCCCAGGTCGAAACGAATCTCGTCCAGACCGGCATCCTTCAGTTTGCTGCAGAGATCGGCAGTCAGCATGGTGCCGTTGGTGTAAAGCCAGAGATGGACTCTATCACCGCAGCGCTTCCGCACGGCTCGCAGAAAGGAGAGGGACAACTCCGGCGTCAGGAGCGGTTCGCCGCCGCTGATGCTGACACCGCTGAAACCGAGGGTGGCCACATAATCGGCATACTCGTCAGGATCGGTAAAAGCCAGGCCATTGGTGACCGGAGGCCCGCTATCGTCCTGGGCCGTGGGGCAGTAGAAACACTGCCCGTTACAACGGCCGTTGACAAAAAGGCAGGACCAGCCGCCAGCGCCGCAGTGCCGGCAACCGGGCGAGAGACTGTTACAATCCACCTTGGTCCCGGCATAACCGAAAGCGGCGTGCTCCGCCAGCCATTGCAACAGCTCCCGGCGCTCTGCTTCCGCCGACTCCAGTCGTTCACTGTCGGCAAAGGTCAAAAAGTTGTAGCGGAGACCGTACTCGAGACGATTGGCTTCGATCAGCCGCAGCTGCTTGCTTTCAATGAGAGATAACGGTAGACGGGGGAGCGGTGTAGGTGGCACGAGGGGTCTCCTTGAGGTAAGGAGTGGTAGTGCCGGATATAGGCATCCTTAACATTTTCCGGCTGCAAGTAACGATGAGTCGTATATCCACAGTAGACCTTAACTGCGCAGCCGGCAACATAAACAGCAAAGACGGCCGCGGCGCCATGTTCGTCGCCAATATTTTAGATCGGGTGAAACTCGAAATCGTTGCAGCGGATGAATCGGTGGAAAATATCATCGAGGCTATCGGCGCCATTGCCAGGACAGGACGCAAGGAGGATTGTCGGATTGCTATACGCCCGTACCTTGAAGTAACCTGAAGAATTCTATGCTGTCCCCTGAATACCTTCCCCAGACCTAACTTCGAAAATACTCCAATACCGGGTATAATAACTATATAAGGCATCAAGACACCATCAGGAGGAAGGAACCATGACCACGAAATTGTGCGAAAACGACCAGTCTCCGGTCCATCTGCGCGGGCTGTTGCGGCATTTTGCCGACTTGCGTGACGGCACCCATGGCGACGGAGCAATCAGTCGTACCGACAAGGAGCAGCTCTTCGCCGCTGCCGTCGGCTACCTCGACCCCTTCACCCGCCAGACCCTGGCTGAAATGAACGAAACCCTGCTGCTGGGGAGTGGCACGATCACTGCTACCGGCATCATCAGGTCGCCAAACGGCGACAGCACCGCAATCTGGACTCTGGGCTGGCCGGAGCAGGCGCAGGCAGGCATCTCTCCCGTCACTCTGGAAGCATTCTTCGGGCACGGTTTCCACCATCCGCACCTGCGCGGCGCGACCGTGGGGGTCTGGCCCCTCAACGTCTTCAGCGCAGCAGATGCCGCCGCCGAGTTGCCGACGCTGCGGGCGATTGCGAGCGCCGACCTGCATAACCTGGTTTTCCGGAGCAACTACCGTATTATCCCGGCGATAACCCACTCTAGTGGCGACGTAAAAGGAGGCAGCAGATGAAAAAGACATATCTATCCATGCCTGAACTGGCATTCATTGCCGGCACCCGGGCGGCACTTGGCGCCGGTGCTGCCCTGATTTTAGGTGACCGTCTGGCCAGGGAACAGAAGAAAGCGGTCGGTTGGACCCTTTTTCTGGTCGGGGTCGCTACAACCGTACCGATTCTGGCAACCGTCATCAGCAGGCGCAGGGGGTAAAGCAGACAGTAACCGGCTATCTGAATCCCGAAACAGCAAAGGCGGCCGATTGGCCGCCTTTTGAATTGAGCAAACCTGTCCCCGTAATCCCTCGGCCTACTTTTTCAGCACCGGCGTCTGCTTCCAGTAGAAATCAAGGGTGCTCTTGTCCTGGTCGGTCAGCTTTGCCCCCTTCTTCTCCATCTCCCGCTGAATGGCCTTCATATCCCGGCCGGCCTTGAAAGCCGCGTTGATCCGGTCTTCGCCGTGGCAGCCGGTGCACCTCTTCTTGATGACATCGAGGGCCTTGCTGTCCGCATCCTTGCTTGCAGCTGCGCCGAACGCCAGGGCCGCCCCGCCGAGTATTGTCACCACCATCAGTATGAGTTTTTGCATGACCGCTCCTCTCCTTTGCAGCTGCAATTTGCCGCCTTTTGAATTAAATGTACTGCCCCCGGAACTCCGTAGATTCTACTCCGCCGTCCAGACCTCCGGTTCCGGCACTCCTGCCTGCGCCAGTTCAATCCGGTAAGGTGTCACGATCACTACTCCGTAGTTCGGATCATCGGGGCCGCTGAAATAGTTGGCCAGCATCTCGCTCCAGAAGCCGTGTCGCTCCGCAGCCTCGGTGGAGAAGCGCGCCCGTCCCTGGATCTGCAGGTACGGGGTCATGTTGGCCGGATCGTTGACTCCCAGCGTCACGTGCACCTCAGGGTTGGCTGCGATCTGCGCAACCTTGCGGGATCCGGCGTAAGTCGCAAAACGGACGCTCAGGTCGTCCCCGCCGGTCGTCATCACGTAGC
>CAWEPN010000014.1:0-51448 GCA_963810975.1 uncultured delta proteobacterium | reverse complement strand
AAAGCAAGCCGTTCAAAGCCCCGATTGTAACCGGGATCGTTCAGGCAGGTGAATTTTATCCGGCCGAAGATTATCATCAGCACTACTACAAAAAAAATCCCTTAAGATACAGATACTATCGTAACGGCTGCGGTCGGGACCAGCGGCTCAGGGAGTTATGGGGGAGCACAGCAGGACATTAGCAAGCGTAACTATTCAGAATACAGAATTCAGTAGCCAGAATTCAGATGAATGCTGAACTCAATGTGCCTGATTTTCGATAAATTACTCGTTTCGTGCCTTGAATGCCTGAAGAAATGTGCTTTCAGCAGGCTTGTTATTCTGACTCCTGAATTCTGTCTACTGACTGCTGAATAGTTACTAGCAAGCTAACAATCTATGTAACCGGAGGAGCATATGAGGATTTTCGCAAGTCTGTTAAGTCTGTCTTTATTGGTTTTAGCCATAGCCTGCACTGCTGAAACTACACAGCCACCCTCTGCAGTCAAATCCGCCTCAATTAACAGTGGCAAGGTGAAGCTCTATTCTGTTGCCGCGAAAGGATACATCATGAGCGATAAAGTCGTCAAAAGCCCTGAAGAGTGGCGCAAGCAGCTGACGCCCGAGCAGTACCATGTCACCCGTGAACAGGGGACGGAACGGGCCTACACCGGGGCAACCTGGAACAATCACGAAAGCGGTATTTACCAATGCATCTGTTGCGGCAACGATCTTTTCAGCTCAGAACATAAGTACGAGTCCGGCACTGGCTGGCCAAGCTTCTGGCAGCCGATTGCTCCGGAAAATATCACAACCCGGGAGGACAACAGCCTCTTCTCAAAACGGACCGAAGTAATCTGCAGCCGCTGTGATGCCCATCTGGGCCATGTTTTCGAAGACGGTCCGAAGCCAACCGGACTTCGCTACTGCATGAATTCAGCCGCCATGAAATTTGTGAAACAGCTGTGACCAATCATAATAAAGAGGATGAAGTAATTATGGGCGTATTGCAAAAAACAGATCAACTTTGGAAACTATATGTTTTCGCGGCAGCAATGGCAATAGGAGCCGGGGTAACACTTTTCCAGAGTTTTCTTTACAAGCTATTGGCAAAAGAGACTATCACCGCCCTCGTCATTGGCGGCATGTTTCTTGTGATAGGAGCCTTTGCCTGGGCATATACCTCGATCATATGTCCCAACTGCAAATTGAAACTGTTCTGGCATTCACTCACAAAGGTCGGATTGGGAACCTGGTTTATCTGGCTTACCAATCTGGAAAAATGTCCTCAATGTGGAAGCCTGGATGGGCTATCAGCGCCGGCCAGCAAGCGAGGGAAATCCGGTCAAGGTAACATGATAGCCATCGGGTTAATAGTTGCTTTACTGTCTGTATTTGTGCCATTTGCGCATGCGGATGAAATTCAGGTCAGCCGCTTTAATACTGAAGGCCTGACCGGGTGGGAGGCCAAGAGTTTCAAGGGGATGACTGAATATCGCCTGGTAAAAGAAGATGGCCGAACTGTTGTCAAGGCTACCAGTCATGATACAGCTTCAGGAATGATCAGAAAAATTCGCTTTCAGCCTGCAACGCATCGTTACTTGCGCTGGAGCTGGAAAATTGCAGGCACGATCAAGGGTGGCGACGAAAAATTAAAGAGCGGTGATGACTATGCCGCACGTCTGTATGTTGTTTTCAAGGGTCGATATTTTTGGCAGACGAAGGCGATCAATTACATCTGGGCGAATAAGCTGGCGAAGGGGGAATCGATTCAAAATGCTTATACCTCAAACGCCAGGATGATTGCTGTAGAGTCTGGGAATGATAAAGCCGGACAATGGATATCAGAAGAACGGGACCTGTTTGCCGATTATCGCAGACTGTTCGGCGCTGCCCCGCCGGAAGCGGATGCAATTGCCATCATGACCGATACTGACGATACCGGCGGTGCTGCGGAAGCGTGGTACGGGGATATTATCCTTTCAACGGAGAGGAAATAGTTCTCGATGCCAGATTCACTTAAAACGGTTCTCTCCATAATCATTCCAACCCTCAATGAAGCAGAAAATCTGCCCGAACTTCTGGCTGACCTCAAACAACAGCAGAACATCCGTCTTGAAGTGATTATTGGCGATGGCGGCTCAACGGATGCAACCCGCTCAGTTGCGGAAGAGTATGGCGCTGATTTTGTAAGTGCCATCAGGGGGCGCGGGAGACAGATGAATGCCGCCGCGCTCCAGGCAACAAGCGACTACATCCTGTTCCTGCACGCAGATTCACGCATTGATGACCCCACTCTTCTCAGTAATGCCATGGAAGCATTAATTATGGCAGAGCGCGAAGCAAACCGGGTAGCCGGTCATTTCAGACTTCAATTTATTCGATGCACAACAGGCAATACCATGGCCTATCGTTATGCAGAGGAAAAAACAGCTTTTAACCGGGTCAACACCACCAACGGTGACCAGGGTTTGCTGCTCTCAAGAGAGTTCTTCAGACAGCTCGGCAGTTTCGATGAAAGCATGCCTTTTCTGGAAGATCAGCGCATTGCCGAAAAAATCAGATCTCACGGGAAATGGATTACGCTCCCCGGATATCTTAAAACCTCGGCACGCCGGTTTGAGGCGGAAGGGTTTCACCGGCGTTATATCCTGATGAGCATGATGATGGGATTGCACAATGTTGGAGTAGAGGAGTTCTTTGTTCGTGCGCCGGGGGCATACCGGCTACAGCAGGAGACCGGCACGCTTCTGCTGACACCATTCTTTGGCCTTATATGGCGGATGATGCGTGAAGATTGGGGTTTGTTGGGATCAATCCGGGTATTCTATCTTTTAGGGCGCTATATACGCCAGAACTCCTGGCAGATGTTCTATTTTTTCGATATCCACTTACGATCGTTTCTTGGTGCAGGTCGCTATCCATTCTTGAATTTTCATGACCGGGTATTCGCGCCATGTACGAACTTCAAGCTGTTTAATGCAGTTGTCGGGCTGTTATGCTTTATCTGGTTTATGGGAGTACTCGCACCATTTTTCTGGTTTATCGAGCAGCGCAGACCAAACATTTGACCTCTTCAAAATCAGATCATTGACAGCCTCTCCCGCAGATACTTTTCAAAAGCCCCGTTGAATTCATCACGCTTAAGCGCCAGATCAACTGTTGCCTTAAGAAAGCCGAGCTTGTCACCGCAGTCGTGGCGGGTCCCCTCGAATCTGCAACCGTAAATGGCCTGATTTTTGGAAAGTTTGAGAATGGCATCGGTGAGCTGGATCTCGCCACCCTTTCCCGGTTCCTGATTTTCAAGGATGGGGAATATCTCCGGCGTGAGGATGTAGCGACCGATAATGGCAAGATCAGACGGAGCTGCTTCAGGTTTCGGTTTTTCCACCATATCAGTCACCTCATAAACCCTGTCAGAGATATGGTCTGCCTTTACGCAGCCGTAAGAGGAGATGTTTTCCATCGGCACCTGTTCGAGCGCCAGCACGGAGCCTCGATATTTGTTGTGAACTTCGAGCAGCTGTGACAGACAAGGTTTGTCAGCATCAATGATATCGTCTCCGAGGAGAACTGCGAAAGGTTCATTGCCGACAAAATCCTTTGCGCAAAGGATAGCATGACCAAGTCCGAGGGCCTGCTTTTGGCGAACGTAGAAGATATCCACCATCTCGGCAATCTCTCTCACCTGTGAAAGCTCCAGCTCTTTCCCCTTATCATAAAGCAGCGCTTCAAGTTCGAAAGCTATGTCGAAGTGATCTTCAATAGCTCTCTTGCCACGGCCAGTGACAAAAAGAATCTGTTCGATCCCGGAAGCGACCGCCTCCTCAACTACATACTGCACCAGAGGCTTATCTATAAGGGCGAGCATCTCTTTCGGAGATGATTTTGTTGCGGGGAGAAAACGGGTGCCAAGACCGGCAACCGGGAAAACCGCTTTTTTGACTAGCATGAGAAACCTCCAAAAAGAATACAGGAATAAGGAGTCAGAATTCAGTAGAAAAGCTTTTATTCTGTCTCCTGTATTCTGACTACTGAATACTGCTCTTCACAATCTCCGGAATAGCCTCTTCCCGTCCCATCGCCATGATATGCAATCCGTGGGAATAGGGTTTCACGGCCCTTGCGAGTCTAATCGCTATATCAATACCGGTCTGAGCAGGATTAGTCGAGTTTTCAAGTTCAGCTATCAGCTCTTCCGGTATGCGCAAGCCGGGGATGTTTTTATTGATAAAACGCGCCATTCCGGCAGACTTTAAGAGAAGGATGCCGGTAATGATCTTGACCCCCATTGGCTTTATTGACTCAGCGAAGCGCTCAAGTTTATCAGGACGAAAGATTGCCTGTGTCTGAAAAAATCTGGCCCCGGCAGCCGCTTTCTTACGGAGTTTGAAGAGTGTCAGCTCAAACGGTTCCGCCTCGGGCGCAGCCGCAGCGCCGGTAAAAAACCGGGGGCTACCATCGAGTTTTTTCCCTGAGAGGTCAAAGCCGCTTTCGAGACACTTCATGGTTTCCAGCAGTTGAACAGAATCAAGATCGAAGACCGCTTTGGCCTCTTTGTGGTCACCGAAGCAGATATGATCACCGGAAAGAGCCAGGATATTTGTTATCCCAAGCGCAGCCGCGCCAAGGAGCTCACTCTGGAGAGCCAGCCGGTTTCTGTCACGGCAGGTTAGCTGCAGCAGCGGTTCGACCCCTTCACGAAGGAGCAGGCAGGAAGCGGCAAGTGGTGATATGCGCATATTTGCGCCCTGATTGTCAGTTACGTTTATTGCATCAACGATCCCGCTAAGGGCTTTGGACTGCTGAAGGAAGAGTGCGGTGTCACACCCTTTCGGGGGACAGACTTCGGCAGTTATGACAAACTCTCCCCTGGACAGTCTGCTCTGGAGGTTTGAAGAGTTTACGGTCATTTTGGGAGAATCAGCTTCCCGGGTTTCGGGATCTTGGCGTAGTTTTTGGGAGGGACTGTTTCTGTCAGATTTTTATGGCTGCCTGACTCTGCCATTTTTGCGAAGATCTGTGCCCAGGCACACTCAGCTTCAGCATCGGTTTCACAGCGCCCCGCATCCATTCCGCCGCAGGGACCGTTCAAAAGGCCCTTGGGGCAAGCTGTGACCGGACAGATGCCGGCAGTCTCACTGAGGATGCATTCGCCGCAGAGACTGCACTTCTGCTCGAACTGCCCGAATCGCTTTATATTGCCAAGGAACATGCTGTCCAGGGCGGCAACGGTCTTTTTCGAAACTGCCGCAGAGACAGACTGGATGCCGGCGCCGCAAGCCATGACCAGCAGGGCATCAGCATCATCCACCAGCTGCTGCTTGCCGCGCAGATCGCGGCTGACTCTGAGCATATGGCAGGCTTCATCAATAATGATTGAACCGCTAACCTCTCTGCCGGAAGAGATCAGCGCTTCCTGCATCTGCCAGACCTCTTCCTCGCCGCCTGATTTACAGACAGTTGCACATTTGGCACAGCCGACAATAAACACTGAATGGCTTTCACCAAGAGCTGACAGTATGGATTCGAGAGGTTTTATATGGCTGATGATCATGGGAAATCCAGAGGCAGAATTCTGTCTACTGAATTCTGTTTTTAGCCGATTCGACCGTGTTGAAAAGCAGCATGGTAATGGTCATCGGGCCCGACCCCGCCAGGGACAGGGGTGATGGCGCTTGCCCGCTCGGCAGCAGCGGCATATTCGACATCGCCGACAAGCTTTTTCTCGCCGACACGGTTTACACCTACATCAATAACCACAGCCCCCTTCTTGATCCAGTCTCCTTTGATCATTTCCGGAACACCGACAGCGGCTATGACAACATCAGCCTCGCTGACGACTTCGGCAAGGTTTTTAGTCCTGGAGTGGCAGACCGTCACCGTTGCATGCTGCTGCAGGCACATCATGGCAACAGGTTTGCCAACAATGTTCGAACGCCCGACAACAACAACATTCTTACCGGTAAGGTCAAAGCCGATCTCTTTCAGCATGACCATGACTCCGTAAGGGGTGCAGGGCTGAAAAGTCGGCTTGCCTACCATGAGGCGACCGACATTGTAGGGGTGAAAGCCGTCAACATCCTTAGCCGGGGAGATCGCCTCAAGCACTTTTTCAGTGTTGATCTGCTTCGGGAGGGGGAGCTGAACCAGAATACCGTGAATCTTCGGGTCAATATTAAGTTTGGCAATCAGCTCCAGAAGCTCTTTTTCAGAAGTCTCGGCAGAGAGTTTGTGCTCATCGGAAAAGATGCCGACATCAGCGCAGGCTTTCTCCTTCATACTCACGTAGACCTTGCTGGCAGGGTCCTCACCGACGAGCACCACAGCAAGCCCCGGCACAACCCCTTTTGCGGCAAGCTCTGCAACTGAAGTTTTAAGTTCAGCGCGAATTTTTGCGGCAATAGCTTTGCCGTCGATGATAGTTGCCATATTCCGGCTCCTTGATGCCGTGAATTTATCTACGCTGCTGCTGAAGGGCAACCTGCACAGCCGCCACCGCTTGCAGCCGGGCAAGCTGGAGCTTCGCTCGGCTTGGATCCCGAAGTGTAACTCTCTTTGTACCAGCCACCACCCTTGAGAGCAAAAGCTGTCGCTGAAATAAGCTTGGCGACAACGCCACCGCAATCCGGGCATTCTGTTGCGGGGGGATCGGAAAATTTCTGGCGCAGCTCAAACTGTTTATTGCATGATTCGCATTTGTACTCGTACATCGGCATTTCTGATAACCTCACAGACTTGATTTCTGAAACTACACTGTTGAATATAATAACTAATGAGGAGTTTTGTCAATGGTTTGGAGCAGTTCTTTCAGGAAAGGCGTGTTTACTCTTCAAGAGTCAACATTTTCAGGTGAGATTCAAGCGAAGACTTGAGATTTGACTCAAACTGTAACTTTTGTCGTTTTATTTCATGAATCTGGTTGTTCAGCTGCAGCAGGAGGTTCTCTGCGTCAGCAACAATTCGCTCACCTTTAAGCTCAGCCTCGGAAATCAGCAGTGTTGCCTCCTTCTGGGCATTAGCCTTCATCTCTTCGGTGATTTTTTGCGCTGCCAGGATTGTATCCCGCAGCGTCACTTCACGTTGGGAAAACTCCTCAATCTGAAGAGACACCCTTCTCGCCTGCTCCTTGAGCTCGCCATTCTCGCGGATCAGGGCCTCCATCTCAGCGGCAACCATCTGGAGAAAAGCGTCGACATCAGCCGGATCCAGGCCGCCGAGCATCTTACCTTTGAACTGCTGCTGCTGTATGTCGAGCGGTGATATATTCATCATATCCCTCCGGTTTTGATTCTGATAGCCGATTTCCAGAATGCTGCGGACAATGAAGTTCTGGAGAAAGTATATGGCAAGAATTACTGCCAGGGGCGACAGGTCAACGCCACCCATGTACGGCATTTTGCTCCGGATACGGTCAAGAACCGGATCTGTTGCCCTGTGAAGAAATCGTACAATCGGGTTATAAGGATCAGGATTGACCCAGGAGATGAGAGCGCTACCGATGATCATCCACATGTACACCCTAAGTACAATGTCGCAGATATTAGCGAGAGCGATGATCAGATTGCCGAGAATAAACATTGCGACTCCGTTTGAATTATTGATGATTCTATATACAGCAGCTGGAGTCAGGAGTCAAGAAAGGTCGATGGAGCTGCGCGGGCTACAGCGGTTGTTAACGGGCGGCGAGAATTATCCCCCCTGTCTTCTGCAGTTACTGCTGGAGAGAAAGGTGGTGCGCCATTGAAGCCGCCATAATGTCAGGGGTGTTGTGGTCATTGTTGAAGAGCAGATGATAGTAATGGATATCATTTATATCCTTATCGAGGAAATCCCGGATAAACTTCTCTCTCGATTTTTGACGGCTCTCTATCATCGCAAGAGCCTCTGCAGGACTGATTTTTGACCTGGTTGCGATTGAATTTACCTTGAACTCCTCTGAGCCGAAAATTCTGAAATGGTGGCAGTTTTTCATCGACTGAGTGAGAATCGCCCCTCCCCTGCCGACAATAATAGCATTGCCGCCTGAAGCGACGGCAACGATCTTCTGGGCGAGAAGTTGAAAATAATCCCTCTCATTTATCCACTTTGTTGACAGCGAGGAGAGCATGTCATCAAGCCAGCGTGGACGTTTGCCGAGATTGTGAAGAAAATCGGCCTCCAGGTCGTGACGTCTGGCAATTTCATCGATCAATGATCTGTCAACGAGCGCCCAGGTTTCACCACTACTCGCTTCGAGGATTTTTTTGAGTTTCTCGGCGGTCGGATACGCTTCGCAACCAAACTCTCTGGATATGGTGATGGTCTGCTTGACAACCTTCTTGTCCGCCTTGCTCCCTTCAATTTTTACCCGGCGGCTGAGTTCAATCAACCCTCCAAGCCTGTTATCTATTGACGGCACAAGAAATTTATCAGTCATGATAGCACCCCTTTTAGCACTTGCATTTCTGTCATTATGACTTCTGATCACCGACAGTCAATAGCTTCCGTGCGATTTTTAAGTCTCTTGATGATTGCCTTTGGAGTGTAAAACGGTATAATCCAGACAAATTAACATCTGGAGACAGCATTGATTATTGGTACCGGCATTGACATAGCTGAAATTAGCCGTTTCGAGCGCTTTGTGAAAGAGGATAATCAGCCCCTTTTCCGGCGACTCTTCACTCAGCCAGAGCTTGATTACTGCTTTGCCCGCAAGCTTGCCGCCCAGCACCTTGCCCTGCGTTTTGCCGCCAAGGAGGCATTCCTGAAAGCTCTTGGCACCGGCTTACGCGACGGCATCAACTGGCTCGATATCGAAATTCGCAACGATGACTCAGGCAAACCCCATCTGGTTGTTTCCGGTAAAGCCGCTGCACAGATGGCAATAGCCGGTGGGGAAAAGAGTCACCTCTCACTTTCCGATGATGGCGGATTTGCCATAGCAATGGTCATTCTGGAGGCAAAATGAGAGCCGTTAGTGCGGAAGTCATGCAGCAGCTTGACCGCCAAACTATTGAGAATTACGGCATCCCCGGCCTTGAGCTGATGGAGCGGGCGGGAGCTCATGTCGCCGGGATAATACAATCCCGCTTCGGCTCATCAAAAGAGCGCTCTGCGCTCATCCTGGCGGGAAAAGGGAATAATGGCGGCGACGGTTTTGTTGTTGCGCGGCTTCTCGCCGGGGCTGGCTGGCAGGTCACCCTGCTCCTGTTTGCCGGAGTTGACTCTCTCCGCGGCGATGCACTGACAAATTACGCCCGGATCCCTCTATCAGTAAAGCAGCACCATTTTCAGGAACTCACCAATGATGAAGCCAGGTGCTTAATTGGAGACTCAGCCGTTATCCTCGACGCACTTTTCGGAACCGGTTTGACAACAGCACTCTCCGGCGTTTATGCTGAAGCTGTCCGGCTTGTGAATTCCTCCGGCAGACAAGTTGTAGCGGTCGATATCCCTTCAGGGGTTGATGCAACTACCGGCAAAACTCCGGGAGAAGCGGTGCAGGCCGACATCACCGTCACTTTCGGGGCAGCAAAGACAGGGCAGTTCATCTATCCGGGAGCCGGGTATGTCGGCGAGCTGATTGTGACTGATATCGGCATCCCGGCTGAACTCCTGGACAAAGCTCCTTTTGTTGAAATTATCGACACAGAGTACGCTGCCGGATTGGTACAGCCGCGCCGGAAAACGGCACACAAGGGGAGCTACGGCCACTGCCTTATTATTGCCGGCTCACCCGGCAAGAGCGGAGCCGCGACAATGGCCGCCAACAGCGCCATGCGCAGCGGCGCCGGTCTCGTGACTCTGGCTGTCCCGGCAAGTATCCATTCCGTGGTCGAAGTCAAAACAACCGAAGTCATGACAGTGCCTCTGGCAGAGACCATTTGCGGCAGCGTTGCGTTTGAATCGCTCGGCGCGATCAAGGGCCTGTCTGGCAGAACGAGATGTTGCCGCTGTCGGTCCCGGCCTTGGTGGACATACAGAAACAGTGGCCCTTGTCAGGGAAATTGTCTCCACTGCCAAAGTACCGCTGGTGCTGGATGCAGATGCCATTAACGCCATTGCCGGAGATCTCGACGCTCTGCGAAACTCGTCGGCACCGGCACTGATACTGACGCCCCACCCCGGAGAGATGGCACGGCTTTGCGGAGTAGACATCACCGAAATTGAATCTAACCGGGTTGAAGTTGCGCGGACTTTTGCAACAGCCAACAACTGTTATCTTCTTCTCAAGGGAGCAAGAACAGTCATTGCGGCTCCTGATGGCCGTACGGCACTCAATGTCAGCGGCAATCCGGGCATGGCTTCAGGTGGCATGGGTGATGTTCTGACCGGCGTGATTACCGCGCTTTTGGGACAGAGTTATGAACCATTTGCCGCCTGCTGTCTCGGCGCATTCTGCCATGGCCTTGCCGGTGATATGGCCGCAACGGAGAAAGGAGAAATGGGGCTGATTGCAACTGACGTGCAGGAGATGCTGCCGTATGCGTTTAAGTGTTTGATAAAATAATAGAATTTCCCATGGAGGCATTATGCTTAAAGTAAAAGATATCATGACAAAAGAAGTTGTTACGGTGACAAAAGAAACGACTGTAATGGAACTGGCGGAAATATTTGCCAAAAGGCATCTCAGCTCTCTACCGGTTGTCGATCAGGACGGCGTGCTGGTCGGAATCGTTACCGAAACAGACCTGGTCGAGCAGGACAAAAATCTGCACATTCCAACGGTGATCTCTATTTTCGACTGGGTTATTTATCTTGAAAGCGATAAAAAATTCGAAAAAGAGCTGAAAAAGATGACCGGCAGAACTGTTGGCGACATTTATTCTGCTGATGTCGTAACCGTCACACCGGATTCATCCATCGCCGATGTGGCTGATCTTCTCAGTAGCAGAAAAATCAATGCTCTGCCGGTCGTGGCAGGCAACAAGCTTGCCGGAATTGTCTCAAGAATCGATCTCATTCGCTCCATGGCAGGTTAATTCCATGCGGATTGTCTCCGATTCGCCGGAAACAACAGAGAAGTTAGGCTTCAGCCTGGGACAGCTTCTTCTGCCCGGAGATTTTGTTTCCCTCCATGGAGAGCTTGGCGCCGGTAAAACTAAATTCGCTGGTGGTATTGCCAGAGGACTGGGGGTTGACCCGAATGTTCCTGTCACCAGCCCAACCTATACTCTTTTGAATATTTACCAGGGGAGAATCCCGCTGTATCATTTCGATCTCTACAGACTCAAGGGGGATGATGATGTCGTCGATCTTGGCTTCACAGAGTATTTTTCCGGAAGCGGGGTCTCGCTTGTAGAGTGGGCAGAGCGGATGAAGGAAGAGCTCCCTTATGGCCGTCTCGAAATTTTCTTGAGTTATCTGGATGAGACTGTCAGAGGAATTGAGCTTGTTCCTGTTTCCCCCAGATATGAAAAGCTGCTTGAAATGCTGCCGTCTTGTGCTGACAAAAATTAAAGTTGCAAAATTCTTTTGACCATTAGCTGCTTTCTTGGTAGAAATCTTACCTTAACTTAACATGTCGTCAGTACAGACTTAACGGCGGCTTGCAGCATCTCAATTTCAGGGAGGGTCAGACAGATGGCTCTGGTAGTTCAGAAGTATGGCGGCACCTCGATGGGCAGCATCGAGCGGATCAAGAATGTTGCGGAAAGAGTCGCAAAAGGTTTTGACGAAGGCAACGAGATGATTGTTGTCGTTTCAGCAATGTCCGGCGAAACCAACAGGCTGGTTGCTCTTGGAAATGATACCTGCGAATTTCCGGATCTGCGTGAGTATGATGTTCTGGTGGCAGCCGGTGAGCAGGTCTCCATTGCTCTTTTGTCAATGACTCTTATCGGTATGGGTTACAAAGCCAAGTCGTATCTCGGCTGGCAGGTGCCTATCATCACCGACAGCGTCAGCAGCAAAGCAAGAATCGAGGAGATCCCGGATGACAATGTCAGGGCCGACCTCAAGAACGGAATCATCGTCATTGTGGCCGGGTTCCAGGGTATTGACCGCCAGGGGAACGTTACCACTTTTGGACGCGGTGGTTCGGACACCTCCGCAGTTGCCATGGCAGCCGCTCTCAAGGCAGATGTCTGCGAAATATATACCGATGTTGATGGTGTTTATACGACAGACCCGAACATCTGTGCCGATGCCCGCAAGGTAGACAAGGTCTCTTACGATGAGATGCTGGAACTCGCCAGTCTTGGCGCAAAAGTTCTCCAGATTCGCTCAGTCGAATTTGCCAAGAAATACAATGTGGATATCCATGTCCGCTCAAGTTTCAATGATAATCAAGGGACTATTGTCACCAAGGAGGATAAGGAGATGGAAGCTGTTCTCGTTTCAGGAATTGCTTATGACAAAAATGAGGCAAAAATTTCGGTTATGCAAGTGCCCGACAAGCCGGGAATCGCAGCAAAACTGCTCACACCGCTTTCCGATGCAAATATATCTGTTGATATGATAGTTCAGAATGTCAGCATGGAGGGTTTCACTGACTTTACTTTTACAGTAACCAAGGCAGACTTTAAAAAAGCTCTGCAGATTACCGGCGATGTTGCCAAGGGTGTCAACGCCAAGCAAGTGGTTTCAGATGAAAACATCAGCAAGATTTCTGTTGTCGGAGTCGGCATGCGCAGTCATGCAGGCGTTGCCACAAAGATGTTCCAGACGCTGGCGGTGGAAGGGATAAATATCCAGATGATATCGACTTCGGAAATCAAGGTTTCGGTTGTTGTTGATTCGAAATATACAGAACTTGCTGTACGTGTACTACACGACGCTTTTGGAATGTCCGGCAAACCATAGATCAACAGTCGGAAAGCTATCTGTTAAGAGGCGTGATCGAGATTTTTCGATCGCGCCTTTTTTACGTATAATCCTCTTTACAGTTTAAGTAAGATTTTTTTTACAATAATTTATTGTTGCTAAATTTGCCCCGGTCTTAGGGGTAAAAAGCTGATCTATTTGAATTTGCAGGTTGAAAAGTTTCTAAAATCGTTATAGAAATAACAGCTCTACATGTCAAAGTGGTTATGTAATTATCTTAGCAGGAAGGTGAGCCATGAGTCTGGTTAAACTTTATGATACAACACTACGCGACGGTACTCAGTCTGAAGACATTTCGTTCCTGCTTGAAGACAAGATCAGGATTGCGCACCGCCTTGATGAAATAGGCATTCATTACGTAGAGGGTGGCTGGCCCGGCAGTAATCCCAAGATGTCGCCTTTTTTAAAGAGATCAAGAAAGAGAAGCTTCAGCAGATAAAGGTTGCGGCATTCGGTTCAACCCGCAGAGCCAAGGTCACCCCTGAAAAAGATCAAAATATAAAACTGCTTGTTCAGGCTGAGCCGGACTGCATCACAATATTCGGCAAGACCTGGGATTTCCATGTTCGCGAGGCGCTGCGTATCTCCCTTGAGGAAAACCTCGACCTCATCCATGACTCCCTTGCATATCTCAAAGCCAGAGCTCCGGAAGTTGTTTACGATGCGGAGCACTTTTTTGACGGTTACAAAGCCAACCCGGAGTACGCAATAAAAACGCTCCAGGCGGCTGAATCTGCCGGAGTCGACTGCATCGCACTTTGCGACACCAATGGCGGCAATCTCCCTTTCGCAATTGCCGCCATGATCGAGCAGGTCAAAAAACATATCAAAACACCACTCGGCATTCATACCCATAATGACAGTGAGTGTGCCGTTGCCAACAGCCTCATGGCTGTGGAACATGGAATAATCCAGGTACAGGGGACTATAAACGGTTTCGGTGAAAGGTGCGGCAATGCCAACCTCTGCTCGATCATCCCGGCACTGAAGCTTAAGATGAACCGTGACTGTATCAGTGACGAGCAACTCCGCAAACTGCGCGACCTCTCCCGCTATGTTTATGAACTTGCCAACTTCGCCCCGCCCAAGCATCAGGCATATGTCGGCAATGCCGCCTTTGCTCACAAAGGGGGAGTGCATGTCAGCGCTATCCAGCGTCATCCTGAAACATACGAGCATATCAGACCGGAAATAGTGGGCAATTCCACCCGCGTACTGATTTCAGATCTTTCAGGAAGAGCCAATATCCTGGCCAAGGCCGAGGAATTCAATCTCAATCTTGACAGCAAGGATCCGGTGACACTGGATATTCTGGATAATATCAAGGAGATGGAGAACCGCGGCTACCAGTTTGAAGGTGCGGAGGCTACGTTCGAGCTGATGATGAAGCGGGCGCTGGGAACTCACAAGAAGTTTTTCTCGGTAACCGGATTCAGAGTTATTGATGAGAAGCGTCACGAAGACAACCAACCTGTTTCAGAGGCTACCGTCATGGTACGAGTGGGGGGCAAGATCGAGCATACTGCCGCCGAGGGCAACGGGCCGGTAAACGCGCTCGACAACGCGCTTCGAAAAGCACTTGAGAAGTTTTATCCCAAACTCAAGGAGGTCAAACTCCTCGACTACAAAGTGCGCGTTCTTCCCGCCGGTCAGGGGACAGCATCCGCAATCCGCGTTCTTATTGAATCGGGAGACAAAGAGAGCCGCTGGGGGACTGTCGGTGTGTCCGAAAACATCATTGAGGCATCATATCAGGCCCTTATCGATTCCATTGAGTTCAAGCTGCACAAGAGTGAAGACGACTCCTCAAAAAGCTAAAATGTGATGGCGATTCAACCGACCTCCGTCGCTTCTTGATTCAGTCTTTATTTGTATTAAAAGCCGTACCCTTCAGAGAATGAAGTGTGCGGCTTTTTTTATTTACACTACAGACGCATCGGAACCAATGGCAAGACAGAGTCTTTATCCGAGGGTATAAGTCGGTTTATTGACGGCGACATCAATGAATACGTCAATATATTGACTATTACTATTGTGATAAAAATGCCTATGAAAAAGGCGACTGGCAATAAAAGCAGACAAGGTCGTGTGAATGACAGAAAATTTAACTTTTTATTTACAAAAACGTGGTTTTAAAGCTGGAAGCTTTCTGAAAAAACGGCTTGGCTTGTGAGAACTTGTTGTTTTTATATATATTGTGCCGGGCGCAAGTGGTTAGCTTAGCCATGAAGAAGCTACCTGAGTCAAATAAATGACGCATTGTGGCTCCCTAGATGAGTTGTTTACCCTCTATGGTACCGACAAAGAAAGATCAGTAAAAATATAACCAGATTTATCATCAGGCAAACAGCTGTAATAAGGCACTATTTTGCCAGATAAAACGTGCCGGGCAGTTAATAAACTTTTCCGGACACATTCTGGCATGTTTGATGTAAAGGTCCTGAATACATTTACAACGCAGCTATTAATCTAAATCAGGAGGGTGTCTAAATGAAATGTCCAAAATGCAGAGGCAGAATGTATGCAGAGAAGTACTATGATTTTGTCCGTTCTTTTGACGCCTGGAAATGTACCTGCTGCGGAGAAGTGGTTGATTCTGTCATAATTGCCAACAGGAGCAGGGCATTAGGACATAAGATGGCTTAATTACACTTAGTATAAGAGATGTAAAAAAAGGCAGAGGGCGTTTGGATAAACGCCCTCTGCCTTTTTTTGTCCAACTACTCCGGCAACACTGGCTTTGCAGAAGCAAATGTCACTTCAAACTTGAGGGTATAATTCAAATGCTTCTTTCATTACTGGATCACTGAACTTCATGGCCAGGACCAGATAGAGCCGTTTATCTCTCCAGAATCCCTACCAGGACCGACTGCTGTGATTTTCTCCATGGCAATTCCCGTTGCACGTACCGTGACCATTTCCAGGCACGTTACGGGTAAAGACCATAGTGTTTCCCGGATCTGTGAACTGGATATTGACATCGGCATCGCCATGGGCGGTTCTGCCGCTTGGACCATGACTGCTTTGTCCTGTGCCGTTGCCACCGTGGCAGATGTTGCAGGCAAAACCGCCGTGGCCGCTACTGTGTTTACCAGCGACATCCGGGAATGAAGAACCGTTGGGCGTCCTCCGTTGGATGCGGCCCCGTGGCAGGATCCGCAACTGTTGCCGGGAGACGCCTTGGTATGGCACCCCTGGCAATCTGGGGGAGTGCCTGCTGTGACGGGGTAAATCCCCCTGTTGGCACTGCTGTTGGTATGGCAAGCGAGACACCCGCTAAACGGCGATGAACCGGCTGCCGACTTGTGGACAGACCCGGGATAGCCGCCTGCAAGGAGAGGAATCGGATGAGGAGCAGCCCCGCCCGCTGCCGCATCAACGACTCCGTTAATGTGTTTCGTTGGATCGGTAAAACCGGTTCCTGCCGTATTGACATGCGGATGGCAGCCGGCGCATTGAGCGGGAGTCATACTGACAGTGTGGGGAGCTACTGCAGTCGGCGGGAAGCCGTGACAAGTGCCGCAGCCAGCTGCCGTCAGGTAGTTCGTCTGGTTCCAGATGTGGCGACTTGTTGGTACCTCCGGAAAGCGTCGCGCCGTGACAGTAGGTATTGGCGCACTGCAGGGTCAGTCTCGATAATAAAGGAGGGAGCTCATCCACCGGTGGCGGCAAAAGCACCGAATAGGACGGCCCCGGCCTGTACAGCTGGACGTACGGTGCTTTAGCGCGGTTGAAATGGTCGAGGGTGACCGAACCGAGCCCGTGGTGACATTCGCCGCACGTAAATTCAGGCCACTTGAGGTGCCGTTGTATGGACCGGATGGGCAGACGCGATGTTGGGGTACGCTGTCCCGTTAGGGGGCTGAAGCATGACAGGAGGTGCAGTTTTTCAAGGTTGTCGGCAGACCGTTCCGGTGGCAGAAGGTGCAGCCTGTGGCGCCCGTCACGCCGCCGACGCCGTCAAGATTCGCGCCGTGGCAGCGGTTGCAGGCATCGAAGCCGGAGGGGCTGGCTTTGCAGTGGAGATACCACGGTGTACCTATGGGATTAAACGTTGTTATGGTGCCGAATGTGGCGGGAATCTGCAGGACCCTCGGATGGGCGGCAAACGGCGTGGCAGACTTCGCAACCGTTAATCAGCCTGCCGAGCGGGACATTGAAACGCGGGTTGCTTCCCGGCCCTCCAGTCGGTTGTCCGCATGGCATTGCTGGCATGCGTTCAAGTTGCCTCGCGCGGCAATACAATGCAGATTCGGCTTGACCCAGCCGTCAGGATGCGGATACTCCTACAGACCGTGGCAGAGGGTACTGTTGAAACAACCGGGTTTACCGGTGGCATATGTGGAAAGAAGCGGAGTTGACAGGTTTTTCCCTGCTGTATGACAGAGGGCGCAGACGGCGGCATTTTCTCCGGCAGAGTCGTCGACCGTTTCGGTATGGGTCGGCAAAGGATAGGTCCGCCAGGGGAGTGCTGCATGGGGAGCGTTCACCGGGAGGCCGTTTCTGGTATGGCATGATCCTGTAGCCCTGCTGCCGACAAAGCAACTCACTCCGGCTATGCCGCCGGAGAAGTCTGTTCCGTGGCAGAGCTGGCAGTTTGGGAAGCCGCTCGTGAGGCCAGGCTGTGACTTAGCTGTGGCTCCGTGCAAACCAGGGTCACGCCAGCCGGCAGGATGGGATTGGGCGGGCGGTCCACTTAGCATGGCAATACTGCCCGTTAAAATCGGCGCTGAAGCAACTTACCTTACTGATACCTCCCTTTAGATCCGCACCATGGCACTCATAACATGGGGACACGGAGCTCAGGGCAGCCGTCCGGTGCGAGGAGACCCAGTTGGCTGAGTGTTTGCCTGTGCTATTCAGGTTAATGGTATTGTCGTTACCTGAGCTGCATCCGCAAACGATGATAAATAAGGATAACAATGCCGCATATATGACTTTTTGCATAGGATTCTCCTCTCAGTGGTGACAGTCGTTGCAGCGTTCGTTATTGCTGCGCCCATGACAACGGTAACAACTGGCCGGGTCAACTTTCCCCTCTATTTTGTGGATCGTCATGTAGTTGCCGCGGTGTGGCATCTCCCTGTCGGGGCGGTAGCCGTACTTTGTGGATGGCGTCATTTCCGTGTAGTTGGTATGGCAGTCAGCACAAAAAGAGACCTTGTGACAGGAAGTGCAGAGGCGATCATCCTGCGAAGCGTAGTAACTATGATTCTTTACGAAGATTGGCGTGTGGTTGAAGGTCTCAGTAGGTTTCATGGTGCCTTTCTGCTCATTTTCATGACATTCGCCACAGGTGATCTGCTGGCCTGAAGCAATATATTCGGCATGGGAGCTGTAGCCATGGGGCGTTGCTTTCATGCCGGCGCAAGAGGCGAGCAGAGCGAAGAGTCCGGCAAGAAGCAGGATGATGGCGGCAAGATGGAGAGTTTTCATTTTTTCCCTCCTATGGAATCATATGTCATATTGTAGGTGAGGCGAATTAATCCTTTGGTCTCATCATTGAAATCTGGATTTTGCCCGTAGCTTATATCTCCGGAAAGTGCAAGTGCCGGAGTCAGATGGTAGCCCAGGGACATGCTGGCCTGTATGGCGTTATCCTCTTCGTTGATTTTCTCTTTGAAAAAATAGCCTATGCCCTCGATGGCGGCAAAATAACCTTTGGTATCATGCATTATATAGGCTCTTAGATTCTGGTAGGAGCCTGATTTCGTGCCGGAGATGGCGAACTCCTGGCCGGCATCAAGGTAATGATAGCCGAGCCCCCCTTTTATGGTGTTTTCAAGAAAGGAGAGCTTTAGGTCGCCACCGTAGCGGTCGGCACTGCCTACTTCACGGTCATAGTGGTTATAGTCGAGGGATAATTCAGCCGACTTTGTCAGGATAAAGGTTGCCGTAACGCCGATATTGGTTGTTTCATCACCGGAAGGAAGGGCTGCCCCTGAAAACATCGCCCAGGAGTAGAACAGGCTCTGTTCCTTCTGGTAATTGTATTGAGCGCTGATGGTCAGATCGGTAATCGGCCTCAGGTTCAACATGTAACGATGCTCGGCTATTTCATCGGTTTCTGTATTGTAGCTGCTGTGGCCGACCAGTTCCATTGAGCGGATGGGGCTCAGCCAGATATCAACGCCGACTTTGCGGTTGCTGCCGTTGACGTGATAATCCAGTGTCGGGGCATCGCTCTCATAGACAGTTGACACACCAAGTTCAAGGAATTTCATATATTTGTAGCTTAAACGCCCACCGAAAATGGAGTCACCCTTGCCGTCAGTGTCCTCACCGTAAAGATCGTGGACATGGACAGTCGCCCCCCCAAAGGCCGAGATGGCAAATCCATAAGGGAGTCTGGCCCGGGCGCTCAGACCGTCTACCTGTTCATTAACAATCCCTTCACGGACAAAAAAGCGGCCGGCCCTGATGTCGGCAGCGTCTTTATCGAAACGGTAAAGGAGATAGCCGTAGGTCAGGTTGCCGGCAGTCTTGCTGTTGTCATAACTTTCGTCACCCATATCCGCCCGTCCCCAGCCGTACATATGCAGGGAGAGGTTGCCGTCCCAGAGTTTCTTTGCGTCAAGGCCGAGGAACTGGGTTGCTGGCATTAAATTCTCTGAGCTGCCGCCGGTGACATCCCGCTTCTCGATTCGGACAATGGTGTCAGAATCAACGGAAACCTCGGCGGCAATGAGGGTGGAAGGCATAAGGAGTACAAGGCTAAGAGCGAGGAATCTTGAGGCATTTAGATTCATAGTGGACTCCTTTTTGTAAAAGGATGATAGATAGTCATTCTGACAAAAAAGTCTGCCGCGTCAAACTCTCGGGTACGCCAGTTAAAAGTAGCTCAAAGAAACTGATTGTCAACTCGATGGATATTTTTTTCCGAGCCACTGCTGTTCTCTGCCACAGCTATGAGCTCTTTTTTAAAAAAAGCCGGATTACCGAATATTAAAAATTTCGGCAACCCGGCTTTCTTCTTGAGACCCTTGGCTTTCCGCCCCACCCTCGCGAATGGTTTAGCTTTATCGATTTTTAAATTGCATAAATGTTGCGGTATTGATAGCACACGCCATTTCCGGCTGTCAATCGCTTTCCTGCAAAATAAAAACACCATTCTATAATTCTGACCTTGGGGTTGCCTGCACCACTACCGCTCCAGAAAAATCCCGCGCAGACAGCGCCGATCACGATCCAGAGGGGGATAGTCGCGACACATATCCGGCTTGGTCTCCTGAATTGCGCAGATAGCCTGTTCGTCACTGATTTGTTCAATAAACGGGCAGCGCTCCTCCAGTTCCTTGGTCTCAGGGTCTACCCAGATCCAGCCGAGCCGGTTCACCCGCTTGAGCAGATCCGCCCGCCCCTCTCTCTCCCAGCGGTCAAGGTCATGCTTATAGGCATGCAGGTGGCCGCCAAATGACTTACAGCACTCTCCACAGCAAAGGCAGCCTCGTTCCTGACTTTCAGCCCCTTCCCTGCCCAACAGCAGCCAACGCTTCATAGTTGTAAGCATAGCTCCTCCGAAATTTGTCATCTGTTTTTAACAGCAAGTACTGTTCAACACAGAGACAACGGAGACACTGAGTAAATCAAAACCATATCAGGTGGTTAGAATAATATTTTTAGAGTCTGTGATGATTTTCTCTGATGTCTACACCGTCTCTGTGTTTCAATTGCGTTTCAGATAGTTATATTAGATTGATTTAAATAACTTAGGAGTGTGATGAGGAGCGCGGCGGGGGTCTGGAGTAGCAGGAGGGGAAAAAGAGATTTCCGTTTGCGGGGTGTATTACGGCGGCGAATATGTCCTGTGGAGGGGGTGATTCCGGTAGCGCCGGGGAGGTGGATTGTGGCGGTTGGCTGGATAACGGCAACCGTGACGCTTGTCTTGATGCTGAGAGATCTGCTGATTTTACAGTCAGGCTGGAAATTGGGGATACTGGCCGTGGTAAAGGTGATCGGGCCAAGCAGCAGCAGCAGAATAATAAGCGTTTGGGAAAGCAGTCGGCGCATTGGATACCCCGAAAGAAGGCTGAGGGCTGAAGACTGAAGTGATTTTAAACCTTCAGTCTTCAACCTTCAGCCTGTTTTCTCAGTGAAGCAGTCTGTACTGGATGATATAAGCGGCAATGCCGCCGAAATAGCCGATCAGCGCCAAAGGCGCGATCCTCTTCGCATACCAGAAAAAGTGGATCTTCTCCAGCCCCATGGCGGCCACGCCGGCTGCCGAGCCGATGATCAGGATCGAGCCGCCGGTGCCGGCGCAGTAGGCCATGAACTCCCAGAGGAAGCTGTCGGGCGGATACTGGGCCAGGCTGTACATCCCCATGGAGGCGGCCACCAGCGGCACGTTGTCGACCATGGCGCTGACCAGACCGATGATGGTGACGATCATGTCCTCGCGGCCGACGGTCTGGTCGAGCCACCCGGCCAGGTTGGTGAGGATGTGGGTATGCTCCAGGGTCGCCACGGCCAGCAGGATGCCGATAAAGAAGACGATGGAGCCCATGTCGATCTGTTTGCAGGGCGTGCACCAGGGTCAGATGCTCCTTCTCCTCGTCGCTCTTTGTTGCGATGGAGCATCTCACCGACCAGCCAGAGAATGCCGAGGCCGAAGAGAATGCCCATGAAGGGCGGCAGATGGGTGACGGCCTTGAAGATCGGCACCGCAGATCAGGGTGCCGATCCCCATGCAGAACATCAGGTTCTGCTCGAAAGGGGTGGTCTTCAGCAGTCCGTTGCCTCTCGACCTGCGGCGGGCGCAACGACCTCACGTCCCTTGAGCATCCAGCTGACGACGAGCCAGCGGCACGATCAGGTTGACCATCGAGGGCAGGAAGACCCCTTTCATGATCGCCAGGGTGGTGATCTGGCCGCCGATCCAGAGCATGGTGGTGGTGACGTCGCCGATCGGCGTCCAGGCGCCGCCGGCATTGGCGGCGATGACGATGATCCCGGCAAAGAAGAGCCGGTCGTCATGCTTGTCGAGCAGCTTCTTCATCAGGGAGATCATGACGATGGTGGTGGTCAGGTTGTCCAGGACGGCGCTGAGAAAAAAGGTGACAAAGCCGACCAGCCACATCAGCGACGACAGCTTGGTGGTCTTGATGCGCGAAGTGATGACCTCGAAGCCGTTATGGGCATCGACCACCTCGACGATGGTCATCGCCCCCATCAGGAAGAAGACGATCTGCGCAGTCCCCATCAGTGATTCGCCCAGCTGCTCGCTAACCAGATGATGATCGCCGGTGGACATGGCATAGATCGTCCAGAGCAGACCGGCACCGATCAGGGCCGAGGCCGACTTGTTGACCTTGAGCGGGTGCTCCAGGGCGATGGCGGCGTAGGCGATGACAAAGATGACGATAATGGCTGTGAGCATGGGTGATTCTCCGGGCAGGGGATTTTTAAAAACCTTAAAGCTACCCCCTTCAGTCTCCCTTTATGCCCCAGAGGGTACTTAACAGGGGGAAAGCTTTGAAATCTCCACTGTCAAGGGGAAATTTAGAGGGGTTGCCTACTGTTCTACAGCTGCTTCTTGAAATATTCGAATATTTTCAAATCGCCAACACACCCTTTTAACGAATCCGGGTCGTTTGGATCCACCGGTGAGCTTCGGAATGCATCGCCGATAATCATGCCGCCGACCGCGCCGTAGAGAAGCGCCACGCCGCCGCCAGTCAGCAGAACGTTCAGCTGTGTGCTGATGCCGACACCGGCAAAAATGAGGCCGCTGGCCAGACCGACCGAGCCAAGAATGATGGCGCCAAACAGTTTACTGCCAACTTTTTGCGCCGAACGGGCGCCAATGCCCCAGATTATCATGGAGTAGGCGGCAAAGCCCCCCAGGTCCCAGCGAGCGGAGAAGCTGTCCATGACTCCGAAATACTCCATGGCCGTCGGGAAGAATATTGGAAGTAAGACTCAGACCGGCAAGCGCGCCGAGCAGGGTTGCACCGATCGTCCGGAGCCTTGCGGTCATGATGAACTTCAGGATGGCTTCGTTAAATCTGCGGATCATTCTCAGGATCATATTTTCTCTGGTCTCCATCGTGCTGGCGGGTGCGCGCATTACCAGCTCCTTTTTACTTCATATCGGCAATTTCTGCAATTTCAAAGTAAAGATGGCGGCTGCCGTTACGACAACCGCCATCTTGTTTCTACCTGTTAGTGACAACAGGGTTCATATTAGTGTTGCGCGGGAGGTGCAGCAACCAGTTTGCCGGGGTAACGGAGGCTGCCGACCAGATCCTGAATCTCCTGGGGAGGCTCAGGGGTGAACTTGCCGACCACCCACATGGTGATGAAGTTAAGGGCAGCGCCGACGGTGCCGATCCCTTCCGGAGAGATGCCGAACCACCAGCCGTCCTTGTTGTTGATGGCCGGGTTGACGAACTTGAAGTAGCTGATGTAGCCGGCAACAAAGACGATGCCGACAAACATGCCGGCCAGGGCGCCTTCCTTGTTGGCCTTCTTGTTGAAGATCCCCATGAGGATGCAGGGGAAGAAGGAGGCGGCGGCCAGGCCGAAGGCAAAGGCGACGACCTGGGCGACGAAGCCCGGCGGATAGATGCCGAACAGACCGGCGATGCAGACCGCGCCGCCGGCGCCGAAACGCGCCCAGAGCAGCTCTTCTTTTTCACGCCATGTCCGGTTTGAGCATCCCCTTCATCAGGTCATGGGAGATAGCGGCGGAGATAACCAGCAGCAGACCGGCAGCGGTGGAGAGGGCGGCGGCCAGACCGCCGGCGCCGACCAGACCGACGACCCAGTTGGGCAGCTTGGCGATTTCAGGGTTGGCCAGAACCATGATGTCCTGGTCGATCTTGACTTCGTTTTGCGCTCTTGTGGATCATCCCAGGCGCCCTTGGCAATCGTGCATGATGCCGTCGCCGTTCTTGTCTTTACACTCGACCAGCCCGGTTTTTTCCCAGTTTTTGAACCAGGAGGGGGCCTTGGCATACTCGACGTTATTGATCGACTTGATGAAGTTGGTGCGGGCAAAAACAGCCATGGCCGGAGCGGTGGTGTAGAGGATGGCGATGCAGATCAGCGCGTAACCGGCGGAGGAGCGGGCGTCACGCATCTTGGGCACGGTGAAGAAGCGGATGAGGATGTGCGGCAGACCGGCGGTGCCGATCATCAGCGACATGGTGATGAACCAGACGTCGATGCGTGGCCGTGCGCCGGAGGTGTAGGCGCCGAAACCGATATCCTTCTGGATGCCGTTCAGAACGTCGAGCAGGTATTTGCCCTGGGTGCCCGGATCGTTCAGCAGCGCCGCGCCTTCGGCGGTGATGGCCGAACCCATGCCGAGCTGCGGGATCGGGTTGCCGGTGAACTGCATGGAGATGAAGATCGCCGGAACCATGTAGGCGACGATCAGCACGCAGTACTGGGCCACCTGGGTGTAGGTGATCCCCTTCATGCCGCCGAGGGTGGCGTAGAAAAAGACCAGCGCCATGCCGATGATAACGCCCATGTTGATGGAAACACCCATGAAGCGGGAGAAGACCACGCCGACGCCGCGCATCTGGCCGGCCACGTAGGTGAAGGAGACGAAGATGGCGCAGAGCAGCGAGACGAGGCGGATGGTATTGGGAGTAATAGCGGTCGCCATGAACTGCGGGATGGTGAACTTGCCGTATTTACGCAGGTAAGGGCCGAAGAGCATGGCGAGCAGAACGTAGCCGCCGGTCCAGCCCATCAGGTAAAAGGAGCCGTCACGTCCCATGAAGGAGATCAGACCGGCCATGGAGATGAAGGAGGCGGCCGACATCCAGTCGGCGCCGGTTGCCATGCCGTTCATGATAGGCGGGAACCGATTGTTCGGCGGCGTAGAAGTCGCCGGTTGACTTGGCCCGGGTTGCGTAGGCGATGTAGATATACAGGGCGAAACTGGCGCCTGTGATGATCCAGGTCCATACAAGAATACTCATAGTTTGTCACCTCGTAATTTAGTGAAATAGATCGTTTTGCCGGCAACGCCGACGGGAACGTTACCCCTCGTGGACGTCATACTTGATGTCCAGCCGGTTCATCATCCAGACATAGGTCCAGATCAGGATGACGAAGGTAACCATGGAGCCCTGGTTGGCGAACCAGAAACCGAGCGGCATAGCCGCCGATCATGTAGGCATCGAGCTGGTCGACGACCATGATGCCGCAGAAGAACGACACGAAAAACCAGATTGCAAGGTGAACAATGATGATGACCAGATTCTCTTTCCAATACGCCTGTAACTCTTTTGTTGCATGAACTGACATAGTGTTTTCCTCCGTGTCTGTGTTAGTTAACTCCCCAAATCTCCGTTGTTTCCCGTACCCTCCTTTAGTTAGTTGATTAAACTCAGATGTTATGCCGGCAGACAACCAAACCTTCCGGAAAGAATAGCAGCGCTCTCTTTCAGCGAAGGGATAATTTCATTCTCAAGCCGTTCGCTTAACATGCGGACAGAAGGGCCGATCAGCGTAATGGCGCAGACGACATTGCCCGCATAATCCTTTACCGCAACGGCTACACTGATAATCCCTTCACCCAACCCATTTCTGTCTACTGCCACCCCTTTGCTGCGAATCTCTTCGAGTTCTGAGGCAAGTTGCCGAAAGTCTGGTGCACCGGCTTTTTTCGGGCCCCGCCGGTTGAAAAGTCGAGCCAGTACATCCCTTGATTCAATCGCCTTCAAAACCTTGCCAGCCGCATTGGTGAAAAACGGGAAGCGTCTGCCCAATATCTGGACTGCCTTTAGTTGCTGGTCACAGTCGACCATATCCAGAAACAGAACATCATTGTCTCGTATCACCGACATATAAACTGCTTCGCCATGTTTACGGGCCAATTGCTCTATAATCGGATGTGCAAAATTTACTACGTTCGAGTTCTTCAAAAACTTCTGCCCAAGAACAACCGAGCTTGCTCCAAGACGATAAGCATGTGACTTTTCATCACGCTCGACAAGACCAGTCTCGCAAAGAGTCGTCAAGAGACAGAACGCATTATTACGACTGAGTTCGAAGTAACTTGCAAAATGCATAAGGCTGTATCCTTCCTGATGCTCAGTAAGCATTTCCAGGATTTCTAATGCACAACTGACTGATTTAACAGTATATTCAGGGTGCTCACTTGTTTTAGCCATAAATTGAACTCCTGATCATAGATATTTGTAGGCTGCCGCGTTAATTACGGCAGATCGCGACAAGAGACCGATGGCTTACTGTCGATATAACGTTGTTTTTACAGCAGCCAATAAGTATAATTATCCACTGTATGCTGTTTTTTGTCGTACAGAACGACAGATTACCTAGGGAGTTGACGCGTCAGACTGACGCAGAGTGATGCAGTGGAGGGGCTCGACCGGAGTGTGTAACTAGAATGAATTGCGGGGAATTGGTGCTATTGGTGAGTGCGTGGATACAGTCTGCGGCCGTGTAAAAAACTGGCTGCAGAGCGGAAGGATTAGTCTTGCGGGACACAGTGCGCTGCTGTGATACAGAGACAGCAATCGCCTCTGCTACATATCTGCTTCTGCAACAATCTGGCTTAAAATCAGGGCAGCAATCGCCAGTAAAGGAGAGCGGCGCAGTTAAAAACAAAGTAATTATTATCAGATTTGTAAAAAACTTTTTCATAGCAGGTTCCGACTTGTTGTTGACATGGTTGCCCAACAGACTGATTGCAGCATCTTTTGCAAAAGAGTATAACAAGTTTATATCAAATGCAATAAATAAATACTGCATTTTAGTTACTTTATACATATAATCATAACATGTTGTTTTAATTTACTAAAAAAACAGCATACAATTAAACACTGTATTTTTATATGGTACTTTTGGACATTAATGACCAGCTTTTATCTTCCGTAAACGGCATAATACTCACATTATTTCCCCAGTTAATCAGTGACAATTCAACTACTGGCACAGGCAATAAAACGATGATATATCGGAATGTATTATCATCATTACTTATTGGTTGAGTTAATATTTTTCAGGTTAATAATGCTTTCATTGACGTGAGCTTATACTTCATTATACTGCCTGAAACCATACGCTCATGATAAAATCACGTGTATTCTTGGGAAAGGAGACTCATGCCTGCCATTAACGAAGACAGTTTCTTTTTCATAAAGGTCGACACTATCTGCCGGCGCCCGGCAATAACCTGTTCACCTGACATGGGGCTCATTGAGATGTCCCGGATCATGAAACAGCATAACATATCGGGAATTATCGCCGTTGAAAATGAGAAGCCGGTCGGCATCGTCTCCCTGCGTGACTTGCGTGATCTCATAGCTACTGCTGCCGGCGACATGACGATCCTTACCGTTCGGGATGTAATGAAAACCGGCCTGATCACAATCAGCAGTAGCGACCATCTCTTCAAAGCAATTTTCCTGATGGCAAAGCATAATATTCATCGCCTGGTAGTTGTTGAGAATACCGGTCTGCTGGCAGGAGTAATGACAGATACCGATCTTCTCCGGCTTCAGGCCCGCAGCCCGCTCTATCTCGTTCAGGAAATTGAATCGGCTGCCACCGTCGAACAGTTGCGTCTGCTGAGCCAGAAAATGTCCGGCATGCTCCAGTACGCGATCAAGCTCAATGCTGATCCTCAAAGCCTGATTCAACTCATTGCCCATTTTAATGATGCTTTCACGCTACGGCTCATTGGCATTCTGGCAGAGCAGGACGGTATCTGCCTGCCCGAAGGGGCCGCCTATCTGGCGCTAGGGAGCGAAGGGCGGGAGGAGCAGACGTTGCGCACCGACCAGGACAGTGCCATTGTTTACCGTGACGATCTTTCCGCGGATAAGCTGGCTGAAGTGCGCCGTTTCGCAGAGGCAGTCGTTAACGGGTTGGCAGTGCTGGGGGTGCCGCTCTGCCCCGGCAACATAATGGCCAATAATCCGGAATGGTGTCACAGCCTGAGTGAATGGAAGGTTTTGATCGAGGAGTGGATTTCGACCCCGGGGCCCGATCAGACGGTTAATTTCGGGGTTTTCCAGGATCTGCGCGTCCAACATGGCGACCGCATGTTAGAAGATGAGTTGAGAGCTCATATCGGCGCTACAGTCAAGAACAACAGCCTTTTTTTCCCGAATATGGCACGCAATATCATTCGCTTCAAACCGCCAATCGGCATGTTCAGTCGACTGCTGGTCGAGCGACGGGGGGAAGGGCGCGGCAAGCTCGACCTGAAAAAGGGGGGGTTGTTTGCCCTGACCAGAGGGATCAGCCTGATTGCCCTGGAAGAGGGGATCTGCGGAGGACCACCTGGAGCAAGATCGAGAGGCTCAGACAGTCTGCCCACATTGCAGCCGACGATCTGGATGTGCTGGAAGAGTCCTTTACTTTCCTTGTCAATATGCGACTGGAAAAACAGCTCCGTTCACTTGCCGCCGGAGTGCAGCCAAGCAATTACGTCGACCCGCTGATCCTGCCGGAAAAGGATCGGGCAGGGCTGCGCGCCGCGTTCAGAGGGGTTAATACGCTGCTGCATATGCTGCAGAGCCGCTATCAGCTGAATCTGGTAAACCATTAAACCTGAAAAAAGCTGCTAAACACAGAGACACAGAGTCCACTGAGGATAAACCTAAGATTGGACAAAGCAGGTTAAACTGTTTAAAGACAAAAAAGACTGTTCGCCCTTATGGTAATAACATTTTTGCTTAAAAACTCAATAATTACTCTGTGTTCTCAGTGCCTCTGTATGTTCAACATTAAGCAATTATGTTCTCTTTTCCCGGGTATGACAGCCTGGTTGTGTCTTGGACCTTAAGAGTCCGTCACAGAGCGTATGCGTCATACCCTTCTTTCCGCAGCCCGAACGGTTGCTTGGGCCAATGAGCCCGCATTTTCGCAAGAAAGGGATGGAGAGAGAGTATGAAAAACTATGATTCTGTTGTAGTCGGTATCGACGTTAGCAAAGAATACCTGGATGTTCTGCTGCTGCCGTCAGAATCCCAGAAACGTGTAACAAACAATGAAGCTGGTTGTGCTGAGTTACTTGCCTGGCTTGTCAGTGTGACCCCTTCAAAGATCGTTTTGGAGTCAACTGGAGGCCTGGAAATGCTTGCAGCCGGCATCCTGTCTGCAGCTTCTTTACCAGTAGTGGTTGTCAATCCACGACAGGTAAGAGACTTCGCAAAAGCATGTGGCATGTTAGCCAAAACCGACTCACTTGATGCCAGGATCATTGCGCGGTTTGCTCAAGCCGTCAAGCCAGAGGTTAGACCGCTCAAGGATGAAATGAGTCAGACTCTCGCTGCTCTGGTCGCAAGGCGCCGGCAATTGGTCGATATGCTGGCCGCTGAAAAAAACCGACAATCTTCAGCTCCACGAGCAACTCGCAAGAGTATTGAACTGCATATCGCATGGCTCGAAAAGCAAATTGATCGCGTTGATGACGATATCTCTTCTTTCATCCAATCAAGTCCAGTCTGGAAGGCGAAAGGAGAGATACTTACGAGCGTAAAGGGCATTGGCGAGGTGACTGCCTCCACCATACTCGCCGCACTGCCAGAACTTGGAACGCTGCCCCGCCAAAAAATCGCTGCATTAGTTGGTGTCTGCCCGTTTAACCGTGACAGCGGTAAGTTCAAGGGCAAACGTTCTATCTGGGGCGGCAGAGCGGCGATTCGTTCAGTACTTTACATGGCAACGTTGTCAGCAACAAGATTTAACCCAGTTATCAAAGCCTTCTATGAACGTCTCATGAAGGCCGGCAAACCTCATAAAGTAGCTCTTACAGCTTGTATGAGGAGACTGCTCACAATTCTTAACTCCATGATCAAAAACAATCAGAAATGGGATCATGGAAAATTTCAACTTAACGTAGCAACATAGAACAATTTACTTGACTGTGTTTCAAATGCCGGATTCAGGTTAAACTGAGTAAATAATGATGAAAAAAGGAGCCAAAGAGGCTAATGCAGACAATAAAAGAATCTACCAGTAAAAAAGGAGTTTTTGAGCGGCGTGATGTAACGATGATACTCAGCGCAGTTCTCTTCGCGATCAATTTCATGTTTTTCTATTTCATCTGGCTGTACGCCTTCCCCGGCATAACCGGAATCATGCGGATACTCTTATGCTGGGTGGGAGCCTATGCGTTTACCTGGTTTATGAACTACATGACCAAGGGGGTATGGCGGCTGTTTCTGGTGCTGTTTATGATGGGCGTCCAGTATCTGATTTTCCATTACAAGCCGTAACTCGTTGCCGTAACCAAGTAAACGCTACATCTCCATGATCACCGGCAAAATCACCGGCCGCCGCTCAATGGTTTTCTTGAAGAAGCGCCGCAGCGCCTGACGCACGACGGTATTAACCTCTTCATTGTCGCAGCGCATCTCCGTATTGAGCTCATCCAGGGCTGTAATCACCACATTACGGGCCTCTCCAGATATTCCTGGCTTTCATCCTCGAAGACAAAGCCGCGCGAAACAATATCCGGGCCGTAAATGATCGCGCCGCTGGTCTGGTTGATGCCGATAATGACCACGACCATGCCGTCCTCGGAAAGGTGCTTGCGGTCCTTGAGCACGATGTTGCCGACATCGCCAACCCCTTTGCCGTCGACGAAGACCCGGCCCGACTCAACTTTTTCCACAATGGCAGCCGTATCTGCAGTAGAAGGAGACCACATCGCCATTGGTGGCCAGGATGCAGCGCTCCGCCGGAATGCCGACCTTTTTGGCCAGGCTGGATATGCTTGAGCAGCATGCGGTATTCGCCATGAATCGGGATGAAAAAGCGCGGCCGGACCGTGTTGAGCATCAGCTTGAGCTCTTCCTGGCTGGCATGACCGGAGACATGCACCTCGGAGACCTTTTCGTGGATAACCTCGGCGCCGCGGCGGTAGAGATGGTTGATCAGTTCGGAGATGGTGCGCTCGTTGCCGGGGATGACCCGTGAGGAGAGAATGACCGTGTCGCCTCTGGTCCAGCTTGATCTGCTTGTGGTCGTCCATGGCGATTCGGGTCAGGGCGCTCATCGGCTCCCCCTGGCTGCCGGTGGAGATGATGCAGACCTTCTCCGGCGGCAGATGCGGGAGCTCCTTCAGGGACATGAAGGCGTCATCGGGGATAGACAGGTAGCCGAGATCACTGGCAATCTGGACGTTCTTGATCATTGAGCGGCCATTAAGCAGAATCTTGCGGCCGCAGCGGATGGCGGCATCGGCCACCTGCTGGACGCGGTGGATGCTGCTGGAGAAGGCAGCGACGATGATGCGGCCGGTACAGGCCGGGAAAGATGTCGGCAAAGGCTTCGCCGACCTCTTTTTCCGAGAGGGTGTACCCTTCACGCTCCACATTGGTAGAGTCGGAGAGGAGCGCCAGGACCCCTGCTTCGCCGTAACGGGACAGACTGGCCAGGTCGGTCAGCTGACCATCCACCGGGGTCTGGTCGATCTTGAAGTCGCCGGTATGGATCACCACCCCTTCGGGTGTGGTGATGGCCAGGGCGCAGCCATCCACGATGGAGTGGGCCACGCGGAGGAACTCCACCCGGAAACGAGCCCAGCTCAACGGTATCGCGCGGCTTGACCACAATCATCTCCACGCAGTCATCCAGCTTGTACTCTTCCAGCTTTGCTCCTACCAGGCCGAGGGTCAGAGCCGTGCCGTAGACCGGCACGTTCAGCTCCTGCAGCACGAAGGGGAGTGCGCCGATGTGGTCCTCGTGGCCATGGGTCAGGCAGATGGCGCGGATCTGTGCTGCTCGCTCCCGCAGCCAGGAGATATCCGGGATGACATAGTCGATGCCGAGCATGTCCGGACTGGGAAACATCAGGCCGCAGTCAACGATGATGATCTCCTCGCCATACTGGTAGACCATCATGTTCATGCCGATTTCATTCAATCCCCCCAGGGGGATGATCTGCAGTGCCGAGTGTGTTTCAATTGTGTTCATTATGTGCCTTTCGGGTGGAATGTGAAATTTCGGGGTCTGGCTCACAAGTTGACATCAACTTGTTGATCCGGTCAAGCTTTTGCTGCGTTAACCCGCAGTGAGTACCCGGAGCAGAGTCCCCGGCCAGAGTCCGAGGAGGAGAATTGCCGCAGCAGCCAATGTCAGGACCAGATATTCGAGAGGATGCGGCGTGGCACTCTCCTCGCGAATCGACTCCTTGAAGTAGAGAGCGACGACAACGCGCAGATAGTAATAGATCGAAATTGCCGCGAGGAGGATGCCGATTATGGCCAGAGCGATCTCGCCGGCACGCAGGGCAGAGGCGAAGATGAGAAATTTGCCGGTAAAACCGGCGGTCGGCGGGATGCCTGCCAGAGCGAAGAGAGCGAGGGTCAGGACGCCGCTGGCAAAGGGTTGTTGCCGGCCGAGCCCGCGATAGTCTTCGAGCTCCTCCCCGCAGCCGTTCCGTTCGATCACCCCGATGGCCCCGAAAGCAGCGAGGCTGATGATGCCGTAGGCGATGGCATAGTAAGCAGCCGCCTGATAGCCGCCTGCCTTGCCGGAGAGGAGAGCGATGACGACATAGCCCATCTGGGCGATGGAGGAGTAGGCCAGCATCCGCCGGACACGGTTTTGCCGCAAGGCCGCGAGATTGCCGACCAGCAGCGAGAGGAACGCCAGCATCCAGAGCGGGACGCGCAGGATAGCCGTGTCTGCCGCCTGCGGCAGGAGCAGGAGCAGGAGCAGGATCGCCGCCCCTTTTGAGCCGGCGGAGAGGAAGGCGGTGACCGGCGCCGGCGCCCCCTGGTAGACATCCGGGGTCCAGAGATGGGCCGGCACCAGGGAGAGCTTAAAGGCGATGCCGGCAAGGAGGCAGGCCCAGCCGGCGATGGCAACCGGGTCGGGAGAGCCGGTCAGGGTCAGCTGCACGACTTCAGGGATGGACAGTGTGCCACTGACGGCATAAAGGAGAGCCAGACCGAAGGCAAGGAAAGCGGCGCTCAGCGCCCCCGGCAACAGATATTTAAGGCCGGTCTCGCCGGAGACCGGCCGCTGCAGGTCAATTGCCACCAGAATATAGAAGCCGAAACTCATCGCCTCCAGGCCGAGGAAAAGGGTGAGCAGATTGGTCGCCGAGGCCAGGGCGACCATGCCGAAGGTAGTGAAGAGAACCGTCGCCGGATACTCCTCGCCACGGATATTCCGTGCCCGGTTGTAGCCGCTCGACAAGCAGAGGACTGCGGCGGCGAGGTAGCGAAAGCGGCGCCGAAGAGACGGGGGACTGTTCCGGCCGCGAGGCCCAGCGTCGGCGCGCTGTCGCGGGGGGTGTCTGCAGCAGCCAGAGCGCTGCGGCGACGGTCACCGCCACCCCGATGATTGTGCCGACGCTATCGTCGCGGGTGATTGCCCCAAGCAGGAGGGTCAGGAGCGCCCCGAGTGCCAGCAGCAGCAGCGGCAGGGCAATGAAGAGATCCGCCATCGTCATGGCGCGCCTCCCGTCAAGAGCGCCACCGGCACTTTAATGACCGTCAGCAGCGGCCCGGGATGGAGGCCGATGTAGATGACTCCCAGCGCCAGAACGGTGAGGACAGTGAGTTCACGCAGATTCAGATCCGTCAGCGCCAGAGGGTTCTCTCTTCCTGAAAGAGCACCTCCTGTACCAGCCGGACGGTATAGACCAGCGGCAGGATCATACCGATAAAAGCGAGGATAGTGGCGATCTTTGCAACCTTGAATGAACCGACGAGGATGAGGAACTCACCGACGAAGTTGTTCAGGCCGGGAAGCCCGGCCGAGGCCATGGCAAAGAGGACGAAGAAAGCGGAGAAAAGTGGAACCTTACCCCAGAGTCCGCCGAAAGCGCTGATCTCACGGCTGTGGGCACGCTCGTCGAGCATGCCGACCATGGCGAAGAGGGCGGAGGTGGTCAGGCCGTGGTTGACCATCTGCAGCACCGCGCCGGAGAGGGCGACCGGCGTCCAGGCGGCGATGCCGAGGGCCACGAAGCCCATGTGGCCGACACTGGAGTAGGCGACCAGCCGCTTCATATCCTTCTGGGCAAAGGCGATCCAGGACGCATAGAGGATGCCGGTCACCGCCAGGACGATGAGAAGCGGGGTCAGGGTACGGGCCGCTGCCGGGAAGAGCGGATAGCCGAAACGGATCAGGCCGTAGGCCCCGGTCTTGAGCAGCAGGCCGGCCAGGATCGATGCTCCCGGCGGTCGGCGCATCGGTGTGGGCATCGGGGAGCCAGGTGTGGAGCGGCACGAGCGGAAATTTGATGGCAAAGGCGAGGAGGAAGGCGGCGTAGAGCCAGAGCCCGGTCGCCGGGGTCGAACTGGGTGCCGATGAGCGCGGTCAGGGCGAAAGTGTAGACACCGCTCTGACTGCCGTGGATCAGGTAGAGGCCGATGATGGCCAGAAGCATCAGCAGCGAGCCGGCCAGGGTGTAAGACGAAGAACTTGACCGCCGAGTAGTGTTGCGGCCATGCCCCCAGATGCCGATGAGGAAAAACATCGGGATCAGCATCAGCTCCCAGAAGAGATAGAAGAGAAAGAGATCGAGGGCAAGAAATACCCCTATGATCCCGCCTCCATTGCCAGCAGCAGGAGGTAATGACTGGAGACACGTTCGTCGATGGAATGCCAGGAAACGAGCATGGCGATGATCGTCACGATCGTCGGTCAGCAGCACCAGGAGCAGACTGATGCCGTCCATCCCCAGGGTATAGCGGATGCCGAGAGCTTCAATCCAGGGGAAGTCGGCATACAGGAAGAAGCCCGGTGGCATTGGCGCAGCCGGCTGATTACCCTGCGCAGAACCAGGCACTGCCTGCCAGCAGCAGCCTCGATGACAGCGACGGCGAGGGCAGCACTGCGCGCCAGACGATCCCGGCTCCCAAGAGGGAGGAGGAGCAGCCCCCCGAAAAGGAGCAGGATAAAAACGAGGACGGTCAGCAGTATATTCATAGCACCACCCACCCAAGCCAGATGATGATCATGGCGGCGGCGCCCGCCATGCCGAGGCTAGCGAGTAGCGAGACCCTCCCGCTCCCCCCGGTCCCCAGCCACTGCCCGCATCTCCCCAACCAGTCCGCGCCCTTGGTCAAGGGAGTCGTCGATACAGCCTTCATCGACCCGCTGCCAGAGGAACGAGGCGAGCCAGGTATAGGGGCGGACAAAGATGAAGTCATAGAGGGCATCGATCCGCCACCCCGCCAGCAGAAAGGCGTTCAGGCCGCGCGCCGGTTGCTCTGCTTCAGCGATACGGAGCGAGCGTTGCGCCCCGCCGTAACGGAACCAGGCAAGCGCCATGCCGGCCAGGGCAACAATGGCGGCCACCCCCTGCAGCAGCAGTTCAGTTGCGTGCGACAGAGTGCCGGATCTGCATTCATGGCAGAAAGGAGTCGAGCAGACCGTGGCCCGAGATATTCCGGGAGATTGAGGAGCCCGCCGCCGATGCCCGAGCAAGGCCAGCGGGATCAACGGCCACTCCATAATACGCGGCAGCGTTCAAGTGCGTGCGTGCTCTTACTCGCGGCTGGCGGTCGGCCCGCCAAAAACAATCAGCACCATGCGCAGACGTGTAGATAGCCGTCAGAAAGGCCGTGAGCAACCCGAGCAGGTAGAGGCCGCCATAGAAGATCTCCGCCTTTAAGCCAGACCGCCGCCAGGATGCTGTCCTTGCTGAAGAAGCCGCCGGTCAGCGGCACCCCGGCCAGACAGAGCGCCCCGGCCAGGAAGGGCCAGAAAGTGCCCGGCAGGGCTGCGCCGCAGCCCGCCCATGCGGAAGATATCCTGCTCATGGTGCAGGGCGGTGATGACGCAGCCGGCGCCGAGGAACAGCAGCGCCTTGAAGAAGGCGTGGACGAGGAGATGGAAGGTGGCGGCGGTGATCGCGCCGGCGCCGACGCCGAGCATCATGTAGCCGATCTGGCTGATGGTGGAGTAGGCCAGGATCCGTTTCAGGTCGCGCTGGGCCAGGGCGCAGGTGGCGCCGTAGAAGGCGGTGAGCGCGCCGGTGACGGCGATGGCGGCGGTGACAGTGGTCGAGACGCCGATCAGCGGGAACATCCGCATGAGGAGATAGACCCCGGCGGTGACCATGGTGGCGGCGTGGATCTGGGCCGAGACCGGCGTCGGGCCGGCCATGGCGTCCGGCAGCCAGACCATCAGCGGCACCTGCGCCGACTTGCCCATGGCCGCCAGGAGCAGCAGCAGGCCGAGGGCGGTGATCACCCCGAGCCGGCAGCAGATGCGCCCATCCCGTTGATCTGCGTGATCGACACGGTACCGAAGAGCTGGAACAGCCAGACCATGGCGATGCCCAGGCCGATATCGCCGATGCGGGTGACGATGAAGGCCTTGCGCCCGGCGGTGGCGTTCTTCGGGTCCTGGTACCAGAAGCCGATCAGGGCGTAGGAACAGAAACCGACCCCTTCCCAGCCCAGATAAAGGAGCGGCAGGTTCTCGGCCAGGACCAGAACCAGCATGGCCGCAGACAAAGAGGTTCAGCAGGGCGAAGAAGCGGACATAGCCGGGATCCTCTCGCATGTAGCCGACGGAATAGAGATGAATCAGGCCGCAGACAAAGGTGATCATCAGGCAGAGCGCACAGGGACGAGCGGGTCGAGGTAGAGGGTGAACGGGGCCTTGAAGTCAAAGGCGGTCAGCCAGGAGAGCCGAGCTCCACTGTCACCGGGCCGCGGATAGGCCAGCGCCGCTGCCAGGGTGGCGGCAAAGCTCCCCCAGATCACGGCGCAGGCCAGCATTCACTACCCGGCGGGGAAGCAGTCGGCCGCCAAGGAGGAGATTGGCGAGCGCCCCGCAGAGAGGGCAGCAGGATTATGAGTGCGAGGTAGAGTGTCATTTAATCCCGTAACTCCCGAAATTCATCCACATTCGACCGTTTTGCGGCGGCGATGCAGATAGACGACCAGCGCCAGGGCCAGCGAGACCTCGGCCGAGGTCATGGCCATGATCATCAGGGCGAAGACCTGGCCATCGGCCCTCCCCCAGTGGCAGGAGCCACCGACAAAAACCAGCATGGCGGCATTGAGCATGATCTCGATGCCGATCAGCAGCATGATGACGTTGCTGCGCCAGACCAGGACGCAGATCAGGCCGAGTCCGAAGAGGATCGCCGCGAGTATGAGGACATGGGCGAGAGCGGCACGATCATGGCTTGCGCCTCCGGCCCAGATAGAGCGCCCCGACCACTGCAAAGAGCAGCTGCATGGAGATGATCTCGATCGCCACGCCGTACCTGCTGAAGAGGGTCACGGCGAACTCCTCGACGCTGACCAGATGCTGCAGGTGACCGGAGCGCGCGACGGAGACGGCAGCAAGGGCAGCCGATCAGCGACAAGAGGTATGCCGCCGAGGAGGAGCGGCAGCAGCCACTGGCGGAAAGCCGGCCGGCGGGCCTCCTCGGGACGGCCCAGATCGAGCATCATGATGACGAACATGAACAGCACCATGACCGCGCCGGCATAGATGATCACCTCGAACATGGCGATCAGGGGTGCCGCCAGGAGATAGAAGATCACCGCCAGGGAGAAGAAGGAGGTCACCAGGTAGACGATGGCATGCACCGGGTGCTTCTCAGTAATGGCGAGGATCGTGGCGATGACGGTCACGGCCGCTAATATGTAGAAAAGAGTATGTTCCTGTTTCCATGATCAGTGAAGCTATGGCAACACCCTGCGGACATCCACCGGCGGATTTTCCTCGACGCCGCTCGCCGCGCGGCTGGGTCACGCCGATGCCGGCGTGGCGGTAAAAGTTGTAGTCGGCCGACTTGCCGCAGCCGTCGATCAGGAGGTCCTCTTTTTCATAGACCAGATCCATGATATCCCGCTTGCAGATCTCGTAATCCGGGGTCATCTGGATCGCCATGGTCGGACAGGCCTCGGCGCAGAGACCGCAGAAGATGCAGCGGGAAAAGTTGATCCGGAACCACTCCGCATATCGCCGGCCCCCCTCCCCTTCCGCCGACTGCATGGAGATGCAGTCCACCGGGCAGGCGGCCGAGCAGAGGTAACAGGCGACGCAGCGCTCGCCGCCGTCCGGGTCGCGGGTCAGGACGATGCGGGCCCGATAGCGGGGATAGGGTGTCCGCTTCTCCTCCGGATACTGGATGGTCACGCGGCCGCCGGAATATATGCTTCCAGGTGATCCACATCCCGCTGAGAAGCGCTTATGTCTTTGATAATGGTCATTTCAACCTTTGAGCACCAGCCACCAGCCGGTCAGCAATATATTGACCAGAGCCAGCGGCGTCAGAACCTTCCAGCCGAAATGCATCAGCTGATCGTAACGGAGCCGCGGCAAGGTGCCGCGCATCCAGATAAAGAGGAAGGCAAAGGCCAGCACCTTGACGGAAAACCAGACAACTGGCGGCAGGAACGGGCCGTGCCAGCCGCCGAGGAAGAAGGTGGCGGCCAGGCCGCCGAGGACGATGATGTTGATATATTCGCCGACGAAGAAGAGGCCGAAACGCATCCCCGAGTACTCGGTGTGAAAACCGGCGACCAGCTCCCCCTCGGCTTCGGGGAGATCGAAGGGGATCCGTTTGCATTCGGCGGTGATACTGATCAGAAAGATGACAAAGGCAAGCGGCTGGTAGACGATGAACCAGCAGCCATTCTGGGCAGCGACAATATCCGAGAGACGGAAGGAGCGGGCCAGCATGACCACCGGCACCAGGGACAGCCCCATGGAGAGTTCGTAGGAGATGAGCTGCGCCAGGCCGCGGATGCTGCCGAGCAGCGCATACTTGGAGTTGGAGGCCCAGCCGCCGAGGGCCACCCCGTAGACCGCCATGGAGGAAAGGGCCATGAAGAGCAGCAGGCCGACGTTCAGATCCGCGACCTGCAGCTGCAGCGTGATGGCCGAAGACCGTGATCGGCGCGCCAAAGGGGATGACTGCGAAGATCATGATCGCCGGAATCGCCGCCATGGCCGGGGCCAGATAGAAGAGCCACTTGTCGGCGCCGGCCGGGCGGAAGTCCTCCTTGGTCAAGCATCTTGATCAGGTCGGCCAGGGGCTGCAGCAGCCCGAAGGGGCCGACCCGGTTCGGCCCTTTGCGGTCCTGGATCCAGGCCAGCAGCTTTCGTTCGGCAAACACCAGATAGGCGGCCAGGGTCAGGATGACGAAGAAGACCAGGCCGATCTTGGCCAGGGTCAGGGCGATGTCAATCGGGTCATAGTTCATCGAGCAGCAGACCCTCCTTCTCCGGATCGAGTCCGCGCAGCTTTTCCCATTCACCCCGCAAGCGGTTCGGTGATCACCTCTCCGCCGAGTCCGTCGATGATCTCGGCGACAATCTCGCCAGGCCGGCCGGCGTCCCCGCCGACGGCACCCTGACGATGGCAGTGCGGACGGGTGACCGGAGGGATCGAGCCCCTTCATCGGCAGTCCCGGCTGCATCACCTTTTTGAAACGCTGGGCCCGGCCTTCGTTATTGATGTAGGTGCCGTCCATCTCCACCCAGGCTGTTGTCGGCAAGACGATCTGCGCCGCCTGGATCGCCGGAGTGCAGCGCCAGTCAACGGCCGCCACGAACGGAATCCTTTTGAGCAATTCGGGCGGGATATCGGCCTCGACGGCAGATGATCCCTTTCATCTTGCCCGTAGCGAGGGCCTCGTCCAGGCTGGTCGCGCCGTGCTGCCCGGCCAGGAGCGCCGCCCCGAAGGCTGTTGGGGCCGCCGGGAGAAGGCCAGCTTTGCTTCGGCCCTGGCGAGATATTCGATCTCGCTCACGGATACGGTTTTTCGTGCCGCAGATGATGACCGGCTTCTCGAAGATAGCGAACGGCACCTCTTCGATGAAACCGAGCGTTATCGCCTCGACGCTCACCGCGCTGGCCTGTTCCAGGCGAGCAGCATTCGCCCACCAGAAAGACCGGCGCCCCCTGTTCGCCAGGCCTGCCGAACCGCCAGCGCCATCATCGGCCCCTCTTCGCAGCAGATCGCTCTCCAGAATGACGATGCAGTCCGCCTGCGCGACTTCAGCCATGGAAGCCGCGGGCAGGGTTTCGTGCAGCGACACCGCCGCCTGCGCCACGGCAGCCTCCGGCCTCATCGATGAAATAGCAGAGCGCCCCTGCAGCCGTGCAGCTGCCCAGCAGCGGCAGCAGCGCCGCAGCTTCCAGCGCCAGGCGGGACGAGCCGACAATGGCCATGCTGCCGGCTCCGTAAGCATCTTCCACCTCACTGATACGGAGCAGCAAGGCTTCCAGAGCCTCGTCCCAGTCGACTCTTTCCCGTCCACCAACAGCCGGCGCGGCCGCAGCGGATCGTTGACCGCCGCTGTCGCTGAAACGGCCCCGGTCGCAGATGAACCAGCCGTTGACCGCGTCGTTGCGGCGGGCGATGATCTTGAGCAGTTCCCGGTAGCGGGCGGCCGGCATGGTGTTGCAGCCGAGCGAGCAGTGCGGGCAGACCGAGGGGGCCATGTCGTAATCCCAGTAGCGGGCCCGGAAACGGGCGGTCTTGTCGGTGAAGACGCCGGTCGGGCAGATATCCACCAGATTGCCGGAGAAGGGGGATTCCAGCTGCGCCGTCTGCTGAACCGGCCGAAGTAGACCCGCCCGGCGCTCCCCATGACCCCGAAATCGCGTGCCCGCCGGCAAACTCCTGGTAGAAGCGGACGCAGCGGTAGCACTGGATGCAGCGGTTCATCTCGTGCTCGATGTACGGCCCCAGGTACTGGTTGACGATGGGTGCGTTTCTTGCCGTCATAGCGGCGGATGCCGTGGCCGCCGGCGATGGTGAAATCCTGCAGCTGGCATTCGCCCCCCTCGTCGCAGACCGGGCAGTCGTGGGGGTGGTTGATCATCAGCCATTCGATGACCTGCCTGCGCATCGCCATCGCCTCGGGGTCGGTTGTCGAGACGACCATGCCGTCCTGGGCCGGGAGCATGCAGGACATCTGGATGCCCTTTACCGGGCCGTCCAGCATCTTCACGGCGCAGACCCGGCAGGCGCCGGCCTTGCCCAGCGCCGGATGCCAGCAGAAGTGCGGGATCGGGATGCCCACGCTCTGGGCCGCCTCCAGCACGTTCGTCGCCTTCGGCGCACTTCAACCGCTATGTTGTCGATGATCAGTTTCGGCATAAATCCTATTTAAACGGGCATCTCTTGCTTGACGATATGTTCCTGCATCTCATCCTCGAAATGCCGCAGCAGCCCATCCACCGGGCCCATGGCGCCGGGCGCCAGGGCGCAGAAGGCGTAGTTCAGGTACTTGACATGCTCCCGCAGGATGGCGATATGCTCCGCGCTCCCCTCGCCCGCCTCGATCGTCTCCAGCACATGGCTGCACAAAGGGGAGCCCTTCGCGGCAGGGGGTACACCAGCCGCACGACTCGCGGGCATAGAAGCGGATCAGGTTGAGGGTGGCCGCCACCATGCAGGTGTCCTGGTCGAAGACGACGATGCCGCCGGTGCCGAGACGCGAGCCGGCCTTGGCCACCGTGTCGAAATCCATCGGCACGTCCAGTGTTCGGCGGTGAAGTAGGGGGTCGAGGCGCCGCCGGGGATGCAGGCCTTGAAGCGGCTCCCCGGCCGCATGCCGCCGCACGGGCCGTCGATGATCTCGCCCAGGGTCATGCCCGAGCGGCAGTTCGAAGCAGCCGGGTTGCGCACATGGCCGCTGATGCAGAAGAGCTTCATCCCGGCCGCCTCGGGCGTGCCGCGCCAGCCCCTTGAACCACTCCGGCGCCGTGGGCGATGATGCCGGGGATGTTGGCCAGGGTCTCCACATTGTTGACCACCGTCGGCCCGCCCCAGAGCCCCTTGACCGCCGGAAAGGGCGGCTTTGACGCGCGGGTTGGCCCGTTTGCCCTTCCAGGGCGTTCATCAGGGCGGTCTCCTCGCCGCAGATGTAGCGGCCGGCCGAGACATGCACATCGATGTCGCAGGAAAAACCGCTGCCGAGGATGTTCTCTCCGAGCAAGCCGGCCTGCTCGGCCTCGGCGATGGCCCGGCGCAGGTTGGCGGCGGCCTGCTCATAGCCGCGGCGGATGAAGATGAAGGCGTGGCGGACGCCGATGGCGTAGCATGCCAGGACCATCCCTTCGATCAGCGAGTAGGGGTTGGCCTCCAGCAGCACCCGGTCCTTGTAGGTGCCCGGCTCCATCTCGTCGCAGTTGCAGATCAGCCAGCGCGGCCCCGGCAGATCGCGCGGCACGAACGACCACTTCTTGCCGGTGGGAAAGCCGGCGCCGCCGCGGCCGCGCAGGCCGGAATCGATAACCGCCTGCTGCACCTGGTCGGGCGACAGCTCCTGCAAGCGCCTTCTGCCAGTGCCGCAAAGCCGCCTTCGGCGCGGTATTCGGCGAAGGTGACGCAGCGTCCGGGCTTGTTATGTCGGAAGAGTGATCTGTTCCATTGTACACGGTTTCCTGTCGCTCGACTGGCTTTCCCGCTGCAGAATCTGCCAGCGGCCTTTTCCAGCGTCACCCCGCCGTAGATGTTTCCCCGATCATCATCGTCGGCGCCTCGCCGCAATTGCCCAGACAGCAGCAGGGGAGCAGCGTGAAGCAGGCCGTCGCCGGTGGTCTCGCCGACACGCAATGCCGAGGTGGCCGGCAAGCTGCTGCAGCAGGCTCTCGCCCCCCATGGCCCAGCAGGAGATGGAGTCGCAGACGTGGATGACCTGTTTGCCCACCGGCCGGCGGTAGATCATCTCGTAAAAGGTGGCCAGTTCCTCCACCTGCAGCGGCGAGAGGCCGAGCAGTTCCGCCGCCTCGCCGACCGCCTCGTCGGTCAGCCAGCCGTAATGGCGCTGCAGCTCCTTCATCACATCCACCGCCGCTTCACGCGGTGGTGATGGCTGCTGCGATGCGCTTGCAGTTCGGTTTTCAGGTTTCAGGGATCATATTTTTTGCCACAGTACACAGAGTCACAGAGATATCATGTAAACGAGCACTTCGTTTCAAGCTTCTGTTCTCGTTAACTCTGTCCTGTGTATCTGTGGCAGATTTGCAGGTCATTACCGTCCAGATCGCCAGGACAAAATCTATCGACCCCAGTATCGCCAGAAAATCCGCCAGCAGCCAGCCCCTGCTCATGACCGGCAGGGCCTGGATATGGGGGAAGCTGGGGGTCTTGATCCGCACCCGGTAGGGGATGTTCAGCCCGTCGGAGACGACGAAATAGCCGTTCTCCCCTTTCGGCGCCTCGATGGCGCTGTAGTTCTCGCCCCTGGGCGGCGCCATGCCGCGGGTGCTGTTGACGAAGTGGTGGATCAGCGACTCGATGTCCTTCAGGGTGTCCTGCTTTCTGCGGCAGGACGTAGCGGTAGTCATCGGTCATCCAGCGGCCGGCCGGCATGTTGTCGAACGCCTGGCCGACGATGCGCAGCGACTGGCGCATCTCCTCCATCCGCACCAGGTAGCGGGCCCAGCAGTCGCCCCCCTCGGCGGTGGCGATATCGAAGTCGAAACGGTCGTAGCCGCAGTAGGGCATCTTTTTGCGCAGATCCCACTCGAAGCCGCAGGCGCGCAGGTTCGGCCCGGACAAGCCCCACTCCATGGCATCGTCCAGGCTGATCGCGCCGACCCCTTTCAGGCGGGCCAGGAAAGATCGGGTTGCCTGTCGAGAAGGCCGTCGTACTCCTTCAGGCGCGGCGGCATCCACGCCGAGGAAATCCCTGCACCGGCTGCTTCCCAGCCGTCGGGCAGATCTTCGGCAACGCCGCCGATGCGGAACCAGGCCGGATGCATCCGGCCGCCGGTGATCATCTCGACGATGTCGAAAATCTTCTCCCGGTCGGTGAAGGTGTAGAAGACCGGCGTCATGGCCCCGATGTCGGCGGCAAAGGTGCCGAGCCAGACGAGGTGGCTGGCGATGCGGAAGAGTTCGGCAAGCATGACGCGGATGACTTCGGCCCGCTCCGGCACGGTGATGCCGCAGAGCTTCTCCACCGAATTGCACGTAGGCCAGGTTGTTCTGCACCCCGGACAGGTAGTCGATCCGGTCGGTGTAGGGGATGAACTGGTTCCAGTGCTGGCGTTCGCCGATCTTCTCGGCGCCGCGGTGGTGGTAGCCGATATCGGTCTCCATATCGACGATCTCTTCGCCGTCGAGCTTGAGCATGCAGCGGATAATGCCGTGGGTGCCGGGGTGCTGCGGGCCGAGGTTGAGGATCAGGGTCTCCGTCGTCCTTGTCGGTCGAAGAAGTCCGCGGCCGGCAGCGACTGGTGAGCGGCGGGCGTCGGCCGTGGTGTAGGGGGCCATCTCGGTGGCGCGGAACGGGTGGTCCTTGCGCAGCGGATGCCCTTCCCAGTCGTGGGGCATGAGGATGCGGCGTCAGGTTGGGATGGCCGGTGAAGCGGATGCCGTACATGTCGAAGACTTCGCGCTCGTACCAGTTGGCGTTGGCAAAGACGCTGGTGACGCGTGGGGAGTGTCCGGATATCGTCCGGCCAGTTCGGTCTTGATGCGGATATGGCCGGGGATGTCGAAGTAGAGGAGGTGGTAGTTGACGGTGAAATGCCTGGAAATTTTCCGGTCGCGGCGGCACGATTCATCGACGCCGGCGATATCCTCCAGCCGCCTGAAGGGGGCGGCAGTGCGGCTCTTCAGATGGCGCAGCACCTCCGGCAGCAGCTCGGGCGGTGACCCGGTAGGTCAGCATGTCGGTGGCCGCAGCATCGCGCTGTGATCTGCGCGCCGAAGACCGCCTCCAGTTCGCCGGCAGGCCGAAGTCGGGATAGGCATGTCTGCGGCGCCGGCGGCCGCCACATGGCTCGTCGCTGCGCGGCATGCCAGAATTCGCGGGGATGGCCGACCGAGACGCCGCGGATGGCTGCTCCCTTCCATGCCGGGGCCGCGCGGTGTCGCGGACTCTTGTGACGCCATCGACCAGGACCGGCGACGGTCGTCCCCTGGTGGCCGCCGGCAAGGTGCAGCACCGGGCGGGCCGGGCGCTCGCTGCTTCTGATCTTCTCCTGCAGCAGCATCAGCCCCTGCAGAAATGCCTCGGGCCGCGGCGGGCAGCCGGGGATGTAGACATCCACCGGCAGGATCTGGTTGACCCCCTGGACGACGCTGTAGACATCGTACATGCCGCCGGAGTTGGCGCAACTCCCCATGGAGATGACCCAGCGCGGCTCGGCCATCTGTTCGTAGAGGCGCAGGATGGTCGGGGCCATCTTCGGAAGGGGGTGCCGGCGATCACCATCAGGTCGGCTTCGCGGGGCGTGCCGCGCAGCACCTCGGCGCCGAAGCGGGAGATGTCATGGCGGGAGGTAAAGGCGGTCATCATCTCGACAAAACAGCAGGAGAGCCCGAAGAACATCGGCCAGAGCGAATTGGCCCGGCCCCAGTTGATCAGGTCGTCGAGGTTGGTGAGAAGGATGTTGTCGGGGATTTCATCCCTCATAATTCATCCTTCATAATTTTCCTTCCCGCTGCCGAGGGTCCCCATTCCAGCCCCCCCTTGAGCCACAACCAGGCGAGTCCCAGCAGCAGCGCAACGATGAAGAAGGTGATGTGGAGCAGTCCGGCCAGGCCCAGCTGCTCCCAGGCCACAGCCCAGGTGAAGATGAATGCGGTTTCCACGTCGAAGACAATAAAGAAAATGGCGATCAGGTAAAACGGAACCGAAAGGGGCCGGCGGGCGGCGCCGGAGGGGATCACACCCGATTCGTAGGGGAGTTCCTTGTTGGCGGAAGTGGTCTTTGCCCCGAGCCACCAGGCGGCAAGGAGCAGGACGCCGATGATCAGGGCGGTGATAACGGTATAGACCAAGAGTGGCAGGATTTCAGGGATTGGCTGCATAGATGGTCATCTCTCAATCCGGTGTCAGGATAATATTGCATTAAAGCATACCCTATATGCCGCTTCAGTCAATGGAACTTATCAATAAACCTTAAAACGGCAGTTGGAGATGTTCTGAAGAAGCGACTTGCCCGTAATTCGTCGTAATGCTTAGCGAAATGCAACGTCCGCAGCAGATATTGCCTGAACCCGCAGGGTGAGGACGTACATAGTACCTTTGGCTGCTGCAGTGAAGTGAGCTTAGCTTACAGAATTCGGGCATTTGGAGCGCCGAAGGACATCTTTAGATGCCAAATACAGGATAAAAGAGCGGGAGATGACAGTCGGTGAGGATGCCGCTTGACCCATTAAGCACTGATCATCCCCGCTGCCGCTTCAGCCATTTTTCGATCTCCACGGCCACGAAGACCAGTGAGGATGCGGCAAGGGTGGCGCACAGTTCCGGCAGCGACAGCGCCTCGGTCTTGAAGATCGGCTGCAGCTGCGGCAGATAGATGGTTGCCATCTGCAGGGCAAAAGTGAGCAGGAACGCTCCTGCCAACGGCCTGTTGGAGAAGAGCCCCTGACTGAAGAGAGATTCCCGCTCGGCGCGGATCGCCAGAACATGCCCCATCTGGCTGAGGCAGAGAACGGTAAAGACCATGGTCTGCCAGTGGGCATGACCGGTCCGCAGTGACCAGGCCTGGGTGGCAAGGGTGACTCCCCCCATGAGAAGCCCGACCCAGATGATATGGTAGCCAAGGCCGTGGGCGAAGATGCTCTCCCGGGGATGGCGCGGCGGCCGTTCCATGAGCCCCTTCTCGGCCGGTTCGACCGCCAGGGCGAGGCCGGGGAGGCCGTCGGTGACGAGATTGATCCAGAGGATATGAATCGGCAGGAGCGGGATGGGGAGGCCGAGAAAGGGGGCGAGGAAGATCGTCCAGATCTCGCCGGAGTTGCTGGTCATGGTGTACTTGATGAATTTGCGGATATTGTCGAAGATCCGCCGCCCCTCCCTGACCGCCTTGACGATGGTGGCAAAGTTGTCGTCAAGGAGGATCATGTGGGCCGCTTCCTTGGCCACATCGGTGCCGGTGATCCCCATGGCGACGCCGATGTCGGCCCGCTTGAGGGCGGGCGCATCGTTGACGCCGTCGCCGGTCATGGCGACGAACTGCCCCTTGTCCTGGAGCGCCTTGATGATCTTCAGCTTCTGCTCCGGCGCGACCCGGGCGTAGACGCGGATATGTTCGACCCGCTCTTCAAACTCCTCCAGCGACAGCTGTTCCAGCTCCCGGCCGGTGAGTACCCCCTTGTCGCCCGCTTCGAGAATTCCCAGGCGAGTGGCAATGGTGGTGGCGGTCAGGGGGTGGTCGCCGGTGATCATCACCGGTTTGATGCCGGCGCTGCGGCATAAGCGCACCGCCTCTTTGGCCTCTTCCCGGACCGGGTCCATCATGCCGACCAGCCCGAGGATAACCAGGTCCCTTTCGACCTCCTCCGGAGACAGGTCAACCGGCAAAATGTCCCAGATGCGCATCGCCATGCCGAGGACACGGAGACCATCGCTCGACATCCGCTCGTTGACTTTTTCAAACTCTTTTGCAGCGACTCCCTGCAATCCTGTTCTGGTCCTGACATTGACCGATTTGTCGAGGAGGACATCGATTGCCCCCTTGGTAAAGGAGACAAATCTGCCTGCTCCTCCGGTCAGAAAAGGGGCGTCGGGAGGAATTTCGTGGAAGGTTGTCATACATTTCCGGGCGGAATCGAAGGGGATCTCGGCCACGCGCGGAAAGACCTTCTCCAGATCCCTTTTGTCAAAGCCTTTCAATGTGGCGACGTCATAGAGGGCAACTTCCGTCGGATCGCCGATGGCTGTCCCGAGTGCGTCGAGCGCCGCATCATTACTCAGCGCCAGCGCCGTCAGAAGTTCGATGCTCTCCTTTGCATCCAGCTCCTGGCCAGTACAGAGTCTTCCGTCAGCATAGACCTCCTCCACCGTCATTTTGTTCAAGGTCAGGGTGCCGGTCTTGTCCGAGCAGATGTAGGTGACCGAGCCGAGTGTTTCGACCGCCGGCAGCTTGCGGATGAGGGCATTCTGACTCACCAGTTTCCTGGCGCCGAGGGCAAGGGAGATGGTCACTACCGCCGGGAGGGCTTCGGGGATGGCGGCAACAGCGAGGGAGATGGCGGTGAGAAGCATGAGGAGCGGCGCTTCACCCCGCAACAGGCCGACGATAAAGATAATAATGCAGATGGCGAGGATGGCCAGAGCGAGTCTCTTGCCAAAGGCGGCAAGCCTCTTCTGCAGAGGGGTTTTGACCTCATCTTCATCCTGCAGCAGAGTGGCGATCTTTCCCAGTTCGGTCGCCATGCCGGTTGCGACAATCACCCCCCGGCCGCGACCGTAGGTGACGATTGTCCCTTTATAGGCCATGTTGCTCCGGTCGCCGAGGGGGAGGTGTGCATCGCCAAGGGGATCGACCTGTTTTTCCACCGGCAGCGATTCACCGGTGAGGCTCGCTTCTTCGATCTTCAACTGCGCGGCCTCGATCAGGCGCAGATCCGCCGGAACGATATTGCCTGCTTCGAGAATAACAATATCTCCCGGAACGAGCTGCGCGGCCGGCAAATGCGCCAGCTCGCCGTCGCGCAGCACCAGGGCAGTCTGCGCCGACATCTTCTTGAGCAGCTCCATGGCCTTTTCCGCCCGGTACTCCTGCACAAAGCCGATCACCGCATTCAGGACGACGATAACGATGATGGCGATGGTGTCGGTCGCTTCACCGATAACACCGGAGATGATTGCCGCAATAATCAGCACCACGATCATGAAATCGCGAAACTGGTCAAGGAACATCATCAAGAGAGTTCTTCTTCTTACTTTCTGTCAGCTCGTTCGGGCCGTATTTTTCGAGACGCGCCCGCGCCTCCGCAGCAGAAAAACCCTGGGTAGATGCTCCGAACTCCTTGATGATCTCTTCTATATCTTTTTGATGCCACTGCATAAGCACCCCGATATTTCCAAGTCCCTTACTTGTCGAACAGTGCCGGATTTTTCTGAATAAATGTCCGGATCCAGTTTCGTACGAAAAATGTCTGCTTGCCCTTCAGATAGCGCCAGCCCACCATGCTGATGATACTTGCGCCGATTGCATTGACAATCATATCCCACATGGTGTCGGTCAAGCCGGATAAGTCACCCAGCATCGTTTTTTGCATGTTAAAGCCAAAAAGCTGATCCATGGAAAATTCAAAAATTTCCCACAGCGTGCCGATCGTCACTGCATATAAAAACGCAAACATGGCAATGAACCCAGGTGTCAAATGCAGTTCAACCCGTGTACTTGCATTCATAAGATAGACCAGTAAAAAGCCCACTATCCCCATCAGCAAACCTGCCGAGGCGTGCAGAGCAATATCCCACCACCAGAATCGCTGATAAAAACTCTGTATTTCTCCAAGATAGAGTGAGGCGAAAATAAAGATGACGGCGGTAATGTGAAACTCTACCGGTATTTCAACGTCGAGCTTTCTGCGGAACAGCATTGGTGAAATCAGCACTGCCATTATGATCGTCACCAAAAACAGGGCTAACCAGCGGCTATTCAGCAGCAGAAAGAGCCATTCGAGCGCGACAATAGCGACGAGGATCCGGCCTACCCAGGTAAATACCCGGTTTTCATGGCGCGCAGCGCCCGTGACCTGCTCAGTTTTTGGTGTCTCTTTACCACTCATCAGTGAGCCTTTGACGAGATTCTCAATCTGCGGATTTATGACACTCAGCGGCAGGCACTAGCAGTCATGTCACCGGCTGCAGTGTTCTTCATCTACATTGTCTGCCCGAAGCCGGTAGCGCCGCCCCAGGTCTGCTGAAACTCTCGCACCCCTTCCAGCGCCGCCCGCAGACGCTCCTGCTCCATACGGTTCAACTCTGCCAGGGTGATGCGGTTATCCGGCTGCCCGTCGCTCGATAGCGTCGACCTGGGCCCGCAGGCGGAAATGCACCAGTGCGTAAAAACTGGCGGTGAGGTCATCAGCCTCCTTTTTCGTGAACACTCCCCGCGCTGCCAGCCGCTTGATCCTCTGGACCGTGCCGGTCTCCTGCACACCATTCGCAACGAAAGAATCTTGACCCCCTCGGTAATGGCGAAAATTCCCGCTTTCTTCAGGTCAACCTTCCCGGCATGCTCCCCCTTTTCGGTCTTGATCCGACCGAACCACCCCAGCGGCACGGCAAAACGGAGCAGGTTGGCGGTCATATGGCCGAGATAAAGTTCATTATCACGCAGCCTTCCGGCGACATGTGACTTCAGTTCCAGTCTCCAGAGAAGGGTCGCCACTCAGCAGCCGCAGATCGGAGAACATGCTGACATTGAGGATATTCTCCGGAGTCGGAATAGAGAACCATTGATCCAGCACCTCCGCCACTGGCCAAGACTCCGCCGCCACGTTGCATTTTTTGCCATGATGCCGCCGGGGCATGATGGCACGCCGATAGCGATCAGGCTCTCGATCAGCAGCGTACTGAACTCCTCCAGCTGACGCACGTCCGCCGGCGCAAGAGTCGTCGGCATAGACTATGGCATTGTCCTGGTCGGTGGTCAGAGTCTGTTCACCCCGGCCTTCGCTCCCCAGAACCAGAAAGGCAAAGCGGCCTGTCAGCGCGGCAAAGCGCTCAGTGCGCACCAGTTCGATCAGCCGCACGATAATCCGGTCATTAAGATGGGCTATCAGCCGCACCATATCGCTGATATGGACACCGGTGACGATCAGGTGCCGCACCATTCCCTGGACCCGCTGATGAAGTCCTTTCAGCTCTTCCAGCGTGGCGGCTTCCTCAATCTCCCGCACCAGCTGTTGGGGAGAGCGCGTCTGGATCCGCAGTATATCGGAGTCGGTTATGATCCCTGCCAGACCGCCGGACTTACCGGTCACCACCAGCCGATGAATCCGGTGGCGGGAGAGCCGGTGAAGCGCCTCAAACAGATACTCATCTTCGCTGATCGTAATCACCGGGCTGTTCATGACTTCAGCGACGGTCAAGGATCCAGGGTCTATACCCCGCGCCACCACCTTGTTGCGCAGATCACGATCCGTCAGAATCCCGAGCGGGCTGCCCGCTTCACAAACCACCAGGCTGGAAATATTGTGCCGCCGCATCGTTCAGCGGCATCGACCAGCCGGTCTGCCGGGGAACAGGTAATTACCTCGCGGCGGCAGTAGCTGCCAACGGTCAGAAACAGTGTATTCGTATCAGGCATGAAATTATTCTCCTATCAATGGCGATTCACCGGCAACGCTGCCGCGTGATGCGCCTTCGCCCTGGAGAAGATGTATGTCCCGCCGGGGATATGGTATCTCAATGCCATGTTCCGCAAAGATCCGGTAGATGGCGATATTAAGTTTACTGATCAGTACCCCTTTACGATGGATCAGGGTTGTGCTCCAGGCGCGCAATTCAATATGTAGCCCGTTGTCACCAAACTCCATCAAACGTATTCCCGGCACAGGATCTTTGAGAACATCCTGGTTTTCTGCCGCCACCTTCAGCAGTAACCGCTCTACAAGGTCGATATCACTTCCGTAGGCAACGCTGACCGGAATCTTGAAACGCACCTTGCGGTCATTGTGGCTCCAGTTCACGACATTCTCGGTGATGAACTTGGAGTTGGGCACGATGATACTGATGTTGTCATTGCTCACCACCGTAGTGCTTCTGCCGCCGATATGGGTGACATCCCCTTCCACCTCGCCCACCACGATCCGGTCACCAACCTTGATGGGGCGCTCGAAGAGGATGATGACGCCGCAGATAAAATTGCTGACGATGTTCTGCAGGCCGAAGCCCAGTCCCAGTCCCACTGCTCCGGCCAGAACGTTGAGGGCCGTGAGATCGATGCCGGCGGTCTGGAAGATGATGGCGAAGCCGATGGCAAGGATGATGTAGCGGATGATGGAACCGGTGGCCTGAC
>CAWEPN010000013.1:0-63125 GCA_963810975.1 uncultured delta proteobacterium | reverse complement strand
CTCCGTTTGGAATATTTATCGAGATACACAGGAGACGAGTAGTTCCAACAGTCGTCAACAGTCAAGACTCCCTTATCTCCTACTATCTGCACACTGTGGTTATGGGGGGCCACATAAACTGTTTGTCAATCTTACGACCACTCCTGATGCAAAGGTGATGCACGCAACTGAGAAGTCGGGAGTCGTCACATATAAGGGCTCTTCCGGGACCACTTGTTTGTCAGGCCATAAGCAAGCCGAAAAAGCCGTGATGGTTTTGGCCGGTCCAAAGAAGGCCGTAAACCAGGTCAGATAATACGCGGCATGCTCAAATGTACAGCCCACCTCAAACTCATCCCGGTAGGGAGAGGGCGCACCCGATGCACTGCGCCATAGATGAGGTTCCCGTAATTGAACAGGACCATCATCCAGCTCTGCATAAACCGCGCGAACCGTTCCTATTTCACCGCTGTTCAAAGCTCTCCACAGTGTCTGGGCTGTTTCTCCCAACACCCCACAGGGGGCTGAGGATAAATAGAGACCCTTGGTGTTCGCCAACTCCACTAATGCCTGGGCCTCTGAAAATGCCATAGTCAGGGGCTTTTCGGAATATACGTGCTTCCCAGCCTCTAAACACGCCTTGGAAACCTCGAAATGACTACTCGGATTGGTTAGATTGACTATCATCTCAATGCTGGGATCGGCCAATAATGCTTCCACAGTCGAACAGGTTTTTACCGAGTAGTAGGCACCAAATTCACTAAGACGCTTCTGATCGCGGTCAGTTACCGCTACTAACTCCAACTGAGGGTATTTTTTTAGGCTCTGGAAATAAGTGTCGGCAGCATAGCCACATCCCACAAATCCAATTTGCATCCCTTACTCCAATTAAATTTTAGTTTCTCTTCCCGTGCCAGCCAGGCAAGATCAGTGTAGCTGGTCCGGCGAAGGGAGATGTTAAGTAAAAGCGGGATCAGATGTTCTTCTTCCCAGAAAACCGTAATCGATTCTTCCTGACACGTACCTCGCTTCTGATGGCTTGAAGCAGATCGAGGCGGCGAATAAGAGCAGTGAGTAATTCCAATTCTGCCACTGATGTAAAAGTTTGACAAGCTGCTACAAACTGAAAACCGAGATGTCTTTCACCATCTGGGTGAACTCCTTCACTCTAATTATGCGAATAATTATTGCATGTTACAGTGTTTTAGCCCAATACTTTTGCGGATTCGGGATAAAATCTTGTTATTTTTACTGGCCAGAAAATCTAAATCATATTTCGAGAGCCAATTTTCGGAAAGTCCGGGCTACAAGGAGGTGCTGTAATCTCTTTTTCTCCGTTCTTCAGGATTAAAAAACAGGCGGGCCGCCCTTGTCAGGTCACCTATAAACGGTCCCGGATCATTCCATGCGAACAGTGCGTCCACTTTGCGGCCCCGCAATGACCGCCACCAGTCCCGGAGCGTTAACTCCCCCCTGCGCCGGTGATACAGAGCGGACTGGAGGTCGCGCTTCAGGTATATCCACTTTACATCCCCGTATTGCTGCTCGAGGTTTTCCGGTAATGGCCTGCCGACGGCGTCGCAATACATAGTATAGACCAGTTCTACACCGCCAGCTTCCGCAATCGGCGAGCGTCCCGTCGGCCGTCCGACGTTTGGTTCTATGATATAGTGTTTTCCCGAGCGAACATCCTGCTTCATCTCCAGGTAACCGAGACCGCGATAGTTAACGGCTTTAAACAGGCGAATCGTCTCATGCAACACTTCATCATTCCGGCATTCTTCGCCCAGACAGCTCTCGCCGGTCTCAGGCGGCCACTGGCGAAGCTTGCGGGCAACGAAGGTCACAAGGGGTTCAGAATCAGCACTCAGGTAACAATTGCATGAATAGAGGTTGCTAACCGGGCCGACTATGCATTCCTGAGCGATCAGAACATCAGATAATGCCGAGCAACGCCGGTAAACCTCAAGGAATTGCTTCGGGTTCGAAACCGGATATGCCTTGAGCTTGCTTTTCTTCTCCCACTCCGGGTGCCGCTGAGTGGCGGCTTCAATATGCAGGGGAAGGTCAATTCCCTTGCAGCTTTTTCGGCATCAGCCACGCTGCGCATGAACACTGTACGCGGTATCGGGAATCCGTTCTCCTGGGCGAAGGTGTAGAAACGGACCTTGTTCATTAACATCTCGACCGTTTCAATCGCGGGGAGAATAACATGATACCATGGCTCCAACCTTCGGCGATGGCGCGATACCAGCAGTACTTGCGGATCCAAACAGGGGAATAGGACGGCCTTTTCTCCGAGCGTTGGCCCAATTTCTTCCAAGGTGTCGATAAGGGAGTCGGCTGTCGTATCGGTGAAAACGATCCGGTCGCAGACGCGGGTCCGGCAGCAGTAGTGGTTAGGGTCGCTTGCGATGCCAATGACTGGAACACGATGATGGGCAAGTAAGCGGGCCGTCTGGATGCCGTTCACGTGGTCGAGTCCGATAACGATGGCGAAGGGGCTATTGGGGGTTTGGGGAGCTGATTCCATAGTCGATTTCTCCATTTATAAATTTGAAGACATTGCTACATGCCCCAAATAGGCCTGCATGGAACCCGGCTCTTCAGCCGAATACTTCAAATCATACCCCCGGCAAGCCTCGAATATATTCCTTCAACTCAGTCACTTCGCGCGATATTGCTTCCCGGCAGATACCGGAGTTCCGCTTCAGCCAGTTCCTCCGCATTCTGCAGGCGAAAAATCTCCTTTACCGAGGCAATCTCATGCTCAACGCCCGTCAGTGAACGTCTCCCGGCATTATCAGGGCCGCGGTCTGCTGCATTGCTGTAATGCTCGCCCGCATCAGGTGGTTCGCCCCAGATGACCAAGCTGACGCCGGCCTCCGGAAAATACACTGGACGGAGTACTGTAATAGGAGGTCGGGACGATGACCACTGGCGAGTTTCCCCGCCATTCATCCATGAAAGCCAGTATTTCTACGGGAGTGGATTTCTTGCTGTGGATCAGGATAGCGTCCGCCCCGGCCCGGCGGTAAGCGGTGGCCCGGCGGAGCGCCTCCGCCAGTCCCTGGCCGGTTATCAGCGCCTCGACCCGTCGCCACGACACAAAAATCGGCGTCTTGCTGGGTGTCTTTCGCCGCCTTGATTTTGCCGCAAAACTCATCCATGTCGGCCAGGGGCTGTTGTTCACCATTGATGAATGAATTGGTCTTGGGAAAAAGCTTGTCCTCGATGCACATGGCGGCCACGCCGCGCTGTTCCAGTTTCCTCACCAGTCTGCGGACGTTGTTGAAATTTCCGTAACCGGTATCGGCATCCAGCAGGATGGGGATGCTGGAAGCGTCGCTCATGAACTCCAGGACATCCAGAACCTGTGTCCAACTCGCCTCATTGTTGTCCCGCACGCCCATGGCGGCGGAAATGCAAAGACCGCTTCCCCAGACGCCCTTGAAGCCGGCTTCTTCAACGATCCTGGCACTTATGCCGTCGTGCGCCTCCATCAGGTACTCCAGTCTCGCCAGAGTTCAGCATGCTCTTGAACTGCGTTGTCTTCTTTGATCACCGTTCACCTCCATACGTATGCAGTCTCACCCCGAATAGGCCTGGACCCATTCCCCGAAATTAATGGAAAACCGTTATCCGCCGCGAATGAACTGATGGTCTCCATCACACGACGCCCGATTTCCCGCTGTGTATCAACGGCCATTGCGCCGATGTGAGGCGTGAGGATGACATTGGACAGTCCCGCCAGGGGCGAAAGTCTGCCCTCTCCTTCCTGCTCGTGAACGTCCAGTGCGGCTCCCCGCAGCCTGCCACCACCGGTTAACGCATGATATAAGGCCCATTCGTCGACAATGCCGCCGCGTGCAAGATTAATCAGGTACGAACCGGGCTTCATGCGGGCAAGCTCAGCGGCATGAATGAGGAGTTGCGTGTTCTCCTTGAGAGGAACATGAATACTCAAATAATCGGCCTCTGCGAGTACCTGGTCAAAATCCACTATCTGGACGCCTTTTTCACGGAACTTTTGTACGCGTTCCGGAGAAGGATGCTCAACACAACCTATCACTTTCATCCCCCAGGCAATCCCCATGTCTGCCACACAGCCGCCGATATTTCCAACGCCGACAATCCCGAGGGTTTTGCCGTACAGTAGATAACCGGAAAGCTCTTCCTTTGCCCAACGGCTCTCGCGCATTGAGCGGTCGGCCTCGAGCAACCGGCGGCTGAGCGCCAGCATGAAGGCGAACGCCATCTCCGTCACTGCCCTGGCCCCGGGTTGCGGTAATGCGCACTAGCTTCAGCCCGCGCCGCTGCACATATTCCAAATCCAGGTTATCCAGACCGGATCCCGCGCGGATGAGCAGTTTCAGATCGGGCGCGCATCCCATGAGCTGAGCGCTTATTTTTACGCCGCTGCGAAAAACCAGAACCTCGCAGTTTGGAATGAGTGTCCGGAGCATTTCTTCCGTAACATTACGGAAGGCGCAGACGACTTTATGATGCTCCTTGAGCCTGTCGATCGCATCCGCATCGATGGAACTCGCAATCAGGATTTTCATTATACTTCGTCTCCTCTGATGTCTTGTAAAGCGGCGCTTCTGACTTTTACAGGGAAAAGCTGCATGAACCCCCAAGCGACTTGCCCCGAGCTGTTGGCTTGATGGCATGAATGATCTTTAATTCAGTTTCAGCGAACGCGAATACTGTTCAGAATGCTCCGGGCAAACGGCTGATTCTCCAAATTAGAAAGAAAAGTTGTATACACCCAATTTGACAGCGGGTTGAGGATATAGATATGGGCCCTCGGGAACAGCTTCACTTCACCTCCATATTGAAATTTATAGTAACACCAGGAGTCTTTAGCATCGTTACACATGTCGCCGGCAAGCATCGATATTGCGATCTTCGGGGTGATCCCTTCCAAGTCATAATAGCGGTAGCCTTGAGCTTTGGCCCATTGAATTGATCCCCACTCCAGTACATTATTAAGCCCCAGACCCTTGAACTGTCCTGACCAGCCGCTGTTTTTGGCTATTACCGTATCTCCGAATGCGATGAGTATTTGAGAGGACATGGTATTACCCTCGTATTCGGTAAAGAAAAGTTTCGCCTGGCCGCGCCGACCGAAAATCCGAAGTATCTCGGCAAAATATTTTTCAGAGTTTATGGGCCATTTCGTTCGCTGACTTGTAAGCATTCAGCAACCGATAATACGTCCCCAGATCGTCTTCCGTGCCTTCACGGCAGATTACACCGGAGTTTAAACCATGCCGGATATAGCGTCGGGTTTTCTTCTTCATTCTTGCCAGGATATCGTCCAGGTCCTGTTTCAGGTCGATCTGTAAGGTGGCAGTCGGCGCTACTTCCAACGTTGTAGGTCGAAACCCTTTTTCTTGCATCAATTGAGTCAGGAACTCACCATTATTTGGAGGCTGGACGACGAGACAGTGAATGTTATGTTCTTTGGCGACACGTATCAATGCGTCAATTATGAAATTTGCCAGTAAAGGATCTTTCGATAAAAGCACCGGCCCTTTCGACACAATTCCGACGACGACCGATGACACAATCCGGCGAATCGATATCTGGACGCCTGCCGTAATCTGATCACCTTGCTTTACCACTATGCGAAGTGGCTTCCAACCCAAAGTCGATTTCACCTGCGCCCAAAGGCTGGTCTGTAGGTGATGAGCGCCGGGAGTACGGGCCAAAAAAGAATCCCATTCCTCGTCCTCGATTTCTCGTGAGAGATGCACGTGGTATCCTTTATGAAATTGGCGTCTCATATTTGGATCAATTGGGATGATAAGTTTTGAGATAATGGAATCATTTTGTTCAGGCCGGTCAAGATTCATTTTATTAACAAATCCTATTTTTTAGCGGATTGTCACACCGACTGCTGTTTCTTTAAGAAGGAAGTCTTTATGAGTATATACTTATTGTCGAGAATTTCTATTTCACCTTCGTTGGTAAATCTGTTCATGAGGCGGGTGACTGTCTCGCGGGAGACCGCAGCGTAATTGGCAATATCCTTGTGGGTCAGTTTCAGGGCAACCAACATACCCCGTTGGTCCTTGACCCCGTACAACCTGGTGAGGTATTTCAGTACCAGCCTGACTCTCTCCTCCGCATTCGCAAAACTCATGATCTTCAGCATCATCCATGATTCACGCAGGCGAATACAGAGTGTGGAGATAAACTGTAATAAAATCTTATCATTTTTAAAAACCATGAAATCGAAGTCATTTTTCGACAGAAGTCCAATATAGGAATCTTCCATGGCGATTACCGTTGCCGGTGATGTTTTGCCGTCAAACAGCGCCAGCTCGCCAAAATAGTCACCCCGCTTATGAATGGCAAGGATCCGCTCTTTTCCTTCGATGCCTATCTGGACAACCCGAACCTTGCCTGCAAGGATGATGTACATATAATTAGCGGTGTCTTCCTCGAAGAGCACAACTTGCCCTCGGGAATAGTGTTTCTTGATCACCATTCGATTTAAAGTTTCAATTTCTACAGGGGCGAGGTCGTGAAAAAAGGGAATTCCTTGTAATGGTCCCTCGCCTGATTGTCTGATTTTTGCAAGATGTGCCATTTCGGTGTCCGCACCCTGTTATATGCGTTTAATTGTTTGCCGCTGTCTTGATTTGAAAATTCAATTCATCTTTTTGCTCCCTATAAAAGGCCATCAATGGACTATGTTGTTCGAGGGGTGAGCGCAGCGCCAATGCAGTCTATGCAGCAGCGCAGGAAATGCTTCGGCGCTGAGCGGTCTGCTGAAAAAAAACCCCTGCATTTCAGAGCACTGGAGAGAGTTAAGCATCACAGCCTGCGCCTCATATTCAACGCCTTCAGCAACTACGTTCAGCCTGAGACTCTGGGCCAGATTGATCACTGCAGTGGCAATTGCCGCATCATCACCGTTGGTGGTTATGTCATCCACGAACGACTGATCAATTTTAAGAGTATTTATGGGGAGTTTTTTGATGTAGGAAAGAGATGAGTACCCGGTACCGAAATCGTCGATGGAAATGTGAACCCCGAGGCTGCTCAAGCGATGCAGTGTTTTGACAGTACTCTCCAGGTGCTTGAGCATAACACTTTCCGTTATCTCAATTTCTAACCAGCACGGCTCAAGATTGGTTTCGGCGAGAACATTTTCCACCATCTCCGCCAGGTGCAGCGAATGAAATTGCCGGGGAGAAAAGTTCACCGCCACGCGTAGCGGCGGGTGACCGGCATCTTGCCAGGCGCGATTCTGACTACACGCGGAACGGAGAATCCACTCGCCAAATGGGACGATGAAGCCGGTTTCCTCCGCAATAGCAATGAACTGCTTCGGTTCGACCTGTCCCAACTCGGGATTGTTCCAGCGTACCAATGCTTCGAAGCTTACGACCCGCCCGGTTTTGACATTCACCTTAGGCTGATACTCCAGAGAAAATTCCTGTCTTTCAAGGGCATACCGCAAATTGAATTCCATTGCCAGCCGAAGTGCCGCCTGATTATTCATGGAGCTGTTGTAGAGATGGTAACGATTGCTGCCATGCTCCTTGGCACGATACATGGCCATGTCGGCATTTCTGATCAGGGTGTCTGCATTGTCACCATCTTCCGGGTATATACTGATGCCGACACAGGTGCTGACAAACAGTTCGTGGTCAGGGAAACTGAAGGATTCACCGAAAGCATCGATAATTTTCCGGGCCACCCTGACCGCTTCCTGTGGCGTATCCAGTTCGGGCAAGAGGACAATGAACTCGTCACCGCCCCAGCGGGCAACGATGTCCCGGTCACGGCGACAGCACTCCTTCAGACGATTTGCAACCGCTTGCAGAAGCTGGTCACCGATGGCATGGCCAAGGGTATCGTTAATAACCTTGAAACGGTCAAGGTCAAGAAAAAGTACCGCCAAACGGTTGTTTTCCTTATGGCGCTGAGCCTGGGCAATCGTAAAATGAATCAGCTCATTGAGTAACTCCCTGTTCGGGAGACCGGTAAGCAGGTCGTGATATGCCATATGCTTGATGTATTGGTTCTGAGCACTGAGCTGTTTCTCCAAACGTATACTTTCGAGACAATTATCAATTGCAGCAACTAGCTTTGCGATTTTGAGCGGCTTTAGCACGTAGTGACTGATACCTATCTCGATGGCGTCGATAAGGTAAGATACGTTGCTGGCAGCTGTCAAAGCGATGATATGGGCACCCTTATTGATAGCCTTGATCTCCCTTGACATACTTATACCGTCAATGTCCTGCATCAGTATGTCCGTCAGAACGATATCCGGTTCATGCTCGATAAATAGTTCCAACCCCTTGCGGCCGTTTTCCGCCATGATAATGATCAGCTGGGGGAATTTACTCCGTAACACAATTGAAATATACTGCCTTATTGCCTCGTCATCGTCCACATAGAGGAGTATTGGAGTGGTTCTTTCTTCGGCGCGCATTTGCATGTCCAACACTCCTCCGGCTGCATCATACCGTCTTTCAGGCGGCAGTGGATTAGTTGTCATTCTCACACTGCAAACCCCAATCAGGCAGAGACCAGAATCCACAGGCACATGGTTAATTAATACTAATTCAAAATATCACAGCTCTGATTGTCGTCAATTGGACCAAAGTATATTTATTGACTACTAATCGGTAATACAAACAGCGATAATTCACTGGTAAGGTAGTCAGAAAATAGCTATGCAACAACTCAAAGGTAGCATTGCAACAATTCCGCGATACAAAACGGCTGCCTGCGCACAATCGCATCCACCCCACCTTTTTGCGGCAGAATAATTCTTTGATTGAATGAACAACTTGTGCTAGAAGTCGAATCACTAAATTTTGAAGGGGTGTTAGATGAGCGAGCAGAATCCGAGAGTCCTGATGGAGACCTCAAAAGGGAACATCACCATTGAACTTTTCAAAGAGAAAGCACCTATTTCAGTCAAGAACTTCCTCGGTTACGTGGCTGACGGCTACTATGACGGACTGATTTTCCACCGCGTTATCAACGGCTTTATGGTTCAGGGCGGCGGCATGGATGAAAATATGCAGCCGAAAAAAACCAAATTCGCCATCAAAAACGAAGCAGCCAACGGCCTGAAAAACCTCAATGGAACTCTGGCAATGGCTCGCACTTCGATTGTTGACAGCGCCACTTCACAGTTCTTTATCAATATTGCTGATAATGCCTTTCTCGACTACAAAGGGAAAAGAGCGGAAGATTTCGGTTACGCCGTTTTCGGGCAGGTTGTTGAAGGGATGGAGGTCGTTGATGCGATCAAGTCCGTAAAGACTGGCAACAAGGCAGGTCACGCCGATGTACCGGTCGAGCCGGTGTTTATTACCAAAGCGACACTCTTGGCTTAAATCCAGAAAAAGCATTTTGAAACACAGAGGCACTGAGACACTGAGGAAATCGATGTATAATCAATCATCTCAGTGCCTCAGTGTCTCAGTGTTAGATGCTTTTTTAAGGTCTATTGCCCCTTTCCTACAGGCAACAACAACAATGTCTCAATTTGCTTCAGCTCCTCTTTTTCAAACCGGTACCCTTGCCGGCAGAATTCGCAGGTGACCTCGGCAAACCCCTCGTTTTCAAGGATCTCCTTTATACCTGCAGCACCAAGAGAGTAAAGCGCCTGCTCAACCTTGCTTCTGCTGCAGCCGCACCTGAAGAAAAGCTCCCGCGTCTCCAGCCGGTTATACGGGATATCACCCATTAATGCCGCCAGCAACCCGTCTGTCCCGCTTTCTGCCAGCAGTGCCGAGACCTGCTCAAGCCGCCCGATTCGCTCCATAACCGCATCGATTTCCGAGTCATCCGCTCTCGGCAGGACCTGAACCAGAAACCCGCCGCAGACTGCAATATTTCCGGAGGCATCGAGCGAAACGCCGACACCGACCGCAGACGGAGTCTGTTCAGACTCGGCCAGATAGGCGGCAAGATCATCACCGATCTCGCTGCTCTGCAGTTGCACCATCCCTCTATAGGGTTCTCCGCCGGTTCCGGAATCTTTGGCAACAGTCAGGAAACCGGCTCTGCCGAGAACACCGGGGACGTTCCAGCGCCCTTCAACTGGCTCGGCTTCAGCGGCAGGATTGCCGACACAGCCGCGCACCGCCCCGTCACCCTCAGCCTCGATAATCATCTTCTCCATCGGGCCATTCCCTTCAAACTTGAGGGCAACAGACTGCCCCCCTTTCAGCAGCCCGCCCATGAGTGCCCCGGCGGCAAGACCGCGCCCCAGGGCAATGCTGACTGTTGCCGATGCTTTCTGCATGGCACATATCTGGCCGGCCAGCTCGGTCGTTGAGCAGACGAGTAGCCGTATCCCGCCGGAAACAGAAATTGCGCGAATGTAGTGGTCGTTCATAGTCACCCCATATTAAGAGCTTGTCCGTAAATAACGTTATGAGAGATCGCGCCCGGATTTATGGCAGATTTGACCGGGACGATTGAGCAAAACCGCAGACGTAGCACGGCTACGTCGAGAATTTTGTGATTGAGGCACGGGCAAAGATGACGTGAAGACGGGATGCGAGCCTGTAATGCTTATTTACGGATAAGCTCTATAGAAAAAGCCCCTGACAGGATATTGTCAGGGGCTTGATAATGGATCAGCAGAGCTTTCAGTTACTCTTTTGTACTTCTTTTACTACAGCCACAGTTAGCAGCCTTGGCACATTTATCACAGTCACCTTTATTACAGTTCATACAGCCGCAATCAGCACTCTTGTTGCAGCTATTGCAGTTTTTTGTGGCCTTAGCCGTCTTGTCGCAGCCTTTTCTGCTGCTGCATTTATCGCAATTACCATCCATCAGCGGACAATCTTCCAGGCAGCATGAAGCTGATTTCGGCATATTAGCAGCAGTCTTGAGCGCATCGATCTTGACTTTTATCGCTTCCATCTCAGCCTTGATGGCTGCCACCCTGGCACTGTCAGGAGCATCCTTCAGGTTTTCACGCTGCAGATCGAAACGCTTGTTCATCATCTCCTGACGAAGATCGATGGAGTCAGCCTTGAATTTCTTTATCTGCTCAGCTGTGGCTCCTGACTTGTTGCAGGATGAGCAACCGGCCTTTTGTGACCCATTTGCCGGCCATTTTCCCTTGAGCCATGGCGGTTACACCTACTGCAAGACTAATAGCAAGAACTGTAATTACTGTGTAAAGTTTTTTCATTTAGAGGTCCCCTTATTTTTTGTTTGCCTGGAGATCGTATATTATTGCGCTATAAAAGTCATTCAGTTTTTTGCATATATCCAGCAGCAGATTCCTGCTCGGCAGCAGTCAGAGTATCAGCCTCGAAAACGACATTGAAGCTCTCCGCAAATGAACTTTTGAGAAGATCAGCCAGTTGCTTCTGCTCAACGTCTATACCCTGACTTTCGAGCGATGTTGTCCGCTCGACAATGGCGTAGTCCGGCTGGAACAGATATTTATTCCCTTCAGCCGCCATCTGCCGGAGCGGTAGCGAGCCGTGCTGGAAAATAATATTTTTCAGTCTTCGCTGGGCGTTTCCGCCTATTTTTCTGCCATTTACGAGGATGTCGCAACTCTCGACCCCGGCGAAACAGAGCGCTGTCCTTTCGCCAAGCCTTTTATCCCCGGAACAATGGTCAACAGCATGGCAGGTTTCCAGCCCGACTCTGCGGTAGAAATTGACAAGGAAAGAAGTCAGCCGAAAAAATGCCTCCTTGACGCTGCGGGATCCGGGGATAAAATCGGTCGGGCAGACAAGGGAATAGGTAAGTTCTTCGGCGTGATAGATGACCCCGCCGCCGGTGATCCGCTTCACCACTTGCACACCGTCAGCACGGCAGCGAGCAAGATTAATGATCTCTTCCGGCCGCTGGAATCTGCCGCAGGAAAATGCAGGCGGATTCCAACCGTAGAGACGAAGAATGGGACGAGACTCGCCGGGGGTAAAACAGGCAAGGAGCGCCTCGTCAATCGCCATGTTTTCGGCTCCGGACAGGGGTCCGGTATCAATAAGGCGCCAGGGGGCCGTATTCAAGCAAGCCGCCTTTTCTTTTCCCACTGTTCATGCTCGAACTTCCACTGCTCCTGCATGAAATCAACCAGGCCGGACATCCGTGCCCTGAACCCTTCATGAAAAGCAGTCTGCTGCGGGAAAGCCCTTTTTTCGGCGATACAGTGACACAGGTCTGCCCCCAGAGCCCGGGCTTTTGAGAAAAGAGCCTCTTCATCCGGAAATGTCCGGATACCGGCCATTGGCGAACCGATTCCTCCGACGTAACTTGCGCCGAGCGTGTTGACGAAACGCCCCATATAGGTCAGCACCTCGTCATCCCCGCCGCCGCCGGAGGTCTCGACCAGAGCGGCATATTTCCCCTCAAGCGCCATGCAGTGGATCAGGCCGTTGCAGCGGTCGAAAAGCGCTTTCATCTGGGCGGTAACGCTGAAGATATAGTTCGGGCTGGCGAGGATGAAGCCGTCACAGGCCAGCAGTTTCGCCTTGATCGCTTCGTAGTCGTCCTTGATATTGCAGACGCCCGTGACGTGGCAGACATCGCAGGCCACGCAGGGCTGGACGTTGAGGTTCTTCAGAGAAAGGATCTCCGGCTTCCGCTCCGGAGGCAGAGACTCCCGGCCAGGACCTCGTCCAGCAGACGTCCCGTGTTGCCCTGCATCCCGCGGGGACTGGCAATTATGGCGAGTATTTTCATGGTGGAACTCCTTTAAATGCGAACAACGGGCATGCAAATAACCACGTAAACAGTCTTATTCTAGGGTTCAGGACCATTTTCAATTGCCCTTTGGAAAGAGATTTGAAGTCAGACCCCTGATATCCACTTTCATGGATTTCTCGGTTTTTCTGTACGCGTGAACCAGTGATCTACCGAATGGAACATTAACCTCTGCCCTTTAAACTGGTTTAAGCGATTCGTGGTGGAGTTGAACTACCGAACCGATCATCTCATAGTGCCGGTCGTCGTGCAGCAGAAGAACGTTGAACTCCTGAGCAACGGCTGCAATCAGCGTGTCGGTCAGCGGTGCGTTGATCCCTTTATGTCTGAGGGTATAAGCCAGTTTGCAGGCTCGCTCCCACACTTTTGTCGAAAGATCAAAGCTGCGGAGTGCCGCCAGATCCTTGCTGAATTTGTCATACTCTTTCTGGCTCTTTGCACCCCTCAATATCTCCATGATGACAACCGGTGTCGTTGCCACCCTGTCTGTCATAATAAGCGGAACAAGACGTTCCCGAAATTTGACGTCAGTGCCGCGCAGAAAATGTATCCATATCGTTGTATCAACAAGAACAATATCACTTGTCATCAGCGCGGTACTCCTCCAACTCTTCGCAGGTCATGCAGACCGCACCGGAAGAGTACATCCCGGCAAGATGCTCAAGTCGCTTCTTTCTGATGAGTTCCTGCAGAGAGAGATTGATAAGCTCCTTCTTTGTTTTCACTTTTGCCAGTGAAAAAGCTTCCTCGAACAGTAGGTCATCTATCGCAATTGTCGCTCTCATTTGTGTGCCTCCGCTATACACATAATATCGCTTGAATATGTGCCTGTCAAACACGACTTTTCCAGTAGCATTAAACCTATAAACGGCAGTTAACCGCAGATAAAATCGGATGAACGCAGATGAAACCAATCTTTACAGAGAAAGTCAGATTCACCTTTTTGGTTAAACCGATAATTGCTTCAAATTTCTGATTTATCTGCGTTTATCTGCGTACATCTGCGGTTAGATGCTTTTTTAAGGTTAAAATAGCCAGAGCTATCTCAAACCGAGACGCTTCAACAGCAGGCCCAGATATCTGTTGAGCGGATTGGTGCGGGAGAGTACCGGAAATAACGGCGGATTGCGCTTGCCAAGGGCATCAAGGAGCCGGATAATTTCGGGGCTTCCCCCTTTGACCATCCCTTCGCGGAGCACTCGCAATGCATCCTCTTTGTCACCGCTGATCATCTGTACCCGCCCCAGATTGCAGTAATGCTCGGGACGCTCAGGCTCGGCAGCCAGCGAGCTCAGGCAGAGTTCCCTCCCCTTGCGGTGCTGGCCCCGTTCCCGGGCAATACAGTAGCCGAGGTAGGAGTGCCAGCCGGGATGATCATGCAGATTCAAGGCCCGTTCCAGATGGGCAAGTGCCGTCAGGGTGTCATCAGCATCAAGCGCCGCAACTCCCAGTGCAAACTCCTTTTCCGCTCCTGCTGTTGTTTCCTCTTGTCCCATGGTGTTACAGCTCCCGCAGAAAACATACCTCGCCCGAAATCGGGGCTGTCTTTCCGCCTCTCGTTTATTTAAAAAAAGCACCCTGACAACTTCTGCCAGAGTGCTTTTATCACAACATGCAAATTATAAACAGTGCAACCTTACCAGGCACAGCAGACGTTCTGCTCTCGCGCCGCCTTGGTCTCGTCGAGCCTGGTGACCGGCATGGTGACCGGCATGGCGGCAAATGACCCCGGATCACTCTCGGCCTGCTTCGCCGCTTCGATCATCACCTCGATGAAGGCGTCCATGGTCGCCTTGCTCTCGGTTTCGGTCGGCTCGATCATGATCGCCTCTTTGACGATCAGCGGGAAGTAGACAGTCGGCGGATGATAGCCCCGATCGATAAGGAACTTGGCGATGTCGATGGCGTGAACCCCTTGTGCTGCCTGCTTGGAAGCAGAGAAGACGCACTCGTGCATGCAGGTCTGTATCGTAGGGGAGGTCGTAGTAGGCTTTCAGCCGCTCCTTGATATAGTTGGCATTAAGCACCGCCTGCTCGGACACCTCGATCAGCCCCTCTCGGCCGAGCATGATGATATAGGCGTACGCCTTGACCATCACCCCGAAGTTGCCGAAGAAATTGGCGGTGCGGCCGATGCTGCGCACGGTTTGTCGGTTTCCAGATGGAGAGCTTGCCGCTGCCGTCTTTGACGATGCGCGGGGTGCGGCAGGAACGGAATCAGCGCCTTCTTCACCCCGACCGGCCCGGAACCGGGACCGCCGCCGCCATGGGGCGTGCCGAAGGTCTTGTGCAGATTGACATGGATGACGTCGAAGCCGACATCGCCCGGCTTGACCTTCCCCATGATGGCATTCAGATTGGCGCCATCGTAGTACATGAGGGCATCATGGGAGTGGGCGATATCGGCAGATCTCCTTGATGTGCGGGTTGAAAAGGCCGAGGGTGTTCGGGCAGGTCATCATGACCGCCGCCACCTCGTCGGTCATCGCCTGCTTGAAGAGCTCGATATCCATGTCGCCGTAGGGGGCGGTCGGCATGGTGATGATCTCATAACCGGCAATGGCGGCAGAGGCAGGATTGGTGCCGTGGGACGAATCGGGAACGACGACGTATTTCTTCTTTGCCTTGTTCCCCTTGGCGGCATGGTAGGCGGCAATCAGCAGTGATGCCGGTCATCTCGCCGTGGGCGCCGGCCAGGGGCTGGGTGGTGACCTCGTCCATGCCGGTGATCTCGGCCAGCAGCTGCCCAGGTCGTGGAGCATCCCGAGCGTCCCCTGGCAGAAAGCCTCGCCGCCCGGCAGCAGCGCGGTCATCGGGTGAAACGGGGCAAAAAGAGCCGCCGCGTTCTCCAGCACCTTGGCGTTGTACTTCATGGTGCAGGAACCGAGCGGGTAGAAGTTGGTATCCACCGAGAAATTGCGGCGGGACAGATTGGTGAAATGGCGCACGGCATCAAGCTCGGAGACCTCCGGCAGTGCCGGCAGCCTCCTTGCGAAGCAGTCCCTCCGGAAGTGCGGCGGCAGCAGGCACATCGGAAGCGGGCAGCCTGACACCGTGACGGCCGGCTACGGATTTCTCATAGATCAGTTGCATTGAAGCACCTCCTGCAGCGCCTCGGGCAAGCCGGTCGATCTCGCTCCTTGGTCCGTTTCTCGGTCACCGTCACGATCAGGCAGTTTTCCAGTCCCTGGTAGTAATCGCCGAGCGGCACGCCGGCGGCAATGCCCTGTTTCGAGGAGCGCGCAACCACTGGCGGCGGCGATTTGGGCAGGGCGATGGTAAACTCGTTGAAGGTCGGGGCGGTCTGCAGCACGCGTCACCCCCGGGATTGCCGCCAGACGCGCTCTTGGCATACTCAGCCTTGTCGCGGTTCAGCCGCGCCAGTTCCGCCAGACCCGTTTCTGCCGAGGGTCGAGAGGAAGATCAGGCCGCGCAGGGCGCAGAGCCCCTGGTTGCTGCAGATATTGGAAGTCGCCTTGTGGCGCTTGATATGCTGCTCCCGCGCCTGCAGAGTGAGGACAAAGCCGCGCTTGCCGTTTTTGTCGACCGTTTCGCCGATGATCCGCCCCGGCATATTGCGGATGAGAGCTTTTTTGGCGGCAATAAAGCCGAAAGACGGGCCGCCGAAGGAAAGGGGGTTGCCGAGGCTCTGGCCGTCGCCGACCGCAATGTCCACCCCCATTTCGCCGGGGATCTTGAGCATGCCGAGCGAGATCGGATAGACCGAGGCAATCAGCAGTGCTCCTTTGGCATGGGCACGGTCGGCCAGATCGCTGTGAAGTCTTCGACAGTGCCGAAGAAATTCGGATTCTGGACGACAACACCGGCAATAGTGTCGTCGAGGAGACGAGTCAGTTCGTTCCTGTCCAGAGCGCCATTAAGGGGCGGAATCTCGATCACTTCGACTTCAAGATTAAACAGGTATGTTTTCAGTACCTGCCGTGCGAAAGGGCTGACTGAGGCATCAACAAGAATCCGGTTCCTGCCGGTTACCCGCAGCGCCATCATGGCAGCTTCTGCGCAGGCAGTTGCGCCGTCATAGAGGGAGGCGTTAGAGACATCCAGACCGGTCAGCCGGCAGATGGCTGTCTGGTACTCGAACAGCGCCTGCAGCGTCCCCTGGGAACATTCAGGCTGGTAGGGGGTATAGGCGGTATAGAATTCGGCTCTGCCGGAAAGGTGGTCAACTGCTGCCGGGATGATATGGTCGTAAAATCCGCCGCCGATGAAGTTGATAGTATCAACTGTATTCGCGCCGGCAATCTCCTGCATCCGGGCGAAGGTCTCAAACTCGGACATTCCGGCAGGAAGATCAAAACTGGTGGCGCGCAGTGCGGCCGGAATTGCCGCGAACAATTCTTCGACAGACGCAACGCCGATGGCGGCAAGCATCTCCTGTTTTTCTTGCTCTGTATTTGGACAGTAACTCATTTTTTCTTTGTACTCCCGCTTAAATGCTTTTCAGATACTCTTCGTAGGCAGCTTTGGTCATAAGATTCGCCAACTCGCCAAGATCAGCCACTTCCAGAACACAGATCCAGCCAGACTCTTCCGCTGACTCATTGACCACCTCTGGTGTGGTTTCCAGTGTTTCGTTGACTGCGATCACCTTGCCTGATACCGGCGCATATATGTCACTGGCGGCTTTCACCGATTCGATCGCCGCAAGCGTCCCGAACTGCTTCACTGTTTTACCGACCTGGGGCAGTTCAACGAAGGTGACATCGCCGAGCTCATGGGCAGCATGATCGCTGATGCCGACAGTTGCTGTTGTCCCGCTGATTTTGACCCACTCGTGCTCTTTACTGAAAAAATACTCCATGATCTGGCTCCTCTGAAATAATTCTGACTTCTGTATTCGTATTCTGACTGTTTTTCTTTCAGTTCCTTAAAGACCCGCCCTTGTAGAAAGGCAGTTGACAGACTTCCGCATCCATAGAGACCCTGTCATGACAAATTGTGAGGGCTGTCCCCTGAACAGCCAACTGCGGCGGTACGAACCCGATCCCTATGCCGCAACTCAGCATAGGCGAAAAAGCGCCGCTGGTTACAACACCGACAGATTCGCTGCCACTCATGATCGAGTAATCGTGTCGCGGCGAGCGGCGGGATGCCACCTTGAAGGCGGTTTTTACCCTTGTCAACCCGCCTGCTTTCTGCTTCAAGAGGGCTTCTTTACCAACAAACCTGCCGTCGAAATTGACAAAACTTTCCAGTCCTGCCTCAAGAGGGGTTATGGTCTCGCTCAGATCGCTGCCGTACAGGCTGTAGCCGACTTCAAGGCGGAGGAGATCGCGGCTCCCCAGCCCCGCCGGCTTCACCCGGTCATCTGAAAGGATCAGCTCCCACAGCTCTGGAATCTTCTCTTGCGGGGATGAATATTTCGTATCCCAGCTCGCCGGTATAGCCGGTGCGGCTGACAATAGCCTCGAAGCCGAGAATGTTTGCGGTGGTAAATTTAAAATAGGGGAGATTGCAGACCGCCGGATTAAAAAACCTCCCCATGACATCCCTGGAAAGCGGTCCCTGAAGATCAAGCTTGCCGGTCTGCGTGGTCACATTGGCAATTCCGCCACCTTTCAGACGACTGGCGATGACTTTAAAATCGTTGTCGGCAGTAGCAGCATTAACAACGATCATCGCCTTGTCTTCCGCAAGCCTGAAAACAATCAGATCATCAATAATCCCCCCGGTTTCGTTGAGCAGAAACCCGTAACGGGAGCGACCGATCGGGATGGAAGCCACCGAAAAGGTGAAAACGTGCTCAAGCCCGTCGGCAACGATATCGCCACTGAAGATGAACTCACCCATGTGGCAGATATCGAACAGCGCCGCCTGCTCCCGGCAGGCGCGGTGTTCGGCGATGATCCCTTCATACTGGATCGGCATGTCCCAGCCGCCGAATGGAGCCATAAGTGCGCCCAGAGACCGATGATGTGATGAGAGGGGGGTACTTTTAAGCTGTTCCATGATGGTACTCCGGGGTGAGACAATGAGGTGGCAAACAGGTGTCTGAATGTAGAAAAAATACCTGCGTTTGTAAACAGGTTTCTTGGCATCCGGCCGATGACCCCTGCCTGCTGTGCGAAACGCTTATCCGGGATGCGCAGAATTCGGCAAGACATCGGTCAATGACCGCAAAGAGCTCGCCGAAGTTGACCGGTTTCACAATTCGGAAATCGATCACGCTATCGTCCTCGACATCATCCTTGAACGCATGCGGATCGCTGTAACCGGAGAGCATGATCACCTTTGATCGCCGGCTTGATTTCCCTGAATTTCCGAGCCTAGTCTGGATGCCGTTCAAGTCAGGCATCAGAAAGTCAGTGATGATGAATGTCCGGCAGGTTCTCCTTGAAACTGTCCAGGGCTGCACCGGGCTCATACGCGGAGTGGACAACCGCTTCCGGATACTTCCTGGCAATTATGGTTTTCAGCATGGCGCCCGTGGGAGCGTCGTCATCGACGATCAGGATGTCAATTGTTCTATTGGTATCCGTCATGTCAGATCTCTATGATGAATTCCGCCCCTTCGCCATTGTTGCGCGCGGTGAGGATCCCCTCCATTTTGGTCTCGATAATCTGTTTGGACATGTAGAGCCCGATGCCGGTCCCCTGCAGCCCCTTGGTGCTGAAGTACGGTTCGAAAATCCGGTCGATAATTTCGACTGGAATTCCTCCGGCATTGTCGGCGATGGTGATGACGATTTTCCCCTGCTGTGCTGATGACGCCAGAATGATCCTCCCTTGGGGAACCCGGCGTTCATTAAGCGCATCACGGGCATTCTGCAGAATGTTCATGATAACCTGGCAGAACTCATTTTGAAAACCGTTGATTTTGATCGTGGCGTCAATCTGCATTTCCACTTCGATGCGGTCGTTTTTCAGCCCGTCATGAATGAGAGCGACGGACTTCTGCATGGCCTGGAGCAGATTGAACTCCGATTTTTCCCGGTCGGGCATGAAGAAAGTGCGGAAGTCGTCGATGGTCTGGGACATATGTTTGATCAGCGCCATGGCATCTTCGGTGCCGCTGGCGAGCAGGTCCCGGTCGAATTCTCCCAGGTCGTAGAACAGCAGCAGTTTCTGGATGTTCAGACCGAGGAGATTGAGCGGCTGCCGCCACTGGTGGGCGATATTGTTGATCATTTCCCCCATGGCCGCCAGCCGGCTCTGCTGGAGGAGCATCCGGTCCTTTTCGCGGAGATCCTCCAATGTCCGGATACGTTCCTCGGTCTCATGGTTGAGGGCATTCATGGCGCTCGCCAGCTCTATGGTCCGCTGCTCGACCCGTTTTTCCAGCTCATCATGGGCAAGCTGCAACGCTTTTTCAGCTATCTTGGTTGCGGTAATGTCTCTGGCCACGTGGACTGTGCCGGTCATTTTGCCATGTCCATCCAGCAGCGGCGTGGTGGTAACGAGGAAATAGCCGCCGAGCCGTTCCTCGTACACTTCGGCGCGTATGCTCCCGCCCGTCCGACAGCGTCAGGGCGTGGGGGCAGAAGTGCGGCGGCTGACCGGCCCCATGGATGCCGAGGTAGCACTCCCGGCCGATACACTGCTCCGCTGTTATACCGAGGCGCTCCGCCATGGCGCGGTTGGCGCGGACGATCCGGTGCTCGCCGTCCATGATGGTGATCAGATCGGGAACGCTGTTGAAGGTCAGTTCCCACTGCTCCTTGGCCTGCAGCAGCTCTTTCTCGGTCTTGATCAGGTGATCGATATTCAGCGCAGTGCCGAACCAACGGACGATCTGGCCAACTGCAGTCGCGTATCGGGCGGCCCCGAACCTTAAACCATTCATAAACGCCGTCGTACCTCCGGACCCGGTATTCAAGATCGTAAGGCGCACGCTCCTCGACAGCCGCGCACCAGGCTTCAAAGGCGCGCGGCCGGTCATCCGGATGCAGCAGCCTGTTCCATCCGTCCCCCAGATGCTCAACCATCGGAACACCGGTAAAGTCGACCCACTGCTGGCTCTGATAATCGCAATAGCCGTCCGGCCTTGTCGTAAAGACCATGCCCGGAATCGATTCGAGCATCTGACGGTAAAACAATTCGCTTTCCCGCAAGAACTCTTCTGTCCGTTTGCGATCGGTGATATCGCGGATGACACTGAGCAGGGTGCGCGTCCCATTGACGGTTGCGCCACGGGAGCTCACTTCCACCGGAAAGGTGCTGCCGTCCCGGCGCCGATGGACAGATTCGAAAAGGATGCCGTTGCTGTCGGCTTCGTCCATCTGGGCGGGGGTCAGTCCCAGGGTGTCCGGCGCACGCAGCTCCATGACTGTGAGTCCCAGCAGCTCTTCATGATCGTAACCGTAGGCGTTCACCGCCGCGGCGTTGGCTTCCAGTATCCGTCCGTCGTCATGCCGGACGAACAGGATGATATCCCGGCTGTGACCGGCAAGGAGTTCGTAGCGGCGCAGGACCTCTTCAGCCTGCTTGAGGTCCGTTATATCCTCGGCGAAGATGACAATCCCGCCGATCACTCCTGCAGCATCGTGCCAGGGGCGAATCTCCCACCGTATCCACTGCACCGAACCATCAGCCCGCTCGAAGCGGTCACCCTCCGACCGCAGCACCTCGCCAGCCAAACCTCGGCGGTGGGCCTCCCGCCACGCTGCAGATCATTTCGGGGAAAACCTCGTAATCGGAGATACCGTTCAGGTTGCGGTTGCCGAGCCCGTAGTCGCTCAGCCAGCAACTGCTGACGCTCAGGTAGCGCATCTCGCGGTCGAACATCGCCAACGCGGCCGGGGCGTGCTCGATGAACAGCTGCAGCCGCTCCTCGCTTTCACGTAGCGACGCCATCAGGGTGTCGCGTTCCGCCAGGGAGCGGGCCAGTTTTATGTTGCTGAAACTCAGCCTGGACAGGATGTCATTGAGTTTCTGGAAGAAGGCCATGCTCGTGTTCAAAGTTTCCCTGTTCACGCGCGGCACCGCTTCGAGCGCGGTGAGGTACTCCTGCTCGTCGAACCCGTACTCTCGGGCCTGTGACCGGAACAGCTCCTAAGTCAATCGGTTCGTCCTCGAAGAAGAATTGCCCCATGAAAGAAATTGCCGAGGTGCTTGCCGCCGACCATGATCGGCGTCACCACGTCCCACATGTTGTTCTTGCATTTGTAAAGCCTTGTACTCTCCCTCCGGGAACGCCTGCCGACAGCTGCAGGTCGCTTTCAAGACAGTTTCTGCCGGTTTCGGGATGGCGGCGGTGATATTTGGTGCAGATCTGCTGCCATCCCTTCGCCGACCAGTACATTTCCCTTCAGGTCCAGGATCAGGCCCATGGTCATGCCGGTGAGCTTCGTAGAAGTCGTCCAGCAGAGCATGTATCGCCGGGACATCGATGATGTCGGCAAGATCCAGATTACCGATGTCTCCCTCGGGAGATATGATGCTGTCCAGTTTACGCCTGACTCGCTGCTCGCTCTCGACCAGCGCCTCTTCGGCCCGCTTCCGTTCGGTGATGTCATTGGCGTAAATACGGGCAACATCGAACCGGGGGACGAGATAGCACGGTCACGCCGAAGACCCTGTCCCCGATAGATTATCTCCCGGTTGAAAGTCGCCTTCCGTCTGCCTGCCGCCAGATCTTTCAGCAATGTCGTCCATATCTGCGGGGAAGATAGGCAGCTAACATTCCGCCCCTGCCATCCCGAGCTTCTCCAGCACTCTGCCGTGCACCGGATTGACGAACATCACCATGCCGGCGGTATTCACCTCCAGGACCGGATTCGGATTCAGTTGCAGGGAAGGAGGCGAGATGCACTGGTCTGCTCCTCCAGTCCGTCTGGCTCGGTGATATCGATCAAGGTGACGACGACACCGTCGATCACTCCCCTCCGCTGTTCCGGTAGGGGAGGATACGCATCAGGTAGGAGCGTTCCCGTTTTCGAGGCCGGCTACCTCCCGTTCCAGCGGGACGAGCTGTCTCGCAGCACCGTCGCCGCATCGCCGGTGAGAGTCCCGGCCAGTCGATCGTGCCGGCCAGGTGCCGGAAGGGGCGGCCGATGTCCGCCGGGATCAGGTTGAGGATTCCGGCCATGGCCGGGGTGAAGCCCTTGATGTTCAAGATGCCGGTCGAGGAAGAGGGTGGCGATCCCGGAGCTGGTCAGCAGGTTCTCCATGTCGCTGTTCACCCGGTTGAGCTCCTCCACCTTTTCCTGCAGCTCGGCGTTGACCGTGACCAGTTCCTCGTTCAGGGACTGCAGCTCCTCCTTGGAAGTCTCCAGCTCCTCGTTGGTGCTCTGCAGCTCTTCGTTGGCCGACTGGAACTCCTCGTTCATGGAGATGAGCTCCTCGTTGGCGGAGAGGAACCCCTCGTTCGAAGAGTCTCCAGCTGTTCGGTGGTGGCCTGGAGCTGTTCGTGGGTGATGCGGAGCTGCTCCTCCAGTTGGCGAACCAGCATGAGGCTTCGTCGCCGGAGCGCACCTCCTCCGCCCCTCCCGGCGCGACAACCGCCGCCGGGGAAGAGACCGGCTCAAAGACGACCAGCGCCAGCTTTTCCGCTCCATGAGCGGGTTCGAGGGGTTCCACCAGGAGGTTGATGGCAACTTCTCCCGCCGCGCCGGTCTTGAGCCCCCGGAAGTCGACCGGCCTCTTTTCGGCGAATGTCTTGTGGATCGCGGCGCGCAGGGCCGGCCGCAGCTCTTCCCTGGCCATTTTCAGGATGTCGCGGGTCGGTTCTCCCACCGGCACTTCGAGGATCCCGTCGATGCGGGTGGAAATGTGCACCACCTCGTACCTCTCGTTGACGACCACGCAGGGGGGGGAGTAGCGGTGCATCAGGAGCCGTTCCGCCACCGCTCCGGGGCCCAGCTCCAGGGCTTCGGGCTTGCGCGGGGACCGCGACGCTCCGGGGAGGTACCGGGACGGGGTGGTGAAGGGGAAGAGGGGAGCGGGTTGGCTCCTTCCTTCCGTCCGCCGGAAGAGCTTCCACTTCTTGTCCAGAACAGTGAACTGGTCGGCCGTGCGCCCCGCCGTTTCCGAGGAGCCGAGAAAGAGGACCCCGCCCGGTTTCAGTACCTGGGAGAAGAGGGAGATGAGGCGCTTCTGCATGTCGGCGTTCAGGTAGATGAGGAAATTGCGGCAGACAAGGAGGTCGAGGCGCGAGAAGGGGGGATTCTTGATGATGCTGTGATGGGCGAAGACGATCATTTCGCGGACCTGTTTCGCCACCTGCCACCGCTTGCCGTTCCTGACAAAGAAGGTCTTGAGCCGTTCCTCTCCCACCTCCGCCTCGATCCCGTCCGGGTAGAGCCCTGCCCGGGCCTGGGCGATGGATGTTTCGTCGATGTCGGTGGCGAAGATCTGGACCCGGGCGTCGAGCCCGCTGTTCGTCCAGGTACTCCCTGATGAGGAAGGCCATGGAGTAGACCTCTTCGCCGGTGGCGCAGCAGGCGTGCCAGATGCGCACCGGATCGTCGGCAGTCCGGTTCTCGAACAGGCCGGGGATGACTTCCCTGCGGATGATCTCGAACGCCTCGGGATCGCGGAAGAAGCTCGTCACGCCGATAAGGATGTCCTGGGTCAGGGCGTGGGCCTCTTTCTCGCTCGTTTCGAGCAGGGCGAGGTACTTCTTCGATCCCTGCCACATCGTTCACCGCCATGCGCCGCTCGATGCGGCGGACGACGGTGCTCCTCTTGTAGGAGCTGAAGTCGTGGCCGGTCCTTGCCTTGACGATGGCAAAGATCGCGGCAAGCTCCTCGTCGAGGGAGGTCACCACGCACGAGTTGGGTGGGATGGGGCAGGTGGCGGCGGCAAGGTCCGCGATCTTTTCCGCGATTGCCTCCGCCGGCAGGATGTATGATGGCCGCACCCGCCGCAATGGCGCTCCGCGGCATGTCGGGGTAGAGGGCGGAGGACGGCTCCTGGACGATGACGCTCCCGCCGGCATCCCGGACAGCCTTCGCCCCGGCGGCGCCGTCGCTGCCCGCTCCGGAGAGAAGCACCGCCACGGCGCGCTCCTTCAACTCCGCGGCGAGCGAGCGGAAAAAGCGGTCAATCGGGTGGTGCGCCGCGTTGCTGGCTCCGGCTCTTCAAACCGAAGCAGTCCTTCGCGGATGACAATCTCCCGGCCGGCTGGGATCACGCAGACCGTGTCAGGCCGGATGGGCATCCCTTCCTCGACCGTCGCCACGGTCATGGTGGTGTAGCGGCCAAGCATGTCGGCCAGGAAAGACGGTCCCCCCGCAGGGATGTGCATGATCACCACAAAGGCAACGCCGCAATCGTGAGGGAAGGAGGTGAAGAACTGTTCCAGGGCTGCCTGGCCACCGGCGGACGCACCGATACCGACGACAAGACAGGGTGTTTCGACAGGTATCTCGTCTATATCTCCAGGAACAGTGATGTTTGTAACCTTCATACGTGTCAGCCTCATTTTTGTTAGCATGCAACTGCCGGATTCATCCTTGACCGGTAATTTGCGCCAACCGCTACCGGCCATCTCAACCAATCCGTCCAGAGTCCGCTGATAAACCCTTTTTACCGGAATACTGTTAATCAGAATTGTCCTCCGGCGCTTTCAGGCTGATCCGGTCCCCGTTTCTGAGCTGACTTATTGTATGCAAATATTCGCCCCCGACCCCGAACAGATAGCGAAAACTTCCGACCTCACTCTGCAGGAAATCAGTATTATGATATTAAGGGGTGCGCCGTTCGGTGGTCGAACCTGGTGGTCGCAGTAACGAAACGCCCTTCGCCGGACCTTTGGCCAGACCGTCCGCAATTTGCGCCGGCAGGCTTTAGCCGGCCAAGGGACGGCAACCCCCAGGGTTTGAACGGCTGATCGCGCTGCATTGTGGCTTTCACTCCGCTCAAGCAGGATGACAACATTGTTGTTGATCGGTCCGCCGATAGAGTGGGAAAGTCCCGCCTTGAAACGGCGGGTAAGCAGCATCTGGTGGTTTTCCACCACCTGGATCATTCCGGTGGCTCCAAGGGGATGGCCACGCCCTTTAAGCCCGCCGGTCAGGTTGGTCGGAAACGTCCCCCGCTCACCTGTTATCGAATCATCGAGGAGAGAAGTGATAAGCTGGGATTTGGGTACCAGCCCCAGATCCACCATGTTTATCGGCCCGAAGCCGTTGAAAGGATCGTGCATATTCACATGAAGTGCGCCGGCAAAACTCCTGATATTCTTTATTCCGGCCATACCGTAGGCTTCTTGCGCCGCCCTGACTGTTGCCGGGAATGAGTGGAAATATAACCGGTCGGCAATTGTCGGAATGTCGGTGGCGCTGCCAACCCCGGCGACAAGAACATCATGGGGCTTTGAGGTGAGGATGAGGCAGGCGACACCGTCGGACATCGGGCAAAAGTCATGGAGACGAAGGGGCGACCAGTAAAGATAGTTTTTGCCATTGGCAATCTGCCGGTAATATTCCTCTACCGGCAGCTCGAAATTGAGGTGCGCATCAGGGTTTACGGCTGCATAACGGTGGGCACGCTGGGTCAGCAGCGCCGAGAAGGCCGTCCATTCATCTGTGGAAAGTTTCAGCCGCTCAATGAGCGACCGGGCCACAAGCGCTCCACAGGCAGGCATGGAGAGCCCGTATTCAGCTTCGTCCCGGTCAATGACTCCGGCCACAATTCTGGTTGCCTCCGGGGTCGAGGCATCGCTCATCTTCTGAATGCCGATCGCCAGAACGTTATCGCAGCGGCCGGAAGCGACCTGAAGGTAGGCATATTCGACCGCTGAAGCGCCGGAGGAAGAGGCGGTATCTATCAGCACCGATTTTGCGCCGGAAATGCCGAGAACACCCGAGACCTTGGCCGCCGTGTTATCTACCCCTGAAAAAGCGACAGGATTCTGGCAGCCGACAATTACCGCCTCGATCTCCTTTTGCTTAATGGCTGTCTCGCGAAAAACCTCCGCAGCCCTGGCGGCCATCTGCAGAAAAGAGAGCTTCCCCAGCCCGCTCCCAGTGTATCTGCCGACCGGAGCCATCCACGATGCGGCGACATAAACCTTACGGGGATGAAAATCACGATCCATGAAATATCTCCTTGCCGCTACAGACCGCCGGCATGAACATTTATTTTCTAACCGGGAGCGTTTGTGCTACTTTCGGACAACGCACCCGGCATGTCAATATACAATACCTTCAAAAATAGCAAATTCAACAGGTGAAGCAGATGCAGATTCGCCGTAAACCCCACTGGCTGCAAAAAAAGGTCTCACCGGCAGATCACACTGAAATGGATCGACTCCTCGGTTCGCTCCGGTTGAACACTGTCTGCCGCGAAGCATCCTGTCCCAACATCTCCGAATGTTTCCGCCAGAAACAGGCCACCCTCCTGATAATGGGCAAGGAGTGCACCCGCTCCTGCAGTTTCTGCAACGTATCCGGCCAAAACCCCCGCGCCGGTTGACCCGGATGAGCCGGAAAGAGTCGCCAAAGCTGTCACTGCCCTGGAGCTGCGGCATGTGGTTATCACCAGCCCAACCCGTGACGACCTGCCGGATGGGGGCGCCGGACATTTCGCCGCAACTGTTGCCGCTATCAGAAAAGCGGCGCCACATACCGTCATAGAACTGCTTGTGCCGGATTTCCGTGGAGATCTGCAGAGTCTGGCGGTTGTCATTGCCGCAAAACCCGATATCCTCGCCCACAACATCGAGACCGTGCCGCGGCTCTACTCAATCAGGGCTGGAGCTGATTATCGGCGCTCTCTCGAACTGCTGAAAACAGCCAAACAGATTTCACCGGCCATGCCGACGAAAACCGGCATTATGCTCGGCCTGGGAGAATCAGCAGAAGAGGTGCTCGCCACTCTCCTTGATATCCGTGCAACCGGCTGCGACTATCTCAGCATCGGCCAGTACCTGGCGCCGAGCCGCAATCATTACCCGGTTGCCGAGTTCATCGAACCTGCCGGGTTCGACCGCTACCGCGAGAAAGCTGTTGCTCTCGGCTTTACCCATGTGGAGAGCGCACCCTATGTCCGCAGTTCCTACCACGCTGACCGCTACAAACCTTGACTAAAACTATAATACTGTATAATGGGCAAGGAGAGGCTAATCTGGCATACGCGACTTTGATCGGCTGAATTCAAGATGCTTATTCTGGTGGACAGAATGGAAAATCAAAACGTGAAGCTGTCGAAACAACATCAGGCAGATGCCCTCAGCCGCGCCGAAATTCGCTTCCTGAATTTCTTTAATGCCATGAACAGTGGCATTGCTCTCTACCATTCGACCGATGGCGAACGGTTTGTCCTTACCGATCTCAATACCGTCGGCGCTGCGGTGAGTAAAGTCCGGAAGGAAGACGTCATCGGCCGTGATGTACGAGAGGTTTTCCCCGGCGTTGTAGAGATGGGCCTCTATGAGATATTCCGGCGGGTCTGGACAAACGGGAAAGCTGAAATGCTTCCATCAGCCCTCTATAAAGATGACCGAATTGTCAATTGGTATGAAAACAGGGTTTTCAAGATCTCAGACCATGAGATAGCCGCCGTTTACGACGATATTTCCGCCCGCATAAAAACCGAACAGTCACTACGTGAAAGTGAATCCCGCTTTCACTCCCTTTTTGAGAGTATGCACGAAGGATTCGCCTTTCATGAAATAATCTGCGATGACACTGGAAAAGCAATCGACTATCGCTATCTGGACATCAATCCCGCCTTTGAACGCCTGACCGGCCTGCAACGGGAGACAACAATCGGCAGAACTGTCCGCGAACTCATCCCCGGCATCGAAGATCACTGGATTACCACTTTCGGCCGGGTAGCTCTCACTGGCGAACCGGTCGAAATGGAGAATCATGTTCAGGATCTGGATCGTTATTATAACGCTAAAGCCTATTCACCGGAGCACGGTAAATTCGCAGTTGTCTTTACTGATGTCACCGACCAGAGGAAACTGGTCGCTGCGCTGAAAGAACACGAAGCTAAGCTGAGCGTGCTGTTTGAATCGTCAATGGCCGGCATCAGCATGATCGATCCTTCCGGCAAGGTGCTACTGGTCAATAACCGTCTGGCAGAAATGTTAGGCTACAGCATGAGCGAGTTGGTCGGCTCCTACTACACGAGCCATCTGCACCCTGATTCGAGGGCAGTTGGCGAAGAAGGACTGCGCAGGCTGGTAGCTGGTGAAGTTGATCATGTGAGCGTCGAGCGTCACTATATCCGCAAGGACGGCAGTGATTTCTGGGGCTATGTCTCCGTTCGCCGCCATGTCAATTCTGAAGGAAAACTTGTCTCCCTGATTGGACATTTGACAGATATTTCAGAACTTAAGCGGTCTGAAGAGGAACGCCTCAGCCTTGAACGTCAGCTTTTGAACGGCCAGAAACTTGAAAGCCTCGGCATACTGGCCGGCGGCATCGCTCACGATTTTAACAACATCCTTACAGCCATAATGGGAAACATCTCCTATGCCAGGACTGGGCTTGAAGACTCTTCGCAGGCATTCGCTCCGTTGGAACGGGCCGAAAAGGCGGCCAAGAGAGCGGCAAGACTTGCCCGACAGCTGCTGGTCTTTGCCAAAGGTGGTGATCCTGTCAAACATTTCTTCTTTTTGCAGCAGACGCTGACTGAAGCGGTCACCCTTGTGCTGAGCGGCACCAATATCCAGGCGGTGTTCGATCTGCCGACGGACCTTTATGCCGTCAACGCTGATGAAGGTCAGATCAGCCAGGCTTTTCACAATATTATTTTAAACGCTGTTCAGGCAATGCCTGCTGGCGGCAGGCTTTTTGTCTCCGGCACTAATGCTGCCATTGCCGCCGACAACAGGTTCGGCCTTTCAGGCGGTGATTATGTAAAGATTTCCATAAGAGATGAGGGGAGCGGCATAGCACAGGAAGATCTGGAAAGAATATTCGAGCCCTATTTCACCAGCAAGGCAGCTGGCAGCGGTCTGGGACTGGCATCCACCTATACAATCATTAAAAAGCACGGCGGCCAGATCAGTGTCAGCTCGCCCCCTGGGGAAGGGGCTGTTTTTACTGTCCTGCTGCCAGGATTCGATGATTACGACCCGGAAGCGAGTGAGAAGGAATCTGTAGCTGTCAATGCGCCCGGTGACTGTTCCATACTGGTGATGGATGATGATGAAATGATCAGAGAACTTGCCGAGATAATCCTGAAACGTCTCGGCTATAAAGTCGTCAGCTGCCCGGATGGAGCCAAAGCTGTCTCCCTGTACCGGGCGGCACGAGATGAAGGGGCGCCGTATTCTCTCTGCATCATGGATCTTACCATCCCCGGTGGAATGGGGGGGATCGAAGCGGCCAGACAGATCCTCGCTTTCGACCCGACGGCAAAGTTGATCGTCTCGAGCGGCTATTCGGAAGATCCAGTCATGGCCAACTTCGCCGTTTACGGATTTTGTGCTGCCCTGGAAAAACCCTATAACGTTAAGGAAATTGCCCGGGTTTTACAGATAAGCAACCTACCGACTACTTTATTTCCGGCTCCCTGATTACCTGCGTCCCCGGCTCAACAGGTGCAACAGGCTCAAATTCACGCAGCACCGGCTTACCTTGAATTGCCGCCGGCTCAAGCGATGTCTTTGGTGGTGGCGTTACAGCTGCTGGCTGTGATTGCGAACGCATAAAACTCTCTGCGGGCGGAGCAGCTTCACTTCTGGCCGGCGTTTTCTTGTCCGCAAAGGGGTTACGGAAATACTGGAGAAAAGATGTCATGTCGGCAAACTGCTTATTATAAAGGGAAGAGACCTGCTTAGAGCTGTTTACAGCGGAGGTTTCACTCATTTTAAAGGCGCGGGCGATGCCGGGAATTGACTTGTACTTGACCTTCACCTGGTCGGTAACATTGGCTCTCGCCTCATCAAAATCGGGATACTGCAGTGCAAAAAGCTTCGAGAAGGTGATGAAGCGCTGGCGGAAATTAGGGTATTCCCAGAGGACCGTTCCGTCAGAGTCGAGTATCTGTGAAGTCATGATCAGATTGTTGTAGTTCTCCTCCAGGTAAGCCAGATTTGTGTTGGAATAGACCTTTTCCAGCACGGTTATGCCGCTTACAGTGACCAGCATGACTGCATCTACATTATTACGTTCAATATATTTTTTGATCTCGTCAGGTTTATAGAAAAACTTGTTATAGACTACTCCGGCATCATCACGCCGCTCACGCCTGGAAACAATCGTCGAGTAGAGTTGCTCGGCATCACCATCCAGGAAACGGACCGTAAAGTACTCGCCGTTACTTTTAAGGATCTCGACCAGCTCTTTTTCGCTCTGGCGGTTGGTTTGTCGAACTATGTTCAGCACCTCCCCCCTCTCCGGATGGCGGATGTCAGAGTCAGCATCGAGCATGATCGGCGCTACCCCGAGAACACGCACCTTCTTTTCGTAGGTCTCGCGCGGCACGTTGTAATAATTGTTGGCACAGCCTGTCACAAAGAGAACCAAAACAAGGAAAAGTGTATTTCTTACCGTATGCGCCATTAAAATCTCCTCTACAGCAAATTAACGTTCTTATATCAGAAGACAGAACCTATTTCCAGCTTGAAAAATCCTTAAACTCGCGAAGAGGGCGGATATCGTACCCAGTCAGACTATGGGTCAGGATGCTGTTTTCAATCGGCAGGTTAACCTCAGGATCATCAAATATCAGCACCAGCCTGCTCCCCTCGGCGGTAACAAGCTCTATCCGGTTCGCGATGGCGCGGCCATCGCTTATCCGATAGTCGCTGTAAAACACTTCATCGCCGGCCCCGTTAACCTTTCGCTGCACAAATCCGCCGGTATCATAATAAACCATCTCAATTGTACCGTCAGCTCTTGTGAAAACCCTATTCAGTGAGGGGCCAGCCGGATGCGGCGGCTCCACAATCCACTTCATCAGAGACCAGACTTTCGCGCCGAGTGCCGGCGGCAGATCATCAACACTCCCCTGCCACGCGGCCTTGCGATTTTCCTGGAGGCAGAGCACTTTATCTCCGGTAACGATTATATCGAAAACAATCCGGCCAAAAGGGGCAAGGATGGAGAGCCTGAAGCTGTCGGGGCCTTTGAAGAAGAGGTAGCCGTTGCCGCTAATCTGGCCGGCAGCCGATGAGAGCGACACATTTACAGGACCCTGGAGTGTCTCGATGGCTACCATCTGAACGGTTTTCTGTTGGACGGGAACTGTAGCACAGCCTGCAAGGGTCAGCAGAAACATGATCGACAAAACTGCATTTTTCAACATTCAAACCCCTTCAGAAATCTGTCAAGACGGTATCCCGCATCTTCAGCAGCGGCAGTCAGGAGTTTTATAAATCTGCCGGTCTCTTTCTCATCAAAATTCCCGTTGTTTCCAATTGCTGACAGGAAGGCTGCAAATTCCAGCCACTGGAGCATAATCACAAACCGCTCCTTGATGAACCATTCATAGCCGTCACCGGCATGCAGACCGATGAGGAGAGCAACATCGCTCTCTTTAAGGAAATCAGGCAACTGCGCCAGCACCTTCTCCGCAGGGAGCAGGATGAAATCTTCATGGCGGAGCAGAATCCTGAAGAGCGCCATAACCGACGGGACATCAAGTTCGGCGAGAGTATCCCCCTCTGCCGTCGCCTCACCGGCAAGTTCTTCCTGAAGCGGTCTTTGCAGACCGAAGTTCAGAACCAGTTGCAGGGGGTCATTGCCAGCAGCAGGCTCACCGATCCGGTGGAGCGCCAGCCATGCCGCTGCAAGCAGTCGTGACGTTTCGCCCATCAACAGAGGCCTGTTTCTGCTGATTTCCGCCTCAAGATATTCGAGCTCCTTACCGAGCGCTTGAACAGTTTCAGGTAACGGTTCATCAAGGCCGGCGACCTTTGCAAACTCGGCAAGGAACAGCCCTTCCCTGGCAGCAAACTCATCTCTGGCGGCGGCAGCCTCTTTCGGCGACAGCTTGTCAAAGCCGTCGGCAAGAACGGCATGACTAATTTCGAGATGACTTCTCAAGCTGTCGATGAGCACGGCAAACTGTATCTGCTTGACCTCTTCATCAATGGAAGCAACACCACTCCCTTCAAGCTGGTGGCAGAGTTTCCCCCATGTGCCGAAGTCATCATCCCGGATCTCACGAAAATCCATAAGGACATGATAGTCGTAGGCGGAGAGGGTAATATGCAGCCCGTCGTTACAGAGTTCCCTGCCATTACGGATATACTCGCAGCCATCGGCATAATCTCTGTAAACATAGTAATGGCGGCCATCAGCATTGAATCCGAGTGACTCGCCGAGTGTCGAAGCGGTCAGCTCCATTTCGCCGGCGCCGTTTTTACGGGCATAGCTGGTGGAGTGCCTGATATAGCCGCTGACCGTTGCAAACCGGTTGTGGTAAAGGACAACTGCCCGCTGCTCGCCGGCACGGTTCGAGTAGGCAAAGACGTCCTCGTTCGGGTGCCCGCCTGAAAGAAAATCATACAGCCTGAAGTTGTCCGCCCCGGAAAAAAGCCACCGGCGGCGCATCAGCGGGAAAATTCGTTTTTCATGCTCCTTGACCAGATGCTGGTCAACCGGCTCGTCCCAGTAAGCCTTTTTGTACTCCATCCCGTACTTTTCGTGGAAACCTTCGATCTGGCCATGACCCAGCATCGGCAGGCCCGGCATGGTGACCAGCAGCACCGCCGCGCCGATGTATTTACTCTCCTTGCCGAACTGCTCGACAGCAGTCTTCTCATCCGGATTGTTCATGAAATTGACAAACCGCTGCAGCACTTGCGGATTGAATTCCAGGACGTTTCTGATCGTCTGCCGGTACTTGGCGTTCTCCTCCAGCTTGAGCATATTCATGAAAGCGCTGTTATAGACCCGGTGCATGCCGAGCGTCCGGACAAAGTACCCCTCCATCAGCCAGAACGCTTCGGCCAGAAGAAGTGTGTCCGGTGCATCGGTCGCAATTTTATCAACCACCTGCCGCCAGAACTCTTCCGGCATGGCGGCGTCGAACTCGCTCCGCGTCATCCCGTGCTCCGGCCGGGAGGCTATGCCGCCATGACCGGGTTGCGGGAACCAGAGCCGCTGGTAATGCTTCTTGGCAAGGGTCATGGCCGCATCGAAACGGATGATCGGAAACATCCGCGCCACATGGAGGATCGTGCCGATTACCGCCTCCCGCACCTCCGGAATCAGGTAGTTGAGCTGGGCAGTGTCGTTCCAGGGGGTGCTGCTGCCGTCGTTGCCGTGGTAGATGTAGCGGGTTCGGCCATCGCGGTGATCGTAATGTTTGAAAACAACCGCCGCATCGCGCCGCTCCCAGTAGCCATCCTCTATATGGAGGCTGATATCCGGATTGGAAGAGAGATCGACGCCGGTAAAGCGGTAGGCGGGATACGGCGGATAATCAAGCTGCACAAACCAGTCGGGATGTTCAATGATCCACTTTGAATAGAGACCGGTGTGATTCGGCACCATATCGCTCGCCAGCCTGATGCCGCGCTTGAGCGCCTTCTCTTTGAATCTCCAGAGAGCCTCTTCCCCGCCGAGATCAGCGGCAATGGCATAGTCAAAGAGTGAATAGGCCGATGAGATCGCTTCGGGATTGCCGCAGATCTGCTTGATATGCTGGGAGGCAGGCGAGCGCTCCCAGAGGCCGATCAGCCAGAGCCCGGTCACCCCCCACTCTGCCAGCAGATCGAGCTCTGCATCGGGTATCTGGTCGAGCCGGGTTATCTCCAGATCGTATTTTTTGGAAAGCTGGCCGAGCCAGACATAGACCATCTTTGCCAGCAGGACGACGTTCGGCATCCAGTCCGTATCGGAAGAAAATCGCTCCGGTTCGGGGTAGTAGTCATTGGTTCCCGGCCCGGCAGTATGTCCGCCAAATTCCAGCACCGGCGCAGTATGCTCGTGGTCACCATGGGGCATAAACATCCGCCCCTCTTCTTCGCTGAGGGTAAACGCAGCCAGGATCTCCGGCAGGAGCTCTTCCGGAAGAAGCTGCTGCCACTGCTCTTTCATGAATTTGAGCTGTTCAAAGAGGGAAAGAGGCGCAGCCTTGAGGGGCAGACGGAGAATTTCGGGAAGGGTCAGGCCGAACTCCGCCACCGGCGGAGCAGCAGTCAGAAAATCTCTCCACCCCCTCGACAACCTCTTCTGCCGAACTTTCCAGCAGCAGACCGTTCCAGTCGATAACCTCGCGGAAACTTTCCAGTGCCTTGTTTGACGCGGCGACAGAGAGAATCAGTATCTCGCTGACCAGCAGTTTCAAGCGGTCGCCATCAGCCTTTATCCAGCTGACCGGGTCCAGCGTGGGATCTTCAATAAACTCTCTGCCGGGAAATAACCGGCAAAAAGTGCCGGCGAATTTTTCAAGCGACGTGGAACCGGAGGAGATCCCGGCTGCATCAAGAAGATTCGGGAGAATATCGGGACACTGCTGCTCAAGGTAGCGGCTGACGATATAGCGCTGCACAGTCAGTTGCAGTGAATAGAGGTTAAGGTCTCCGGCAAAAACAGCGACACCGCGGGAAGATAGCCGGGAGGCAATCTCCCGGAAGAACATGATCCGGGGTTTTGCCGAACTGATCAGATCACGGTGAACTTCAGCAAGGGAAAGCTTCTCCCAGACAGCTTTTCTGACCTGGATCGAATAGGGGAAATACTCTCTGTTTTTCATTGAACTTGTCATTATCCGTACCATTTCCCAAGTTGAGTGGTCGGTATCATAACACGGAATCAGCCTGTTGGCTTATCAAAAACCTTATTGCTGGATTGCGACTGCTGTCAGAACGGTTCGGGAGCGCACCAGCGGCGCAGGTTTATAGCGCCGACTGTGGGCCCCCACCATGTTGGAAATTTTGGCAGAACTGTTTTACTGTTCGATTCGATGCTGGCTTACAAGAGGATAGTTTTCTGGATAAAGAATGCTGTTTACATCCAGATCAATATCAAGCTCAGGCCAGTAAAGATGACTTTCTTAGGGCATTTCAACATGCAGGATTTTCTTTATTGATGCGTCCTGAAACCACGGGAAATGCTCAAATGCCAGAAACATTTCTTTGTTGTCTATCAACATCCATATGCCATTGCATGAAATGTTAGTGACTTCAGCCGGGAAAATGTTGTTGCCACGCAGTACGGATTTCATCTTGATGCTCCTTTATAAGGCTGTCTACCTCGTTAAGTTCCTTCATTGAAAGACCGTGATTCTGGGTAATTTGAACTTCCGGTTCAATCCAGAACTTAGCTCGCCGTTGCCGATTGAATGAATACTCTGGCGGCTAAGCGTTTGACATTGATCTGATCCTGCCATAAACTGTCGAAACTTGCGGCCGAAAAATCAGACGGATGAATCACCATGAACAAATCAACTCTGGCAATATCAGGAATCACCTTCATGCTGGCAGTTTCTGGCTGCAGCGAATCAACAAGCCCGATCGATGCCGCGGCGCTGCTGGAATCCCGCTGCGGGGTTTGTCACACCACCGACTTCCCCAAAAATGCCCGCAAATCTAAAAGTGACTGGGATGAAACCGTCACCCGAATGATGGCCAAGGGAGCAAAACTCTCCCCGCAAGAAAAAAAAGCTCTCGTTAAGTATCTTGCAAAACACTACCGGCCCTGACTTCAGAAATTTCTCTGCAGATGCAACTTCACCTCATCGGCAAAAACAGCATCATTATCACCCCGGTAAACCATTGACGACCCGATCTCTGCTGCGAGTATGGCCGAAAGATACTTTTGCGGCAGACGTTCTATCCTCTGCCGGTAGCGTGGATCTTCACGGAGCATTTTTGGCAGATGGGCAAGGATTGCTTTTTTGTAGAGCGGCTGCAAGGCAAGTTCCGGTCTCTCCTCAAAGAAGCGGAAAAGTCTGCTGTAATTGCTGTTTATCTCTGTGCTGATAGAGTCTGACAGCTCTGTGCATAAAACGCCTTGCTGTTCACGCCTTCTGCGCAGGATCAATCTCGCTTCGTCTGCAGCTCTTTTTTCAAGTATTTCCAGGACATCTCCCACGTAGCGCTCTTTCACCGCCAGAAACTCATCACTGGAGAGCATCAGGTTGGCTATTATTTCGTAAGAGGACGAGATAACCCCGCACTTGTTAGCGGACGCATCCCGCATTATTATCACGCCGCGCTTCTGGAGGAGTACTCTGGCTTCAGGAGTAATAAAGGAGTTTGCCCCTTCAACAATCGCCTTTGCAGATGGGGTTCCATATTCAAGGAAGAACTGTTCGCAATTAGATGAGTCTATCGTCTCGGGTCTGCCGCCGGCAGGGATGAAAAGATCTGCCGCAACGGTAAACGGAAGGCTTGCGTATTCCCGCGAGAATTCATCGGTGGAGACCCACGTCTCCTCCAGGTCGGCTGCTGTTCGGGCGACTCTTCGATAACTTTCCCTCAAACCATCCTGTCTGCTGCCGCTTCTGAAAAGCATGAATCCGCCGGGATGAAGAGCCTCCGGAGAGAAACTGTCCAGATCCTCCTTGAGAAGAATCCGCCCCAGCTCTGCGTGATCCGCCCCTTCCGGGTCGAACAGAGCGGCAGTGCCGTCAAGTATCAGTTTTATCTGCACCTTTGGCGAACGCTCCAGCAACAGCCGCATCGCGTTGCCGGCAACATCGCCGTTTGTTCCGCCGGTGAGTTTGACGCTGTACCTGTCAGCGCAGATATTGATCCCGAGTTCCTCCATGGTTATCTCAGCGAACTTGACCACCCCGACAGAGGTAACCCCGTACTCCTTATGATTTATGCCGACTTTCTTGCTTGACATAATCCCGATGCCAAGGATATAGCCCCTCTTTGCCGAGAGCCAGGCTATCGCTTCAATCATGCTGTCGTGCATGTTTTCATCCGGGCCGAGCTCGATCGCCTCATCTTGACGATAGTAATCAATTACTTGCGGATGTTTGGCAATGCCGCCTTCGGTTACAAATATATCGAGAAAGGCATTGGCAATCCCGTACTGCAGCTTGAAGAGACGCAATTCCTCTAACGGCCTCTCCTCATTCCGCCTAAGATCGGCAACATTGAGTATTGTGACAAGCTTTGAACCCCCTTCATAAATATCCTTGTTCTTGAAATGCTGCGTATGGGCAAGAACAAAATTTTCCCTGAAAAGGTTGTCTGCATTTGTGATGAAGTCATCCTGAGTCCTGGCGATAACAGTTCGCCAGCCACCACGGGCAATATCAGAGAAACCGATATGGTAACCGAAGCCGAAACGGCTGAAAAAGAAGGTGATTCGAAATGGAACCGAGGCAGGCAGATCGGAAATAGCCTCATCGCCAAGCTTGGCAAGGTATGCAGGATCGAGCCGGAATGCGACGGCCTGTTTCTCGACTACGAAAAAGTTTGTCTTCAATGTATGAACGATAAATTCCAGGCAACAGGAGAAGATGGCTCGCCTGACTCCATCAAGATAACGATGTCCTGTATTGTACTCACCTACGGCCCTGCGACACTCTGCCAATCGGGCAGCATAGAGCTCTTCGCGCCCTTCAATCTCAGGCTCAAAGCGAGCACGGAAAAGGCCGGCAAGCTGCAGGGAAATCTCCGGATGGGAATGAAAAGAGCTCTGCACATCCTCCAGGCCGTAACGATCAGGTCTGCTATGGGCAAGATTTGTGTGGCAAAAGGCGATAAAAATATTCATCAGAACGGCATCCTCGCCGTTCATGATTTTGGGGACAACGAACTCCTGATAACTGTGAGATCTGGTTGAGAGGATTTGAGTAGCCGAAAGTTCAGTGCCAAGAGCGGAGAACTGCTGGCTGTTTTTATCGAGAAGGCCGTTGTCACGTCTTCTGACATAGAATGTGCCAAGGAAGTAGGGGTGAATGCCATTGCTTATGGTAAGGCAGTATGCCCTGTTTACGCCAAGGTCAAGCCGGTTGAAAACCTCCATTATCTGCAGCAGAAAGTCTTTCTGGGGAGGATTGCCCACAGCCAGAAGCACCCGGTACTCCCTGCTCCCCGGCATCTCTTCAAGTCCGAGATGAAAGCCGCCACTCCTGTTTCCCCGTTGCAAAAGTAAAAGTATCTGCGCCACGCGGGCGGGGTTGGAAGTTTTGACATAATTCTGATTGTTAAGCCAAAGCAGCTGCAACAACCGATCAAAATCGCACATGTCAAATGCGGCATAATTTCTCTTGAATTCAGCTCTGATCCTGCGGCGCACCGATTCAGGGACGACAATATTCTTCCCGGCGATAATATCCTGGTTACTTTTCCGGGCGAATTCAAATCTCTGGATCTCCAGCGACTGCCCTATTCCGGGGAGCGGTGCTTCCGAATGGGAAATCATCGCATATGATATCTCCCTTTCATGGAGCCGGCTCAGGGACGCATAAAGAGACCCGGGGTGATTGATCATTGCCAGTACCAGAGCATCATCTCTATCAGCCAACACCATTCTGCGGCAGTTGTGCAGGCTGTGCAGTTCGCGCTCAAGCATTGCATTCGCCGCTGGCTCATCCTGCATGCTGATGAAATAATAAGGGTTCATGCTCTCCCGCAGCCAGCGGCGGTTTGCAGACAATGACGATTTAAATTTCAATTTCCCAGGCTCAATTTTCATGGCGCAATCTCCTTTACATGATCAATCTGAACACGACAGTCCACGAAACAATTAGACACAGAGACACAGAGAAGAATCTCAAAATTATTTGGAAATAGCTCTCTGCACGGGTGGATTCGCCACATTTTCCACCAGAATCCGCCGCATCTCATCAATTGCCAGCGGGTTCAACTGGCTGGAATGGCCGCTCCGGACGATGAATTCAGACGCCATGCCTTCCAGGTGGGCGCTGGTGTATTTGACAACTCCGTCATCGCCAAGCTTCGGATCGCCATCACCCTGCACCGCAATGATCGAATGACCCTTCACCCCCGGCGCCAGGGGGATCTCCGCCAGAGTCTTGATTACCGGGTTATCCGGCGACATGCTGTCAGCACTGGTAAAGATGGTTTTTTTCCCCCCCAGCAGCTTTTTTACGTCGTCGGTCATGTAATCAAAGGTATCAATGGTGGATTCAACCAGGTTAGCCGGGAGCGTGATCAGCCACCTGACCAGATTCCGGTTCCACGCTTTGCTCTGGAAACTCCCCCGGTGCGGGGTGCTGAAGAAAGATGACCGTTTTCACGAAGGGGAGCGGTTTGAGTACCAGGAGTTTGCGTACCTGAGCCTTCTTTTTTTCAGGCATATCCAATGAGTCAAGAGTCTTACCTGTAGCCGCCTGCACCAAGCGGTCACCGGTATCAACTGCAGTGAATTTGGTCAGCAGACCACCCTGACTGTGGCCGGCCACCACCATCTGCTGCAGCGCCGGATCCTTGCCGTCCGGATCAAGAGCCGCCATTTTCTCGCTGAGAGCGTCCCGCAGTTCAGCGGCAGACATGGCAACCGCCTTGTTGCTGGTGTAAACGAAGTACCAGAACTGGTATTTCTCCCGGATCTTCGGATCAGCATTGAGGGTATTGAGCATCTCCACCCACCAGACCGGACTGCTGGCCGTGCCATGCACCAGGACGACCGGAATTTTTCCGGGACGATACGTCTCCGTCATGTAGAGGCCATCGGGGATCTTATTCGGCTCTCTCCCGAAAAAAGCGCCCAGGCTCAGATCAAAGAAATCTGGACCCTTCCATCCGGTAGGCCAATGGCGTGGTAAGATCGCTTTCAAGCGGTATCGCAAGGCCATCTTTTGAGTTTACGGTGCTGGTATCCTGTGTCGAGTAAAACTCCAGAGAAGCGCTGGCCGTACCGGCGCTCAGGGCTGCCAGATCACCCTGGACTCTCAGGGCGGCGGTCACCGGCACCTGGAAGGCCGCTGGTCTTTTCCTGATGGCGATCAACGGCAGACCGATACCTGACGTTCGGTTGCGCACCGAGACGCCGCGAACCTCATACTTGTCAGCCGGCAGAAATTTCTCGAACTCCTCCATTTTCCAGGGGAACTGGGTCGCATCAAGAGAGATGGATATGCTGCCGAGCGGCAGTTTACGCTCAGCCGGCTTCCAGGACTAACCCTTCGTTATCACCGGTTGCGAAACCTTGCCAGAGGCCGAAATTATACATATCGACAGCGTTGCGGGCACGATGATCAAATATGCTCAGACTTTGCCTGGAGCGCTCCCCCGTGACAAAATAAGAAGAATAGAGCGCCGAAAGGAGGAAGTAGTCCGGGGCGAGTTTTCTGTTCCTCCACCAGGCCGCTATAAGCCAGCTTGCTGCCGTAAAGGTAGGAACCCTCGGCAAGAGCGTAGAGGATATCCCCGCGATCGTCATGGAGCGCCTTTTGGTGGAGTTCAGCCAGGGTGGCTGCCGGCTCCTTGTCAAATTTATTCAGCAGATCGTAGCGGTTGAATACGAACTTGGCCTGGTCACTAAGAACGTCCCGCATTCAAGGGGTTGGCATAGGCTTCCTGGTAGGATTCGCGGGGAGATACGACATTAACCCCAACAGGTGTGGCGCAACCCGAAAGGAACAACAGGCAAAACAGCAACAGGCAGCCTGTACTGGAGGCGATTATTTTTGGCATCATGGCTTCATCTCCTTACCCGGCAGTCCCACGCGGATCAATTGCGAAAAGTCCGGATCCTTGTCCGCCGCCTTGGCTTTGGGGTTGATGTAACTCCGTTTTTTCAGCTCCGCGAATGGCAGGCTTGTATCGATATTCCCCCGCTCGTAGAGCATTTCGTCGATATAGCCGTTGACGACCATCCGCCAATCAAGACGGGCATTGGGGTTGTAGGGCATAGTATGCTTGCGGATGCTGGTGGTGCAGTTTTCAGTGAGGGCGTTGTACCACTGCGGGCTTTTCCTTGAGCCGGTTGACCTCTCTCAGGTAGCTGAGAAAAACCTTGCGGGCGAACAGCGGAGTTGTATTCAGCCGGTACAGGTAGACATCCTCCCCTTTCCCCTTTTCGCGATAGTTGGTCCGCAGGCGGACCAGGTCGCGTTCGTCAGCCACGACGTAGATAATCTCGTACTGGCGAAAGAAGCCTTTGACAGTGGAGTAGTCTTCGCCTTTTTCCTTGCGGGTCTCTATGGAGAATGCAGACATTCCCCTGACCTTCGAAATCGAAGCTCATCATGGTATGGGCTATTTTCGGCGATCCCCAGTAGACCAGAAAAAAATCGATGCCTCTTAATTTTGATAAATTGAATGTTTTGTCATAGTGATGGACGGTGAAGTCGGTTTCGGTCCGGTAATCGACATTGCGAATGTTGTGGATTGTGACCTTGTCGCCGACGATTTCCGCCCAGGCCAGGGTTGCCAGGTCTGGCTGCCAGTCACGATTGTTGGAGGGGGGCATGAGAAACCAGTAGACCAGCACGACGGCAAATGCCGCCAGAAATCCCAGCCGCGCCCGCAGGCTGCTGTACCAGCCAACCAGTGCCACCAGGCTGCCGATAGCGAAGATACCGGCAGCCCATGGCCTTACAGCAGCCGGCAGATTCGAATAGAGAATGGCAACAGATGCCCAACCCGCCATCAGCAGCAGGCAGAGCCAAATAAGCAGTTTACCGAAACCTTTGAACAATCGTGTCATAAAATAGCTCCAGTCACTAGTATTGGTATCATCTTCGGTAATTTCCGTTAGGAAACTCGGTAGTTTATTTTTGGGCGCCCGGCATGACACTTGTCACCACGCCGCCGCGCCGATTGAATGGAGCGTCAGGCATTTCGCCGCTACAGTCCTCCACCCCAGCGGTGCTGCCAGATAACTCCATACCTGATCGAAATCATTGCCGACAGTCGTGTGAACGGCGGTGCTGGCAAAAACCTTTAGCGAATTGTTCCGGTTTATGGGCAATGCGAGGGTTATCCCATTACGCGCATTGTTCTGCAGATCATCGTTGCGCACTCCGTTTACTGTTGTGCGACCGCCATGATCGAAAGTCCCGCTCACTGCACCCCAGACACCGCGACCAAAATTGTACGTCGCATGAAACTGTCCGGTATAAAGCGGATCCTGCTCCTGTTTCTTGCCGCCAAAGAAATCATCATTATCAGTGTAAAACGTCACTCCGCTAGAAAGCTCCAGCGTAAAAGCACCCCACGCCTTGGAGATGCCAATATCGGGTTTGATAAACCAGCGGTTATTGCCAAGATTCACCAGTTTGCTGCTGTCATACTGACCGAGAGGCGCGGAGACCTGCACGCTTGCACCGATAATCAGATCCTGCTTATAGTTGGCAAACTCTTCCAGAGACAGTGCCGGGGCGCCATAGAGGTTGACCGAGAACCTGGCACGGGGGTCGAGGAATCCGGAAACGTTCCGGTCGCGTGGCTGACCTGAAACCATAGCTGTTCCTGACAGTTCGGAATAGGACGTGATGATATCGACTTTGCCTGATTTGCCCCAAATGTCAAGCGACCGTGCATAAGCCAACATGCCGGTATGCATGGTAACTTGGGCATCCTTGACCGGTGAGGCTCCCGGAGTTGACAATTCGCCATCCGAATAAACGTAGCCGGCGAGGAGGAAATTGACCCCTACCGGCGTATTGACATAGGCGCGCGGCTCGATCTCACCCGCCACAGCCTGCGTGACTGTAAACACGAGCGTTAACGCGCCCAGCCTGATTATCAGTTGTAGAATTCTTCGAGCAATGACTGGCTGAATAAGACCAGTCCGTTTATTTATCGTGGAACCAAACATTACAAAACTCCTCTGGTTGACAGAGCATAACTTCTCGGATACCGAAGCATCCCTACAGGCTGATTAGCTCCAGAAAAAACTACTGATCTATACCAAATAATGAACGCATTCTCAATGTGTATTAATTTGGATTTGTGCATCACCGGTTGAGATCGATCAACCCGGAAAACAGGTTCCGCTGATCAAACAAAACAAGACTGATGCGCCTAAAATTTAAACGCCGGTACTGCCCCTGGCTATACATCCGTCTAAAATAAGCTAAAATTACAGTCAATGATGTGGTTTAAGCACTCATATGAAATCTAAATGATCCCAAGCGGAGGGCAAATAAAATGAAAAAATCAGATGTGACCAAATCACCCGCCGAAAGCCGACGTCTTCAGGAGGCCCGTGAACTTAAAACCCCGTGGAAAAAGTGGGGGCCTTATCTCAGTGAGCGGCAGTGGGGGACGGTACGGGAGGACTACAGCCCGAACGGTGATGCCTGGAATTTTTTCACCCACGATCAAGCCCGTTCCCGCGCCTACCGCTGGGGCGAGGATGGCATTGCCGGTATTTCCGACGACAGGCAGCGCCTCTGCTTCAGCCTCGCCCTCTGGAACGGGCAAGGATCCGATCCTCAAGGAGCGGCTCTTCGGCTTGACCAACAGTGAAGGGAACCACGGCGAGGATGTGAAGGAGTACTACTTCTACCTCGACAGCACACCGACCCATTCCTACATGAAATACCTCTACAAATATCCTCATCTCTACCCTTACAGCGACCTGGTGGAGACGAATCGCCGCCGTACCAGAAATGAGACTGAGTATGAACTCCTCGACACAGGCGTCTTTGATGACGACCGCTACTTCGATGTTTTCGTCGAGTATGCCAAGGGGGATGCCGAAGACATTCTGGTGAAGATCACGGCAGTCAACCGTGGACCGGAAGCGGCCGAACTGCATCTTCTGCCGACGCTCTGGTTCCGCAACGACTGGTCGGCGTGGATTGCCGAATCCAACCGGGCCGCCTCGAAACCGAGCCTCAAGCAGATCAAGGCACCGAAAGGCGACGAGCGCGGTTGCCGCCGCGCATCCGTTGCTGGGCGAATATACCTTTTCCTGCGAAGGGGATGTGCCGCTGCTCTTCACCGAGAACGAAACCAACCACGAACGGCTTTTCGGGCAACCGAACGAGAGCCCGCTGCGTCAAGGACGGCATCAACGACTGTGTGGTGCAACGGCCGTCAGGATGCAGTGAATCCCGGCAAGCAGGGCACCAAGGTCGCGGCGCACTACCGGGCCACGGTCGGCGCCGGCCAGACCCAGCGTGATCCGCCTGCGGCTCACCAGCAGTTCACCGGAACGGAAAGGCAAACCCTTTGACAAGAGTTTTGATGAAATCTTTGCTGACAGGCTGCGGAAGCCGATGAATTTTACCAGTCGGTCACCCCGCCGTCAGTGAGCAAAGACGCGGCCAACGTCATGCGCCAGGCCCTGGCCGGCATGCTCTGGAGCAAACAGTTCTTCTTCTTCGACGGCGACAACTGGCTGGACGAGCACAACTCCAACCCCCTCCATTCAGGCTATCAAACGCCCGGAACTCGGAGTGGTTCCACATGCTGAACAAGGACATCATCTCCATGCCCGACAAGTGGGAGTACCCCTGGTACGCGGCCTGGGACCTGGCCTTCCACTGCCTGCCGCTCTCCATCGTCGATCCCGACTTTGCCAAGGAGCAGATGAAACTGATGCTCAAGAACGTCTACCTGCACCCCAGCGGCCAGATGCCCGCCTACGAGTGGAACTTCAGCGACGTCAATCCGCCGGTTCACGCCTTCGCGACGCTCTTCCTGCATCGCACCGAGCAGGCCCTGCGCGGCGAGACCGACCTGGATTTCCTCAGGGAAACGTTCAACAAGCTGGTGCTGAACTTCACCTGGTGGGTGAACCGCAAGGACCGCAACGGTAAGAACGTTTTCGAGGGGGGGTTCCTGGGGCTCGACAACATCGGCGTCTTCGACCGCAGCGCCCCGCTCCCCACCGGCGGCTACCTGGAGCAGGCCGACGGCACCGCCTGGATGGCCTTCTTCAGCCAGAACATGCTGGAACTCGCCGTGGAGCTCGCCGCCCACGACCCCATCTATGAGGACATGGTAGTAAAATTCGCCGAACACTTCTACTACATCGCCGCAGGGATGAACCGGCCCGGAGCAGAAGGCATGTGGGACGAGGAGGACGGTTTCTACTACGACCTGCTCTGCCTCCCCGACGGCAGTTCCCAGCGGCTCAAGGTCCGCTCCATGGTGGGGCTCCTCCCCCTCTGCGCCACCACGGTCACCGAAAAGTGGCAGCGGGAGAGCATTCCGCGGGCAGTTGAAGCGATGCAAAAGCGGCTGCGCCGGATGCCCGAACTTTCCGAGACTATACATCCAACCGGCCCGGGTCATTTCGGCGTGAATGATCGAGGCATAATCGCGTTAGTCAACCAGAAGCGGCTCCGCCGGATTCTCGAAAAGATGCTCGACGAGAACGAGTTCCTCGGCCCCCATGGCATTCGTTCGCTCTCCAAATTCCACGAACAGCACCCGTTCATTCTCAATGTAGACGGTCAGGAGCACCGGGTGGACTATCTGCCGGCTGAGTCCAACAGCGGCATGTTCGGCGGCAACTCCAACTGGCGCGGCCCGGTCTGGATGCCGGTGAACGCCATGATCATCCGGGCGCTGCTGAACTTCTACCTCTACTACGGCGATAACTTCAAGATCGAATGTCCTACCGGGTCGGGAAACCATGATGAACCTTTTCGAAGTGGCGCAGGAGATCTGCAGACCGTCTCGCAGGCATCTTCCTGAAGGACGAAAACGGCCAACGGCCGGTCTACGGCGGCACGGAGAAATTCCAGAGCGATCCCCACTGGCGAGACCTGATCCTTTTCTACGAATATTTCCACGGCGACAACGGCGCCGGACTGGGTGCCAGCCACCAGACCGGCTGGACCGGGCTGGTGGCCAAGACCATCCAGCTGTTCGGCCTGCTGGATGCAGAGCAATCTCTGGCGGGCGGCAAAAAAGCCGGTTTCGCTGAAGGCTGCCAACAGTACCAAAGGAAAATAATCATGAATCCATGGCCGAAATATCCCGTCATCTACGAGATCAACACCTGGGTCTGGCTGCAGGAGCTGGGGAAGGGCAAGAAAAGTCCGGTAACCCTCGCCACCGTGCCGAAGAAAGAATGGGACTCTCATCGGCAAACTGAATGTTGACGCGGTCTGGTTCATGGGGGTCTGGGAGCGGAGTCCGGCCGGGATCGAGGTCTCCATGGGGAACCAGGGCCTGCTTGACGACTTTCACCGCGCCCTTCCCGACTTCTCGCGGCGGACAATGTCGGCTCGCCCTACTGCGTCCGCAACTACGTGGTCGATCCCCATCTCGGCGGGACGGAGGGGCTGGCAATCGCCCGGACAGAGCTGGCCAAACGCGGCCTGCGTCTAATCCTCGATTTCGTCCCCAACCACGTAGCTCCGGACCATCCGTGGGCAACAGACCACCCGGAGTACTTCATCCAGGGGACTCCCGAGGATACGGTGCGGGAGCCGGCGGCCTTCCTCTCCGTCGGGCGGCATGTTTTCGCCTGTGGCCGGGACCCGTTCTTCCCGGCCTGGCCCGATGTGCTGCAGCTCAATGCCTTCAATCCCGGCTTGCGTCGGGCGACCATCGACACGCTACTGCGATATTGCCGGGCAGTGTGACGGGGTCCGCTGCGACATGGCCATGCTCATGCTGAACGACGATCTTCGAGCGCACCTGGGGTGAGAGGGCCGGAGCAAAGCCGGAGCAGGACTACTGGAAGATGATCATCCCGGCGATCAAGGCCAAGTGGCCCGAGTTCAGATTCATGGCCGAGGCCTACTGGGATCTGGAGTGGGAGCTGCAGCAACATGGCTTTGACTTCTGCTACGACAAAAAACTCTACGACCGGATGGAACATGGGCCGGCTGAGAACATACGGCTGCACCTCTGTGCTGACCCAGCCTACCAGGAGGGGATGGTTCGCTTCATCGAGAATCATGATGAGCCGCGGGCCGCTGCCACGTTTCCGGATGGCAAAGCCCGAGCTGCTGCGGTGGCGATTCTCACACTCCCCGGAGCCAGGCTGCTACATGAAGGGCAGTTCGAAGGGAGGAAGGTACGATTGCCGGTCTTTCTCGCCCGGCGCCCGGCAGAATCCATCGATCAGGACCTTGCTGCCTTTTATGCAAAACTGCTGCAGGAAACCGGTGGAGATCTCTTTCGCAACGGGGAATGGCGCCTCTGCGAACGGAGCGGTTGGCCCGACAACCAGAGCTGCCAGAATATTCTCAGCTGGTGCTGGCTTAATGATGATGAGCGCTGCCTCATTGTTCTTAACTTCTCAGCCGAGCCTGCTCAGGCGCTTGTCAGGGTGCCGTGGGATGATCTCAGGGAGAGGAATTGGTGGCTTGACGACAGGCTTTCAGGGGAGATAATTGAACGAAGCGGCTTTGACATGCGTGACTGCGGAATGTATGTCGATCTGGGACCGTGGGCTTTTCATTTCTTCTCCGTCTACCCTTCTTACTCGCAATGAAAGTGAACCCAATCAGAAACAAAACCCGGCTTCTCTCTTGAGGAGCCGGGTTTTGTTTCTCAGGCATAGAGTAAAGAAATGGAACTTACTTCTTTTTAGCCGGCTTAACTTCGATTGCCAACGTTTCGGTAGCAGTAATCGATACTTCGTCGCCAACTTTTACATTCTCAAGGTTTTTCTTGTCCTGTACCTTGACTGGTTTCAATTTCCCGTCTGCCATCTTCAGCGTAACGGATGTTTTATTAGGGCTGATCGATTCGACGGTTGCTGTGATGGTGACCTGCGAACCGACAATCCCTGCCGGTTTTTCACCCGGCTTGGCAAGGCGCTCTGCGGCGACTGCCGCTGAGGCTCCCTGCGGCATTGCGCCCGGCTTGAAAACTTGGACGGCTATTGATTCATAGTAGGTGGCTTCGACAGTGTCACCGACCTTGATCTGGGCAAGGTTTTTGACCTGCTCGCCAGCGACGATATCAAAAATGTCTCCCTTGGGACTTTTAAGGGTGATGACCCGCTTGTCCAGATCGATTGCTTCGACTGTTGCGGTCTTGTGGGTGGTCCGCTCTTTTTTGACGGAAGGTTTTTTCCCCTCTGCAGCGGCTTTTTTCATCTCTGCTGCGGGCTTGGCATCTGTGGCCATTGACACAACTGCCAATGACATTGTGAAGAGGGCTGCGGCAAGTACAACGATCATTTTTTTCATAATTCAATTCTCCTTTGGTTAATTGAGTACAGTCGCGCTGACCTGTCCCGGTTTAAAACTTTGAAATTTCAGTTCTCCTGCTTAGTTCAAGCAAATTAATTATTGTTATTAATATAGCATCTTGATGCTAAGTCAACAAACGAAAAATGCTGGTTCAAGCTTGAGTCAGAATGACCATAAAGTTGCCGTACACCTTCTGGAAGAGGGGAATTTAGCCTTTCTGCAGCTACCAGGTCTGGACAGCAGAGTCGATGGTAACGGCTAATGTGGCTCTGAGCCAGTCGAATTTTGCCTTGAGAACATCAAAATCTGGTCCTGATGTTATAAACGTAGCCTTTCCCTTGATGAGAAAGCCGGCGCCAGGCCCATGCAGGCCTTTCACTTTGCTGCTCCCCATGGTTATTAACACTTCGGGATTGAAAGCAATGTTCGCCTCGGTGCGATGCATGTAACCGGCAGGAATCAACAGCCGTCCATCTTCGGTGGTTCGCAGATAACTGTTCCAGGTATTGACCATGTGCGGTCCATCCTGCCCCAAGGTTGCAATTGCAACCACCCCATCCTGTTTTAAAATTTCCTGCAGTTTTTCCGGAATCATCGTAACTACCTCCTGTTATTTGTGTTGATAAAGCGCTTGATACTTGGATTTGTGCCCCTATTAGCAGTGACATTTTACGCAATTTGCACGGGGGCAGATTTTCTTTGACGCCTATGGAGCAGATAGCTAAACTGGCTTCTGTCTGACAAAATATACACTCTGTTGCGGGGCGTGCCATGTTCATCCTCAATAACAATGACCCGGTTCCTTTGTACAAGCAGCTCTATACTCAGTTGAGAGAGCATATTCTGTCTGGCAAGCTGCCTGCCGATTGCAGGCTGCCATCTGTCAGGGATATGGCCGTCGAACTTTCGGCCAGCCGCAACACCATAGATGGGGCCTACCAGGAACTGTATGCGGAAGGATACATCTACAGTAAACCAAGGAGCGGGTATTTCGTGGCGGCACTTGATCAGGATACCGCACCGCAGTCTCTATCCGGCAAACCTGGTAAACACGACTATTTCCCGGGACCGCCGGCAAACTTTACCTATGATTTCCATCCCGCCCGCCTTGATCCGGAGAGCTTTCCCGCAGGACTCTGGCGGAAATGTTTTGTTGAAAGCCTGCGCCAAAACAGCCGGCAGCTTGCCGAGTATGGCGATTTCCAGGGAGACTGGGGGCTACGCAGCTCAATTCAGAGCTATCTGGAACGTTCACGCGGCGTGCTCTGCGATACGGAGCAGATTGTCGTCTGCGCCGGTCTTCAGCAGAGTCTCGACATAGTCGCCCATGTTCTGAAAAAGAGCCATTCCATGGTCGCTGTCGAAGATCCCGGTTACCATCTGCCGCGTTCTGTTTTCCACAACCATTCATATACTGTCTACCCTGTTCCCGTCGGACCGGGGGGGCTTGATCTGGATCTGCTCAAGGCCAGTGACAGTACTATCGTTTATGTGACCCCCTCTCACCAGCTGCCTCTCGGCTATGTGCTGCCGGTCGCCACCAGGCTGGCGTTGATCGAATGGGCCGATTCGGGCGGCAAGTTCATCATCGAAGACGATTATGACAGCGAACTCCGCTATCACGGAAAGCCGATTCCTTCTTTACAAGGGCTGCGACCGGCCGGAAACATTATCTATACGGGAACTTTTTCCAAGATACTCTCCCCGGCACTGCGCCTGAGCTATATGGTGCTCCCCTCCTCACTGCTCGCAACATACCGCCAACTGAATCAGGATTATTTCCCCACTGTGTCTCTACTGGAACAGAGAACCATGGCGAATTTCATGGAGCAGGGGCACTGGGAGCGACATATCCGCCGGATGCGTATGGTCTATAAAAAGAAACACGACACCATGCTGCGGTCAATTGAGAATCATTTTGGCAAACGAGCCGTTGTTGTCGGCCAGGGCGCCGGTCTCCATGTTGTTCTGAAACTGACTGACACATCACAGAGCGAAACGGAGATCATCGATAAAGCCCGCCAAAAAGGAATCCGGCTGTTTCCGTTTTCAGGTTTCCACGTCTCCGGGCAACCCGAAGCGACGACACTGCTGCTCGGTTTCGGCGGAATGACCGAAAGCCTGATCGAGCGGGGTATTGCGCTCCTCTCAGAAATTTGTCTGAATTAGCTGCTTTACTCACGACTACAGAATATCCACTCTTTGACCCTGTTAGTAGGTGCAATTTGGGATAATAGTTTAGGGGCAGAATTAAGTCGGTGCTGGTGTTTCTTACGGCGGATAGAATTGCCATAATCGATGCATCACTGTGCATCAATGGACCGAACGACGCGCCGGCAACTGTGTCGCAGAGCCGATTGGCCGCCCCTTTGAGGTGGCGTGAAACGACGCAGCTTTTACAAAAATGACTCTTGGGGCAACATTTAATAATTTTTTTTAATTTTATCACAACGTCTGCGGCTGTCTAATTGTCAACGCGTGATCGTCCGTGAAGATTGAATCCCGACAGAATCAAGATATACTTAAGCATAACTAATAATAGTGTTGCAGTGTCGCATTGAGGCGGTAAATATCGATGTTGCTGCCGAGTATCCGGAGTGAACAAGATGCCTTCCCGCCACGTAATAAGCATATTCATGTGCGGCGACGTCATGACCGGTCGCGGTATTGACCAGATCCTGCCTAATCCGGTTGACCCGCACCTTCACGAACCTTGGGTCCGGGACGCACGGCGGTATGTGGAACTGGCGGAAACGGTCAGCGGCCAGATCCAGAAGCCGGTGAACTTCGACTATATCTGGGGAGCTGCCCTTGACATTCTGGAGAGAATGGCGCCGGACGTGAAGATCATCAATCTGGAAACCAGTATTACCTGCTGCGAAGACTACTGGAAGGGAAAAGTCATCAACTACCGGATGCACCCCCGGAACGTCTCCTGCCTCACTGCCGCCGGCATTGATGTCTGCACACTGGCCAACAATCATGTACTGGACTGGGGTTATGGTGGGCTGCGGGAGACCCTGCAGGTTCTGAAACAAGAGCCCGGCATGACGAGCGTGGGTGCGGGCGGAAATCTAGCCGAAGCGGCGGCCCCGGCCGTTATTGAGGTGCCGGGGAAGGGGCGGGTGATCGTTTTCAGTTTTGGTTTAGAATCAAGCGGTATTCCGACCGGGTGGGCCGCCGGAACGAATAAGGCCGGAGTGAATCTACTGCCGGACCTTTCTGCCAAGACGGTGCGTGCAATTCAGTCAGGAATCGACGGTTGGCGGCGTCCGGGAGATATTATAGTGGCATCGATCCATTGGGGAGGCAACTGGGGTTACACCATTCCCTTTGAGGAGACCGAATTTGCCCATAACATCATCGACCATGCCGGCGTGGATATTATTCACGGTCATTCATCCCATCATGCCAAGGGGATCGAGGTCTATCATGGCAAACCGGTCATCTACGGTTGCGGCGATTTTATCAACGACTACGAAGGGATCGGCGGACACGAACAGTTCAGGGGCGAACTGGGCCTGATGTACTTCGTTAAAATGAATCCTTCCTCCGGTAAGTTGATCGGTTTACAGATGAAGCCGACCCGTCTGAAAAGGTTCTCGGTACAGCATGCCTCCCATGCCGATGCACTCTGGCTCAGGGATATGCTGAACAGGGAGGGAACGCCTTTTGGTACAGGGGTGAATATGGAGCAGGACGCCACTCTGAATCTTTGGTGGGAATAGCTACCAATATTTTAACCCTCCACAATAAGCCACTGTTCAACATCCTTTACCATGAGCGGCGCAGGCGCCAGATGCTTTGGCAGTTTCAGGATTGTTGTTGTAGCCGGCATTTTAAGTTCGTTATAGAGATCCACCGTACGGAGAAGATAACTCTTGGAGAGGTGCATCGGGATCAGGAAGCCAGGAGCAAGTTCCCTGACGAGACTGTTCAGGTCTGCTGAGCAGAGGTGATAGGAAGCGCGCGCTTTTTCAACATCGGCTGCAAGGAAGGTACATTCGGCACAGAGCAGGGTGACATCGCTCAGAAACGCTTCTATCTTTACAATATTTTCCGGAGTCCATCCCACGTCACACAGATATCCGATCGAGGCGCACGACTGTCGCGCTTCGATGCCTGCGTAGAAACTGTGCGGATCAGCCACGGCTTCCAGCCGCAAGCTCTCGCCATCCCTGCGTGTCACTACGACCGGTGGTTCCGGACGCCCTTTCAAGACACGGCTTTTCAAGTCGCGAATCCAGTCACCCGGCACAAGCCCCTGCTGCTCCATCAGACTGAAATCGATGGCATAGTGCGGCCGCTCCCTGATTTTGAAGGCCAAAACCGGTATCTTGTGATCCAGCAGTTCCGCCTCAACGGTAACATAACGGCATGCCCAGATCTCCGGACTGTTGCGAGGCTCTAATCCATCGAAGCGGCGCGCGAATCCCTCCGGGCCGGCAAAACTGAAGTGTAGTATTGAATTCTGCCGGATCTCGTGAACGCGTAGCGTGAACCAGTCCGGCTCACAGAGGTTCCAGTCGAATCCCATCAGGAGATGCCAGACCCGCTCGGCGATACCTTGCGGGCCAAAGATATCCAGTGGGCGGGGTGAAACATGATGATGACGGACCAGGGTGGGAATCCCCATGATATGATCCATGTGGGCATGGGTGATGAACACCGCATCAATCGGCTTGACAACCCGTTTGGCGAGATGGGCGATCTGACCGCAATCGAAGAGCAGTGCTCTCTTGAGGGGGCGGATCCGCAGGAAGAGCAGCGGATCGTCCAGCAACCCGCCGAAGAATGCCGGTTCAATGTAGCGGAATGGAAGGCGGCGTCTCATCGGTTCTCACCATCAGAAATTAATCTTTAAAACGGCAGTTGGAGGTGTTCTGAAGAAGCGACTTGCCCGTAATTCGTCGTAATGCTTAGCGAAATGTAACGTCCGCAGCAGATATTGCCTGAACCCGGAGGGTGAATTTATCTGCTGTAGTGAAATGAGCTTAACATTACAGAATTCGGGCATTTGGAGCGCCGAAGGACATCTTTAACTGCCGAATCCAGGTTCATCCGGAGCCAGGCTGGTGGCCAGCATCACGGCTCACTGAATGTGCTGCCGCAGACGCTGCATTTCCAGCCGTATTCCTGTTCAGGAGGATACCCGAAGAATTCAGTGCCGCTCCACGCAGCCCATACGAAGATTCGCTCTTCTTTGCAGTCGGGGCAAAAAAGGAATGACTTCTCTCCCAGTTTTTTATCATCAGCATGTGGCATCGCGATCACCTCCTCGCTTTTCCAATACCTCCTCTGCAAGTCTTTCCTGCTTGGGCAACTTATAAACCTGAAATGATTGTAGTATTGTCCGCTTACAGATGTTTTCCTTTTGGGAGAACGTGCTTGAGTTTTCCAGAACCATCATACAAAGTTTGTTTCAAGACTTTTCGCTTCTCTTTAAGATCTTTTCTGGCGCCTACTATTTCCAACACACTCTCCGCTTCTTCAGCCAATTCCTCGATTATATTCGCCTCTTTTTCATTGTTTTGAGCTCTCATTTTGGGTACCTCCGTTCATATATCCGCAATTCCTGGCTATAGTAATTACGTGCTGTTTTGAGTTGATGGAGGTCGAGTCCAGGCAAAAACAGCCCGGAGAATATTCCGGGCTGTTCATTAAAAACTGATTGACGCACGTAAAGAGTCTTTTTCCTAATCCGTCGGTGAGCATACTACTTGGGTCGAACTGCATGCTCCATTTTGACCACGTAACGCGGCTATCCTTTCACATGCTCCCTTTTTCAAGCAGTTGTCACGCGCCTGGCGGATGAGAATTATAGCCTTCGGCTTTACCTCACGTGCGTCAATCAGCGCCATGATCTGGAATTTTTTATACCCTTTACCCCATCCACCCAATTATTACAGCATATTCCGTGAAGACGCTTCAGGCTTCCTTCTCCGCTGATGGCTTGCACACCACGTCTGTGCACGGCTGTACATAAGTTCTGATTATCGGCAGAAGGAACAACGGCATATAACTCAGTCCCAGACAGGCTTTCAAAGAACAAACTGATATGACCATTCTAAAAAGTATGGTTTCATGATAAATAATTAGCTGATTATAATATATGGGGGTTTTTGAAGGAGAATTTACAAAAATTCCCGGGTCAGAACGGCCGGTCCTGGAGTTTGCTGCGATGGAAATCTGACAGTTGGCAGGGATGGGACTTGCAGCCGCTTATGGAACCAGGCTCAGAGGGTAGTGCGTGCGTATACAATGAATAAACCTGACCAGGAAGGCTGTAAGAGTCAACACCACGTTGGCTGCTTGACTTTACATGCTTAACCAGTAACCTTAAATTATAAATTGTAATTAATTCGCACTTGTACAGGCTTGGAAGCAACAGCTCCTTAACCAGACACGGAGACTCCCCATAAAGAGTGCCGAACCGAAGGAAGCTGCATTTACAAAGGGGCGAAAAGCACCCTTTCCGGACGGAAACTATCTAAGTAACCGGAGGTATTTCATATATGAAGTCATTCACGACGATACTCTCTGCCATCGATTTTTCTGAGAACTCCGATTATGCATTCGAGTATGCTCTAACGATTGCCTCTGCTTTTAACTCCAGCCTTGCAGTAATGCACGTCATTGACAACCTGGTGTACGCACCTGGACTTGATATGCCATATTCGTTCATAGAAGATCTGGATAAGGAATTTTATGAAAGCGCAAAAAAGAAGATGGCCATTTTTTGCGAAACCAGGCTGGCGGAGTTTTCAAACTATACAACCATTATAGAAACCGGCACTCCCTACAGGGAGATCATTCGTACGGCTGAAAAAACGGCAGCAGCGCTGATTGTGCTTGGCACACATGGGCGTAGCGGCATCGACCGGGTCGTTTTCGGTAGCACCGCCGAGCGTGTTGTTCGGAAAGCCACCTGCCCGGTGCTCACGGTGCCCTTGCATAAGAACGTATAAGCAGGCCTTATGACACTTCCAGTTAAAATAATGCTGGATGATCGGCGAGAACTTAATGATCAGGGAGCACCTGATGGGTCGCGGCACTTCAGCCACGAAGGAAGTGCCGGCAGGCCTGGAGGAAGATAATGCGTTATCCGCCGCTTCTGACAGACCTGTACGAACTGACCATGCTGGCCGGCTACCTTGAGGAGGGGATGTCCGAAAAGCCGGCGGTGTTCGACCTCTTTTTCCGCAAGCCCCCCTATGAGGGTGGTTACACGATCTTCGCCGGTCTCGAACCGGCTCTAGACTATCTGGAGGGATTGGGTTTTCTCCCTGGTGAATTGGCGTATCTGCAGGGGCTTGGTATCTTCCGGCCGCGTTTTATCGACTACCTGCGTGAGTTTCGCTTTCGAGGCAGAGTGACGGCGCCGCCCGAGGGGACGGCGGTCTTTGCCAACGAGCCGCTCTTGACAGTAGAGGGGACGCTGGCTGAGGCCCAATACATCGAGACCGCCCTGCTCACCATCATCAACTTTCAGACCCTCGTGGCCACCAAGGCGGCCAGGATCACTCATGCCGCAGCCGGGGCAACGGTGATAGAATTCGGATTACGCCGGGCACACGGCCCTGACGGAGGCCTTTCCTGCGCCCGGGCGGCCTGTGTGGGCGGGGTGCGCAGCACCAGCAATGTGCAGGCGGGAATGGTCTACGGCCTGCCGGTACGCGGTACCCACGCCCACAGCTGGGTACAGGCCTTTGCCGATGAACTGACCTCGTTTCGCGCCTATGCCCATGCCTTTCCCGACAGCACCATCCTGCTCGTCGATACCTATGACACCCTGAAGAGCGGCGTTCCCAATGCCATTATCGTGGCAGAGGAACTGCGGGCACGTGGCCACGAGCTGCGCGGCATCCGTCTTGACTCGGGTGATCTGGCCTATCTCTCCCTTGAGAGTCGCCGGATGCTGGATGAGGCCGGTTTCCCGGAGGTGAAGATTGTGGCCTCCAATGAACTTGACGAGTTTGTGATCGAGTCGATCCGGGCGGAAGGTGGCCGGGTGGATATCTACGGCGTCGGCACCAAGCTGGCGACCGGCGGAGGCAAGGGGGGCGGTGCGCTCGGCGGTGTTTACAAGCTGGTGGCAGTGGATGACCGGCCGAAACTGAAGGTGACCAGCGATATTGCCAAGGCAACCCTTCCAGGCAAGAAGCGTCTTTTGCGGGCAGCGGGTCCGGATGGAGTGTACATCGGCGACGTAATCTGCCTTGAGGATGATACCCCGGAGAGCGGCGACGTGATCTACGATCCCTGCAGTCCGCTTCTGCATACAAGACTGCCGGAAAATGTGAGTCTGCTCGATCTGCGGCGAGTGGTGATGGCGAATGGAGTTCGCACGACAGTGCCGGAAACGCTTGAGATCATGGCAGATCGCAGCGGCAATGATCTGGCGCGACTGCCGCAAGGGTGCCTTCGTTTCATCAACCCGCACCGCTACAAGGTATCCATAACCGGCCGGCTCAATGAGCTCAGAAACAGACTGATCAGCGAAGCGTCGGCTCAAGGAGCTTAACCATGAATGAGAAGGCTGTATTGCTGGTTGTGGATGTTCAGAACGACTTCTGCCCCGGCGGCGCCCTCCAGGTGCCCCATGGAGATCGGGTGATTGAGCCGGTTAACCGTGCTGTTGAGCGGTTCGTCGCTGCAGGGCTGCCGGTGCTGGCCAGCCGCGACTGGCATCTGCCGGTAACGCGCCATTTCAAGGATTATGGCGGGACATGGCCGGTGCATTGCGTCCAGGGGAGTAATGGGGCTGCATTTCATCCCGAACTGCGCCTCCCTGAAGGAACCCTGGTGCTGTCCAAGGGGGTCGATCCCGACATGGACGGCTATTCGGCTTTCGAAGGGGTCAGCGAGGATGGCAGACGCTTAAGTTCGGTTCTTAAGGATCTGGGCGCAGAGCATCTCTACCTCGCGGGACTGGCCACGGATTATTGTATTCTCTTTACTGCCAGGGAAGCATTGCGAAGCGGTCTCACCGTTACGATACTGACCGATGCCGTGGCCGGTGTCGACCTTACCCCGGGGGACTCCGACCTTGCCCTTCAGGAGTTGCAGAGTGCGGGTGCGCAGCTCTCGACAGTGGACGAATTGTAGCTAAAACGCAGCACTTTCTTTTCAGAAAGTGCCCAGCCCGGTCTTTTTTGGCTCCCCTTGGTGGTCCAAATTCAAGCTTTTTGAGTTGATCAGCAGAGGGAACTACTTGAATTCAAGCGGTTCCGGGTTGTCAATGCAAAGCAAATGTAATTGATTTTCACATGGTTGACATGTATACAACCGTGGTGCATTGATTTTGTGAATTTCTTTTGAGGAGCCTGCATTGAGCACTGGAAAGCGGTATCTTCACCAAAATCAGGCTGAAAATCTTATCGCCACAGGGCGAGTGGTGCTAGCATCGTTTTTCCTGACGGCTATTTGGCTGGACCCATCGGAACCTTCCTCCTATGCCCGCCTGACCTATGTAGTCTTGACCTGCTTTCTGCTCTACTCACTTGTAGTGGGAGTGATAACGTGGCGAACATATAACCTCCGCAACCACCTGCAGATCTTTACCCACAGCATCGACCTGATTACCTTCTCGATCCTCATGTTTCTCACCGATGGGCCCAATAGCCCCTTCTTCGTCTATTTCATTTTTCTACTGGTCTGCTCTACTGTACGCTGGCAGTGGCGTGGGACTCTGTGGAGCGCGATAGCTGCCCTGTCCGTAGTAATCGCACTGGCACTTTTCCCGGCCAATCTGCTCCAGGAGCACACTTTTGAACTAAACCGCTTCATCATTCGCATTGTTTATCTGGCGGTGGTTGCGATCCTGCTTGGTTACCTGGGTGTCCATGAACATTCATTGCGCAATGTTTTTACCATGCTGGCGGAATGGCCGCGTACCGTTACCGACGATCTGCAGACCATGACAAAAGAGATGCTTGAGAATGCTGCAAAGATCCTTGGCGTTCCCCGCATACTCCTGGTATGGGAGGAAGAGGAGGAGCCCTGGCTGCATCTGGTTTTGTGGTCAAAAGAGAAATGGCAGTACCTTCGCGAACGTCCGGACGCTTTTGGAACTCTGGTCAGTGATCAACTGGCTGGCACAATTTTTTTCTGCAGAGATGCCGGTTCCGGGCAACCCCGGGTTGTGCAAAAATCTCAGGTCGGTTTGCAGGAATGGCGGATGTCGCCACTGCAACGACAGTTGCAGGAGCGCTTTGCCATTGGCTCAGTCTTGCTTGCAGAGCTGCAGGGCAAAAAAATGTCCGGGTATCTTATGGCTCTGGACAAAAAGATCATGACCTCAGATGATCTGGTGTTAGGCGAGATTATTGCTCATGAAGTGGTCGCCCGCTTTAACAATTATTTCAATTTGAAGCAGTTGCAACAGACGGCGACAGCAGATGCACAGATTCGGCTGGCCCGTGACCTGCATGACGGCTTGCTCCAGTCGATGGCAGGGGTAGCCCTGCAGTTGGAAGCAGCGCAACGTCTTATCGAAACTGAGCCAGAAACCGCACGACAGCGTATTCATGGAGTTCAACAGATACTCGTTAACGAACAACGTGACTTGAGATCCCACATAAATGAACTGAGGCCACTTCTCCCGAATTGGTCGGCAGAGGATTCCGACTTTGCCGACCGCCTGGTGAAAATGGTTGAACGGATCAGACTTCAGTGGGATCCTGAAGTCGAAATAGACATTAATCCTCCGGCGCCCCGGATCGGCAAAAGTATGGCGCGTGAAGTCTATTTTGTTGTCAATGAGTCACTGATCAATGCTGTACGTCATTCCGGCGCCACCCGTGTTAGGGCGGAACTCTCCTTTAGCACAGATCGAGTTCGTATCACGGTCAGCGATGACGGCCACGGCTTCTCTTTCCACGGTCGTTACGATCTTGATACACTTTTTGCAATAAAGCGTGGCCCCGTTACGTTAAAAGAGCGAATATCAGCACTGGAAGGTACTCTGACCATAGATTCAAAAGAAACCGGTGCTCATCTTACTATCACCCTGCCGCTCACGGAACATGGAGGCTGAAATGTCAATTAGTCTCGTCCTTGCTGACGATCACCCCCTGATTCTTAACGGGCTCATTAACCTCTTTCTTCTCGAAGATGATCTGCAGGTACTGGAGAGCTGCAGCAACGGCACAGATGCATTGCAGGCGGTACACAAATATCAGCCGGACGTGGCGGTTCTGGATATAAGCATGCCCGGCATGAACGGTCTGGAGGTCTGCAGGAAGATCCGGGAGGATAAATTACCGACGAGGCTGGTGCTGCTGACGGCGGCGCTGAAAGAAGAGGAGATGGCTGAGGCGGTCCACCTGGGAGTTCAAGGCATCGTTTTGAAGGAGATGGCGCCACAGTTCCTGGTACAATGCATCCGCAAGGTATATTCAGGCGAACAATGGGTGGAGCGCCAGTCTACCAGGCAGACACTGGAAAAGATGCTGCGGCGGGAGGCGGGCGCACGTGAGGTAGCCACTCTCCTCACCAACCGTGAAATAGAGTTAGTTCGCCTGGTAGCCACCGGACTGCGCAACAGGGAGTTAGCCGACAAACTCTGCATCAGTGAGGGAACGGTCAAGGTTCATCTTCACAACATCTACGAAAAATTGAACGTTGACGGGCGGATGGCGCTAATGCGTTACGCCCAGGAGAAGTGCCTGGTGTGAATAAAATAAACCCAGTTTATTTATCTATCCAAGATGTCCGTATGCTTCAGAGCTCTGTAGTTGCTGGCAACCTTGTGTCAAACAATAAAAACAGACGGGGACTTAGCCCCGCCTGTTTTTTATTGCGTTGAAATATGCGCAGTTACTATTTTGCCAGTTTAACCGGGAACGGGCCGTCCATCTGACCTGTCACGCCACTTTGAATATAAACATCATAAGTACCGGCTGTGAGCCCTGTTGTTTTCCAATTGAACTGCCAGGTGTTGGTGGTGCTGTCGTACTGGTAGCCGCTAGCGCCGGCATCATCCAATGTAATTGCCTCTGCGGCATCGACACCGTTACTGACCTGATAGATCAAAACGCTCGGCTTGGCTGTTGAACTCGGCAGAGCTGCGCCGGTATTGGTTGTGTACTGCCATTTAAGAGGAATAGCGCTCTTGATCTTGTATGCCTTGCTTGCATTATACGGAGAAAGCAGGCCATTGAATCCATAGTTCACGGCGACCCTAAATCCTGCAGTGACATTATTACCATGTGCATCTGTGGCGCTGCACCTTACCGCAGTTGTACCCAACGAAAAGGTGCTGCCTGCTGGCGGTGTGCAGGTTACCGCCACAGGGCCGTCGACAATGTCAGCTGCCGTGGGATTGAAGGTTGCCGCCGCGCCTGAGGCAGCGGTGGCGACAGTTTTTATCCCTTCCGGAAGGCCGCTGATAGTTGGCGGGGTCGTATCTACCACTGTGACGGAAAAGCTTGTTGAGGAAGCATTGTTACCGTGCGTATCTGTGGCGCTGCACGTTATCGCAGATGCACCCAATGCAAATGTGCTGCCCGATGCCGGTAAGCAGGTGGCCGTCCCATTACCGTCAACTGCATCGGAGGTTGCGGGGCTGTCGTAAGTAACACTGGCTCCAGAGGGTCCTGTTGCTTCAACCGACAGATCCGCATGTGCTGCAATCACCGGCGGGGTGGTGTCCTGTACTGTAATGGCAAAGCTGGTCGTTGCCATATTGTCTAGTGTGCCTTCTGGCCCTCTACTGCTGGCCTTGTCTTGTGCTGTACAAGTCACGGGTGTCTTCTTGTCAAGCGGGAAAGTGCTGTCTGATGCCGGTGTACAGGTGACTGCCACGGTGCCGTCCACAAGGTCGGATGCATCCGGCAGTACATAGCTAACTGTTGCCCCTTCTGCAGAGGTGGCTTCGGCAGTTTTATCTGCGGGCACATTGGTAAACGCTGGGGGCGTAACATCAAGAACCTTTACAGCGCAGTTGGCACTGCTGGGGAGGCCACTGTTGTCCGTTACAATCAGCTTGAAGGTCATGGTGTCAAGGTTGGAGGTCAAGGATGGTACCGCAAAGCTGATGCTGGCAGTAGTTGCCGGATCCGGGAGGGTCGCAGTGGGGACTCCCAGCAGCTGCGACCAGGCATAGGAGGCGATGCCATCATCGCTGTCACTTGAACCTGTCCCGTCCAAGGTAAGCAATCCATGTTCAGCTACTGTTGCAGGGCATGACAGCCTGGCTATCGGCGGCTCGTTGTACCCTTGTATGTTGACGATCTGATCGATGTAACTGCTCTGATACCCGTCCAATAAGGTCAGCCTGAATGTCAGTGAAGCGCCACTTGGGTAGGCAACGTTCGGTGCAGTAAACGATACTATCGATCCAGTGGGAGTTACGTTGGCAAGGGTCACGGTTGGACCGCCGATCTGTGTCCATGTGTAGGTCAGTGGATTCGGACCATTATCCGGGTCGTACGAGCCGCTGCCGTCAAGTGTCACAAGCATCTCTTCAAATATACTGGTCGGCGACACAGTGGCGGTCGCAACTGGCGGCTGATTGGGATTGACAACAGTGGTATCTAACACGGTAACGGAGGTGGGCACATGATCCTCATATGTGCCGGAGCAGTCCTTGACAGTTAGTGTAAAGTGCAAGGTTGTTCCACCTACTGCAACATCAGGTGCCTTAAAAGAAGCTTGTGAGGCAGTCTGAGTCTGGTCGTCAAACTGAACCTGGTATGGGTCATTGCTGTCCTGTGTCCATAAGTAAGTTAGTTTACTTGGTGTGGAGGGATTGCCATTGAGTTTTACAGACGTCATCTCATTAACTTCTTGTGCATCAGGATGCACCTTGGCCACCGGCTGCTCTGGTGTACACTGCGGATTGACCGCCATTGCCGGTGCTGCCGAGAGCAATAACACAATCATCGATAACAACAAATTTCTCGCTTTCATAAGTTTCTCCTTTCGCGCATTGAGTAAATACCTGAAGAATAGTCCAACCTGAACCTGTGTGCCCAAATGGTATCTTGATTTACGTTTGAGTCATGCATGGTGTTACTTCAAGCAGATGCGAAATAATGGTAACGGCAACTCCCGTCTTCTCCACACCCGACTCCACTCTCAGCACCTTCCCCTGACAACGAAGCCTCATTGATTGATATCCCTCGATCGCATGCTCCAGATGCATGACAAATTCTATCTGTTCACCTACTGACAGGACCTGATCCGTCTCGAAAAACACTCCGTCAATGCAACAGTCACGGGTTAGTCCCGAACCCAGTTTCAACTCTATCGGAATCCCAACATTAAAACGCTCGGACTTCCTTTTTTCTCCTGAGCTTACTTTTTCCATTCCTTCTCCGTTTCTTCTGGCATCACTATAGTTAATAAATTTTAAATATAAATAGGCCTTCGGGTATATTTATCTATACCTATTGATATAGACCCTGAATTATTTGAAATTGCTGCAGGGTTTACCGTAATAGCCAAAAGCTGTCACAACCCCGTGAATTTTTGTATTGACCCGTCGAGAGAATTGTTTGAATTCTGGCTGCTTGTCAGAGCTAAAGTTGCTTCATGCGTTGAGCTGTTGTTGCCAGAGGGA
>CAWEPN010000012.1:622500-657528 GCA_963810975.1 uncultured delta proteobacterium | reverse complement strand
CTCAAGAGCTGCTTTTGACTTGAGGGCAACACTGTGCTGCTCCTCGGTATTGTAAAATATGGCGCTGCGGTACTGATTGCCGCTATCGCAGAACTGGCGGTCTTTTACGGTCGGATCGATATTATGCCAGAATACCGTCAGGAGTTTGTCGTAACTGATTTTCGCCGGATCATAAACGATCTCCACCGCTTCGGCGTGGCCTGTCCCCCCAGCGGAGACTTCCTCGTAAGTCGGGTTCTTCTTTGACCCGCCAGTATAGCCTGATGTTACCGAGACAACCCCGGGAAGCTGATCAAATGGTGCCTCCATGCACCAGAAACAACCGCCGGCAAATGCGGCCTTTTCAAGCTTTCCCTGCGCTGGCGCCACGGATTTTTTTGTCTCCGCAGAAGCTGTCGACAGAGCGACAACTGCTAGAGACAGACTCGCAAAAAGGCAGTAAATCAAAGGCAGTTTTTTCATAGTCTGTTCTCCTTTTGGTGAGGCTAAAACATCTTCTCCTGAAAACGGCAACAGGTTAAACGATGTGAAAGTTGGTGTGGATAACCTTCTGTAGATCCTCAATTTTCAAAAGTGCCTGCCGAATCTGTTCACGCTCATTTGCCGGCAGTTCATAAGGGTTGAGATAGTAGGAATCGTTCTGGATACCCTTGATCGACTTGATCTGCAGGAATATCCGATGGCGGGTCAGGACATGGTAGGCATCTGTGAGCCCTGCTGCCATCCCCTCTGAAAAGCTCCCTTCCTTTCTCAGGGTTTCAATCCTGTCAAGAGTCCCTGTAGCAGGAATCCCCTGATTAATAGCGATAATCCTCACATTCATCACCAGTGGCGCCCAGGCGAGCAGCTTGAGATTAAACTCCCCCTGATGTTCTCCCGCCCCCTCTGTCCAGATCCGTTTAAGAAAGCCGAGGGCAATTTTCATATCGGTTGCCGCTTTGGCCATCCCCCAGAGAACATGGAAATAATCCTTTTCCAACGCTCTGATAAGAGTCACGAGTTCATTGGCGAGCAGACTGTCTCCGGCTACAAAGCGTGCATCGGAAAGAACAATGAGTGCCATCATATTTTTTGCATAATCCTCATTTTCATGTCTGACGGTGGCAAGCAGCTTTTTATGCCACTGACTCGTGGAACCGCGCCAGGCAGGGTTGCTCGGCATTATGTCGCCGCTGCATTTTTTGAAGCCGACTTCCACAAGTCGTTCAACCAGCAGTTCGGCAAAGCGACTGAACCAATCATCAGCCTCTTCACCGCCGCCGTCACCATAAACAATCAGATAGTCCTGGTCAGTTATCAGTGTCTGTTCTTTCCGGCCGTCACTCCCCATGCTGACAAGAGCGCACGGTAGATCCGGCTGGTGAGAACCTTCGGCAGCCATCTCTACGGCGACAATGGCCATTACCCGTGCTGCAAGAGCATCCCGGTATTCAGTACAGTTTTTGTGGAGCGCAGGGACAGAAGGGAGTTTGAGAAAACGATCCATTTCGATGCTGTTCAATTCAGCGTGGATAGCGCCAAGTTCCTGGCAGTCATTTATCTCGGGTATCCGCTGCAGCAGGCAATTCTGCAGCCGGTTCAGCTCTTCGATCCAGACGATATTGGCCTCAACAATCGCTTTCAAATCTTCAAGGAACTCTTCTGCATCTCCCTGTGTCTAAAAAAGAGAGCTCTTCACGCACACGCACCATGAGTCTATCAATAAACTCCAAGTGTGAAGCTTCTTCTTTATAATTAAGGTTCGGCATTCGTCCGCCTCTACTGTTTGTGTCTCTAAATATACCATGGTTGGCGCTAAACAGTAAGATTTTGAACAAAAAAAGGGGGAAGGTTTCCCTTCCCCCACTGCATGAAAATGTGAACTGCTGATTTTAGTGATCGATCGCCTTGGCCATGCCGAGACCGGTATTCTGGCGGACATAGACTTCGTCGAACATCTCTTCGGAACGCTTGCTCGGGAAGAGCAGTGCGCCGAAGATAGCGGCGAGCGAAGCCGAGCGGGATCGAGAAGATGCCCGGGTTTTTCAGCTTGAGGATCGGCTCGCTGAGACCCATGATCGACTTGCCGTCTTTACCCAGCACGTCTTTCTGGGCCTTTGCAAGGGCTTTGGTATCTTTTTCAGACAGAGTTGCACCCGGAGCAAGAGCAGCCTGCTTCTTCTCCATGGCGACAATAACCTTCTCAGCGCCCTTGGCAACCAGTTTCGGATAGGTCATGTTCGGGGAAACCATAACCAGGCCGATGGAAGCGATGGTGCCGACCACCAGACCGGCGATAACGCCGGCGGTGTTCATCTTGCGCCAGAAGAGCGAGAGGACAACAACCGGCAGGTTGCCGGAAGAGGCAACGGCGAAGGCCAGCGCCACCAGGTGGGCAACGTTGGCTTTCTCGGCGATGATGCCGATGACGATACCGACGGCGCCAACGACCAGCGAGGTGATACGGGCAGCCATGACCTGCTCGTGCTGGTCGGCATGGCCGTCCTTGATGACGTTAACATAGATGTCGTGGGCGATAGCTGCAGAAGCTGCCAGAACCAGACCGGAAACAACCGCCAGGATGGTGGCGAAAGCAACCGAGCAGAGGAAGGCGAGGAAGAGGTCGCCGACGATCGGGGCGATGTCGGCACCCAGCTGCTGGGCCAGCAGCAGGGTGGCCATGTTGCCGCCCGGGTCAACCTGCTGGATCCCCTGGGGAGTGACGTGAATGGCAGCGCCGAAACCGAGCAGGGTGGTGAGGACGTAGAAGCCGCCGATGATCCACATGGCGATGATAACGGATTTACGAGCTGCCTGGGCAGTCGGCACGGTGAAGAAGCGCATGAGGATGTGCGGCATACCGGCGGTACCGAGAACCAGCGCCATACCGAGGGAGATCTGGTCAAGCGGCGCCTTCATGAAGAGGGCCGGCTCAAGGAAACGCTGGCCGGCATCGACGCCGGTCATGGTGACGCCGTCTTTCAGCACCAGCATTCGAGACGTGCTCCTGGATGTCCGGGCTGTTGACGATCTGCTCGAAGAAGGTGATCGGGTTGAAGCCGGCCTTGGCCATAACCAGGACGGCAAGCAGCAAGGCGCCGCTGACGAGCAGGCCGGCCTTGATGATCTGGACCCAGGTGGTGGCGGTCATGCCGCCGAAAACGACGTAGCCGACCATGAGGATACCGACGCCGATGATGGCGGTTTTGTAGGGGACGCCGACCAGCAGCGCCATCAGTTTACCGGCGCCGACCATCTGGGCGGTAAGGTAGAAGGTGGAGACGGCAACGGTGGCGAGAGCGGCAACGGCGCGGACCGGCTTCGGATCGGTACGGAAGGAGAGGATGTCGCCCAGGGTGTACTTGCCGGCGTTACGGCACGGCTCGGCAACGATCAGGAGAACCGTGATGTAGGCAACCAGCCAGCCGACCGAGTACATGAACCCGTCATAGCCGTAGAGGGAGATCATCCCGGAAATACCGAGGAAGGAGGCGGCCGACATGTAGTCGCCGGCAATCGCCCAACCGTTCTGGGTGCCGGTAATCCCGCCACCGGCGGCGTAGAAGTCGGCGGTGGTCTTGGTCCGCTTGGCGGCCCAGACAACAACGCCGAGGGTGATGCTGATGATGACGGCAAACATGGAGAGGGTGATGGCCTTGTTGGCCTTCAGCTCTCTCTTCGGCTTTTCCGGAGCAGGAGCAGGTGCGGCGGCGACCGGTGCGCCGGGAACTGCGCCGGGAGCGACCATGGCCGGTGCGCCGGCGGAGCGAGCGGCAGGAGCGGTGGCAGCCGGAGCTGCGCCAGGGGCGACCGGTGCCTTCTTGGGCTCTTCAGCAAAGGCGGCTGAGGCAAATGTAAGTGTCAGGGTTGCGGCTAATAATTATCTGCTTGAATGTCATGTCTCTTATCCTCCTTTTCTAAAGATGTAGTTCGTCGATCAGGTCCTTGGTCATTCGGTCAAAGTCCTTGTTGGCGACGTGGGCATAGTAGTGTGCCAGTCCCCAGGATACAAAAAACTGGGAAAGGGCAAAGACATAACCGAAATTGATTACGCCGATGACCTTGATCTTGAAAAGGCCCGGAGCATAGGCTGCACCGATAGGGAGGAGGAAGTAGTAGGCGGTGGAGAATATCCACCAGCCGAAGAGAAAGGCGCTCTTCTTGTGATGCAGCTCTTTAAACTTGGGATTCTTGGCAATTGCTTTCCAGTCATACTGCTTTTCTGCCATGGTTAGTACTCCTTTTATTTGGATTTTTGACATCATTTGGTAGCAGCGTCCTGCTACCGTCACGGGTGTAACTCTCTGTAATCCTCCTTGTGTTGGTTAGTGAAAACCTAAACGTGGATCCTGTCATAACCGAATTTCATTGAAAGCTCCTCTGACATTTCCAACATGGAAGGTATTATCTCTTTTTCCAGTCGATCCTGTACCATTCTGAATGTCGGCCCGAGAAGAGTAAGTGCTCCCACTACCTTGCCTGCATAATCTCTGATCGCGACAGCAACAGAGCAGACGCCCTCTGCCAGGCAGTTATTGTCCACTGCCACGCCGCTTTTGCGAATATCTTCCAGTTCCGATTGCAGTCGCTGCAGATCGTTAATGCCTGCCTTGCCGGCACCCTTTCGGTAAAATTTCTCCCGAACGTCAAAAGAACTCATGGCCTGAATAACTTTTCCGGCGGCATTGGTGAAAATCGGGAAGCGTCTGCCGACAAAGGTAGCTGCTCTGATCGGCTGGACAGTGTCAACCATGTTGAGAAACACTACTTCGTTGTTGTTCAGTATTGTAAGGTAGACTGCTTCATCATGTTTCCTTGCCAGATCTTCCAGGGTCGGCTGTGCCAGTCTGAGGATGCTGGAGCTTTTCAGGACCTGCTGGGCCATTCCGAATGCACAAAGACCAAGGCGATAGCTGCCGGATTGCCCGTCATGCTCGACAAGTCCCATATTTTCGAGTGTCTCTGTTATCTGAAACAGTTTGTTGCTGCTGATCTTAAGTTTCCTGGACAGAAGTTGCGCTGTCAGATTGGCATTGTCTTCGGAAAGGGTTTCCAGTAATTCGAAAGCCTTAACAAGTGTCTGGTCAGTTTCTGAATGAAGTTTTCTGCCCAAGGGATCCTCACTTTAAGCGAGTTTGTATCAACTAATTATATAAAAAAGGCTTCATTTGGGCTGATAATAATACTTCGTTTTATAATTTGTCAACTATTATTTTGTCTTTATTATTATTTAAAAAACACGTGTAAAATAAGCATGTTGTGTAATGCATGGCTGTTAAGATAAATGATGTTTTGATACTTGTTAATTGCAATTGTCGTAAAAGGATTTTATTTTCTTATGACTTTGATCATATCGATGTGATTGGAATATTGTTCATTTATAAACCAGTTCCTCAAGTATATTTGTCGATGGCGTAGGCAGGAGTAAGACGGTCATGCGAGTGGTTACAAATATCAGGATGGAATTCTTGACAGATCTGAAACCCTTTTGATATGTGACTGATGACCTTTGTTATGTTGTTCAGATGTTCAGATCTTTACCGCAGCGTTAGAGATCGAGATGTCGAAACATGTGAGGATGATTTCCTCGTGCGCTTCGACAGTTGAGCAAAATGCTGACTTGGTTTGAGCTTTGATTCCATAGCCCATAATAAGCAATGGTGCCGCTTCTCGGGTGGCAGCTTTGTTCGAACCAACATTATTATTCTTGATCTTTGGCTGGCAGATATGCTATGAAACGCGGTCAAACATATCAATAGTGATACGGGAATAGTCATCATTCCGTTATATGCTCACTTGGGTTAGTGAGGGCAAAGATTTGACAGTAACTACACTTGACATTGACTGAAACGACTCTCTGAAAAATGTCATTCATCAAGAGGGAACTCAAACTTAATAGAAGAATTCAGTGCCCGCTTTATAACCACTGAATCAAGAGTAAGTTGTCGGTTCAGTTGTGCCCGCCGTCTACTTTTCCCAAAGCTTATTTCGAGTAATACTTAAATTTAAGGACAAAATTACAGGAGGATTGGCTTAATGGAACACTATGCCGTATTGTTTGCGCTCGTCTGCGCAGTGGCAGCGATTATCTTCGGACTGATAACCACCCGCTGGATTATGGGGCTGCCGCAGGGGGATGAGCGGATGAAGCAGATTGCCGCTGCTATCCAGGAGGGTGCCGGCGCCTACATGAAGCGTCAGTACACCATTATCGCTGTGGTTGGTGCGATCATCTTCTTAATCCTGTTCATTCTGCCGGCACCCCTCGGCGCCAAAACAGCTATTGGCTTTGGTATTGGTGCGCTTTTTTCCGGTCTGACCGGCTTTATCGGCATGTTCGTATCGGTTCGGGCCAATGTCCGCACCACTGAGGCAGCCAAAAGCGGCATAAAGAAGGCACTGGACGTCGCCTTCCGGGGGGGCGCCATCACCGGTATGCTGGTGGTCGGTCTCGGTCTGCTGGGTGTAGCCGGTTACTACCTGATTCTGACCCTGCTGATGCCGGGTGCGCCGATCAAGGAAGTTGTCAGCCAACTGGTCGGTCTCGGCTTTGGCGGTTCGCTCATATCCATCTTCGCCCGTCTTGGCGGCGGTATCTTCACCAAAGGGGCCGATGTCGGCGCTGACCTGGTCGGCAAAGTAGAAGCCGGCATCCCTGAAGACGACCCGCGCAACCCGGCTGTTATCGCCGATAACGTCGGTGACAACGTCGGAGATTGTGCCGGTATGGCTGCCGACCTCTTTGAAACCTATGCAGTAACCCTGATCGCCGCCATGCTGCTTGGCGCCATGGCATTCCCTGATTTTGCCGGTGCCGTCAGCTATCCGCTGATTCTTGGCGGCATCTCCATCATCGCTTCCATCATCGGCACCTTCTTCGTCAAACTTGATGCCAGCGAAAAGATCATGCGTGCTCTGTACAAAGGTCTTATCTCGTCAGGCGTTATCGCCTGTATCGCCTTCTATTTTGTTACCGTGCAGATGTTTCCGGCAGGCAACCCAACCGGCTATTTCAGCGCAACAATATCTTTATCTCAGCCATCGTCGGCCTGGTTGTAACCGGCGCCATCTTCTGGATTACCGAATACTATACCTCCACCGAATATGCGCCGGTGCAGCATATCGCCCAGGCATCAACCACCGGTCACGGCACCAACGTCATCGCCGGACTCGGCATTTCCATGAAAGTCGACTGCTGCACCGGTTATCGTTATTGCAGCCGGCATCATCGTCGCCTTCCAGTGTGCCGGCGTTTACGGCATCGCCATTGCCGCTGTCTCCATGCTGTCACTGACCGGCATCGTCGTCGCCATGGATGCCTACGGGCCGATCACCGACAACGCCGGCGGCATCGCCGAAATGGCTGAACTGGACAAATCGGTCCGCGACGTTACCGATCCACTGGATGCGGTCGGCAATACCACCAAAGCAGTCACCAAAGGTTACGCCATCGGCTCTGCCGGTCTCGCCGCGATCATCCTCTTCACCTCCTATGTCGATGAACTGAAACTGGCCGGCAAAGCCATCACCTTCGACCTCTCCGACCCCTACATCATCGTCGGTCTCTTTATCGGCGGCATGCTCCCCTACTATTTCGCCGCCATGTGCATGGAAGCGGTCGGCAAGGCCGGCGGCGCGGTTGTTGTCGAAGTCCGCCGCCAGTTCCGCGAAATCAAGGGGATCATGGAAGGCACCGGCAAGCCGGACTATGCCGCCTGCGTCGACATCGTCACCAAGACCGCCCTCAAGGAGATGGTCATCCCGGCCTGATCCCGATCCTCGCCCCGATCGTCGTCGGTTTCACTCTTGGGCCTAAAGCTCTGGGCGGCGTCATCGTCGGCACCATTGTTACCGGTATCTTCGTCGCCATCTCCATGACCACCGGCGGTGGCGCCTGGGATAACGCCAAGAAGTACATCGAGGACGGCCATCATGGCGGCAAAGGTGGCGAAGCCCACAAGGCGGCCGTTACCGGCGACACCGTCGGCGATCCCTACAAGGATACTGCCGGTCCGGCCATCAATCCGATGATCAAGATCATCAACATCGTCTCGCTGCTTATCGTGCCGCTGCTGAACAAGATGTAGCCTGTTGCTGATATGCTAAAATCTGTTAAACTCAGACAAAATTTAATATAGGAGTCAAGTGCCATGAACGACCCGCAACTCATTCTTGCAATCCCCTCTGGCAGTGTTACAGCTACCAGTCTCGGTATCGAAGGACTGGCTCAACGGCGCAGTCCCGGTTCCGGAAAGCACTTCCGCGGACGCAGCATTCTGGTGGAACTTGCCACTGATGGCGAGAAGCCCGGCTTCTCCTACCTGGACGAGGGGGGGTGGCGGGATGCCTATGCCGAAACAGTACAGGCCCTGTCGGGGGTCAAGGCGGGGAGCCGTACCAAGACGGCCCTGTCCAACAGTGCCTTCAACTGTGTCCCCCTCACTGCCTACAAAAGCTGCCATCTGGTCAAGACGGGCGGTGCAACCCTGGCACTTGGCGCGCCTAAAGAGCTGATGTCCTACACTAACCACACTTGCAATGAGCGGATGACCACTGCGGAGGTGGCCCAAACCATTGGCCGGCCTTCACCCGGAATGCGCACTCCCCGTTTCTATATGGTCATTAGCCCGATCCAGTTCCTGATGCTCTCCAACCTCACCCCTGAGGAGTACGCCTGGTACGCCACCCACCGGACGGGGAAGGTCTTTCGGCAGGTGATGTTCGCCGAACTCGGCCACGAAGAGCTGCATATGGCTGCCCAGAGCCGCTACATTGATGCTAAACGGGAACTCGCCGAAAATGTCTCAAAGAAGACCAAGTCTCTCACCTTCGAGGCCTGTATCGATCAAATCCCTTTCGAGCACTGGGTAGGCTATCATCAGAAGGCCGCCGGAGGGCTCTATGTGGGTGACCGGGATGGTCTGAAACTGTATCCATTCCCTGCTGATATTCCCCATTCATGGGAAAAGGTGGAAGGATAGCCAGACCTGAATAACTGTGGATTTTGAAACAAGAGGCAATCTGTGGCTCAAAAAAGAAACAAATCTGTCATTGAGGAAGAAAACAGCTAATAATTTGCGCGTCTGTTTCAAGTCGTAAATAAACAGTCCAAGAATGTTGTTCTGAAAACAAGCTGAATACTATTGCCCTCGGTCTGTCACAACTGCTCAATATTCTCGATTCGCAGCATATATATGCGGCTAAGAATATTTCATCTGATTTTGTTTAACTACTTGTAATTAAGGAGTGGCTGATGTCTGCAGGATTTGATTTCAAAAAATTGCACCGGCTGATAATAATTCATCGGGTGGTGCAAACATTGCTGGTAGTGCTGCTGATTTACATTGCCCTTCAGTTTCAGGCAGTGCTAGGGGCTCTGTTTTGGAAGAGCATTATTATCACCATGATAATTCAGCTGGTGAACTTCTATCCGGTAAATTTCTTTGCCGGCAAGGAGGCAAAACGTGAAGTAGAGGCTACCGCTTATAGTCTGACACAGGCAGAGTTCAAGTCACAACGGACAAAACGAATTATCGGCGAAGTAATAAAAATGGCTGTATTTGCCTTTTTCTTTATCTTCGCAGTAACAGTCAAGCCAGCCCCCACAATCGTAGCCACCAGGTTCACTTACAGTCTGATTATTTTCAGCTTTATCCTGACCTATCTGACTTACTTCCAGTGCTTCAATTATGCTGTAAAAAAGGTAATGAGGGAAAAAGAGAAGGGTGTAGGAGTGTGAAATTTTGCCAATTAAAAGAACATTGATCTGGAAAGCAGTCGTGAGGAAGGGTTCCCTTTTGCCCACTGCATAAACATGTGAACCGCTGAATCCAGTGACTGACAGCTTTGGCCCTGCCGAGACCGGTGTTCTGGGGATTTGGACTTCATCGAACATCCCTTCCGAACGTCTGCTCGGGAAGAGTGATGGCACCAGTTGAGCTGGACAGATGGTTACTGAAGGTGAAAAATGGCAAATAATGAAACTCGGCAAAAATCGCTCATTCAAAAGATAATGTCGATGGAGACAATGATCTTCATCGTCGGGCTTTTTATAATCGGGTCCGGGATCTACAGGGGTGAGACAATGCAGTGTTTTTTTGGCGGGATGATCATCAGCGGTTTGATCGTCCTTCATTTTGTCCGTAAAAAAGACTGGAACAAACATTGGGAAGAGCAGGAAGCAATGCAGAAGCGTTATGAGGCACGCCGCAAAATGGAGCAGGAAGATAAACAAGTTAAATAACTGCTTCATTGTTCTTGCATCTGCATCACCCAAGACGGTTTGATGTGACATCTGTGAATCGGCAGGCAATATTGACCCACCATAGCCACTAATCGGCGTCAAAAATTAACCCACCTCAGCAACCTCCTCAATACTCTCTGGTATCTATCAGCGAGAGGATAATTGAAAGGAGATGCTGATACGTGGATACCATCCGTAAAGTCCGTCTGGCTCATTTTAGAGGTGGCAAGGTGTTTGTGAAATAACCCGCGACTTCGAGCTACCCCGCAACACCGTCAGAAACATTATCAGAACCGGCATAACTGATCAGAAATACGTGCGGAGCGAACAGCAAAGTTCCAAATCGTTTCCTTTATTTAGCTCCCATCTGAATTTTCTTTTTAAGCTTCAGAATGCATTGTTTTAGAACGGAATTTCTGGTGGTGAAACCCCCTTTTCCTGGCTTCGAAATACAAGGGTTTTCTTTCTTTACAAGCCAGTTTTCAGCATGGTAGTATTTTCAGCTTTCAAGAAAGCTATTTTCATCAGGGGAGCTAAAGCATGTCAGGACATAATAAATGGAGCACCATCAAACATAAAAAGGGTGCTGCAGATGCAAAAAGAGGTAAGATCTTCACCAAGATTATCAAGGAGATCTGCGTCGCCGCCAAACTAGGTGGTGGTGATCCGGCCGCTAACCCGCGACTGCGCACCGCGATTGACAAGGCCAAGGGTGAAAACATGCCCAAGGACAACATCGAACGTGCCATCAAAAAAGGCTCCGGCGGAATGGAGGGGGTCAACTACGAGGAGACCACCTACGAAGGATACGGCCCGGGCGGCGTTGCAGTTCTGGTGGAAGTAATGACCGATAACAGGAACCGTACCGTTTCGGATGTACGCAGCATCTTCTCCAAATGTAACGGCAATATGGGCGAAACCGGCTGTGTTGCCTGGATGTTCGATAAAAAAGGACTAATCCTCTTTCCGAAAAGTGTCGACTTCGACAAACTCTTTGAAGCAGCCATCGAGGCAGGCGCAGATGATGTTGCCGAGCAGGATGAGCAGTACGAGGTAACGACCGATCCTTCGTCCTTTATGGAGATTCGTGACGCATTGACTGCTGCCGGATTCAGCTTCGAATCTGCTGAAGTCACCATGATTCCTCAGACACAGATTAAACTTGAGGGGAAGCAGGCTGAAAGTATGCTGAAGATGATGGACAAACTGGAAGACAATGATGATGTGCAAAATGTATATGCCAACTTCGACATCTCTATGGAAGAGATGGAAAAACTGATGTAATGATAATTCTAGGCATTGACCCAGGGTCACGCATAACCGGTTATGGCGTTATTCGAAAAGAGGGTAATCGCCTTATCCATATTGATAATGGGGCTATCTTCACCGACAGTTCAGCAGATTTTCCCGGCAGACTGAAACGAATTTTTGAAGGACTGAACGAAATCATCGCCAGATACAACCCGCAGGCTTTTGCCGTGGAGGATATCTTCTTTTCAAACAATGTGCAGAGTGCCCTAAAGCTTGGGCAGGCCAGAGGCGCCGCAATAGTAGCCGGTGTTAATGCCGGATTGCCTGTTTTTGAATATTCGGCGCTCCAGGTGAAGCAGTCTGTAGTGGGGCACGGAAAAGCTGAAAAAGAACAGGTCCAGCATATGGTAAAGATTCTCCTCGGACTTCCTGAAATTGCCCAGGCAGACGCCTCGGATGCCCTGGCGGTTGCAATCTGTCATGCCAACTCATCACTGCTTAAAAGCCTGACCGCCAATCTCTCCCACTTCAGAAAACCAGGAATTGCCAGATGATTGCCCTCCTTACAGGAAAAATTGCCGGCAAAAGCCCGGACTCGGTAATTCTGGATGTAAACGGCGTCGGCTATCGCGTACAGATACCGTTCTCGACTTTTTTTGCCCTTCCTGACGATGGCGCGATTCTCACCCTTAACATTCATACCAATGTAAAAGAGGATGCCATCCACCTTTACGGGTTTCTGACCCCCAAGGAGAAGCAGTTCTTTCAGCTGCTGATAACCGTCTCAGGAGTCGGCCCCAAACTGGCGAAGGATATTCTTTCCAACATTCAGCCCGATCAACTTGCTTCCGCCCTCTGCCGAAGTGATATTGTCAGGCTTTCCGCAATTCCGGGAATCGGCAAAAAAACCTCGGAACGGCTGGTACTTGAGTTGAAGGATAAAGTAGTAAAACTTGGGCTTGCCGGTGACAGCGACAGTAGCTCAACCCTCTCAATACAGGAGAATTCTATCAGGGATGATGTCGCTTCGGCGCTCATTAATCTCGGCTACAAGGAAGCTGTCGTCATAAAGACTCTTTCTGAAATTGAAACGGAAGCAGAAGCTCCCATGGAAACAGTTCTCAAGCTGGCACTCAAAAGGTTGATGAAATAGCCATGACAAGAGTGATCGAACCGATAGCAACCGATGACGAACTCTACATGGAGAGCACTCTTCGCCCCCGTTCGCTGGATGAATATGTCGGTCAGGAGAAGGCCAAGGGGAATCTGCGGATCTTCATAGATGCGGCAAAGCAGCGCGGCGAAGCTCTCGATCACGTCCTGATTTACGGTCCCCCCGGCCTTGGCAAAACCACCCTTGCCAACATCATCGCCTGTGAAATGGGGGTTAACATCAAATCCACCTCTGGCCCGGTGATAGAGCGGCCTGGCGATCTTGCCGCAATCCTGACAAATCTTGAAGCGCACGATGTCCTTTTCATCGATGAAATTCACCGTCTCTCCCACGTGGTGGAAGAGATTCTTTATCCGGCGATGGAGGATTTTCAGCTCGATATCATCATCGGTCAGGGTCCAAGTGCCCGGACTATAAAACTCGACCTTCCCAAATTCACCCTTGTCGGCGCCACAACCCGGGCAGGGCTGCTGTCATCACCACTACGCGACCGCTTTGGAGTTATTTCCCGGCTTGAGTTTTACACTGATGACGAGCTTGCCTTTATTGTCAGGCGCTCCGCCCGAATCCTCAATATAGGAATTACCGAAGAAGCTTCCCTGGAACTTGCCCGGAGAAGCAGGGGTACCCCACGGATTGCCAACCGGCTGCTGCGCCGTGTCCGTGACTTTGCCCAGGTGCTCGGGGACGGGACAATCTCTGCCAAGATCATTAATGAGTCGCTGAAACTGCTGGAAGTTGACGAAATGGGTTTCGACAATATGGACCGCACAGTTCTTCTCACTATAATCGACAAGTTCGGCGGTGGACCAGTCGGGCTCGACACTCTGGCCGCGGCCATCTGTGAAGAGAGTGACACCATAGAGGACGTGATAGAGCCGTTCCTGATCCAGCAGGGTTTTTTGAACCGTACTCCCCGTGGCAGAGTCGCGACCAGGGCGGCCTATCTCCACTTCAATCGAATCGTTCCGGAAAGCCCGCAAGGGGCGCTTTTCTAAAAATGCAGCTTTTCTTTGATTTCCCGGTAACCCCGGACTACAGTTTCACCAGTTTTGTAGCCTGCACTGGCAACCATACCGCCCTCGAATTCGTCAAGCGCTTCATCTCTCCCGTCTCCGGAGAGAACCTCCTTTATCTTCATGGAGAGACCGGCTCAGGCAAGACTCATCTTCTCTCCGCAGTCAGTAAAACTTTCAATGGCAATCCGGAAAGCAGTCATCCGCCACTCATCCCTGCCGAACTTATCACCGACATTAACTGCGCGGAGATCGTCAACGCTGCTTCACTGCAACCGGTGCTGCTCCTCGACAACCTGCATCTGCTTCAGGACAGCAACACCATCCGTACGGCTATCTGGCAGCTTTTTAATGATTTCTACGAAAGCGGTCGAAAGATAATCGCTGCGGCCAGTTTGCCGCCCAAAGAGCTTGATTCCCTCGATGACCACCTGAAATCCCGCTTTATGTGGGGGCTCATCGCCAGACTTGACATTTCAGACGATGAGTCGAGACGGATGATAATGAAGAAACTTGCCGACGACAGGCAACTTCTGCTGCCTGATGATGTGATCGACTATCTGCTGATACGCCTGCCCAGGGATATCCCCTCACTGGCTGCAGCTGTTGAACTGCTGAAACAGAACTCTTTTGCAACCCAGAAAAAAATCTCGCTCAGAATGGCACGGGAAGCGCTTATCCGCGCCTGAACCTACGCAAAACAGCTCGAACCCTCAGAGGAATAGAAAGGGCAGTGACAATGACAGTTGACGATGCGAACAGGGTGCTTGCCGAGGCGGATCTGCTTGCCGGTGAGGCTGAAGTTACTGCGGCAATAGAGCGTCTTGCAGTGGAGATGACTGCACAGCTTGCCGGGAAGAGGCCGGTGATGCTCTGCATTATGAACGGCGCTCTGATATTTGCCGGGCAGCTCCTCCCCAGGCTGGTTTTCCCCCTTGAGGTCGAATATATTCATGTAACCCGTTACGGATTTTCCACCGAAGGCGGTTCTCTTGACTGGATTGTCCGTCCTGCTGGAGATCTTGCCGGCCGCACGGTCGTGCTTCTTGACGATATTCTTGATGAAGGTGTTACTTTGGCGTCAATTGCTGAATACTGTCTGGCTGCAGGCGCTGCGGAGGTGCTGATGGCGGTGCTCGTAGACAAGCGTCACGCCAGGAAAGTCAAGCCGGGCTACCGGGCGGATTTCACCGGACTAGAGGTGGAAGATCGCTTTCTTTTTGGTTACGGGCTAGATTATAAAGGCTTCTGGCGAAATGCTCCGGGAATTTATGCGGTTAAGGGGCTATGAAGAATGTTTCCAGCTGAAGGGTTAATGGGATAGACTTTTATGGGTTATAGAAATCTTCAGGATTGTGTGCGTGATCTGGAGCGTTACGGTATGCTCAAGCGGATCAATGCAGAGCTTGATGCAGATCTTGAGATCGGCTGCATTCAGCGAAGGGTCTACGCGGCGGGCGGGCCGGCACTTTTATTCACAAATGTCCGTAATTGCTCTTTCCCCATGCTCGGCAACCTCTTCGGCACTCTTGAGCGGACACGGTTTATTTTCAGGGACAGACTCGCAGCCATTGAAAAGCTGGTATCGCTCAAGGTAAATCCCGCTCATGCGTTCAAAAATCCGCTATCTTTCTTGGCTACTGTTCCGGCCGCGCTTTCACTTATCCCCAGAAGAGTTTCCAATGGCGCAATTCTGGCCAACCGGACAACCATTGCTCAGCTTCCTCAACTAAAATCCTGGCCGCTTGACGGTGGAGCGTTTATAACCTTGCCGCAGGTTTATTCCGAGAACCCGGCAGCCCCTGGTTTCAGGGGCTCCAACCTGGGCATGTATCGGGTGCAGCTATCCGGCAACAGCTATGAACCCAATAGAGAGATCGGCCTCCATTACCAGATTCATCGCGGCATAGGCGTGCACCATTCAGAGGCGATTGCCAGGGGCGTGCCGCTCAAGGTAAACATCTTTGTGGGTGGACCGCCAGCGATGACGGTTGCAGCGGTCATGCCGCTGCCTGAAGGGATGCCGGAAATCTCTTTTGCCGGGTTATTGGGCGGCCATCGCCTGGCGATGATCTGTCGAAACGGCGAACTGCCGATGCCAGCCGAGGCTGATTTCTGTATAACCGGAACCATAGATACAGGCAAGCTTCTGCCGGAAGGGCCGTTTGGGGATCATCTCGGCTACTACAGTCTGGCACATGACTTCCCGGTTCTCCGGGTGGAAGAGGTTTTTCACCGGGATGGCGCCATCTGGCCCTTCACATCAGTCGGCCGTCCACCACAGGAGGACACCTCTTTCGGCGCATTTATTCACGAGTTGACCGGTGAACTGATACCGGCTGTGCTGCCTGGAGTGCAAGGAGTTCACGCCGTTGATGCCGCCGGTGTCCATCCGCTACTTCTGGCTGTCGGCAGCGAGCGCTATCTGCCGTACTCTCCAAACCGGGAGCCGATGGAACTTTTGACTCAGGCCAATGCTATTCTCGGCCAGGGGCAGCTCTCGCTGGCTAAGTATCTCCTGATAACGGCCAAAGATGACAGTCCGCCTGATATTCATGATATTGCCGCATTTATTCAATTTGTGCTTGAACGGGCAGATTTCCGTCGCGATCTCCATTTTCAGACTTCTACGACTATCGATACACTCGATTATTCGGGAAGTGGTCTGAACAGAGGTTCAAAGGTGGTTATAGCGGCAACAGGGGAGAAAAAACGGACTCTTGCAACGCTGGTCCCCTCAGAATTTGCCCTGCCAATAGGTTTCAGCAGCCCGCGGGTATGTATGCCCGGCGTTCTTGCCATTACCGCTCCTGTTTGCGGTTGCGGGAGAAGTGCTGTTGATCCATTAATTGATGAACTGTGTGTTTTCTTTGAAATGCGCAATGAGTTGAAAGGTTTTCCGCTTGTCGTCATTGTCGATGACAGCGAGTTTACCGCGAACACCCTCGATAACTTCCTCTGGGTCACTTTTACCCGCTCCGATCCTGCCACCGATATTTATGGCGTCGGCCCATCAATTGCCGGCAAACATTGGGGGTGCAGTGGCTCACTTGTTATCGATGCCCGTAGAAAACCTCATCATGCTCCGCCGTTGGAGGAAGATCCGTCGGTGGTCAGAAGGGTAGAGGAGCTGGCCTCATCTGGCGGGCCACTGCACGGACTTTACTGATAATACGTGATCAGAAAAGAGGTGTTAAGAATGGAGGAAGCACGCGAACGGTAAAAAGCAAAAAGCACCTGCAATTTATCATTGCAAGTGCTTGAATTTATGGTGGGCGGCACGGGATTCGAACCCGCGACCCCAGGCTTCGGAGGCCTGTACTCTATCCAGCTGAGCTAACCGCCCGCAATGCTTAAATTTTACAGGATGGATTGTTGTATCATTTGTCCACTTTTGCTGTCCAATTTGTAACCCATTTCTTATCTAAAGTCAAAGTATCTCCCCCGACTAGTTAAATTAATATTTCATGCCTTGTCTTCGTTGAATTTTGATTTTCAAAGATGTGTTTATTCTGAGTCTTTGGCTAATGCTTTGAATCATAAACGTACAAGCTTTAAGACAGGTTTTGATGCTTTTGTGAGGCCGAGTTTGCAAGGGTTTGCAGCCGATTGAAGGCAAGCAGATAACAGATTCTGAAAGAGCAATAGTTTGACAGTGCTTAACGTTTCTGCTATAGCAAACAAAAGAAATCGTAACGGAATGGCAGAGTTAGCCCATCCTTTTTTCGGAAGCGTTCCGTGGCTCTTTTTATTATAAATATGACGGTTATCGGAGAGCATAATGATTATTCAGTGTGATCACTGTAGTGCCAGATTCAAGATAGATGATTCCAAGCTTGTTAATGGTCCGGTAAAGGTCAGATGTTCCAAGTGCAAAGAGATTTTTGTAGTACAACCCGTAGCGCCTGCTGAAAGTGGAGCAACTTCTCTGCCGACGCCGGTGCCTCCTGCTGCGGAGAGTGGCGCCGCAGAAGAGTTTAGCTTTAACACTTCTCCGGGGGTAAATGATCCGGCATCACAAGATACAGTTGCCACTTCTTTGTATGCTGAGAAGCCGACGCAGAGTGATGAAGCTAAATCAGAGCCGGTGGATTCATCAAACGAATTCGACTGGAAAGCTGGGACAGTGCCAGGTTTTGATGAATCAAGCTCAGATTCTGATTTCAACCTCTCATCTTTTGACGCATCTCTTGCCGCTCCGCATGCGGCCGCAGGTTCAGAGTCCGCACTGGCGGAAGATAATGATTTTGATTTTGGAGATGTTGAGCTCAGCACTAAAAGTGAAAGTCCTCCGCTTGCAAGCAGCGCTGATGCGGATGATTTTTCAATGGATTTCGGAGAGATCTCCTTTTCTGGCCAGTCAACTGACAAAGTGAGTGGTCCTGACACCTTCCCAGGGTCATCTGCGGAAGATGTCACTGCGTTTTCAGGCTTTTCACACTCATCGGCCGAGCCTGCAGCAACAGATGATTTTCTTCTTTCATTTGATCCTGAAGCTGCGCAACCATCATCATCCGCTGCAACTCATAAAGAAGCGCTGGGAAGTTCCAAATTCAGCGAATTCAGCTTTGATGCCGAGACTGAACCGGCTGAATCGGAAACCACCGCTTCCGGCTCTGAATTGCAGGATCAGTCCAGAGGTTTTGCTGCACTCGAATTTTCCGAAGGGGAGCCTGATGAAGAACTTCCACCATCTTCTCTTACCTCGCGAAAAAAGAGTGGCTCTCTCTTTCCACTGGTTGTAATTATTGGGGCAATTCTTCTTATCGTTGCTCTTGCCGGCTCTGGGATCTATTTCTTCGGCGGTCCCAAGGCTTTTTCAAAGATCGGTCTTGGTTTTCTGGTCGAATGGTCCGGGGATAAAGTGGCAGAAGAGGGGAGCATCGCCTTGAAGGGTGTGACTGCTTCCTATATCGTCAACAGCACGGCCGGCGAGCTTTTCGTTGTCAGGGGCGAGGCTGTGAACAATTTCAACAAGCCACGCGCTTCCATTCAAATAAAAGTATCCCTTCTTGGTAAAGGTGGAGTTAATCTTGTTACAAAGAGTGCGTACTGTGGCAATTCACTTTCCGGTGAGCAGTTGGCTACTCTCCCTCTGGAGAAAATAGAGGAGGTGCTGAACAATCAGTTCGGTGACTCTCTTGCAAATCTGGGACTTAAGCCGGGTGGGACTATACCGTTTGTCGTTGTTGTCAGTCCATTGCCGAAGGATGCGACTGATTTTTCAGTTGTCGTTGGTGGGTCAACGATAGCTACACAGTAGTTTGATATTGATGCAGATAAAAAAAGACCGGCACAGAGATCTGTACCGGTCTTTTTTTTAAAGATCAGGCTTATTAGGCGCTGATAGCGTTGACAGGGCATGTGTCTACGCATGCGCCGCAATCAATACAGGTATCTGCGTCGATAACACGCTTGTCTCCCTGCTCGCTGATGGCGCTTACCGGACAGGAATCATCACATGCACCGCAATTGATACACTCGTCAGAAATTGTGTGAGCCAAAGAATTCACCCCCTTTTCTTTAATATTTATTTGATCATCTGCTTAGATAAAATCCTTAAAACCATTAGCATGTGTTTCTGGAAATGTCCAGTATAAACCAAACCCATCACTTTCCGAGAATAACTTCGCCGGTGTCTGTAAACAGTTTTACCGGCAACTGGAATGTCCTCTTGAATATTCCCAAAACCCCTTCACTGAGAGATGTTATCGGAATTGCGGTTACTTTCGGGTCAGATGATTTCCCTTTGAGTTCAAAGTAGGTGGTGAACATCGCTTTATTCTGCCCGGTCAGTATCCAACCGACTATAGGGATTTTGCTGACAACTTTGTCAACAGTCTGCAAGGGTTGTATGCCGAGAATCAGATTCGCGTCGTCATTTACAAAATCATGTTTTCCTACCATGGATATATTCATTGCATTGCTGGATACGAAAAAGTCTTCCGTACTGACAGTGCCGTCTTTTATTGTAAAACTGCCGTCAATCTTTGAGTATGGCATCCCATCCGAAACCATATCGGGTAGCTTGAATTGGAATAGTTGCGAAACGTTTAAAATTGAAAAGACTTTCGAGAGTCCGGAAAGCTGACGCATCATCCCTTTCCTGGAATGCACTTCCAGACTTCCGTAGGCGCTTCTTTTCAAGGCATCCTCTGTGTCGCCTCTGGCGCTCATGCTCCCCTCAAGGGTTGCTACTCCCGTTATCTCTTTCTTGGCTCCTGGTTTGGAAAATAATTTAGTAATTTTGTCAGCGGAGGCGTTGGCAAGTTTGAAGTCTGCCTGGTAAAGGGTGACTGGTGATTGAGAATCAATTTTTCCCTTTGCCGATAATTTCCCGCCCGCAAAATCTGATTCAAACTGCTGTATTGTAAGCGTTTTATTCGCAAGGGTTGCTGAGGCGGCAAGTTTCTCGAAATTTATGTCGCTGAAGGTACATTTGTCAGCCTTTACTGTCGCCTCGATCGTTGGATTCGGTGCCGGTCTGGATGTTTTTGATTCAATAGGTGTAATCCCTCCGAGGAGAATCAGGTCCGAGATGTCAAGGTATGAAGCGGTGATGGCGAGGTTTGCCTTCAAATGTTCAATGTCGCTGATAACCCCTTTTACGGTTAGTTGCGAGTTGTTCAGGTTGCCGCTAACTGATTTTATGGCCAGGCTGTTTTTCCTGAAAGAGATGTCTCCACTTACTTTTGTAATTTGAGGGATTTTTTGAGGGTGCTTAAAACCAAAATCAGCAAGATCAATCTTTGGAGAGGTGAATGCTAATTTGAAAGCGACAGGGGAGAGGCTGGTTATCGCCGCCTTCCCTGTTAAGGCAGTATTGCCAATCTTTGCGGTCAATTGAGACGACTCGAATGAGTCATCATCAAAACTGATATTACCGGTCAGTTCTGAAACCGGTTTCTCGCTCGGTGAGTAGCGAATCGATGCGTTGCTAAGAGCGACTACCCCTCTCCAGCGGAAGTCCTCAGCCGCCGGGGCAAGAGTCCCGCCTAACGTTAACTGGATTCTGCCCGCTGGCTGGTAACCGGTCAGAAACGGACTCATCGGGACAATGCTCCCCAAGCTGAACTGATTTGTATTGAGCAAAAGGTTAAAGGCCCTGGCCGGCTCGAATTGATATTTCGCGGAAAGATCAACGTTAAGGTTGGCGAGAGTGTAATGCAGTGAAGTGAGAACGGCCTCTTTTGGAGTGATTGAGCCTTTGAACTTTATCTGCGATGGCGTGCCGACAGGTTTTTTTACAAAATCAGAGTAGCTGTAAGCTGCCGGTGTGAGGTTCCAGTCGCCGGAAAGGTTGTAATCACTGGTGAAACCATCGCCGACAAGTGACAGGGTAGAGTTGCCATTGTATGAAAGTTGGCTCGCATGCTCTTTGCCAAGCAGCCATTGCAGTTCATTTTTCGAAGGGGATATAACCATTTTAACGGGGTAGCTGCTCGGCTTGTCCAGAGCGTAGTCGGCGATTTTCCCTTCAAGTGTCATTGGCGATGTGCCAAAGTTGCCGGACATGTCGTGGAGTGAAAAATCCTTCCCCTTTATCTCCAGGGTGCCTTTAATATTGTTAAATGTCGGCACTGAACGACCGTAACTGACCACCCCTTTCTCAACGCGTGCTTTTATGGCGAGTACATTGTAGTTCTGCCCGACTTCCATGTGCAGGATCTGACTGATTCTACCATCGAGCCGGCCTTCGTCCAGCCTGGTAAATTCCGCCGGTCAAATGCTGTTCAAGCCACTCTGCAGTATCTTTGACGATAATTCCGTAGGGTATGAACTGCTTGAATTTTTCAAAATCCAACCTCGAAGTTATGGCCCGAGCCGTAATTCTTGGATCTTCTCCAGGATAGTCTCTTATGGCGCAGCTCCCTTTTATATCGGCTCCGTCAATAGCGACCTCGATAGCTTTAAACAAGATATCGGACTTGTTCAGCTCCATGCTGTATTTGAGCTGAATTGCTTTCGAGGTGATGACCTGTTTGAATACCGGCCGATAATCAAAATGCACGCCTTGCAGAGATATTTTGCCTGTGGATGAAAAATCTTTAAGCCGGCCTTTAATCTCTGCCTCGACATCAACAGCTCCAACAAGTTTCTTGAAAGGGACGAACTTGCTGTAGTACGGCCAGAAGTGAGCAGCTTCGAGTTTCTCCACGGAGATTTCAGCGTCAACGCTTGAACCCTCGATTGGTGATCCTTGCGGAGCCAGCTTTATTTTGCCATTGATCGCAACGGTTCCGCTGGCACCGCCCTGAAGGATAGTGGACAGTTTAAAAGTCCCTTTTGAACCTCTCGTAAAGTTATCCAGCAAGAGATCAGTATCGGCAAGTTTTGTTACAATGGGATTTTGTTGCAAAAATGAATCAATAAAAGTTATCTCGGCTCCTGTCAGTTCAATCTGATTGATTTTTACAGGCGCAGCTTGTGAGTCACTGCTCTCCAACAGGTCAGAAATGTTGAAAGTGCCGTCGCTGCGACGCTCTATCCTGATGACCGCCTTATCAGCTTCGAGTCCATGAACAACGAGCTGCTTTTTGAAAAGCGGCAGGAGGTCAAGCTGGAAGGTAAGGTTGTCAATTGTTATGAAACTGGCTGAGTTGTCTGGCTCCATAACGGAAATTCCGTGAAAAGAGACTGCCGGTCCGAGACTGAAGGAGAGATTGACGCTTTTATAAGATACCGGACGTTTGAGGCTTTTCTGGAGTTCCGCAATGATCTGACCCCGGAAAGTCTCAAGATCCACCCCCTTGACAAGAGCAAAATAGCCTGCAGAAATCAGCAACAGGATAATTATGATGGAGATGAATAAAGTTCTAAGACGGTGATTTATCGGCATTACGATCCCTAAAGCTGCTGTGAATTTTATTGGTTAACACTATACCCCGCGAATCCACACTGCGCAACTAATAGGAGGCGAATTCCCGCCCTTTTATGATTGACCTCTCTTCGGCATTTAAGCTACGATGCAACAATTTTGCAGGCCAATAAGGGATTTGTAAGCGGATGAAAATAAAGAGACTGGAGATATCAGGCTTCAAATCCTTTTTTGAAAAGGCATCGTTTGACTTCCCGGAAGGGGTGACTGCTGTTGTCGGTCCTAACGGCTGCGGCAAATCAAATGTTGTTGACGCAATCCGCTGGGTCATGGGGGAGCAGTCTGCAAAAAATCTTCGTGGCCGCGCCATGGAGGATGTCATCTTCGGGGGGAGTGAATCACGCAAACCCCTTGGTATGGCGGAAGTTTCCCTCATTTTTTCAACTCAGGACGGCAGAGTCCCTGCCAAGTATCTCAACTATTCAGAAATTCAGGTAACCCGTCGGCTCTATCGGGATGGTGAAAGCGATTACCTGCTCAACCGGACTCCTTGTCGCCTTATGGACATTACCGAGCTTTTCATGGATACCGGCGTCGGTGCCAGAGCTTATTCGATTATCGAACAGGGCAGGATCGGCATGATCCTGATGGCAAAGCCTGAGGAGCGCCGTTTCCTTATCGAAGAGGCCGCCGGCGTCACAAAATACAAGTCCCGCAAGCATATTGCCCTCAAAAAGATGGAAACCACCAAGCAGAATCTGCTCCGGATAGGTGATATAGTCGGTGAGGTTCGCCGTCAGCTTAATACGCTTCACCGCCAGGCGAAAAAGGCGGAGCGTTTCAGGACAGTACGGGAAGAGCTCCGTGGCATCGAACTTTTCTTCGCCACACGTCGTCATATCGAACTTGCCGGGCAAAAATCTTTACTCTCTGCCGAAATGGAAAGGCTGGAGAGAAGTGGCGAGGCGCTATCTTCTCAGATAGAGCTTAAATGTACTGATATTGAGAGGTTAAGGCTTAACCTTGTCGAAGATGAGCAGCGCCTTGTGGTGGCGCAAGAGGAGATTTTCAAGGGGCGAGCTGACCTTCAGGGGGCAGAGAATCGCCTGGAGTTTCAGAAGAGGGAGATTGCGACGCTGGAAGGACAGGAGTCGCGTCTTAGCGGAGAACTTGCACTGCTTCACAAGCAAATAGCCGATGCAGAGGCAGAACATGCAAGTTTGGAGCTCAAAAGCAGAGGGTTTCTAATCGATTCTCTGGGCGAAGGGGAGGTTTTAGCGTCGAAGGAACGCCAACTTGAAGAGCTGACTTCGGCTGAACGGGTGGCAACGCTTACTCTGGAAGATAGTCGTAAAAGACTTTTCGCGCTTCTCGGTGAAATAAGTCAGGCATCCAATCAGCAGGCAACTGCTTCCAAACGCCTTGACCTCCTTGCAGAGCGGATACAACGGAGTGGCAATGAAGAGCTGAACATTAAAGAGCTATTGGTGCAAGCCGAAGGGAGGGCTGCTGCATCTTCAGGTAAAAGTGCTGGCAGAGCGGGCTCTGTTTAATGAACTTTCAAGCTCTATTAATGCACTTGGCGGGGATCATGATTTATTGAAATCCTCACTTTCAGGCATTGAAGGCGACCTTCAGCGGCGGCGTGATGAGCTGAGTGGAGTGGCTTCAAGGCTGCACTCCCTTCAGGAACTGGAAGCACAGTTCACCGGTTACGGGCAGGGGGTAAGAACACTCATGCTCGCCGATAGCTTTAAAGGGCGATTTGCAGGACTTCTGGCTGATGCCATTGACGCTGATGAGGATATCGAGTCTGCTCTGGAAGCTGTTCTCGGCAACCGGTTACAAGATCTGCTCTCTTCCAGTGAGGGGGACGTCCTCTCGGCAGTGGAACATCTCAAAGGAGTTAACGGCGGGAGATGCGGATTTCTTCTGCCAACTTCCGCAGTCAGGAGATCATCTGCTGTTATTAAAGATGCACAACCCCTGATTTCGCGGGTAAAGCTTCAAGGGGCTGACAGTGCCATACTGGAGGCGCTTCTTGAAAACGTCATGCTGGTTGCTGATCTACGGACAGCGGTCAGCCTCTCAAAAGCTCATCCGGACTACAGGTTTGTGACTCTTCATGGTGATCTGGCTTATGGCGGCGGAGTTGTCATCGGTGGATCGAAAGAGCCTGCCCAGTCCGGGCTTATTTATAAAAAGCGGGAAATCAAAGCCCTTGCTGCGCGCAAAATACACTTCGAGGAGCAGGTGGCAGAGCTCTCCTTGGCAAGAACATCCTGTCTTGGTCGTATCAACGAGGGGGACAAGGAGCTCCAAAGTCAGAAACAGTCGCAACGCCTCTGTGAGATTTCACTGGTAACCTCAGAAAAGGATCTACAGAGCGCTGTCGCTGAAATAGCCCGCCTTAAAGAGCGGTTATCGCTCAAGCTGCTTGAAGACGACCAACTCCTTGAAGAACGCGACCTTCTTAACCAGGAGATGATTGCTGCCGGAGTGCGAAAGGAGTCATCTGAACAGCTGAATTCAGGGCTTGAGGCTGAAGTTGCCTTAATCCAGCTGAATCTTGCCGAGAAACGGAGAGATATCGATGCGGTCAGGAGCGAGGTGACGGCTATGAAAGTCCGTGCCGCCGCACTGAAAGAGCGACAGGAGTCTGCGCTGGCCGCGTTGAAGCGAGTAGTACAGCTCCAGACGGAACTTGTTTCTCGCGCTGCCCGGCAGAGTGAAGAGATGCAGAAAGGGGCTGAATCTTTGGAACGGATCAGGCGCGAAGCAGCAGAGACGGGAGAACAGCTCAGGCAGCTTATACAGAATCATACGGAAAAAGAGGAGCAGCTGTTATCGGTCAAGAGTTCTTATGAAGGGTCTCTGCGCCTGCTCAAGGATGAGGAGCAGTTGCTGAAAGATCTACGGGGAGAAGATGACAAGCATAGAAGGCTGATGTCTGAAGCGAGTCTGAAGCTTTCGACGCTTTTGATGGAGCTGGAAAATCTTGAGGTTCAGCTGAAAGAGCGCTATCGGCTGGGTCTTGATGAAATCGCCGCCGCGCAGATGAATCCTGATCTTGATGATGAACAGCTCTCGATCCGGCAGCTTGAACTGCAGAAGCAGGTTGACGAATTCGGTGAGGTAAATCTTACCGCCATCGACGAATATCAGGAACTCGAAGAGCGCCATACTTTTTTGACAGAGCAGAAAGCCGATCTTGAAGAATCGCTCCAATCGCTTCAGCAGGCTATCCAGCGGATTAACAGAACAACCAGAAAGCGGTTTGCCGAGACTTTCGAGCTTGTGAATGAAAAGTTCAAGGAGGTTTTCCCCCGGCTTTTCTGTGGCGGGAAAGCGGAGCTGAAACTTACCAATGAGGATGATCTGCTTGAAACCGGTCTTGATATAGTTGTCCAACCTCCCGGCAAGAAACTGCAGAATGTTTCTCTGCTTTCCGGCGGAGAAAAGGCGCTTACAGCAGTTGCCCTGATCTTTTCCATATTTATGATAAAGCCATCCCCTTTCTGTCTTCTTGATGAGGTCGATGCGCCTCTTGATGATGCCAACATCGGCAGATTTAACGAGTTGATCAGGGAGATGTCAGCTTTTTCCCAATTCATCCTCATAACCCATAGCAAGACTACCATGGCGGTGGCAGATACGCTTTACGGCGTAACAATGGAAGAGCCCGGAGTATCGAAGCTGGTATCGGTGAAACTTCAGTAAAGGAGTAACGACGTGCCGTTTAAATCAATACTGGTGAATCTTATGGCCTCTGTGCCAGGTGCAACCGGTGCTATCCTTGTCGATTGGGAAGGCGAGGCCGTAGAGCAGAGCTGCCTTTATGACATATTTGACCTGAAAGTTGTCGGGGCTCACAAAAGTATCCTCCTGAACTTGCTGAAAGAAGCTCATCAGAATATGGGCGCCGGTGAAATGAGGCATACGGTCATTACAACGGAAAGACAGCACTATCTTACCGGTCCTGTCGGGGCAGAGTACTCTCTGGTGATGACTCTTGACCGGTCTGCTGTTGTCGGACTGGCAATCCGTCATTTTCAGTTTGCAATTGAAAGAATGTACAAGGAGATCTACTGATGTCTGAAAACAGAGGTTTTTTCGGGAACCTGTTCAATCGGTTTTCAGGAGAAGAGTCAGCCGATACTCCTGAGCTAAGCCCGCTGTCCGAGCAGGAGAAACCAAAATCAAATTTCTTTGAGCGGTTGAAGCAGGGGTTGAGCAAGACTTCCGATGCACTTGCCGGCGGCATAGACAGGCTGCTGCTGGGCAAAAAAGAGATAGATGCCGATACTCTCGAAGAGCTTGAGGAGATACTCATATCGGCTGATATCGGGGTAACTACCACAGTTGAACTTGTCAGAGGGCTTGAACAGAAACTTAAACGAGATGAGCTGAAAGATGGCGACGCCCTGAGACGGGCACTTAAAGAGGAGATACTTGCAAAAATAGCCCCCTACGCGGTTCCGCTTCATCCGGCTGGGCAGACACCTTTTGTCATCCTGGTCATCGGTGTCAACGGTGTTGGCAAGACAACCACAATCGGCAAGCTCGCCAGCAGATATGCACTTGACGGCAAGAAAGTCCTTATTGCTGCGGCCGATACCTTCAGAGCTGCGGCAGCGGATCAGCTGGCTGTCTGGGCAGACAGGGCAGGGGTGGATATTGTCCGGCACAAGGAGGGGGCAGATCCATCAGCGGTCGTCTTTGACGGCTGCAAGGCTGCCATTGCCCGCAAGGCAGATGTCATGATAGTCGATACCGCCGGTCGTCTCCATACGAAGGTCAACCTGATGGAGGAACTGAAGAAGATTTATCGCATCATCGGTCGGGAGATCCCCGGCTCACCCCATGAAACGCTGCTGGTGCTGGATGCCGGCACCGGTCAGAATGCAATCTCCCAGGCAAAAATTTTCAAGGAGTCTGCTGCTGTCAGCGGCATAGCGCTTACCAAGCTTGATGGCACTGCCAAGGGGGGGTGGTTGTGGCTGTCTGCAGCGAGCTGAAACTCCCCTTGCGCTTTATCGGTATTGGTGAATCGATTGAAGACCTGCGCGATTTTGAGCCGAAACAGTTTGTGGATGCGCTGTTTCAATAAACATACTGACCTGAAGTCTTTGAAAACCGGCTAAACTGAAAAATTCCTCCACATCAACCAGATTAGGAAATAGCGAACATTGATTGAAGACGCCCGGATTATTGATGAAATTTCTGCTCCTGAAACGGCAAGCAAGCCAGAGGTTTCTCTTGCCGCGGAAATCATGCTGGTGATGGTGAAGGCCTCTAAAGGGGCCAAGATGTATCAGGCCAACAATCCAATTCTGGGGAAGTTCTTTCAGGAGCTTGTCGAAAAGATGTCGATGATGCTCAACCTGTACAGTGAGTACAAACTTGATGTTGACCGGTTCGAGCTACAGATACAAGGGACATCTGCTGTATGAAAACTCCGATACCAGCGATAGCCTGGCCTTCAAGATGTATTCTGACGGCATTCGATCGATCATATTTAGCGAAGGGGTTGAAGAGCGTGAGCTGAAGGAGTTCCTCGAAATAGTCAGTATGAGCACGTCAGGCAGTTTCGACGACGATATCGTCACCACGTCTCTGGGACAAGGGGTTGTCCCACTGCTCATATATTCTTGAAGACGATTTCCAGGAGATAGACGGGCAGATTGACGCTCAACTGTCCGGAGTGTCTGCCAGAGGGAACATCCCTGCCGCCTGCCTTGCCGATCCACTCTCCTATGCAACCGAGCCCAGGTCCGTACCCAGTCAACTGTATACGATGACAGACGAGGAGTTGGCGGGTCTCAAGACTGCTGCTTGAGTCGGAAGAGCGCCTTCGACCGGTCAATGAAACGGCCAGAATCCTGGTCGCCATCCTCACCGGAGTTCCAGATCAGGAACTGTTTACAGCATTTCTGGAAATATATCTGAAGTTCACGAAAAACCTCTTTATTTCTGGTGAAAGCGAATATGCACTAAAAATGTTCGCTCTTCTCTGCCGGCGGACAACATCAAGCGAGCCGCTTGAAGTCGAGAAGAAGGCAGGTTTTGCAAGCACTCAACAGTTTCTGGACCGCAGAGCCCCTTAAGGGCCTCTGCTCTATTATTGACACTGGCAGTTTGGTCACTCTCGATGAACTGAAAAACCTTGCACTGATGATTGGCCGGACCTCGCCTGCAGCTCTTTGCGAACTGCTGGGCTCGGTTGAGAATATGAAGATGAGGAAGGCTCTGCTCGCAACGACCACTGATTTCGCCAGAGAGAGGCCGCAACTGTTGCTCCCGTATCTCAACGATGCCAGGTGGTACCTGGTAAGGAATGTGGTACTCATCCTGGGGCATCTTAATAATACGGATATGCTTGACAAGATAGTCATGCTCATCACCCATCGCGAGTTGAGGGTCAGGAGAGAGGTGCTGAAATACCTGATAGCTGTCACTGATCCAAAGGCCAAGCCATATATCCTCAAGTTCCTCAGGGATGAAGCTCCAGCTATCCGGATAATGGCAATGCAGCTGATGGGTAGGGCCAGGCTGCAATTTGCCCTGAAACCGATTACTGCTTTCGTCGACACCATCGAATTCGAACAGATGAATATCTCGGAAAAAAAAGCGGTATACGAAGCAATTGGCGAGCTCGGCGGAGAGAAGATGCTGCCGCTTTTCAAGGGGATTCTTACCAAGAAATATCTGTTTAACAAGGCAAAAGAAAAGGATGCAGTCATCTGTGCGGTTGCCGGTCTGCAGAAAATACCGCGAGAAGATACGCTCAAGATTCTTGAGGAGGCTCTCCGGACAAAGAGCCTTGAATTCAGGGATATCATCAGCAATGCCATTATTGTGGTCAGCAATCGGAAGAATGAATCTGCTTCCTCGCAGCAGGAGAGCTGAGTGGATACAATGACAAATCAGGATCAGCTTGACAGGGCGATGCTCAATTCCGGGAAAAACCTTGTCACCCGTTTTTTCGTGCTGATAAAGACCGCGCAGAACTATGCAGAGGGACATGCGGCTGTTGCACCATTTGTTGAGCAGTTGCTTGCTCTCATCGGGAACCTGCACAGGATGAATGCCGAGGCTTCGCTGCGGTTAAAAGGTGGCTACCTGTTTCTGGGGGATTTGCGTCTTAAACCTGATGCATCGGGATTTGAAGCCTTTAGCTTCATTATGGGGGAGATGAAGAGATGTTTCATCGGTACATCATTTTTGCTCCGGGAATTCCGGCGTCCGATATAACCGTTTTTGTTTACAGTCTGCTGCAGGATTCAAACGCCCCCTTCCCTCCAGTCATATACAGAGCTCCAGGGCCTGATGCGCGAAGCAGGTATTACCCACATCGAACTTGAAGCTATGGCGGATACTGCCGATTACGCCGTAACTCATGATGATGCCAAGATGGACAGTAAATCCAGGGCCAGACGCATATATTTTCAGGCAATCAGTGCGGTTGATGACATAATGGGCAGCGCAATCAACGGGAAATCCCTCCGGTTGGCCAAGTCCAAAAGGATTGTCCAGGGGCTGATTGATCAGATTCTTTCCGATCCAGCCGACCTTATCGGCCTGACCACACTCAAATGCCGTGAAAAATACACCAGCAACCATCCTGTGAATGTCTGTATCATCTCCGTCCTTGTTGGCTCAAGGTTCGACTTACCAAGAACAGGTGCTGCGAACTCGGTCTGGCAGCTTTCTGCCACGATATTGGCAAGGCTCTGCTCCCGCTGGAGTTATTGGACAAGGAGACTGAACTCGACCAGCAAGAGTGGCAGGAGATGTATAAACATCCTCTTGTCGGTGTCAAGCTGTTGATGGAGCTAAAGCAGTTCGACAGTCTAGGCTCAAGGATGCTGGCTGCAGCGTTTCGAGCATCATCTGCAGCATGACTTCTCAGGCTATCCCAAGCTCCAGCACCAAAAAATGAGTCTGTTCTCCAGGATTATCAGTATTGCCGACGACTATGACGCCCTGACCTCATCGAGGGTTTATCATCGTGTGGCCAGATCGCCCGAAAAAGTCATCCGCTACATGCTTTCCAAGGCCGGGAGGAATTACGATCCGGTTCTTCTTAAACTGTTTGCATCAGTAGTGGGAATTTTCCCAGTCGGTACAGTCCTGCTGCTTAAGTCAAAAGAGGTGGCCGTTGTCGTGAAAAACAAGACTTCAGCTGGAGCTCTCGACACCCCTTGGGTAAAAGTGATTGTTTCCGTTGTCGGAGAGGAGGTAGACGGAGTGGTGGTCGATACTGCTGATCCCTCCGTCCCTGCCAGATCAATCCTTGGGGTTATCGATGCAGCCGCCGTTGGAATGGATCTCGCAGGATTCTTCATCTGATTTTCCGGGCATCGGTTGCCTTTCACTGATTCAATTGAAAGAAATTAAGCGGTCAACAAAATGCGCTCCCGAACTTATCCGTCACGGTAACTTCCGCTTTCAATAAATAATTGACTTTTGGGGGTTTATTTAATAGTGTAATTCCCTTCATAGGTGGATTTTATGGAAGACAGATCGCTGGAAAAACTTGAAAGTGGAGTCGATCGTCTTCTTGCTGCTTTTGCCGGGCTCAAGGCAGAAAACAGGGAGCTTCGGGAAAGACTTGCGGAGATGGAGTCGAAAAAGGACCTTTTCAGGGCTCGTCTGGACAGTCTGATTGAGCGGCTTGACAGGAGTGCTGCAGAGTGAAAGTATCTCACCGGATACAAATCCTTGGCCGTGAGATTCAGGTTAAAAGCAGTGCTTCGGTCGAATCTGTAAGAGAAGTCGAAGATTATCTCAATGAACGGTCTGCTGAAGTTGCTCTTTCGCTACCGAATGCCGACCAGCAGTTGATAGCCCTTCTGATTCTGCTTAACACAACTGAATCGTATCTTGCTCTCCGCCGCAGTGAACCGTCAGGTGGCGCCGGGTTTCAGCAGGCAGTTGATAGTATGGTCGAAAAGATTGACACGGCTCTGGGTGCGTAGACTCCCCGGAGAGTTATATATATAGCGCTGAATCTGGTGGAAATTACCCCCGTTCTGTCTTTCATGCAGAACGGCTGTTGATAATCTTAGGGAGAACTTATTTTAGGGATTTTTCTCTAAAGCTCTGTTTTTAAGAAAATTAAATCTCCGTTTAATTGTCAATATAACCGGAAGTCTTTCCGGTGTTTTCCTTCCATCCCTTCATCGCTGAACTCTCCGGCTATTTCTCCCCCGCCGTAAATACCCTGTAATACTTCATAAGGTTATCTTGAATGTCCAAGGCGATGCTGAGAAAGTCGATTCTTTCGCGCAGATTGGCACTCCCTGCGACTGAAAAGACAGTTGCGGATGATGCAATTCAGTTCGCTTTATTGGCATCGCCTGAGTATATGGCCACCGATGCCGTTGCTCTGTATTTTGCAGTTAACAACGAGGTGTCTACTGAAAAGGTCATAAACCATTCACTGTCGGTGGGGAAGGCGCTTTTCCTCCCAGCGGTGGAGGATGGTGCGATGCTGTTCAGGCGGGTAACTGCTCGGGGAGATCTTGTCGCTGGCAGGTTCGGGATCATGCAACCATCAAGCGGCTGCTTAGCCGCAGACCCTGAAGAGATCGGTTTGATTGTTGTTCCCGGCGTTGGTTTTGATCTTTCCGGGCAAAGAATAGGCTACGGCAAGGGGTATTACGACAGGATACTTCACCGGTTTGAAGGCAAGGGGAAGCTCACTGCCCTCTGTTATGAATTCCAGCTGGTAGATTCACTGGCAGGCGAGCAGCACGATGTAAATATGGACAGGATAATAACAGAGAGGCGGATCATTACGCCTGCTCTGCCAAAATAAAGAGGAGACGGATATGAATTCTGGAACGCTGATTATGCTTTTTGTGGTTGCTGTAATCGCTATAGGTGCCGGCTTTGCAATAGCAATTTTTCTTGGAAAGAAAAAAGAAAGCCTTAACTCACACGCAGGTGAAAATGCCTTAAAGATGCTTGAAGATGCAAAAAAAGAGTCGGAAACAATTATAAGAGAAGCTGTAATCCAGGCAAAGGATGTTGTTTATCAGGCAAAGGCGGAGTTTGAGAAAGAGAGTATAGAAAAAAAACATGATCTTCAGGCTCTGGAGAAGAGGGTTCTGCAGAAAGAGGAAAATCTGGACAAAAAGATGAATCTTTTTGACCAGAAAGAAATTGACTTTGGAAAGCGTGAGCAGGGACTTGTCGCCAAGGAGCAGTTGGTAACACAGAAATCTGAAAAGATAGACCAGCTAATTGAGGAGCAGAGAAAGAAACTGGAAACCGTATCAGGCATGACCGCTTCAGAGGCAAAGACTATTCTGATGGAGTCCATGGAAAATGAGGCCAGACTGGATGCGGCAAAGAAAATAAAAGTGATTGAAGAGGAGGCAAGGGAGACGGCTGACAAGAAGTCTAAAGAGATCATCTCTCTTGCTATCCAAAGGTACGCCGGTGAGTATGTCGCCGAACGAACTGTCTCGGTTGTTCCCCTCCCGTCTGACGAAATGAAGGGGCGGATTATAGGCCGTGAGGGCCGGAACATAAGGGCTCTTGAGGCCGCTACCGGGATTGACCTGATTATAGATGATACTCCGGAAGCTGTTATTCTCTCAGGATTCAATCCGGTCAGACGCGAGGTCGCAAGAATTGCTCTGGAAAAACTGCTCGCTGATGGCCGCATTCATCCGGGCAGGATTGAGGAGGTAGTGCGCAAGGCGGAAGAAGAGGTCGAACTGGCAATCAAGGCTGCCGGAGAGCAGGCTGCTTTTGACCTGGGTGTACACGGGATCCACCCTGAAATTCTTAAACTTATCGGCCGTCTCCGCTACCGGACATCATACAGTCAGAATATTTATCAACACTCTCTGGAAGTTGCCTTCCTCTGCGGGATCATGGCCGCCGAGCTTGGCATAAACGTCAAGCAGGCAAAACGTGCCGGTCTGCTTCATGACCTTGGCAAGGCCGTTGACCACGAAGTCGAAGGTTCTCACGCCGTTATTGGCGCCGAACTTGCGCGGAAGTATGGCGAGACGCCAAATATTGTCCATGCAATCATGGCTCACCACGAAGATGAAAAGCCGAATTCAGTCCTTGCTGTGCTGGTTCAGGCGGCTGATGCTCTTTCCGGAGCCCGCCCCGGAGCCAGGCGTGAGATGATGGAGACCTATGTCAAGCGTCTTGACGATCTTGAGAAAATCTCCACTTCATTCGCTGGCGTTACTTCTGCTTTTGCGATTCAGGCCGGTCGTGAAATTCGGGTAATGGTTTCCAGTGAAGAGGTTACCGATGAGATCGCAATCCTCCTGGCGAAGGATATAGCCAAGAAGATTGAGGCTGACATGACGTATCCGGGGCAGATAAAGGTTAATGTCATCCGCGAGACGAGAGCCATCGAGTATGCCCGTTAATATTCTTTTTATAGGGGATATTGTCGGCAAACCCGGCAGGCAGGCGGTTTCACGCGAGCTGCACCGACTGGTTGACCGCTATAGCATTGATGTTGTTATTGCCAACGGCGAGAACGCTTCCGGCGGGTTTGGCATAACGGCTGAAACCGCCAAAGAGCTCTTCGCCTGCGGGATTCACCTCTTTACCTCCGGTAATCATATCTGGGACAAGAAAGAGGCTCTGGAGTATCTCAAGAAAGAAGAGCGGATAATTCGTCCGGCGAACTACCCTGAAGGGGCGCCAGGCAAGGGCAGCACTGTTGTTGTTACCCCCGGAGGCACAAAGGTCGCTGTCTTGAATCTTGAAGGCCGTGTGTTCATGAACAGCCTTGATTGCCCTTTCAAGGCGGCTGACAAAGAGATCGCCGCACTTTCTGCATTGACAAATATCATACTGGTTGACTTCCATGCTGAGGCAACGTCGGAAAAGTCATCTCTGGGGTGGTATCTGGACGGCAGAGTCAGTGCGGTTGTCGGGACGCATACCCATGTTCAGACTGCGGACGAAAGGATCCTTCCCGCCGGGACTGCCTATATAACTGATGTCGGCATGACTGGCGCTTTCGATTCTGTGATCGGCGTGCGTAAGGAAGAACCGATCTATAAGTTTCTTACCCAGTTGCCGGCGAAATTCGAGGTGGCTAAAAAGGATCTGCGCCTCAATGGCGTGGTCTTGACAATAGATGATTCCAGCGGCAAGGCTCTTGGAATTGAGCGTGTGAATATTGCTTGTGGATAGGAGAGGGGTAAGTATGACAGTTGCAGAGCAGATGGCGATAATAAAGCGTGGAACAGTCGAAATCCTGATCGAGAAAGAGCTTGAGGAAAAACTTGAGAAATCGATCAAGACCGGCATCCCGTTGCGAATTAAAGCAGGCTTTGATCCGACTGCTCCTGATCTGCACCTTGGGCACACGGTTCTTCTCCAGAAGATGCGCCAGTTTCAGCAGCTTGGCCATGAGGTCTGCTTTCTTATCGGTGATTTTACCGGGATGATCGGTGATCCTACCGGTAAATCCGAAACCCGCAAGGCACTGACAACCGAAGATGTCCTTAAAAATGCGGAAACCTATAAAGAACAGGTCTTCAAGATCCTTGATCCG
>CAWEPN010000012.1:0-617500 GCA_963810975.1 uncultured delta proteobacterium | reverse complement strand
TTTACACGTGGAGCCGACGGAGGTCGCAGAGAAATGGCGGTAGCGACTGTTTACTAAAAACACAGGACTCTGCTAAGACGAAAGTCGATGTATAGGGTCTGACGCCTGCCCGGTGCTGGAAGGTTAAGGGGATTTGTTAGTCGCAAGGCGAAGCTTTGAACCGAAGCCCCAGTAAACGGCGGCCGTAACTATAACGGTCCTAAGGTAGCGAAATTCCTTGTCGGGTAAGTTCCGACCTGCACGAATGGCGTAACGATTTCCGCGCTGTCTCAACCAGTGGCTCAGCGAAATTGAATTCTCGGTGAAGATGCCGAGTACCCGCGGTAAGACGGAAAGACCCCGTGAACCTTTACTACAGCTTGACAGTGACATTCGAATTAGTTTGTGTAGGATAGGTGGGAGACTATGAGCCCGGGACGCCAGTTTCGGAGGAGTCAACCTTGAAATACCACCCTGATTGATTTGGATGTCTAACCCAGGTCCGTGATCCGGATCGGGGACACTGTCTGGTGGGTAGTTTGACTGGGGCGGTCGCCTCCCAAAGAGTAACGGAGGCGCGCGAAGGTTCCCTCAGACTGATTGGAAACCAGTCGTTGAGTGCAAAGGCATAAGGGAGCTTGACTGCGAGACCAACAAGTCGAGCAGGTACGAAAGTAGGTCTTAGTGATCCGGCGGTTCTGTATGGAAGGGCCGTCGCTCAACGGATAAAAGGTACTCCGGGGATAACAGGCTGATCTCCCCCAAGAGTTCACATCGACGGGGAGGTTTGGCACCTCGATGTCGGCTCATCGCATCCTGGGGCTGAAGTAGGTCCCAAGGGTTTGGCTGTTCGCCAATTAAAGCGGTACGCGAGCTGGGTTTAAAACGTCGTGAGACAGTTTGGTCCCTATCTACCGTGGGCGCAGGATATTTGAGAAGAGCTGTCCTTAGTACGAGAGGACCGGGATGGACGTACCTCTAGTGTTCCAGTTGTCACGCCAGTGGCAGTCGCTGGGTAGCTATGTACGGAAAGGATAACCGCTGAAAGCATCTAAGCGGGAAGCCTCCTTCAAGATTAGATATCCCCGGGAGCAATCCCCTAAAGGCCCGTTGTAGACCACAACGTTGATAGGCTGGGTGTGTAAGTACAGTAATGTATTTAGCTGACCAGTACTAATCGGCCGTGAGGCTTGACCATAAAAAAGAAAACGGAAAGGGGGGTGGTAACACCCCCCCGCCCGATATACAATCAAAGAAACTATAAGTGCACAAACTACAAATCAGACAAAAGTATGCAATTGACGAGATAAAATCAGGCACGGACGAGAGTCCAAGCCAAACGATTTCTCGGTGGCTATGCCGAGGGGGTCACACCCGTTCCCATCCCGAACACGGAAGTTAAGCCCCTCAGGGTCGATGGTACTGCATGGGTAGCTGTGTGGGAGAGTAGATCGCCGCCGGGAATTTTAAAATAAAGCGCCCCATCACGAAAGTGGTGGGGCGCTTTTGCGTTGTTAATTCTATGTTTACTGGCCTTATTTGAAAATAACCTAACAAGACTAATAATATCCTCTTTGCGTTCATGTTTTTTTGAGTTATGATGCAAGAAAAAGATCGGAGGGATCATGTGGGATTATACTGATAAAGTTAAAGAGCATTTTATGAATCCGAGAAATGTCGGTGATATAGCGGATGCTGATGCAGTTGGTGAGGTAGGCAGTCTTGCCTGTGGTGATGCTCTGAAACTGTTTTTGAAGTTGGATGACGCCAAGGAGAGGATTGTTGAGGCTAAGTTCCAGACGTTTGGCTGTGGCAGCGCTATCGCCTCTTCCTCTGCGCTTACTGAGATGATTAAAGGTAAGACGCTTGATGAAGCCTTGCTGGTTACCAACAAGGAGATAGCTGATTTTCTTGGTGGACTGCCGGAAGAGAAGATGCACTGTTCTGTTATGGGGCAGGAGGCTCTTGAGGTTGCGATAGCCAAGTTTCGTGGTGGCCCGATTCCGGTTCACGGCCATGACCATGATCATGACCTTGCTCAGGAAGGAGAGGTTGTCTGCAAATGCTTCGGCCTGACTGACGGGTTTCTTCGCAAGGTCATTGAACAGAATCGTCTGCATACTGCCGAGCAGGTGACCCACTTTACCAAGGCTGGTGGTGCTTGCGGTGGCTGTATCCCGAGAATTAAGGAGATAATTGCTGAGGTACTTGGGGAGCAGCAGCAGAAACCTAAAAAACCTGAAAAACTGACCAATCTCCGCAAGATGCAACTGATTCAGGAAGTTCTGGAAAATGAAGTTCGTCCACAGCTCTGGGCTGACGGCGGCGATCTTGAGTTGATAGATATTGCCGGCAATACCGTCCAGATCGCCTTCCGTAAAGCCTGCGCCGGCTGTGCTTCATCAGGCTATACTTCAAAGTTTGTTGAGCAGAAGTTGCGAGAACTGGTTGCTGAGGAGATTACTGTCGAGGAGGTTCAGGGATGAAAGAGATATACCTTGATAACAATGCAACCACCAAGGTGGATGAAGCGGTCTTTGAAGAGATGCGCCCCTATTTTACCGAGTTTTACGGTAATCCGAGTTCAATGCACTATTTCGGCGGTCAGGTGCAGAAGAAAATCGATGAAGCCCGCCAGCGGGTTGCTGACATTATCGGCGCACACCCTGATGAAATTATTTTCACTGCCTGCGGAACCGAGAGTGACAATGCTGCCATAAAATCAGCACTGGAAGTGTTTCCCAACCGGCGCCATGTAATAACCACCCGAGTTGAGCATCCGGCGGTTCTGACGTTTTGTCGCGGGCTTACCAAGCATGGTTACCGGGTTACAGAGTTGAATGTTGATGGTATGGGGTGTCTTGACATGAATGAACTTCGGGCTGCTGTCGATGAAAATACGGCAGTTGTCTCGATCATGTATGCTAATAACGAGACCGGAGTGATCTTTCCCATTGAAGAAATCGGTAGAATTGTCAAAGAGAAGGGGGCGCTTTTCCATACGGACGCGGTTCAGGCAGTTGGGAAAATACCTATCAATATGGCCGAATCGACTGTTGATATGCTCTCTCTTTCAGGCCACAAGCTGCATGCTCCTAAAGGTGTCGGCATCCTTTACGTCAGAAAGGGTGTTCCGTTCAGACCTTTTTTAGTTGGTGGCCATCAGGAAAAAAGCAGGCGTGCCGGTACGGAAAATACGGCATCAATAATAGCTCTTGGTAAGGCATGCGAATTGGCCGGCAAGTTTCTTGATGATGAAAACATCCGTGTAAGAGGGATGCGTGATCGCCTCGAAAATGAGCTGCTGCGTATCATCCCGTCAGCCCGTATAAATGGCGGCGGTGCCGAGCGACTGCCGAATACCACATCAGTTGCCTTTGAATTTGTCGAAGGAGAATTGATACTGTTGTATCTTTCAGAGCTAGGAATATGTGCTTCTTCAGGCAGTGCCTGCACCTCCGGTTCACTTGAGCCTTCTCACGTTCTTCGGGCGATGGGAGTTCCATTTACCTGCGCTCATGGCTCCATTCGCTTCTCTCTTTCAAGATTTACTACAGATAGCGAGATTGATACGGTCATACGAGAACTGCCACCTATTATACGCCGAGGTAGAGAGATGTCACCGTTCGGTCGTGATCTGCTCAACTCCTGAATCAAATGTCAGAGTTTACTTTGCAGGCAGCCGGTTCAATGCCTCTTGAGGAACGTCTTCAGGGGGCAAGGCGTTTTACTGAAAAGATGCTGGGGTGGGTAAAAGGGCGAGGCGAAATTATCATACTTGTTCATGATAACCCTGATCCTGACTGTCTTGCCTCAGCCATGGCGCTTAGTCGCCTTTTTCGCGAGAAAGTTTCAGTAGAGCCGGTTATAGCTTTTTCAGGAATGATCGGGAGAAGTGAAAATCTAATGATGGCAGGGGTTCTGGAAATTCCACTTGTCCCCCTGGAAATTGTCGATCTCTCCAAATACCGCACTGTCTGCATGCTGGACACCCAGCCCTTGACCGGCAATAACTCACTTGATCCTGATGTCCCGGTTGACATAGTTATTGATCACCACCCTCTCCGTGAAACCAGTAATCGGTGCAGGTGGGTTGATGTGAGGGAGGATTATGGTGTTACCGCCACAATCATTTACGAATACCTCATTGCTAACGAAGTAACTATCGATTCAAAACTGGCCACTGCAATTTTCTACGCAATCAAGTCTGATACGCAGGATCTGGGTCGTGAAGCGAATCTTCCGGATCGTGAAGCGTATCTGAGCCTTTTCCCGATCAGTTGACAAGCAGCTTCTTTATCAGATTACCAATCCACGCCAGCCGATTGAATATTTTAGTGCAATAAGAAGGACTCTTGATCATGCGCGAATCTATGACACGGCTGTTGTGGCAGATATGCAGCGGGTCGTTTTTCCTGAGCTTGTGGCGGAGATGGCTGATTTTCTCCTGAAGCTTGAAGGTATCGAGGCTGTTCTGGCTTTTGGTGAGTACTCCGGTGAGCTCGTGCTTTCTCTGCGCACTTCTTCAGCGAACATGAATGCCGGAGAGATGGTAAAGAGGTTGGTGCTTGGGGTAGGCGTAGGTGGCGGCCACAGTCTTATGGCAGGAGGAAAAATCTCGCCAATTCCAGATCATTTCGCGGTAACTCTGGATATGAAAAAAATACTGACAGATCGCTTTCTTGGTGAGCTGGGACTTTCAAACGTATCACCGCAATCAATAGAATACTGAAAAAAATACGGGGAGTAATAATGAGAAGAGATGGACGTAAGTCTGGAGATTTGCGAGGAATCAAGATTACCCGCAACTTTATAAAGCATGCAGAGGGGTCTGTCCTTGTTGAGTTTGGTGATACTAAAGTTATCTGTAATGCTTCGGTTGAAGAGAGTGTCCCGCCTTTTTTGAGAGGCAAAGGGACAGGGTGGGTTACTGCCGAATATTCTATGCTTCCTCGCTCTACGCATACCAGATCTCCAAGGGAGGCCGCCAAAGGAAAAATAGGCGGCAGAACCCACGAGATCCAGCGTCTTATCGGCCGTTCACTCCGCGCAGTTACCGATCTCGCTGCCCTTGGAGAGCGGAGTATTCATATCGACTGCGATGTTATTCAGGCTGATGGTGGCACCAGAACCGCATCGATAACCGGTGCATACATAGCTCTTGTTGAGGCGGTAAACTGGCTTATTGACAAAGGTTCAATAAGTATAAATCCGCTCCGTGAAGCAGTGGCTGCTGTCAGCGTAGGGATTGTCGCCGGGGAAGTGCTGCTGGATCTTGACTATTCGGAAGACTCAACCGCTGAAGTCGATATGAACTTTGTGGTGACAGCTTCCGGCTGTTTTGTCGAAGTTCAGGGGACGGCGGAATCAGAGCCGTTCACTATGGCGCAGATGGATGAAATGAGAACAGTTGCGCTTGCAGGGATCAATCAGCTCCTTAAAATTCAGCAGGAGGTTCTGTCTTGCTGACGGAGTTATTGATCGCTACCGGTAACAGCGGCAAGATGAAAGAGTTTGCCGCTCTCTTTGCGGGGAGCGGGATAAAATTGTATTCACTGAAGGATTTCCCCGATCTCGTGCCGACTGACGAAGACGGCAGCACCTTTAAAGAAAATGCGCTGAAGAAAGCTGCTGCTGCTGCCAAAGATACCGGGTTAATTGCCATAGCAGACGATTCTGGACTCTGTGTAGACGCTCTTGATGGCAGACCTGGAGTCCTCTCTGCCCGTTATGCAGGGGAGGGGGCCGGTGACAAGGCAAACAATTTGAAGCTCCTGCAGGAGTTGACAGGAGTTCCAAAAACGCATCGTTCGGCAGCATTCAGATGCGTCATTGCCTTTTGCACACCCGAGGGCTTAGAGGCAGTCTTTGAAGGAGAGTTGCGCGGATTTATCCTTGAACATTCCTCTGGTCAGGGCGGGTTCGGTTATGACCCCCTCTTTATGGTTCCTGAATACGGCAAGACCCTGGCTGAACTGCCGATCGAAGTTAAAAACCGGATCAGTCATCGCGGTCGAGCCACTGCCTCTCTGAGGGAGTATCTGCGGTTCACTTATAATGAACGAGTTGTCAATAACGTGATTTTCACCACCACCTCTCTGAAACCGCTGCGACAAGGCGCTTCGTTAGGTCGTCCAGATTTGAAAGCCGGCATCCGAATGACATCTGCCTGGGTAAATCCTATAACAGCCAGTTTGCTGATTCTCGAATTGCCTCCTGACGCGTCGTGTAATTTCTGTCAATGGATGTAGCTCATATTTGAATTATGATTGATACGAGCACTTTCCTTGCGGCATCTTTGCTGCCCCGTGATTCTGACGTGCGACTTCAGATAATTCTGATAAAACGATACAACTCTTCCATGGTCTTCCCCCTAGAATTTGCGTGTCTGCCCACTGACTCCCACTTTAAGCCTGTAAACTCACTGGCGAATAAATTCTTGCAAATATAAATGGCAACCTATATAACAAGATTGAAATTGTCTTGTTTCTTCAATTTTGAAAAGGGGTAATATTATATGAACAAAATCATAGCCAGCTTATGCATTTTCACCATACTGCAGTTCAGTGCGGCGATTTGTTATGCCAGTAAAAGTCAACTTAACATCGTTTTTGATGAGGGTCATGGCCAGCTCTTTAGTATTGACGATAAAGGTGACCTGCAACTGTCTAAGCTGGCCGAGACTTTGCGCGCCTCAGGTGCTCAAGTCACCACAACAAAAGCAGTTCTAAGCGACGAGACTCTTGATGGGGTCTCAGCGCTGGTCATCTCAGGGTTGTTCAAGCCATTGCAGCCCGATGAAGTGGAGGCAATAGTACGCTTCATCAAGAAAGGCGGCAGGTTGGCAGTTATGATGCACATAGCCCCTCCACTTGCCAATCTGGTGTTTCGTTTCGGACTTGGCTATTCAAAAACCGTTATCCATGAGCGTCAGAATGTAATTGATAAGGATATTAACTTTCGTGTAACTGATCTTTCGACTAGTCCGCTTCTTACTGGAATTGACACATTTTCCGCCTATGGAGTATGGGCAATTGATCCCCGTGATACATCAACCTCCATTGCGCGAACATCACCCACAGCATGGCTTGACCTGACCGGCGATGGTGTTCTATCTGATGGTGATCTTGTCGGTGCATTTTCAATCATAGTTACAGGATCACTTGGGACTGGGAATTTCGTTATATTTGGAGATGACGCCATCTTCCAGAACAAATTTTTGGAAGGCAACAATAAAAAACTGGCAGTCAATTTTGCAAACTGGTTGAAAACACGATAATTTCAAAGCGAAGCTGTACTTGGGCAGTGGCTTTTTCGGTAAACGATGCAAATTTTAAATTGATGAAGTAAAGACTAACGCTTCAGGTAGAGGGAATATTTAATGGAAATTGTAGTCATGCTCTTTGTACTCATTGGGGGGTCTATAGCCTTCTCAGCTTGGAAAAATAATAAATCATCTAAAACTCTCCCATCCGCTGAAAAACATAATGATCCTGATCCTGGCAGTTGTGTTCGTAAGTGCCTTGCTTGTGGATATGAAGGTGAAATGAAAACATGGCTTTCTAATTATAATGCACCCCGGTTTATTGCAGTTGCAGGTTTTCTGTTAGGGTACATACCCGGATTGATATTCCTGGCGATCTACTGGGGTAAATACAAGTGTCCGAGTTGTGGCGCTGTTGGTAAGAGTCAACAGATAAGGGATGCACAGTAGGGTCGAGCGGCTTATAATTTACCAAACTTCTGCTCGTGAGGGGTTTGGTTACATAAGGGGTTCTCTTCGATGGAAATTGTAAAGCGAGATTTTGACAAGGCAGCTGCAACCTGGGACGAAGAACCGAGGAGGCTAAAGCTGGCAAGTGATGTTGCGGATTCCATCACAGAGAATATCAAGTTATCACCAGATATGGATGTTCTTGATTTTGGTTGCGGTACTGGCCTGCTGACCTTGAAACTACAACCATTTGTCCGTTCCGTTACCGGCGTTGACAGTTCTCAAGGCATGCTTGATGTGCTCAAGAGCAAGGCAGAACGTCTGGGTGCCGCAAATGTTATAGCCCTTCTCAGAGATCTCGACAAAGATGATGTATTAGATGGCGGCTACCATCTTGTCACCAGTTGTATGACACTCCATCATGTCAAAGACACAGATGGTTTGATTAAGGCGCTTTACAAGATTACCCTTCCTGACGGATATATTGCCATTGCTGATCTTGACCTTGATGACGGCAGGTTCCATGATGACAGTACCGGAGTATTCCATAATGGATTCGATAGAACTATGCTTCAACAAATCTTCATTGAATCAGGCTTTGTGGAAGTGAATTGCAGAACCGCTTCGAGCATTATCAAGCCAACTTCAGACGGCGGGACAAGAGAATTCACCATATTCCTTATGACCGGAAGAAGAAGTGACTAAATGTTTGACATGAACGCCCCCACTCTCGGGTTCTCACCAGTGCAGTTTCAGCCACGAAGAAAATCATTGTTAACCGAATTATTCCATTTTTCCCCTTGCTCCTCCCCATCGGAAATGCGACATGACTATTTTACGTCGGGGAGTAGCGCAGTCTGGTAGCGCACCTGCCTTCCGGTCTACCCCATTTTCCGCAATCCCTCGCACAGCTTGGCTCTACAGAGAGTGAGTCCTGGCTGTCAATCGGAATTGAATATTGACCCACCATCGGCGTCCTATTCACGCTGAGCCAAAACAAATCCTTGATTTTGATTCCCGCTACTTTCACTGTTGCTGAGCTTTGGAATGTCGCGTACTTATCCGAACTACGGCATTTCGTTTGGTGATTTTGACTGGATTATTTGAATGGATGTTGTACAATCCAGAAAAGATTCTATTCCAGTTCCAAAGGGATCGATTATGACTTCTTCGCTCAAGCCAACAGTTCTATTAGCGGATGACGAGCACTTTTTCAGACAGGTTCTCGGTAAGATGCTTGTCGATGGTGGCTTCACAGTTGTTGCAGAAGCAGCTGACGGAGATGAAGCAGTGCTTAAATTCAGAGAGTTTGCGCCAACTCTGGTATTTATGGATATTTATATGCCCAATAAAAGTGGCATTGAAGCAACCAAGGATATTCTGGCCATTGACCCCGCAGCAAAAATACTCATCTGCAGCGGTACCGGCTATGACGAAGACATTGATGCCGCTCTCAAGGTCGGTGCCAGGGGAGTGATATTCAAGCCTTTTTATGATGAAGAGGTATTGGAGACAGTCAGAAACATTCTCGCCTGCTGAGAACGGTTAATCGCTTTCACCCTCAATTTTTAAGCCCATTTTAACTTGACTTGCTCCACCGTCTACTCTAACTTTACCTGTTAATCTGTTTACTTCCGTTTTCCCCATATATGCATTTTACCCGGTTTCACAAATGAACTGTAAGGAGCCATGTATGCTTGATGATTCTATTACTGAAGGTCTCACTTTTGATGACGTTCTTCTTTTGCCGTCTCACTCGCTTATTCTCCCGCGGGACGTAGATATAAGCACCCGCCTTACAAAAAACATCCTGCTCAATATACCGCTTGTCAGTGCTGCCATGGATACGGTGACTGAAGCCCGTGCAGCTATCACCATGGCTCGTGAAGGGGGGCTCGGTTTTATTCACAAGAACCTCACCATTCAGCAGCAGGCGCTTGAGGTTGACAAGGTAAAGAAAAGTGAGTCCGGGATGATTGTCGATCCTATTACCATGCGGCCCAATCAGAAAATTCGTGATGCCCTTGAAATGATGGCGAAATACCGGATTTCAGGTGTACCGATCACCAAAGCTAACGGCAAACTGGTCGGAATCCTCACAAATCGGGATCTCAGATTTGAAACCGATCTCGATATACCTATTTCCGAAAGGATGACAAAGAAGAATCTGGTGACTGTCTCTGTCGGGACGACTCTGGAGGAGGCAAAGGAGCATCTCAAACACACCCGCGTGGAGAAGTTGCTGGTTGTCGATAAGGATCGTTTCCTTAAGGGGCTCATAACCATAAAGGATATCGAAAAGGTCCGGAAGTATCCCAATGCCTGCAAGGATTCCTTCGGGCGCCTGCGTGTTGGCGCAGCTGTCGGTCCGACTGCTGACATGGATGAGAGGATTGATGCTCTTGTAAAGGCGGGCGTGGACGTGGTGGTAATTGATACTGCTCATGGCCATTCCCAGGGTGTTCTCGACGCAGTGGCATCGACAAAAGCCAAATTCCCCGATCTGGAAGTCATTGCCGGCAATATTGCCACTGCCGCAGCTGCTGAGGCCCTTATAAAAGCCGGTGCGGATGCCTTAAAGATTGGTATCGGTCCTGGCTCTATCTGTACGACCCGGGTTGTTGCCGGTATCGGCGTCCCGCAGGTAACCGCAATAAGCGAATGCTCGCGGATTGCAAAAAAATACGGGGTGCCGATCATAGCTGATGGCGGCATCAAATATTCAGGGGATCTGACCAAGGCTGTGGCCGCAGGGGCTGACGTAGTCATGATAGGCTCGCTCTTTGCCGGCACTGAGGAGTCACCCGGAGATACGGTTCTATATCAGGGGCGCACTTACAAAAGTTACCGGGGAATGGGTTCTATCGGGGCTATGAAAGAGGGGAGCAAGGATCGCTATTTCCAGTCCGATGTGGAGAGCGATATAAAACTCGTACCTGAAGGGATCGAAGGGATGGTGCCTTTGCGGGGACCGCTTGGCGCCAATATCCATCAGCTTATTGGTGGTCTGCGCGCCGGTATGGGATATACCGGCAGTGTTTCTCTAAAAGACCTTCAGCAAAATGGCAGATTCATCAAGATTACCAGCGCCGGGTTGAAAGAGTCCCATGTCCATGATGTGACGATTACCAAGGAAGCCCCGAACTATCGCGTCGGCGGTAATTAGGAAGAACTTAACCTGCCACGGAGACACAGAGGCACTGAGAAGAGTGGAAAAGCTTTAAGGCTTTTTGTTAAGGCTAAAAATGGCTCTTTGATACCTTCCCGGTTTTTCTCTGTGTCTCCGTGTCTCTGTGGCATATTCTGGAGTTTTTGTGACTACTGACATTCATAAAGAAAAAATACTGATTCTTGATTTCGGCTCCCAGTACACCCAGCTTATCGCCAGAAGAGTGCGGGAGGCGCATGTCTACTGTGAACTGCACCCGTTTGACATGGAGTTTGCGTCAATTCGCTCGTTCAATCCGACCGGAATTATTCTATCAGGCGGACCAAAGTCTGTTTATGAAGATGGCGCACCATCTGTAGCAGAAGAGTTGTTCGATCTTGGCGTCCCTGTGCTGGGAATCTGTTACGGAATGCAGCTTATGAGTCGTCATTTCGGCGGCGAAGTGGTGCCTGCCGGAAAAAGAGAGTTCGGTCATGCTGATATCTTTTCCTGCGGAGAGCCGGGTCCACTTTTTGACTCGTTCTTTCTGGAAGGGAAAAGCCCGGTCTGGATGAGTCACGGCGATCATGTAAAAAAAGTTCCGTCCGGGTTTCAGATTGTCGCTTCATCGGCAAATGCCCCTGTCTGTGCGATCCAGAATGTTTCCAGCTCACTGTACGGCGTCCAGTTTCATCCCGAGGTGAACCATACGCCTCGCGGTGAGCTGCTTATTGATACTTTTGTAAGAAAAGTATGCGGCTGCTCCGGTCAATGGACTCCGGGGCATATCATCGATGATGCCGTTGCCAGGATCAGGGGACAGGTCGGTTCTGATGCTGTTATTCTCGGCCTTTCCGGAGGGGTTGATTCTTCAGTTGCAGCTGCTCTGATCCATCGGGCAATCGGTGATCAGCTGACCTGTGTCTTTGTGGACAACGGGCTGCTCCGTCTGGGTGAAGGCGATCAGGTAATGGCCACCTTCGCAAGCAATCTCGGGGTCAAGGTTATTCGTGTAGATGCGGAAGAGCGTTTTCTGTCGGGACTTGCCGGTGAAACCGATCCTGAGAAAAAACGTAAAATTATCGGCAATCTTTTTGTCAAAATATTCGAAGAAGAGTCCGCAAAAATTGAGGATGCCAGGTGGCTGGCACAGGGGACTATCTATCCTGATGTTATCGAGTCTGCTGGTGCAAAGTCAGGCAAGGCTCATAATATAAAAAGCCATCATAATGTCGGTGGACTACCTGAATATATGAAACTGAAACTGCTCGAACCGCTCAGAGAGCTTTTCAAGGATGAAGTCAGGGCAATAGGCGAGGAGTTGGGGCTTCCCCGTCAGATGGTCTGGAGACACCCTTTCCCCGGTCCCGGTCTGGGAGTTCGAATCCTTGGTGAAGTAAAAAAAGAGTATGCCGACATCTTAAGGTCTGCCGATGCCATTTATCTGGAAGAGCTCTATTCGTCCGGTCATTACGAAAAAATCAGTCAGGCTTTTGCAGTGTTTTTGCCGGTAAAAAGTGTCGGAGTCATGGGTGATGGCCGGACTTACGAGTATGTGGTTGCCCTGCGTGCTGTTGAGACAAAGGATTTCATGACAGCAGGTTGGTACCAGATGCCTTATGAGGATCTTGCCAGGATCAGCGGCCGCATCATAAATGAAGTTAAAGGTATAAATCGGGTTGTCTACGATATATCAAGCAAACCACCGGCAACCATAGAGTGGGAATGATTCCAGAGAAGGACCATGGTGCTGTCTTCTTTGGGTCGTTTTCGGCTTCTGTGCACAGTGCTGCCCGCCTCTGCAGCATCAATCCCCGCCGTCTCGATTGCACTCATTGACTTGAAACCGGAGTAACTGCAGATGTTAAGGCTGGTGCAATTTTTTCTCTGTTTGGTGCTGATAATTATCCTTCAGGTCTCCATCCTGCCGATTTATCTTGATGAGTCTTTCAAACCGAATCTGATTATAATTCTTGTCTGCTTTCTCGCATTGCGTGGGGGTAAAGCCTTTTCATGCGCGCTCGCCGCGTATTCTCTCGGACTCGTTCAGGGGGTGTTCAGCGGTCTTTATTTCGGGCTTTCAGGTATATCAAGTCTGTTGATATATTTTGCCCTGAGAAAGATATCTGATCAGCTTTATACAGAAAGCACTCACCTGTTGGCTTTTGCGGTTTTAGTCGCTTCACTGGCAGACTCTCTCATTTCACTTCTGCTTATTACACTCCTTTCAAACAGTACCGGTGTATACGGTTCAATACTAACCTATATGATTCCACAGGCAGTGGTAACGGCCGTTTTGGTTGCAGTTTTCTCTTCTGCATATTCCTTTTTCAGGCGGAGGTTCTCCAGTTGAGAGGCAAACGTTATGACAAAGGTGGCCATGATCTCAAAAAAAGGCTCTATTACCTTTCAATTGCAGCTGCAGCGCTCTTTGCAATTATTTTGACACGTCTCTGGTTTCTACAGTTCATTGAAGTTGACAGGCTGAAAAAGATGTCTGAAAACAACAGACTTCGTTTTATCCCTGTTGCCGCATCAAGAGGCGCACTCCTCGACAGGAACGGTAAAGTGATAGTCAATAACACTCCGTCTTTCAGTCTTGCCGTAATACCAAATGAGGTTACAGACAAGGATTATCTTCTCGATAATGTTGCCAGAATTCTGCAAATAGACCGGAGTGAACTGCTGACAAAATGGGAAAAAGGGAAGGGTAGAGCAAAATATTTTCCGATAGTGCTTGCCTCAGGCCTCAGTCGCGATCAGGTTGAATATATTCAGGAGAACAGTTTACGGTTTAATGGGCTTGAAATAGAAGTTAAACCGGTAAGGGAGTATCCGGAAGTCAACACTTGCATCTCACCTTCTCGGCTACATCGCAGAGGTCTCTGAAAGTGAGTTGGCGATGGAGAAGTTTGCAGACTATAACGGTGGAGATTACATCGGCAAAAACGGAATCGAACGAAGCTATGAAAAATATCTTCATGGTAACGACGGCGGTCGGCAGATAGAGGTCGATGCGCGTGGCCGTTATCTGCGTACATTGAACGAAACACTCCCTGTTCCTGGGCACAGTCTGATGCTAACTATTGACCTTGATCTGCAGAAAGTAACGGAAAAGGCTCTTGGAGATAAGGCTGCAGCAGTAGTTGTCATGGATGTGAACAGCGGCGAGATACTCTCGCTCGCAAGCGCCCCCGGTTTTGATCCTGCTCTCTTTACACGACGGATGCCTCCTGAACAGTGGAAGGCTTATCTTGAAGACACGCGACACCCTCTCGAAAACAAAGCACTCAAAGGGCAGTATCCGCCTGGTTCCACCTTCAAGATTATTACCGCACTGGCAGGACTTGCTGAAGGGCTTATTGATGAAAATACAACGGTCAACTGTAGCGGTGAATACAAGGTTGGTAACAGAACTTTTCACTGCTGGAACAGGAAGGGCCATGGTAAAGTAAACCTCAGGGCAGCTTTGAAGGGATCATGTGATGTCTATTTTTATCAACTGGGTGAACGTCTCGGGGTCGACAGGATTGCTTCTTATGCCAATAAATTCGGTTTTGGTGAACTGTTGAGTGTAGGTCTTGAGAATGAAAAGAGTGGTTTTGTGCCGACAGCTGAATGGAAGGAGAAAAAAACAGGAGTTAAATGGTTTGCCGGTGAAACACTGTCGGTGGCAATAGGCCAGGGGTATCTGACAGCAACGCCGATGCAGTTGGCTGCAATGACTGCCGGACTGGCTACCGGTGGGAAGATATATCGTCCCCATCTGGTGAAGAAAATTTTGGACAGGGAGGGGAAAACTGTACAGGAGTTTGCCCCTGAGCTTTTAAAGGATATTGCTTTGAAGCCGGAATATTACCGTCTGGTAAAAGAGGGGCTTTTGGCTGTTGTGAACGAGCCAGGCGGAACCGGTGCTGCAGCGCGACTTTATGAGGTCAAGGTCGCCGGTAAAACCGGGACCTCGCAGGTAGTCAAGCTGAAGGAGAAAAAAGCAGCAGCTTCCTATCAGCATCGCGATCATGCTCTCTTTGTGGCTTTTGCCCCTTATGACAAGCCGGAGATAGCTGTGGCAGTGGTTGTTGAGCATGGCGAGCATGGCGGAGGGACGGCGGCTCCGGTTGCCGGGCAGGTGTTGCGGCAATACTTCGAAGCAAAAGGGGTGATAAAGCGTCCGGTGCCGGATCAGGCTGATAAATAAGATGAAGGCGGAGATGAAGATGCTGGCGCAGGGGGTGGGGATTGATTGACAGGAGACTGCTGACAAATTTTGACTGGAAAATTTTTTTCCTGATTATCGCCATCGCTGCTCTCGGCATTCTTAACATATACAGTGCTTCAGCTTCATACAAACTTTCCGGTCTGTCCTACCCACTCAAACAACTTTACTGGTTACTGATCGGACTCTTTCTTGTATTGGTGACGTGCAGTATTGATTATCACATCTTTGAAGATCTCGCCTACTGGTTTTACGGTTTTCTGATTATCTTGCTACTGCTTGTGCTGGTTATGGGCAAAACATCAATGGGGGCCACAAGGTGGCTTAATCTTGGTTTTTTCAGCATGCAACCTTCAGAACCAATGAAGATTATCATCGCAATCACTTTTGCCTGTTATTTTACCAGAAACCCACCCGCAGCCCTGCTGAGCCTGGGCGATATAATAAAGCCGCTTGTCATCCTCTTTATTCCGGCGATTTTAATTGCCAGACAGCCGGATCTCGGCACTGCCGTCATGGTCTGTCTTGTCGCCGGGACGATTACCCTTGCGGTTGGAGTAGGCTGGAGAACATTGCTTGCGATTGTGCTTACCGCAATCCCGACAATATACATAGTCTGGAACTATATACTGCGGATCTATCAAAAAAACAGGGTGCTGAACTTTCTCGATCCTGAGCGCGATCCTTTAAGAAGCGGCTATCATCTTATACAGAGCAAGATAGCCGTTGGTTCAGGCGGACTTGCCGGTAAAGGGTTTATGCAGGGGACTCAATCACAGCTAAGTTTTTTGCCTGAACAGCATACTGATTTCGTCTTTTCTGTCTTTTCCGAAGAGTGGGGTTTTCTTGGGTCGGTTATCGTGCTTTTTCTTTATTTCGCTCTTATTCTCTGGGGGATGAATGTCGCCGGCAGATGTAATGATCGTTTCGGCACATTTCTGGCGGTCGGGGTAACGGCCATGCTTTTCTGGCATATAATCATCAATATAGGAATGGTAATCGGGCTGTTTCCTGTGGTTGGCGTCCCTCTCCCGCTTTTCTCTTACGGAGGGACATCCATGATTACCTCCATGGTAGGGGTAGGGATACTGTTTAATATTGATATGCGAAGATTCATGTTCTAAGCGGATTTTCAGCAAGCCATTTCCGCCAGTCGAACTCTTTGTAGTCAATCAGTAGCGCTGTCGGAATAAGAGTGTCCAACTCACAGACAGCGCTGCCGAGAAGCTCTTCATTGAAATATCTTCCAAGGGCAGCTTCTTTTTGAAGTAATCGCTTAAATTCTCCCCGCAGACTGTGGCGCTTCAACGGATCACTATCCATGAAGTTTTTTGTGCACCATTCACTCTCCATAACCTCACCTGAAATATCAATCAGTGGCAGACCATGGAGCCGGCAGGTCATCGGCCGGTAATCGTACAGCAGGCATCGTCCCTTTTCATCGAGAAGAGCGCAAGGGGTTTCATTGTCCGTTGCCATAAGCGCTTCTCTCTCTTCTTCCGGTCGATAATTGAGGATGAAAGGGTGCTTGAATTCCGGCCAGTATGCCTGGATTTCGACTCAAACTTTCTTCTGCCTTTTTTTGTGAACTGACCCTTACTTCAAGCGGCAGATCTTATAAAGCCACTATTAAGCAGGGCCGCATCAAGTACGGTAATGTCAAAAAGCCCACGACAACAGTCACTGCAGCCTTTGCCGCAGACAATATCGTCAGGGAAATCAATCTGGCAATGAGCGAACCAGTCATCGACTTCGGTAAGAAGCAGTTGGTACTCGTTCAATATCGCCATAATTGCCCCCTATCAAATTTCATTCAATCTTCATCTATCCGATACACGTGTCACCGGGCAAAGTAAAGAGTCTACGAAGCCTCTGGATTTTTTCTTTTGCTTCGTGGTAGACTTTGAAATCAAATTCAGATTCAAAGGGACTATCCTATGTATAAACTCAAAGTCGTCACATCCTTTGCGGCGGCTCATAATCTCAATAATTACCAGGGCGAGTGTGAGAACCTTCATGGTCACAATTGGCGGGTAGAAGTCACCGTGACTGCCAGGGAGCTTGATAAAGCTGGTCTGGGCATTGATTTTAAGGTTATGAAGGCTAAGACCAAGGAGCAGCTCAATAAGCTTGATCACAAGTATCTCAATGAGCTTGACTGCTTTAACGGTGATTCCCCCTCCTCGGAGAATATCTCCAGATATTTGTATTATGAGCTGGGGAAAGAGCTGAATGACAATAATGTGAAAGTCGCTATGATAACTGTCTGGGAGTCGGATGTTGCCTGCGCCAGCTACTATGAAGAGTGATGTTGCTGATTTAATCGAGATTTTCTCCTCAATACAGGGTGAGGGTGATCTGATCGGGCGCAGGCAGGTTTTTATCCGTTTTATGGGTTGTAATCTTGCGTGTGAGTATTGTGATACAAACGCCGGCATTAATGCTGCTAGTTTGTAAGGTGGAGCTTACTCCCGGCCGCCTTGATTTTCAGGAGATTGCCAACCCTGTTGATATGGAAACTGTTGTTGCGCTTCTACAGCGGTGGGAGGGTGGCTGGCCGACTGTGCATCACTCCATCTCTCTTACCGGGGGTGAACCGCTGCTTCATGTTGATCTTCTTCATAAATGGCTTCCACAGCTGAGTCAAATTCTGCCGATTCATCTCGAAACAAACGGAGTCCTTCATCTTGCGCTCTCCAGAGTTATAAACCGGATTGATACAATCAGCATGGATATTAAACTCCCTTCTTCTTCCAGATTGGCAAATCTCTGGGAGGATCATCGCCTTTTTCTGGAAATAGCCGCACAAAAAAATGTCTCGGTAAAGATAGTGGTTAATTCAGCGACCGAACATTGGGAAATTCAGCGGGCGGCCGCAATAATCAAGGCAGTTGATGAGAGAGTTCCACTCATTATTCAGCCTGAAACTGCTGACGACCTCTCAATCAGGATCTCCCCTCTTGGGCTCTTTGAGCTTCAGGAGATAGCTTCTGATATTATCGCTGATGTCAGAATAATTCCCCAGACCCACAAATTTATCGGCCTTCTGTGAAATCCCTGCTTATATTTGCCTTTACAACACAGCTGTAGACAGGCTATATTTCATCGATTAAATTTGCTGTTTTGTAAAGAGCCCCATGTCAATCGAAAAAATCCGCAATTTCTCAATTATCGCCCATATCGATCATGGCAAATCCACCCTCGCAGACCGGCTGCTGGAGTATACCGGCGCTCTCTCTGACCGGGAAAAGCAGGATCAGTTTCTTGACAAGATGGATCTTGAACGTGAACGCGGAATTACCATCAAGGCACAGACCGTTCGTCTAAATTATACAGCCATTGATGGCAATACCTATATTCTTAACCTGATCGATACCCCCGGCCATGTTGACTTTACCTATGAGGTTTCCCGCTCTCTTGCCGCCTGTGAAGGGGGCTTGCTGGTTGTCGATGCTTCCCAGGGTGTTGAAGCGCAGACTCTTGCCAATGTCTATCTAGCCCTTGATAATAATCTCGAAGTATTCCCGGTACTTAACAAGATTGATCTCCCGGCTGCCGAGCCCGAGAGGGTTATTCAGGAGATCGAGGATATCATCGGCATTGATGCTCACGACGCTGTCCTGGCGAGTGCCAAGCAGGGTATCGGCATCCATGAAATTCTTGAAGAGATTGTCAAAAAGATCCCAGCTCCCAAGGGTGACCCGAAAGCCCCTCTCAAGGCGCTCCTGTTTGATTCCTGGTACGATCAGTATCAGGGGGTCATCATCCTGGTCAGGATATTTGACGGCGTTCTCAGTAAAGGTGACAAACTTCTGCTGATGGCAACCAAAGGCAGCTATGAGGTGCTCAAAGTCGGTGTTTTTGCTCCTGTCATGACGGAGGTTCAGTCTCTTTCGGCCGGTGAAGTAGGCTTTGTTATCGCCGGGATACGGGATGTTGCTGATGCCAAGGTCGGCGATACGGTAACCCATGCGCTTACCCATTCAAAAAAGCCCTGTGAGGCCGCGTTCACCGGTTTTAAAGAGGTGAAGCCGATGGTCTTTTCCGGGCTTTACCCGATTGATACCTCCCAGTACGAGCAGCTTCGAGATGCTCTGGCAAAACTCAAACTGAATGATTCATCTTTTTCCTTCGAGCCTGAAACGTCCATGGCCCTCGGGTTCGGTTTCAGATGCGGTTTTCTCGGTCTGCTCCATATGGAAATCATTCAGGAGCGACTGGAGCGTGAGTTCAATCTTGATCTGATTACCACTGCTCCAACGGTTGTTTATAGAATTCACCGGACTGACAGCACCATGATTCAGATCGAGTCTGCTGCCAAGTTGCCGGAACTCTCGCATATCGATTATATCGAAGAGCCGTTTATCCTTGCCCATATACATGTCCCCAACGATTATGTCGGTGCGGTGCTGGCTCTTTGTGAAGAAAAACGGGGGGTGCAGCGTGAGATAAAGTATCTGACGACTACCCGCGTCATGATTATTTATGAACTGCCACTCAATGAGATAGTGCTTGATTTTTATGATCGTCTTAAATCAATCTCCAAAGGGTATGCGTCGCTCGATTATGAGCATCTTGACTACCGCCAGAGCGAACTGATCAAGCTCAACATTCTCATTAATGACGAAACAGTTGATGCCCTCTCACTCATTATCCATCGTGACAAGGCTTACTACCGTGGCCGCGACCTTGTCAAAAAGATGAAAGAGCTTATCCCCCGGCAGATGTTTGAAGTGGCTATCCAGGCGGCAATCGGTAATAAGGTGGTTGCCCGTGAGACTGTCAAGGCGCTTCGCAAGGATGTTCTTGCCAAATGTTATGGCGGCGATATTTCCCGTAAACGCAAGCTTCTCGAAAAGCAGAAAGAGGGTAAGAAACGCATGAAGAGTGTCGGCAATATAGAGTTGCCGCAAGAAGCGTTTCTGGCAATCCTCAAAGTAGAAGATTAAACAACAGAGGTTTTTATGGAAGATTATAAGAGTGTGGTGGATCCGGTTGAACCGCAACCGCTGAAGAAGAAGCACATCGTCCGTGAGTATGCGGAGTCTATAATTGTCGCGGTTATCCTTGCGCTTATTATAAGAACTTTTTTGGTGCAGGCGTTCAAGATACCTTCCGGATCCATGGAAGATACGCTGCTGATTGGTGACCACCTTCTGGTCACCAAGTTCCTTTACGGTACAAAAATCCCGTTCACTGATACAAAGATTCTTAAGATCCGGGATCCTCGTCAGGGGGATGTTATTGTATTCGAGTATCCCGAAGACCCCAGTAAGGACTTTATAAAGAGAGTTGTCGGCACTCCAGGTGATGTTGTCGAAGGGAGGGACAAGAAGGTTTTTGTTAATGGAAAGCCTTATGAAAACCCTCACGAGATTCACAAAGAGAAGGAGATTATTCCAAAGGCGCAGAATCCGCGCGATAGTTTTGGTCCTGTGACTGTCCCTGCCGACTCCTACTTTGTAATGGGTGACAATCGTGACCGTTCATACGACAGTCGTTTCTGGGGCTTTGTGAAAAGTTCCAAGATAAAAGGAAAGGCTTTTATCAAATACTGGTCCTGGGATAATGAGAAGTTCACGGTTCGGTTCAAAAATATCGGGAGACTCATTGACTAATAAATGTCAGATGTCTGCCTTAAGTTAATGCAGTTGGAGCAAAATAGTTATCAGGAGATTTTCATGATTGAAACAGACAACACCGAATCGGAAGAGAGTACAGAAGAGAGTTTTGCAGATCTTTTTGCCGCCAGTCAGTCAAAGTCCGGCAGGTTGAAGCCGGGCGAACAGATTAAGGCAAAAGTCCTTCATGTTTCCGGTGAATGGGTCTTTCTGGATATAGGGCAAAAGGGCGAGGGTGTTCTGGCTCTAAGTGAATTGAAGGATCAGGATGGCAATATGGTTGTCTCTCCGGGGGACATGATATCTGCCTGGTTTACCGGTGGAGAGCGGGGGGAGCTTCGTTTCACCACAAAAATAGGCGGAATCGGAGCGGCCGATCGCTCTCTGATCGAGGGTGCCTGGAATGCTGGTATTCCGGTCGAGGGGACTGTTGAAAAAGAGGTGAAAGGGGGCTTTGAGGTGAAGATCGGCTCCAACAGGGCGTTTTGTCCATTTTCACAAATGTCCCTCCGCCGCGTCAGCGACGCTTCGATCTTTATTGGACAGAAACTCAAATTCATCATAACCGAATATGCCGAAGGTGGCCGCAATCTGATTGTTTCCCACCGTGCCATTCTCGAAGAAGAAGTTGCCCGTGAGAAGGATCTTCTCAAGGATTCACTCTCTGTCGGCATGAAAATGAATGCAACGGTTACTTCTATCCAGAAATTCGGGGCTTTTGTTCGTGCCGGCGCAATAGAGGGGCTTCTTCCCATATCCGAACTCGGTTGGAGCAGGGTTAATGATGTTTCCGACCTGCTGTCAGTTGGTGATGAGATTTCAGTAGTGCTTAAATTTATTGACTGGGAGAATGATAAGTTTTCTTTCAGTTTAAAAGACACTCTGCCTGACCCGTGGGATGCAGCGCTTGAAAAGCTTCCTGTCGGTTCATCCCATGCGGGAAAAGTTTCCCGTCTTGCTCAGTTCGGTGCTTTTGTTACCATTGCTGACGGAGTAGATGGACTTTTGCATATTTCCAAGATCGGCAAAGGGAAGCGTATTAGCCACCCTCGTGAAGTTCTCAAGGAAGGAGAGATTGTGGAAGTCCTGATTGAGGGAGTTGACAAGGATAGCAAGCGAATATCACTGGCACTTGCCGAGACCGTCCGTGCTGCAGCCGAGGCGGAAGCGGATATTACCGCCTTCCGTCAACAAACAGCGGAAGTTCCGGCCGGAATGGGTACTTTTGCGGATCTCCTCAATAAGGCTCGCCGGTAAATAGCTGCACCAAAAAATTCAAGCCCCCTTTTCCTGATGGAGAAGGGGGCTTTTCTTTAAGCTTCAACGGCACGCATGACTGTGAATAGCTGGCGCCAAAATTTCAAAAAGTGATTTCGGAGACAACATCTACTCCACTGGATTACGCCGCTGCATTTTCCAGGTTCTCATCCTCTTGAGGCGAACTCTGGCCGGAAGTTTTCTTCGCCATGCTTGATAATAATGCCCCAGCCAGATCATAATGATAATCCCCGCCAGAATGCCGAACAGATAGTGTTCATAGCGCTTTATATCTGTTCCTATGAGAAGAGCCGCACTTTTCCCGAAAAGATACCCTGTCAGTGTGAATATTATCGACCAGGATAGTGCGCTCAGTAGATTCAGCCAGAGAAATCTTCTTGCCGGGAAAGGTGTCATCCCCAGAATGATTGGTAGTACGATCCGGAATCCATAAGTGTAACGTGAAGTGAAAGCAACAAGGTTGCCGTATTGCGCGATAATCTTCATCCCTTTGCGCAGCTTTTTTACGAAGGAGTGAGAATGGTTGAGGAGATACTTTCCTTTGGAGCGTCCAAGATAAAAATAGAACTGATCACCGCAAAAAGCGCCGGCACCGGCGGTTGCCATAACTGCAGGCAGACTGAAATACCCCTGAAATGCAAGAAGACCGGCAAAGATAAGTCCGGCTTCTCCCTCCAGAAAAGTCCATATAAAAAGAACCCAGTAACCGTGGATGGTGAGATACTCTTTCAGCAGTTCCTGCACAAAACCTCCAGGCTGAATCAATATTCAATAAACAGTATTTTATGATTTTGTAAAGAAAAGTTCTGTCGATTTGTCTGAGCTGTTGTTATAGTACAAATGAAGTGGCTAGGCAATCTGTCTAGCCTTTTGATGTTTTGCTTTAATAACATTCATGGGAGTGACCATGCAGTTACCACATATTGATCCTGTTTTTCTCAGATTGGGCCCACTGGAGTTCAGATGGTACGGTCTTATGTATATATTGGGATTTTTGGCGGCTTTTCTCATTATCAAGTCTCAGACAAAAAAACGTGAAATTCAAATATCTTCTGAAACTCTTTCTGATATTGTCTTTCTAATCGCCTTAGGGATAGTTTTAGGTGGTAGAGCCGGCTATATTTTATTCTACAACTTTTCCTGGTACCTCTCCCATCCGCTGAAAGTATTCGCAGTTTGGGAGGGTGGGATGTCCTTTCATGGCGGAATTATCGGTGGTGTAATAGCCGGTATATATGTTTTCAGAAAAAACCGGCTCGACTTATGGACCATGGCTGATATTACCGCGCTTACAATTCCGGTTGGTCTCGGGCTTGGAAGGATTGGCAATTTTATAAATGGAGAGCTTTACGGCAGAGTCACTGACAAACCTTGGGGGGTTGTTTTTCCCTCCGGAGGCAATCTGCCGCGCCATCCTTCACAGCTTTATGAATCGTTTCTTGAAGGGGCCGTCCTTATGTTGCTGGCATGGGGGATAAACAGGACTTCACCACCTAAAAGTGTTGTGTTCTGGACAGTTATCTGCGGTTATGGTTTTTTCAGATTTTTTGTGGAGTTTTTCAGGGAACCCGATCAGCAGCTTGGTTTTTTATGGGGTGGAGCTACCATGGGGCAACTGTTGAGTCTGCCAATGTTTGTTCTGGGGAGCATAATGATTATAAGAGCGTATCTTCGACAAAAATCGCTCAAACAAGCTGCTTGACCATTTCCAGCACGTTTCCTTTCGAGCTCCTTGAATACTTGACCGAATCCATAAGCGTCTTGATGAGAAAGATTCCGCGTCCGCGATCCTCAAGCATGTTAAAGTCAGGACTCGGTATTTCGTTGATATCAAAGCCCTGCCCATAATCGAAAATTCTGATAAGCAGTTTGTTTTCATCTATACTTATGATGATGTGTACGCTCTCTTCACAATTGTCAGCGCTGCCGTATTTGATAGCATTTGACATGGCTTCAGTAAGCACAAGATTGATCTGGTAGGCAAGAGTTTCTCTGTCGCCGCTGAATCGAACTATCTCCCGAGCAATATCCTCACCGATACGACCGATAAGGCTCAAGTATCTTGTCTTATTGGGAACCTTTATGTCGAGCTCAATGCCGCAGTTTTCCATGATAGACCCTCTTGCTTACATCGCGAGTGCATCTTCTGTAGTCGGGAATATTTCAAAAACCCGGTGGAGTCGCGTCAATTCGAACATCGATTTTACCTGGGGTTGTAGCGATGAGAGCTTCAAAACCCCCTGTTTGACGGTTGCATTCTTGAAACCTGAGACCAGTGCGCCAAGACCCGAGCTGTCAATGAAGCGGACATTCTTCAGATCAACCAGCAGGGTCAGATTTCCAGCTTCAAAGAGTTGTTGCATCACAACTTTAAGCTCTCCGGAGTTATGGGCATCAAGTCGTTCTTCATCGATGTGAATTACTATTGTGTTGTTTATCTCTTCAGTTGATATATTCATGCTGTCACCGCCCCTATGGATATTTATTTGCTGGAATTATACCACTATTAAAAAGACTGGCTAGTCCTGCTGCTCATAAACAGATTACTCTATCCTTAGTGCAACCATAGTGACGTCATCATATTGCGGTTGTCCATCTGAAAAAATTATTACCTCCTGGAAAATATGATCAACTATTTTCTGTAGTGGCTCTCCATGGATTTCAGCAAGAAGTATTTCCAGCCGTTCAATACCGAACAGCTCATGGTCAGCCGATGCTGCTTCAGTCACGCCATCAGTATAGAGCAGCAGAATGTCACCGGCATTCAGCATGATTGATCTGTTTTCGAAGGCAACATTATCTTTAACTCCTATTATCATCCCCTCGGCATCAAGCTGTCGGCACTTGCCTTCAGCAGCCTGATAGAGCAGGGGGTGATTATGCCCGGCGTTTGAGTAGGTCAACCACTGGGTTGCGGTGTCGTATGTGACATAGAACATGGATATGAAGAGTTCTGCCTTGGTCAGATCACTCATCAGCAGATTGTTCAGATTTGAAAGAATTACTGCCGGAGTGTTGCTTATATTTACCTGGGCTCTGAGGACAGATCTTGTTTCGACCATTATAAGGGCGGCCCCGACATTATGTCCGGATACATCGGCTATTACCGCATCAATGCTTCTGTTGTCAGTCACAAAGAAATCATAGTAGTCGCCACCGACATGGTCTGCGGAAATAGAGAGGGAGGCAATCTGTATCCCGGTCAGTTCGGGGGGGGATTCCGGGCGAAGAGATTGTTGAATCTGTTTTGCCATCTCCATTTCGTGTGCTATGGCAGCGTTTTTCAGTAAGGCGGCATTTTTTGCATTTTTTTCGATATCGTGAGCTTTCCTTTCATCAAAAAGTTTGATTGCAAGCGCAAGTTGACCGGCAAGACTGGAAAGAAGGTTTACAAGCTCTTCAGTAAAGAGTCCCACTATGGATCGTGAATACACAGACAGTACACCCAGCGTCTCTCCATCTCCAACTAGCGGAATGTGGGCAAAAGCGGCAAATGTATTGACAGGTGTAGCTGCGGAATCTTTTCTCTTGAAGAGGTTGCTTGTATCATTAGAAAATTCAGGACGTCCGGATGAAAGTAGTTCGGTTATATAAAAGTCATCTGCCGGGTTTATTTTATTGACGAGCTGATAGGCTTCAGGTGGTGAACTCAGCTCAGATAAAAGTGTCAGTGAACCGTCATCTTCAAGGAGTCTGACTGCGACCAAATCGAATTTGAATTCATGGGCAAGGAGTTCAAGCAACTCTTTTACTATTGAATGCAGGTCACCGGTTCTGTTCATTATTTCTGACGATTTAAGTCTTACATAAAGAGCTTCCCGGCTCTCTTCAAGTGATAAACGGACAGATCTGAAGGCGTCGTAGAATGATTCCATCTGTGAGCCTACATTAGAGAGATAGTTTTCAACAATGGCACTTGCTGCCGCTGAACCTACCGAACCAGCGATTGTCATTTCAACGAATCTCTTGAGACCTGGAAGGTCAAACTCTGACACCATCCCTTTTTCATAAATATCATGCTTTGAAAGATACTGGCTTATCGCTTCATTTGCCTGCTTTTCTCCGATGAAGTTTTGCATGAGATTTACAAATTCTATTATAGTAACAGGTTTTGAAAGCCTTTTAGTCTCCCAGAGATCCTCGCGTTTGCTGGCGGTAAATGGTTTTGTGAATTTTCGGCACTGTTCAATTTCGACTTCGTTTTGATCGAGAAGTATGGAAAAAAAGAGATACCCGCCAATATTGAAGAGCATGCTCCAAAAGAGAGAGTTGCTCCACATATCCAGACCGGTTAGTCCGAAAAGTTCAGTCGGTTTCAGCAGGGCTATGCCGAATAGCCCTTGTTCGAGGATATCTGAATCAACCAGTCCTGACTTTACAAAAGATGGCAGAAGGAGTGTGTAGAACCAGACTGCGAAGCCACCCATAATACCTGCTGTTGCTCCGGCAGTATTTCCTCTTTGCCAGTAAATGGCTCCCAGAAGGGATGGAGCGAGCTGCATGACTGCTGAAAAAGAGATCAGGCCTATATTGACCAGCATGAAAGTGTCGCCGATCATCTTGAAGTAGATATATCCGGCAAAGATAATCAAAAATATGCTGATTCTTTTTAGCCAGAGCAGAAGTGCGGAGACTGACTTCTTTATTTTTAATCTCAATACCAGCGGCATTAGCAGGTGGTTAAGGATCATTGTCGACATTGCTACTGATTCAGCAACAACCATCCCTGCCGCAGCGGAAAAGCCTCCCAGAAATGCCAGCAAAGCAAGCCAGTGATGACCCGAATTCATTGGGATTGTAAGTACAAAAAAATCTGCGCCGTTGTTATTGCCGTTGAGAAGAATCCCGGCAAAGGCGATAGGAATCACAAAGATATTTATGGCAAACAGATAGGCGGGAAAGCGCCACATCGCTTCCTTAATATGGTTTTCATCGGAATTTTCTATAACCATTATCTGGAACTGGCGCGGAAGCAGCATGATACTCCCCATGGCGAGGATGAGGTTAGTTGTCCAGTTGGCATAGCTGGCTTCGTTTATATCGCCGAAAGTTGTGAGATGATTGAATAGATCAGGATGGCTGGCTGACATTCTGCTGAAAATGTCAGTGAAGCCGTTGAAAAGGAAGTAGGTTACATAAATACCGACGCAGATAAAAGCCAGTAATTTTATTACCGCTTCAAAAGCAATCGCGGCGACAAGACCTTCATGTCGTTTTTGTGTCGCAACTGTTCGTGCCCCGATAGATAACACCAAAAATACTTATGAAGACAGCAAAAAACAGGCCCGGGTTATTAATTGGAAAAGAGTTTTTAAGGTTGGCAGAGATTATAAAGGACGGGTGATTACAGATAATAGAAAATGTTGTCGAGACGGCTTTTAATTGCAGAGCAATATAAGGGATTATCCCCATGACTAGAATAACGGTAATAACGGCCCCTAGAAACTGGGATTTTCCATATCTTGAGCTGATGAAGTCGGAAATGGAGGTTATGTTGTTACCTTTGCTTATTCTTATGATTTTCCTGAGAATGAACCACCAGGTAAAGGCTGTAAGCGAAGGTCCCAGGTAGATGACAATGAAGTCAAGGCCGGAGGTGGCAGCTCTGCCGACGCTTCCATAGTATGTCCATGATGTGCAGTAAACTGTTATTGAGAGTGAGTATATAAAAGAGTTGGATACAATGCTTTTGCCTTTTTTGTAGCGGATATACGCATAGGAGGCCACAAGAAAGTGCAGGCAGATATAAAGAGTGACTGAGATTAACAGGGTTTGAATGGTAATCATCGCTTGTTCGAGCCATTATCGGATTGTTTTTCGTGCCTGATAGAGATTGTGAAAAGGTAGATCACCAGAATTGAGATTGCCCAACCGGCAAAGATGTAGATAAAGGTGAGTGGAAATCCAAACAGCATGATTGGCTTATCGAAGATATTGAGAAAAGGGTAGTTCAGCATAATAAGCCCGAGTATGAAAAAAATTACCCACGACTCCTTCAAGCTGAGTCTGCTCATAAATGTATGATTTATTTTTACCGGTTTCATAAGATCAACAATAACATGTTTAGTTGTGAATTCAATAAGGCTTATCTATCTGGATTTATGTTGAATTATTTGCCTCAGTCTGCTATTTATTTCAGCTTGTTATAAAAAACCGGCTTATAAAGGAGCAGTGAATTAATGCTTAAAATATTTGATTATCTCTTCGGCATGTTTTCAAGCGATCTTGCCATTGATCTTGGAACTGCCAATACGCTTGTTTATCTGAAAGGGAAGGGGATTGTCATCCGAGAACCTTCTGTTGTAGCCGTTCAAAAGCTCAATAACGGTCAGCAAAAGGTACTTGCCGTCGGTATGGAGGCTAAGAAGATGCTTGGCCGAACTCCTGGGAATATCACTGCCATTCGACCGATGAAAGATGGGGTAATTGCTGATTTTGACATTACGGAAGAGATGCTGCGATATTTCATTCACAAGGTTCACAATCGTAAAACACTGGTAAGACCCAGAATTGTAATTTGCGTCCCTTCAGGAATAACCCAGGTCGAAAAACGTGCTGTCAAGGAGTCGGCAGAATCAGCCGGGGCTCGCGAAGTCTATCTGATAGAAGAGCCCATGGCTGCTGCAATAGGTGCGGGCCTGCCGATTACCGAGGCTTCAGGTAACATGATCGTCGATATAGGGGGCGGAACTACCGAGGTCGCTGTCATATCTCTTGCCGGGATTGTCTATACTAAATCGGTTCGAGTTGGCGGTGACAAGATGGATGAGGCTATTGTCCAGTTTGTTAAGCGCAAATATAATCTTCTTATAGGGGATCAGAAAGCAGAGGCTATTAAAATTGAACTTGGTGAAGCTTATCCTAGTGAGACTGTCCGCACCATGGAGGTAAAGGGTAGAGACCTTGTGTCCGGTATTCCTAAAACCCATGTTATTAATTCTGATGAGATAAGGGAAGCACTTTCCGAACCGATAAATGCAATTATTGATGCGGTAAAGATATGCCTTGAGCGGACCCCTCCTGAACTTGCTGCCGATATTGTTGACAAGGGGATATTTCTTGCGGGTGGTGGCGCTCTTTTAAAAAATCTTGACACTCTTCTGCGCGAAGAGACCGGTCTGCCGGTCTTTATCGCCGAGGATCCACTCTCCTGTGTTGTTCTCGGCTCCGGAAAATCACTTGATGAACTCAACCTGTTGCGAAGTGTAGCGGTAAGTTCCTGAACCAGAGCAAACTGAAAGAAAATGGAGCTCAAGGGTCGCCTTTGGCTCTTTTTTTATTATGACTGAGTATCCACTTGATATAATTATTCCGGTCTGGAACCGACCGTTGGAGGTGCGGGCAGCTCTTGCATCTTTTGTTTCCGCCTCACCGCAGGCTCGTCTTGTTCTGGTCAATAACGGCAGTGAGCGTGAAACAGAGTCGATTCTTGATGAATTTGCCGAAGCTCTTGACGACCATGCTCTTCTGGTGGCAACTGACAGGAATATCGGATCAGTAGCTGCGCTTAATTTTGGGCTTTCCAAGTCGACAGCCCCTTTAATACTCCTTACATCACCATTTACAAGAGTGGAGTCAGGTTGGTTTGCCAGCGCGGCTTCATTGTTCGGGCAATATCCGGATGCAGGGTCTGTTGTCCTCCGTAAAAACAGAGGGTCATCTGTTACTGCTTCGGTTGAAGTTGATCATGGCTGCTTTGATGCAATGATAGTGAGACGATCTCTTTACGATGCCATTGGAGGAATTGCAGAGAGTATGGATGGCGGCGAGTGGGCTCTGCGTGATTTTGCACGACGGGCTTTAGTGTTTAACTACAAGACTTTTTCTCTACAGACCAGGCATATAAATTTTCTTGAGCAGGTGAAATTAGGTTCTGCAGCGCTTCGTGAAGAGAGGATACGTCATGCCAGGGCCTCCTATGTCAATCTTTGGGGCGAACCAGAGACATTCTTATTACACTGTCCGGAGTCACTTTTTGGTTTAAATATTGCCGAATTGAAGGGTGCTTTGCTCCAATCTGCACGGCAAGGAAACAGGCTCATTGTCACCGCCGAGCACAAGGTCGCAAAAATTCTTTCAAAAAATGGACTCTCTACCATTCACGAAAATTTAACATTGCAACCACTACCAAGATTTTTCGCTGGGAAATATCTGGGAAAGGCTTTCAAACTGGCAGCCATTGTCAACCCACTAACTACAATTGTTGCTGATTCAGCTGTTTTTGACAGTAAGCTTAGAACGATTTCTTTCTCTGATTTCATGTCGCAACTGCAGCAACACAGCGAGCACTACTATCATAGGAGGACGCTTGATCGAATCAATTAAGCTTCAACTGGGGGAGCATATTGCGCTGGTCCGGCAAATAGAAGAGACCTTGACAGAAGAAATTGCCGCGACGGTTGTCATGCTACAGGCTGCACTTGGAGCCGGCAATAAACTCCTTGTTATGGGTAATGGCGGTTCAGCTGCTGACGCACAACATTTCGCCGCGGAAATAATCGGTAGATTCAAGCTGGAACGACCTGCTCTTCCTGCCATAGCACTGACAACAGACAGCTCAATTCTCACAGCCATTGGCAACGATTATGGTTTTGATGCAATTTTTTCAAGGCAGGTTGAGGGTCTTGGCCGACCCGGCGATGTTGTTTTCGGGATATCCACAAGCGGCAACTCTCCCAATGTCCTTGCTGCCCTTTCAAAGGCTCGCGATCTTGGTTGCAAAACTGTCGCACTCACCGGACGAGACGGCGGCGCTCTGAAAACTGTCGCTGATATTTCCATCGTCGTGCCGAATCACGATACCCCCAGAATTCAGGAAGGTCATGTCACAATCATCCATATTATCTGTGATCTCCTTGAAAAAGGCCTTTTCAAGGGGTAATCTCTGCTCATGATTTTGAAAAAAGCCGTCTTTGTTGACAGAGACGGAACCATTAACGAAGAGAGCGGCTACCTGTTCAGAAAAGAGGATTGCCGCTTTATTCCCGGGGCTCTTGAGGCTATTGGCCAACTTAACAAGGCCGGCTTTCTTGTTGTTGTGGTTACAAACCAGTCAGGAATTGCCCGTGGTTATTATTCTGAAGATGATCTTGACCAACTCCATCTGCATATGAGTAGAGAAATTGCGGCGGCCGGTGGTGTAGTTGCCGATTGGTATCACTGCCCGCACCACCCCGACTATCCAGCCGGCGAATCTCAATGCGATTGCAGAAAGCCGCTGCCCGGAATGATTCAGCGTGCAGCTTACGAACTGGGGATCGATCTTCCATCCTCATGGATGATTGGCGACAAGATGGCTGATGTCGATGCGGGTGTTGCCGCTGGTTGCCGTACGATACTGGTTAAAACAGGTTATGGTTCTGTTGAAGCTCTCTCTGCTCCGAAAGAGCAGATTATTCTTGATGATCTTGGCGCTGCAGCCGCTCATATCGTCGAACAAACTTTAAAGGGGTAATCCGATGGCTATAACAAAGGGGATTCTTCTTGCAGGCGGCGCTGGTAGCCGTCTCTATCCGCTGACTCTTGTTGCCAGCAAGCAGCTTCAGCCGGTCTATGACAAGCCGATGATCTACTACCCGCTGGCAACTCTTATGATGGCCGGGATAAACGATATCCTGATCATCTCGACGCCCCATGATACCCCGCGTTTCCAGTCGCTACTCGGGGATGGCTCAAGATGGGGTATCAAGCTGTCATATAAGGTTCAACCGGAACCGAACGGGATTGCCCAGGCGTTTCTGCTAGGCGAAGAGTTTATCGGTGACGATCCGGTAGCATTGATACTTGGCGACAATATTTTTTACGGAAAGATGGGTCTGGACAGTTTGACCAGAGGGTTTGACAGCGGGGCAATGATTTTCGGTTATTACGTTAATGACCCTGAGCGTTATGGCGTCGTAGAATTTGACGAAAACGGCCGGGCGATCGACATAGAAGAGAAGCCTGCAAAGCCCAAGTCCAACTATGCTGTTCCGGGTCTCTATCTGTATGACAACAGGGTTGTCGGTATAGCAAAGTCAATGTCTCCATCTGCTCGCGGTGAACTTGAGATCACCGATGTAAACAGGATATACCTCGCTATGGGTGAATTGATGGTGGAAAAACTCGGCAGGGGGATAGCGTGGCTTGATACCGGCACCCACCAGAGTCTTCTTGAAGCCAGCCACTTTATCGGTACTCTTGAGGCAAGACAGGGCCTGAAGATAGCCTGCCTTGAAGAGATTGCCTTGAGAATGGGCTATATAGACTGCCCCAAAATGATAGAGGTGATAAATGATACTCCCAGGTCAAGTTATCGTGAATATCTGGAAAGAGTTTACAATGAAACCGGTCTCTGCGGCTTAAAAGGTGGGGTCAAATGATTAATAGGGCAGAATACAAAAAAGGTCGGATCCACGATGTTGTCTTAAAGACGCTTTCAAAATTTGTCGATGAACGTGGCTGGCTAGCGGAGTTATTCCGCAGTGACGAACTTCCGGAGTGGTTCCGACCGGAGATGGCGTATATCTCTATGACAGTTCCCGGGGTTGCTCGTGGCCCGCATGAGCATGTCGAACAGTCTGACTGTTTCTGTTTTATCGGACCCGCAAATTTCAAGGTTTATCTCTGGGATGCCCGGAAGGATTCGCCGACTTATGGCACCAAACAGCTTATTTTCTGCGGTATTGACGCCCCGATGTTGCTTATAGTCCCCCCAGGAGTTGTCCATGCCTATAAGAATATAAGCCTGGAAAATGGAATTGTCTTCAATGCTCCGGACAGACTTTATGCCGGAGATGGAAAGAGAAGCCAGGTTGATGAGATCCGCCATGAAGAAGAAGTCGATTCTCCGTTTATTCTGGATTGATAGATAATGTGGGAACTCTTCAAGAATAAGAGAACTCTTTTTGCCGCTGTAGTTGCATTGATAGCCGCATTTGTAATCTACTCTTACAGTTTGAAAAGCCTGGAAAACGCCAACCCTTTTGAGCGGGCGGTTCTGACGCTCTCAGCCCCTCTAATGGGGGTAACCACTAACATCAGCAGCTACCTTGCCTCCTTCTGGAGTGACTATCTCGTACTCGTTAGTACCCACAAAGAGAATCAAAGTCTCAGAGAATCTGTCCGTCAGCTGAACGTGCGCATCATTGAAAGCCAGGATACGCTCCTTGAAAATGAGCGTTTGAGAAAGCTGCTGTCTCTTAAAAACAGCCTGCAAATTCCTGCAGTTGCGGCGACAGTCATTGGCGAGGACAGCGCTCCCTGGTACAGAAGCATTGTCATTGACAGGGGGTCTGTTGACGGGCTCACTGAGGGGATGCCGGTTATGGCGACAAGCGGCGTTGTCGGCAGGGTTGTCAAGGTGGCAGCAAGCAGTGCCAGAGTCTTGCTTCTCACAGATCATGCCAGTTCCATAGCGGCCACGGTTCAGCGCTCACGTGCAAGGGGTGTTTTGAGTGGAAAGGGTGGCGGCCTCTGTTCGCTGGAATTCGCAGTGCGTGAAGACGATGTAAAAGTTGGTGATGTCGTTACTACCTCCGGAGTAGGAGGGGTTTTTCAAAAAGGAAAAATCCTTGGCGAAGTGACGATGGTCAGGAAAGGTGAGTACGGGATGTTTCAGACAATTGATGTCCGTCCTGCTGTTAATACCTTTCACCTCGAAGAGGTGTTGGTGCTTCTGCAGAGAGCTGAATAGAAAAAAGCCCGCAATTGCGGGCTTTTTAGTGATATTTCTATATCCTTACGACTTGCTACCGCACCGACTCTTCCGGATATGCTCCGGTGTGATGGTAAGCAAGATCAGCTCCGGCAAACTCGTTGTCCTCATTCATTCTGATGCCGACAGTTTTATGTAAAGCACCATAGACTAGAAAGCCGCTTGCCAGTGCAAAGAGTATCGCCAGAACCGATCCGCCAACCTGGGAGATGAAAGAGACTCCGCCGATTCCGCCAAGCCATTGCTGACCGAAGATCCCGGCTGCAATCCCGCCCCATGAGCCTATTATGCCGTGCAGAGGCCAGACACCGAGCACATCGTCGATCTTGAGTTTTTCCTGCTCTATATGAAAGCCGTACACGAATATGACAGCAGCTATGCAGCCGGTCACAAATGCTCCGAGCGGGTGCATTAGGTCACTTCCCGCGCAAACGGCAATCAGACCTGCCAAGGCACCGTTATGGATAAATCCGGGGTCATTTTTCCCTGCGATCAGCGCGGCGATTACCCCACCGACCATGGCAAGGAGGGAGTTTACCGCTACAAGTCCTGAAATCTTCTCGATATGGCCGGCGCTCATGACATTGAAGCCGAACCAGCCGATTGCCAATATCCATGAGCCGAGGGCAAGAAAAGGAATATTGCTGACAGGAATCGGGTTAGATCTGTTTTTGACATATCTCCCCATTCTAGGCCCAAGTATCAAAACTGCCGGCAGTGCCAGCCAGCCGCCGATGGAGTGGACGACAACTGACCCGGCGTAATCGTGGAATTCAGCCCCTCCCACCCGTTTGAAGATATCCTGGAGGAGAGAGGCGTTCTTTCCCCAGATCAACGACTCGAAGAGTGGATAGGCGAGACCGGCAAATATTGCTCCGGCAACTACCTGTGGCCAGAACTTTGCCCGTTCTGCAATTCCGCCGGAAATGATTGCCGGTATGCAGGCGGCAAAACAGAGGAGAAAGAAATAGTGAACCAGATCATATCCCTGGCTTTCGGAGATTAGTTGGTCGGCAGGTTTCAGAAATGATATCCCGTAGGCAAGCGGGAAGCCGATGAGAAAATAGACGATTGTGGATACAGCCCAGTCCGTGAGGATTTTTACAAATGCGTTTACCTGATTCTTTTTTCTTACAGTTCCAACCTCAAGAAAAGCAAAGCCGGCGTGCATGGCAAATACCATGACTGCGCCAAGCATGAGGAAAAGGACGTCGGTGCTGGTTTTCAAGCCCGAAACAGCTGCTAATGACTCCATGATTACCCCCGTTGGTAATAGTTGTGTTCACCGGTCGTTGTGAACAGGCATAAAATTAAGCAACTACTCTGCCAAATACTAACATGCTGTAATTACGGCAATCTGTTAATGGAAATTTTCCTGTCAGTATGGATGTTGATGAAAATTTGAACAGCTGTGCTTAAAATTGAGGCTGATTTATAGGATGGATTTTTGCCTGTTCAATGGACTATATTCATCCGCAACTGAAGAGGAGATTTTGCCCATGTCTGCAAAAGTCAGAATTTTGCCTGAACAGCTTGCTAACAAGATTGCTGCTGGTGAGGTTGTAGAGCGCCCTGCATCTGTTATCAAGGAACTTGTTGAAAACTCCCTGGACGCCGGAGCAACTGAAGTTATTGTCGAGATCGAAGATGGCGGGAAAAGGCTTATCCGGGTCAGTGATAATGGCTCAGGAATGTCAAAGGAAGATTCACTCCTCTCTCTGGAGAGGCATGCCACCAGTAAAATAACTTCAGACAGCGATCTGTTCAGTCTTGATACCCTTGGTTTCAGGGGTGAAGCTATCCCTTCAATCGCCTCGGTTTCCAGATTCTCTCTTTCAAGCAGGGAGCAAAGTGCTATTGAAGGGGTGGAAATCTATGCGGAAGGGGGGAAAATCCGGGATGTTAAGGCTTGTGGGATGCCTTCAGGTACCTCAATTTCTGTAAGAAATCTCTTTTTCAACACTCCGGCACGACTAAAGTTCATGCGGAGCAGGGAGACCGAGTCAGGCCATACAAATGAAATAATTCACAGGCTTGCGCTCTCAAGGCCCGAAGTTCGCTTCAACTATTCAGTTGATTCAAAGCCGGTTCTTAGTCTTTTGCCTGGAGACATTGCGAGTCGAACCAGAGAGATCCTGGGGAAGAACTTAGCCAGTGAAATGCATCTTATTAATACTGAAGAAAACGGTATTGCCCTTGAAGGACTTCTCGGATCACCATCTGTAAGCAGATCTACCGCATCCTGCATCTATACCTTCATAAATGGTCGTTATGTTCGTGACAAGGTAGTTCAGCATGCGATTCTTCAGGCATACAGAAATGTCCTTGAACGTGGTCGTTATCCAGCGCTGGTCCTTTATATAAGTATCCCTGCGGAAGATGTCGACGTAAATGTCCATCCCACCAAGCATGAGGTTCGTTTCCGCGAGCAGTCTAAAGTTCACCAGACCATTAATGGAGCGGTGGAGACATTTTTGAGAACTGCCCCCTGGCGCGCAGGTTTGTCCAGCAACTCTGTGATGAAATTCAGTCAACCTGCCCGTTCAACTCAAAGTATCTCAAGGATAGAAGAGGTCAGAGATTCTCTGCTGCGATACTCTGTAACCGAAAGACCTCTTTCGACCTTTGACTATTCAAGTCGCACCGAACCACTAAATCTGAATAAAGATTCTGAACTCCAGAGACAACCTGCTACTGTCGATCAGTCTCTGTCAAAGGCAGACGGATTTTTCTCCTCTCTTCAGGTCATAGGCCAGTTCAGGGCCGCGTATATCCTTTGTCAGGATGAATCCGATCTTGTCATGATTGATCAACATGCCGCCCATGAACGGGTGGTTTTTGAAGAGCTTCGCAGCAGTTTCACAAGTTCGGCTCTCGAAGGTCAACAGCTGCTTTTCCCGGAAACTCTGGAACTATTGCCAAATGAATCTACTGTGCTGAAGGAGCAGCAGCAGCTCTTTGCGAGGCTCGGATTTGAACTGGAGCATTTCGGCGGGAACACCTGGCTTCTGAGCAGTATGCCCCATTCTCTGTCCGGACATAATTATATTCAGGCTCTCAGGGATCTGCTGGAAGAGGTTGCAGTGATTGGGTCGAGTAGCACCCTGGCTGAAAAGGTCGACGATATTCTTGCCACAATCGCCTGCCATTCGGTAGTCAGAGGGGAGTGGCACCTTTCGGCTGCTGAAATTCAACATTTGTTCAAGAGAATGGACAGTACTGATTTTTCTGCTCACTGTCCGCATGGGCGACCTGCTTTTGCCAGAATATCTTTGAAAGATATTGAGAAGCTTTTCAAGCGAACATAAAAGTCTTCCCTTCAATGACACTTTTTACGTTGGCGCTTTTTGTGATGGTTTAAGCTGTCGCAATTCACAGGAGATCACCATGCAAACAATTTTTGTGTTACGTCAATCAGATACCCTGGTTTTTGATACTGAAAGTGAAACATTTACTTTTTCGGCCCGGAGATTAACAGATGCAAAACGCAGGGCAATTCGTAAGCAGTTTCATGAAGGTGCCAATTTACGGCTCGAAGATGAGAACTGGTAAGGTTATCAGCATTAAACGCAGCGGCTTCAAATGGGAAGATAAGCATTAATGAGAGTTTTTGCCAACCTGTTCCTGATCATGTTTCTGGCCGAAATACGGGGAGTTCCTAAATACCTGGGGGGAAGCAATGACCCGTTATGCAATCGGTGATATCCACGGTGGGGCTCAGACATTGCAGGCATTGCTGCAGCGCCTGCAGCTGAAGCATGACGACAAGCTCTACCTGTTGGGGGACTACATCGATCGTGGTCCGGACAGCAGGGGGGTGCTGGAGACCATCCTGCAACTGCTGGAATCAGGCTACGGCTTACGACCGGTACGTGGCAACCATGACGACATGCTGCTGCAGACAGTTAACGGCTATCATGACGACTATGCCTGGTACTGGATGAAAGGGTGGGGGATCGAGACCCTGAAGAGTTTCGGGGTGACCAACCCGGAAGAGATCCCGGTCCGTTATCTGAACCTACTTGAGCAGATGCCGTACCTGCGGGTGGATAATGACTTCGTCTTTGTCCATGCCGGCCTCAATCTGGCGGCTGACGACCCGCTACATGAGAGCACTCCGCAAGAGATGACCTGGGGAGAGACTGGCGCTGTCGATACGGCCAGGCTGGGGGGGAGAAAGCTGGTGACCGGCCACCATCCTCTCCCGTTACCTGCGGTGGAGAACTCGCTAAAAAGTAATCACATCACCATTGATAATGGCGCATTCAGCTACCTGCTGCCGGGGTACGGCAACCTGGTGGCACTGAACCTGGAGAGCATGGAAATAACCCTCCAGCCGTGGCTTGATATTTTCATCTGCCGCTGAGACCTGCAATTGACCCGGTTAAAAAAGCTATAAGCCAGCCCGTATAAATACTTAAACTCACCCGGTGAAAAAGCCGATTCACCGCTTCAGCCCTGCGAACCATGGCCGCAATAAACGCCAGCAGAAAATGAAATCCCATCCCTGATAACGAGACAAAGCCGATTACAATGTGCCACTCAGGGACTACTCCGGTTGAGAGTCCGTAAAGCAGCATCAGATGCGTCCCCAGATAATCGCATAGCAGCCCAAACCCGAACAGGAAGAGATGCTTTTTGTGCAAACCTTTCTTTCGGGCACTGAATACGGCCCAAGTGTAAAAAAGCAATGCAAGATTCATCCAGACGACAGCTTGAAGCAGCATGATTATTCGGTCTCTCGTTTGATTTCAGGAAAGTAACGGATCCGTTTTGTTAAGGCCGGCCGCTTTCTGGAAAATAATGGCCGGTGTTCAGAGTTTTGACAGTTCCTGCAGAAGTTCCTTGTTATCCGGAACGCCATTCTTTACAAAACGGACAACTCCGTCCTTATCGATAATAAACGTAACTCTGCCAGGGGCATATTGTTTCTGTATCTTCCCCTGATCATCAGCCAGTAATGGGAGCTTCAAACTGTACTTTTCTGCAAACTCTTTATGGGTCGCTAAGTTGTCGGTACTGACACCCAGAACCTGGGTGTTAAGCTTTTCAAAACGCTCAAGGTCACTCTGAAAAGCCTGCATTTCGTTCGTCTCAGGTGGAAGTGAAATCAGCATAGTAGAAGGCCAGCACCAAATTCTTCCTGCCCTGGTAGTCAGCCAGCTTGACAGTCCCCTGGGTTGACTGCGCCTCAAATGATGGCGCTTTCTTGCCGGCCCCCAGGGTTTGGGCGCCGACAGCCTTTAGTGCAACGATGGCTGACGTCGTGAGACTTCTGAATATCGATGTTTTCATGTCATCACCTCAACTCGATGTGGTGCTACACGTAAATGGTACCAGAAGCCGGTTAAAATGCCATGTCAATATCTGGCGAACCGGGCTCACAGATGTGTAAGTTCTCTCGGCAGCTGGCATGCTTATGTTTATAAGATTAATCGTCGGCACTGAGTTATGTGCTGCCATGATGCCAACCGCATAAGAAATAAAAGTCTTGACTTTGTTGGGTTAAATCAGTATTTATTACGTTCGATTTGTTGCAGGCGCGTAGCTCAGGGGTAGAGCACTAGCTCGACACGCTAGGGGTCGGCGGTTCGAAACCGCCCGCGCCTACCATTTTTTTACGGTGGTAGAGAATTTGTTTGAGGCATCGGATACGATGCCTTTTCTTTTACAGGGGCTTGATATGGCTGATATAACTGTTCTCCTTCCTGACGGTTCCAGTAGAACCCTGCAGTCAGGGGCGACCGTCCGCGATCTGGCAGCTTCCATCGGTGCCGGTCTTGCCAAAGCTGCAATTGCCGGCAAAATTAACAATGAACTTGTAGACTTGGCGTCAGTACTGCCTGACGGGGCCTCTGTAGCGATAATCACCGAAAAGAGCCCAGAAGCACTTGAAATCATCAGGCATTCAACATCACATCTTATGGCTCAGGCGGTAAAAGCACTTTTTCCTCAGGCAAAAGTTACTATTGGCCCGGCTATTGAGACAGGTTTCTATTACGATTTCGATGTTGATCATCCGTTTACTCCGGAAGATCTCGAAAAAATTGAAAAGAAAATGCAGGAACTGGCAAAAAAATCCGAGCCGATTTTACGTCAGGAGTTATCCAGTTCCGATGCGATAAAGATGTTCAGGGATATGGGCGAGGATTACAAGGTCGAGCTTATCGAAGACCTTGCTGTTGACTCTGTTTCTCTTTACAGTCAAGGGGATTTTGCCGATCTTTGCCGCGGACCGCATCTTCCGTCAACATCCTTCTGCAAAGCATTCAAGCTCACCTCCATTGCCGGGGCGTACTGGCGCGGTGACGAGAAGCGCAAGATGCTTCAGCGTGTCTATGGAACAGCCTTTGCTGATAAAAAAGAGCTTGATGCCTATCTGGAGAGGATAGAAGAGGCCAAACGTCGTGACCACCGTAAATTGGGACGCGAACTGGATCTCTTCTCTTTCAGTGATGAAGTCGGTGCCGGTTTTGCTATCTGGCATCCGAAAGGGGCGATGCTCCGGACTATTCTGGAGGATTTTGAGCGCAAGGAACATCTGAAACGCGGTTATGATATCGTCGTTGGCCCACAGATACTCAAGACAGAACTCTGGCAGCGCTCCGGTCATTACGAAAATTACCGCGAAAATATGTATTTCACTGAGGTTGACGAGCAGAGTTTTGGTGTGAAGCCGATGAACTGTCTTGCCCACATGATGATCTACAAGTCACACCTGAGAAGCTATCGTGATCTGCCGCTTCGTTATTTCGAGCTTGGTACTGTTCATCGTCATGAGCGTGCCGGTGTTCTGCACGGTCTTCTCCGGGTAAGATGCTTCACTCAGGACGATGCCCATATCCTCTGTACGCCTGAGCAGCTTGACGCCGAGATCAAAGGGGTCATCTCATTTGTTGCTGAAGTTATGGAGAAGTTCGGTTTTGAGTTTGACATGGAACTTTCAACCAGACCTGAAAAATCGATCGGTTCTGATGAGGATTGGGAACGGGCTACCAATGCACTTCTTGGCGCTCTTAAGGATTCCGGACGTGCTTTTGAGATAAATGAAGGTGACGGCGCATTTTATGGCCCCAAAATCGACATTAAGCTCAGAGACTGTCTTGACAGAAAATGGCAGTGTGCTACAATCCAGTGCGATTTTACGCTGCCTGAGCGCTTTGATCTGACTTACGTTGACAGTGATGGCGAAAAGAAACGTCCCGTCATGGTCCACAGAGTCATTCTTGGCTCAATTGAACGTTTTATCGGTGTCCTGATCGAGCACTTTGCCGGGAGTTTTCCTACCTGGTTGTCGCCCGTTCAGGCTGTTTTGTTGACTGTTACCGATACCCAGATTCCGTATGCCGAGGGGCTTTATCAACAGCTTCGCAGTGCGGGTGTTCGGATTCAGAAAGATTTCCGCAACGAAAAACTTGGCTTCAAGATACGCGAGGCACAGCTTCAAAAAGTTCCGTACATGCTCGTCATCGGTGATAAAGAAGTCGAATCAGGTACCCTTACCCCGCGTTTCCGTGACGGAAAGAATCTTGAGCCGATGTCTGTTGAAGATTTTACAAACTTTATATCTACATGAATCAGCAAATTTCCACTAGGGGGTGGCGCCATAGCTAAGGCAACAGTTAATATCAATCAGGCAATCAGATCCAGAGAAGTTCGGGTCATCGGCTCTGCAGGTGAGGCGCTAGGGATTATTACTACTCAGGAAGCCCTTACTATGGCTGAGAGTCAGCAGCTTGACCTGGTTGAGGTCTCACCGACTGCGGTGCCTCCTGTCTGCCGTATCATGGATTATGGCAAATTCAAGTATCAGCAGAGCAAAAAGATGCAGGAAGCAAAAAAGAAGCAGGTTCAGGTCCAGCTCAAGGAGATTAAACTTCGTCCCAAGACAGATGAACACGATCTGCTCTTTAAAATAAAGCATGTCCGCCGGTTCCTTGAAGAGGGTAACAAGGCCAAGATTACTCTGGTTTTCCGCGGACGAGAAATAACCCATATGGAGTTCGGCCAGAAAGCTCTTGACCGTTTTGTTCAAGACCTGGAAGATGTGGCAGTTATTGAAGTCAGACCGAAAATGGAAGGGCGAAGCATGTATATGATAGTCGCCCCGAAAAAATAGATTAATATCAACAGGAGAAGAACAATGCCAAAAATTAAAACCAATCAGCGGCGCAGCCAAGCGTTTCAAGAAAACCGCTTCGGGTAAGATCAAGAGAGGATGCGCATTTACCAGCCATATCCTTACCAGCAAGACACGCAAGTGCAAGCGCAACCTTCGTGGTGGCGACTGGTTGCCGCTGCTGACCAAAAAATATTGCCAAACTTATTCCGTATATGTAAAAAGACAGGCTGAAGGTTGAAGGTTAAGCCAAGGCTTTTCCTTTCAGCCTGATTTACTAAAGTCCGTGAACCGTGAGGAAATAGTCTCCCCTTGCGGATCCGGCAAATACAAACCAAAAGGAGTAGAAGATGCCACGCGTAAAAAGAGGATTTAAAGCGAGACAAAGAAGAAACAAGGTGCTGAAACTTGCCAAGGGTTACCGTGGCGCACGCAGCAAACTTTTCAGGAGTGCTACCGAGGCTGTTGACCGCGCACTTAATTATGCTTTTCGTGACCGGCGGGTAAAGAAGCGCGATTTCCGGGCACTCTGGATTATCCGCATCAATGCCGCTGCCCGTATAAACGGCATTTCCTACAGCAAGCTGATTCATGGACTTAAGCTGGCCAAGGTCGAAATCGACCGCAAAGTACTGGCTGATCTTGCGGTTTCGGATCCGTCAGGTTTTGCCGAGATTGCAGGTCTGGCAAAAGCTGCAGCTTAAATTGATAAATATGACAGATAAAAGAAATGGGATGCCAAGCATTCCATTTCTTTTTTTTAAGGGATAAAAGATGAAAGATCAGTTGGAACAGCTCAAGAATCTGGCTCTCTCCGAACTTGCCTGCTGTAAGTACTGAAGAGGATCTTCAGGCACTCAGAGTAAAGTTTCTCGGGAAGAAGGGCGAACTGACTTCCGTGATGAAAGGGATTGGCTGCGCTTCCGTCCTGAAGAGCGCCCTCTTATCGGCCAGGTTGTCAACACGGTAAGAGACTCGCTTGAAGAAGGTTTTGAGCACAGCTTCTACTCTGCTGAAAGAGACGCTTGAAAAGCTCAAAAACTATCAGTCTGAAAATAATCGATGTGACCCTCCCCGGCAGACGCACGCCATAGGGGACCAAGCATCCCATCACCCTGGTCATTGAAGAGATATGCGATATTTTTGCCGGGCTTGGCTTTCTGGTGGCCGAAGGGCCCGAGATCGAGCTCGATTATTACAACTTCGAGGCGCTTAATTTCCCCAAAGATCATCCTGCCAGGGACATGCAGGATACCTTTTTTGTTCAGAATAATCTGCTTCTGCAGAACCCATACCTCACCTGTTCAGATCAGGACAATGCTCAAGCAGAAGCCGCCGGTAAGGATCATTGCCCCTGGCACGGTCTACCGCTGTGATTACGATGCCACCCACTCTCCAATGTTTCATCAGATTGAAGGTTTGATGGTCGATAAGGGGATAACTTTTGGCGACCTCAAGGGGATACTGACTATCTTTACGAACCAGATGTTCGGCAAGTGACATAGGTGTACGTCTTCGTCCGAGCTTTTTCCCCTTCACCGAACCGAGCGCCGAGGTAGATATTGCCTGTGTAATCTGTCGCGGCAAAGGGTGCCGGGTCTGTAAAAACACCGGTTGGCTTGAAATCCTTGGCGCAGGCATGGTCGATCCGGAAGTGTTTCGCCATGTTGATTATGATTCTGAATCTATTCAGCGGCTTTGCCTTTGGTATGGGTATCGAGAGAGTTGCCATGCTTAAATATGGTATTAACGATATGCGGCTTCTTTTCGAAAATGATCTCCGCTTTCTTTCGCAATTCTAAATTAATACATTAATATATAGCTTTAACTATCAGGGAAATATATGAAAGTTACCTATAACTGGCTAAAAGAATTTGTTGATTTTGATCTTTCCCCGGAAGCATTATCAGCTCTCCTGACAATGCTCGGACTGGAGGTTGAGTCAATTGAATATATTGGTGCAGATCTTGATGATGTCATCGTCGCTCTTGTCGAAGAGCAGGCTCAACACCCTAATGCCGATAAATTGTCGTTATGCAGAGTTAACAACGGTAAAGAAATTATTAGCGTAGTCTGTGGCGCCCAGAATTTTAAAACTGGCGACAAGGTAGCATTGGCACAGGTGGGCTGCACTCTTCCGGGTGATTTCAAAATTAAGAGATCAAAAATTCGTGGTGAAGAGTCGTGCGGAATGCTCTGTTCTGAGAAAGAACTGGCACTTGCCGATGAATCGGCCGGAATCATGGTGCTTCCTGCCGATCTGACTTTGGGAACACCGGTCTTTGAGGCGTTGGGACTCAAGGACGTACTCTTTGAGATAGGTCTTACCCCAAACAGAGCTGACTGTCTCAGTGTTATCGGTGTAGCCCGTGAGATCGCTGCGAAGCTTGGTAAAAAAGTTCGCTATGCAACCCATCAGATATCTGAAACTGGTGCTGATATAGCTTCTATTGCCTCTGTAGAGATAGTTGATCCTGATCTCTGTCCCCGCTATACAGCCAGATTCGTCTCAGGTTGTAAAATTGCTCCTTCGCCGCAGTGGCTGGTAAATCGCCTTAAAGCCGTTGGTCAGCGTTCGATTAACAATGTTGTTGACATAACCAATTACGTTCTCATGGAGTATGGTCATCCTCTGCATGCCTTTGACTTCAGGCAACTAGCCGGTGGAAAAATAATTGTCAGAAGGGCTGCTGAAGGGGAAAAGTTTACAACTCTCGATGGTCAGGAGAGGACCCTTAATGCAACTGACCTTACCATCAGAGATGCAGGGAGAGCCGTTGCCCTTGCCGGCATTATGGGGGGAGAAAATTCTGAAATTGCTGATGATACTGCAGATATTCTGCTTGAGAGTGCTTATTTTAACCCCTCTGCAATCCGTCTTACCAGCAAGCGTCTTGGTATCCATACTGAATCATCGCACCGTTTTGAAAGGGGAGCAGATGTTCAGATAGTTACGACTGCACTTGATCGAGCCGCTTCATTGATAGCCGAACTTGCCGGTGGAACCGTTGCAAAGGGGGCTATTGATGTATTCCCTGCTCCTCAATCTGTAAAGAATATCACGCTAAGGGTTTCAAGGGTAAACAGTATACTCGGACTTGATCTTGACGAGGCAACCATAACAAAGATATTTACCAATCTCGAGTTTAAGGTTGTCAGCTCTTTTAACGGTGTGCTTGAAATTTTAGTGCCGTCCTTTCGGGTAGACATTGAGAGGGAGATAGATCTGGTTGAAGAGGTTGCACGGCTGTATGGATTTGAAAATATCCCAATGACAATGCCAGTTGCGCAGGTTTTTTCTGACAGAGTTCCGCGCTACCAGATTCTTGAACGTGAAGTTAAAAGTCATCTTGCCAGGGTAGGTTTTAATGAAGTGATTAACTTCAGTTTTGCCTCCCATTGCGATATCAGCAAGCTTAATTTTTCTGCTGAGGATAAAAGAAATTCAGCCGTTGCCCTGCTCAACCCTCTTGTAGATGAGCATGCAGTGATGCGAACAACTCTTCTCCCTGCGCTTCTTCAGACCGTAGCAAAGAATTTCAGTCTCAGGAATTTTAACCTTAGACTTTTTGAAATGAGAAGGGTCTACTGGATAAAGCCTGGCAATGAACTTCTCGATGAACCACTTCACGTTGCCGGGATAATCACCGGTTTACGTTATAGTGACAGTTGGAATCAGCCAAAGGATAGCGTTGATTTCTTCGATCTGAAAGGAGTAGTTGAGTCTTTGACGGGGTTGTTCAAACTGCCGGAACTCTCTTTTGTCGCCGGAGAGGTTGAACCGTATTATCACCCTGGCAAAGCTGCAACAGTAATCTGTAATGGCCAGACAGTCGGCACACTTGGCGAGATACACCCTGACGTACAGGAAGCATTTGGAATTGACAAGTCTGTCTATTACTTTGAACTGGATTTTGCAACTCTTGTTGATCTTGGTAGTGACACGCTTTTAGTCAAGGCTCCATCGAGATTTCCTGATACTTACAGAGATATTGCCATGCTTATGAGCTCAGCTACACCATCCGCAGCAATTGTTGAATGTATCAAGTCAGTTAAGAGTGACAAGCTCATTAGTGTTGAAATATTTGATCTTTATACTGGTGACAAGATCCCTGAAGGTCAGAAAAGCATTGCGGTAAGGGTACGCTACGGCTCTTTTGAGAGGACACTCACGGATGAGGAAGTCAATAAGGTCCATCAAAAAATTGTAAACGGGTTGATTTCTAACATGAATATTATCTTGAGATAGAACAAAAACGATTGCCTTAACGAAACCCGTGTGTTATAAAACACCTCCGCAGTCAGGACATTATTAATTCGATTTATCAATAACTTGAGGGTGCTATGACGAAGGCTGACATTGTTGAGAACATTTACGAGAAAGTCGGATTTTCAAAAAAAGAGTCTGCTGAGCTTGTCGAGTTGGTCTTTGATATTATGAAAGATACACTTGAGAGCAGTGACAAGATTAAGATTGCCGGTTTTGGTAATTTTGTCGTGAAAGCAAAGGCAGATCGCCGGGGAAGAAACCCTCAAACAGGCGAAGAGATAACTATCTCTGCCAGAAGAATCCTTACATTTAAGCCGAGTCAGGTTCTAAAGGCTTCCATCAACAAATAACTAACAGATGGAGGAGCTGTGACAGAAGCAGCTTCTGAAAAGCTTTATTACAAAATCGGCGAAATAGCCGAAGCACTCAAAATAAATACCTCCGTGTTAAGATTCTGGGAGACACAGTTTGCTACTTTGTCCCCCGGTAAGACTAAAACCGGGCAGCGTCTTTATTCTTTGAGTGATTTTGAGAAAATCAAGGAGATATACAGACTCCTGTATGTTCAAAAATTGACAATCGCTGGAGCAAAATCGAGGCTCAATTTAAATAAAAGAGCCAAGAAAAGTGCTGAAACGGAACCTGCTGAACTAATTCAACTACTCTGTCATGAACTGAAGGAACTGAGAAAACTGCTTTAATATTCGTTCAGTATAGGATATCGGTGCGTAGCGCAGCCTGGTAGCGCACCAGACTGGGGGTCTGGTGGTCGCAAGTTCGAATCTTGTCGCACCGACCAATTAATACAAGGACTTAGCCCCCAGCTAGGTCCTTTTTATTTTTTCTGACCACTTATTACGTAACTACATATGTAGCAAACGCCGAATTAACTCGATCAACTTTTATTGCGAAATCTCCCTTTTCATAGTTCCCTTCTTGTTACTTGCAGAGTATCTTAAAAGCCAGCATCTCGATAATTCTGAAGACTTGTTCCTTTGATCAAGCCCTTTTTTGTTGACAATACTACTCAACAGTTAATAAATTAAACTTTTAATTTTAAATCATTTGGAGGGTTTGATGTCTGCAGAATACAAAATAGCGGTTCTTCCGGGCGATGGTATCGGTCCGGAGGTGATGAGCGAAGCATTGCGGGTTCTTGATGCGGTAGAGGTAAAATACAGTGTAAAATTCAAACGTACCCATGCAAATGTCGGTGGTGCCGGAATAGATCTGGAAGGCAAAGCTCTGCCGCAGACAACAGTTGATATCTGCAAATCTTCTGATGCAATCCTGTTCGGCTCTGTTGGTGGCCCGAAGTGGGAAACTCTCCCTCCTGACGAACAGCCTGAGCGTGGAGCACTGCTGCCGCTACGCAAGATTTTCGGCCTTTATGCAAATTTACGCCCGGCAATTATCTTTCCTTCGCTTACTGGGGCATCATCGCTCAAGGAAGAGGTTATCGCCGGCGGATTCAACATTCTGGTTATTCGTGAACTGACCGGCGGCATCTACTTTGCCCAGCCAAAAGGGATTGAAGGAGTTGGGCGCGACAGGGTCGGCTTTGACACAATGCGCTACTCGGTTGCGGAGATTGAGCGGATCACCCACGTTGCTTTTATGGCAGCCAGAAAGCGTGGCAAGAAGGTCTGCTCTATTGATAAAGCAAATGTTCTCTCATCTTCAGTTCTCTGGCGCGAGATTGTTACAGGGATAGCTAAAGAGTACCCGGACATTGAACTTTCCCATATGTATGTCGATAATGCGGCAATGCAGCTGGTAAAGTGGCCAAAGCAGTTTGATGTCATCCTCTGCGAAAATATGTTTGGTGATATCCTTTCCGACGAGGCCGCCATGCTGACCGGCTCACTTGGAATGCTACCCTCCGCCTCGCTGGCAGAAGGTACCTTCGGGATGTATGAGCCGTCGGGCGGCTCTGCTCCTGATATCGCCGGCCAGGGTGTTGCAAATCCGATCGCCCAGATCCTTTCCATGGGAATGATGCTCAAGTTCTCCTTTGGCATGCTGGATGCTGCCAATGCCATAGACAATGCTGTTGCAAAAGTTCTTGATCAGGGCTATCAGGACACGGGATATCTATCAGAATCTGGCCGGAGAGAAGCTGGTAAATACAAAAGAGATGGGTGATGCGATTATCGCAGCCCTCTAAGATCATAACTTCAAGACAAAAAGGAAACGGAACATGAAAGTCGGAATTGTCGGTTGGCGCGGTATGGTAGGTTCGGTCCTCCTCCAACGAATGATTGAGGAGGGTGATTTTAACACCGGCATTGAGCCGGTCTTTTTCTCGACTTCACAGGCAGGGCTGCCTGCACCGATGAATGCCGGGATACTCAAGAGTGCCGAGGATATCGCCGAGCTTAAGAAGCTCGATATTATCATCACTTGCCAGGGGGGGGACTATACCAAGGCTCTTCATCCCGAGCTGCGCAGGCAGGGTTGGAGCGGCTACTGGATAGATGCTGCCTCAACCCTCCGGATGGAGGATAATGCGGTTATCATCCTTGATCCGGTTAACAGAGATGTCATTGATAAGGCTCTTGCAAATGGCCAAAAGGACTTCATCGGTGGTAACTGTACTGTCAGCCTCATGCTGATGGCACTAGGCGGACTCTTCAGGGCAGACCTGGTGGAGTGGATCTCAACCATGACCTATCAGGCAGCCAGTGGAGCCGGAGCACCGAATATGCGCGAGCTTCTTTCCCAGATGGGTGTGCTTAGCGGTGTTGTTGCTGAAGAACTGAAAAACCCCGGTTCGGCAATCCTTGAGATTGATAAGAAAGTGACCGCTACCCTGCGTGACGGCTCCATGCCGACCAAGGAGTTCGGATTCCCGCTGGCCGGAAATGTTCTCCCCTGGATCGACCGTGAAGTAGAAGATGGCCAGAGTCGTGAGGAGCTGAAGGGTTTTCTGGAAACCAATAAAATTCTCGGCAACGCCAATCCAATCCCTGTTGACGGTATCTGTGTGCGTGTCGGAGCGATGCGCTGTCACAGTCAGGCAATTACGATCAAGCTGAAAAAAGATTTACCGATAACCGAAATCGAAGCACTCATAGCCAATGACAATGAGTGGGTAAAGTTTATTCCTAACAACAAGGCAGACTCGCTCGCCGGACTTACGCCGGCCGCAGTTTCAGGGTCACTGACTGTGCCGGTTGGCAGGGTTCGAAAGATGAAGATGGGGCCGGAGTACATTCAGGCGTTTACCTGTGGTGATCAGCTTCTCTGGGGAGCTGCTGAGCCGCTGCGAAGGATGTTGCGGATACTTGTCGATAAGTAACAGCACTGTTATCAGGAGTTTGAGAGGCGCCCGTTAAGGGCGCCTCTCTATTTTATGCACAATATTAAACTGACAATAGAATATGACGGAACGGCTTATGTCGGCTGGCAGTTTCAGCCAAACGGACTAGCTGTTCAGCAGGTAATGGAGGAGTCACTGGCAAGACTTCTGGGTGAACGGGTATTGCTGCATTCATCAGGCAGAACTGATGCCGGTGTTCATGCGAAGGGGATGATTGCCTGCTTCAGGACTGAGAGGTCTCTGCCGATGACTGCCTACACTGACGGGATGAACTGCATTTTACCGGCCGATGTTGCTGTTATTGCCGCAGAGGAAGTTGCGCTTGATTTCAACCCGCGTCATGATGCAAAAGGGAAGCATTACCGCTACACCATACATTCAGCACCTCGTCGTTCGCCACTCTCCAGATTTTATGCGTGGCATCTGCGTGAAAAGCTGGATCTGGCGTTGATGCGTGACGGCGCCGCACTCTTCGTCGGTGAAAATGATTTTTCTGCTTTCAGGACAAGCGGCTGTGCGGCAAAGACAACCGTCAGAAAGATAGATTCAGTCGGAATTTCTAATTTTGGAGATCTGATCCATATTGATGTAATTGGTTCGGGTTTCTTGAGAAACATGGTAAGAATTATGGCCGGAACACTGGTTGAGATCGGCAAAGGTAAAATGTTGCCGGAGCATATCAGTAGATGTCTTACTGAACCAGGAACAAAGCCCGGGCCGACTGCACCTCCCCAAGGGCTCTGTCTTATTGAGGTTTTTTGTTGAAGTCATTCCTCATGAAATTGCTGAAATTAGTTTAAGGAGGGGCTGTCGCAGTGAGCCAAACCATTTTCATCACAGGTGCATCATCCGGCTTCGGTGCGGCCTGCGCCCGTATTTTTGCCAGAGAGGGTAATCGTCTGGTGCTTGTTGCCAGACGGATAGCCCCGCTGATCGAACTTCAGAGGGAATTGTCAGCTTTGTGTGAAGTTCATATTATCCCTCTGGATGTAACTGACCGGGTATCAGTTCAATTAGCGGTTGAAACTTTGCCGGATCGGTTCCGCGAGATCGACGTCTTGATAAACAACGCCGGACTGGCACTCGGCCTGGAACCGGCACACCGCGTCGATCTTGATGACTGGGATACAATGGTGGATACCAATGTAAAAGGTCTGATGTACTGTACCCGCTTCATCCTTCCCGGTATGGTAGCCCGCAACAGCGGATATATCGTCAATATCAGTTCAACTGCCGGGGAATGGCCATATCCGGGCGGTAATGTCTACGGCGGCACCAAGGCATTCGTAACCCAGTTCTCGCGTAATCTCCGTTGTGACCTTCTGGGGACGGGAGTGCGGGTAACCTGTATCCAGCCAGGCATGGCAGAGACGGAGTTTTCAACTGTTCGTTTCAAAGGTGATGAGGAAAAGGCAACACAAGTTTATGCCGGAACCAAGCCCCTGACTGCCGAGGATATTGCCGAAACAGTTGAGTGGATTGTCAGTCGGCCAGCTCATGTTAACGTAAATACCATGGAGTTAATGTGTGTCGATCAGGCGTGGGGACCGTTCGCAATTCACCGTTCATAATTTAATACAGGAGATTTTGCCGATATTTTCCTTGACAGTCAGCGACAAATCATCTAATTTACAAACTTTCCCGTAAGGCAGTGCTTACTATTCGACGGTTGTGAGGTTTTGATGAAAACGACAAAAGTTGCAAAAGAGGGTGAATTCACGAGAGATTGGTATCTCGTTGATGTTGACAATAAGGTTCTTGGTCGTGTTGCGACCGAGATTGCAAGCATTCTTCGCGGCAAGAAGAAGCCTATTTACACTCCGAGTGTTGATACTGGTGATTTTGTGGTCGTAATAAATGCGGAGAAAATTGCCCTGACAGGCAATAAGCTCGCTGACAAGACTTACTACAGTCACTCCGGGTTTCCGGGCGGCATAAAGTCTGTAACAGCCGGCAAACTTCTTGAGAAAAAGCCGGAAGAGCTTCTCAAGACTGCCGTCAAGGGGATGCTTCCAAAGAACAAGCTTGCCCGCCATATGTTGAGCAAGCTCAAGATCTATTCAGGGACAGCACATCCGCACAAGGCACAGATGCCAAAGGTATTTGAACTTTAATAAACTTTACGCATAAGTCAGGAGAGAGTCATGGCAGTAACCAAATATTACGGCACCGGTAAAAGAAAATCTTCAGTCGCACGTGTCTGGCTCACACCAGGTACTGGCGTTATAACGGTAAACACCAAGACAATTGATGCCTATTTCGGGCGCGAGACATCCAAGATGGTTATTCGTCAGCCTCTTGAGCTTACTGAGAATGTAGATAAATTCGACATCTATGTAACTGTCAAGGGTGGCGGTGACTCCGGCCAGGCTGGAGCTATCAAGCACGGCATCACCAAGGCGCTGCTCTTAGTTGATGTGGCGTACCGTCCCACTCTCAAGTCGGCTGGCTTCATTACTCGTGATTCACGAGTTAAAGAGCGTAAGAAGTACGGCAAGAAAGCTGCACGGGCGAGCTTCCAGTTCTCCAAACGTTAATCGAACTGCACAGTTTCGGTACGAGAAAAGGGATTCCGCATGCGGCGTCCCTTTTCTCGTTTAAAGGAGTTTTTGTATGCTAAAAGTTGCTGTAGTTGGCGCAAGTGGTTATACCGGTGTCGAGCTTATCCGGATTCTTCATAATCATCCAGAAGTTGCCGTCACAACGGTTACTTCTGAGCAGAATTCAGGCAAACGTCTTTCGGATGTATTTCCATCCTTGCGCGGTCGCTATGATAAGATTCTCGAACCACTTGTTCCTGAAACAATAGCTGGAAAAGCTGATATTATCTTTACAGCTCTACCTCATAAGGCGGCAATGGCAGTAGTTCCGGCTTTTCTTGATGCCGGAAAGATTGTTATCGACCTTTCTGCTGATTATCGGTTGCATGATCCTGATGTTTATGCCGCCTGGTACGAGCCGCACTTAAACCCGCTGCTCCTGTCAGATGCTGTTTACGGCCTTCCCGAGCTACGTAGAGAGGAGATTTCACGAACAAGGCTTGTTGCAAACCCGGGCTGTTATCCGACAAGCGTTATTCTCGGCTTGATGCCGCTTCTGAGAGCCGGACTGATTGATACTGCTTCAATTATTGCGGATTCAAAGTCAGGAGTATCTGGTGCCGGCAGGGGGGCAAAGGTTGATTCTCTTTATTGTGAAGTGAATGAAGGGTTCAAGGCGTACGGTGTAGGCGGGGTTCATCGTCATATCCCGGAAATAGAGCAGGAGTTATCTCTTCTTGCCGGCGTTAAGACTATCATATCCTTTACTCCACATCTTGTCCCGATGGATAGAGGGATTCTTTCTACCATTTATGCTGCTCCGGTGAACCCAATCAACGTAGCTGAAATTCATGCTCTTTACGAAGAGCAGTATGAAGGGGAAGCCTTTGTGAGGATTCTCAAACAGGGTGAGTTCCCTTCAACAGCTTTTGTTCGGGGGAGCAATTTCTGTGATATCGGTGTGAGTGTTGACAAAAGAACCGGAAGGATTATTGTGGTGTCAGCACTGGACAATCTTGTTAAAGGCGCAGCCGGACAGGCGGTTCAGAATATGAATATTGTTTGTGATTTTCCCGAGACGATGGGGTTGGAGCTTATCCCTGTCTACCCTTAAAAAAGAAGGGCGCTGCAATGCTCAGCGCCCTTTGGTTGTTGTCAGGCCAGTCCTCGATTTCTGAAAATCCTCATAAGAATGACCCCGAATATCGAAAGCCCTGCACCAACTGAGAGCAACAGATAGCCGATAGTGTGGCCATGCCCCAGGCCCATCACATCTACGCCTTTTCTGAAGACAATTAACCATATCCCTCCGAAAACCCCAACTCCACCTAATATATAAACTGCCAGTGCAGCAATTCCCAGCTTTATGCTTGTTTTTCTGCTCATGACTCTCTCCTGTTCAGATTTGATGGAATAGTAAATTCATATTCAATTCGGTGCAAGTAGAAAGCATTTATTAATGGCATTATCATGCGTTTTGCAGAGATCTAAGAGACGAACCAATTATTTTATTGAGCAACTACACTGGTAGCGCAATTTTGATATTCAACAGAAAGGTAATAAGATGAAATTACAGAAAATAGTGCTGGGAATTGATTTGCAATTTTCTTTATTTTTTGTGGCCGAAGTGTCTTAACATTATAAAACCTTGTTCTTTTATATTGAATAACAGGTAGGTTTTCTGTTATTACTTTTATCGAGATAAGAGTTTATCTGTCGATTACAAGGGAGAGATATGAGTAAAAGGGTGCTTGTTGTAGATGATAGTGAAATTGTTCTTGAAATGGCTAGTGAGGCCCTTGTTGCCAAGGGTTATGAGGTTCTCACAGCTTTGAGCGCAAGAGATGCAGATCGTTTTATCTACGGCGATAGTAGACCTGATATTATTATAATCGATGTGATGATGCCGGCGCTTGATGGTGATAAGAAGACAAGGATGTTGAAGGATGATTTAGCTACGAGTACTATCCCTGTACTGCTGCTCTCGTCAAAGTCTGAACAAGAGCTTGTTCAGCTTGTTAAAGAGTCAGGTGCTGACGGATACATCAGAAAGCCGTTCACATTCAGGGAGATGATTGGGAGGATAGAGTCTGTAACTGCTAAAAACTAGTATAATCTGCAACGTTACACTTCAATAGGAATATCAATATAATTGATCTATAGATATATCCACTGAGAGTCATTTTTTAGCCATCAGGTTTGTTATCTGCTTGTCAATAGCTGTGAATTGGGGTCTTTTAATCCATGCCGGACAACTCTAAAATTCTCCGGCTGAAACTTAGTTCATTTCAGAAGCTTCTTTCAGGATTGCTATCAGCGCCGACAGAATCACTTCAACGCCGTTACGCCTGCTTTCAAGGGATTCCTTTGATATACCTTTCAATTCATCTGTCGTGACAATCCGCTCGGAAGGGTTAATTATGCCGTTATATTCAGCGACTTGAGGGATGAAAGTGCCTGTAAGGTTTGCAGCACGTTTTTTTATTGAAGCCGGTATTTTGCCAGATGCCATAGCTGTGTCTATTTCCGACAGGAAAGAGTCGAAAATACTAGCTGATCCGAACATCCCTATCAGCGAAGGGGTGAAATAGGCAACTGCTTTGTTTTCTGACCGGTTTATTTCATGGAAAGCCGAAATTAAGGAACGAGCCCCATTCATCTTTATAATCTCCTTGAACAGTCTTGGTTTGAAGTTGAAAAAACCTGGCAGATACAGACAGATTTGTATAGCAGGTTAGGTTGATTCCTCGAGGACCTTATTCAAAAGGATTCAAGAAGTTGCCGATCTCAAGTATACTGAAACCCCTGACCAAAGATGGCCGGTCAGGGGTTTTTGTCATTTGCCTTTACAGCCCCAGCTGCTTGAAGAAGTCATTGCCTTTGTCATCAACGAGAATAAAAGCAGGGAAGTCCTCGACTTCTATCTTCCAGACAGCTTCCATTCCCAGTTCAGGGAAGTCGATGCATTCGACCTTCTTAATGTTCTCTTCAGCCAATACCGCTGCAGGTCCGCCAATTGAGCCCAAGTAGAAACCGCCGTACTTGTTGCAGGCATCAGTCACCTGTTGACTACGGTTTCCCTTGGCAATCATTATCAAGCTTGCCCCTTTCGACTGGAGGAGATCAACATACGAATCCATCCTCCCGGCTGTTGTCGGCCCGAATGAGCCTGAAGCTTTGCCTTTCGGTGTTTTGGCCGGACCTGCGTAGTAGATTGGATGTTTGAGGAGATATTCAGGTACCGGTTTTCCTGAATCAATTATCTCTTTGAACTTTGCATGGGCTATATCGCGGCCGACGACAATGGTCCCGTTAAGAAGCAGTGGAGTGGAAACTGGATGTTTGGAGAGTTCTGCAAGGATATCCTTCATCGGTTGATTCAGATCAATTTTTACGCCGTGGCTATGCTTGCCCCTGTACTGTTCGGGGATAAAGCGCCCCGGATTACGATCCATCTCCTCAACAAAAAGACCTTCACGAGTTATCTTTGCTTTAATGTTTCTGTCAGCCGAGCAGGAGACAGCCATTGCCAGCGGGAGAGATGCGCCGTGGCGTGGGAGACGGATAACCCTTATGTCATGAGCGAAATACTTTCCTCCGAATTGAGCGCCAATGCCGAGCTTATATGCTTCCTGAAGCAGTTTTTCTTCAAGTTCGACATCCCGGAATGCCTGGCCATGTTCATTGCCTTTTGTCGGCAGATCGTCAAGATATTTGGCGCTAGCCAGTTTTACAGCCTTTAAACAGGCATCCGCACTTGTCCCACCGACAACAACAGCAATATGGTATGGAGGGCAGGCAGCAGTGCCGAGATATTTCATCTTGCCGACAAGAAATTTCAGGAGTGAGTCAGGAGTAAGGAGGGCTTTCGTTTCCTGAAAGAGTGAAGTTTTGTTGGCTGAGCCGCCGCCCTTTGCCATGAAAAGGAATTTGTAGTAATCACCGTCTACGGCCTGTATGTCAATCTGTGCAGGAAGATTTGTGCCGGTGTTGATCTCTTCATACATGTCAAGTGCAACTGTCTGGGAGTAGCGCAGATTCTCTTCCGTATAGGTCTTGTAGACTCCCTTGGACAGGTACTCTTCATCACTTCCACCAGTCCATATCTGTTGGCCTTTCTTGGCGACAATAGTTGCCGTGCCGGTGTCCTGGCAGATAGGAAGTTCGAAATTCGCGGAAATTTCTGCATTTCGGAGAAATGCAAGTGCAACACCCTTGTCATTCATCGATGCTTCCGGGTCACGGAGGATTTTTGCCACTGACTCATTATGGTCAGGGCGAAGGAGAAAAGAGACATCTTTCATTGCTTCATTGGCAAGAATGGCAAGTGCTTCCGGGCAGACACGAACAACATCCTTGCCGGCAAACTGCTCAACAGTTACATACTGCTCAGAACCCTCTATCTTGCGGTAAGATGTTTGATCTTTACCAAGAGGGTATGGATCCTGATACACAAAAGGTTTTGTTGACATGATCTGGAACTCCTTTTTTGCTTTGGGATTGACCAAGCGGGGCTTGACTTATAAATGCTGACATTCGGGAATATATTAAAAAAAACAGAATTTGTCGAGAGTGAACTTGAATATGTTTACAAGCCTGTTATATTTTGCTGAGCTGAATCGCATTAATAGTATGTAATAAATATTGCAGGAATGCGAGGTCTTGAATGAACATGCAGGGAATAAAGGCCATTGCCAAAGATCGTGGTGTTAAGAGCAGGCTAATCTGAAAAAGACTGAGCTTGTTCAGGCAATTCAGGCGGCAGAAGGAAATGAGCAGTGTTTTGGAATTGGAAAGGCGGCTGAATGCGGACAGGAAAGTTGTCTATGGAAAGCTGATTGCAATTAACCGGTGAGCTGTTTATTATCCCTTCCGAATAATCCTGTAAGTGGGGGTAAACAAATGGCAGACATTTTTTCACCGGCTATTTTTTTGTATCTTGTTCCGACAGCGTTTGCAGTTACCGGTGGAGTAATGGCGTATAATCGGGGGCGCAATCCGGTTCTGTGGGGGCTTGGGGCAGCTCTTTTCCCAATCTGCATACTGATAGTCTGGTTCGAGAAGCCGAAAAAAGAGGTGGAAGGGCATTTTAGGAAGTGTTGCAGTTGCAGCGAATGGATCAAGTGGAAGGAGAATCCATGCAGGTACTGCGGCACTTCGCAGTAGTAGAATTCAATGAAAAAGACGGGCGCAGAGATTAATTCTGCGCCCGCTTTGAATTGCTGGATCAATGTTATCCCAGAATCGCTTTGAGATCAGCCTCTGCAGTGGTGATCGGGCCAATATTAAAGTTCTCAACCAGGAAGTTGAGCACGTTCGGGGTAACGAACGCAGGGAGTGTGGGGCCGAGCTTGATATTCTTTATTCCGAGATGGAAGAGGGAAAGAAGAATTACAACTGCCTTCTGCTCATACCAGGAGAGGATGAAAGAGAGCGGCAGATCATTTACTCCGCATTCGAATGCACCTGCAAGAGCGACTGCAATCTGTATCGCCGAGTAAGCATCGTTGCACTGACCAACGTCAAGCAGTCTGGGAATCCCGCCGATATCGCCGAACTCAAGTTTATTGAAACGGAACTTGCCGCAGGCGAGCGTAAGAATAACGCAGTCTTTAGGGACCTGCTCTGCAAATTCGGTGTAGTAGTTACGACCCGATTTTGCGCCATCGCAACCGCCAATAAGGAAAAAGTGCTTGATTGCTCCGGCCTTCACCCCTGCGATAACTTTATCTGCAACACCAAGAACTGCATTGTGTCCAAAACCGGTTAGAATCTCCTGGCCCGGATTTTCAGGGAAGCCTGCATATTCATTGGCTTTAGCTATTACTGCGGAAAAGTCCCAACCTTCAACATGCTTTACATCAGGCCACTGAACAAGTCCCCAGGTGAAGAGGCGGTCCTTGTAAGAGTCAGAAGGTTTCTGGATGCAGTTCGTATTGAAGATGATAGCCCCGGGAAAGTTGGCAAACTCTTTTGCCTGATCCTGCCAGGCGCCACCGAAATTGCCGGCAAGATGGGAATAGTTCTTGAGTCCAGGATAACCGTGTGCAGGGAGCATTTCGCCGTGGGTATAAATGTTAATACCTTTTCCTTCAGTCTGCTTAAGGAGTTCTTCAAGCATTTTCAGATCATGACCGCTTACAAGAATTGCTTTTCCAGCTCGTGTGCCCAGATTTACGGCAGTGGGCACAGGATGGCCGTACTTTTCTACATGGGCTGTATTGAGGAGACCCATTGTTGTTATGTTTTGCTTGCCGCACTCCATGGAAAGCCCAACGTAATCCATCAGGCCGAGGTTCTGGTCGGTTGTTGCAGCAAGAGCTGAGTGAAAGAATCCAAGTACTTCGTCATCGGTCTTGCCGAGAATCATGGCGTGGTCCATATAAGCCGCCATACCTTTTAGCCCAAAGGTAAGAATTTCGATAACCGAGCGAATGTCTTCATTTACATGCAGTGAACTGAGGCCGTGCTCTTCACCCTGTTTTACCAGACCTGCTGTATCAGCAGCCGGTGTCCATGTCGCAGGGCCGGCGGTTAACTGTGTTGGTGTTGCAGCGGCATTCTTACAGGCATTCTCATAAAGTGCTTTTGCCTGATCTCTTGTCTGGGCTGCAGTACGAATGATTTTGGCAATATTGTCCGGATCAAAATCAACATTTGTTACGGTGGAAAAGAGCCCTTCAACAACAAACCTGTCGATTGAAGCATCCTTTGCACCTAGTTCGCGAGCTTTCGATGCATACAGTGCCACGCCTTTAAGCCCGTAAAGAAGCAGATCCTGAAGTGCCGCTACATCAGGTTTCTTGCCGCATACTCCTGAAATATTGCACCCTACACTATTCGCTGCCTGCTCACATTGATTACAGAACATTCCCATTTTCTCCTCCTGTTAAGTTGTGTTGTTTTGTAAATTAAAGGTTCTTTAAAAATAACAGGTAAAATCCTGTTGTCAACCTTCTGACTGAAACTATCCTGTTTATCGGCAAGCTTCTTTGACCTGTGTCAAGTTTCAGTACTTTGAGGTCTACATATGTAAAAATTGCACTAAATGCGGTGATTGGTGTAAAATTAAAAAATGGGGAATATTATGAATCCGCAAAGGCACATAGTCAGAATTTCACTGCTGTTGTTTAACCTGTTTTTGTTAAGCACTATTGTTGCAGGTGGCTGTTGAAGCCGCTGGTATTATGACTCCGAGTCTTACAGAACCTATTCAAAAAGAAAAGTTTTTCGATCAAGAGAGATACTCTTTCACAGATTCTTCTGATTCAGCGAAGCCTGTTGTCGAGCCTCATTTGTCAGTTTCACATGATTCAAGGGAAGATGATGCTGGTCTTGGCGTCAGGCAGACATCCGAAAGAGTCCAGGGAGAGGCAGGCGGTAAGCTGAACTTATTGGAGGGCATTTCCCTGACAACATTTGCAAAGGTTCCAGTTTATACAAAAGAAACCATAGAAAGTCAGAACAATTCAGCTGGCGGCTCCAATAGTGAACTTCTTAAGCCCTCAGGGCAGCTTTCATGGAGAAGCGAGCTGGGAGTGCCTGTTAAAAAAGGGGTCGATCTGAATTTCTTTTATGATAACTCGGCAATCGGCAAGATAGAAAAGCCAGGTGTTGAGGGGCGGGAAGAAAAGTTCGGCACCAGGTTTATTTTCAAATTTGAATAGGGCGTCTCTGTTAATGCAGATTAGAGTTTTTTTCTCCTGTGTACACAGTAGCTATGCCAAAAGTGAGATCTTTATGCGTAACTGACTTGAATCCGGCATCTGACATGATTTGCTTGAACTCCTCCCGCGAAGGAAATTCCAGGACTGAATCAGGCAGGTATTTGTAGGCGCTGAAATTAGAAATAAGTCCGCCGACTACAGGGAGGATCTTCAAGAAGTAGAAGTTGTAGAGGGCCTTGAATATTTTTGATTGGGGATTTGAAAACTCAAGAATGACTATTCTGCCATTAGGCTTTAGAACTCGCAGTATCTCTTTTAACCCGCATGTACGGTCTACAACATTCCTTATGCCAAAAGCAATGGTCGCGGAGTCGAAACAGTTTTCTTCAAAAGGGATTGATTCACATGGGGCGACATGAAGTGAAATCCTGTCCGAAAATGGGGACTGTTTCACCTTCTCCCTCCCCAGCTCAATCATCTGCGGTGAAAAATCAACTCCTGTGACTGTAACAGAATCCGGAGTAGCAGTTGCTATCTCAAGCGCAACATCCGCCGTTCCTGTGGCAACATCAAGAACCTTTCCCCCTTCAGCAAATCTTATCTGTTTTACTGCAAACCGCCGCCACTTTCGGTCTATGCCAAGACTAAGAAGTCTGTTCAGAAGGTCATAGCGAGGTGCAATGGAGTCAAACATCGCTCTGATGTTTTCCCCTTTATTGGTAAGCCGATACATTTATACCTGTCCTTTCTAGTGAAAAAATGCTATCAAATCAATGCAGTGCCGGATTGCCAACATAAATTTAGTACCATATCTTTCCCCACCCTTTCCAGTTAAATCGTAACAGGTCTTATTGATGCGTATTCAGGATATTGCTGACATACTGATAATGACGATCCTGGTCTATCAGCTTTACTTCTGGTTCAGAAAGACTCGCGCCTTGCAGGTGGTTATTGGTCTTGGTTCTCTGGTAGTTCTTTACATAATAACTGAGAACCTTGGCCTTTTTATGACTAACTGGGTGCTTAAGGAACTCGGCACAGTTATCTTTATAGTTATTGTTGTGGTTTTTCAAGGGGAGATCAGGCAGGCGCTCTATCGGTTCAGTCTGCTCCGCAACTTATTCAATCAAAATGATGAACCTGTTACCCTTGATATTCACGGGATTGCTGCAACGGTATTTGCTCTGGCCGAGCGACGCATTGGTGCAATAATAGTCTTCGAGCGCAGGGAGAGGCTTGACGCCTTTCTTCTCCATGGTGTGGCTCTCGACTGTATTGTTAGCAGCCAGTTGCTTGCAAGTATTTTCGATCATAGTTCTCCGCTTCATGATGGCGCAGTAGTAATCAGAAACTCAAGGATATCAGAGGCGTCATCTCATTTGCCCCTCTCACAGAGCATTGAACTTCCGCAGCACCTTGGCACCAGGCATAGAGCCGCACTTGGACTCACCGAGAAAACCGATGCCCTTGTTCTGGTCGTGTCAGAAGAGCGTGGTGAAGTTTCATATGCATCAGCTGGCGAACTTGTATCAATTACATCAGAAGATGAGTTAACTGGACTTCTTGAGAGATCTATTGTTACCACCGCCAAAGCTAAGCCAAAGTTCTCACTGAAAGATCGCCTTGGCAGGAATCTCCTGCCTAAATTTCTGACACTGCTACTGGTGTTGTCATGCTGGTTACTTATCAATATAAGGCAGGGAGGCGTTCAATCGGTCGCAGCCCAGGTAAAATTTCATGATTTACCAGATAACCTTATTCTTGTTGATGGCCTCCCCTCCGAGTTGGATGTCCAGATAAAAGTACTTTCAACCTTGTTCACTTCGACAAAAAAGCTTGAAATTGCAGCTGACGTTGATCTGTCAAAGATTCACGAAGGGGTAAATAGCGTCACTGTTGACGCAAATTCTTTTCAGCTTCCTCCGGGTGTTTCTGTCATAAAGGTTTCCCCCGCAGTATTAAGGATTGCCGCTGAAAAGAAAATGTATCGCGACATTCCTGTTTACCTGAAGAGAACCGGTCGCCTGCCTAAAGGAGTTAGGCTTAGATCTCTTTCCATTAAACCTGACAGAGTCAGGGTGCTTGGGTACGGCACATCCCTCGCTCAATTGCAGCAGGTATATACTGAACCGCTTGACCTTGCGAGTGTTACAAAAAGTGAGGTTCTTGAAGTAAAGCTTCTTACCCCTTCTCCTCAGGTGCAGCTGAGCTCGAACGAGTCAGTCAAGGTAACTGTAGTTATATCAAAATGAAAATTCTATTTAATGTGGGAAGATAATCTTGACAGTTGACTGTGAATTGTTATATAAAGATGCAGTTTTTGGCAGAATAATAAAACAAATATGGGAGGAGAGATGGTACGTAAGGTAGGTGTACTGCTACTGACGCTTTTACTTTCAATTCCTACTGTGGCATTTGCTGCAAAAACACATAAAGTAAAAAAGAATGAAACTATTGCCTCACTTGCTAAGAAATATCATGTCCCTGTGAACGATCTGAAAGAGGCAAATAATCTACTCAACTCAAGCATAAAGCCTGGCGATGTACTTGTAATCCCTCCACGCGGCACAAAAACCACTAAAGCCGTTTCTGAACCTACGGCTACTTACAAGGTTAAAAGAGGCGATACCATCTCCAGGATCTCCAAAAAGTCCGGAGTCTCAGTGGCTGAATTGAAGAGGCTTAATGGTTTGTCAAGTGGGAAGCTCAAGCCAGGCCAATTTCTGGCTCTTTATGATAATGACGCCGGGGTAAAATCTGATAAACGCGCCACTGCAAAGCCATCACTACGTTATGCCGATCTTTTAAATGAGAAAGAGTACGAGCAGTCACTTGCAGATCTTCTTGAACAGGATTCTTCAACTGTTCAGGCCAATAATGAATCTGATTTCAATTCTGATAATATTAAGCTTTTAAAGATAAAAGCCTTTGATTTTTTAGGCACACGTTACCGTTTCGGTGGTACGTCAAGAAACGGTCTTGACTGTTCATCCTTTGTGCAGCAGGTTTTTAATGAAATGGATGTTTCTCTCCCCAGGACAGCCAGGGAGCAGTTCGAGCGTGGTGATATTGTTGCGCGTGGCGATATGCAGAAGGGCGACCTGGTTTTCTTTCAAACCTATGCATCCTTTCCTTCTCATGTAGGTATTTATCTGGGTAATAACAGGATGATTCATGCGTCATCAGCGCATCACCGTGTTGTGATATCCTCTCTTGATACTCCTTATTACAGAGCACGTTTTTTAGGCGCTAAGCGGATACCGAAGATCTCTCCTGAGAGATTCAATCTTGACGAGTTGATGCTTGGGGTTGAGGAAGAGCTTTCAGATGATGCTCAGGCAAATGATTTGATCGGCGTGGATACAGCGAAGTTGCCATAAAGCAAACTGACTGCTTAAACATTGGGATAAAAAAAGCGAAACCGGTTCCGGTTTCGCTTTTTTTGTTACTTCGGGTGTTTCGTAAATTATTTAACTTTGCGAAGTCCGGCAGAGAAGATAACTTTGTCAAAGGTTTTCTTGAGTTCTTTGCTCTGAAAATTTACCATTGGCGGTGAGTCGGGGAATTCGATGGTGTCGCCAACCTTAACGCCTTCTTTAACAAGAGCCTCTTTCATTACTGCAATCCAGAGTTTCTGGCCTTTCTCCTCGACTTCTACATAAGTATAGGAGCTAGCGTCCATTGTCTGAAGCACTTTGCCTTTATGTCCTGAGCCTGCCGGTATTTCCATAGGTTTGAGGCCAGCGTGAGGGTCTCCGCCCGGAGCAGCGCCTGCCGGCATCTGAGGTGCGCCTGCCTGTGGTGCGGCAGCTTTAGGGGCTTCTTCTTTCTTCTGGCACCCTGCAGCAGCGAGTGCGAGTACAGCAATAACTACAGCAATTTTCTTCACGTTTATCCTCCCTTTTGTTGGATGGTTATTGGTCAATCGATAAATTAACACAGTTTTTTAAGTTGTGACAATAAAAAAATACCGGCTTATCATCCATTCTAATAGAAGTATCTCATGTTTAACGAAAAAAACTTGAATTGCAAACTGGCATTCTGTATTATAAAAAACAGTTTTATTATAGTTAAATTAGTAGTTAAAGTTATTTACTCATATCGAAAAAGTTTGTGTTTATGGTATGTCATGTGTGTTTATATTTTATCATAAGGAGTGTTTAAATGCAGATTCTGGCGCTTAACTGTGGGAGTTCTTCGGTAAAATATCAACTCTTTGACTGGCAGCAGATGGAAGTTGTTGCTAAAGGGATGGTGGAGCGTGTCATCATTGGCGATTCATTCATCCTCCATGAAGTTCCTGGTAAAGAAGCCTATAGATGTGAAAGTGATTGTCCTGATCATCAAGTGGCAATCGCGCTAATTATACGTACACTCACCGATCCTGTTCATGGTGTGGTTGAAAAAATTGAAGAGATTTCTGCTGTTGGCCATAGAGTTGTACATGGCGGCGAGAAATTCACCTGCTCTGTGATGATTGACGAAGCCGTGCTTGATGCCGTCAAAGAGGTCCAACATCTCGCCCCTCTCCATAATCCTCCTAACATATCCGGAATTGAGGCCGCCCAGGCTGTTCTTCCGGACGTTCCGCATATTGCAATTTTCGATACTGCTTTTCATCAGACAATGCCTGAGCACGCATATCTCTACCCGGTTCCTTTCGAATGGTATGAAGCACACGGAGTCCGTCGCTACGGTTTCCATGGGACGTCTCATCTATATGTTTCAAAGCGGGCGGCTGCGATACTGGGGAAGAAGGCTTCTGAGACAAACATAATCACCATGCACATCGGCAATGGCGTTTCCCATTGTGCAATTAAAAATGGTATTTCTGTCGATACCTCAATGGGTTTGACTCCTTTGGAAGGAGCAATGATGGGGACCAGGTGTGGTGACATTGATCCGGCAATACCCGCCTTCATGATGCAGAAAGAGAATCTCTCTGCGAAGGAGATAGACGGCATACTGAATAAGAAGAGTGGTGTTCTCGGGATTACCGGCCGCTTTACTGACAGAAGAGATGTTATTGAACATGCTCAGGCAGGGGATAAACTATGCCAACTCTCCCTCGATATTGAAGCGTACCGCCTTAAGAAGTACATAGGCTCATATATGGCAATAATCGGCAAGCTTGACGCCGTCGTATTTACTGCTGGTGTTGGCGAGATGGGTTGGCTTATACGTGAGAAAGCAATTGAAGGGCTCGAACATATTGGCATCCATCTTGACAAGGAACGCAATAAGGGGGCAATGACCAGAAAGCGTGAAACTCTCATCACAACTGATGATTCACCGGTCAAGGTTTATGTCATCCCTACTGATGAGGAACTCGTTTTTACAGAGGATGTTGCCGCAATTCTGGATGGAACATATACAGACCACATGAACTTCACCTATAGCTTTTCAAAGTCGGATTTCGTTAGAAAGTAAGGTTTGCATTTACATATAAAAAAAGGCCGATGAAGTTAGCTTCATCGGCCTTTTTACGTCTACGGTGTTTTCATTATCAACCCTGTGCCTGCACCGCTGTTATGGCAACTACATTAACAATGTCTTCTACAGAACAGCCCCTTGACAGATCGTTCACCGGCTTTGCCAGTCCCTGAATAACCGGTCCTATGGCCTCGGCACCGGCAACCCGCTCAACCAGTTTATAGCCGATGTTGCCGGCATCAAGGTCGGGGAATATCAGGACATTGGCTTTACCGGCAACCGGACTTCCGGGAGCTTTTTTCTCGCCGACTTTCGGTAGCAGGGCTGCATCCGCCTGAAGTTCGCCATCAATCTGGAGAGCCGGATCTATCTTTTTAGCGATCTCGATGGCTGAGAGTACTTTGTCTACGTCGCTGTGGGAAGCGCTCCCTTTTGTTGAGAAAGAGAGCATTGCAACCCTGGCATCTACATCCAGAAAGTTTTTGCAGTTTCGGGCCGTAGCAACCGCAATCTCGGCCAATGCCTGAGCATCCGGGTTCGGGTTTACTGCGCAGTCGGCAAAAAGGATGATGCCGTTTTCGCCAAAAGATGGTGTTTTTGTAACCATGAAGAAATAAGATGAAACCGTCTTTATTCCAGGGGCAGTCCCTACGGTTTGAAAGGCGGCTTTAAGGACATTTCCGGTTGTTCCGGTAGCTCCGGCAACCTCGCCGCCAGCATCCCCCTGTCTTACCATCATGCCGGCAAAATAGAGATTATCCTTGTCAGTAAGAATCTTTCTGGCTTCCTCAGGGGTCAGCCCCTTACTTTTACGCAGCTCAACAAAGGCGTCTATATAGCCATTCAGTTTAGATGATGAGGCGGGGTCCTCAATATCTACGCCAGTAAGATTTATCCCTTTAGCCTCAGCCGCCGCACGGACTTCTGCAGGATTTCCCAGGATAATAATTTTTGCCAAACCCTGTTCCACAATCTTTTCCGCCGCAAAAAGCATCCTCTCGTCATAGCTTTCCGGCAGGACAACGGTTTGCAGATTTTTTTTCGCCTTTTCCCGTATTGTATCCATTAGATGCATTTTCAGTCCCTCCCAAACAATATTCAAACAAGATTATGAGGATATAGCTTAATGTCTCTGGAGGGTCAAGTGAAAATGGTTTCAGGTGCATTGTCTATTGACTCCGATAGTCAACAGTTTCCAAAATCAATGAAGTCATGGTATAAATCACACTGTCAAATAATCTTGATGTGCCGAATGCAAGGATAATTGCATGACAATTATTAGAATTGAGAAGGATAACCTGCTCAGGCTCCCGCAAGAGCTGCTTGACTCAATTGTAGTTTCAGCAGACGGAGCGTTTGATGCAGCTCTTGACGAAGCCGGACGACTGGTGCTGACACCACTGGAGAGCCCGCCGCTTAACTTAAAATCAGATCTTGCATCCTCCATAAAACTAAAAAATCTTTCTACCGGTATGCACTGTATCAAGGGAGTTGGGCCAAAGCTGGTTGAGGCTTTTGAGCGTCTTAATATCAGGACTGTTGGCGACGCTCTTTTCCTTCTCCCTAATCGCTACGAGGATCGTCGTGAATTTCGTGAGGTTGCCCGGCTTCGTCCCGGACATACGGAGGTCTTTGAGGCTGTCGTGATCTCGGCAACGGTTTCATCGACAAGAGGCGGCCGGAATCAGTATGAGGTTATAGTCGGTGATGGAACAGCTACAGTGTCTCTTAAATGGTTCAACTTCAACGCAACCTGGATGAAGAAAGCCTGGCATCCGGGGCGAAGAGGGATATTTACAGGTGAAGTGAATCAGTTTGGCTATCATCGGGAGATTCATCACCCTGAAGTCGAGTGGATTGCGGCTGAAGAAGATATTGCCGCAGTCATGGCCCGCGACCCGGCAACCTACGGCAGAATAGTGCCTGTATACCCCCTTACCGAGGGGCTTCATCAGAAGGCGATGCGCCATGTCATGAAGCAGGTTGTTGATAGTTTTGCCGGTGATGTCGAATCCCATATTAATGAAGAAATACTTGCCAGACATCATCTAATCCCGCTGGCGGAAGCCCTCCGCGAAGCTCATTTCCCCTCAGCTGAAGCTGACATGGACAGGATAAACAGCGGTGCCACACCGGCTCATCATTCGTTGGTTTTTGATGAATTTTTCTATCTGGAACTTGGTCTGGCCCTCAAAAGACGCGGCTTTACTCTTGAAGAGGGGATTGCTTTTGAGGTGAACCACAAGTACACAAAACCATTATTGAAGCTTCTGCCATTTTCACTGACACACGCTCAACGCCGCGTTCTCTCCGAGATTAAAGAGGATATGATGGCGCCTTTTCCGATGCATCGTCTTATCCAGGGGGATGTGGGGTGCGGTAAAACCATGGTTGCCCTGATGGCAGCACTTGTTGCTGTTGAGAACGGCTACCAGGTTGCCTTCATGGCTCCTACGGAAATACTTGCCGAACAGCATTTTCTCACTACTCCACACCTGGTGCGAATCTCTCGGGGTGAAAGTGGTTCTGCTTACCGCTTCTCATAAAGGGAAGGAGCGCGACATTCTCCTGGCGCGGGTGGCAAACGGCGAGGCTGAAATCATAATCGGCACCCACGCGGTAATTCAGGACAAGGTCGACTTTTATCGTCTTGGCCTCGGTATCATAGATGAACAACATCGCTTTGGAGTACTGCAGCGAGGGATATTGAAGCGAAAGGGGGAGAATCCCGACATACTCGTCATGACGGCAACACCTATTCCCAGGACTCTTGCCATGACGGTCTTTGGCGATCTTTCTCTTTCTGTTATTGACGAACTTCCACCCGGACGTACGCCTATAACCACAAAAGTTTTTGCCGAGTCACGGCGGAAACAGATTTACGGGATTGTCCGTGACGAAGTGAACAGCGGCCGGCAGGCGTATATTATCTGTCCGCTGGTTGAGGAGTCCGAAAAATCGGATCTCAAAGCTGCTGCCCAGATGGCAGATGAGCTGCAAACCGGAGCATTTCCAGAGTTCCGGATCGGGCTGCTGCATGGCAGACTCAAACCGGAAGAGAAAGAGGCGGTTATGGCCGCGTTCAAGGCAAATGAAATAAATATTCTGGTAGCTACCACTGTTATTGAAGTCGGCATAGACGTGCCGAATGCGACCGTGATGGTGGTTGAGCATGCAGAGCGGTTTGGTCTTTCCCAGCTTCATCAGCTGCGCGGCAGGGTGGGGCGGGGGAGTCACAATTCTCACTGCATGTTGATTGCTTCTGACCGACTCTCGGATGATGGGGTTAGACGTCTGCGAGTGATGGAGGCGACAGCTGACGGTTTCAAGATTGCCGAGGCTGATCTTGAAATTCGCGGTCCAGGGGATTTTCTTGGCACACGACAAGCTGGACTCCCTGAATTCCGGGTTGCCAGTATTCTTAGGGATGGACGGATTCTTGAGGAGGCCAGGCGCGAGGCATTCACTCTTGTTGAGCGTGATCCGGAGCTGAAGCTTCCGGAGCATGCCAGACTCAAGGAAGAGATGGTGAAGAGATGGGGAGGACGACTGGAGCTTGCGGGGGTGGCTTGAAACTGACTCTAGTCTCTGGGCTCCAGGGAAAACTCTACAGTCTGATTGTTAGGATTTCATATGCATGATCAACTTGAAAAATATGCTCATGAAACTTGTTGCCGACCGCTCGGCACTATCCGGGAGAATTGCGGTTGCCGCCAAGGACGATGAACTTATCTCCTTTGGCGAGCCGGAGTTGGCAGAGATTGCCAGGGCGGTTCTGGAACGGCTTAACGCCTTGAGCCTGGTTGTTGCCGCACCTTCGCTCCCTTTTGCCGATTTTCTTATAGCCAGATCAGAATCAGGCTCCAGCTGTATCGAACCCCAGGATACGGAAACACGCACCTATCTGCACGATATCCCTTTTATCAGGCGCGGCGATCTCCCAGCAAACCCGGCCGGGCAGATTGCGCACTTGCTCGGCAACCGCAAAGGGTGTGATTGTCGAGGGATTAGGAATCTTTGCCAGCGGCGGAGTGACGGTTGAACAGGCATATATAAACTACTCATCGGTGTTTCATTCAACCTTTGTCAAATATCTGCAGGATCTTCTCCAGACCGGCTTCATAATTCCGGAAGAGCGCGCAGCAGTTGACCGGTTCTTTTCCGAGTGGCTTCAACCGCTGACAGATGAAGGACTGATCTTTGCCAACCGGGCACTCGAATCTTCAGAAGATATTCTCAACGAGATTGCAACCGTTGGTCGCTACACAGTAGAGCGGGGGCTGGTTGACTCATTTTTCGGTAATATCTCCTGCCGTACTGATAAACTGATCTATATTTCCCAGACGGCAGCCAGTCTTGATGCGCTTGCCGGTTGCATCGATCCGGTACCGTTCGACAACTCCTCAACAGTTGGGATTACCGCTTCCAGCGAACTTGCCGCCCATCGCCGCATCTTTGAAACGAGTGACGCCAAGGTCATTCTTCATGGTCATCCCAAATTTTCAGTGATTATGAGCATGCTCTGCGAGCAGATGAATTGCGCGATAACCGACTGCTGGCGCGATTGTCCGCATGTCAGATTTCTTGGCGGGACTCCGGTTGTGGCAGGAGAAATTGGCGCCGGCGGACTGGCAAAACGTGTCCCGCCTGTTATTGCCGGGCCGGGCGGGCTATTGTTTATGGTCATGGGGTCTTCACTACTCGGCAGAAACGGGTTTGCCGAGGCTTTCAGGTCGCTGGTTGAGGTGGAGAACTGGTGCCGTGGTGAGTACCGTCGGCTGTTAGAAGAGAAGTATGGTCGGCAAAAACACCATCAAACACCCGGTGGCCGACCGGGAAGGTGACTTTCTTCATCCGGACTTGCGCATAAAATCAAGCCGAAACACCGACATCCGCCAGAATTTGCCGCATTGTTTTGCGAATATACAAGAGTGACAAGGCGGCTGCCAGCCAGTTGACGAAAAAGATTCCCCACCAGACGCCGATCAACCCCCATCCCAGAATGACAACCAGTAACCAGCAAACCGGCACCGGTGCCAGAAACTGGCGGAAAATTCCCAGATAAAGGGCGAAACTGGGTCGTTGCAACCCTTGCAGGGCAAAGGAGTTGATGTAGAGGATGACGTATGCATGGAAGAGAAAAGCTACGATTCGCAGGTATTCCACGCCGTCAGCGATAACCAACGGGTCGGCAGTGAAGAATCGCATCAAGCTTTCGGCAAACAGAAAAACCAGCAAAGTACCGATGCACATAAGTGTTATGCCGCTTAGGAGTGCTGTCCGGATTGTATCCCGAACCCGGTCATAGTGGTGGGCGCCACTATTATGAGCTACCATGGTCAGGGTTGCCACGTTGAGTCCCATGACCGGCAGCAGCACGACTTGCTCGATGCGGGTTGCAATACCGTAGGCAGCCACAGCCTCATGGCCAAAGCGGCCGACATACCAGGTGATGACGAATATTCCGATAGCAACCGTCAGCATGGTCAGGCTTGAAGGGAATCCCATCCGGGCAAGTTCTCGATACATGATCCGGCGCGGGGTGAAGCCCTGCCATCCCAGTCCTCCCAAGAGACCGGTTCGCTTGGCGCGGTAATGAAGGTACAATGTGCCGATGAATTGAATGGTGACAGTACCCCAGGCAATACCGGCCAGTCCGAGTGGTGGCAGACCAAAGCCGCCATAAATAAACCAGGGGTCATAGACAAGGTTGAGAGTGAATGCAATCAACAGGAAGTTGCGAAAGCTTTTGGTGTCGCCGCTGGCATTAAGAATGGCGTTATGAGCCTGGTTGGCGATAAAGAATATCGACCCAATAAACATTGCACCCATGTACGCGACGGCAAGTGAAAGGTATTCGCCATCAGCACCCATGAGTCTGAATATGGCGGGTGTTGTCAGCCAACCGAATACGGTCAGCAGAATACCATGCAGAGTAGCAAAACTGATGGTCTGGGCAGCGTAGAGTTCAGCTTCTTCCCGGCGACCTGCTCCCAGCGCGTGGCCGATAATGGCGGTTGCGCCAGTGGAGATGCCGCTCCCTACCGCAATAATGAGAAAGAAGAGCGGAAAAGAGAGCGACACCGCTGCTACGGCCTCGGTAGAGATACGCCCTGCGTACCAGGTGTCCACCACATTGAACATGGTATTGAAAAAGAAACCGATGCTGACCGGTAGCGCCAGTTTCCGCATCAGCGGACCGACCGGTCCGGTGAGAAAGTCAGAGAAGGTCACGGGGGCGCCTTTATCCTGGATTTAGCAGTTGAAAGCTGTCTACAGTCGAGCAGACGTGCCCTGATGCTCTCTGGCAACTTCCAACCGCCGGTTTCAGGTTTATTGTTTGAGCATCGATTGACCTCAATCGAACTACTGTCACATTTATTTCATATGCAGGTAGTTAATGATTAAATATTTTGCATTGTGCTCTTGACAAGGGAAAATAGATGGTTAAAATTTTGCCATAAGCTCCAATTCTGATTTTAAAGGGAGGATCAGCAAATGAAAAGAATTGTAATCATGTTTATGGCCGCATCCATGATGGCGACGAGTGTTCCGGTATTTGCAGCCGAGATGATGACCAAGGAGACAAAAGACCAGTGTCTTCTTGCTTCAAAAGACTGCAAGAATCAAGTTGACAGTATCCAGATGAAAATCAGGAAACTCAATACCGAGATCGATAAAGGGACAAAAGTCTATTCTGCTGATGAAATCAAAAAACTCAACGCCAAGTTAAAAGAAGCTGAGGCTATCCTCGACGATTTGGTGAAACAGTAAAATATGTTTTGCAGGCTATTAATTTTGCCCGCAAACTTAACCGGGAGAGGCGACAGCCTCTCCCTTTTTTTATGTTAGTAGACTTTTAGCTTTGCATGGGCCTGGGCAACAACTGTCTCATTGTCCACCATGGTCCTATCTGCCAAGCGTCTTCTGGCCCGGTTTCCACCCAAGCGGGCAGAGTCCGCCACTCTGGAGAGCCTCAAGCACACGGAAAGTCTCTTCTATACTTCGGCCAACATCGAGGTTATGGATAACCTGGTACTGAAGGACCCCCTTGGGGTCAATTAGGAAAAGTCCTCGCAAGGCAATTCCATTTGCTGCATCGAGAACTCCGTAGGCACGGGCAGTCTCCTTATTAAAATCCGCGAGGAGTGGATATTTAAGGTTTCCAAGATCACCCCTCTTGATCCAGGCAAGGTGGGACCATTTGCTGTCAGTTGAAACAGCAACTACCTCTGCGTTCAATGTTTTGAATGAATCCAGGTTCTCGCTGAATCCCCTGATTTCGGTCGGGCAGACAAAGGTGAAATCAGCCGGGTAAAAGAAAAGCACCAGCCACTTGCCCTTGAAATCTTTTAGTCTAAAGGACTTGAACTCCTTCCCGGGTTCCGTTCCGACTACCCCTTCAAGATTGAAGTCTGGCGCAGGCATTCCAACCATGGCCGATGACGTTTTAGGTTCAATCACGCCTGAATGCAGCATTGTAGCCACTTGTGATGGCATTGGAGTTTTACCGTCTTCGCCTAAGCCATTAGCATGTCCGCGACAGATTCCCATGAATGTTAAAACATTTAAAACGCACACAGCAAATACCAATCTTTTCTTCATGGAATTTTACCTCCAGTGAGAGTTTCTGCTGCCAATTCCAGCATATCTGAATTTAAAGAGATTATACTCGTTTTTGTCACGTTGCTATGTATCTCTTGCTTAAGGCTATCTTTACAATCCAGAAGTCAAAGCAAAAAACCAATTGACGACAGTGTATGGGGTGCTAAGGTAATATCTCATTATAATCCGGATTCTTACAGTGGCAGTATTTCTTTTAAAGGGGGCAATGATGCCGAGAACTTATCTCTTATTAATCTCTTTTTTGCTGATTGCCTGCACAGTATCTTCTTTCGCAGACAATTCAACCGAAGCATCACAGCAAACTATCATAAACATGGAGACCAAACCAGGTGAGAACGCTCCTCAGGTTGTTATCTACACCATATCCAATTGTCCTCACTGCAGGGACGCCAAGGAATATCTAACCAGCAATAAGATACCGTTCATTAATCGTGAAGTCGATACTGATGACGAACATATGGCCACCCTGATGAAGATCTATGATTCAATGGGGGTTCCTGAGCAGAAGCGTGGGGTGCCGCTGATTGTCATCGGTAACAGGATCCGGATCCAGGGGTTCAACAAGGAAAAGTTGCAGAGCGCCCTTAAAGAAATGACTGTCAATCCGAAATAAGCTCTGTACCCAGTTTAAGGTTATTTTGCTGCGCTACTTGCAACCGCTTTCATCAGTTCATCCGCTGCAGCGTCAAAGTCCTCCAACGACAAAGTCAAATCCTCCTGCCACTCCCGTACCTTGTAGTAAAGCTTGTCATAGTAGCTGACAATCAACTCGGTCATGAAGGGTTCCATTTCCCACCGCTGCAGGTATCCGGCTATCTCGGTATACTTGTCTCCGCCGAGCCTCTTTTTTATCCTCAGCAGTGCTTCTGTAAGTCCCTCCTCATAGATTCTCAGACCATATTCCTCCGTAAGTCTCCTGACTCTGGTCTCCAGTGATGCGGTGCACCAGACCTTGATACTCTCGCCCATGACGTCGTAAAGATTCCCCGGCAGGGTCATCCGGCCTATCCGCCGGCTCTCCCCTTCGAGATAAATATTTTTTCCGGCCGGTAGTTTTCTGAACGTATCCCATAGCAAGGTTTCAAAGTGCTTCTGGGTCAGGTGATCCTGACTCAAGCCGAGAGAGCCGAAGGCAGAGCCGCGGTGACAGGCGATTCCTTCGAGATCAACGATTGACTCACCCTTTTCCTCCAGCAGGCCCAAGAGAGTTGTTTTGCCGATACCTGTCATGCCGTGCAGCACAACCAGTGGAGCGTTCGGGATAAAATCATCAAAATATGCTGCTACCTGATTCCGGAAAGCCTTGTAGCCACCGACCAGTTGCTTGACCGGAAAACCGGTCAAATCCAGAATCGAGGCAATGGTTTTACTTCTCAAGCCGCCGCGCCAACAGTAAACCAGAATAGGACGTCCGGCAGCTGTAGCGGCAATTTCGGCTACGATCTGCGGGAAACGTCCTGATGTCAGTTCAAGTCCCCTGATGCGGGCGAGATGTGCCCCTTCCTGCTTATAGAGAGTGCCGATCTCTACCCGCTCGTCGTTGTTGAGCAGTGGGACATTGATAGCCCCGGGGAGATGATCTTCAGCATATTCGAGGGGGGTGCGAGCATCAATGATGCAGTGAGTTTTGAGTAGGTCAGTGTGGAAGGTTACAGTTTTCGGCACTTAAAATCTCCTTAATTTCTGTGAATTATAGTTGCTGATCTGATCTGTGGCAAGCAGCTTGATTTTGGCCCGTTAAAATGCTACAAGAATTCTACTGTTTTAGCCCTAAAATATTGATTAAAAGAAAAGGAGAAGTTAGATGGCATACACCGCTGATTTCGAAAAAGCACTACAGGTTGGTCGTCCACCAAACATCAAAAAACTCTTCCCGAACTCCAAGGCGCTGATCGTCAGTGGGAAAGTGGTCGATAGAGCCATGATTTCCAAGGGTAAAGCGATTGCCATGGCTGCCAACGGTCGTAACATATTTGTCATCAGGGGCGTTCTTCAGGCCGCTCAGCGGGCGAACTGCCCGGTGATTATCGAGATCGCCAAATCCGAGGGAGGGCAAAAGGCATATTGTCCGGTCAACTACTGGAATATGGCCCGAATCGTTGATGCCCTCTGCAATGAACTTGGCATCACCGTCCCGGTGGCTATCCATGCCGACCATTACGGCATCAAGAACGACAAGGATCTTGAGGCTGCCAAGATCGAGATTCCGACCATGTTTGAAGCCGGCATCACCTCTATAGCCATTGATGCTTCCCATCTGCCGGACGACAAAAATCTGCTTGCCAATCTCGCTATTAATAAATATATCCCGAAATGGGCCGGCCTGGAGACAGAAGTAGGTGAGATAAAGGGCAATCAGGGACTCTCCACGGTGGCCGAGGCAAAGTTTCTTATTCAGGGGCTTAATGCCCACGATATCTTCCCTGACTGGATTGCACTCAACAACGGCACCACCCATGGTCTGGAAGCTTCAGCCGCCGGGATTCATGTCAGCTTGACCGCTGACATCCATAAAGCGCTGGCCCCATACAAGGTCAACGGCGCCCAGCATGGCACTTCCGGCAACAGCTCCGAGCGCCTGCGGGAGATTGCCGCTCAGACAGCTACCACCAAGGCCAATGTCGCCACCGCTCTGCAGATGATCTCCTGGGGGCTTGAAGTAAATGACTACGGTAATGCCCAGCTTGATAGCGACGGCAATTTTATCAAGGTGAAAGGCGAAGGGGTGACTGAAGAGATGTGGGCTGAAATGGTTGCCTACGCTAATGAAAAAGGCTGGAAGAAGGGGGACTACAAGAGCCTTAACCTTCCTTTTGAAAACAGGCTGCTTGCCCAACCTGCTGAAATTCGCGAGCGGATGGCAAAAAGGGTTGAGACCTTTGCCTACAAAATGTTCACTGAAGTCTTCAATGCAACCGATACTGCTCCATTGGCGATTGCCGAAATCCTCAAGGCCAACTCTTATGATCTTGGCGCAAAAGGGAGCCAGATTGAAGATCCTGCCTACTGGACAGAGGCTTTGTTTGTAGAGCGGGCAAAATCGCTTGACGGGGATAAGGGCCAGGCAGGGAATTTTGATGATTGATGGCTGTTGAGGGGGCGCTCTTGTCTTTGTTAGCAAGAGTGTTCCCTCACAGGATCGCAATCTCTGATTCGGTATATGTAGCGAATTAAATGGTCATTGAAGATAATGGTTCATAACCAAAACTGAAGCTATATGGATTGTAATGCGGAAGAGTCGCAGGATAGTTGTTGCAACCTCTGCCTGTTCCGGGTCCCGGCCATAGATACCACTCCATTATTTAAATGATCGGGTAAGTGTAATCCATATCCTCCTCAAGCCCCTCGGTTTTTTTACCTTTACCTCCCCGATAAGATAGCGCATGACCCCGCCGTGCAAGCATTTTCCAGGCTTAATGACAGAGTTCAACAGCGGCTGTTTCAAACTTGACAAAAATCCGCATTATTGTATACAGTATACACCGTTTTATCATCGTACTACATAACGTAGCCTGCGAAATATTTGCAGATAACCAAGGAGGAAGAGAACGATGATTGAAGCCTATCTGAAGCATGAAGAAGAGCGTAACGCACAAGGTATCCCGGCGCTTCCGCTAACTCCCGAGCAGACAACTGATGTCTGTAAGCTACTGGAAAATCCCCCGGCAGGCAAGGAAGAGTTTCTTGTTCACCTTCTTAAAGAGAGGGTTTCCCCTGGCGTAGATCCGGCAGCGGAAGTAAAGGCAGGTTTTCTGGCGGAAATTGTCAAGGGGACAAAAAAATCGCCGCTTGTGTCAAAAGTTGATGCTATCCGGCTCCTTGGGACCATGCTTGGCGGTTATAATGTCAACCCGCTGGTAGATGCCCTCAAGGATGCCGAGCTGGCCAATGATGCTGCCTGTGCGCTTTCCGGCATGACTCTGGTCTACGACGGATTTGACCGGGTTGTGGAGCTTTCAAAGACCAATGCCGCCGCTAAAACTGTTTTGACGTCATGGGCCAATGCCGAGTGGTTTACCTCGCGTCCCGGTCTGCCTGAAACGATCAAGGTGAAGGTATTCAAGGTAGAAGGTGAGATCAACACTGACGATTTCTCTCCTGCCGGTGATGCCTGGAGCCGTCCCGATATCCCTCTTCATGCTCTTGCAATGGGTAAAACCCGCTTTCCTAATCGTCTGCAGGAAATCGCCGCCTGGCGTGCTGCCGGTCACCAGGTCGCTTTTGTCGGTGATGTCGTCGGCACCGGCTCATCCCGCAAATCAGCCTGTAACTCCGTTCTCTGGCATATGGGACAGGACATTCCCTGCGTACCGAACAAGAAGACAGCCGGTGTCATCATCGGCGGCGTTATCGCTCCGATCTTCTTTAATACAGCTCAGGACTCCGGTGCTCTGCCGCTCAAGGCTGATGTTTCCAGGATGAACGACGGTGATGTAATTACGATCAACACTGCCAAAGGTGAGATCGCCAATGAGAAAGGTGAGGTTATCTCTACTTTCACGATTAATCCGAACACCCTTGCTGATGAGTTCCGCGCTGGCGGAAGAATCCCCCTTATCATCGGTCGCGCAGTAACGGTGAATGCCCGCAAGGCTCTTGGCCTTGGTGAAACCGAAGTCTTCACTCTGCCGATTAATCCAGCGCCAAAATCGGGCCAAGGCTACTCGCTTGCCCAGAAGATGGTCGGAAAGGCCTGCGGTGTTACCGGTATTCTCCCCGGAACCGCCTGTGATCCCAAGATGACAACTGTCGGTAGCCAGGATACAACCGGGCCGATGACTGCTGATGAGCTCAAAGAGCTGGCCTGTCTCAAGTTTCTTTCGCCGATGTTCATGCAGTCTTTCTGCCACACGGCAGCCTATCCGAAACCGGCCGATGTAAAGATGCACAAGACTCTGCCGAAGTTCATCATCGAGCGTGGGGGGGTACCTCTCAAACCGGGCGATGGTGTTATCCATTCATGGCTGAACCGTCTTCTTCTACCCGATACTGTCGGTACCGGCGGCGACTCGCACACCCGTTTCCCTATCGGGATATCATTTCCGGCGGGTTCGGGTCTGGTAGCTTTTGCCGGGGCCATGGGCTTCATGCCGCTTGATATGCCTGAGTCAGTGCTTGTCCGTTTCAAAGGTAAATTCAATCCTGGGATTACCCTCCGTGATGCTGTCAATGCCATCCCTTACTGGGCAATCAAGCAGGGCCATCTTACTGTGCCGAAGAAAAACAAGATCAATATCTTCAATGGCCGGATACTTGAGATGGAAGGGCTTCCAGAGTTGACTGTAGAGCAGGCTTTCGAGCTTACCGATGCTGCCGCGGAACGTTCAGCCGCAGCCGGCTGCATCCAGCTCTCCAAAGAGTCGGTAGCCACCTATCTCCGCTCAAATGTCGCCCTGATGAAGCAGATGATCAAGGACGGCTATCAGGACGCCAAGACACTGCAGAACCGGATTGATGCTGTCAACGCCTGGCTTGCCAAGCCTGAACTTCTTGAAGCTGACAAAAACGCCGAGTACGCGGCAGTCATCGAGATTGATCTGTCCGAAATTACTGAGCCGATCCTTGCCTGCCCGAACGATCCGGATGATGTAAAGCTTCTCTCCGACGTTGCCGGAACCCAGATTCAGGACGTCTTCCTCGGTTCCTGCATGACCAACATCGGCCATTTCCGTGCCGCAGCCGAGATCTGGCGCGGTCAGAAGTTCAATCCTGCCGTACGAACCTGGATCTGTCCGCCGACCCGTATGGATCAGCAGCAGCTGAAAGATGAAGCTTATTTTTCTGTCTACAGCGCTTTTGGCGCCAGGATAGAGATTGCCGGCTGCTCCCTCTGCATGGGTAACCAGGCGCGTGTGCCTGATGGGGTAAATATGTTCTCTACCTCAACCCGTAACTTTGATGATCGTATCGGTGATGGCGCCAAGGTTTTCCTCGGTTCCGCAGAGCTTGGGGCAGTAGCTGCAAGACTCGGCAAACTGCCGACAGTTGCCGAGTTTATGGCTATTTACAATGAGAAGGTTGCGCCGAACAAGGAGAAGATATACAAGTATCTCCAGTTCGACGAGATGCCTGAATATAAGTAGCAGTAATAAGATATGCAGATAAAAAAGAGGCTTGCCATTTTCTGGCAAGCCTCTTTTTTATCCAGTGAGACAAGGAGTATCGAAGCAAGATTACTTGGCAGGCGCCTCGGCAGTTTCATCTACAGGAGGAGTTGCCACTCCTCTCGACCAGAGATGTTTGCCGTATTTCCAGTAACCTTTTACATTGCAGAGCCGGGGATCTTTTGCCGGGTCAACCGCAATAACCTGACCGTTAATCAGCGGCTGAAGATATTTGACAAGAGCAGCTCCTCCTCCGCCAGTAAGAACTATTGTATCCATATCCCAGTCATCTGACCAAAGTCTGTCAACTTCGCTTGCTATTGAAGCAGCCAGTTGACTGAACACTATCTCAGTCGGAGCTTTCAGGTCATACTCCTTCCCCTTGATTTTTATACTCCCTTTATCAACCGCATCGTAAAGTCGATAGAGCTCTATATTTACACTGCTCTTTTCACGGAGTTTTCCGGCGATCATGCCAAAAGCTTTGGCAATGCCGGTATCGGTAGTTCTGCTCCCTCTTTCAGAGTAGCGCATCTTGTCGGCAACCGTAAAATCGGATGTTTTGAAACCGATGTCAATTATCCCTATTTTCTCATGTACATAGCGTTTTTCACCAAGCTCGCCGACATCATTCATCATCAGATTGAAAAGAGAGCCAAATGGCTGAGGAATGACTTTAACTTCATTTATCTTGATGGTCTTTTCCTCGCGTTTTCCATTCAGTGATGTAAGAACAATCTTGTGGTCACCTTGAAGTGCGGTTACGATTGATTCTCTGTATTCCCTGAAGTAGCCGATGGGGAGACCGGTGACAAGGCCTGTAGGCATAAACGAGCCGACGAGCCTTGCAGCGGCGGCAAGTGCGAGTGGTTTCAAATGGGTGGTGAAAAACTGAGCCTGATCAAGAGTGAATGAGCGGACATTGCTCTGCCTTTCCGCCATCTCGCCGATAAAGTATGATTGCCCGTCAATTTCTATCTGAATATTTTCATCGGGAGAACCTTCCCCAAGAATACCCCCTTTGAACTGAATGTCAGTGGATTCACCAAGAATTGATTTGAAAATAATAGATTTATTGCCATTGGTTGCTTTTGTAAATCCAAAGCCGGTGTCAATTGCCAGTATCTCCATATTGATTACCCCTCATTGTTTGCGGTCGGTGAAAAAACTGGCTGAAGATAGCATTTGAACCGCCAAGATGTCAATTTTATAGCAGATTATCCCGGCTGCAATTCGTTGACTTTTAAGCTAACTTTGCTAGATTGGCACCATGAAAAATATTCTTATTGCCAGTTCATCCCCTGCATTTGTAGAACGCAACGTCAATCTCCTGAGACGAACTGATTTCAGGATCTTTACTGCCGAGAGTTCTGCTGAGGCAATGCCCATTATTGGCAGGGAAATCATTGATCTGGTTCTACTTGATATTCATCTTTCTGATATGACCGGTGAACTGTTTTGTCAGAAGGTCTGTAATCTTGCATTAGAACCAAGAAGCCTTATACTGCTTGTCTGCAACGACAGCCAGGATGATTTCAACCGGTTGAAGGGGTCCGGAGCTGATGCTCTGCTTGCAAGGCCGATAAAGCCTCTCCGGTTAGTCAAGACGGTTGGTCAGTTGCTCTCTCTTCAACTTGTCAGAAGCAGAAGGGTCTCTTTACGGGTAAAAGTTATCAGCAAGCAGGATGCTATCGAGTTCTTCTGCATATCTCACAATATAAGTCTGACCGGTATGCTTATAGAATCAGAAATCTTTCTTGAACTTGGCTGCTATAATCATATGCCGATTCTCAATTCCCGGCTCGATTGATGTGGAATGTCAAGGCAAGATAGTCCGGTCATCAAGGACGATTGATGGGGGGCACCAGTACGGCATTCATTTTACTTCATTGAATCGGAGTTCTCGCCACGAGATTGATGCCTGTATTGCTTCATTTGTGAGGGGCGATATCAGCAAGCCAATCTGATTATGGTCAAGTCTCTTATTTAAAGGTTCAGCTAAAACCCGCTCCGGCGGGTTTTAGCTTTTTTGAGTATATTGTATTGTTTCGACTGTTGCATTTATGCTACAGTCGGGGAAAATTGCTCTGGAGGAGTTATGGCTATAGCATTAAAGGTCCAGTCCTGTATCGAAGGGTCTTCATGGATACGCAGGATGTTTGAAGAAGGGGGAAGGCTCAGGGAACAGTTCGGCGCTGAAAATGTATACGATTTCACCCTGGGAAATCCCAATATTGATCCTCCCCCAAAGTTTTACGACCTGCTTCGTGAAATAGCCAAATCACCGCAACCCGGACTGCATCGATATATGAGTAATGCCGGTTACGACGAGGCCAGAGGAGCCATTGCCATTAGTCTCTCTGCTGCATCGGGTTTTGACGTTCAGGCTGCTCATGTAATTATGACCTGCGGTGCCAGCGGCGCTCTTAATGTTGTCCTCAAGACGATCCTTAACCCTGGTGAAGAGGTGATCATCCTTACGCCGCATTTTGTGGAATATAAGTTCTATATTGACAATCATGGTGGTGTTCCAAAGGAGGTATGGACCGATAAAGACAGTTTTCAGCTCGATATCCCTGCCATTGAGAGAGCTATTTCAAAAGATACTCGCGCCATCATTATTAATACACCGAACAATCCGACTGGAGTCATCTACCCCGCAGAATCACTCGCGCAGCTAGGCCAGATGATCGAGAGGAAAGAACGCGAACTTGAACGGCAGATCTACCTCATATCTGATGAACCTTACGCCAGAATTGCCTATGATGGTCATGCAGTGCCGAATATCTACAGATATGTCACTAACTCGGTGATAGTCACTTCCCATTCAAAGGATCTGGCTCTTCCGGGAGAACGTATCGGCTATATTGCGGCAAATCCCGCCATGATTCACGTAGACCTTTTTATGGAGGGGGCTGTCTTTTGCAACAGAACGCTTGGTTTTGTCAATGCTCCTGCCCTTATGCAGCGTCTTGTTGCCAAACTTCAGTCCGAATCGGTGGATATCTCTCTTTATCAGGAAAAGAGGGATATCCTTTACGATAATCTTACCGCCATTGGCTTCAAAATGGTTAAACCTGACGGAGCATTTTACCTCTTTCCCAAATCACCTCTTGCTGACGATGTGGCTTTTGTCCGGGCTGCTCAGAAACATAATCTTTTACTTGTTCCGGGAACAGGATTCGGTGCTCCCGGATATTTCAGGGTTGCCTACTGTGTTGATATCGAAATGATCAAACGGAGTCTCCCCGCCTGGAAAGCCTTGGCTGTTGAGACCGGTCTTTAGAGGGATGATTTGAAATGAAACATACAATTCTTGTTGTTGATGATGAAGCGGGTATCAGGAGTTCACTTCAGGGGATTCTTGAGGATGAGTCGTACAGTGTAAATCTCGCTGTTGATGGTCTGGATGCTCTGGCAAAGCTGCAGAAAGATCTTCCGGATCTTGTGCTTCTTGACATCTGGATGCCCGGAATAGATGGTCTTGAAACCCTTGGTAAAATCAAGGAACTGTATCCGGAGCTTGCTGTTGTCATGATATCCGGCCACGGAACAATCGAGACTGCGGTTAAATCCACCAAACTAGGCGCCTTTGATTTTATCGAGAAACCGCTCTCTCTGGAAAAAGTTCTGGTCACTGTGCATAACGCAATTAGTATGAGCCGCCTAAAGCAAGAGAATGCTTCTTTGCGCGGCATGATTGAAGAGCGTTTCGAGATTGTTGGTGATTCTGAATCAGCCAGGCTTCTGAGAGAACAGATAAGAATTGTCGCGCCCACCAGCGCGCCGATACTTATTTTTGGTGAAAAAGGGACAGGCAAGGATTCGGTTGCCCATATGATTCACCGCTATAGTCCCAGGGGCGAAAAGCCTTTCATAGCAATAAATTGCGCCGCTATTCCCGAAGAGCTTATCGAATCCGAGATATTTGGTCACGAAAAGGGGGCTTTCCCGGGAGCAGTTTCATTCAGGAAAGGAAAGATTGATCTTGCCGACGGGGGGGCGCTTTTTTTTGAAGAGATTGCCGAGATGCCCCTCAATCTGCAACAAAAGTTGCGGAGGATGATTACCGAGCAGAAGTTTGAGCGTAGGGGGGGGGTCAGATCAATTGATGCTGATGTCAGAATTATGGCATCCACCAGCAGGTCTCTTGAGACGGCAATAAAGTCCGGTGATTTTAGTGATGATCTCTATTCCCTCCTGAATGTTGTGCCCTTTGACCTTAAGCCGCTTAGAGAAAGAAAAGCAGATATCCCCGAGCTTGTCGAACATTTCCTTGATGTTTTCAGCAGGCAGGAGATGCGTGACAGAAAGAACATCAGCAGTGAGGTTGTCGAGGTCATGCAGAGTTATGACTGGCCCGGTAATATCCGTGAGCTCAAAAACATCATGGAACGCCTGGTCATAATGTCCTCCACAACATCAATTGATCTGCTGCAACTTCCTGAGGCTATTCTTGAAAGCAGCAAAGCGGCCACAACTGTCGGTGAAGAGGGGCTATTAGATAATTCTTCGCTCCGGGGGGCCCGTGAGGATTTTGAGCGTCTGTTTATTATTCAGAAACTTGAGGAGAATGACTGGAATATAACCAGAACGGCAGAAATTATTGATCTTGAAAGGAGTAACCTCCATCGTAAAATCAAAAGCTATGGAATAGAACTGAAAAAATAATTATGCGTAAGACAAGACATAATAAAATTCATAATAAAGATAAACATTCCAGAGCGTTTGCCGGGGTTTTGTCTGTTCATAGAGATGGCTACGGATTTGTAGCTCCTGACGGCGGCGGCGAAGACATCTTTATCCCTGCGCGTTATCTGCGTGAGAACCTTCATGGAGACAGAGTTGAAGTCGAAAGTCAATTTCATGGAAAAGGCTCAAAGACCGAAGGGCGCATCACAAAAACTCTTGATCGCGCTGTTAAACGAGTCACCGGTATTTTTTCTATTCGTCGTAGCGGGGGAATATTAAGGCCCAATGATGAGCGTTTGCCAGTATGCGCAGTTCCTTCTACTTTATTCGGTGGGGCGCATGACGGCGAAGTTGTTGTTGCCGAAATAGTTTCCTATCCAAAAGACGGCCAGCCTGCCAGTGTCAGAGTCATTGAGGTTCTGGGCGCTCCGGACAATCCGGAAGTCGAGATACTGGCTGTCATCAGAAAGTATGAACTCCCCGATAGTTTTTCTCCGCAAGTCATGAAAGCTGCCAGCTCTATTCCCGAAAATCCGACAGAAGAAGAGATCAATAAGCGGACTGATCTGCGCGGAATTACCACAGTGACCATTGATGGTGAGACCGCCAGAGATTTCGATGATGCCGTCTCTATCAGCAGGGAAGGGAAGAATTTTCGACTCTGGGTATCGATTGCCGACGTTTCCAACTATGTTCTGCCAGGTTCGCTGCTTGATAAAGAGGCTTATCTGCGTGGGACTTCGGTATATTTCCCGGATCGCTGCATCCCGATGCTGCCTGAAGAGTTGTCAAACGGCATCTGTTCACTCAACCCCCATGTCGATCGGCTCACGTTGACCGCGGAGATGCTTTTCAATCAGGACGGTGAGATGCTGTCAGCCTCATTCTATCCAAGTGTCATCAAGAGCGCCGCCCGTCTCACCTATACGCTCGTCAGCCAAATTGTTGAGCATGATGATGATACTGTTAAAGCTGAATATCCCTGGCTTGTCGCAGATCTCTTTACTATGCAGGAACTGGCACAGTCCCTCGCAAAGATGCGCACAGAGCGTGGCAGTATTGACTTTGATCTGCCCGAGGCTGAGATCATCCTTGATGCTGCCGGGGTGACAGAGACAATTGTGCGGGCAGAACGGAATCAGGCGCACAAGATTATCGAGTCATTCATGTTGGCCGCCAACGAAGCTGTAGCCCATCATCTGGCCGATCATGCAATCCCCTTATTATATCGGATCCATGAGCTGCCGGATCAGGATAAGCTTGTTGCGCTTGCTGAATTCCTCCTGCCGCTCGGGTATGACCTCCCTTCCGGTGAGCGTGCGGTGAAACCTGCCGATATTCAGGCTTTGCTGGCAAAAGCAGAAGGCAAGCCTGAAGAACGACTTATCAACAGAGTGCTGCTGCGGAGCATGAAACAGGCTCGCTATGCAGAGGCTAACTTTGGGCATTTCGGTCTGGCCGCTTCTTGTTACACTCATTTTACCTCGCCAATCAGGCGTTATCCGGATCTGGTAGTTCACCGGATCCTGAAATGGTTTCTCCAGCAGAAAAGTGAGGCTGCTTCCCGCGGAAAATTCAAAGGGATCCCTTTTTCAGGGTATCCTGAATCATTGAGAGAGATAGGAGAGCATACCAGCAGGCGTGAGCGGGTAGCAATGGAAGCAGAGCGCGATATTGTCGAATTAAAGAAAGTGCAGTTCATGGTCGGGAGGGTAGGGGAGGAGTTTACCGGTTTTATCAGCGGTGTTTCTGCCTTTGGCTTTTTTGTCGAACTTGATGAACTTTTTGTTGAAGGGCTTGTGCATATCTCCACTCTTCAGAGGGATCGCTACAGTTTCAATGAGACATCTCTGACGCTTTCAGGAGAGACCAGCAGGGTAACCTTTAAAATCGGTGATTCCGTCAGGGTCATCGTTGCCGCAGCAAACCCTGAACGCCGTCAGATTGAGTTTGTACTGGCAGGAGCGACCCCTGAAGGAGCTGTGAAAACCGATGAGTATCAGCGTGTTCCGGTTAAAGGCAAAAAGCCTGAGGGGTGGAGGCTGGGAAGCCGATCCAGCGGGTCTGGTGGCGATGAGCCTGGCCATAACCGGAAGAGTCCCCGACGTGATGGCAGTGGCAGAGGTGGCCGCAAACGGCGCTGAAGCGCTATAATCGTCGTATTTTATATAGGTCTAAACAAGTTAATTCAATTAGCTCCTTTAACCCCAAATTATGAACCCCGACCCGCATTAATGCGTTAACAGAGGAACCGAGATGATAGTCCAGTGGTAAAGTCTCGCACCGCAATTCACTACGGCTGGATCATTGCCGCTCTTGGGTTCCTGATCATTTTCGCCTGTATCGGTCTCGGCCGATACGCTTACACCATGCTGCTCCCCTCCATGCAGGCTGGGCTTGGGCTCTCCTACGACAGGATGGGGTACATCAGCACTGCTAATTTCTCCGGTTACCTGTTGGCGGTGGTGATGGCGCCTTTCCTGATCAGGCGCTTCCGACCGCGGGCTGTTATTGGGGGCGGACTGGCCATTATAACCTTTTCCATGTTTGCGATCAGCGCCAGTCACAGTTTTCTTCTTCCGTTGGTGCTCTATTTTCTTGTCGGTATTGGAACCGGCTTTGCCAATATCCCTACTATGGTTCTCATCAGCCACTGGTTTCGCAGTGACCAGCGAGGCAAGGCTGCCGGGTTGATGATTGGCGGCAATGGCGCGGCTATCGTCTTCGCCGGAGTAATGGTGCCGTTCCTCAACCGGACTTTCGGGGAAAACGGCTGGCGGGTCGGCTGGCTGACCTTGGCCATCATCTCCCTGTTGGTGGCGATTCTGGCGGTCTTGTTGGTGCGTAATCTCCCTTCCGATAAGGGGCTGGATCCCCTCGGAAGGGCTACGCCGCCATCGCCAGAGCAACTTGTTCCGCGTACGCAGAGTGGAGATGGATCTACGCTGGTGAAGCTCGGACTGCTCTATCTAGCCTTTGGCGCCACTTTCATGATTTACGGCACCTTCATCGTTACTACCATGGTGCGTGAATACGGTTTCAGTGAGGCCAAGGCCGGCGTTTACTGGTCATGGGCCGGTTTTTTCAGTTTTTTCTCCGGCCTGCTGTTTGGTTCACTTTCCGACAGGATAGGCCGCAAACAGGGCCTGGCGCTGGTCTTTGCTGTCCAGACAGCTGCCTACCTGCTGGCCGGGCTTAAAACTGGCAGCGTAGGGCTGATGCTTTCCATTGCACTTTACGGCTCGGCGGTCTTCGCTATCCCTGCTATCATGGCTGCTGCCGTGGGGGATTATCTTGGCCTTAATCGAGCTGCCGGAGCCTTTGCCACTATTACGGTCTTCTTCGCTGTTGGTCAGACCATTGGCCCGGCACTGGCCGGAGTAATCGCTAAAACAACTGGCAGCTTCTCCGGAGCCTACCTGCTGGCAGCCGTTATAACTGCCAGTGCGATGGTCTATGCCCTGTTCCTGTCTACACCGGATTACAGCTGAGCTGCTGGACACTGTCATGGTCATGTAGCTTTTTTTATGTTTACAGCCTGTTCGCTTGAAAAAAAACTTGCATTTTTATCTGTGTCAATGTAAATAAAATGATACAAGTTAAATGTTCACTACTAAAAAGTGAGCTCTTAGAGGGCTCGCTTTTTTTATTGGCAAAATTATGACAAAAGTTGATGTTGTTACTCGAATAACTGCTCTTGCTATGCCACTCCTTGATTCGTTGGGAATCGAGCTTGTAGAAATTGAATTTCGTAATGAAGGGCAGGGGATGGTCCTGCGCCTTTTTATTGATAAGCCTGGCGGTATTATGCTCGATGATTGTGCCGCTGTCAGCCGCGAGCTTTCCGAGCTCATCGATGTGGAAGAGATTATCTCTTCTGAATACAATTTGGAAGTCTCTTCGCCTGGATTGAATCGCCCGCTTACGAAGCCTGCTGATTATGAGCGCTATACCGGTAAGCTGGTAAAAGTGCGCACATACGAGATGGTAGCTGATGCCGCCGGTAATCGCCGTAAGACTTTTTTAGGACATCTGGAAGGGCTTAAAGACGGCACAGTTCATATGCGTCTTAAAGAGGGTCAGTCTGCGGCGATCCCTTTTGAGAAAGTTGCCAAAGCTAACCTGGAATTTGAATTCTGATTTTGAAAATAGATAAAAAACAGGAGATATCAAGTGGATACAACTCTTAACCTCAAGCATATCATTGACCAGATCGTCAAAGAGAAGAGTATTGACAAGGCGATTGTAATCGACGCACTTGAGCAGGCTGTGCTGACTGCTGCCAACAAGAAATTCCGTAATACCAGAGACCTTGAAGCTCATTTCAATACAGATATTTGCGAAGTTGAGCTTTTCGAGTTTGTTGAGGTTGTTGAGGATGTTGAGGACTCTTACAAGCAGATCACTCTCGAAGAGGCCCAGGAGCAAGACCCTGAAGTCGAAATCGGTGATGTTATAGGTATGAAGCTTCCGTCCAGTGAGTTCTCGAGAATTGCGGCGCAGACTGCCAAGCAGGTTATTATTCAACGTGTCCGTGAAGCTGAGCGCGAAACCATCTTTAATGAGTTTAAGGATCGCGTTGGTGAACTCATTAACGGTCTTGTCCGTCGTTATGAAAAAGGTGATCTTGTCATAGATCTTGGTCGCGTCGAGGCAGTTCTCCACCATAAGGAGCTTGCTCCTCGTGAAGTCTATCGTCAGGGTGATAGAATCAAAGCACTCATTACCGATATCAGGATGACCACAAAAGGGCCGCAGATTCTTCTTTCAAGAACGGCACCGGCAATGCTTGCAAAGCTGTTTGAAGCTGAAGTCCCTGAGGTTGCAGAAGGGATTGTCGAGATAATGAATGTTGTCCGTGAGCCGGGCAGTCGTGCAAAGATTGCTGTTTATTCACATGATTCAGATGTTGACCCGGTTGGTGCCTGCGTCGGAATGCGCGGTAGCCGAGTGCAGAATGTTGTTTCTGAACTTCGTGGCGAAAAAATTGATATTATCCCCTGGTCTGAGGATGTTGCCAGGTTTGCCTGTAATGCTCTTTCTCCTGCGGCTGTTTCCAAAGTATTTGTAGAAGACGAGAATCGGGCAATGGAGATTATCGTCCCTGACGACCAGCTTTCACTGGCTATCGGCAAGCGGGGCCAGAATGTGAGGCTCGCAGCCAAGCTTACCGGGTGGAGAATAGATATCAAAAGTGAGACACGTCAGGCAGAAGCTGAACTCCTTGAGTATTCCTCATTCGATGGCTCTACAGTTGAAGAGGAAGAAGCGCCGGCAGACGAAGCAGCTGTTACGACGGCTATCGATTCTGTCGAGCAGCAGGAAATTTAGACAGTGCCAAAGGCTGATCCGCTGAGAAGTTGTCTCGGCTGCCGTGAGGTCAGACCTAAAGATGAGTTGCTTCGCTTTGTTCTTGATCCCGAAGGGACTCTTTTCCCTGACATTGCAAAAAAATTGCCGGGTCGCGGCGCTTATACATGTTTCAGCAGATCCTGCCTTGAGGCTGCGTTAAGAAAAAAGCAGTTTAATAGAGCATTTAAGAACGAGATCAGACTTCTTCCGGAAACGGAGCTTATTTCGCTAATAGTCAGGATTCTGGAAGAGAAGATAAGCTCACTGCTCTCTCTAGCAAACAAGGCTGGAAAAGCTGTCTCAGGTAGTGATAAGGTCATGGATACACTTCGCAAGGGTGAAGCGGCCATTTTAATTATGGCTTGTGATATTTCAAGCGAAAGTAAAGCAAAGTTTCTTGGGCTTGCAGAAAAGGTTGGGGTTGAGACATTCATGTTTTCCATGAAAGATCATCTTGGGAGCCCGCTTGGTAAAGAAACCCGGACTGCCATTGCCGTGCAGAGGGGATCATTTGCCGCAACTTTGCAGTTGGATTTGAAAAGATACTGGAACTTCTTTGAGGGAGGGGCGAAATAGAATGAGCAAGATTCGTGTACATGAGCTTGCGCAGAAAATGGGTATTGAGAACAAAGACCTTATCGTCAAGCTTAAGGCGATGGGGATCGAGATCAGTAATCATATGGCTGCCATAGATGAAGATGTAGCAAAAAAGCTCCAGGCGCCTGCTACTGTCACCATGACAGTGACAGATGTCTCTCAGGAAGAGACCAGAGTTACCTCAACAGTTATCAGGCGGCGAGCCAAGGTAGTTGAAACGCAGGTTGAAGTGCCTGTCGAAGAGGTTTCGCAGATTCAGAGCAAAAAAGAAGCTATTGAAACGGTTTCTCCTGCCGTTGATGAGTCTGAGTCGAAACCTGCTCTGAAGGATATTGAGAGCGTTTCAACTGATAAGAAAACAGCAAAAGCTCTCCCTCCGCAAGAACCAGTCGCAGTATCTGAACCGGTTGAGCTGCTTAAGCCTACGGCAAACCGTGCCGTCATTCTTGGCCGGGTTGATCTCCCGCCCGCTTTCAAGCCCCAGGAGCGACCGACAGGGAAACCTGCAGATCGATCAACAGAGAAACCTGCAGACCGACCGGCACAGCGACGTGAAGTCATTCCTCAACAGGGAAGAAGTGAAAGACCGGCTCCTGGTCGTGAACGAACTACTGCCGGAGGGCCTGCTGCTCCCGGGCGTGATAGAAATGCACCTGCACAGCGACCAGGTCAGTCAGTTGGACGCCCTGATTCACAGCCTGCCAGACCATCAGCCCCTTCTCCTGCTCTTGCTCCTCTTGGGGCTGACGACCGTAAAGGTGTTCGTAAAGGATCTCCCAAGACTGGTGCTGCCGGAGATGCGCGTCCTGCCAAGAAAGGAGTTGTGGTTCCAGACAAACGTAAGGAGCTACTACTCAGGGAGGAGATCGCCGCAAAGCGTGAACGTGTTTTCGAACCTGGAAAGGGTGGTAAAGGTAAAAGACGTCAGAATCGGTCAGAGCGGCCTTCTGACGGCAAGAAGACTGAGATCACAATTCCCAAGGCTATTAAGCGTATCATCAAGATAAGTGAGACTATTACAGTCGGTGAATTGGCAAAGCGTATGGGGATTAAGGCGAATGACCTGATCCGTGCCCTTATGAAAATGGGGTTGATGGCGACCATCAATCACCCCCTCGACGTTGATACTGCCATCCTGCTTGCTAATGAATTTGGCTACGAAGTTGAAAATGTCGCTGTTGATCTTGACGAAATTCTCGAATCTGAGCCTGATTCACCCGAGTCCCTGGAAATACGCCCTCCGGTAGTAACCATCATGGGTCACGTTGACCACGGGAAGACATCGCTTCTTGATGCCATTCGCGAGGCAAATGTCATAGCCGGCGAAGCTGGAGGAATAACTCAGCATATCGGTGCTTATGACGTTGAGCTTAATGGCCGGAAGATCACCTTTCTCGATACGCCTGGACATGAAGCATTTACTGCAATGCGTGCGCGTGGCGCAAAAGTCACCGATATTGTTATTCTGGTCGTAGCTGCAGATGACGGTGTCATGCCCCAGACAAAAGAGGCGATTAATCACTCCAGAGCTGCAGGCGTGCCAATTATAGTTGCAATTAATAAGGTAGATAAGCCGGATGCCAATCCTGAAAGAGTCAAGCGCGAGTTAACGGAGCAAGGACTTGTTTCAGAGGAGTGGGGTGGCGATACCACCATGGTAGAAGTCTCCGCCAAGCAGAAGCTCAATCTTGATGGGCTTCTGGAGATGATATTGCTGCAGGCTGACGTAATGGATATTAAGGCCAATCCTAACAAGTCCGCAAAGGGTACTGTCGTTGAAGGCAAACTCGATAAGGGCAGGGGGCCTGTTGCCACCGTCCTCGTTCAGGATGGAACGCTTAAGGCTGGTGATTATTGCGTTGTCGGCATTCATTCCGGGCGTGTCAGGGCGATGCATAATGATCGGGGTGAAAAAGTTACTGAAGCTGGTCCGTCAATGCCGGTCGAGCTGATCGGCTTGTCCGGTGTGCCGGATGCCGGTGATATATTTGTTGCCATGAAGGATGAGAAGCAGGCCAAAGAGATTGCAACCCTGCGGCAGATCAAGCAGCGTGGCCTTGAACTCGCCAAGCATTCAAAACTTTCCCTTGAAGAGCTTTACACCAGGATTCAGGCTGGAGATGTCAAGGATCTGAATGTCATTATTAAGGGTGACGTCCAGGGTTCTGTTGAGGCTGTTAGCGAATCGCTCCGCAAACTTTCTACTGCGGCAGTCCGTCTGAATGTTATGCATTCGGCCGTCGGTGCAGTTAATGAAACTGATGTAAACCTTGCATCTGCCTCCAATGCAATTATCATTGGTTTTAATGTTCGTCCTGAGGTTAAAGCTCAGGTTCTAGCTGAAAAAGAGGGGGTTGATGTCCGTCTCTACAGTATTATTTACAATGCTGTTGATGATGTCAGAATGGCTATGGAAGGCCTTCTTTCTCCTATTTTCAAAGAGAAATACCTCGGCAGGGCAGAGGTACGTGAAGTTTTCTCCGTACCAAAAATCGGAAATATTGCCGGCTGTTATGTCCAGGATGGCAAGGTCATCAGGAATGCGCAAGTAAGGCTGTTGCGAGATAATATAGTTGTTTATGAAGGTAAAATGTCGAGCCTGCGCAGATTTAAGGATGATGTGAAAGAAGCTGCGTCCGGTTATGAGTGCGGTATTGGTCTCGAGAATTACAATGATATCAAGCAGGGCGATATTATTGAGGCATTCGAGATGGAGAAAATGGCTGCCAAGCTATAAGGAAGACAATAGTCACCAGGCGCTTGACACTAAACTCTGGGTAAAGGTTTAACGTCAAGCGCCGGAGTTTTTTTATGTTCAAAAGATCTGAAAAAGTCGCGGAAGCCATACACGAAGAAATTTCAACACTACTTATAAACGGTGTTAAAGATCCCAGAGTCGGACTTGTTACCGTTACCAGTGTTAAACTGACGGATGATCTTCGTCATGCAACTGTCTACTTCTCGGTTAGAGGTGCAGATGCAGAACGTAAAGATGCAGAAATCGGGCTGAATAGTGCGAAAGGGTTTTTGCGCCGTGAGGTCGGCAAATTGCTGCGGATGCGCTTTGTTCCCGAAATTATCTTTAAATTCGACGACTCTGTTGCCTATGGAAATCATATTGAGAGCATCTTGAAGCAGATTCATGAAACGGAAGAGGGCAATGCTGAAAAAGATAAATGACCTGATTTCCGCAGGACGTTCCTTTCTTATAACCACGCATGAAAGTCCGGATGGCGACGCAATAGGCTCATCCCTCGCCCTGGCTAATTACCTTACCGAAATCGGTAAGGATGTAACTATCCATACCTGTGATCCTGTTCCTGAAATTTATCGATTCCTGCCAATGGCTGACGTTGTAACTACTACTCTGCCTGATCGTGACTATGATCTCTGTTTTGTCCTGGATGTCGGCGAATTCAGGCGCGCAGGAAAGCAGATTGGCGAGTGCAGGAGAGTCGGCTCTTTCATTAATATTGATCATCATAAAACATGTGAGAATTTCGGACTAGTTAATCTTATAGATACTGAAGCTGCTGCAACAGGGGTTTTAATTCATCGTCTTATCAAGAATGCAGGCGGCAACATATCGCTCCCTGCAGCCCTGGGTATTTACGTTGCTCTCATCACAGATACCGGTTCTTTTCGTTACTCAAATGCTAATACCGAGGCGTTTGCAATAGCCGGTGAGATGATTGAAAAAGGTGTTAATGCCTGGGATGTCTCCTCCCGTCTTTATGAAAGTCAGCCGCGCGCAAGAATTGAGCTTCTCTCTCTGGCCCTTGCTACTCTTGCTTTCTCGGACTGCGGCAGGTTTGCCTCACTCACGGTAACTCTGGATATGTATGAGAAGACCGGTACTGATGCCGAACTTACCGACGGTTTCGTCAATTACCCTCGCTCTGTCAGAGGTGTTGAAGTGGCAATATTCTTCCGCGAACTCTCTGAAAAGTCGTTCAAAGTTGGATTCAGGTCCAAGGGTGCAGTTGATGTCTCAAAGCTGGCAGAAGGATTTGGCGGTGGCGGCCACCATAATGCTGCCGGTTGCATTGTTAATGGTAGTATTGAAGAGGTTCGTGAAAAAGTTTTCTCTCATATTAAGGCTGTTATCTAGTGATTGATGGTTTTCTTGTTGTCGATAAGCCCTCCGGTATTACCTCCCATGACGTGGTTGCAATTCTTCGCCGCACTCTCCATCAGAAGAAGATTGGCCATACCGGTACGCTCGATCCATTTGCTACGGGTGTCCTGCCGATTGCTCTGGGCGAAGGGACAAAGGCTATCCCCTACCTTGATGAGTCGATAAAAGTGTATCAGGGGGTAATGCGACTCGGTATTTCTACCGATACCCTTGATTTCACCGGAAATATTGTCTCACAAAAAGAGTGCTCTCATTTGACAGATGAGATGATTCACGCCGTTATATCTGGTTTCACCGGAGAGCTTGTGCAGCTTCCGCCGATGTTTTCTGCCATCAAGCAAGGTGGAGTCCCTCTCTACAAGCTTGCCAGAAAAGGTGAGACAGTAGAACGAAAAGAGCGGGGGATTGTCATCCACTCTCTGATTATTGATCGCATCTCACTCCCGGAAGTAGCTTTTACTGTTCGCTGTTCAAGGGGGACGTATGTCCGCACTCTGGCAGATGATATTGGTCAGGCTCTCGGTGTGGGTGCTCACCTTACCGCTCTTTGCAGAACGGTAAGCGGCTCATTTTGTCTGACGGATGCAATCACTCTTGATGAACTATCTTCATCTGGTCTGGATGATCTGCTTCAGCGTAGAGTTGTAAGTGTCAGAAAGGCTCTTGCCGGCCTTTTAGAGCTGGAGCTCACCGAGTCGGGCTGCAAGAGGCTCAGAAACGGCATTGCCCCAACGCTGAATGATCTTGAACCCCTTCCCGGGAAGATAACGCATGCAGGGAGGGTCAAGCTTATATTCAATGGAGAACTTCAGGCAGTAGGCGATATTTTACACCCAGAACATACTTCAGCCCACTTTGGACTGAAGCTTTGCCGGGTATTTAACCTGCTTTCTCCTTTACACGCGCCAGTTTAGTGTGCTATAAGAAGAATCCACAAAAATGCCCGTAAATAAAAGGGAAATACAAATTCAAGAAAGGAGGTGTAACTGATGTTGGCTACAGACAAGAAGCAGGAGATAATCAACTCCAACAAACTGCATGAAAGCGATACCGGTTCTCCGGAGGTTCAGATTGCGATTCTTACCGAGCGCATAACTTATCTGACTGAACACTTTAGAACCCACAAAAAAGATCATCACAGCCGTCGTGGACTATTGAAGATAGTCGGACAAAGACGTCGTCTGCTCGATTATGTAAAAAGTAAAAGCGTAGACCGTTACAAAAGTATTATCACGAAACTTGGCATACGCAGGTAGTAGATGGCAATATACCTCGTGAGGGGTATATTGCCATATTGTTTTCAACCATTTACTGTTGGGGGCGTGGATAGAGCGGCTAAAATAGTTTTAGCTGTTTTCTCGACGGCCCCAACACCTGTTTATCAGGTGAGGAGAATCAAATAACATGGCACAGCACACAGTAGAACTTGAGTTCGGAGGACGGACTCTCTCGATTGAAACCGGTCGCATGGCAAAGCAGGCAAACGGGTCAGTTCTTGTAAGAAGCGGCGACACAATCGTCCTTGTTACCGCAGTAGCATCCAAATCGGCAAAGGAAGGCCAGGATTTCTTTCCGCTTACCGTCAATTACCAGGAAAAGGCTTATGCCGGCGGCAAGATACCGGGTGGTTTTTTCAAACGCGAAGCCCGTCCATCTGACAGTGAAACCCTTACCTGTCGTCTAATCGACAGACCGATCCGCCCGCTTTTCCCTGAGACATTTTTGAATGACACTCAGATCATGGCTACCGTTATCTCGGCAGACAAGGACAATGACCCGGGGATTCTCTCGATGATTGGTGCTTCGGCGGCTCTCGAAGTTTCTGATATCCCTTTTTTCGGCCCTATTGCCGGTGTCAAGGTCGGACGTGTCAATGGTGAGTTCATCGCTAATCCGACTGCGGAGCAGCTTGAACTGAGCGATATGGAAATTATTGTTGCCGCCAGCCGCGATGCCATCTGCATGGTTGAAGGGGGGGCAAAGGTCCTTTCTGAAGATGTCATGCTGGATGCCATCTTCTTTGGCCATAAGGCTATTCAACCCATTCTCGATGCCCAGGAAAAGCTCAAGTCTTTGGCCGGTGTACCCAAGCGCGTCGTTATAGCTCCGGTTGTTGATACTGAATTGAGAAGCAAGGTTTCCGAGTTGGCATATTCCCGCATAAAGGATGCTGTCCGTATTGTCTCCAAACAGGAACGGCACATTGCTATCGACGCGGTTATTGATGAGACAATCGCTGCCCTTTCCGCCGAATACGAAGGAAAAGGCAAGCAGATAAAAGCTTTTATCGGTGATTTTGAATATGAGCTCGTCCGTCAGCACATTATCAAGGATGGAGAGCGTATCGATGGTCGTGATACAAAGACCGTCAGACCGATTGCCACCGAAGTAGCGCTTCTGCCGAGAGTACACGGTTCAGCTCTCTTTACCCGTGGCGAGACTCAGGCTCTGGTTACCGCAACTCTCGGTACATCGTATGATGAACAGAGGATTGACTCGCTTTATGGTGAGAGCAAGAAGAAGTTCCTCCTCCACTACAATTTCCCTCCTTTTTCGGTTGGTGAAACCAGCTTCCGCCTCGGACCGGGTCGTAGAGAGATCGGTCACGGCGCACTTGCTGAGAGGGCGCTTTCTGCCGTACTTCCCGAGCATGAAAGCTTCCCGTATACCATCCGGATTGTTTCCGAGACCCTCGAAAGCAACGGCTCTTCCTCAATGGCTGCCGTTTGCGGCGGTTCACTCTCAATGATGGATGCCGGCATCCCGATCAAAGCGCCTGTTGCCGGTATCGCCATGGGGCTCATTAAGGAAGGCGACGATGTTGCTATCCTTTCCGATATTCTTGGTGATGAGGATCATCTTGGCGATATGGATTTCAAAGTTGCCGGGACTTCAGAGGGCGTCACCGCCCTGCAGATGGACATCAAGATCGCTGGCGTCTCCAGAGAGATTATGAAAAAAGCTCTCGAGCAGGCTCGTGAAGGTCGTCTCCATATACTCGGTAAAATGGCTGAGACAATCAGTTCTACCCGCCCTGATATGTCCACCTATGCTCCTCGTATCACGACTATTTATGTTAAAACCGACAAAATTAGAGACGTTATCGGTACCGGTGGCAAGAATATCCGCAATATCACCGAGACAACCGGTGTTGTTGTTGATATTGACGACACCGGTCGTATTAATATTGCCAGCAGCGACAAGGCTGCCTGTGAACTGGCGATAAAGATGATTCGCGATCTTACCGCAGAAGCCGAAGAAGGGAAGCTCTACGCCGGTGTTGTGAAGAAAATCATGGATTTCGGAGCCTTTGTGGAGATTTTCCCAGGTACTGACGGCCTCGTGCACATCTCTGAGCTGGATACCGAGAGAGTCAAGAATGTTTCCGATGTTCTCAGTGAAGGTGACAAGGTTCTTGTCAAGTGTATCGGTATCGACAAGCAGGGAAAGATAAAGCTCTCCCGCAAAGAGGCTCTTGGAGCAACCCTGACTGAATAATCATCTGTTTTTATTTTCTAGAGAAGGCGGCGTAACAGCCGCCTTTTTTTTGCCTTGAGTAAAAACAGATACCACCTTGCTAAATGCATTTCACAGGCTATAGTTAACCAATGGTAAATAGAACTCAACTAGCAAACGGTATCAGAATTATCACCCAGCGAATTCCTCATGCCTGTTCCGTTACCGCAGGCATCTGGGTCGTCGGCGGATCGAGGCACGAACAGCCAGAGTTTGGCGGGGTTTCCCACTTTATTGAACATCTGCTGTTCAAGGGGACTGAAAAAAGAACTTCATTCGAAATTGCCCGTGAAATCGATTCAATGGGCGGCTTTCTGAATGCTTTTACCGGTCGTGAATTTGTCTGTTACTATGTAAAAGTTCTCTCTGATTTCTTTCCGAAAGCACTTGACCTTTTAGCTGATATTTTTCTTAACTCTCAATTCCCTGAAGAAGAAATCGAAAATGAACGCAAGGTTATTCTCCAGGAGATAAAGATGTTGGAGGATAATCCTGATGATCATGTCCATGAGCTTTTTCACCGCCTTTTCTGGAGTGGACACCCCATGGGAATGCCGATTATCGGCAGTGCCGAAAGTATTCAGACTATGTCCCGTGATTTTTTGGTCAACTATAAGAAGGATACCTATCGGGCAGGCGATATTATAATATCGGCTGCGGGTGATCTCGATCACAACGCTCTTGTTGAGATGCTTACATCTTATTTTGATTCATTGCCAGCCGGGAGCAGCCGTGAGATTTCGTCTCCGCCACGTCAAATCAGGCAATTTTCTAAAGAAAACCGGGAGCTTGAGCAACTGCTCTTTTCTCTCGGAACCAAGGGTTTGCCGCAGAATCACCCCGGTCGTTATGACCTGCTAATTCTGAATACAATTCTCGGTGGCAGTATGAGTTCGAGACTTTTTCAAGAGGTGAGGGAGAAAGAGGGCCTTGCTTACTCCATTTACTCATTTATGGAATCGCATTCTGATACCGGGGCTTTCGTTATATCCGCAGGGACAACTGCTGACAAATTTTCCAGAATCATGGAAATTGTGCTGCGCGAACTGCGGAGACTCAAGAGGGAGCCTCTTACAAATGAACTGCTTGCTTCTGCACGAGAGCAGCTGAAGGGGAATATTCTCCTCTCTCTTGAAAGTAGTGATAATATTATGTCCAAACTTGCCAAAAATGAGATATATTTGGGCGGCTATCAATCAATAGAGCAGGTGATTGCCGGCTTCTCCGCGGTTAGTGGAGATACGGTTCTCGATCTTTGCAATGAAATCTTTGATGCGAACTATTTTACACTTCAACTCCTCGGCAACACCGCAAAAATTGAGTTTGAAGCTGTGGATATCATTATTTGAGACTCTGAAGGCAGATGGAACATATAAAAGTAGCCATTAAAAGAACCCGTCCTGGAACAGATACACCTTTCCCCTGTTACATGACATCACATTCGGCCGGCATGGATCTATATGCGGATCTTGCTGAGGATATTATTCTTGTCCCCGGTGGTCGCGTCCTTGTGCCGACCGGGATCTCCATTGCCCTTCCCGATGGATATGAGGCGCAGATACGGCCTCGCAGCGGACTCGCTCTTAAACAGGGTATTACGCTGGTTAATTCGCCCGGAACTATAGATTCTGATTATCGTGGTGAGATTGGTGTGATCATGATAAACCATGGAAAAGAAGCTTTTGTAGTCAAGTCCGGAGAGAGGGTCGCCCAGATGATAGTAGCCAGATTTTCCAGAGTTGAATGGCAGGAAGTTGAAGAACTTGAAAGTACCCTCCGTGGAGAGGGCGGTTTTGGTCATACCGGGAAGTAGAAGGGGACGGAAGGTAGATATTTGCTGGTGAATTAACGGTGGACAGGAGAGTCAGTGAAAGATCCACGTATAACTGAATGGGCTGAAGTGCTGGTTAGCTATTCGACTAAAGTTAAGAAAGATGATGTTGTCCTGATCTCGGCCGGTGGAGTCGAAGCGCTGCCGCTGGTAAAGGAATTGTACCGTCTCTGTCTGGAGAAAGGTGCAAAGTACGTCGAATATGAGTTTTCAGTGCCTGAAATAAACAGGCAGTTTTATAATACCGCAAAACCTGAGCAGCTTTCATATTTCCCTCAGCACAAACTTGATTTCATGAAACAGGTGACGGTCTTTATCGCCATTGGCGCCGCAGATAACTCCATGGTTATGGCACAGGCAAATCAGGCCAGCATGATCGCCTACGCAAAGCTGACTCGTCCTATCGTCGATCAGCGGGTCAAACACACCCGTTGGGTGGTTACCCGTTATCCGACCCATGGCGGTGCACAGGAAGCCAGAATGAGCCTCGAAGAGTACGAGGACTATGTGCTCGCATCCTGTTGCATCGACTGGAATGTTGAATCACGGAAACAGGAAAAGCTCAAAAAGCTCATGGATAAAGCTGACAGGGTCAGAATCAGGGCCGCTGATACCGACCTTTCTTTCAGTATAAAAGGATTGGACGGAATTAAATGTGACGGCCGCTATAATATCCCCGATGGAGAGGTTTTTACTGCGCCTGTCAAGTTGTCCGTCGAGGGCTACATCACCTATAACTGCCCGTCGATTTACCAGGGGAAAGAGTTCAACGGCGTCAGACTTGAGTTTTCCGAAGGCAAAATTGTCAAGGCCGAGGCAGGCGCCATGACAGCCGATCTGAATAAAATTCTCGATACTGATGAAGGGGCCCGCTATATCGGTGAATTTGCCATCGGCGTCAACCCCGGAATCCGCAGGCCGATGCGCAATATCCTTTTTGATGAGAAAATATTCGGGTCAATCCATTTCACCCCTGGTCAATGCTACGATGAGTGCGACAATGGTAATATCTCCGCCGTTCACTGGGATTTGGTAAAACTCCTTGAAGGTGATGGCGAGATCTGGTTCGATGATCTTCTTATTCAGAAAGATGGTCGTTTTGTTCATAAAGACCTCTTACTGTTGAATCCGCCGGAGCTTAAATGCTGATAGTCATAAACCCGGATAATCCCCAGCAGCGCCTTATAAATCAGGTCGCAGAAGTTTTGCGCAACGACGGGGTCATTGCCTATCCTACTGACACGACCTACGGTATCGGTTGCAGTATTTTCAGCAAGAAGGGGATTGAGAAAATATATCAGATAAAACAGAGGGAAAAGAAAAAGCCTTTCTCCTTTATCTGTGCAAATCTATCTGAAGTTTCGAAATATGCCCAGATGAGCAATTTTGCTTTCAGGCAGATGAGGAGGTTGCTTCCGGGTCCTTATACTTTTGTCCTCGAAGCGACCGGTATTGTGCCTGAACTGGTTCAGACAAAGCAGAAAACGGTAGGTATAAGAATTCCTGATAACAAGATCTGCCTCGATTTGGTAACGGCTCTTGGACACCCGCTAATAACAACCAGCGCCAACCTTTCCGGTGATGAACCGATCGGTGATCCGAGAGAACTCTTTGAATTCATGAAAAAACAGCTTGATATTGTTGTTGACGGAGGACTCCTCCCTCCGGATGTCAGTTCAGTAGTTTCCATGCTTAACGATATTCCGACAGTCCTCCGCAAAGGGGTTGGTGATGTCAGTTGGTGTGTGGGGGAGTTGTGAGGAAAAGAACTGTCAGAACCGGTCTACGCTTCATGGTAGCTGCCGTCTCACTCCTTTTACTGGGCACTTTCTACAGTCAGCAGATTAACGCTATTTTCGCTCTGCCCGCTGATGGTGCGTTTGAATTTGTCAAACTTGCCTTCTTCTGGAGCGGAATTACCGCTGCTACAGGAGTTGTCATTATTATTTTCGGACTTATGCAGCGATCGTCCGCTGTCGATAAATTCAGTCTTGTGCCGACTTTTTTCCTGGTTATCTTTCTGATTACTGTTTTTTTCTTTCTTTTCTACCGCTCTCTTTCCTCGCCGCCTGCCAGGCAGCAGTTGCGACCGGGAGAGACCTTGATAATATGAAAACTTTTCTGGCCTTTAAGTCTGCGCCTCTCCTCAGTTTTACGAGATTATAGTGAGCAATATATGACATTCAACCTGAAATGCCCAACCTGTAAAACAACGGTCCAATGGAGTAATAACCCCAGCCGTCCCTTCTGTTCAGAGCGTTGCCGTCTTGTTGACCTTGGCGCCTGGGCATCCGGTGATTACAGTATCCCCTGTAACGAAAAACCATCCGAAGAAGAGCCGGAATAACAGACTCTTGTTACATCATGTTTAATGTAAAAGTTAAGGAGCTTAGTATGTCTGAAATTCGTCTTCGTTTTGCCCCCAGCCCAACCGGTTACCTGCACATAGGTGGGGCCAGAACCGCACTTTTTAACTGGCTACTTGCCCGCAAACTCGGGGGTACATTCATCCTTCGTATCGAAGACACCGATGTTGCCCGTTCAACGCAGGAATCAGTCGATGCCATTTTGCAGGGGATGGAGTGGCTCGGCCTCGACTGGGACGAGGGGCCGTATTATCAGTCGGATAATTTCCCCCTCTATAAAGAAAAGGTCCAACAGCTTCTCTCGGAAGGGAAAGCCTATAAATGCTACTGCACTTCGGAAGAGCTTGAAGCCAAGCGCGAGAAGGCTCTCAAGGAGGGGGGGAAGCCCAAATATGACGGTACCTGCCGAAATCGTGGCGAAATTCCGACGACAGACCATTTGTTATACGTTTCAAAGCTCCGCAGGATGGGGTCACCGCCTTCAATGATCTCATCAAAGGGCCAATCTCATTTAATAACGAAGAGCTGGATGATCTGATTATCCAGAGAACAGACGGCACACCGACATACAACTTCGTTGTGGTTATTGACGATGCCAGTATGAATATAACCACGGTAATCCGGGGTGATGACCATATCAACAATACTCCCCGGCAGATTCTGCTTTATCAGGCTCTCGGTGAACCAGTGCCGCAATTTGCCCATGTGCCGATGATACTCGGCAGCGACAAGACCCGTCTCTCTAAGCGTCACGGTGCTACCAGTGTCATGGCCTATCGCGACATGGGACTGCTACCTGAGGCGATGATAAACTATCTGGTGCGACTCGGCTGGAGCTGTGGTGACGAAGAGATCTTCAGCAAGGAAGAGCTGATAGAGAAATTCAGTATCGAAGCTGTGGGAAAATCTGCCGGTGTCTTTAATCCGGAAAAGCTGCTCTGGCTGAATGCGCACTACATCAAAACAGGGGATACAGAGCGACTTGCTGGACTACTTGTCCCGTTTCTAGTAGAGCGAGGAGTCACGTCAACAGACGCTCCTTCTCTTTCAGCTGTCGTCAAGACTTTGCAAGACCGGTCAAAGACAATGCTGGAGATGGCTGACGGCGCACTGTTTTATTACGATCATGACCTTAAGTATGATGAGGAGGCCGTTGCAAAGCATATCAAGCCCGAAACCGCCGCCTATCTACAGACTCTTACAACTGCACTTGCTGCTGTCGCAGACTTTAGCCATGATACAATCGAAACTGTTTTCAAGACGGTCTGCGCTGAACTCGGCATCAAAATGGGACAAATTGGCCCTGCGGTGCGTATTGCCTTGTCAGGCGGGACAGTTTCTCCAAGTATCTATGAAGTCATGGAAGTTCTGGGCAGAAAAGAAACCTGCCGTCGTCTGGAGCTTGCCGTTAGCCGTTTTACAGCCGGACAGCGGTAAAAATCAATTGACAAGCTGATCGTCTCTGGGGTAAAAACGTACTCCGTCGCGGGAGTAACTCAGTGGTAGAGTGTCAGCTTCCCAAGCTGAAGGTCGCGGGTTCGAATCCCGTCTCCCGCTCCAATAAAAACAGAGGGTTATGGCAGAAATGCTGTAACCCTTTTTGTTTGACATCTGCCGTGTATCCTCTGGTGTAACATCTAATGCCATTGCTGCCAGTTTATCTCTTCAACAACTATGTTTTGACGTTGTTAGAGGCCGGTGGAGGGGCGATCTACAACAAGGGCATAGAAACCCTCGATGTGGTGGCACCAAGACCTAAGGGCGCTTGTCAGTATTGAATTTCTCCAGATGCAAGCGAGCCTTAGAATAAAATCGAAAAAAAATTAACAACACTGAAGGAACACTTTTGACTTTACTCGTCATATTAGAGTATACTCATTGCCTCATTTTATTGGCCAGAAAATTGGCTGGTTTATCTGCGCCGATTATTGAGAAAGCTTCAAGCTTTGTTACTTCAGGGCTAACTCAAGGAGGATGAAAATGAGCAGAAACATTATAAAATTGAAGTTGCTATGTATCACTTTCATGGGGATAGGCATTGTAGGTTGTGGTGGAGGCGGAGGCGGAGGCGGTTCTGCTGATTACAGTACAAATTATACGGGTAAAACTACTCCGACAACTATAACTGCAGACAATGCGAAGGCAGTCTCAGTTGATGCGATTGAGGGTGCTCAAAGCACTTCAGCAATAGGTCTCGAAAAGAGTTTAGCTGAAGCTCAGAACACTGCCCCGAAAATACAAATTATTGCTGAGCTTATAGAAAAGAGCATTATTAAGGCTCAGCCTAAATCTACCATTGCAAAAACAGTTGCATCGACTGCACAAGGAACAGAAAACGGCTATAGTGGCTCATTCACTTTTTCTGGACAATTAAACGAATCAACAGGGGCTATAACAGGATCGATCACATTTGATCAATATAGAGAATATTCAGATTCAATAACACTGTCAGGCAATATTTCTTTTTCTGGAGTCTTTAACCAGGCAAATGATACATTCACAAACCTGAATATAACAGTAACAAATTTATCCGGTACAGATGGGACTGACTCGATCAAACTGAATGGTTATATGTCCATAAATGACACAGGTGTTACTAAGTCATTTAGTATTTCTTTAGTTATGAGTAACACCATTACTAATAAAACACACTGGCTCAAAGAGTTTACTTTTACACTTACAGGCAATATGTTGGTAATAGGCGGTAGGTACTATGATCATGTTAATGGTTATGTAGACATATCAACAGTGATCCCCATTACTGTTTCTGATTCCGATGATTATACTTCAGGGCAGCTTCTGTTTACGGGTAGCAATGGGACTAAAGCACGACTTACTTATACACCAACTGGCTACCTCTTGGAAGTCGATGCTAGCGGAAACAACACTTACGTGGTGGTTCCTTAAAATATGACATCTGAGTGTCCGCCGCAAAATTCCACGACATAGTTACGAAATGCGCTTAGACCACTCATATTAGTTGGGACTGTATGATAACAAAGTAATCCTCTTAAGCCCTTTGGCCGCTACGGTTAAGGGGCTTTTTTTGCCCAATTTTTCTTGGAAATAAGATTATTGATTAATCGTCCCTAGTTACACCTAATTAGAATAACAACGGGAAAGGGATTACGGTATGAGCCGTAACCCCTTATTTACTTTTGTGAACTTATCTCAAGTCAAAAATGACTGGAGTTCTCAAGTCCTGTGACTGGTGCAACCTGGTTCATTTTTTAAACTTGATCCTAACAGGTTTGCGTTTACTTAGATCAACAAGCTGATTCTTTTGGTGCCACTTTTTATCATTGCCATTGTGATCACTACTTTGGAATTCATAGTTACCTTCTTCAAGATCCTGATTTAAAATGTGGTCCACGATCAGGCCACCACACGTTACATAGTAGCCTTTGTGATAAGCATCACTCTCTCCGTCATCATCCACATCGCATTCTGGCGGGTTGGAAAAGGACTGGGGTGTCAGCAAGAACAGGCTGAATGTGTTGTAAACCGGTGAGTAAATCTCTGGTCCGCTTGGCCAGAAGAATGGTGCAGAGGCATAGGCGGCATAATTATCCGTACCTTCTACTGGTTCTACATCAGAAAACGACTGGACGAGGGCCTTAGGATTGAACGTGCCCATCAGCAGATTATCTTTGGCTAGGGAGAAATTACCAAATGATCCTGATAACGTATCTACATCGTGCAAACTGATCAGGTAGGGGATTCCTCCTACTATCGACGGGGTCTGATAAAAACCTACCATGGCGCCAAGTGCTGGCTCGTAGGGGAATGTATTTGCATTCACTACTTGGGCACCTACCGGGTAATCACTGCCAGGGATAAGGTCTATGGCAAACATTGGTGGGTCATCTTTAGTAGTACCCGGCTCTGCAGGCACATCGCGCAGGATCATGTTTCGCATCCCTGTGCCACGTACAATTAGGTCATAGGCTTTCCATGGAGTGGCGGTAGGAAGCGGGTAGAGAGCGAAGGTGCCGTCGGGCCTGACCATAGTTGAACGCACAATTCCCATGGCCGGAACAAGGCTATTGTTGGCGAAGGTAATGATCTCCAGTGCTTCAGCCTGGATATCAACGCTCACCCCTGTGTAGTTGGCAAAGGGGGTGCCATCGGGCCGGAACACCCTCCCGGTGATGGCGGCAGCTGGTTGTGGAGTCGAGATAACGCAGTATTTGAGTCTGGGTTTGAGGATATATTTCCCGCTGCCAGTTTCAACTACGTCGTGAGTTATGTCAAAATCTACGACGATATGTAGTGGCGTTGCTGTGGTCACCTGGAAGGAGCCGATCAGCTTTATGCCATTTTTGGCTGCGGGGATGATCAATGGGAATGGCGATCCGTTATCATTTACCTGGTTGTTGTAACTGAGGCCATTGGCAACTGCCGAATCGGTCAGCGTGTCACCCGTCCCCGCCAGAATGACCCTGATCTGCTGGTAATTTCCAATCGGGAGAACAATGCCGTTCCATAACGTACTCCATATGCCGTTGTTGAGGGTTGTCAGATCAAGTGTGAGTGGCGTGGCAAGGGGGTAACGTTGCCAGCCACTGTCATTTAGGTCATCACATAGGTTGCTTCGGTGGAAACGGATCTCTTTCACCGTCACCCAGACGTGATCCAGTTCGGTGGTTGGAGCATCTGTCAGGGAAACCGTCACTTTGCCAGTAGAAGCGCCTGTAGGCACAGCTCCATCTGCACCACCGCCTCCACCGCTACATCCCGCAAATAGAAGTGTCAGCGCGAAAAGCGTACACAAGTAGGGAAAAATATTTTGCTTTAAAATTGTCATTTTTCTTTCTCCTTTCCGCATTTGTTAATGGGCATATAAAAGACTGTTAAACGAAGAATCCAAAAAAGACGCCGTCATTTCAGATAAGAAGTCGTGTTGACGATAAGTATCGCTGATAGCCCTGTGTATATCGGCCTGATAGAAAAGGTTATACAATTCTAATAATAACAGTTTATCATTGATAAAACATTTAGCAACTTCTGCAGAAAGTTAATTCTACTTTTGATATGCATTAAATTTAGCTCCAACCTTTCAGAGCTTTTGGCGATTTAGGTTGAGAGGTTTGTGGAGAGGTGAACGATGGTGAGGGAATAGTATCTCCTGCCGTGAAAAAATCGGCAGTTGATCAACCAGCATTTTCAAGGTTGGCTTGCTGGTAGATGCTGCTACTATTCTGTTCTGCTGAATTAGTCGAGGGGGTGCCACCTCGGAAGATGGTGGCTTCACTATATACAATATCCTCAGATGCAAGCGGGACTCAGAAAAAAATCGGAAAAATAAAAAAAATAACAACAGTTGCAATTGATACAATCGTGCACAAGATCAGTTTCGATTACACATTCCGAATTTCTTTTCTCTGAATCCCCATAGATACGTAAACTGTTAAAGTGGTTGCCCAAGAACAATGGCACTGTAGCCATGTTTCACAAGAATATTATCCTTAAATTCCAGTTGTAGTGCACGAGAGGGGACAAGAACTGCTGCCCGTTCCGGTAGATAGACCCAAACATTTCCATTGTCGCGCGCTTTTGCAGGCGCACCAAGAAGCGCAAGTACGTCGTATTTATTCATTCCATCCTTGAGTTGCTCCGCCTGCTTCTCCACGGTAGCGAACTCATAAGTTTGTCCATCCCTTGGAAGCGTCTTTCCAGTTATAGGATCGGCACTGACACAGCCAGACAATATTAAAGCAATTAACACCAGGCATTTTTTCATATGGACTCCATTCTCTATTATCACGCTACCCTTCTCACGAGAACTGTTCAAATGTAATAATTACTTAATTGGCGAAAAAAAAGAGGGGAGCCGATTCGACTCCCCGTCAGTTTTCAGTAGCTATTTCTTACAAGTTGTCTTGCAGGTATCAAGATCTTTAAGATTTTTACCGGCAGTGAACTTGCCGACCCTTCTCGCAGCGATTTCCAGTGGTTGGCCTGTCTTGGGGTTTCTGCCAATCCGGGCCTCTTTACTGACTGAGGAAAAAGTTCCAAATCCCGGGCAGGGTAATCTTGCCATCGTTAACCAGTTCTGTGGTGACGGCGCACTCGAAAACAGCCAGGGCTGACTCTGCCTGTGCTTTGGTCAGTTTTGCCTTCTCGGCAATCTTTGCTATCAGTTCTGCTTTAGTCATATGTCCTCCGTGGTGGAATTTTCGTAAGTTATATACTCTCAAGGCATTAACTGTCTAGATATACCGGAAGTTACTTTACCTCGTAAGTGAGACAATGAACCGTTCAACCGCTTTAAAGTATGCCTGTGTACAGATAGAAATAACGAGCAGTAAGCAATGGATGATCAAGAATTGGGTCAGTCATACGTGTCAGGGAACCTTACCGACCGGAGCGATGTAGATGCTGAACTCTTCATCTCCATCCACGCCCAGTAGATCATCAACAAGAGTCTGGTTGTAAGCTGCTATGGCGCAGGTACCAGCGCTGATTGCCTCACAGGCAAGATAGAGATTCTGGCAGACGTGGCCTGCATCCAGCGCTATCACCTTGTAAGATGCTTCTGCATAGCGCCATTCGGTACGCTTTGGAATTACCGTCCAGATAAAAGTGACTGCCGCCTGTCCGGTAAATCTCTGGCCATGGGTTGCAGCGGTAAGATGTGCGGGGAGTTGATCAATCTCTCTTACGAAAACAAGGGAGTGGTCAAGGGGAGGTAGCGGTAAATACCATTTTGGAGACCCGCGACTCTCACCACAGCAAGATATGTTTCAAAGGGGTGTCGGCACCCGGCAGATGGAACCGTGCGCAGCACAGCCGCCTCGTGAATTACTTCCCTGACACCTTGCGTTGCCCAAAGAAGAAATGCCAACTCTTCCAGAGATAACGAATCTGCTGTGAACTGGCGATGACTTTCGCGACTGGCAATAGCTGTTTGCAGATCGCAAGGCGGAATTACCCATGTTTCCTGACTAGGCAAAGGGATAATCATGCTGCCTGGCGGAGCCGGTTTTTGAATCGATGGCGGGCGGACTCCACGGTTTTGTGCTGATGTCCGAAAGTTGACCTCTTCCCGTATTCGGTCAGTCAGGAAGTATCGACCGCTTTCTGTGGTAATTGTCGGTTTGTCTTTCATTGTCTACTCTCTCCGTACCTTTATCCAGAACTGCATAGGGTGACTACAACTGACACCATCGGTTTCGCGCCAGTTAAAACTCGTGGCCAGTTGAAAAGGATAATGCAGTCAAAAAATTGTATATCAGAAATACATTGTAACCAGTGGGCTGCATTTGTTACTATAAAAACATGGGCGAAAAGCTGATCTGCAATAATAAAAAAGCATACCACGATTATTTCGTTGAGGAGAAATTCGAAGCCGGAATGGTGCTGACCGGCACAGAGGTAAAATCCCTGCGTATGGGGAAGGCGAATCTGAATGACTCCTTTGCCCAGGTAAGATCGGGCGAGGCTTATCTCAATAACCTCCATATCTCGCCATATGAGTTCGGCAACAGGTCGAACCACGATATGGACCGGGCCAGAAAGCTCCTCCTCCACAAAAAAGAGATAATCAAGCTTTTCAGTAAAATCAGGGAACAGGGCTATACCTTGATACCCTTAAGACTTTACTTTAAAAATGGGATTGTAAAAGCCGAACTTGGTCTTGCCAAAGGTAAAAAACTCTACGACAAGCGCGAAGATTTGAAAGAGAAGGACCATAAACGTGACATGGCGCAAGCAATGAAGGGCAGGAACAGGGAGTAGGCTGGATAAGAAAATAGATTTAGAAACGACAGTTTTGTGTCGAGGTCAAGGAAGAGGAGAAGCGAGGCGGAGACGTGGCATAGCCACGTCGCCCAACGAGTGACGAGTCTGACGACGAGATCGGCCAAAAATGGCGTTTCACAAGAATGGGGGTGTAAAGGTTTCGACGGGGGTAGGAAGCAAAGGTTGCATGCCGGGGATGTGGGTTGGCCCCGTTAAAAAACCCGCACGGCTATAAATGCCGACAATTATAATTACGCCGTAGCAGCTTAATACCCTGCTACCGTTCGCCTGAGCTCCTCCCGTGGGCAAGGTGCGAACGTCATTTACCCGGGATAGTTTTCCTGAGTGCCTTTGGCAGGAGAGCGAAATCAAAGAAGGATCGCGGTTTGAGTATCCTGTTCAGTGGAGACGATGACTGCTAAAACCTAAATACTGAAACAAGCATGTAGACCCCTTATGCGTATGACTTTCGGACAGGGGTTCGATTCCCCTCACCTCCACCAGCCTTCGCCAAGGCTTCGGCTGGCAGGCCAGCATGGCTTGTCAGTTGAAGCCTTGTTCTTTTTGCATCGTCCGCCGAAACTCGAAGAGTGAAGGAGGGCGAAGGCTGTCCGCCGTCGAAGTCCGTCGAAGCATCTGCGAAGACGGAAGTTGCCCGCCTGGGCGTTTAACGAAGGAGGGCTTTCACCTTCTTTTTGCAGTTCAGCAAAAAACAAATTTCTATCCCCTGAGCAGATGGCGCTGAATTTCCCGTCTGCACACGGATTACCGCACACCACCAAGGGAAAAGCGACCTCTCTGTTGATGTGGTTTTTCATGGCAAAAACGCCATAGCGATAATCGTTTCGTTCCTCGGCCGAGACATCACCATGGGAAAAGCAACAGAGCGTGTTAGTATCATAATTCTTGCCGCTGTCTCGCTGATCCTCCATGCCGGCGCCTATATCGGCATCAGCGAGTGGGAAGGGCTTGACTTCTCACTCTCGCCGCCCAAGATGATCACCGTCGATTTATCAGAACCCACATCATCGCCGCCCCTACCTCCTTCTCTGGAGCACGTCCATTTATCACCGAAGACGCAGAACGTGCTGCCTTCCCAAACCAGACCCGCACAACCTCCGTCCACACCTCCTTCCAAGGAGACCGGGGAAGCGCCGGCTACGATTGCAGCAACTGGTGCAGAAGACCTGCAGGCTGCCGATACGGTTGCTGCATCATCGCCGCCGGAATCGCCCCAGCGGACGGCAAGCGAACAGCCGGCAGCAGGCCTGTCGCCAATGGCGTCCCCAGCACAACCCTCATCTAGATTTCTCACCGTCAGCCGCGAGTCCCTCACCTTTGACATCTACTGGACGGGAATCAACGTGGGGAGCGCCTTACTCGAGGCGTCAGCACACGGGTCAGAGGTCATCATAATCTCGAAAGTCCGCTCCAATTCCGTTTTATCGGCATTCTATCCTGTTGAGGACTACGCGGAAAGCAGGGTCAGCAACGGGCAGGCGACGAACTTCAAGCTCAAGCAGCAAGAAGGAACGCACCGGGGAGATAAGGAGACCGTCTTCGACTTAGAGCGCGACACCGTCACTTTCAAAAATCATTTGAAGAGTACCGCTAAATCACATCCCATGAACCAGAGACGGCTCTGGGACGTGATCTCGGGCTTCTTTTTTGTGCGTTCCATGCCGCTCAAGGTCGGCACGTCAGTCGATGTGGAACTTTTTGACAGCAACCGGTTCGCCATCACCAAGGTCAAGGTCTTGCGGACGGAAACGGTTAAACTTCCCGATGGCAGGAAGTTTGACGCTATCGTTATCCAGCCGCTGCTGAAGACCGAGGGACTCTTTAAGCACAAAGGGGAGATCTTCATCTGGCTTACCAATGACGAACGCAGGATACCGCTGATGATCGAGGCATCCATAAAGATCGGGACGGTCACCGCAATACTGAGTGGAATGAACGTGGAACAGTAACGATAAGTCAGACGGTTGCCGGAACAGGCTTTCTGGGTGTTACCTGAATGGGGAGAGCTTCAAATTATCGTTGCAGCAGACGGACAACCACGCTACTAAAGGAAATCCCGGCTTAAGGGCCCCACGAAAGGCAATTTCGCACTCCTATACACACCCAAGTCTGGCAGTTGGCTGAACATGGCAGAGATTGAACTCAGCGTTCTGAAGGGGAAGTGCCTTGATCGCCGGATTCCTGATATGTCAATCATGCAGGCTTAGGTTGCTTTAAGGTAAAAAGACCGAAACAGCGGCACTAAATAGATTAACTGGCAAATCACAACTTCGGACGCTCGAATCAGGTTGACTCGTCTTTATCCAAAATTATAACTGTTACATGGAACTAGTTAACTGGGAATGAGTTATCTGTAAGGGGGTCATGGCTAATATCAATTGTAGTTACTCATTCGCGGATGGCATCGTCTGCAGTCATTCATGGGGAAAGCCACCAGCATATGACAGACACCGCAAAAATTGCCGAAAATATTCCTCTCCATGGTAAAAGCCTCAGTTCCCTTCTTCTTGATATTAAAAATGTCGGGGTGGCAGCTCGAACAGTCGAGTTCTGTAAAATGATCCTCATGGGAAAAGATGACATCACTGCGCGGAGAAGTTGTACCAAGTTTTATCGGTGCCTTGAGTTTGTCAGGAAACTTCATGGTTAAACGTTCAGTATTGATCGAATTGGCTGGGGCAATCTGTCCGCTCCTAAGTGCTTCGGCCCAATCGATGCCGTTTCCGAATGGTGTAATGGGGAGGTTTGCTGCAAACTCGTCGAAGCGTTTCTTAAGGGCGCGGGTGTCCTCCATATGACATCTCCCGCATTGAGAGGAGTCTTCGTCACGAACGGAAAATGCTGTCTTCCCGTCGTGACAGGTACCGCAGTATTTGCCAGCAAGGTACTGCTCCCGGGTAATACCGGTATCCCCCGCTCTCATGCTGAACCCCAGTTCAAGGTGACAGACACGGCAGGTATAACGTGCCCGATGGATCCAATGGGGGAAAACAACCGCGGGCATTCCCGCTTTTACGCTTTTGCGGCGCATAACCACATTGCCGTATTTCCAGTGCGGCCCGTTGGGCGGCATCGTCTTGAGAACCTTCCCCAACTCATCCCGGTCGCTGACCTCCCCGGCAGCGCCGACCAGCAAAACACCCAGGGCGGCCAACACCAGGAGGTAATAAAACCTGATAATCATACATGAACCTCGATCATCTGCTCATATTCCAGCCAATCCATTTGCGTAGCGGGTCATTTCGGTATCTGTTCCTGCATCTTGGCTTCCAGGACGAACACATAGAGATTCTTGCACAACTGCAGCCTTTTAAGAAAAACTTTTCGGACGGTTTCATCCTGAGTCTCTATAATCTTCTGCAAGCTGTCACACTGCTCTATCAGCTTTTTTAACTCTGGCATCGAAAGCGCCATGGCATCGTTGGATTTTGCGCAGGTAGCGTCGAAGTCAGTTCGCCATGAATCTTCACCATAAGCAACCGGCATAGAAATGAACAGGCCTGCACATCCAATCAGGATCAATAATTTAAATTTTCTCTTGAAAAACACCATCACTTTCACCCCTATATCGGTTTGCTATGGCAGCGCTGGCAATCAGTTTGCGGAAAAGCGACCTTGTCGTGACATACACCGCAATACTTTCCTTCAAAAAGTTCGACCATGGTGTATTTTGTCGTTCCCTTTTTGACCCCGATGAATATATCCGGGTGACAGAGTGCGCAACCGTTCCAGACCGTATGCTTTTTATGGGAGAAGATGATGTCGGGCATCCCCTCAACTTTTGATTTAATGGCAAAATCCGAGGTTACTTTTAAATTCGCATTTTTAGAAGATACCCCTTCGAGATAGTCAATCGGCATGATCAACCCTTTTTCCTCTGCAATTTCCCAGTTTATCCCGTTACCAAACCTTTCACTCGGCATTTTCTGCGAAAACCGGAAAAACTCGTTTTCCTTGGCGGCGCTTCTTTCGAGCGTATGGCATTTGACACATCTGTTATTATACTCATCCCGGGTATATTTACTGGCACATGATGCAAATATCTTTTCCCCATGTTCCATCTTGCCATTATGGCAAGTGCCGCAGAAATAGCCTTTCATGTTATCCACTGCGCGAATTTTTGTGGATCCGGCGGTCATGCCGAATCCGATATCCACATGGCAGAGTCTACATGTATAGTACCGCCGATGGACCCAATGGTCGAACACTACCGGTGGAATTCCAGTCTGCTGGGAGTAATTATTGATGGTAACGCTGCCAAATTCAAAAGGGAGAGGTTTCTTCTTCTTCATCCCGCCTTGTGCCCACGCTATGCCTGCCAACAACAGCAGAATCGGTACAACGAAAAATATTTTCCTCATTGTGTCTCCTCGTTATTGCTTTATTTGAATCTTATTCATTTTGAGAGTTAACACATTTGGTAAATACTATAAAGTAATATTAATTGTATTGATTTCATGCTTGAAGGAAGAGTTTGACGCAAATTTGTTATGGCCCAAATTTTATTTATCATCAGGGGGAAGGTCAAGGCTGTAACGCCGTGGAGAGGAGCGCGGTGTGATATGAGTTGCCTGTAATCGATGCCGAGGAGGTTAGACAGGGTAATTATTTTGCTGGCTGGCTGTTGTGATCAACGCTAGGGGAGAGCTACTTCGTCCAACACCTGTTTGCTGATTTCGTCGCGCAGATAAGTGAGCAGTTCCGTCGGAGTCATTTGCCGCCTTTGTGTTTCTATTCTGGCCCATTTCATTAACCACCAGTAGAGAGATAGCGACATATCAGCAGAACTGAGTGATATCGTTGTACCACATGGACAGTTGGCGTACGTAATTGCTCCCCATGGCTTCGAGTCCCGCCACCTGCCACATTCAGTATCATATGGGATGGCTGGCCCTAAGTGTTCAGTAATCAGCAGATATTCCCGGAGTGATGTCATGGTGATGTTACAGCAGGGGCAGACCTTCGGAAATTGACTTTCCAAGTGGTCGCGCATAATGCTTACAACTTCTTTTTCTGTCATGGAACTTATCCTTTCCTATGCCTCATGTATTAATTCTAGCTTATCTTCTAAATTTTATCACCATAAATATAAGCCTTAATTAAATACTTCCCATGGTATGGAGCGCGGTGTTGAGTTGCTGGTGAACCGGGTACGGGGGATGGAGAATCTGGCTCTGACCATGGAAGAGCCGAAAAGAACTATCTTGTTGGCGGTTGATTCGCTTCAAGTAAATACGCCGTGAATCCCAATACAACAGGGCTTCACGGCGTATTTTGCTTTTGTACCCCTTCCTTGAACTTCTGAAGGCTAGGCGTATTTTGGTAGATTCTATTATTTCCACTTTCAAAGGCTGCAACTACACGCAGCCATTGCGTATCGAAGACCTCGCTGAGCCGGCGAATATGAGCACTACATCGTTTCATAACCACTTTCGGTCGATAACGGCATTCAGTCCACTGCAATTTCAGAAGCAGTTGCGCTTGCAGGAGGCCAGGCGCTTAATGTTGTCAGAACGTATGGATGCTGCTAACGCGGCGTTCCAGGTCGGCTACGAAAGTCCATCCCAGTTCAGCCATAACTGATACGACCATGTCGGACGAAACGGCTGCACTGCTGTCAGGATGATGCTGTTTTGATGCTACCCCTTCAACTCGAACGATACTTTGAGCGTCACCTGATATTCAGCTACCTTGCCATCAGGACCTATGTGCCCGCGAACCTCCTGCACTTCGAACCAGGAGAGCCTGTCCAGTGAACCTTGCGCTTTGAGCAGGGCTGTCTCGATGGCTGCTTCAATACTTCCGCTGGCAACACCGATAATCTCAACTTTTTTGTAAATTCTCTCCTTGCCGTACATGAAGACCTCCTTGCCAACTTTAGTCTGATTTCTGTGATTTCTGTAGAGAGCATAACAGAGAATCCGGTGGCTGCAACAACCGCGACCGGTATTCGAGAGTCTGGTTTGGAAAGGTCTAGCAGCGATTCTGGAAGGGTGCTTCAGTTGCCGTTATCTGCGCAGTCTGCGGCAGGACCACTCCGCCTGATACAACGAATTTGACCGCATCCTCAACGGACATGCCGCTGTCCTGTACTTCATCGGCTCGAAAATAGAGAGCAAAGCCGGAGGTGGGATTGGGCATGGTCGGCAGATAGACGACTACCATGTCAACACCGTTCTGGACCAGTTCGGCGGTAACGAAACCGACCGCTTTTACCCCCTGACGTGGCCAGTCGACAAATACTGCCCGACGGTAGGAGGACTTGCCTTCCTGAAAAACCTGAATCAGCTGTTTGCTTGAAGTGTAGATCGATTTGACTATCGGGATGCGTGCCAGAACAGCTTCGCCGAACTTCAGCAGTCTTCTGCCGATGAAATTTGTCGCAATAAGCCCTGTCAGGTAGATTGCCACCGCGCCGATGATCATGCCTAGACCTGGTATATGCAGTTCCTGACCGGTGAAAAAAGTTAAAAGCCGGTCGATGTAGCTGCCGAGAATGCCGTCAGCAAGGTTGAAGAGGAACTTGAGGATAAAGATGGTTATGCCGATCGGAATAATAACAAAAAGGCCGGTAAAAAACGTTTTTCTGAGATGGCGTATTATGGTTTCCAAAGCACTCCTCGTTTAGCCTAGATTCGGCAGTTAAAGATGTCCTTCGGCGCTCCAAATGCCCGAATTCTGTACTGCTAAGCTCATTACATTTCGCTAAGCATTACGACGAATTACGGGCAAGTCGCTTCTTCAGAACATCTCCAACTGCCGTTTTAAGGTTTAGATATATAGCCGATAAAGACTGGGCTGGATCTATTTTGCCAATCTGGAAATATCTGCGACAAGAGAGTCAATCTCTTCCCCGGTTGTCTCCCAGGAACAGATAATTCTGGCTCCACCGGCCCCGATGAAGGTGTAGAATTTCCAGCCGAGCTCTTTGAGCTGTGCTGCCATTAGTGGCGGCATTTCGATAAACAGGGCATTTGCTTCCCGGGGGAATTTAACCGAAATTCCTGGTATTTGTGAAAGTCTTGCTTCAAGAACTGCCGCACATCTGTTTGCATGGGCGGCATTTTTAAGCCAGGCGCCGCTTTCAAGCATACCGGTCCAGGGGGCGGAGAGAAACCGCATTTTTGAGGCGAGTTGGCCGGCCTGTTTGCAGCGATAGTCAAATTCATCTGCCAGACCCTTATTAAAGAAGACAACAGCTTCGCTGACCGCCATCCCGTTTTTTGTGCCGCCGAAACAGAGAACATCGACCCCTGCTTTCCAGGTAATATCTTTTGGGGCGATATCGAGGGCGGCAACCGCATTGGCAAATCTGGCTCCGTCCATGTGAAGTCTGAGATCATGTTTTTTGGCAAGTTCGCCTAATGCGCCAAGTTCCTCCGGATTATACACAGTGCCAAGTTCGGTGCTCTGGGTGATGGAGATAGCCTTCGGTTTCGGATAATGGATATCGCTTCTTTTCATTACGGCATGTTCAATCTCGTCAGGGTTGACTTTGCCGTTCTCCCCGCCGACAAGGAGGATTTTAGTGCCGTTGGAGAAGAACTCCGCAGCACCGCACTCATCGGTCTCCACATGGGCGCTTTCATGGCAGATTATGCTGTGATAGGAACGGCAGAGCGAGGCAAGGGCGAGTGAATTGGCGGCAGTGCCATTAAAAACGAAAAAGACCTCGCAATCAGTCTCGAAAATATCCCTGATGCTGGCACACGCTCTTGCGGTCCACTGATCATCGCCGTAGGATGAAGCAAAGCCGATATTTGCCGCCTGCATGGCCTGCCACGCTTCCGGGCAGATTCCGGCATAGTTGTCGCTGGCAAAACAGTCTCTGGAAATTGTCATGATCAGATCCCCAATACTTCTGCAAGCCGCAGCATCTCGTCCTGAGGACTCTTTGTACCTTTAATCACATCCTCCAGGGGGGTAGTGAGAATTGAGTTACAGGAGAGGCCAGCCATCACGCCGTGTTCACCGCCCAAGAGAAGCTCTACCGATTTTTTACCAAACCGGCTGGCAAGGAGACGATCGAAAACTGTCGGCGCGCCGCCACGCTGGTAATGTCCAAGGACTGTGACCCGGGTTTCAAAGCCGATTGCATCCTTGATGCTGTCAGCAATATCCTGGCCCTTGGCAACACCTTCGGCCAGAATTATTATGGCATTGTCGCGCCCTTCCTCAAATCTCTGCCGAAGCTGCTGGCATATTTCGGCAAGATCGAACTCCCGTTCAGGAACAAGGGCATACTCTGCGCCCGATGCTATTGCTGCGACACTGGCGAGATAGCCTGAATTCCTCCCCATGACCTCGATGACAAAAGCCCGCGCATGGGAACTTGCCGTGTCTTTGATGCAGTCGACCGCATAGATGATATTGTTGAGAGCAGTATCGACGCCAAGAGACATATCTGTAAAAGGAATGTCATTGTCGATACTTGCCGGGATGCCGATAACCGGCATTCCAAGTTTGTGGAGAGCGAGCGCGCCCGCCAGAGAGCCATCACCCCCAAGGATTATGAGCCCTTCGACTTTGAGTTCTTCAAGGACATCCATTGCTTTTTGCTGACCTTCAGCAGTTCTGAATTCGGGTGAACGCGCTGACTGGAGGAATGTGCCGCCGCGGTGCATTATTCCTGAAACAGCCTTTGAATCAAGATTGATAAAGTCGCCTTTCATAAGGCCCAGATACCCTTTTTTGAATCCGACTACTTCAATCCCGAGTCGCAGCCCGGTTCTTACGGCACTTCTTATACAGGCATTCATGCCGGAACAGTCGCCCCCGCTGGTAATTATCCCTAGTTTCTTCATTTACAATTTCCCCTCGTCAGTAACTCTTCCTTTGAGATGATTCATGCGGTCATTAATGGTTTTTTCGTAGCCATGTTCGGTGGGAGAGTAAAACTTTCTCCCTTTGAGTTTTTCAGGGAGATATTCCTGCTCAGCATAACCACCTTCATAATCATGGGCATAGCGGTAACCTTTACCATAATCAAGTTCCCGCATCAACTTTGTCGGCGCATTGCGTATGTGAAGCGGAACCGGCAGGGCGCCACTGCTCCTTACTTCTACGAGGGCTTCATTTATCGCTGTATAGGAGGCATTTGATTTGGGAGCAGTTGCCAGGTAGGTGACCGCCTGTCCGAGAATGATCCTCCCTTCCGGCATGCCGACCAGCTGGAAGGCATGGAGTGCAGCGACTGCAATCTGCAGGGCGCGCGGGTCGGCATTGCCGATATCTTCGGAGGCAAGGATCACCATTCTTCTTATTATGAATATTGGATCTTCGCCCGCTTCCAGCATTCTGGCAAGCCAGTAGAGAGCTGCATCCGGGTCCGAGCCGCGCATTGACTTTATGAAAGCGGAGATAACGTTGTAATGCTCTTCCCCACCCTTGTCATAGAGGAGTGGTTTTTGCTGAATGGCTTCCTGAATGGCAGGAAGATCGATATCCCTCCCTGAAACCAGTCTGGCAGCGGTTTCAAGAGTATTGAGGGCAACACGGGCATCCCCGCCGGAGTAGTCGGCGATTGCATCCAGCGCATTTTCCTCTATGGCCAGCTGCTGACGGCCCAACCCCCGCTCTGTGTCAGTCAGTGCTTCTTTGAGAATCGTGACGATATATTCATTCTGCAGAGGCTTGAGTGTGAGTACCTTGCAACGGGAGAGCAGGGGGGCTATGACCTCAAAAGAGGGGTTCTCCGTCGTAGCGCCGATGATTGTCAGCAGACCTTTTTCAACATGAGGGAGGAACGAATCCTGCTGGCTTTTGTTGAAGCGGTGGATCTCATCGACAAAGAGAACCGTTCTTTCCCCCTTATAACGCAGGTTCTCGTCGGCTTCTTTGACAATTTCGCGGATCTCTTTTATTCCGGAAAGTATGGCGGAAAAGAAGATGAAATGGGATCTTGTCGCATTGGCAATAACTCTGGCAAGAGTAGTCTTTCCGGAACCGGGAGGTCCCCAGAAGATAAGAGATGAAAGCTGGTCGCTTTCAATCATCTTTCGGAGCATTTTGCCTTCCCCGAGAAGGTGCTCCTGCCCCACGTACTCGGCAACTGTTCGCGGCCGCATCCGTTCGGCAAGCGGGGCATTGGCAGCGACATCTGCCGCGCCGGCATGAGTGAAGAGGTCTGGAGATGGTGTCTTCAATGGGCTGTTCCGGGAGTAATCATGTTTTCATCAGTATTGTGGTTTTTCCTGGTTCCGACGATATGCGGAGATACATTCCAGATATCTTCTGGCGTATTCACTGATTGTTCTGTCGCTGGAAAATTTGCCGACACCGGCACTGTTCATGATGGATTTCCTGCACCACTCGTCCCTGTTAAGGTAGAGTCTGCTAACCTCCTCCTGTGATTTCATGTAAGAGGCGAAGTCTGCCAGCAGCATATAATTGTCAGCTGTGAGGAGTGAGTCGACAATCGGCTGAAAAAGATTCGGCTCATTTGGAGAGAAGCTGCCGCTGCCGATCATATCAAGAACAGTTTTCAGTTCCGGATTGTTGTTGTACCACTCTCTCGGCGAATAATGGCTGCGCAGGGCAGTAACTTCATCCGCATTCATCCCGAAAATAAAGATATTTTCCGCGCCGACCTCCTCCAGTATTTCGATATTCGCCCCATCGAGCGTACCGATTGTCAGTGCCCCATTCAGGGTGAATTTCATGTTGCCGGTTCCGGACGCTTCTGTGCCGGCAGTTGAAATCTGTTCCGACAGGTCTGCTGCCGGGAAGATTTTCTCAGCCAGCGATACGCTGTAGTTTTCCAGAAAGATGACTTTCAGTTTTCCGTTGATCGCCGGGTCGTTATTGATGACATCGGCAGCTCCGTTTATCAGGCGGATGATCAGTTTTGCCATTGTGTAGGAAGGGGCGGCTTTTCCGCTGAAGATGAAGGTCCGTGCGGGGATATCGCCGTCCTGTCCGCTCTTGAGACGATTGTAAAGGGCAATGATATGGAGGACATTGAGCAGCTGCCGTTTGTATTCGTGGATCCTTTTTACCTGACAGTCGAAAATGGAATGGATATCAACCGCAATGCAGTTGTGCTTGAGAATGTAGGCAGCCAGCTGCTTTTTTGCTTCCAGTTTGACCTCCAGCCATCTGCCCCTGAAAGCGGCATCATCGGCAAGCGGCCGCAGTCTCTGCAGCTGACCCAGATCCTTGACCCAGCCGTCACCGATAGCTTCGGTTATCAGAGTGGCAAGACCCGGATTCGCCATTTTGAGCCAACGCCTTTGGGTTATGCCGTTGGTCTTGTTGTTGAATTTTTCAGGATACATCTCATAAAAGTCTCTGAAGAGATTTTTCTTCAGAATCTCCGAATGGAGCGCGGCGACACCGTTCACCGAGAAACTGCCGACAATGGCAAGATGCGCCATACAGATTTTCCGTTCCCAGTGCTCTTCGATGATCGACATCCGCTCCACCCGTGCCTCATCGTTCGGGAAGCAATCGCGTACCTGCAGAAGAAATCGCTCATTGATTTCGTAGATAATCAGCAGATGCCGCGGCAGGATCTGCTCAAAAAACCAGATCGGCCACTTTTCCAGCGCCTCCGGCAGGATAGTATGGTTTGTATAGGCAAAAGTTTTCCTGGTGACATCCCAGGCATCATCCCAGGAAAAATCTTCGTGATCCATGAGAACCCGCATCAATTCCGGTATGCAGAGCGCAGGATGGGTATCATTAAGCTGGACAGCGACCTTTTCCGGAAGAAGGCGCAGATCAGCGTGAACCTTTTTGAAACGATATAAAACATCGTAAACTGTTGCTGAGGCAAGAAAATATTCCTGCTTCAAACGGAGCTCACGCCCCTCCTGAACATTGTCGGCAGGATAGAGAACTTTCGAGATGTTCTCTGAAGTCATCTTCTTCTCAAGAGCCCTGATATAGTTGCCTTCGTTAAAGAACTTGAGGTCAAACTCCCGAGACGCCTTGGCGCTCCAGAGCCGCAACGTGTTTACCGTCCGGGTTCCATAGCCGGGGATAGGGGTGTCGTGAGCCATTGCCATGACGTGCTCGGTGTCCACCCATTCATAGGTTGTTCTGCCGCTCTTGTCCTTGTCCTCAATGACCTTGCCGTAAAACTTCACCTCATGGAGATGCTGCTGACGATCCATTTCCCATGGGTTGGTAAAGCGGAGCCAGTTGTCCGGCACTTCGATCTGGGCTCCATTGATGATCTTTTGCCGGAAGATGCCATATTCATAGCGAATGCCGTAGCCATACCCCGGTATGGACATTGTTGCCATCGAGTCGAGAAAACAGGCGGCAAGCCTTCCGAGACCACCGTTGCCGAGCCCGGCATCCTGCTCTTCGTGCAGTATTTCGGAAAAATCATAGCCGAGAGACTCCATGGCATTCCTGAAATCTTCAAAAATATCGAGGTTTATGAGTGCGTTCTCAAGAGATCGCCCCATAAGGAACTCCATGGATACGTAATAGACCCGTTTCGGATCTTCATTATAATAAGCCCGCTGCGTATCCAGCCAGCGCTCAATCAGTTTGTCTCTTACAGAGTAGGAGAGGGCGTTATACACATCGCGCTGCAGCGCAGTGTATTTGTCACTTCCCAGAGTGTACTCCATATGTTCCAGAAACGACTTGATGATCTTCATGGCAGGGTCGAGATCAACAGCCGATCCCTGAAAAACTTCCGGCTCGTCATTCATACATTTCTCCGTGATAATTTTTTCTAGTATAGCCGGATTTCCCCCTTTTTCCAGAGCTGATTGAGGTTTGGAAAACAAATCTGTAGAACTGAGATTGAAAATTCTATGGATTTACCGGCCTCTATCATGTAAAAATATTACTTTGTTTCCACACTGCACCTAGAGGGCTGACTGATGAAAAATATCGCTGTTTTCGCCAAAGTGCACGACCCCCGCTGTCAGGACGTGGCCGTCGAGCTTTTCAACTGGCTGCAGGAGCGCAGCTGCCAGCCGCTGCTGGAGGCTCATCTTGCCCGGCACCTCGGTTGCGATGGCGTCGCGGCTGAAGATATCATTTCGCGAGCAGATATGGTTGTTGTCCTTGGCGGTGATGGCACGCTAATCTCGACCGCCAGGATTATCGGTGAACGTGATATACCGATACTGGGAGTAAATCTCGGCAGCCTCGGCTTTCTGACCGAGATTGCTCTTGATGAACTTTATCCTGCTCTGGAAAAGTGCCTGGCCGGTGATTTCAGGGTTTCCGAGCGTATCATGCTGCGGGCTGTGGTGGAGCGGGACGGCAGGGAGACTGCCTCCCATCTGGTACTGAACGACGTTGTTATTAACAAGGGTGCGCTTGCCAGGATTGTTGATCTCAAGACAAAAGTGAACTCGTTCGAGCTTGCCACATTCAAGGCTGACGGGCTGATTATCAGCACTCCGACCGGTTCTACCGGTTATTCCCTCTCTGCCGGTGGCCCCATAGTCAACCCCTCCATGAACTGCATCGTCATTACGCCAATCTGTCCGCACACCCTTACAAACAGGCCGATTGTTATTGATGACGATTCTGTTGTCGATATAACGGTAAAATCTCTCGAAGATGAAGATATCTTCCTGACCCTTGACGGCCAGGTCGGTCTGGAACTTCGTTCAGGCGACAGAATCCGTGTTTCCAGGGCAAGTCATACTGCCAAACTCGTCATGTCCGAGGAGCGGGATTATTTTGCGGTTCTCAGGACAAAACTGAAGTGGGGAGAGCGGTAGAGGGTGCTTACTGATCTTTCCATAAAAAACTTTGCCATTATCGATTCGCTCCATATCAGCTTCGGCGCGGGGCTCAATATTCTCACCGGTGAGACCGGTGCAGGCAAATCAATTATTATCGATGCCGTAAATCTCGTGCTTGGTGGTCGTGCTTCGGCTGATCTGATTCGCACCGGCGCTGAAGAAGCTTCTGTTGAGGCTCTCTTTGATGTTTCAGCACTGCCCGGCGTTTTGGAATCTCTTGCAGAGAGCGGTATCGATGCCGGGGGAGAGCTGCTCTTGAAGCGTGTAATCTCCCGTTCCGGTAAAAACAAAATTTTCATAAACGGCTCCCTTGCCACTCTTGGCACTCTCGCAGAAATTGCCTGCAGACTGATCAATATCTACGGTCAGCACGAATCCCAGACCCTTCTCAAGATCGATAATCATCTGAAATGCTGGACAGTTATGCCGCTCTCAATGGAGTGAAGTCCGAATTCGCAGCTACGTATCGTTCCTATAAAAAGATCCGTGAGAGAATAGCCGCTTTAGAGAGCGGCGCCCGTGACGCAGAGAGGCAGAAAGAGTTTCTCTCCTACCAGCTTGACGAGATCGGTAAAGCCGCAGTTGTTCCCGGTGAAGATGAAGAACTGGAGCGGGAACTCAACCTGCTCCTCCATTCTGAAAAGCTGCTTTTCAGAACCCAGTCGGCTTTTGAACTTCTCTACGGCGCCGAAGCGTCTGTTCTCGGCACACTTGGGGAAGTCAAGGGGGCTTTGATCGAGGCAACTGCTATTGATACTACCCTTCAGCCGTTGTCTGAAACGGTTGCGTCGGCTTTTCTTCAGCTCGAGGATGCAGCGCTTTCTCTGCGGGATTATTCCTCCAGAATAGAGAGTGATCCGCTCAGGATTCAGGCTGTTCAGGACAGGCTGGATGTTATCAGAACGTTGAAGAAGAAATATGGAGCGACCATAGAGGAGATAATCTCTGCTGCTGCTGCCATGGCCGCTGAACTTGCCGCCCTGACAGATGCCGGTCTTTCACGAGAGGAGCTTGACACTGAGTCGGAGCGGCTGAAACTGCTTATGGAACAGAGAGGTTACGAGCTGACTTCCGGTAGAAAGAGTGCTTCACTGCGACTTCAACACGCACTTGAAGCAGAGGTGCATCAGCTTGCCATGAAACATGCCTCTTTTCTGATAAATATTGAACCGCTCCCTGAGCCGCGCGAGTCGGGCTTTGAGAGGGTTGAGTTTCTTTTCTCGCCGAATCCCGGTGAAGAGCCGAAACCTCTGGCAAAGATCGCCTCGGGCGGCGAATTGTCAAGAATCATGCTGGCAATGAAGCAGCTCCATCCTGAAAGCGATGTGCCGACCCTTGTCTTTGATGAAGTTGATACCGGGATAGGGGGGGCGACATCAGCCATGGTAGGGAAAAAGCTCAAAAGCGTCGCCGCGCGTCAGCAGGTGCTCTGCATTACCCATCTGCCCCAGGTTGCCGTCCATGCTGACAGCCACTACCTGGTTGCCAAGGACATTGCCGCTGGCCGGACCCATACATCGCTCACGCTGCTTTCAAGTGAAACGCAGGTTGACGAGATAGCCCGCATGCTTGGCGGTATAACCGTTACCGGCAAAAGCCGTGAACATGCAGCGGAGATGATTGAAGCTGCGCAACTTACTTTTCAGGGAGAAGGTGAACATGCTCCGTAAAGCCCAGATAAACGATGTCAAAGAGATCCAGAAGCTCCTTCTGCACTATGCCAACCGGGGCGATATGCTTTCCCGTTCTCTTTCCGAGCTGTACGAATCACTTCGTGATTTCTATATTGTTGAAGAAGAGGGGCGAATTGTCGGTGTTTCCGCCCTGCATATTGTCTGGGAGGATCTGGCAGAGATCCGCTCGGTAGCGGTTAGCGAGGAGACCGGCCGCAAGGGTATCGGTACTGAGGTAGTGAATGCCTGCATTGCCGAAGCGAAAGTCCTGGGGTTGAAAAGGCTCTTTTGTCTTACTTACAAACCCGATTTCTTCGCCCGTTTCGGCTTTCATATCGTTGATAAGTCACAACTGCCGCACAAAGTCTGGGGTGACTGTATCAAGTGCGCAAAATTTCCGGATTGTGATGAAATTGCCATGATTATGGATCTGCCGCAGGTGGAAGCGTGAATATCGTTGAACTTGCCGACAGAGTTGAGAGTCTGCTGAAAAATCGCGCTCTTGATGGTTACGAGATTATGACCGGCCAGTCGCGCACTCTTTCCATTGAGGTCAGGGAAGGGAAGGTTGATACCTTCAAGTCAGCCGAACCGGTTGGCGTGAGCATACGCATATTGAATGAAGGGGGGATGGGATTCTCCTACTCATCGAGTTTTGTGGATGCCGATCTTCTCAGAATGGTTGATTCCGCCTCTATCGGTGCGCAGATGCAGACACCTGATCAGTTCAATATATTCCCGGAGTCTTCAAGCTGTCCCGAAATGCCCGAACTTTTAGACAGTAACCTGGCTTCGATATCTGTAGCTGCCAAGGTTGAGCGGGCGCTTGAACTTGAACGGCTGGCGCTGGCCGCGGATAACAGGATCAAGCGGGTTCGCAAGTCGTCATACGGTGAATCACTCTATTCAGTCCATATCAGAAACTCCCGTTCAGTTTGTGGCGACTATTCAGGCAGCTCCGTTTCAAGCTCTGTTGCCGCCATAGCCGAGTTTGAAGGTGATTCACAGATGGGGTGGGATTTCGGCTATTCATCCGGGTTTGAGGCGATAGATATTGCCACCATCGCAGAGAGTGCCGCAAAAATGGCCGTGGCCCAACTGGGAGCAGTTAAAATAGCCGGGATGAACTGCCCGGTCGTTCTCGATGGCAGAGTTGCCGGCGATTTTCTTGGACTGCTGGCCCCTTCCTTTAGTGCGGAGAGCCTTTTCAAGGGGAAATCACTTCTCAAAGGGAAAGCGGGAGAGCAGCTGTTCCCGGCAGTGATAACTGTCAGGGATGATGCTACTCTGCTTGGGGGGATGGCAACGGCTCCCTTTGATGGTGAAGGGGTTCCCTCTCAGAATACCGTTCTTGTCGAGAAGGGGGTTATTCAGGGATTTCTGTATGACACTGCCTATGCAGCCAGGATGGGAGCGGCTTCAACAGGAAACTCCGCCCGTTCCGGAGTGAAAGGACTGCCACATCTCGGCATCAGTAATTTCTTCATTGAAAACGGTTCTCCTCCCGTTGCCTCTCTTCTCTGCCGGCATCACCAGAGGGGTTCTCATCACTTCTGTCATTGGAATGCATACAGCCAATCCTGTTTCCGGCGATTTTTCAGTAGGAGCTACAGGTTTTCTCATTGAGGGTGGCGAGATCACTATTCCGGTGAAGGGGTCTGGCGATTTCAGGCAATATAATCGATCTCTTCAAAAAAATTGAATTGGTCGGGGATGATTTAAAGTTTTATAGTTCGGTCGCAGCACCTTCGCTTAAAATATGTTCGCTTGATGTCAGCGGCGAATAGGAGTTATTTCATGTATATAGTCATCATGGCCGGTGGTTCAGGCACACGTTTCTGGCCGCTTTCACGAACAAAGACACCAAAACAGCTCATGTCGGTATTCGGCGGTAAATCCATGCTGCAGCGAACCGTGGAGCGGGTGCTGCCGCTTGCCCCGAAGCGGATCATGATTGTCACCAATGTCCATCAGGCTGCCGAGACAGCGCGCCAGCTTGCGGAGTACACTTCAGTCCCGATCGATATCGTTGCCGAGCCGATCGGCCGCAACACTGCCCCGGCCATTGCCCTGGCCGCCCGGATCATAGGGCATCATGATCCGGACAGTACGATGATTGTACTTCCGGCTGATCATTACATCAGGAATGAAGCAGAGTTCTGCCGGATTGTTAAAGCAGCAGTTGAAGCTGCCTCCTCTGGTTCACTGATAACTCTTGGTATTGAGCCGACACGGCCTGAAACGGGTTACGGCTATATAGAAGCAGGAGAAATGGACCCTTCTGGCACTGCATCTCCGGTCAAGAGGTTTGTCGAAAAGCCCGATAGCGCTAAAGCTATGGAGTTTCTTGAGGCAGGGAACTTTTACTGGAACAGCGGAATGTTTATCTGGAAAACCGCTGTTATCCTGAAAGAGCTCTCTGTCCAGATGCCGGATCTTGCCGCCGCTGTCGATAGAATTTCTTTCGCAGCAGATAACTGGATGCTTGAGTCGCTCCAACCGCAGATCGATTCGCTCTATGAGTCGATAAAGGGTGAGTCGATCGATTACGGAGTAATGGAGCGGGCTGCATCGGTCAAGGTTATCCCGGCCAGTTTCGGCTGGAGCGATGTCGGCAGCTGGAGCGCTCTGCCTGAAGTTATTGACGCTGATAAAGACGGTAATGTCGCCATTGCCACCGCCGGTCTGATCTCCATAGACTCTTCAGATTCGCTCGTCTACGCAAACGGGAAGATGGCGGCGCTCATCGGCGTTGATAATCTTATTGTCGTGGATACGCCGGATGCGATTCTCGTCTGTCGCAAGGATCGGGCCCAGGATGTGAAAAAGGTTGTGGAGACTCTCCAGCAGGCCGGTCGCAGGGAGTATCTCTAGTATTATGCATGGCTGGACTGGAAAAATTCTCAAGGTCGATCTTTCAACCGGAACAACAGTGAAGGAAAATATCCCGGAAGAGTTGCTTCATGCCTACCTTGGCGGCAGAGGGCTGGGCGTCCGGCTGATGCGGGAGTACTACCATCTGCCTCCAGATAGCCCCGAGCTGCCGCTGATTTTTGCGGTCGGGCCACTCTGCGGCACAACAGCGCCGACAGCTGCCCGGCTTGCAGTCGTCTCCCGTTCACCACTCACCAATACGATCTACGACTGCTCCGCCGGGGGGAGATTTGCCTGGCGACTCAAAGCAGCCGGCCTGGATGCCCTTTTTATTACCGGTCAGAGCCCTGCACCGGTTACTCTCCACATTCATGATGAAAAAGTCGAACTTGTTCCCGCCGGAAAACTCTGGGGCAGAACCGTGCCGGAAACTGTTGCAGAGCTCAGCGCTGGCGGCAGCGTGGCGACAATCGGTCCGGCCGGTGAGAACGGAGTGCTTTTTGCCAATATCATGATGGGGGAAGGGAACTCGGTCGGTCGCGGTGGTCTCGGCGCCGTCATGGGGTGGAAGCGGCTCAAGGCTATTACAGTTGATGGATCTTCAAAAACCTCCATTGCCGATCAAAAGCTTTTCGACAGTGCCAGGGCTGATGTAATGCGGCTTTTCAAGGCTTCGCCGGTTATCTTCGGAGAGCTTGGTATTGCCGAGTACGGCACACCGGCGCTTGTCGATCTGATGCAGCAGCGGAGAATGACTCCGACTGAAAACTTCACGTAAGACTGTTTTTGCAGGAGCAGACAACTATTCGGGAGTCGCCATCCGGCGTGATTGCGCTGCCAAAAATGACGGTTGTTATGGCTGCCCGATTCAGTGCAAGAAGAGTACGCCTGCCGGGGAGCATCTCCCCGAGTACGAATCGGTTTCTCATTTCGGGGCGCTCAACGGCATCTCTTCGCTGGCCGCAATTGTCAAGGCAAACACCCTTTGCAATCAGCTTGGTATGGATACTATCTCGGCTGCAGCGACCCTCTCCGCTTATGGTGAAGCACGGGGGGTGTTCCCGGCTCCGGAAGAAGTAAACCGGCTTCTTCATGATATCGCGTATAAAAAGGATGCCGGAGAACTACTTGCGGTTGGTTCAGCTCGATATTCTGCCGGGATAGGCAGACCAGAGCTGTCAATGTCTGTCAAGAACCTTGAGCTGCCGGCGTATGATCCGCGCGGCGCCTACGGGATGGCGCTTGCCTACTGCACCAGCAATCGCGGCGGTTGTCATCTGCGGGCTTATCCGATATCCCACGAAATTCTCCGCAAACCGGTCGCCACTGACCGGTTCTCATTTGACGGCAAGGCACGTATTATCTCCATTGCCGAAGATACCAATGCGGCAATTGACTCCTTGGTGGCCTGTAAATTCTCTTTTTTCGGGGCTTCGCTTGAGGAGTATGCCGAACTGTTGACCGCTGTTACCGGCGTTGACTACACCCCGCAGTCCCTGAAGGAGATCGGCCGGAATATCTACCTGACCGAGCGATTCTATAACTGCGACAATGGTTTTGATGCATCTTTTGACACCCTTCCGGAGAGATTTTTCACCGAGGCCGGTTCAAGCGGTGAGGGGATAGTTATTGAACCTATCGATAAGGTCAGATTCGAGCAGGAGCTGCAGAAGTACTACCGGATACGCAATCTGCAAGCAGACGGAACCTTCAAAAACAGGGATTTTCTGGAAACACTCACATGAACATTGATTTTGATCCAGCAGATTCGCTCCTCAGACATCGGCACTCAATCGACATCTTCGTCTGTACGATTGTCATCTCGATTATCCTCCACTTTGTTGCCTCAACCCTGCTCCTCTTGCCGGGTCGTTATTCTGTGCCGTCATCAGCGCCGCTGTTTGTTGATCTGCAGAGCATGGCGGTTCCGGTTGCGGCTCCTCTACCGGAAGCGCAGCAACCTGAAGCGCCGCCACTGCCTGAGCCTGAGCCGCTCCCTCAGGCGAGCCCGGAAGTCGCAAAAATGGAGCAGGCGATAGAAAGCTCTTTGCAAAAGGCTGCCGTGACACCGGAAGCTGTTCACGAAAGCTCGATCGGCCTCGGGATCGTTTCAGGCCATTTTGCCAGCTTTGCCCAGGGAGAGACTCTCAGGGACGAGATCAGGGTCTACTACTTTGAGCTTATGAGACGGATAAACGAAGCCTGGTGGACAACAGGAGCTGTCAAGGGGAGCTTTGTGGAGTCGGCCTCAGTAAACCTTGTGATCTCGCGTGATGGGAGTGTGGTTGGCTGTGAACTCATCGAGAGCTCAGGGAACAGGGCGCAGGATCAGGCGCTGCTGGAGTCGATCAGGAAAGCAGGGCCGCTGCCGCCACTGCCGCAGAGCTTTATGCAACGGACGTTCAACGCGCCGATACGCTTTGTGCCGCCGTTACGGCTCATGTTACCCGGGCCAGGTAAAAAAATTGCTTTTCCGCATTAAATTAGCTCAAAAATGGAGTTTTTATGGCTAAAATCAGAATCAGATTCACGATAACCAGTGGTAACCTTGAAACAGCCTTCAACTTTGACTGTCAGAAATGGATTAGTCATATTGCCGCCAACAGGGTCAAGAGCGATGAACTGCTGACAATTTATAACGGCAAATTTCCGGCAAACAGGATGTTTGTCCTCGATATGCTGGAGTTCCTCAGAACTAAAGATCAGCACCTTGATAAGTTTCTGCTCGCCAGGGGCGGGATTAAGCAGGATGACCTTCTCTCAATTGAAAATGATGACGCAAGGCAGCTTCTTAACAGGGAATTTCCTGAACTGGTCGCCGAGTTTGCCAATTCGGAAACCGTGAAAAAAGTTATCAAGCGCAGGCCGGGCAAGGTGGATCTCTCGCCGCTTGTGGATGATAGGGCGAAGCGGTAAGAATCAGAATAATCTGTTAATATTTATTTGCAGAATAGTTGAAAGAGGGGCTAATGGACTATTACAAAGGTAAAATCGCAAAGTTGCTGGTTGACTATTTCGGGAATGATTTCAGAAGAATAACCCATGCGCTTGAAGTGCTGAAATATGCCGAAAAAATTATGGAGAATACCCCTGGATGCGACGCGGATATTGTCATCGCCTCGGCTCTTTTGCACGATGTCGGCATTAAACCATCTGAAGAGAAGTTTGGCTATAACAACGGAAAAACTCAGGAGGAATATGGTCCACCTGTTGCCGTGACACTGTTAAAGAGTATAGGCTTTCCGCTCGCCAAAACAGTAAAAGTTTGCGAGATCATCGGCAATCACCATTCCCCTTCACGCTATGATTATGTCGAACTAAAAATTCTTAAAGAAGCTGATAGAATTGTGAATATGCAGGCTGAAGACTGAAAATGGCCGGGCGGACAGCAAATTAACCTTAAAACGGCAGTTGGAGATGTTCTGAAGAAGCGACTTGCCCGTAATTCGTCGTAATGCTTAGCGAAATGTAACGTCCGCAGCAGATACTGTCTGAACCCGCAGGGTGAGGATGTACACAGTACCTTTGGCTGCTGCAGTGAAATGAGCTTAGCATTACAGAATTCGGGCATTTGGAGGCGCCGAAGGACATCTTTAACTGCCGAATCTCAGGATTAAGGGGATGAAAGCAGAGCTTCAAAAGACTGCAATGTTTTAGCTTTTTTTAGCTCCTTGATGGTTTTCCCCGCTCCCGGGTCATCCATCTGCGAAACGATTGCTTTCAGCTTTCCCAGTACCTGCATCTCGCCGCAAAAAAGCTCTCTGTAGCGAACGGTCATCTCCCGCAGATAGAAGCGCAGCTCTTTTAGCTGCTCTGCCGGAGAAATAAGCGGCTTGGCTCTACCTCTCAGCCTTTCAAACAGGAGTGGATCCGCAATTGCTCCCCGCCCCAGCATAAGTCCCGCAGCGCCAGTCTCCCTCAGTAATCTCTCTCCGTCCGCACTGCTCCTGATGTCACCGTTGGCAATTACCGGGAGCCTGGTCCCCTGCACCACCCTTGCAGTGATGCTGTGATCTGCAGCTCCGGTGTACTCCTGAATCACAGTCCGTGGGTGGAGTACCAGAAAATTAACTCCGGCAGATTCGAACAGTGGCAGCAGTGAGAAAATCAGTTCCGGATCATCGTAGCCGGCGCGGATCTTCACTGAAAACGACCCTTCAACTGCATCTCGCAGTGGTTTGATAACTGCAGCAATATCCGCCGGGCGCCTCAGCATCCCGCCGCCGGTGAGGCCGCTGGTCATGCGCCCGTAGGGGCACCCCATGTTGAGGTTGATGTGAACGGCGCCGGCAACCTGCGCGGCGCGGGCAGCCGAAACCAGTGCTTCTGCGCCATGTCCCACCAGTTGGACTACCAGCGGCACTCCATCTTCAGTAGCAGCTATTTCCCGAATGTCTGTCCTGGAGAGTCTCTTTACCGCAGCGGCAGCGTTGACCCGCATGAACTCGGTAAAAACGACATCAGGCCTGACCTGTTCAATAAAATAGGAACGGAGCGCCCTGTTGGTGAGTCCTTGCATCGGAGCGAGCATCAGCGGTTGGGAATTTTGCTGCCAGGGGAGGGGAGAGGAGACTGCCAGGCGGCAGTCTCCTGATGGTGACTGGTTTACTGCAGGATCAGCTGACAAGCTGACTCTTTGTAAAGATAGCTTTGAGCCAGTAGCCTTCGGCTTCAATATTTTCTCTCCCCCCCTCTTCACGGTCAACCAGAGAGACGATTCCGAGGACATCCAGACCTTCCTCTTTTGCCCGCTCCACTGCCTTCATTGACGAGCCGCCGGTTGTAACGACATCTTCGACAATAACGACCTTTGTCCCAGGCGGCAGGTTTTTTCTCCCCTCAAGCCATTGGCCGGTGCCGTGACCTTTCGGCTCTTTTCTGATAATGAAGGCGTGCAGCGGTTGACCGGCCAGATAGGCGGCAATAGAGGTGGCTGTGGCGATCGGGTCAGCTCCAAGGGTGATGCCGCCGACTGCCTGAACACCCGGGACATCTTTTATCGCTTCATAAAAGAGTCTGCCGACAAGAATGCCACCCTCTGCATGCAGGGTTGTCTGTTTGCCGTCGAAGTAGAAGTCGCTCTGACGACCCGACGCAAGGGTCACGAGGCGTTTTTCGTAGGATAGTTCAAGAATGATTTGTTTCAGTTTTTCGCGATCGGTCATCTAATATACTCCTTGTCAAATAGATCCAACTGGGGATCTCTCCCCATGTCCTGAAAGTTTATCGGGTAGTCGCCGGTGAAGCAGGCGGAACAGTAGCTGCTGTTCTCGGCCCCGACTGAGCGGCTCAACCCTTCATGGGAAAGATAACCGAGGGAGTCGGCGGTTATGTATTTCCTGATCTCTTCAATCGTGTGGGAAGCTGAAATCAGCTCCTTGCGGTTAGGTGTATCGATGCCGTAGTAGCAGGGGAAACTGGTCGGCGGCGACGAAATCCGCATATGGATTTCACTGGCACCGGCGTTTCTGACCATTTTGACGATTTTCCGTGAAGTTGTGCCGCGGACAATTGAGTCATCAATGATGACAACCCGTTTCCCCTTGAGAATATCCCTGACCGGATTAAGCTTGATTTTGACCCCGAAGTGACGGATAGACTGCTGCGGTTCGATGAAGGTCCTGCCGACGTAGTGATTGCGGATAAGTCCCAGTTCAAAGGGGAGTCCGGACTCCTCGGCGAATCCCATGGCTGCCGGCACGCCGGAATCGGGGACGGCAATAACGATATCGGCCTCGACCCCGTGTTCACGGGCAAGCTGGCGACCCATCTCTTTTCGCACCATATAAACGTTCTTGCCAAAGATGAATGAGTCGGGCCGGGCAAAATAGACAAATTCGAAGATGCAGGGTTGCGGCTTCTGCTTTTTCCATGGATGACAGCTGGTGATGCCGTTCTTGTCGACAACTATCAATTCGCCCGGCTCAATCTCTCTGATGAACTCAGCCTCTATCAGGTCGAGGGCACAGCTTTCCGAAGCGACAACATAAGAGCTTCCCAGTTTGCCGATACACAAAGGGCGGAAGCCGTAAGGATCTCTGACGGCGATCATCCTGGTCTCGGTCAGAAAGAGGAGACAATAGGCGCCTTCAATCCGTTCCAGGGACGAGGTGATCCGGGCGACCAGTGAGTCTTCCCGGGCTGTTGCCAGAAGGTGGACAATGATCTCCGTATCCATGGATGTCTGGAAAATGGAGCCGTAAGCTTCAAGTTCGGAGCGTATCAGCTCGGCATTGACGATGTTGCCGTTATGAGCAACCGCAATTGACCCTCTGGAGTACTCCACCAGAATCGGCTGAGTGTTTTTGACAACCGAGGAGCCGGCTGTGGAGTAGCGGACGTGACCGATCGCCGCGTGCCCGGGTAGTCGGCTGAAGATACTCTGATCACCGAAAACATCGGCAACAAGCCCCATTGCCTTGTGGGGATGGAGGGTCGCGCCATCGGAGGAGACGATGCCGCACGCCTCCTGTCCCCGGTGTTGCAGGGCATATAGTCCGAGATAAGTCAGGTTGGATGCTTCCGGGTGATTATAGATTCCGAAAATGCCACACTCTTCTTCGGGTCTGTCGAATTTCATTTTTACTCCATTAATTTGCCACATAAAGAGGCAAGTTTAACTGCTAGAGAAGATTGCTCTTTACAAAGTCGGCTGCATTTTTATAGAGGCTCAGGCCCTCTCCGTCAACCGGGAGCTGCTCTCTGGTCCAGCGCGGGTGCTGGGTATAGTGGACAAAAGCTTCCGGGTGGGGCATCAGGCCCATAAGCCTTCCGGTCGGGTCGCAAAGCCCGGCAATTGCGTTGACCGAGCCGTTCGGGTTGGCCGGAAAGTCCATGACCGGTCCGGAGTAGTCCGGTCCGGAATATTTAAGGGTTGCCAGATGTCCGCTCTCGATCCTGTCAAGGGTCTCTGCACTGTTACAGACGAACTTTCCTTCACCATGGCGGACAGGCAGGTAGATCCCTTTTTCAATACCTTTTGTGTAGACCGATGGGGAGGCGGGATCAGCTTTAAGATAGCACCAGCGATCCTGAAAACGGCCGCAGTCATTATGCATCAGGGTAACACTCTGGTCCAGATAGTTGCCGTCAAGAGCGGGGAGCATACCCATTTTTACCATGAGCTGGAAACCGTTGCAGACACCAAGGATCAGTTTGCCATCCTTGATAAACCGGCTGAACTGCTCAACCAGTTTCTCGCCACTGCCGCTGACAGCAGCATGTTTGAGCCGGTTTGCCTGGGCCTTGGCGCTGCCGAGGTCGTCGCCGTCAAGGAAGCCGCCGGTCAGATTGAGAAAATGAAAGTCGTCAAGGCTGATCTCTCCGGAGAGGATGTCAGCGATATGAGCAATGACGGCTTCATCAAAACCGCCGAGGCGGCAGGCATGGGCAGCCTCCATCTCGCAGTTGGTGCCGTTGCCGGTGATAACTATTGCGCGTGATTTTGCCATTAATTTAAAATCTCCTGAGTTTGAGGAAACAATCTAATCATTATACTAAATTTCAATCTGTCTGTCTGTTAGAATATATTCAGCATCTTAACTGTCAACATGCGTGTTTAGAACATCAAGAAAGGCTCTGCCGTATTTGCGCAGCTTGTGCTCACCAACACCACTGATCCGGTGGAGCTGGTCAGTATCGGTCGGTGTAAACCTGGCCATCTCTGCCAGGGTTGCATCTGAAAAAACCACGAACGGGGGGACTCCGGACGCATCGGCAATTTCTTTGCGCTTCGCCCGCAGCGCGTCAAAGAGCGCTTGATCGTAATCCTTTCTGCCGCCAGCCCGTTTTTTCACCTTTTCAGCCGTCTGGACAGGGTTGCGCGGTCGCCCAAGGACTACCTCTGTTTCACCCTTGAGTACCGGTCTGGCGGTCGGGGATAACTTCAGTACGCCGTAGGAGGCGAAGTCCTGGCGGAGATAGCCGAGATGAATCAGCTGCCGGAAAATATTTTCCCAGTCAGCAGAAGATATATCAGCACCGATGCCGTACGTTGAAAGTTCATTGTGGCGGAGCTCAATGATTCGCTGACTTTTGCTGCCACGCAAAACTTCGATACAGTGCATCATTCCGAAGCGCTCGCCGACCCGATAGACGCAGGAAAGCGCTTTTTGAGCCGCAATAGTCGCGTCAAAACGTTCCGGCGGGTCAGTGCAGATATCGCAGTTGTCACAGGCGTGTTCGCGCAGATCACCGAAATAGGCGAGCAGTGCCCGCCGCCGGCAGGTGAGCGCCTCGGCGTAAGCCACCATTGCGTTGAGTTTCTGAATCTCGATTCTGATCCGCTCGGCATTGTCGCTTTTTTCTATCAGCATCCGGGCGGTCATCACATCCCCCATGCCAAAGAGCATCAGCGCCTCGGAGGGGAGACCGTCACGTCCGGCGCGGCCGGTCTCCTGATAGTAGCTTTCGACACTTTTGGGCATATCGTAATGCACTACGAAACGGACGTTGGGCTTGTCGATCCCCATGCCGAAGGCAACCGTGGCGACAACGATGCGGATATCATCGCGCTGAAAAGCGTTCTGGACCCGCTGACGCTCTTTATCAGACAGGCCGGCGTGATAGGCGGCTGCGGAAAACCCGGACTGCTGCAGGCGCTCGGCAACATCTTCGACCCGTTTGCGGCTGAGAGCGTAGACAATTCCCGCTTCGTCACGGCGGCCAGCCAGAAAGTTGCCAAGCTGGGCAACAGGTTTTTGCTTGGGAATGACTGTGTAGGTGATATTGGGGCGATCAAAGCCGGCCACAAAGACCTTTGCCGAGCGAATGCCGAGCTGATTGATGATATCATCACGGGTCTGCTGGTCAGCAGTGGCGGTCATGGCGACAATCGGCACAGCCGGGAACTGCTCGCGCAGCCTCCCCAGGCGGGTGTATTCCGGGCGGAAATCATGGCCCCACTGGGAGATGCAGTGGGCTTCATCAATAGCAAAAAGAGCAAGCGGGATTGTCGCGATTCTATCGAGAAACTCCGCCATCATCAGCCGTTCCGGGGCGACATAGAGCAGATCGAGCCCGCCTGCATCAATCCGCCCGATTACGACGCCTGCTTCAGACGAGGTGAGTGAAGAGTTGAGGAGAGCTGCCCGGACACCGTTTGCCACGAGGGCATCGACCTGATCCTTCATGAGGGAGATGAGCGGCGAAACAACAATCGCCAACCCATGGCGATGCAGTGCCGGAATCTGGTAACAGAGCGACTTGCCGCCGCCGGTCGGCATGACCAGAAAGACGTCTTCACCGGCAATGGTCCGTTCGATCACCTCCTGCTGGGGAGGGCGGAACTGGTGGAAGCCGAAAACGGTTGCGAGGGTCTGCTGGATGGTTGTCGTCATGGAGAAGTTACAGCTCTCGCAGGGTTCTCTGCCACGCCTCTTTCAGCTCTGCCAATTCGCTCCTGATTACACAATTGCCGTTTAATCCGGTAATAACCAGTGACTGCTCCTGTGTGACCCTGCCGATAACGGCAAAGCAGTTGCCGCTCATAAGAGTCTCGAATGCAGCCTGTTGCTCGGGATGCACCGTAACCAGATGCCGGGAGGCCGATTCGGAGAAGAGCAGGGCTGCGTCGCTTTTTGCGGACTGATCACCTTTCCAGAGTACTGCCGCAAGGTCGATTGCCATGCCGCAGCCGCCGGCAAAGGCGCTTTCTGCCGCAGCCACGGCCAGACCACCGTCGGAAAGGTCATGGCAGGAAGCCACGGTGCCTGCATTGACCGACTGATGATAGGCGCGGTAGCGCTTGTAGGCCTTGGCTGCATCGACGACCGGCACCCGCTTGCCGATCAGGCCGGACAGCGCCAGGTATTCCGAACCTCCCAGCTCATCGCCGGTTTTCCCGAGCAGATAAACAATATCTCCCGGTCGCTTCAGATCCATGGTGACAGCTTTTCTGGCATCATCGATCTTGCCGATAACCGAGAAAAGCAGGGTCGGGGGGATGGAGATCTTGACAGTGCCGTCGTAGAAGTCGTTCTTCATCGAATCTTTGCCGGAGATCAGCGGCAGGTTGTAGACCATGCAGATATCGTAGAGCGCCTGATTGGAGCGGACCAGTTGCGCCATCTTGTAGTCGCCGTCCGGGGTCTTGTCGGAGAGCACCGGATCGCACCAGCAGAAGTTGTCGAGTCCGGCGACAAGGTCGAGAGAGCCGCCGACCGCCACATAGTTGCGCAACGCCTCGTCAACGGCATTGGTGGTCATGTCGTAGGTGTCGATATCGGAGTAGCGCGGGCAGATGCCGTGGGCCGTGACCACCCCTTCGAATGAGTCGAGAATCGGCCGGACAACTGCGGCATCGGACGGGCCGTCGTTGCAGACGCCGGTGAACGGCTTGACAACCGAGCCCCCCTGTACTTCGTGGTCATAGCGCCTGACGACAGACTCCTTCGAGCAGATGTTGAGGGCGGCAAGGAGCTGCATCAGATCGCCGGTGTAGTCGTCCTTGACCTCAACCTGAACCTCATTCAGTTTCGGCGGCGTCCATTTGGCCGGAAGCTGCATCGGCGGCAGACCTTCGTGCATGAACTCCATAGGGAGCCAGGCAACTGTCTTTTCGCCGTATACCATATGGAAAATGCCACTGTCGGTGAATTCGCCCAGCACCGTCGACTCGACACCGAACTGTTTTGACATCGTCATAAACTGGTCAATCTTCTCGGGAGGCACAGCCATGCTCATCCGTTCCTGAGCTTCAGAAATCAGTATTTCCCATGGGTTAAGACCTGAATATTTAAGTGGCGCTTTAGCAAGATCCATGCGGCAGCCGCCGCATTCACCGGCCATTTCACCGATGGAAGACGACAGGCCGCCGGCGCCGTTATCGGTGATGAACCGGTAGAGTCCCTTGTCGCGGGCGCGGATGAGGAAGTCGAACATCCTTTTCTGGGTAATGGGGTCACCGATCTGCACGGCGGTTACCGGTGAGTTTTCATTCAGCTCCTCGGAGGAGAAGGTCGCGCCATGGATGCCGTCTTTGCCGATCCGGCCACCGGACATGACTATCAGGTCGCCCGGTTTGATTGATTTCTCGTGTCCTGGCTGGCCGTTCATCTCCGCAGGCATGAGCCCCGCCGTACCGCAGAAGACCAACGGCTTGCCGCAAAAACGTTCATCAAAGACTATCGAGCCGTTAACGGTCGGAATGCCGCTTTTGTTGCCGCCATGCTCCACCCCTTCAACGACCCCTTCAAAGATTCTCCGTGGATGAAGGAGCCTTTTGGGGAGCGGTTTATCGTAGAACGGATCGGCAAAGCAGAACACATCGGTATTAAAGATCAGCTTTGACCCCTGGCCGGTGCCGAACGGATCACGATTGACGCCGACTATGCCGGTCAGCGCCCCGCCGTAAGGATCGAGGGCTGAGGGGGAGTTGTGGGTCTCAACCTTGAAGACCAGCGAGTGGCTGTCGTTAAACTTGATGACCCCGGCGTTGTCCTTGAAGACGGAAAGGCAGAAATCTTTATCCCCGAGTTTTTCACGAACATCTTTGGTGGTTCTCTGGATGAATGACTTGAAGAGGGATTTAATCTCCTGCTTGTTACCGTTTTCATCTTCGTAATGGACAGTGCCGGCAAATATCTTGTGCTTGCAGTGTTCCGACCAGGTCTGGGCAAGGCACTCAAGCTCGACATCAGTCGGTTTTGCTCCAAGGCCGTGAGCAGCTCTTGCTGACAGTACCGCGGGGTCTCTGTAGTGAGCCTGAATAATCTGCATTTCGTCAAGGGTCAGGGCAAGAACGCCATCCTTGCTGATCCGGAGAAGTTCATCATCGCTAACTTCAAGATCTATCTCATTGACCTCAGCCTTAACTTCCACCAGTACTTTAGGGGCATGGGCCGGGAATCCCCCCTGGCCGGCAAACTCATCTTTTGAAAGGATCGAGTAGCGCTGAATCAGGGTGTTGCAGAGGAGACCGGTGGCAATCTTTTCAATCTCATCTTTCGATAGAGATCCCGGAAAGCAGATACTGAACCGAGTAGTAAACCGACTCTTCAGATCCAAATTTCCGGCCGGTCAGATATTCGAGAGCTTCACGGGCGGTCCTGCCGGTGTTATCCGTTACTCCGGGCCGGAAACCGACTTCGATGGCATAGTCGAAATTGTCTGCCAGGGGAATATCCAGACTCCAGTTCTGAATGACCGGATCGCTGAAAGGGCCTGAAGCCGCGGCGTTTAGCTCCTGGGTGGAGAGGCGCGCATCAACGGTATAGACGTCAATGCTCCTGACTGTGGCTATCTCCAGGTGAAGAAGATGCTCGATCTCTTTTTTAATCCGCTCGCCGCGAGAATCACGCAGACCGGCCTTGAGTGCGACTTCAATTCTGTTTGCCATCGATTTATTCCTTATGAATGTGGACAGTGCTGGTCGGATACGGGATCACAATCCCCTCTGCGCCCAGTCTGCTGATAATGAGTGTATTGATTTTGTCCGTGGTAGCGAAGGTCTTCGTATATTCGTCCACCCAGAAAAAGAGCGCCAATATAAGGGCGCTGTCGCCAAATGAGGTGAAGAAAGCTTCCGGCGGAGGATCACGCAGAACCTCGGGCACATCCAGTGCTGCTTGAACCAGCAGCTTCTTGACCTGGTCAACGTCGCTGCCGTAGGCGACGCCGATATTGATTCTCCCCTTGGCCCGCAAATCCGGGAAAGCCTGATTAGTGAGGATGGTGTTGCAAAGCTCCGAATTGGGAATTATCAGCAGCTGGTTGTCGAGTGTCTTTATCTTCGTGCTCCTCAGACCGATATCCTGCACATCACCGCTCTGACCGGAGGAGAGCTGAATCCGGTCGCCGAGACGAAATGGCCGGTCGATCATCAGGGTAAAGCCGGAGATCATATTGGCAATGGTGTCCTTGGCCGCCAGACCGATGGCAAGAGAGCCGATGCCGAGCGCTGTCACCAGGGAGAGGATGTCATAGTTGAAGTGCTTGAGGATGATAATCAGCGCGGTGACAACCAGGAAGATGGTGGCAAGTTTTTCCACCAGCGGCAGGATCTGCTTGTCGAGGCCGTTACTCCCTCTTTCAGATAGCCGGCCGCTATACCAGACCAGAACTTCATCCAGCGAGCGGTAGACTATATTGGTGAGAATGGCGATGGTAATGATAAAGAGCGCGCCTGAAGCGCCAATATGAGCCATTTCGGGGAGGGGCAGCGATTTTACCGCCAGATAGAGGCCGGCAGAGATCACCAGCAGGGAGGTCGGCGGTGTAATCCGCAGCAGAATCCGGTCATCAAGATCAGTTGAGGTAAAGGAGGTGAATTTCGGCCCCCAAGTGACCATGAAGTAGCGGACGAACTTGGCCAGCAGCCAGAAGGCGGCAAAAATAAGCAGGGCCACCAGAATCTCTTTAGCCCAGTACAGGTAAAGGCTGTCATTGGCATCCATTCGGTATAAATCAAGAATATTATTCACCAAAAACCCTCTTGAAGATGGTGCCCACATGCTTGAGGTGATAGCCGAGGTCAAATGATTCGAGAATCTTGTCCTTGCCAAGTGCTCCCGAGACTTCCGGATCGGCCAGCAGTTCGGTCTGGAAATCCTTCCCTTCCTCCCAGACTTTCATGGCGTTTTTCTGCACCAGACGATATGAGTCTTCGCGGGAAACACCGGCCTGGGTAAGGTCGAGCAGTATCTTCTGGGAAAAGACCAGCCCCTTCATCTGATTGAGGTTCCGCAGCATATTTTCCGGATAGACCACCAGGTTCCTGATGAGTCCGTTCATCCGCCGCAGGGAGAAGTCGAGGGCCACCGTTGCATCCGGGGCGATGTAACGCTCAACCGAACTGTGGGAGATGTCCCGCTCATGCCAGAGAGCGACATTTTCCAGGGCAGGAATGCACATGGCGCGGATATAGCGGGCCTGACCGGTGAGGTTTTCAGAAAGAATGGGGTTGCGCTTGTGGGGCATGGCCGAGGAGCCTTTCTGCCCCTTGGTAAACTGTTCTTCAGCTTCAAGCACCTCGGTCCGCTGCAGGTGGCGGATTTCGATGGAGATCCGCTCGATTGATGAGGCTATTATGGAGAGAGTGCAGAAATATTCGGCATGCCGGTCACGGGGGATAACCTGGGAAGAGACCGGTTCCGGCTTCAGCCCCATTTTTTCGCAGACATACTCTTCCACGAAGGGGTCGATATTGGCAAAAGTGCCGACAGCCCCGGAGATGGCGCCGGTGGCGATATTCTCCCGCGCGGCGGCAAGGCGGACACGGTTACGCTGCATCTCGGCGTAAAATGATGCCAGCTTGAGGCCGAAGGTCACCGGTTCGGCGTGTATGCCGTGGGAACGTCCCATGCAGACCGTATCCTTGTGTTCATAGGCTCGCACTTTGATCGACTCCAGCAGCATGTCCAGGTCTGCCAGCAGTTCATCGGCAGCCTGGGTCATCTGCACGGAGAGGCAGGTGTCGAGGACATCGGAAGAGGTCATCCCCTGATGGATGAAGCGGGCTTCCGGGCCGACGTATTCGGCGACAGAGGTCAGGAAGGCGATAACATCGTGCTTTACTTCAGCCTCAATGGCGTCAATCCGGGCGATATCGAAATTCCCTTTGGCGCGGATGACCGGAATCACCTCTTTCGGAATTACACCCAGCTCGGCCTGGGCTTCGCAGGCGAGGGTCTCAATCTCCAGCCAGATCCTGAAGCGGTTGTCAGCTTCCCATATTTTTGCCATTTCAGGGCGGGTATAACGTGGAATCATCGTAATTTACTCCTTTAAGAGTCAGGTATTAAGGCTGAAAGACGAAGGTTATCAGCAGATAAATCAGGCAGCCAGATAAAACTAATAAAGCAACATGTTCAGTAACTTTGCCTGCTGTACCTTTAAACTCCTTCAACCTTCTGACCTTCAGTCTGAAATTATATCTCAAACATTCTGCCCGGTTGATACTGCTCACCTATAAAAAGCTCCGGATTACAGCAGTTCTGCCCGGAAAGCAGTCTTTCGGCTGCACTCCGGGGCAGTTTCGGGTCATTGTTGGTTTCGGAGAGATGTGCCAGGAATACCCCTTCAAGACGGTCATGCAGCAGTTCTTCAAGCAGGCCGATCGATTCGCTGTTGGAGATATGGCCATGGCGCGATTTAATCCGCTGTTTCAGGTGCCAGGGGTAAGGTCCGTTCATCAGCATATCTTCGTCGTGATTCGCCTCAATGAGGAGTGCGCGGCACTGTTTCAGTTTTTCTGTCACCAGCCGGGTGACGATGCCGAAATCGGTGGCATGGCCGTAGCGCCCGTCGACGGAGTCAATGGTAAAACCGACCGGATCAACAGTGTCATGGGTGGTCTGAAAAGGGTCGATGGCAAGATCGCGGAAGGTGAACGGATTGCCTGATTCAAACCCGGTAACGGTGCACTTCTTCAGGAGCACTTCGCAGACAGCAGCTGTTTGGCTGCTGATGATGACCGGTATTTTCAGTTTGCGCGCCAGGGTTCCGGCGCCGCGGGTGTGATCGGAATGTTCGTGGCTAATCAGGATACCGTGGAGAGATGAGCTGTCAACGCCGATAATCGCCAGGCGCTTGATTATCTCGCTGGCCGAGAGGCCGGCATCAATCAGCAGGCGTGTTTCACCGGTCTCGATATAGACCGAGTTGCCCTTGCTGCCACTGGCAAGTATGCTGATTTTCAATGGATTCTCCAACCGGGCTGTATGTTTGCGAGTACGGATTGCTCTTGCATGCATTCTGCTAAAACAATCAAATTTTATACCGTATCCAGACTGTTTGTTCAAGATTAAAACTTGGAATTTAGCTCAGGCCAGAAGGAGTTTAGAAATTTTAAGGAAATTGTTGACGTTGAATGGATGGATTGTATATTATCCACAGGTTGCAGCGGAGAGCTGCTTCGATGACAAAATCCCGAGGAGGAAATCATGGCTATCAGATTGGGTATCAACGGTTTTGGAAGAATAGGGCGGACAGTACTGCGTTACGCCGTCAAGGAGAAGGGGATTGAGATAGTTGCAATCAACGATCTTACAGATGCCAAAACCCTGGCTCATCTGCTCAAATATGACTCCATTCATGGCAGATTTGCCGGTGAAGTCGAGTACAACGACAACGAACTCATCATTGACGGCAAGGCTATCAAGATCCTGGCAGTCAGGAATCCTGAAGAACTCCCCTGGAAAGAGCTGGGTGTCGATATTGTCCTTGAAGCTACCGGACTCTTTACCGCCCGGGCAAAAGCCGAGCTGCACCTTAAGGCCGGCGCCAAAAAAGTTATCATCTCCGCACCGGCATCCGATGAGGACATCACCGTTGTCATGGGGGTCAACCACACACTTTATGACGGCAGCAAGCACAATATCATCTCCAACGCCTCCTGCACCACCAACTGCCTTGCGCCGGTCGCCAAAGTTCTCAACGACTCTTTCGGCATCGAAAAAGGGCTGATGACAACCATTCATTCCTACACCAACGACCAGAACATCCTCGACCTGCCCCACAAGGATCTGCGTCGCGCCAGAGCTGCCGCTCTCTCCATGATTCCGACCTCGACCGGCGCTGCCAAGGCTGTTGCCCTGGTACTTCCTGAACTGAAAGGGAAGCTGGACGGTTTTGCCATCCGCGTACCGACCCCCAACGTTTCCGTGGTTGACCTGACCTGTACACTCAAAAATGCCACCGATGCCGCCGCGGTCAATGCCGCTCTTAAAGCTGCCGCTGATGGTCCCCTCAAAGGTGTACTCGGTTATTCCGACGAAGAGCTGGTCTCCATTGATTTCAACGGCTGCCCGCTCTCTTCCATTGTTGATGCCAAAAGCACCAAGGTTATTGACGGGAACCTGCTGAAAGTGCTCTCCTGGTACGATAACGAATCCGGCTTCTCCATGCGGGTTGTCGACCTTATCAATTACATCAGCAAATAAAGCTTTGAACTCAAAATGAGGGGGGAATTGATTCCCCCCTTTTTTTATCCGCAAGGAGGATTCCAGAGTGCCTATCCGTTATATTGATCAGATCAAGGATTTGAAAGGGAAGAAGGTCTTCATCCGGGTTGACTTCAATATCCCCCAGGATGACAAAGGAAACATCACCGAAGACTCCAGGATTGCCGGCGCAGTGCCGACTATAAAATATGCTATTGAACAGGGGGCCAAAGTGATTCTGGCCTCCCACCTCGGCCGCCCCAAAGGTGAGAAAAAACCCAAGTACACCATGGCTCCCGCCTCGAAAAGGCTGGCGCAGCTGCTTGGCAAGAAAGTCATCCAGGCGCCCGACTGCTTCGGGCCTGAAGTTGATGCGCTTATCGCGGCAATGAAACCCGGCGAACTGGTGATGTTGGAGAACGTTCGTTTTTATCCGGGAGAAGAGAAAAATGACCTCGAGTTTGCCAAAAAACTGGTCAATGGCTGCGAAGTCTATGTAAACGACGCTTTTGCAGTTTCGCACCGCGCCCACGCCTCGGTGGAAGCGATCACCAGACTCATCCCGACCATTGCCGCCGGTTTTCTGATGAAAAACGAAATGACCTTTTTCGACAAGGCGATGAGCAACCCGGTCAGACCGCTGGTGGCCATACTGGGGGGAGCAAAGGTTTCCGGCAAGCTGGAGGTTCTGGAGAAGCTGGTCAACAAGGTGGACAAGATCGTTATCGGTGGCGGCATGGCCTTTACCTTTCTCAAGGCCATGGGCTATTCGGTCGGTAAATCACTGGTGGAGGACGAGCTGATCACCACCGCCAAAAAGATCATGGACAAGAGCAAAAAAGCGCGGCGTCATGTTTTATCTGCCGGTGGACTGCGTGGTCGCCAACGCCTTCGAAGCCAATGCCACCAACTTTATCACCCCGGTGCAGGAGATTCCCGAGGGGTGGATGGCGCTTGATATCGGACCGGCCTCGGCCACTCTCTTCAGCGAAACACTTCGCGATGCCAAGACTGTTATCTGGAACGGGCCGATGGGTGTCTTCGAGATGGATGCCTTTGCCCGCGGCACCTTTCTGTTGGCCGAGTCGGTCGGCAACTGCTATGCAACCACCGTTATCGGCGGCGGCGATACCGATGCGGCAGTCCATAAGGCGGGTGTTGCCGGCAAGGTCAGCTACATCTCCACCGGTGGCGGCGCCTTCCTTGAACTGCTTGAGGGGAAGATTTTGCCGGGTGTCAAAGCGCTGGACATTAAATCTAAATAGGGGATTTGATATGCGTAAACCTGTTATTGCTGGAAACTGGAAACTTTTCAAAACATCAGCCGAAGCGGTTGAACTGGTAACGGCCCTCAAGCCGCTCGTTTCCGGGGCAGCTGATGTTGAAATTGTTGTCGCTCCCGTATTCACCGTGCTTGACAGGGTCAACAAGGTTATAGCCGGCAGCAATGTCAGACTCTCCGCCCAGGACTGCTACTGGGAGGCCGAAGGCGCCTTTACCGGGGAAATATCGGCGAAGATGCTCCTTGATGCCGGCTGCAGCCATGTCATCATCGGCCATTCCGAGCGGCGCCAGTATTTCGGCGAAACTGATGAGACGGTCAACAAAAAGACAAAGGCGGCCATAGCCGCCGGCCTGACCGTACTTTTCTGCATTGGTGAAACCCTGGCCGAGCGTGAACAGGGTGAAACTTTTGCCGTCCTGGGCAGGCAGATTACCGGCGGGCTGGCAGGGATCCCTGAAAGCGATCTGGCAAGGGTAATTGTTGCCTATGAGCCGGTCTGGGCGATCGGCACCGGTAAAACCGCGTCGGATGACCAGGCGCAGGAGGCTCACGCCTTTATTCGCGGCGAAATCAAGCGTCTCTACAGCCTCGCTGCCGCTGATGCCATGCGGATTCTTTACGGCGGCAGCGTCAAACCGGAGAACATCGCCGGTCTGATAGCCAGACCTGATATCGACGGCGCTCTGGTCGGCGGCGCCAGTCTTAAAGCTGATTCCTTTGCGGCACTTGTCAATGCAGCACAAAAATAGCTTTTATTTTTTAAACTCATGTGATATTTAATTTAATCCCGTTACGGGAATGAAAGGGACAACGATATGTACTACGTAGTTGTATTTCTCCATGTATTAGTCAGTATAGCGATGATCGGCATAGTTCTTCTCCAGTCGGGCAAAGGTGCCGAGATGGGCGCTTCATTCGGTGCCGGCGGCAGCCAGACGGTTTTTGGCGCCAGTGGCGGCAATACCTTTATGAACAAGCTGACGACCGGTGTCGCAATCATCTTCATGCTGACTTCGCTGACACTGGCGCATCTCTCTACCAGCGGCAGCAGCTCTTCGATCATGGCGGGCAAGAAAGCGCCGGCAGCACCGGTCGCACCGGCTCCTGCCCAGCAGAGTGCTCCGGCAGCCCCAGTTGCACCGGCTCCTGCCCAGCAGACTGCTCCGGCAGCTCCAGTTGCTCCGGCAGCTCCGGCAAAATAGCATAAAAGTTTTCTGTTGACAGCGGCAGCTGTCTGCGGTAAACAGTTATTTCTTTTTTGCAGGGCAGATTTTGACAAATGAATATCCTCTTTGTGCGGTGGTGGCGGAATTGGTAGACGCACCAGCTTGAGGGGCTGGCGAGGGCAACCTTGTGATGGTTCGAGTCCATTCCACCGCACCAATAATAGAAAAAGAGCTCTGAGAAATCAGGGCTCTTTTTTTGTTTGTGGGGAAGGTGATACAAACTCAAACCATTAAGATTGACATGGGTTATCAAATTTGCTAACCTCTCAAATATGAACTACTCCATTGAATATTTCCATTCTCGTGTTCAGGCTGAAATCGAATCCTGGCCGAATAGTATTCTTGCTGATTATGCAAGACTTATTGAGCTACTGATGGAGTTCGGGCCAAATGTTAAAATGCCTCATTCAAAAGCAATTGGGAAAGGTCTCTTCGAGTTGAGACCCAAAGGCCGTGAAGGGATAGGCCGAGCATTTTACTGCTTTCTTGTCGGACGTAAAATTATAATACTTCATGCGTTTATAAAGAAAACAACAGCGACGCCAGAACCGGAAATGAAAATAGCTCGAAAACGTATTAAGGAGGTGCTGAATGGCTGATCTGAAATTTAAACCCGTAACCCATGACCATAATGCTTTCATTGAAAATGCCAAGCAACGGGAAGGTTTTAAGAAGGCTTATGAAGATCTGGACGAGGAATATGCGCTAGTAAGGGAGATGCTTGCTGCCCGCTCACGAGTTGGGCTTTCTCAAGAAGCAGTCGCCGAACTTATGGGGACTACAAAAAGTGCAATATCAAGACTTGAAGCTGCCGGGAAACATGCCCCTTCTGTAACGACACTCAAAAAGTACGCACATGCTGTTGGCTGTCACCTTGAAATAAGATTTATCCCTGAACATGCCTGATTGAGGGGCTGGCGAGGGCAACCTTGTGATGGTTCGAGTCCATTCCACGCACCAATTACTCGAAAAGAGCTCTGAGAAATCAGGGCTCTTTTTTTGTCTGCGGCTTCTCTGGAAAATGGTACAGTCTTCACGACCTGGCGCACAACAGATGACCGGTTGTGACGCAGCAGAGCTAACGGCAGTCTTAAAGCAGAGCTGACAGCTCACTCCACTTGAGGAGGCTATTCGTATGACTGATCCAACTCTTGACCATCCCCTCCTTACCGCCCGCTACTTCTACCCTTATCCGACTCACTTCGCTGCTCCCTTCTTTGTGCAAGGGGAGGGTTTCCGCCTCGGCTGCCATTACCTGCGCATCTCCGCCGACTATCCGACCATTATCCATTTTCACGGCAACGGCGAAACGGTAGCCGATTATCTCGGCGACTTCGAAGAGAGCATCACCGCTCTCAAGGTCAACCTGCTGCTGGCAGAGTACCGGGGCTACGGCATGTCCAGCGGTGAACCGGCGCTTGTTGCCATGCTGGACGATGTCCGGCTGATCGTTGCGGCCAGCGGCGTGCCGCCCGAAAAGATCATCTTCTTCGGCCGTTCCCTCGGCTCTCTTTATGCCGTCCATGGCGCTTATCTGTATCCGGATGCAGCCGGACTGATCATCGAAAGCGGCCTGGCCGAGCCGCTGGAACGGATACTGGTGAGGGTGGAGCCGTATCAGCTCGGGGCAACCATGAAATCACTGGAAAGTGCCGTGGCGCAGCATCTTAACCAGAAACAGAAGATTGAGGCTTTCACCGGGCGTACCTTGATCCTGCATACCCGTAACGACGATCTGGTCAGTGTCTCCCACGGGGAGAAGCTCTACTCCTGGGCGAGAGAGCCGAAAGAGAAGCTGATCTTTGAGCGGGGGGATCACAACAACATTCTGGCCGTGAACTTTAAGGCATATCTGAGTGCCATTGAGCGGTTTGTAATGTCACTCACCGGCTGAGCCGCTGCTCCCCGCAGTCAATCTCTGTTAGACTAAATACACTGTAATATCAGTATGATAACCCTGTAAGTGCCAGTTTGCGCCTTGACATGCCGCCTGATAAATGCTATTACCCTGACAGCGCAATAACAGACGCTGGCAGCAGATAGACGACAATACTAAACCATCCGTGAGGGTGGGGCGGAAAGCCACAGGATCTCTATGAGACAGCCGGGTTACCGAAATATCCAGCGATATTCCGGTAACCCGGCTTTTTTTATTGCGCGCGTCAAAAACTTCCGGAAGCACACAAGAGGAGAACTGCAGATGCAGATGAAACGAATCAATAAAAAAATCCACGAACTGGCGGTATTCATAGAATTCCTCGTCGGTTCCGGCCTGGCCATTTTCTTTCACATGGTGCTGCACAATGAGGGGGCGGCCTATCTGGTGTTTGCCGTCGGTATCCTGCTCTCTCTGGTAACCTATCTCATCAGGGAAGACCTGGAAAAATCAAAGATCCACCTGACCGAGCATTTCCGCCAGGTGCACGAGATCCCTCTGGCCATGGCGCAGATCAGCGATAGCGAGTGCCAGGTAAAGGCCCGGGAACTGGTTGCCGCCACCCTCAAAAACATCACCCTGCTGCAACAGGGGTACATCCCGCTGGAAGAGATGGAGTTCTACCACGAAGGGGCCCGGCTTTCCAATCAGGCTACGCAGTGGATAAAGGCGGTCGATCCATTAACTGCCGACTGGCTCAGTCGCGGCGCGCTGGTCAATTTTTACCAGGCCAACCTGCGTGCTCTCGACCGTGGAGTACGGATCACCCGCATCTTCGTCACCAGCCGGGAGGGTCTGGTTGATCCGGATATACAGAAGGTCCTGTTGGCTCAACAGCACGATGACATCGATATCCGCCTGGTCTTCCGTGAGGAGCTCCCCCAGAACATCGACATCAGCGGCCGGAACACCAACAGCTCCTTCGACTTTGCCGTCTATGACGACCGCACGGTAACCGATGTCTATTCTCAGCCCGGCAAGTATTACGGTCGGAAATGCAGCCAACCGGCCGAGACTGCCAAGTACCTGCACCTCTACGAAATGCTTGAGCACTGCGCCCACGAGGTCATGATCGAAGGCGACAGGGTTGTCCCGGCAAACGGGATCATCGCTACAGCTGCCTGAGAGGCAATTGTGAAAGATGTCAACCCTGTTAAAGGAGATCAGAGCCATACGTGGGGTCGTGGTAAGGAGGCCTGACCCGAGAAGCAGCTCGCCGAACTGACCGGTGATTGCCCATGCACCACATCAGCGAAATAGAGCTCTGAGAAATCAGGGCTCTAATATTTATAATATCCTGTTGCCAGGCAGTTTCTGCCATTGCCCGGCAGTTGTCCAGCTGCGGCAGCAGGCAGATTACAAGGGACGGTTTTCGCATAACAAAATGTGCCTGGAAGACATCGTCCAGGCACCGGTTATATTGACAGGTCAATGTCCTACCGTGGACAGATCGCACCAGCGATGATGCATTTCATTGTAGCCGATGGTGAAGTTGTATGCTTCATAGAGGCCGCTAAGACCAATCAGCGCATAAAACAGTCTCGTCAGCGTAGCAGTTTCACCCAGGAGTGTGCCTACCAGGTTAAGGCCGAAAAAACCGACCAGACCCCAGTTCAGAGCACCAATGACAAGCAGTACAGTAACAATGATATCCAGCACTTTCATACCCTCACCTTCTTTTTCTTCCGACGTCCTGACTAGCAGATCTGCAGGTCTTCCCTACACTTTAATTATACGCCTTTTACTTTCATGCAGACTAAATTTATCCGGGGAACAGTGGCCGACTGAGAGGCGATTATGCTTATTTGCCGGCAGACATGTTAAAATAAAAGAGGTCTTATGATTGCATCGCGCAGATGAAAGGGCACCTGAAATAAATAAGCTGCCACAGCTGAACATGATTATCTCAAGCTTGCGTGGCGCAAAAAAAGAGGGGCTGCTCAAGCAGCCCCTCTGTGTTGCGTTCCGCATGCCAGTCTGCGGATCAAGCACCTTCACGGTAGATAAAATCCAGCGTCTTGTTTGCATCGTCGAGTTTCTTCCTGAGAATATTGAGTTCATCATCGGTGTAGATCAGGTTTCCCTTGTTAATCTCCTGCCGCAGCCGCTCTATTCTCTGTTCGATTACATATTCATTATCGTTGCAGTTCTTTGCAAGCAACAGGCACTGATCTTTTTGCGGCAGCAACATCTGATCCATCATTTTCTTCTCGGCAGAGAGGGCTGGCCCGACGGCTGTCAGCAGGAACGTCAGCAGTGCCGAGACGAAGATCGTTAAGGTTCTCATGGTCTTGTTCCTCCTGTTTTGAAGTTGCTTTCCATGTTTATATTATATCCCAACTTGTCGAGAAGTTGAACAGTCGGCTGTCAGAAGCCTCGTACTGTATCGCAGCGTGACAGCTACTATTCCCCGGTCTGCTTTATGCAAATCTGCACCCGTCACGGTTTGCTTTTCAGAGCCGCTATTATTGACACTCCGTTGCTGTCGTTATAAGGTGGGAACACTATTACGCGATGGAGTTATTGAGGTCCAAGTGAACTCCTTGGCAACAGCGGAAAATAATTGATGAGAGTTTTTGCCAACCTGTTCCTGCTCATGTTTCTTGTCGATGGGGGTTTTTCCCTTGTCGACGAGCTTGTCCCCCTGATTTCCCCGCTTATCCCCTTTACCCCGCTCAGGAACCTCCTGGCCGAAACCGTCTTCCTGATGGCAGCTGCACTCTATATCTGTCTCGGCATCGACAGGCGCCTTCCCAAGCGCGTCTTTCTCCCCTTGATCCTCTTTGCTTTAACTGTGCCTTTCTCTACCTGGTTGTTTCCGTATCTCGCCGGAATCCGGATCTACGGACTCTTTGCTGCGGCCGCACAGCTGTTGCTCGGCATGCTGCCGTTATGCTATTTCCGCAAGGGTGGCGAACGCTCTCTGACCATGGGGCCGGAGATGTTCACAACTCCGTTTTTCAGACTCAAAAACACCCTGATCTTCAGCGCAGTCAACCTGATCGCTGCCCCTGTTGTCCTGCCTTTGCTGGTTCTTTTTGCGGCGAACGCCTACATGACCGGGTATACTTCGGGCTTCATGAAGCTTGATCCCGGCGGGCTCCGGATGGCAGAGCGGGTCTATCAGCGCGAAAACCGGACGATCCGGCTGGCAGCAATGATTCACGTCGGGAGCAGGGAGTATTATGACGAGGTGGCAAAGTCGATCGGTACGGGCAGGACAATTGTACTGGCCGAAGGGGTCAGCGATGACCAGCAGCTGCTGACCAGCAGCATTGATTATGGGAAAATGGCCGGTTATCTGGGGCTGGCGTCCCAGAGAGAGATGCAGTTAAGGGGGAGGATCATTGCGGCGGAAGATCTCGAATCGCCCCGGATCAGCTCCACGGGTGCGGAAAAGGGAAAGCCGGGGGGTGAAGTCGATATTCTCAGGGCCGATGCAGATGTCAGCGACTTTCGTCCGCCGACCATTAAGCTGCTTAATGCCGTCGGCAAGAGCATGGAGGAGAGTGATTCCTTTGCGGACGGGGTCCGGGCGATCAACTCCTGGAGCCAGAAGAACCTTACTCCGGAAATGTATGCCGTCATCTTTGACGACATCCTCCACCGGAGGAACATGGCAGTAATCGGCTATCTTGATAAAGCTCTTGACCGCTACGATACCGTCGTCATCCCCTGGGGGGCGCTGCACATGAATGAGCTCGAAGCAGAGGTTCTCAAACGCGGCTTCAAGCTGCAGGGAGAGCGGGAAAGGATCAGCATCGATTTCCGCAAAATGCTGTTCGGCACGTTATGAATAAGCCGGCCTTTACACTGACAGAGCGCAGGCTAACGCGGATCAGATTGTCGCAATTTGTGCTGTTATGGGGTAGATGATGGCGCCGGATAGAGAGACAAATGCCTGAAAGCCGCATCGCCCGGATGAACCGGCGGAGTCGGCTTTTTATGTTTCCTCGCCCCCGGTTGAGGGCATGGAGAGGGGCTATGAAGAATACGAAGTGTGTCCCGGATTTCCTTTTTGTCTGCTATCGGCAGTTTTGCGATAAATTACCAACAGTTAATTCGCGTTGACGTGCAGATGAAGTACGTGTATTAATCAGGCTCAATTTTGTGATGGTATGGAGTGTGTTATGGAGAGGGGAATCAAATAGACGCTGACTGCAAGCCGCTTTGCCGGGATTGACCGGTGGAGCGGCTTTTTTGTCGGTCACATATAGATTTATTTATTGAACCTGGCTTTAAAAGATAGAAATACGGGGGGTCTCGAATTTCCCATGCAGTCGATAAAAAAGGGGAGGAATTAGACTAAATCTGAATCTCTTCCGGCTTAATCCAGACCATTTTACCGTCGCGCCAGACAACAACCGGATTGTCAGCCTGCTTATGTTTCTTGAGCGCTTCACGGACACCGGTAGCCAGCGCTTCGGTTATTTTCTTGCGATCTGCAAGCGCCTCCCTCAATCCTGTCTCTATAATGAGCTGCCACAGTATGCCTCCGTAATCTGTTCCCACAATACCTTACTATTCACAACTGTTCCAGTCTGTTTTTCGCCTGAGGCCAACAGCAGCGGTTTCGTGCCTTGTGAGTTGTCGTAGAAGTACCACGAGTCGGCAAGCGGGATGTAGAGATTGAAGAAGTTTTTCAGTCCGGCATGGTAACGTCTTGTTATGGTTTCTTCCGGCACATTATGTCCGCCCATCTTCACTCTTTCCGCAACCCTGGCAACGGCGAACTCTGGCGCAGGGAGAACCAGAGGAAGAAGAGATGAAAGGCATAGCCGGCATTTTTCAGCTCTTTAATCCAGTGAGCAAAGGTGCGGCTGGCAAGGGTAGTCTCGAAAGCGAAGTTTCCATGCTCATCTGCAAGCTGCTGCAGCCTTTCCAGCATGCTCCGCCCGGCGTGAAATGCAGCCCTTTCAGGATTAAAGGCCGAAAGCCCCTGCGCGATGACGTCGGCATTTACAAACTCGGTAACGCCGAGTGTCCCTTGCAGCAGTGCCGGAGCGGTTGTAGATTTGCCGGCTCCATTGGGACCGGAGATTATTATCAAATGTGGGTTTTTCATTGATACCGCTTTTCAGCATATTTGTGTCAGGAGATTACACCAGGCTGTTTTATAAAGTCAAAATTTATTGGCAGAAATTCAGCCGGTCAGGTTTTATAAGGCTTTCTGATGGTAAACTGCCGGTAAATCTGATAAGTAAATCCGGCATGACAAGATCATCTCGATAAAGCAAAACGGTCGTGGAATATGAGCCGGATTCGTGGTAAGGATACGAAGCCGGAAATTGCGGTCAGGAAGGCATATACCGTTACCAATTCCCAACCTCTAATCCATTGACACCCCGCCGCTGCAGTTATGTTATGAGCAATCTTTTATGTGATGGAGTTATTGATGGTTAGGGGTGGGCCGATAAATAGATGACTGCAAGCCGCACTGTCGGGATTGACCGGTGGAGCGGCTTTTTTGTTGTTGGTCACATATGATTTATTGAAGTTGAGCTATCTTTGAATTTGAGGACACACCATATATCCTAACAAGGACAGGAGGTGTGTTTATGCACAATCGAAAGTACGATCCAGATTTCAAAAGAGAAGCAGTCCGTCTGGTTGTTGAAGAAAACCTAAGCGTCCGAGAAGTGGAACGCAATCTTGGTATCACCTATGGAGTCTTGAAGGGCTGGGTACAAAAGCACCGAGACCATCAGGACGCCGCCTTTGTCGGCAGTATGTCACCACTTTCGCCAGAAGCTCAGTTGAAGCAACTGCGTAAAGAAAACGATCAACTCCGGCGTGAGCGTGACATCCTAAAAAAAGCAGTGGCCATCTTCTCGACGGACCCGCATCGATATTCGGGTTCATAACCGAGCACCGCTCCGAATACGGAGTGAAGGAGATGTGCCGCGTTTTCGGAGTGACTCGGAGTTGGTACTACGCGCTATTCAAGCGCGGCGAAACAAAACGGCAGCACAGTGACAACAGATTGCTGGCCCAAGTCAGGACTGCCTTTGAAGAAAGCGACAAAACGTATGGAGCCGGGCGGATCATGGAAGAGCTCCGAGATCAGGGCACCTTCGTCGGTAAGAACCGCATCTGGCGGCTCATGCGTGAGAATGGATTGCGGGTTAAGACCACCCGGCGCTTCAAAGTCACGACAAACTCGGATCACAAACGGCCGGTTGCACCGAACCTGGTAAAGCAAAATTTTACTTCTGCAAGTCCTGATCAACTCTGGACTGGCGACATCACGTATATCTGGACAGCCGAAGGCTGGCTCTATTTAGCAGTGGTTCTGGATGTCTTCTCCCGCCGGATCGTCGGTTGGAGCATGAATCGGCGCATGACGGACGATCTGGTTGTCACTGCGTTCAGAAATGCTCTAGTTCGGCGGCGGCCAACACCGGGATTCATCTTTCATACAGATCGAGGCTCCCAATATTGCAGCAATCGCTTTCGGAGTCTGGTCAAAGGTTCTGGTGGCGTACAAAGCATGAGCGCCACTGGATGCTGTTATGACAATGCAATAACCGAATCATTCTTCGGTACGTTAAAGAGAGAACTTGTCCATCACTGCTCGTTCATAACAAGACAAGAAGCACAGAGCCGTATTTTTCGCTATATCGAAGGCTTCTATAATCGCAGAAGACGACACTCCGCCATAGGCTATCGGGCTCCAGAACAATTTGAGCAGATGTTCTTTAAATTGGCGGCTTAGGGAATTTCCCGTGTCCTCTATTGCAAAGACAGGTCATGTGTAGGTGACACCAAGTCTTTTTATTGATTTGCCCAAGGGGCCCAAATGTACCAATACAAAAAAAGCCACCCTGACTAAGGTGGCTTTTTAGATATATTCTGACTGCATTTAACTCCCTCTGCTATCTTCTTACTGTAACCTTTTTACCCTCCTTTGCAGATGCAGCCCCTTTTATCATGCCATACAGCGTAATAATTGCCGGTACACACTGTACCACAACCACCAAGGCGCAGAAACCGAGGAAGAGCAGAACAAGTGGGCCGCTTACGAAGACTTTGTTAGTTGCACCCGATGAAGCAAGAGCTGCGGTGCTGGTCAGGAGACTGAGGGCTGTGGTGCTGAATAGTGTTGATAAGGTTTTCATGACTGTTCTCCTTTTTTTGTTTTATATCCGCTTATGTCAGACGATTCCGTATCTTATTTAGTTGTTGCTACTTTGCCTCAGTCTTAACTTCCTTTTTTGCAGCGATCCCCTTTGCCAATCCTGTCATCAGCATGATAGCCGGTACTAACTGTCCGACTACTATCAAGGCAAAGAACCCAAGGAAGATCCAGACAAAAATACCACTGCCTTCTCCACTTGCTTCTGATGCCGCAAATGCCGTTGCCGGTGCGATGATTCCCATTATCGTAGCTAGTGCTTTCATGACATCCTCCTTGTATTCCTTTATCTTGTAATTATTTGCTTTTGCTAAGACTAATGCATTGCTGATGCCAAAAGGCATATTTAAATGAATTAATAATGTAACTAGCTGTAATAATGGATTTTATATTGAGGTAGGTGGTAATGACTTTTATATGTGCCAGATGAGTAATACCATCTCCTGTATGAATAAATAATACTAATAAATCTGCAACATAAGTTATTAAGCCAGCAATTACAAAGTGTTACGGATAATCAGGCGTGTATTAAACTCTTATACTCGCGGAAGCTAACAGTGTCAAACCTACATTCTTTACAAAGTAAAATGTGTAGGTTTGACACCAAGTATTTTGCTAGGGGTGAAAAAGTTCGGCGGGTCGAAACGGGCCATGGCAGGAGCAGCCGTGGGGGGTATCGTCGGACTATTTCCGGGGGTGCCGGGCATCCTGCTTGAGCTATTTGTGTTTAGTGGGGGTTTGTGGAGTGTTGTCCTGCAACGGCATGATAATAACCTTCATTATACCCTTGCCCCATAGCCCGATCTTTTTGGCAGCGGCGCGGGAGAGGTCTATGAAGTGGAAAGCTTTTTTGGCGCAGCGGTCGGTGATGGTTACGTGGACTTCCTTTTGCGTCTTTGGATTTACCACACAGACTACCGTTCCAAGCGGCAGGCTGTAATGAGCAGCAGTCAGTTTGTCGGGGTCATACCGTTGACCGGACGATGTCCGCTTTCCCGTAAAGTGACTGGCATAATAGGAGGCAATACCTTCAGTGGGCTCGTATGGGGGTGGGATAATGAGATTTTCGAGCATATCATCGAGCGGCAGTGATTCTGCCCGGGCAGCAAACGGATTGCCGATATGAGTCGCCAGGATGAAGTACATAGCGACAATCAGGCGTTTTCTTGAGTTAGCAGTGATGGCGTACCGTGTAAACATGCTGTTTTGTACACTGAAACGACGTTCAGGTCAATCTTGACTGCTAGGAGGCTGTCGGACTTAGAATAAATCAGCTGCAAATCCGTCTGAACGGTGAACGTTATTATTTCATATAGCCAAAGACTTTTCCTTGATGTAGATTTAATAATATCAGAGTAACTAAGGAGGTTATCTCTTATGCCAATGACGATGCAGAAAATTGAATCAGAGGCTCTCAACCTGGACATGCACTCCCGAGCCAGTCTCGTCGGAAAACTGCTGTTGAGCCTGGACGAGCCTACGGTGTCGGAAGTCGAACAACTCTGGCTGGATGAGGCAGAACGGCGGCTTGATGATTATCGTGCCGGCAAAGCTCAGGGGATACCGGGCAACGATGTTTTCAAAAGAGCAATCGCCGAATTGTCATGAACTACGAGTTCCTGCCGGAAGCTCCACAGGCATCGGTAAAACTTCTGGAGTAGCATGGACATGTTCAGGCTGTTGTTACATATTCTGCTGATAGCTGCGGCGGCGTACCTGCTCCTGATTATTTTCTGCGCCCTGTTCCAGCGCAAGCTCCTCTACCTGCCGTCCCATGAAAAGGGCAATTTCGGTTTGACTGAGTGGCTGGAGGGAGACCGGTTGATCGGCTATTCCCGGCAGGTTCCGTCTCCCGGAGCAGTCTGGCTTTTTCTGCATGGCAATGCCGGCCAGGCTACTGACCGCCGTTACGTACTCCCGTCCTTTTCACCGCAGGATTCGGTCTTCATCCTCGAATATCCCGGATACGGAACACGGCCGGGCTCGCCCTCCATGCCTGCGATCAATGAGGCTGCACGCGAGGCATACGAACTGCTCAGGAACCGGTTCCCGGACAGGCCGGTCTGTGTGGCGGCGGAGTCTATCGGCTGCGGCCCGGCATCGTTTCTTGCCATGAACCCGCACCCTCCGGAGAAGATTGTTCTGATCCTCCCTTTTGATACCCTTGCCGACGTAGCCGTGCGACACTATCGTTTCCTGCCGGTAAAGCTGCTGCTGCGTGACAACTGGGACAATATCGCGGCACTGAGAGGATATGAGGGGGAGCTGGAGCTGTTCGGTGCGCGTTCGGACAGCATCATTCCAATTTCTCATGCTGTGGCGCTCGCAGGCAGCAAGCCGTCTGCCATTCTGCATGTTATCGAGGGGGATCATAACGACTGGGCGGACGGCAACAAAGTGAAGATAGGATACGTGCCCGGAAAATGAAGCGACGAGTTATTGCTGGAATATTTGGGGTCGGACTTCTAAGATGCCAAGTCAGTAATTGAAAACGGAGGCAAGAATGAATATCGGATTTGCAGGTCTGGGAATCATGGGCAGTGCGATGGCTACTAACTTATTGAAGGCAGGTTTCAATATAACGGTATGGAACCGTTCGACCAATAAATGTGCACCTCTGGCAAGCATGGGTGCAGCAGTGGCAGATTCACCACGAGCGCTGGCGGAACGTTGCGATATAGTTATTGCAATGATGGCGAACCCTCAGGCCGTTCAGTTGGTTCGGGACGGAACGGATGGGATTATCGCCGGATTGACGAAAGGCAAAGGATATGTGGACATGTCCACGGTAGATGCTGAAACCTCAATAGAGTCCGCTCGGCTTGCACATGATAAAGGTGCGTTGTTTCTGGAAGCTCCGGTAGGCGGCAGCCGAAAGCCGGCTGAGGAGGCAACACTGACTATCATGGCGGCAGGAGATCGAGAGCTGTACGAATCATCACTGCCGGTTATGGAGAAGCTGGGCAAGAAAATCATCTTCCTTGGTGAAACCGGGCAAGCAGCCCGCATGAAGCTGGCCAACAATCTTGTCATGTGCGGCGCACTTACGGCATTGTGCGAAGGGCTTGCCCTGGCATCTGCAAGTGGTCTCGATACAGCTCAGCTGCTGGAGGTGCTGGATTCCGGAGCTGTCTCTAATCCTATGTACCGTCTGAAAGGGCCACAGATTGCTGCCAACAAGGAATTCCCGGCAGCCTTTCCGCTTAAACATATGCAGAAAGACCTGCGCCTGGCCTTGCAGCTGGCGGAACAGTCAGGACAGTCTCTCTTTGCTACGGCTACTATCAATGAACTCTATAAATCTGCTCTGGCAGAAGGACTGGGTGACTCTGACTTTGCAGCAGTCAGTCGGGTAATCAGGAAGTAAAAGATGACGGATGCGTTATAAAGTGACACCATTCTTATAGATTGGGGCTAATGCAATGAAAATAGCAGAAATCAGTATATCCACAGCCAAGCGTACCCAGTTTGTCTCCATTACTGCCAAGGTTGCCGAAGTAATAGCAGTTAACGGCTGGCAGGACGGTGTAGTTACAATCTTCGTTCCCCACACCACCGCAGGTATTACCATTAACGAAAACGCCGATCCAGACGTAGCACGGGATATGGAACGGTTCAGTGACGAACTCATCCCTCAAAGCAAACAGTTCCGCCATAGCGAAGGAAACTCGGATTCACACATCAAAGCCAGTTTTTACGGTTCATCAGTACAGGTTATTATCCGCAATGGCAAAATATGGCTTGGAACCTGGCAAGGTATCTATTTTTGTGAATTTGATGGCCCTCGTCAGCGGAAAGTACAACTGGCAATAACATCCTGAATACCGGTAGGGAGCTGATAATGATGACCTGCTCTATGATGGTTCCAGAGAACTTCTGGGGAACAAGCGACCCTCCGTCTCTTGTAATTTTTGACCTTGACGGCACTCTGGTGGATTCACTGGAAGACCTTTCCTCCTCGGTCAATTTCATGCGGGGGAAATTCGGTCTGACGCCTCTCTTGCCTGAGGTTGTGAGGCGTTCAATAGGGAAGGGGGCCAGAAACCTTGTCACCCGGACCATGCCGGAACATGATGAGCGAATTGACGAGGCGTTGGCAATCTTCCTGGCACACAACGGCACTCACCTTGCTGTCCATACCCGGCTTTATCCTGGTGCACGGGAATTGCTGTCGGCTCTCAACCGCTCGGATATTCCCCTTGCACTGGTATCCAACAAGAACACGGCGCACTGCAGGGAGCTTATCGATCTCCTTGGGATTGCAGCCTGTTTTCATACGGTTCTGGGGGGTGATGCGGTGGAGCACTGCAAACCATCGCCACAGCCTCTGCTGAAAGCTGTTGCCCTTGCGGGCGCTCAGGCAGTGACAAGTGTGATGGTCGGCGACAGCAGCAATGATTTCGAGGCGGCAAGAGGCGCGGGGATGCGGTCCATCGGCTGCATGTTTGGTTATGGAGAGCCGTGGGAGCTGGATATGGCAGATATCCGCATAAATGCCTTGAATAATCTCCTCCCTCTGCCATGGTGATTACTGGACAGATGTGCTGATCAAGATTATCGGGGAGTAGCATTTTTTCAGGAGAGGGGAAAGCATGGTATGAGGTTATAATGAACCTGCTGTTTCATATGTATCTCTCAGGAGACGACGAAGAAATACTTGTCGGTAACTTCATGGGTGATTTTGTCAAAGGACGATTAGGCGATACCTATCCTGCCCGTGTTCGACAGGGTCTGGTGCTGCATAGAAAGATTGATTCTTTTGCGCAGAGAAACACAAGCTTTCAAACAAGCAGATTGCGGTTATCGCCTGAGTATGGCCTCTACCGGGGGGTGTTCGTCGATCTTTTCTACGATCACTTTCTGGCCAAGGAGTGGAGTAAGTGGTCAGACACACTTCTTCCTGATTACATCTCATGGGCAAGGAGCATTATTGATGAGCACCGGGCAATTCTGCCGAAACAGCTTCAGGAGATTGTGCCTGTTATATTTGATGAGCTTCTCCCGTCATATGAGAGTGTCGCAGGGATTGAAGCAGCACTTATCCGAATGTCCAGAAGGGTAAAGCGCTCCAATCCTCTTGCGGAAGGGGGAGGGGAGTTGACACGGCATTATGATGAGCTCAAAGCGGATTTTGAAAGATTCATAATCGCTGCAAAGCAGTTCTCAGCTGACATTATTGAAAACGAAGATTCAGGAGCCTGTCAAGTGTAACAATATGGCGCGCAGATTTTATGGCGATGCAGTTTTCATAACTTATCGCTTATCTTCTGTAAAATTTTGGCAATTTTCTCAACATTGTAAGGTTTCTCCAGGGCGGCACAGAACCCGTAGTCAGAGAATCTGGCCATGACCGGATCATCCGAATAGCCGCTGGAGACGATCAACTGCGCCTCCGGGTCAAAGTCAAGAATCTGCCGGGCCGCTTCTATCCCTCCCATGCCGCCGGGGATGGTAAGATCCATGATAACCAGAGAAAAGGGCACCCCCTCCTCACGGGTTGTCCGGTACAGGGAGACAGCTGCAGCGCCGTTATCGCAACAGACAACTTCATACCCAAAGCGTTTCAGCGTGATGTCGGCCAGTTCCCGGACCATTTCATCGTCATCCATAACCAGGATGGAATAGATTCCTTGCGCATCGCCAGTCATATGAGTCTCATTCAGCTCATCACTGACGAGCCCATCGCAGCCGGGGAGCAGGATGATAAAGGTGGCGCCTTTACCGGGCGATGAACTGACAGAAATATGGCCGCCATGTTTTTTGATGATGGTATAGGTCGACGCCAATCCTAAACCGCTGCCGCCTGACTTGTTGGTGAAGTAGGGGTCGAATATCCTCCCCATATCCTCCGCCGCAATACCGCACCCTTCGTCTGTAAAAGATATCTTAATGTAATCACCGCCAGCAAGGCCGAAACTGTTCCCCTCAGCAATAGCTTCATTTTGGGCGGAGATAGTCAGCTTCCCTCCATCCGGCATCGCCTGAACAGCATTAATGATTATGTTGTTAAACGCCTGACTGATCTGCCCTTCATCGGCATTGATCGTATGGAGGTCAGACGGCAGATCGATAACAGCCTCAACACTGCTTCCACTCAGTACAAGGGAAACAGCATCAGCCACTGCCTGCCGGACCGAAATGATTTTCTTTACCGGCTCCCCACCCTTGGAGAATACCAGCAACTGCTTGGCGAGGCTGGCCGCTCTTTTCACAGCCTTCTCCGCTCTGACCAACGGCTCGTAGGCATGCTGTGACACGTCGTGATCCATTTTGGCGTAGGAGATGTTCCCCATGATTGCAGTAAGGATGTTGTTGAAGTCATGGGCGATGCCGCCTGCGAGCACGCCGAGGCTTTCCAGCTTTTGAGCCTGGAGGAGCTTATGCTCAAAATTCAAACGCTCGTCTTCGGCTGTTTTACGCTCAGTGATGTCTCTGTCTACGCCTCTAAATCCCACGAGTTCGCCCGACTCATTCAGGATAGGGTTGGCATTACTCTCCAGAAATCTATAACTCCCATCTTTATGCTGCCAACGCAAGACCCATCCACGCCAACCCCTTTTCTCTGAAATCAGTTGCGGTAATCTCGCTGTAATCTCCTGCCGGTCTTCCTGGTGAACCAATTCAAGAAAATCTATTAAAAGAAAGTCATCTATGCTGTAACCCAGAATATCTGCAACACGTGCATTTGAGAATGTATGCTTCCCTGACACGCTCATCTCCCAAATCCAATCTTGTGATGTTTCAACTATTGAGCGGAATTTTGCCTCATTCGTCCGAAAAGAGTCCTCAGCCCTCTTCCGTTCACTAATATCCCTGACTACAGCTATGATTCTGTCAGCTCCATGGATTGTGATTTGTCGTAAAGAAACTTCAGACCAGAAGAGTTCACCATTTTTTTTACGTGAATGCCACTCGAAAACCTGAGGACCCTCAAGCAGAGTCTTGCGAACCTTCTCTGCGGCGTCTGCCCGTGAATATGGGGGCGCCCCTTCAGACAGATTGCCGATCTCAACAGACAGAGCCTCATCACGTGTATACCCATAAATTTCCAGCATGCGGTCGTTTATATCCAGAATGCGTCCACTCAGGGCGTCGTGAATGAAAATAGCCTCGCTCGTTGTATTGAAGATAGTTTCATAGTTTTTCAAACTCTCCAACTGGCTGGCTTCGGCTGAAATTAATTGCCGGATGAAACGGTTGATTAAGAAATACAGGAGAGTTGCGGTGCAGAGAATGAAGAAGGAACCTTTAAGAACAGCAATTTTTACCATCACTACAGGATCATGTATCAGCCAACCGAGCATGGTGTCAGAAAAGTATATCCAGGCTAAGCCGAACAGGGAATAGATCGCTACAATTCTAGACGTCTCGATCCTGCGCTTTAGGATATTCCGGGAAGTCATTAAATCACCTATGCATTCACAGACAGATTGATGATAGCTGCCACGTGTTAAGGATTGGGTGCAGTAAAATCACTCAGGGGTGTTTTTTGGGGTGCTTTCCATGTCTAAAGTATAAAACATAAATAATATCAATATAATGTGAAGCCATTCCATCCACTGAATCTTCATGCAACCTTGGAATTATACTTCAATAAAAATATTTAAAACAGACTGTATTTTTAAATTTAAATGGATATAGTTTAACCAGAAGTAAGGTAGTAGTTAAATCTGCTCAAAAGGAGGTAGTTTTCAATATGGAGGATACTCCGCCTGAGAGGTAGATGTAGTTTGAAAACAGAAAGTGTAGTACTACTCCGGAAGATGGAAATCCGGAACAGACCTTGAAAAGGGTACACAGTACGATAAGTAAAAGAAGCCCTCCAGTTTTTCGGAGGGCTTTTCATTTGTAAGAGGCCTGATCCAGGATTTGCCTGTTTTATAAACACACCGTCCTTTAATTTGATCCGCTATTTAACGTTTAAACATATCCTTATATCGCTTTGTAACCACTTCAGCCTCACTGGGATAAAAGATAATCACATGTTAATTCACCTATATTGGAACGTATATACTCTGGCATATTATGTGCTTATGCATCATTAACTGAATGTGAGAGTTAAAGGGTCTAAGACCTTATGGAGTAAAAACATGGGTACTTATTTTGCCCCGGCAGCGAGAGCAGAGCAAAGATCTCTTAGAAGCCAGATCAGGAGTATCAGCAACAGTCCAGTAATGAATGCCGTTCTTCAGGCTACTGCCGGGGTGCTGGTTGTAATCAATGAGAACAGGCAGATAGTTTCATTCAACAATTCATTCCTGAAAACAGTCGGGATATCAGCCCCGGAGAAAATTCTCGGATTACGTCTGGGAGAAGCCCTTAACTGTAAATATGCCTTTGATGAACCTAATGGTTGCGGGACCACCAGATACTGTTCTTCCTGTGGTGCAGCGATTGCTATGATGGCAGCTATTGATGATGACAAAGTTTGTGAAAGGGTCTGTGCACTAAAGGTGGAAAATAATGGGCAGATGATTGAGATTTGCCTGTCGGTGCGGGCTCAACCTTTTGTCGATAACCAAAAGAGATGGATACTGATATTTGCTCAAGATGTCAGCCAACAGCAGTTCTGGGCTCGCATGGAGGACGTCTTCTTCCATGATATAATCAATATGCTCTGCTCCATGAAAAACGTTAGTCAATTTGTCTATGAGCACCTGCCGGAGAATGAGCTGTTACACAGGCTCAAACTGATATCCGATAGGGTCTGTAAGGAAGTGACAATGCAGGAATCGTTGTTGCATTACAAGGATAAACAGAATATCGTCCATCTCTGCGCAACAAGGCTACACGTCATAAAGGAACAAGTATTCAGTACCATTCTCAATAAAAGCCTGTCTGACGGAAAAACCATAATCGAAGAGGGCGCAACTGAAGACATTTCAATTTTTACCGATCCAATGATTGTTTCAAGAATACTGATAAATATGCTTCTTAATGCTCTTGAGGCTACTGAAGATGGGGGTAGTGTAAAATTTCGAACGATTGTGGACAAGTCACAGATTAGCTGGGAAGTATGGAACAGCGCATTAATCCCTGAGAATATTCAGTTACGGATCTTCCAGAAGTTCTTCAGTACCAAGCCTGATTATGGACATGGCCTGGGGACCTATTCAATGAAGTTCTTTGGCGAAGAGTGTCTTGGCGGTAAGGTAAGTTTTACATCAGTTGCTGGTGAAGGAACAACATTCCGCCTTTCTCTGGATGTTGAACCGCCATCATTTTGAATTAAAGCTGCTAACGGGGCAAGGAGTAGTGCCGATCATGCCGTATCAGCCGCCCGCTTAATCAGAAACCTACCTTCACCCCCAGAACCAGGCTGTGACAGGCGTAATCCATCTTAAAACTCTCGCCGTTCTCTTCGCTGAGCTTTGGGCGGGTGCTGCCGAAATAACGATAGCCGAGATCCAGCCCCAAGTTGTCGGTCAGTCTGTATTCGCAGCCGATCCCCAGCTGATAGGCTAAAACAGTTGCCGAGTCACTGCTGAGGGGCTGGCCGGATACCTGCAGGTCATCCGCCTTGATCCGGGCAGCGCCGACGCCGACTCCAAAATAGGGAGCCCAGCGGCTACTGTCGTGGTAGGCAGCGAAAACGTTTATCAGCAGGCTGTCAGCCGTCAGGTCGCCATCCCCCTGGAAGTCCCCTTCCACAAATTTAACCTCGTTGAGGGGGTTGCTGCGGTGACCGTATTCAAGCTCAATCCGTCCCTCTCCCAAGCGGGTTGTCCTCTTCAAGCTCCCAGCCAATGACGGCGCTCCCTTGTATACCCGGATCAAACGTGAGTCTGAAATCGCCCTGACTGTCCGAACTCTTGCTGTCCGGTAGCAGCGTGCCCCCTGCGAAAACTCCGGCATAGGGTCCTGCGTGACGGGCCAGTGCCGGCGCAGAGAGGAGTAACGGCAGGCAGATTATTACGGTAAAGGTCAGGCAGGTTCGTTTCATGGCGGTCTCTATAATCCCCTGGAGGTAAGGGTTACTGTTCTGGAAATATTTCCGAAGCTGGTGGTCAGCGTTGCTGTCCCGGCGTCGACCATAACGATCTGACCCGGCTGATTTACAGGGTCAGCCAGGTCAACGATGCTGGTTTTATCTATCGACCAGGCGGCATCCCTGGTCACATCTTTGCTGGCGCCATCGGTATACGTTGCCATGGCAGTGAATACAACCTGATTGCCGACAACGGCGCTGGTCGTGCCGCTGATGATCAGCTCCCGGAGCGTGCGCGTCCTGACGGTAACAGCAGCTTTTTGGGTAATACCGCCATAGCTGGCGCTGATGAGGGCGGAACCGTTGGCAACAGCGCTGACCCGTCCCTTGTCAATACCGCTGTTGCCGGCCGTGGCAACTGTGGCGTCGCTGGACGACCAGTCGCTGTCGGCCGTAACGTCCTGACTGGAGCCGTCGTTGAACAGGGCGGTTACACGGAACTGGTCGCTGGTCCCCTTTGTCTGCTCCAGACTGGCCGGGACGACAGTTATATCGCGCAACTGGGGCGCAGTAACGGTCAGGGTGGTGTCGGCAAAGACGGTTCCCGATTTGGCGGTAACAGTTGTCCCTCCAGTGACCGCAATGGCGTTAAGCCAGACGAGATTACCACCCGCAGTTGTTACCGTGGCAAAGTCTGTATTTGCCACAGTCCAGTCAACCGCTCCTGAAATATCCCGGCTGCTGCCGTTGCTGAAGGTGCCGCTGGCAGAGATCTGCCCGCTGGTCTCTTTGACCAGCAGGGGGTTGAGCGGGGTGATGGAGATGCGTGTCAAATTGCCGCCGGTAACTTTGAGGCTGGCCGAGCCGCTGACACCGGCAGCTGCGGCCCGGATCGAAGTCGTGCCGGACATGAGGGTTTTCACTGCTCCGCTAGAGGTGACCGATGCGACAGCGCTACTGGTTGAGCTCCAGGCGACCTGACTGGTGATGTCTGCTGTTGAGCCGTCGGAATAGCTGCCGACAGCGGTGAAGTCGGCGCGGGAGAGGGAAAGAAGGGTCGGATTGGCGGGTGAGACAGCAATTGACTGCAATGACGCAGCGACGACGGTCAACTGAGTAGAGCTGCTGATGGCGGCAAAGGTTGCGCTGATGGTTGTCTCCCCCAGACTTATGGCCTGGGAAAGCCCCTTGTTCGCGGGATCATTGCTGATGGTTGCCACGGCGGGATCGCTGGATGCCCAGTCGGCATCGAAGGTCAGATCCTGGCTGGTTGCGTCGGAAAAACTGCCGCTGACGCTGAATTGCCTGCTCAAGCCTTTGTTGAGTGATTCCGCGGCCGGAGTGATCGTCAGGCCGGTTACGGTGGCCGGACTCACCGTCAAGGTGAAGCCGGAACTGATTTTACCCACCGTGGCGGTAAGAACAGACGTGCCGGGAAGCTGCCCGGTCACGTAGTTCGGGGCTGCCGGTGAAACGAAAGCGGCAACCGCCGGGTCAGAGCTCGACCAGACTACCTGATCGGTAATATCACGGCTGAAATAGCCCGAGTAATCGCCTGTTGCCGTGAGGCGGGTGGAAGTATGGGCCGCAATGGTTGAGGAAACCGCACTGATCGTTATTGCCGTCAGCGGGATGAAGTCATTGTTGCGGGTCGGCGTGCCGTCCCAGCCGCAGCCTGCCAACAGCAGCATGAAAATAAGACCTGTTGCAAACAGGTTACGCACGTCAGGCCTCCTTAAACCGTCCAGCTTGCGGGCTTTGAGTGTCAGGATAATACTGGCTTTATGAGGGTAATTCAATGATTAACTTCTTGGGGTTCTGGTGAATTATGTCAGGCGGGGCATGATTTTGTCATCACTTCTTTGCTTCCCCCTTATTCGGCTTTCGGACAAAAAAACGCAGATACCGGAGTGGCACCTGCGTGATCATGGCTGCTGCCGGTTCATTGAGAAAGAGCTTTTACGCTTTTCCACTTCAAATCGGTATCATTCCTGATTTACACTCTCTCCCAATCATCAAGGAGATGGTATTTCCTTAACCAGACAATATAAATAAATTTGGCCTGCATTTTTACTTGTCCCGCATTTTTACTCAGATGATGAATCTGGAGAGCTGAGGCTGTTATCGCCATAGGTGCTGCAATACGCAATCTGAATTCCCAGGGTTTCACCAACCCGTTCCTCAGCTATGTAACTGCGCGCGCCGCATCCGGAGTGGCCCTGCAGATGACCGGGGTGGCGGTCGGCTGGCATATTTATGCCATGACCAGCAGCGCCTTCGATCTTGGCCTGGTCGGACTGGTGCAGTTCCTCCCCTCAGTTCTCCTCGTCCTTTTCGTCGGCCACGCCGCGGACCGTTACAACCGGCTGCGCATCGTCGGCCTGGCGCAGATTTTCATGGCGCTGGTCCTTTTGCTGATCTCCCTGGGAACCGCCTCCCACTGGCTTGGACAGGGAAAGTCTGCTGGCGCTGCTCTTCCTCTTCGGGGTCGCCCGGACCTTCGATTACACCACAGCCCAGACCATTATCCCCTCGCTGGTCGATCAGGAGGTTCTGCCGCGCGCCCTTGCCCTCGGGAGCTCGGTCCGGCAGGGGGCGATCATTGCCGGTCCGCTCCTGGGCGGGGTTCTCTATCTCCTCGGTCCCGGCGTCGTCTACGGGGTCAGCGCCGTGCTGTTCATCGCTTCCGCATGCCTGGTACTCAGGCTGCGTCTGGTCCGCCAGGTGCGACGGCGCGAAGCAGCGGTCTCCTTCGCTTCCATTTTCGGCGGGATCGCCTACATCAGGAGCCAGCCGGTAGTTCTCGGCGCGATCTCCCTCGATCTCTTTGCCGTGCTGCTGGGCGGGGCCACGGCGTTGCTGCCGATCTTTGCCAGGGATATCCTCCATACCGGTCCCTGGGGGCTCGGCTGCCTGCGGGCCGCGCCGGCAGTGGGGGCGCTTGTTTCATCCCTCTATCTGGCCCGCTTTCCGCTGCAGCGCCATGTGGGGAAGATCATGTTTTCAGCGGTCGCCGTCTTCGGCGCAGCGACCATAATCTTTGCCATCTCCCGCTCCATGACCCTCTCGTTTCTTACCCTCGTGGTGATGGGCGGGGCTGACATGATCAGTGTCGTTATCCGCTCAAGTCTCGTTCAACTGGAGACACCGGACGAGATGCGGGGGAGGGTAAGCGCCGTTAATGCCATCTTCATCGGCTCGTCGAATGAACTTGGCGAGTTCGAATCGGGACTCACCGCCGCCTGGTTCGGCACGGTGCCGGCGGCAGTCATCGGCGGGGCCGGCACCCTGCTGGTGGTGCTGATCTGGATGAAGCTGTTTCCGCCGCTGCTGCAGCGGGAGCGGCTGCGCTCCTGAAGTAGGGAAAGCCAGCGGCATATCAGCGATATGGAGAGCGGCAAAAGGCAAAATTAACACTGAAATTTCCCAAAGTAGCCCGAAAAAGGCGGCCAGCAAAAGGTGAAGTTCGGTACATCTACCTGGAAAACGTATCGAGAAGCAAGTTTCTCAGTCACTGATGAAGCAATAAAGGAAATTAGAATTATTGACAATTGATCTTATTATTTTATAGTAACGCCAAATTCACCGATAAGAGCAAAACCATAGAGATGTGGCGTCGCAAAGCCAAGGGTGCTCAAAATAAGGATAGCCGGGTTGCCGAAGGGGTTAAAATATATAAACAAAACCCGTTTAAGAACTTTATGCTCTTAAGCGGGTTTTTTGTTTTCCTCCTATGTTAATACCAGCCTTCTATAAAAAATATTAATTACCAGTAATCTATATTGGATCATTAAATCAGGTCTAAGGAGAAAAAATGCCTACTAATGTTATGAGAAGTGCGATTTTGTCAGGCAGACCGTTCTGGATTAACCCGATTCTGACGCTATTGACTGCGGCGGCATTCCTTTTATCTGGGTGTTCCGGAACAATGTTCACTGCATACCCCAAAAAAATCAACCCGATGATTGCAGACTGAAGGCTGGAACTCCACCTAAATTTGACCAACTTCTTCTGGAAGAATGCAATGGCAGCGACTCGATTTTGTATAACATGGAAGAGGTCGGGTAGCGCATATTGTAGATAATCATGATGCAAGCATGAAGGATTTCAATTCCTCAATTGAGAAGAAAATTTAATCTCCTTGAAGGCCGTGGTTAGTGCATCTTCTTTGCTGAGGGTCGCCGGAGCCATAATGATGAATGATAATGCCATTTCTTATGAAAGCGAAGGGTATGAGCGGGTTATGCTTCATCACTACCAGGCCTTAAATTATCTCAACAATAAAAATTTAGACGGTGCCGGTGTAGAAGTGAGACGTGCCAACAGTGAGCAGGAAGAGGCTTTAAAGATCTTTGAAAGTGAGATTGAAAAAGCACAAAAGGATGCGGAAGAAAAGAACGTGAGCGGAATCGACCGGTCAGTCATTGTCTCTCAGTATGCGCAGTTGGATGAGTAGCTGGGAAAGTAAAAAATTCATTTCAGAACGCATATACCTTTTATATTTCAGGATTCATATATGAACTTCTTAATCAGCCCAACGATGCTTACATAGATTATAAGAAAGCGCTGGAAATATATCCAGAAAACAGCTATCTGCAAAAAGATGTCATTCGTCTGGCAGCATCATTAACTATGGCGGATGATTTGGAAGCATTGAAGGCAAGGTTCAATCTGAGCCTCTGTTAAAACTCCATCTAACGGTGAAAGGGTGAGCTTCTGGTAATTTACGAAGATGGATTTGCTCCTCAGAGGAGGTCAAGATACCTCTCCCAATCCCGAACGCAGGTATAGTCACATTAGCCTTCCCGATATACAGGCACGCTGGTCTCCACCCTCCCTGGTCAGTATCTCCGCTGACAATCAACTTCTGCAGCACAGAGCCGATTTGCGATATCCAGCACTGCAGTTAAGTCATTAAAGGAAAGAGTCCCGCGCTGCTACCAGACAGATAATCAGAGCTGTTTCAAAAGGTCTACAATCACGTAGCAAAGAAAAAACTGGCGGATTAGGTGAACTGGCATGAGTGTCATAAACTTCGCAACGGAGAAGCTGATCTGCGTAGCTGGTAACGCTGCCGTCGAATGTTCAATGCTAAGGCTACACTTTCAACTGGAGTCATAAAATTACTATCAAGAGTGACCGTGGTGATATTAATCTCGCTGACATAGATATCCCTGCAACGAGGTAGTTTTACAGGTCACCAAAGTCGCACAGATTTTACACGTCAGCGACATCATTCCCGAAGATGCTGACAGCAGCAACTAGTAATAGTGAAAGATGCCTGATTTTATGACAGTTTCATTATGTTTCTGGCTCACCTCTCGTGAAGTTGCTGGGCAACTCCTTCCAATGATCCGTTGAGAGCAGCTATTTTATTCAGAACCGTGCCGACGACGAACTTTCGCAAACTTGAATGTTGAATGATCAGATCACTACCCGTTTACCGATAAGGCTTTTCAATAATTACCGAGCCTCGTACTGCTAAATTTAAGAATCTGGAAACCGTGATCCATCAATCACACGATCTGTGCTACACTTTCAGAAGTTATGCAGGTAACAACCGGAAGGTAGTGTGAGAGCTCTCTCCGGTGCGTCGGCGCTTAGAATGCCCAGATGATCGGCGCTGATTACCTGTTATAGCTTCAATTAATTCGATGCATGGATCAAGTTTCAGTGAAGGCACTGTCTACGGAGCGATAACCAAACTGACATATATACATTAAGAATTTCCCTGAAGCACTTGAGGTAACAGTGGCGGCACTGTTTACGCGATACTGTTTCAGCATCTGAGCGAGTATCGTTAGCAGTATGTGTATCACAAGTTCTGACATCATTAACAAACTAGTGAGAAGGTGCAATGAAGATTGCCATACATCGCCGATAAAACCGCTAAGATGAATGAAGGTAACGACCGCGCAACGTTGAATTTACGTGAGCAGCATGTGAAGTGCTTCTGTGAGCTTGACGAGCAGCTATAGATCAACTCCAGGAGATTCGTGCCCCGCCGTATCCACCAGCTAAATTACTAAACAATGGTTTTCTCCTGGAGAAAACGTAAACATCTTTTCTGGCAAGCTATGAATGTATCTCTTGAACTCTCACATGAAGGAATTACGATTGAAACTATGAAGATTAAAGAATGATTTAACCAAGACAAAATGCGTGCTGAACTTGAGGTAAAGAGCGCGAAGCCAGTATAGGTATAAGTAAGGAGCAGAGCGAGCATGTATATTCGAAAAAAACGATGCGGACAGCGAGAAAAAGAAGCTTGAAGAGAGTTACGAGAGCTTACGTGCTCCCGCGCCAAAAACTATTAAAGTTATCGATAATCTGCTGCAACATCGCACATAGACTGAAGGAAGGTGATATCAATGATTAGCATATTGAGAATACTGCTACTGTATTGCCCTGGTTTTGATTCCAATAATGTAACTGCTGCTCAACTCTCTCAGAAAAAGATACTATATTCATTGGAGAGTTAAAGGTTCAGCCCTCGTTTAGTTAGCACAAAATCAGGGGAGACCCACGGAGCTTAAAAGGTAATTCACTCTCTTGAAACCCAGTTTATTTCATCGCTCAATGCAACAAGACTTTTTCAGCTTGTGGAGCGCACAAGAAAAGCGATCTTGAGCTAGAGCAGGTTTTGCTGCAGTAGCGTTGATCCGGATGATAAACACGCGGCACAGGCTGGCAAATAGCAGGCTAAATTTGCTTTTCTGCCACAGATTGACAGCTTTGAGATAAATCGAAACTGTCAACTTCAAAGCAGTTGCCGTGCTTCAATGAACCGTAAAATTTTCCTTTCAGCAGTTGTGCAGATTGTCTATACTACTACAGTCAACTACTTCCAGAGTCTCCTAGCGTTCAGCTCACAAAAAGCGAAGAGGTTGAAAATGCCCTTATTGGCCAAGCTACAGGTAGTGATCAGATAATTGTTGCCCTTGCAAAGTAAATAGCTCAGAAACTTTCACAGTAAATTACAGCGTTGCTTAGACCTGCCAAAGTACTTTCAGTTACTGTAAGCAGGTAATGATCAACCGGGGAACGGAAGCAGTATTCTAAAAAGTGATCTGATCTAAATATATGCTACCCAAAAAGTAAAGGATGAAGACACTGTTGAAGTATTCATGAATGAGATCCCTGTTGGTCAGGCGACAATAATCAGACTTGATAAAAAGCAGAGTTTTGCCTATATTACAGGTGTCTATTTGGGATTACCAAGAGTGCCGTGGTTCGAAAGCTGTAGAGTGCGCTGTCCTGTAGATCTGTATCTGAGAACAGTCATCAGATCCAATTAAACCAGATTTTGGAGAGGATGAAAAATTAGATATGAATCCCTGTTCTAGTGAAAAACCATTATAGTAAGTAGGAGGTTTAATGCTAGGATATTTAAATAAATCAATTAATACATGTTCATTGCTACATCAGTGATTGTAATAACCTTAGGTTATGCTTATGCAGTACTACATCAGTGTCTTAGCCACAGTTAAAACTGCCTGCGATGACTTCTTTAGTGCTCTTTAATTGCGTTAGAAAGTTATCTTCTACAACTCAGTCTTTCAGTAGATATTCAGATTATCTATATGCAGAGTACATTCTCAGTAGATATCTTTAGCGCACAGTCAACCCTGTGTCCTTAGACAGAGATACATTTAGATTGCAGTACCTTTTTGAATGTTACTATGCTAAAGGTATGTAGATTGTTTCCTTCTCAGTTGCATTTTAGCCGTTGATAGTTTATGTGATAGAATAAACAGTTCTAGTGTTGCACCATACCCTCTCGCAAATATTTCACACTTTAGATCAGTTAACCTGTATAGTATATCTTATCTTACATATATATCTACCAGTAGTTATTTGTAATCGCTGAGAGTATATCCCTTTTTTGCTTGTTTTCTCTTCTTCTTTGAGTTTTTTTATCTTTGTAGCAGGTGTGCAGGCCACAGTTGCAGTATGTTGTTGCGCTGTCTTCTATACCTCTTTCTACCTAGTTCTGTTCTTCTGATCCTGCAGCAGATAGCCTATTCCTTTTCTTATCACTGCTTATTTTCCCTCCTGTCGTTTAGATCACAGCTATATTCGTCCAGTGATGTCTGTTTACATAGTGATAATATAACCTTGCAGCACATTGATACCTTATCTATAACCTATTCTGTACTAGCTATATTGATCAATCCTTCTTATTCCTCTTCATTTACAGAACTACCTACTTACAGACTATATATTAATATAATCTTCAGCTAAACAGCTCTCTCTTTATAAACAGCCGTTGTTTTTGTTTAGCAGATAGTTGCCTTATTCCTTTTTATATTCTTATTTCTCAGATATTATACAGAGATCAGTTTAGCGTAACAGATGTCTTTTACTTATTTACGTTGAGCCTTATATACCTTAAAACCTTTTTCTTGAGTGGTCATACGAGAAGGAGATCAGGAAGGTATTCATTTTATCTTTGTTCTTTGTTTTAGTTGTTTAAAACTGCTTTTCTTTTACTCAAAGAAAAGGGGCCATTAGCCCCTTTTCCCTTCATCTGCTTTTCGGTAATAATTGAGTAATCATCCGGGTTCAGGCTCCGGAGATTATTGACTCAAGGTTTCTGGTAGCATCCTGTAACTTATTTTTAAGAACATTAAGTTCTTCGCGGGTGTAGACATCAGTTCCTCTGGCTATTTCCTGATTCAAACGGTTTATACGCGTCTGAATAGAATCCACTTCATTTGCACAATTCATGGCCACAAGCAGACATTCATCTTTACTATTGTCCGGTGTGCTATATTCAATGCGATCATCAGCCATCAAAGTGGAACCAGTAATTAGAACAGTTGCCGCCAGTACCGTGAGCACACTTGCTATCCGTCTCATGGCGGGCCTCCTAAGGTTCATTTAACTTCTCATGATTGAATGATAGCACACATGTATTAAACTGCAAATGAAAATCAATATCAAAAATAATATTAATCGAATTGGCGCAGGAGCGAAATCCTTCATGCTAATCCGTCGGTGAAAACCGGCAGGCTGATCGTGTCGGCCCATAAGAACCGGCAGGCGGTCGAGCTTTCCGGCTTCCCCTTTTTCAAGCGGTTGCACACGCCTGGCGGATGAGACTTGTCGCTTTCTGCGTGATTTCGAACTGCGCCAATTTCCCTTTTAAAGCTCCGGGATGTCGTAGACTCATGCGAACTGCTATCCTTTGCTGCACTTATTGCCTGCCGCAACGCTTCAGGCTTCCCTTTGACTGCGAGGGTCTGCACACCACGCCCTAAATGCAGGCAGAATCCGAAACTGGTCGATAGATTCCACACCCCTTCTTACTGGCACCCCAGAGCAGATTGTCAAAGATCATTCCCCCCCTTCAGGAGAGCTTCCCTCTGCGAAGCTCCCCGACGCTTGTGACGTCGTCATCAGACTTTGCGACCCTTACGACCCTGCATCAGTTTCCCGTGAGGGGTGATGACGTGAACATTGTGATTCGGCGTCATTCGGAGTTTTTTCAGCTGCATGGCTTTAATGGCGGCTCTTGTTCTCAGTAGCCGGCCGCATGGCTTTCATTGTCATGGTTCTCATTGTTGCCACCTCCTTTTCTGACATGCATCATCCTCTCTTTACCTACATTATACTCCTGGAACAGTTGTCTGATCAAAAAAAAGGCCAGACAAGCTGTCCGGCCTTTCCTTTACTCTGCCTGCTGCAACATGCCAACAGAGTGCTGATACCAGCAGAACCGGCTAATGATCTGCTTCTATGGCAATCGGTTCACAGACATTATTTTTATTATGTGATTTAGCGCCGCATCGTGCACAGAGAACTTCAGCATTTCGGCTCAGTTCTTTGAGCAGACTTTCATCGCTCACGGCGCACACTTTTTCATTTCGTTTTGACATGATCCACACCTCCCTTCTCTTGTTGCTTCGACCTGCTTATGTATCTCAGCCCGTTACGGCTGATGTATACAGCTGCCTCAGGTTGCTTCACGGTTCGGAGCCCAGTTCCGTGCACTCCTCGCGCTGCCAGGAATCCAGACTGCCATCCGGCAGCCTTACCTGCAGGGTCTCTCCCTGCAACGGTGCAGCCGAAAGAGTAGCCCGTCCGGCCGTTTTTCAGGTTACGCAGCAGCACATTCTCTTCGCGCTGTTCCGTCCGGTAACATACTTTTTCATATTTTCCGCTGTTCATAATGTCACCCCCTTAAGGCGCCTACAGCTTCTTGAGGTTGCTGAATTCACCCCATTCCAGGTAGGTCCGCGGCTCTTCTACAAACGAGTAGATATTTTCTACTACCTTGAGATGCTCCCGTTCCTTATCTGCAACAGCCAGGCAGACTTCGCGCATTGCCTCGCTCTCAGCATGAACTGCCAAGCTGTCGAAGAACTTGATGCTTTTTTCCTCGTCTTTCAATACATGGAGATAGGCATCCGGATCATTGCGGAGTGCTTCTCCAAGTTTTTTCGGATCAAGCCGCGTTCTGTAGGCACAGACGCTGTCGTCGAGCCGGTATTCAGTTGTCGGGACATTCATGGCCTCTGCCTGAATCTCCATTAATTTGTCTATATGTTCGTCTTCTGCCATTGCCAACAGCGAGAAAAGTCTTTTCATCTCTTTATCGGCAACTGCCAACGAAAGATTTGCATAGTTTGCCTGCGCCTCTTTTCTCATTTTTATTGTGCAGTCGATGATGTTCATAATATCGCCTCCTTTTTGATGCTAACTTTTCAACTGACCTCTTTGCTGATTTCATTTTAGCACTATTTGCATATTTATACCAAAAAGACATTAACTAACGCTGAATAGCTGAAGTGGTAGCGTTTTATGAGACAGGTGTGTAAGCGCAAACCTACCTATTTTGAGTACACTGCACCGTGCCAGGCTTCCAAGGTGACAAGATGGCCGACACAACCAACAGGGAAAGAAATGATCTCACACATCAGCTCCATCAAATAGGTCAATTACTAATGTTCTGCTGGTTAACATTTTCCTGGACAACCCTGCGGCTGTGTAGCTGCAGGCGGAGTCACGACCACTTGCCCATTCTCCACCGGCAGCGTGGCGCCCGGCCGGAAGGACGTCCTTACAACATCTTCTTTGCCTTTAAGGCGATAGGTGACGTCATAACCAACCAATTGCTGCGATTTGTCATAGACCGTCCTGCAACTGCGTTTCGTCGAGGTGACAACATCGCTTTTCTGCATGCTCCCCTGCACCTGGTTGCCGACATACGCCCCACCGGCGGCTCCTACAATCGTGGCCACGGTCTTGCCCGTGCCGCTACCGATCTGGTTGCCCAGCACCCCGCCTGCAAGTCCGCCAATCACAGTGCCGGTGACACTGTGAGAATCCTTCACCGGCGCTTGCCTATGCACCAGCACATCCCTGCATTCCTGGCGCGGAGTCTCGATCATCTGTGTGACTTCCTTCACTGCGACAACATCGGCAGACTTCGGGCTCAGTGTCTTGTAACCTCCGATTCCGGCAACCGCGAGCGCCACCGTTGCTATTCCTATTGCAATGCCTTTGAACATGGACTTTTCCATAGCATCCTCCTTTTCGCAGGCTGCCCTTGGATTGCAAAGCAGCCGCAATGCTGTGCTCTACAAGAAAATTATAGCACGAAAGCGGCTGGTTAACCAAGTAACCGCACTGCACACTATCAGTGCTGGACCTGATGCACCGCGGTGTCATCACCCGCCGCAAAGCAGAATACTCAGCAGAAATTCATCTCTTGCATAAAATTATGCTTATTGATAGTATGATTTATCTGCATATTATGGAGGTGCAAGGATGATTTCTGCGAATCGCTCTGTTGACCGGGTAACAATTTCAGTACCCCACGAGCTTGCCAGCGAGGCTGACATTTGTTCCACCGAGTTGAAAGTATCCCGTTCGGAACTGTACAAACTGGCGTTGGAGCGTTTTCTCGCCGAGCAGCGGCGGGAGCGGCTGAAACTGATCGTGGCGGAGATGGCGGAGGAGTACCGCAGTGACAAGGAACTTACGGCTCTCTCCGTTCTCGATGCTGAGGAGTTTGTATGAGACAGGGGGAAATATGGCTGGTCAATCTTGACCCGACGCTTGGCGCCGAGATCCGTAAAACCCGACCCTGCGTTATTCTCAATGACGACGCCATTGGCGGCTTGCCTCTCAAAGTTATAGCTCCGCTTACCGATCTGAAAGCTCGCTACCGTGATGTCCCCTGGATGCTCTGTCTGGAGCCTGACAGCCGTAACGGCTTGTCCAAACAATCCGCTATTGATCTCTTCCAGATACGCTGTCTTTCCGAAGTGCGCCTGATTCATAAAATAGGTGCAATCACCACCAGGGAGCTTGCACTTGCTCAAAAAGCGCTCAAGCTGGTTTTCGGAATGGAGTGAGTATTGGATAAAAGGTCTTTTACATGCCGTGCCGGGTCAGACCTCCAAGTTGCTAAGATGGCCGACATATCCAACATGAAAAGTAAATGATCTCACTCACCACCTCGAACAAGCACTTCGCCTCTCTCGGGCCGCGCCCATGGTCCAAACCAGCCGCTATTGATCTCTTCCAGATACGCTGCGGCTAACAAGCCGGAGATTCTGAGAACTATTTGCCGGGAGCGGTCAGGCTTTTGAGGTAAAGAACCATTGCCTTCATTTCGGCTGAGCCGGGAGCAAGCTTTTTCCCCTTGAGCGGACCGGCAATGCATTGATTGATGATCTCAGTCAGCTCATCTTCATCAGCTGCGGCTGACCCCTTGAGCTTGCTGGCGTCCTTATGGCAGGTAGCGCAGCTTTTGCCGGACGTGCCGAGTTGCTCACTGTTAAACAGCTGCTTGCCCATTTCGACTGAGGGGAGTTCGGCTGCCCCCGGACAGCTGCAGCAGATCACGACGCCGCAAATAACCAACCCTGTCAGTTTTTTCATATCCAGTCTCCTCCTTTATAAGTGATCCTGCCGGAATTTCTAAACGGTTTCCGTCCAGAAAGGGTGCTTTTTCGCCTTGACGCGCACCATCTCCGGACATTAGAAATGTTCGCCCTTGGTTTCGACAGCCGCCTTTGTGATCATCCGCCGCTCCCAGGTGCTTGCCTGCCAGTTATCCACCCAATTTCTCTCGGCAATCCATGGCGGTACGGTGAGACGGAAATAAGACGCCAAGGCATGGACGTAAGGCTCGTACAATCGGCGCAGTTCTGTCAGCCGCGTTTCAAACGCGGCCTCCTTGAGCGTGACACCGGCGGCCGCCAGTGTGGTGCGAAGTTCGGCCAGCTTCTCCGGTGGCAGGCGGTTATGTTTCGTTGCCAGCGGCCTGGTATTGAAGACCAGGGAGAGATCGACCATGGCGTGACGGGCCATGGCGAAGGTGAGTTCCGCCTGTCGCTCGCAGGCCCCCTCCACACCTGCCATGACCAGGGCACAGGTGTCGAGGATCGCCGTCAGGGCGGTGAGCCACGATTGATTGTCATGCTGGGAGCGGAAATAGGCGAGGACCGGATAGGAGAGGTGCCCCTCGAGGAACTCCGCCGACCAGCGCTCCCACTCGTGGAGGAGTTGCCGGAGCGCCTCCATTCCCCTCTCGTGGCCATGCCGGCTGAGCATTGCCGAGGCGGTGGGAGGGGAGCCGGCGCGGGCGTCGAGGAGCGAGATGCTTACCTCGCGGCGGGAGAAGGACTGGTTGAGGGCGGGGAGGTAACCGATCACGAGGGCGAGAAAGGCAAACCCCATCCCCGATTCAACTACCACGAGCAAACGGGCCGTGGAGTTCCGGGGGACAGCGTCGCCCAGACCGAGGGTAAAGAAGGTGGTGCCGCTCATGTAGAGATCGATGAGCAGCCCGGAGTTGCCGTCGTGGCTGAGAACTGCCGAACCGATCGCCCAGTGGAGCAGGGCAAAGCCGATGATCAGCCCGCCCGCCCAGAAGCTCAGGAGGAGCAGGAGCGACAGTGGGCCGAAAAAACTCAGCCAGGTCTCCTTTTGCCGCTCCGGGACGAAGGCCTTGACCATCTTCACCCAGGGGATCCAGGTGCGCCGATAGAACAGGCGGGTAAGGCGGAACCGGCGGGTCACCCGGCGTGGCAGGACGATGGTCTCAAACCCCTCCCACAAGACCACCACGACCAGGGCAAGACCACATAAGAATGCGAAGACTGCCACAGTTGCCTCCTCAGGAAACCAACAGTTTGCCCCCTCCAAAAAGGGGATGCTGCCTCAACTTTGTATTCCCATTCCCAACATGATCATTCGATAACGCTCGCGCAGGCGCAAAGCAAAGTAGGCTAGGAAATCCGTCTGTCCTTTGCGAACTTGGGGCGAAACCGAAGGGCTCATCTGTTTTTCAGCTTGAGGTCCATTCCTGTTTCTCCCATCAATTCAGAAGGCGAAGCAGTCGCAGCCGATCCCCCAGAATCGGCCCTCTTGCGACGCCCGGACCGGTCGGTGGCCGTGACAGGCGCACCCTATATGAATCAGCGGGTCAGCCGCCGCCCCGTGATGGTAGCCGCCGTAGCTGGCTACCGGCGACCAGTCGGGACTCACCGGCGGCAAAAGTGGCGCCAGGGGAGCGAAATCGCCGCTGCCATGAACGATCCTCCCCCCCATGATGGTCAGTACCGCCTCGATCCCCTTGATTTCCTCTTCGGGAACGGTGAAGTAGTCGGCCGACAGCACCGCCAGGTCGGCCAGCTGTCCTGCCGCGATCGCCCCTTTCGTCCCGTCGTCGCCGGAGAACCAGGAACTCCCGTCGTGTAGAGCCTGAGCGCGGCGGTCCGGTCGAGGCGGTTCTTTTCTTCGTACAGCGGCATGCCCCCCGACGGTCCTGCCGCTCACCAGCCAGTAGAGGGAAACCCAGGGGTTGTAGCTCGAAACCCGCGTGGCGTCGGTGCCGGCGCCGACCGGAATCCCCAGCTCCAGCATCCGGGTGATGGGCGGGGTCCGCTTGTGCCGCCTCGGCGCCATAGCGGGCCACGAAGTATTCTCCCTGGAACGCCATCCGGTCCTGGATGGCGATGCCGCCGCCGAGGCTCTTCACCCGCTCCATGTTCTTCTCCGAGATGGTCTCGGCATGGTCGAAGAACCAGCGCAACCCCTTGAAGGGAACCTCCCGGTCGACCGCCTCGAAGACATCGAGGAAGCGGGAGATCGATTCGTCGTAGGTGGCGTGCAGCCGGAACGGCCAGCGCTTCGCCACCAGCAGGCCGACCACCTTCTTCAGCTCCGCCTCCATCACCGGCTGAGATCGGGGCGCGGTTCCAGGAAGTCCTCGAAGTCGGCGGCGGAGAAGACCAGCATTTCGCCGGCGCCGTTCATCCTGTAGACATCGCTCCCTTTGCCCGGTTCGGTCATGCCGATCCAGCGGGCAAAGTCGTCGTATTCCTCTTTCGGCTTCTGGGTAAAGAGGTTGTAGGCGATGCGCAGGGTCAGCTCATCCCGCTCCGCCAGCTGTTCGATCACCCGGTAATCGTCCGGGTAGTTCTGGAAACCGCCGCCGGCATCGATGCAGCTGGTGATCCCGAGCCGGTTCAGCTCGCGCATGAAGTGGCGGGTCGAGTTGACCTGGTCGTCGAAAGCCGAGCTTCGGCCCCATGGCCAGGCTGGCGTAGAGGATCAGGGCATTCGGCTTGGCGATGAGGAGGCCGGTGGGATTGCCGCTCTTGTCCCGCTGAATCTCCCCGCCGGGCGGATCGGGGGTCTCCTTCGTGTAGCCGAGCGCCCGCAGTCCGGCCCTGTTGACCATGGCCCGGTCGTAGAGATGCAGGACGAACACCGGCGTATCGGGCGCGTAGCGGCATTGATCTCAGTCCAGCGTCGGCATCCGCCGCTCGACAAACTGGAACTCCGTCCAGCCGCCGATCACCCGCACCCACTGGGGGGGCGGGGTGCGCCGGGCCTGCTCGCGGAGCATCTCCAGCGCCAATGCCAGCGACGGCACGCCGTCCCAGCGCAGCTCCATGTTGAAGTTGAGGCCGCCCCGGATGACGTGGATGTGGGAATCGTTCAGGCCGGGGATGACCGCGCCGCCCCTTCAGGTCGATGCGCACCGTCTTCCCGTCGGCGGTGGCGAGAAGTTCATCCCCGCCGGTGGCCGTGATCCGGCCGCCGCTTATGGCAACGGCCGAGACCTGCGGATGGACGGGGTCGAGAGTGGTGATGGCTCCGTTATACAAAAGCAGTTCGGGTGAATTCATATCGCAACCTCCTGCATGAGTTCTTACTGCCACTGACCGAGTTTCCATCTGCCATCTGGACCATCACTCCCTCTCGTCATAAAGCCACCTTTTTACCAGCCGTGTGTAACGGGGCATAACTACGAAGGTAAGTAGAGCGGTCAGTGTGGCAGCAATCAGCAATCCCCTGATGTACGGCTGTCCCGCGAGCGGTGCGACAGTGAACAATGGGCTGAACAGGCGCGGGATGATCAGACTCAGCGGATATACTGCCGAAAGGGTGAGGAGGAACATGCTTCCAGGGCTTGGGCGGTTGTCACCCCTTCCGGCGAGTAAACCAGAAATCCAGGCATACCCCGTCCTGATTCATGCATGTCACTTTTTTCCAGCAGATTGCTCCCTTGGCTGCCGAATGACTTGCGGGTCCCCGATTCATCCCAGGCGTTCAAGTTGCTCGTGGTATCGAAGCGCACGATAGAGGTATATGCTCCTGGTTCCCTGCGTCGGGCGAATAACCTCACTCCCAGATGACCGGGAAATGTCTGACGCGCTTCAGAATTTCCGTGATGCCACTCTTCGAATGCGCTTCCTCTTCGCCGGATTTGACCTGCCGTGCGTCAACTACAGTGACGACCGGATCCGTTCTATCGACTTCGGTACGCATGCCTGTTGTGCTCCATGACGACTACTTTCCGGCCTGCATGTCCCGGCTCCGGCTGGGCGGCGCGCCGTGCACCATGGTGTAGGCATACTCCACCCCCTGGCCGTAGGCGCCGCAATGTTCCTTCACTATCTCAATGACGTCGTTGTAGGTTTCCTTGTGGGCCCAGTCGCGCTGGTATTCGAGGAGGACCTGCAGGGCGGTCACCGGCACCGCGCCCGCCTGCTCGATGCGGCGCATGGCGGCGTTGTGGGCGGCAACGGTGGTCCCCCCCGAGGCATCCTCGACGGCGTAGACGTCATAGCCTGCCTTGATTGCCTCCAGGGCCGGAAATGCCAGACAGACCTCGGTCCAGAGTGCCGCCATGATCAGTTTCTTCCTGCCGGTGGCCTTGACGGCGGCGACGAATTTCTCATCTTCCCACGAGTTCATCGAGCTGCGCTCGACCGGCTGCTGATCAGGGAAGATGTCCAGCAGCTGGGGCCACATGTTGCCGGAGAAGCCTTTCGACTCCACCGTGGTCAGGATGGTCGGCACCTTGAAGATCCTGGCCGCCTTGGCCAGGAGAAGGACGTTGTTGAAAAGGGTCTGGCGGTCGATATTGGCCACGCCGAAGACCATCTGCGGCTGGAAATCGATGAAGATGACGGCTGAGTTCTGTGGGTTGAGCAGTTCCGTGTAATTCATGATGAGTCTCCTTTCTTGGGGTTAAATTGATCGTCAGTTAAGGAAATCGATGATCGCGGGAATCACCGTCTGCGGTGCTTCATCCATCAGCCAATGTCCAGAGCCCGGCACAACCTGGCCACGGACATCGGTTGCCACCAGTCTGGCCTGCTCGATGAGGAAGGTGCCACTGGCCTTCTCGCCGGTCAGGACCAGCAGCGGCATGGGTAGCTTGGTCTTGGAGAACTGCTCAAAATCCTTCGCGTCCTGCTCGAAGTTGCGAAAGTACTCGAAACCGGCACGCATTCCGCCGGGTCTGGCATAGGCCTTGGCATAGATGCGGCGGTCTGCCTCAGACACCGATTGTTTCGGATCGGCGGCGAAATCGTTCCAGAAGTGCTCGAAGTAGGTGCGCTCGCGACCCTTGACCAGTGCCAGTGGCACCTTGCCGTAGAAGTGGAAATGCCACAGGTCGCGCATCAGCCAGACGTCCTTCCAGTTGCCGATGCCAGGCAGAAAAGCGTCCATCAGGATCACGCGTTCGGTGGCCTGGGGAAACTGGGCGGCGTAGGCGTAAGCCACCATGAGTCCAATGTCGTGGCCGACGATGCTTACTCGCTCGAATCCCAGCGAAGTGGTCAATTCGTGAATGTCCACAGCCATGTTCTTTTTGTCGTAGCCGGACTCCGGCTTGCTCGATCCGCCGGCGCCGCGCAGGTCGGGAACGATGACGGTATGCCGCTTGGCCAGCGGCTGCATGAGCGGACGCCACATATGGCCGGTCTGGGCATAGCCGTGCAGCAGGACAACCGGGCTCCCCTTGCCGCCGATGAGGTAATGCAGCCGCACCCCGTTAACCTCGGCGAAGCGCTCGGCAAAACCGGCAGGTACCGTGCCGACCGCCGCCAGGAGGGGCGAAGCTGCCAGCAGCAGTGTGGCGCCAAGTATTGCCATGCCGGCTAGAAAGCTACGGCTGGATGGTTTTGGTTGAGTGAACATGCGGATCTCCTTTTCATTCGTGTTTTTGACTCAGTGGCATCCGTATGAAGAACCTCACGCGCCGGGAAGCTTGGCAATCAGCTCGGCTGTGGTCAGGATCGCGGCTTCCCGGCTGAAATACCGTCACTCTTTCCACCACCACCGGCCCGCACTCTCCTGGTCAATGATCCCGGCTTCTCTTTCACTTCGACGGTACGCCAAGTTCTTGCAGGATCTCATGCATGTGGCCGATGTGAAAATGTAGGTGAGATTCTCCCATGCCTGCCAGTAAGCCAATCCAGGTTTCCAGCGTCGGATATTCTCCTAACGGCGAGTCCTTGAGCATGGGAATATGCGCCTTCCGGTCGAGCTGTTCCTTGGATAATCCTGCTGCAAACCCGGACATACTGTCGTACACTCTTTCGACCTCTGAGAGAAGTTGAGCAAAGGTCATCCTGGCACGCTCCTCGGAGAAAAAAGGATTCTCGGTTTCAATGTCGATCCGGGGAGTGTCCTGGTCGACGAAGGCCTGAAGGATCTGCAGGTGGCCGGACCCTTCGGGCCCCAGGAGGTGGGAAAGGATTTCTTTGGGAGACCACCGTCCCGCAGGCGCACGGGAGGCCGTACTCTCATCAACCCCTTCGCAAACTTTCTTCAACTCTTCAATCCTCTGACGGATGCTTTGAGCCAATTGATTACCGGTCGAAGTTGCCATGTCTTTTTCCCCTTTCTCTGTCTTTACTTCTCCATTATCTCCTTGAGAATCCTCAGATCCTTCTCCACCCATGCGGTATCCGCGGAAAACTCCTCGTCGGACATCCCCTCCCGTCGAAACAGCATAAAGGTGACTTCGCTGCCGTTGCCGCTTCGGACCACCCTCATCGGATTGTGAATCGAAACCCCCGACTCCAGAACGACATCGTGATCCAGGACGCCGAACTTGTTCCGTTCCGCAAACCTGATCTTCACCTTGCCCATCGGCGCGTCCGCGACCCATTCGCCTTTCACCTGCCTGATTGAACCGCCCAGGCCTGTGGCCCACTTTGGCAGGTTCGCCGGGTTTGACGCAAATGCGTACACCTCATCGGGAGGGCGGTCGATGTGAACGCTGATGTGCCGGACCCGATTCGCCGGCTGACTTGCCGGCGGAGTTTCCACGCGGGCAGGGTGCTCCTTCTTGACATTCTCGTCCATGATTCTCTCCTCGGCCTTGACCTGCGCGGTGACCTGACGGGTTCCTTCAAGAAACTTGTCAGGATACGGCCTGCGCCCGGGCCTCCTCCTTCAATAGCCGCCAAACAGCGGCCCGGCCGCGAACCTCCGCTCCCAGTCGTCATAGTCGATGACGTAGTTGTAGCCGCAGACGGTTGAGATCTTCCGTCCATCGAGGATCTCGCGGATACGGCGCCCCCCGTCGAGTGTCTTGCCCGCCGGACCGAAGGGGTTGTACTTCATGCCGTCGCCGGCAAGGAAGACGTAGTCGCAGATGAACAGGTGATCCTCGAAGATGTAGAAGGTGAAACCCGGGGTGTGGCCGTCGATGTGAAAGGCCTCGATGCCGTGGAGGACGAAGTTTTCATCGAAGACGGTATCGAAGGTGAAGGGGCGGCAGATCTCGTGGACCGAGTCGGCGCGGTGGATCTGTACCTCGGCAGCGAACAGTTCCCTGTACAGGTTGGAGGCGCCGAGAAAGTGGTGGTGAGTGAAAATGATCTTTTCCGCCGGCTTCAGCGTGGGGTCGAATGATGAAGGGCAGTCGATCCAGCAGGCGCTGCCGCCGGTCTCGATGCGATAGGCAGCGTGCTCTATGCCGAGCGGGGGAGAGGAATTCAGCCTCGTCACCTTCCCGCTCACCGGCGTGGCCACAACCCTGTAACGGGCCGAGCACTCCTCCGCGGTAATGAAATGCTTCTTCGCCGCACCACAAAAAGGGCAGTGGTCGGGATGAAAGCCGATCATGTTGAAGCCGCATACCAGGCAGACATACTGCTCGCGTTTCATACAGGCCTCCCGCTTCAGAGCTGATCTCCTGCAGCACAAAAAAACCGACTTGCAGAAGAGGCAATCCTTCGGCAACCCGGCTTTCTTCTCTCAGGAAGATTCAAGGCTTTCCGCCCCCCCTTCGCAGAGGGTTTGGCTTTATCGGAATTGAAAATATGCACTATGTCATTTCATTTTAGCGCGCCGTTTTGGAGTGTCAATTTGACCGTAAATAATTCAATCAGGACGCTTTATAAATCGCACGCGCTGCCATCCGCCTTTGTCGAGGGTGATGGAGATCAAATAGGCGATGACTGTAAGCCGCTCCACCGGCTTCTTTCCGGTAGACGGTTTTTTTTCGGGTCATGCAGGGCACCATGTGCAGGCTGTAACTATGCGACTTATTTTTTCCACCTTGCATTGTGGAATTCCTGGTTGTGTGGTATAAAACTATATTAGCTAAATTTAACTATAGCAGCGTTGAGGGCCTGCCATGAAAGAACAAAGACGTAATATCAGGATTGCTTGTGCAGAGAAGTGCGTGCTGCACCTGCGGAATTGGCTTTATCTGGCATCAGTGAAGAACATCTCTTTTGGTGGCGCGCTGGTGCAATCCCCGATCCATGACCTTCATGTTGGCGATGATTGCAAGGTCACTATGGATGGCACCACCATTCGTGAATATTCCTGTAAAATTGTCAGGGTCGATGCGGTTGATGTTGCCCTGACGTTTACAGACATGCACATCCTCCCCCCTGTCATCTGATTTGTGCGACGAAAAGAAATTCAGCACCTAAAAAAACCCCGGCGCCAGGAGGGTAACACCGGGGTAAAGGCAGGTGGGGATAGGCAAATAACCCCTTCCTACTGATTTATTATATCACGATTTGCTCTTTCAAAACAGGCTGCTCACAGCCTTTTGGCTCGCAGATTATAGCCGGGCTATTTCCGGGGCAACTTGTTTCATGTATCAGGGTGTCCACCGCCAGAGTGGCACTTGTAATAATTCTGAATATCTGCGACAACAATTCCATGACTGCGGCAACCTAAAAGAATAAACCCGGTATAAAAACTATGAGCTATGAACTGTGGCGACAGGATGACAACGGCAACCGTTTCCTGATTGGTTGCTATGCGAACCGGAGCGCTGCGGAGGAGCATCTGGCCGGGTTGACCCGCGTCCGGCACAAACAGGTCTACTGGATAGAAGAGAAAACGGACGAAGAGCACTCATATCTCTCGGGAGGGGATTGAACCATGTTGTTTCGGCTGTTCCTGGTCTTCAGTATTGTGCCGATCATCGAAATATGGCTGTTGATCAAAGTTGGCCGCGTTATCGGTCCGCTGCCGACCGTGGCGACTCTGCTCGTTATCTCCATGGTGGGTGCCTGGCTGGCAAGATCCCAGGGGTTCAGGATTATCGTCGCAATTCGGGATGAACTCGCGGCGGGTCGCGTTCCCGCCGCACACTTCTTGATGGTGCTTTCATTCTGGCCGGGGGGATTCTCCTCCTGACTCCCGGTTTCTTTACCGACTTCATTGGTCTGTTCATGCTTGTGCCTTTAAGCCGTGCGGCCCTGAAACGGTGGCTGAAAACCTGGCTGGAGCGACGTTTTCTTCAGGGCAACATTGTCATTCAAAGCCGTTGGAGATGAACTAGACATTATGTCTAACTAATGTCCGGGGGGTGGTGGAGATGGGGTGCTTAACCTGCCACAGCGCTGCCGCCCGGTCGCAAGGTGTTTTGCCAATGACCATGCAGAGTTATCAGTCAATTGTCCATTGTCCGCGCTGTGCTGCCAAGGATCTCACCTGGCCGTCTCCCAAACACTTCACTTGCGGGCAGTGCGGCTTTGTATTGTACCTGAATATTGCTGCTGCGGCTGCGGTTATCATTGAGTGCCAGGGCAAGATCCTTTTCGGCCTGCGCAAGCATGAACCGGGCAAGGGAATGTTGGATCTGCCAGGCGGTTTCGTCGATCGGGGTGAATCAGCGGAAGCTGCGGCGCTGCGGGAAGTACGGGAGGAGACCGGTATTGAACTGCCACAGATCCGGTATCTGTTTTCTCTACCCAACACCTACCATTACCGGGATATTGTCTACGATACGCTGGATATGATCTATCTCTGTCACTTGTCCGACGCCGCCGCGGATGAAGGCAGCGGATGACCTTGAGCAACTGCTCTGGATCGATTGTGATAAAATTGCCTACGAGCGAATTGCCTTTTCTTCTTTGCGCAAGGCAGTCCAACGATTTCTTGCGAATGGGGAATGCGTCAATTAGTTTCCCTCAGGAAACTCAGGATGAGAAACAGATAAACAATCTAATCATTTGAGATAATAATAAAATTCGACTAGCATTGCTCCATGAACAGCTCTGAGATAAATCCTGCTGAAACTACAGAAATGTTCCATCGCTCTGCTCTGCGAGTGCTCATAGGTGGCATGCTCGGCATGATGGTAGCCATGGGGTTTGGCCGTTTTGCTTTTACGCCAATTCTCCCTTTGATGCAGCGCGATCTTGGTATTACTAACAGTCTGGCCGGTGTTCTGGCTTCTCTTAATTATGTCGGTTATCTTGCAGGAGCACTGCTTTGTGCCGTCTGTCCGCGGATATTACGCAGCAAATGTGTAAATGTGACCGCTCTGGTCGCGAATATTGTCGTCACACTGCTTATGGGACTAACAATCTCGTCGTTTTGGTGGGGGGCGCTGCGGTTTGTCGCCGGTCTCTCCAGTGCGGTACTGTTTGTGGTGATCGCAATTGAAGTTACTGAAACTTTGGTACGTAGCAGGCACACTCGCTGGAGCACTGCGCTTTACGGTGGAATTGGTCTTGGAATAGCGGTAAGTGGCGTGGCTGTCCCTCTCCTGGATCGGTTTGGTGACTGGAGCACTGCCTGGCTCGGAATAGGCGTGCTTTCAGCAGGAGTGGCTCTTACCGGCATTCTGGTGGCGGATAAACGACAAGTCTCGATTCCGGTGCCGGATAGTGGGGCACAAGCTACTGGCAGGATTACCGGGATCGGCAGGTTGGCAATCGCCTATTTTCTTGAGGGGGTGGGATATATTGTCACTGCTACTTTTTTAGTGACAATGGTTGCTCATACTCCGGGGCTTGCAGATTTTGCTTCCTGGAGCTGGGTAGCAGTGGGTTTGGCTGCAGCCCCTTCCACAATCCTTTGGCAACGGTTGGCAAACAGAACTGGGGTGCGAACGGCGTTAACTTTGGCCTACCTGATTCAAGCCAGCGGCATACTGTTGAGCATTAATGCGGCAAATGTGTATCTAGTTGGATTGGCAGCTGTTATTTTTGGTGGAACCTTCCTCGGGATAGTCGCCTTGGCAATGGGAGAGGGGGGTCGACGTTCCGGCACGGAGGGACGTCGTGTCGCTGCCATTCTGACCGCTTGTTTCGGCGCCGGACAGGTTATCGGTCCGGCCATGGCGGGACTTTTGGCCGATCAACAGGGAGGTTTTGTGCTCCCGCTGCTTTTTGCAGGATTATTGGTGGCAATTGGTGGGGTGTTGGTGGCGACTGATGCTGGTTTCATATCCGGATCATCTTCAAATAAGGTTTAAAAGGAAAACATACATGCCCTATATCAACATTAAAATAACCCGTGAAGGTGTAACAACAGACCAGAAAGCGGCTTTAATCAAGGGAGCCACCCAACTGTTGGTAGATGTTCTTGGAAAGAATCCCGCCACCACAGTAGTAGTGATTGACGAGGTAGATACAGATAATTGGGGAATTGCCGGTGAATCAGTCACCGTGCTGCGCAAATCTGGCAAGTAGATCGAATCTATTCCTCACCCCGCACTCTGGCCTGGCTGGACGCCACGCAGTTGCGTCCCATTCCCTTTGCCAGATAAAGACCTTCGTCAGCGACTTTGATCAATTCGTCCTGGCTCGTCATCGTCTGAGTTCGGCTTGCCACGCCGATACTACAACTCCCGGTCCAGATGCCGTCTCCGACAGGAACTTGCAGCGCAGCCACATCCAGACGGATCCTTTCAGCTATTTGCAGTGCCACCTCATGAGTGGTGTTGGGACATATAGCCAGGAACTCATCCCCGCCAATGCGGCAAACGTCATCCCCTGTGCGAGTGGAGTTGGTGATTTGCTGCGAGAGAACCCGCAAGACTTCATCACCGGCGGCGTGTCCGAAAGTGTCGTTGATGCGTTTGAAGCCGTCCGCATCGATGATGAGACACGAGAGGTGCGTGCCGCTGCGTTGTGATTTCGTCCACTCCTGGCCGAGACTCCGCAGTGCGTAGCGACGATTTGGCAACCCCGTAAGAACATCGGTCATGACCATCTCTTCGAGAGCACGGTTGGCCTTGCTCAGTTGCTCTGTACGTTCCTCGACCTTGGCCTCCAACGTGAGGTTCAATTCGTTCAAAATGATGTTTCGCTCGGATAATTGCCGATAGAGTTCGTGCATAGCGTTTAAGAGGATCTTTACCGGGCCTCCGTAGAGTGGTTCTTCGACTATGGCTTCCTCGGTGGCTGATTGACCCTGCATTTTCGCGCTAACCTGCCGCGCCATGAACATGTCCACACCAAGAATATGGTAGACAAGCCAGTTAGTCAAAAATTCAAATATGAGTCGAGGGGTGTCCGGTTTGCCAATGGAGACTTCAGCGTACATCTTTTCAACGTCCATCAGAAAATTGACATGATCCTGATGGTGTCGATTTATCTGGAGATTGTCCAGCCCGGCGTGCTGCATCATCGATTCTTCTTCATGAAAATGAAAACGGGCGTAGGCTGACAGGGACTGGACTACAGCTGTCATGTCGTCATGGGAGACATTTGACCCTTGCGTTACAAGGCTACCCAGTTGATTGGTTATCTCCACAAGCCTCCTGTGCTGGGTGTCAATATCCGGCAGACCTGTAACGAAACACTGATCCCAGATGAATGTATCTACATGATTATCGTGATCACGGTACATAACGATATGATCTCCTGAAGTTATGGTGTGAGGTTGCAGAGCAGGCCCCTGTAGTTCTCATATGTGATCCCCGCTTTCCAATCCGGAAACTGACAGATTCCCATCATGAGTTTCCGTATGGCCATAATTAAAACATTAATGCGTTTTGCGGTCAATTGATCTGACACGATTAATATTTCAATAGTTCTTCGCGGCAAGTTTATATCTGAAGACTGCTACAATGTCTTTTGTGGTGATTACACCCTGGCTGTTACATAAGTATAAGAGTTTAATACACGCCTAACTATCTGTAACACAATGTAATTGTTCATTTAATAACTTATATTGCTGAATTATCAGTATTATTTATTCATACAGAGGACGGTTTTTTTATCTGCCAAATATAAAGCCGTTATCACCTGCCTCAAATATAAATCAATTGTTACAGCTAGTTACAATTATAATATATCTAAATATGCATTTTGGCATCAGCGATGCATTATAATTGACAAAAGCAAATAATTTCCAGAGAACGAAATAAAGGGAGGATGTCATGAAAGCACCAGCTACGATAATGGGAATCATCGCACCGGCAACGGCATTTGCGGCATCAGGAGCAAGTGGAGAAGGGAGCGGTCTTTTTGTCTGGATCTTTCTTGGCTTCTTTGCAGTGATAGTAGTCGGACAGTTAGTCCCAGCAGTTATGTTGATCACGGGACTGATCAAGGGGCTTACATCCAAAACCGCAGCTGAGGCAAAAACAGAAGTAAAGTAGCAGCAACTAAACAAGATTCGCAATCGTCTTGCATAAAGCAGGCATAAAACAAAAAAAGGAGAACAGTCATGAAAACCTTATCAACACTATTCAGCACCGCCAGCCCTCAGTCTTCTTAACCAGTACCGCAGCTCTTGCTTCATCAGGGACAACTAACAAAGTTTTCGTAAGCGGCCCACTTGTTCTGCTCTTCCTCGGTTTCTGCGCCCTGGTAGTTGTTATTCAGTGCATCCCGGCAATTATTATGCTGTATGGCATGATAAAAGGGACTGTGTCCGCAACTAAGGATAAAACGGTTACAGTGAAAAAATAGCAAAGGGGGTTAAATGAGGTTGGAATATATTTGAAAGGCCACCTTAGTCAGGGTGGCCTTTTTTTGATGATTGAAAGGCTAAACGTTAATACTGTAACCATTGAAACAGAACCAGTAGACAGAATTCAGTTTTAAAATAACATCAATAGTAAATATTTTTTGTCTTTAACCGATAACTAGCGATTTGCAATCAAGGTTTTTCTTCTGACTTCTGTACTTCTGTCTCCTGACTACTTTATCAGTTAATACTTTTTAGCAGTTGTTCAAGTTGTATTATCTCTCCTTTTGTCAGCTTTTTGTCCCTATAGAGCACACCTGTATAAATTGCGACAAACTCTTTGACTGATTGATTATCAATAGACCTCACCGCTTCATGCAGTCCGGATGCCGGAGGAATATCCATGCCGTATTTTACCAGAATTAACTTTTTGAATCTCTTCAAGAGCCTTTGCTCTGGCGATATGTGGCTGCTTCTCAAGAGAATAATCCCACCGCCAACAAGGAGTAACCAGGCAATTGCTATGCTGATTTTGCGGCCACTGATTTTTACCTCTTTCAGTCCCTTCAAGCCTGCACCGGCTTTGCTGGCAGCCGTGAACTGACTCTCAAAGTCATAATTAATAACCATTCTGTTCCAGTAGTAGGAGAGCGAGTCGAGAAAAAGCCTCATGCGAAGGTCATAACCGGGACGCATTCCGGAAAAACTCTCCTCGAAATTGACTGCGAAACGGCTCGGATCGACCGTAACCCAGCCTTTTCCCGATAGCCAGACCTCTACCCAGACGTGGGCCCTCTCTTCGGTTATGACGTAGTAGCCGGCCATGTCGTTGTAGTCGCCGCCATAGTAGCCGCCGACCAGCCGTGCCGGCAGTCCGGCGAGACGCAGGGCAGTTGCAAAGGAGACTGCAAAAAGTTCGCAGTGTCCTTTTTTGCTGCCAAAAAGGAATTTCTCCATTGCATCTGCGCCGGTAGGCAGACCGGTGGCTGCATAGGAGAGATTCATGCCGGCAAAGAGATTTTCAATGGCATCGAGCCTTTCCTGATCGCCTCGTAAGCCCGCAACGTTTTTTGTTACAAGGCTTTTCAGCTGAAGGGGAGAGCTTTCGGGAGCAGCGGAGTAAAAACTGCTTTTTACCCGGTCCGTAGTTGCTAGCGTTGCTCCAGTTTTGGCAAGAATCTGATAACTCCGTTTTCCCCGCGCAAGTCCGCTGGCGGGAAAGATCCGGTCATCGAAAGGTATGCCGCGGTATTCTGCTATAGACTCTGGAAAATTCAAGGTTGGAAGGTAATGGAGTCTTCCCGGTTCGAGAAATATGGTGAGTGAGAGCTCTTTCCCATCCCGGAAAACCGTTTTTTCCGTTGGCGGCGTCTGCCTGAGCCACTCATCACCTTTAACCGTGTTGAGGACGATGGCTCTCCAGTAGAGGCTATTGGCTGACTGCTTTGGCATTTCAGCACGAAATACAACGGCGCTGCCACCGCTGATGCTGCTTTTTTCACCGGCCTTGATTGTTTCGCTGATGCCGCTTTTGTCCGCTCCGGCCCTTGACAGGCCGCTCCAGAGGGGCAGCTGGGTTCGCGGCAGGATGAAGAAGAGCAATAGCACCAAAGGGGCGGCAACCAGAGGGTGCAGCAGGGCAACGGAGACGATCGAGCGGAGCTCTTTTCTGTCAGGGCTGAAACCGGCAGCTCTGCTTTCGAAGGTCAGCAGCACCATGGAAACGGTGAAAGCCAGGAGCAGAAGGATGAGATAAAGGACAAAACCGGGGCTGAGATCAAAGAGCGTTGACGCTGCCAGGCAGAAGAGGGCGAGGGAGAGGGTCTGCATGACGTTTCGGGGCGATTTTTCGCCGGCTATCCGGATTGCCAGAAAGATGACCAGCATATTGGCGGCGGGTTCGACCAGGTTATGGCGGCTGAATTGGAGGAAATAGAAGATGAAACCGGCAAGTGAAACAAGGAGTGCCACTCTCCCCTTGAGTTCAGCGCCACGACGGTCGGCAAAGGCGGCAAAGATGATGGCGGCAGGCAGGGCGATTTTCGGCAAAGGCTGCAGATAGGGGGCAAGAGGGAGATAGCCGATGATCGCCGCAAGGTAGAGCAGGATATTGAGGATGGTTCTAATCTGCAGCATGATTGGCAAGCTCACCTAGCATTTTAAGACGATGACTGCGTGAAACCGCCGGCGGGATGGTTTTGACGCCAGACTTCAGGCCGACAGCCTTCCCGGCAGCCATTAGGCTGTTGATTAAATGGGCCGCATGGCACAGGCGGGTTTCAATTTCGCCCTGGAGCATGTCGAGGTCAATAATGACCGGCTTGCCGGACTCCGCGGACATCTCTTTTACCAGCAGCTCGTCGTGCCGGGCGGAGAGCTTCCAGTGAATCTGTTTCAGTGGTTCTGTCTCGGTATAGGCACCAATTGATTCGGTCTCCCCGCTACTCCCTTTCCTTTTGTGAGAAGTCGTGCCTGTATCCTTGAGGTCTTCGTGAGTCCAGTCTTGGGGGGGAGGCACAGGTTTCGGAAAGACCAGACAGGTGGCGTCCAGGCTGAAGATATTGCTGCGGACAAAGAAATTGACAGGGAAGGGGGATATCACGGCTGCTTTGGTAATGTTGCCCCGGCCTCTTTTGTGAAAGGTGACAAGAACCTTTGCTTCTCTTCGCTTTCCCGGCCCTAGAATCGGAAAGTCGGCTTCTGCGCCATTCAGGCGGATTGTCAGCAGGTAGTGGGGGAGGATGCTTCTTCCGGAGGTCAGTTGCAATGTCAGTTGCGTCGGGATGTCGCAGTAGATCTCGTCGGGGAATCTGACTGAGAGGTCAAGTTTCCGCAGGTTGCGCAGGCCGAATATTCCGCTTACTGCCATGAAGCCGAGCATTGAGGCGACAATGAGAAAGAGGAGATTGTTGCCGGTATTTACCGCCGCCAGGCCGAGCAGTATCGTCATGACGATGTAAAGCGTGCCGGCGCTGTTTACCTTTATGACAGGGGGATCGGGATTGATGTCAGCAGTTCGTTTAATAACCCCTCCCTGTCAATCGATTCGTATCCGGGCCGCATCAGGAGCCGATGAGCTTCAACTGCTGCCGTCAACTCCTTGATGTCTTCCGGGAGGACGAAATCCCTTTCATTCAGGAATGCCAGCGCCTTTGCCGCTTCAGCAAGATTGATCGCCCCGCGGGTAGAGATGCCGGTCTGGATCAGCGGATGATTCCTGGTTGCGGCAACTATTTTGTAGATGTAGTCAGCCAGTTTCTCCGATAGGAAGATCCGGTTCTTGACGGCAGTTATACCGGCGGAGATATCAGCGTGGTTGATAACAGCTTTAATGGAACGGATATCTTTGCGGATGCTGCCGTATCTGATAATGGCCTTTTCAATCTCTTCGGCAGGATAGCCCATGCCGGTCCGTATCAGGAAGCGATCCATCTGTGATTCGGGCAGAGGGTATGTGCCGACCTGCTCGGACGGATTCTGGGTGGCGATGACTAGAAACGGATCAGGGAGCGGGTAGGTTTCACCGTCCGCGGTCACCCGCTGCTCTTCCATGGCCTCCAGCAGGGCGCTCTGGGTCCTCGGCATGGCCCGGTTTATCTCGTCGACCAGCAGGATATTATTGAAGATCGGTCCTTTGACGAAGCGGAAGCTGTTTTCATGGCGGTCAAAGATTGTCAGGCCGGTGATGTCGGACGGGAGAAGGTCGCTGGTACACTGGACTCTGCCGAAGGTGAGCCCGAGAGAGTTTGCCAGCGCAATTGCCAGTGTGGTTTTGCCGAGTCCGGGGATATCTTCAATCAGAATGTGGCCACCGGTCAGAAGGGCGATAATTGACAGTTCCAGCGGTTTCCCCCTGCCGGGGAGGTGGCTGTTGCTCAGTTCTGTGACGACACGTTTGAGTGAATTGTTATGTTCAGTTGACATGCTGCAACCATAGCACAAACCGTCTTCGTTTTGGAGCCTTACTGCAACCTGATGAGAAATTACTGCCAGAGGTGGGGATAAAGGGGCTTTTTTGATTTTAGTTGTTGGAATAATCTGTTATAAAAACAAGTTAGTTGACTTTCCCTACACGTTTCAAGGACTCCTAATTTATGCCGATAGCAACAATCGAAGAAGCTGTTGAAGAGATTCGCCAAGGGAAGATGGTCATCCTTGTGGATGATGAAGATCGCGAGAACGAAGGTGATCTTACCATGGCGGCAGAGATGGTCACCCCTGAAGCGATAAATTTTATGGCAAGGTTCGGGCGCGGACTGATCTGTCTTACTCTGTCACCTGATAAGTGCGATACTCTGCGCCTGCCGCCAATGGTCTCAGCCAATACCTCCTCTTTCGGAACAGCTTTCACTGTTTCGATTGAAGCTAAAAAAGGTGTTACGACCGGCATATCAGCGGCCGACCGGGCACACACTATTCTGACAGCGGTGGCGACGGACTGCAAGGCGGAAGACCTGGCTCGTCCTGGTCACATCTTTCCGCTAAGAGCCCGCAGCGGCGGTGTGCTTGTGAGAACCGGCCAGACAGAAGGCTCGGTCGATCTTGCCAGGCTTGCCGGACTTAAACCGGCAGGGGTAATCTGCGAGATCATGAATGACGACGGCACGATGTCAAGGATGCCTGAACTGCGGAAATTTGCCGTTGAACATGGACTGAAGATCTGTTCTGTGGCCGACCTTGTTGCTTACCGGATGAAAAATGAATCTCTCGTCAGACGAGCGGTGGAAGTTCCTATCCCGACAGTCTACGGGGGGGATTTTACGGCAATTGCCTTTCAGAACGATGTGGATGATTTGGAGCATCTCGCCCTTGTAAAAGGGGATGTTGCAACTGATGAACCGGTTCTTGTCCGGGTTCACTCCGAGTGCATGACCGGAGATGTTTTCGGCAGCGCACGCTGCGACTGCGGCGAACAGCTACATAATGCCATGGCAATGGTGGACAAGGCAGGTCGTGGAGTCATTCTTTATATGCGCCAGGAAGGACGAGGCATTGGTCTTATTAATAAATTGAAGGCCTACTCGCTACAGGATCAGGGGAAGGATACTGTCGAAGCGAATCTCGAACTCGGTTTCAAGGCGGATCTGCGAGATTACGGTATCGGTGCCCAGATTCTGGTTAATCTTGGCATAAAAAATATTCGCTTGATGACTAATAATCCGAAAAAGGTTGTCGGGCTGGAAGGGTATGGCATCAATATAATTGATCGTGTTCCGATCGAAGTTGTTCCTAACGTGACCAATCGGAAATATCTGCAGACTAAACGTGAGAAGACTGGGGCATTTGCTGGAGAACTTTTAATAATCACTTAATCATTTGGAGGTTGTCATGCCTAATTTTATTGAAGGGAAACTGGATGCCAAAGGGCTTTCATTCGGCATTATCGTCGGCCGTTTTAACAGCTTTATAGCTGAAAGGCTTCTTGAAGGGGCGCTCGACGGTCTGGTTCGCCATGGCGCTGATGATGCGCAGATAGATGTGCTGCGAGTCCCGGGAGCATTCGAAATACCCCTTGCCGCCAGCAAGATGGCCGCACGCAATAAATACGATGCAATTATCTGTCTTGGCGCGGTCATCCGCGGATCTACACCGCATTTCGATTACGTCGCCTCAGAAGTTAGCAAGGGCGTTGCACATGTCTCGCTTGATAGCGGTATTCCGGTTATTTTCGGAGTGCTCACTACCGACACCATTGAGCAGGCAGTCGAAAGAGCCGGTACAAAAGCCGGCAACAAGGGCTTTGATGCAGCGGTCACCGCAATAGAGACGGCAAATGTTTTCAGGGAGCTTGTCTAGTGGGGGTAAGAAGAGAAGGCCGTGAAAACGCCGTACAGGCTCTTTATGCCATTGAACTCGGCCCTGCACAGCCACGGGAGGCTATTCATCTCTTCTGGGAGTCTAACCGGTTCAAACCGGCTGCAAAGGCATTTGCCCAGGAACTGCTTTCCGGGCTGCTTGATAAAAGTGCCGAACTTGACTCCCGGATAAGCGCCAAGTCTCCCAACTGGTCGATCTCCCGAATGGCTAAGATTGATCTGGCTATCATCAGGCTTGCGGCATATGAGCTTATTTATAGAGAAGATATCCCGAAAAATGTCACTATCAACGAGGCTATTGAGATTGCCAAGAAGTTCGGCAGTGAAGAGTCTCCTGCCTTTGTAAACGGGATTCTGGATGAAATATCCAGAACGCTGCCCGAGAAAAAGTAGAAAATTTCACTTAAAGCGAGAGCGATGATGAAAGATATATATGTTGGACTTATCGGCTTTGGAACTGTAGGGAGCGGTGTTGTCAGGCTGCTTGCCGATAATGGTGATTTGATAGCCGGCAAGCTTGGTGCGCGGCTTCGCCTCAAGAGGATCGCCGATCTCGATACGACCTCGGACAGGGGCTTAAAGCTGCTTCCCGGTGTTCTTACCAATGATGTTAACGAAATTCTCAATGATCCGGAAATCAGTATTGTCATCGAACTTATCGGTGGCTATGAGCCGGCAAAGAGTTTCGTCCTCAAGGCAATTGCCGCCGGCAAGCATGTCGTGACGGCAAACAAGGCGCTACTTGCCCTTCATGGCGATGAAATTTATGCGAAGGCTGCTGAGGCTGGTGTTGAGGTTCTTTATGAGGCTGCTGTCGGTGGCGGGATTCCTGTTCTGTCGGCCATTAAAGGTAATATGGCGGCAAACCGCTTCAGCACGATTCTTGGAATTCTGAACGGCACCTGTAACTATATCCTTACAAAAATGACCAAAGAGGGTCTGGATTTTGCCGTTGTGCTCAAAAGTGCCCAGGAGATGGGTTATGCTGAGGCCGACCCCACCTTTGATATCGAGGGCATCGATACCGCCCACAAGCTTGCGCTGCTTCTGTCTCTTTGCTTTGGCACAAAAGTCCGCTTTGATCAGATCTATACTGAAGGGATAACCGCCATTTCAGCAATTGATATTAATTTCGCCCAGCAGTTCGGTTACCGGATAAAACTGCTTGCCATCGGTAAACGTGACGGTGACAGGATTGAAGCCAGAGTGCATCCGACCATGATTCCGGTTCATTATCCGATGGCTGATGTTGACGGCCCTTTTAATGCCATCCGTCTAGCCGGTGATTTTATCGGTCCAGTCATGTTCTACGGTCGCGGTGCCGGGATGGAGGCGACTGCCAGCGCGGTTGTCGGGGATTTGATGGATATCTCCAGAAACATTCTGGTGGGGGTCGGCCAGAGAGTTTCGGCACGCGGATTTCAGGACATCAACATCGCTGACCTGCCGATCAAGCCGATCGGCGAGAGTGTCAGCCGCTATTACCTCCGCTTCAGTGCAGTGGATAAACCGGGTGTTCTGGCAGCTATTGCCGGAGCACTGGGGAGATACAATATCAGTATCGAATCGATGATTCAGACCGGCCGCAGTGGCGATTATGTGCCGATAGTCTTTATTACCCATGAGGCGGTGGAGAGTGATATTCAGTCTGCTCTTGCTGAAATTGACGGTCTGGACATGATAAAGGAGAAGAGTTGTCTGATCAGGATTGAGGATAATCTGGAGTAGGTTTACGTTGGTATAAGCTCTCTAAAGGTGTTAACAGACCTGAAATGCGCTGATGGAACAGGCGCAAGTTTCGAGTTGGGGGCGCTGATGTAGATTAGATGTTTGATGCCGTATTGATCGGCAGTATGAAGATTTGTCTCGCTATCTTCACCCAGCATGGTTCTGGATGGATCGTAGGAAATAACCTTCTGCAGCTCTCCCCAAAATGCAACATCCTCTTTCGGCAAACCAAGATCGTGAGCTGAAACAATCGTGTCAAAATAAGACCCCAGGCGGGTCTTTTTCATTTTCAGAGAGAGAGTTTTACCATGGGCATTCGTGACCAGGTGAATCCCTTTCGCTGCTTTCCTTAGGAATTCCAGAAACTCAATCACGTCAGGATGTACTGCAATAAGGTGATCGACTTCATGTTTCAGTAGCGGGATGTCAAGCCCGAGTTGCTCTGACCAGTAATCAAGATCAGTCCAGTTAAGACTATTCTCTTGCGATCTGAACATAGCGTAGAGTTTCTCTTTAGATGTCTCAAGAGAAGTCCCATATTTTGCGGAATACCGTTTGGGGACATGCTCAAGCCAGAAATGATCGTCGAAGTGACGGTCAAGCAGTGTGCCGTCCATGTCGAGCAGAACTGTGTCAATATCGCGCCAGTTTATCGGCATTACCTCTCCATTAAAAAAGGGGAGAGTCTCGAAAGACCCTCCCCTTTGTGGTTCATGCTGCTAAGGCATTACTTCTTCTTATGAACAGCAGCAGGTTTCTTGGCTGCTTCAGCCGGAGCTGCTTTCGGGGCACTACTCCAGTTGTTCAGGTCATGAGCAATACCGTGGCAGTCAGAACATTTCGGGAACTTGCCCATCATTCCTGCAGGGTGAGGAATGCCGTGGCAATCCTGGCATTTTGGCACCATCTTGTGCTTCTGCTGGTGACAGGTTACACAGAGGAGTGCTTTATGCTTGGTTTTGCTGGCACCGAGCAGGCTGAATGCTTTACTGTGACAGGCAGCACACTGCTTGGAAGGTAAGTCAGCCGCATAGGTGACTGCCTTGGGCATATGGGCTTTGTGACACTTCTTGCAGTCGCCTGGGACTTGCTCAGCGGAATGAGGCTTGTGGCACTGGGTACACTGTGGAATCTTGCCATGAACGTCGTGGCAGAATGAGCAGTTTAGCTTGGTATGCTTGCTCGGATTAGCCTTGAGCTGTGCTATCTGCGGAGAGTGGCAGGTAAGACATGGATCGGTTACGTCACGACCGAAGACGATCTCTTTCGGCTGATGCGGATTCCTGTGGCACTGGAGACAACCGCCAAGATTATAGTGGGCTTTGCCCGCGTGACACTGACTGCAGAGCGGAATGATTTTCTTGTTTGCCGGCGGGTGGCCATTGTGACAATCCTGACAGGTCACCTCTGTTTTGTGAGCTCTACCTTTGGCTTCAATGTCAGCGGGAGCCTTCGTATGGCACTTGACACAGTCCGCACTGGTGAGGGAAGCTGCAGGTTTGGCAGGCGTTGCTGCTGTAGCTGCGGGTTTGGCAGGCGTTGCTGCTGTAGCTGCCGGTTTAGCAGGCGCGGTTGCCGGCGCTGCCGGTTCGGCTGCTACCGCCACAGATGCGAGCAGAAGCAGGGCTGATGCTAATGATACGATTTTTCTCATTCTTTCTCCCCTTTTTTTAGTGATTTAGCCATAAATTGGCAATGTCGCTGTGAAAAAAGATGCTGCATTTAACACCTATGTATTAGTTTAGTCAATGATCTATATGGCTTTGTCTTTAACAAAACATCTGATTTTTTCAAGCTCTGCACTCATGATTTCGCAGCGTGACGGCAGTACGTCCAATCCGCTCAACCCTTCAGGGAGGATCAACTCTTCTCCAGTGGCAAGTTTTACGGCATCACCGAATTTAGCCGGGTGTGCGGTGGCGAGGCAGATGAATTCACTGTCGGTTATCTTTGAATCAAGAGCCGCTCTCACACCGACAGCTGTATGAGGATCGAGAAGATAACCGAAGCTGCGGTTAAAATCGGCGATTGTTCGCAGAGTCTGTTCACTGTTTACTGAGGCAGAGCTGAAATCCTTACTAACACGGTCAAGTTCTGCCGCTGTGAAATGCATTTTTCCGGTGGCAGCGAATGTTGCCAGGCTGGAGTTGACCCTGGCGGGATTTTCATCAAAAAGGTAGAAGAGGTAGCGCTCAAAGTTGGAGGCAACCTGAATATCCATAGAGGGTGAAAGCGTGGGCACGACGGCGCCGGTCGAGTAATCGCCATCGTTCACCATGCGGGTGAGAATGTTGTTTTCATTTGTGGCCAGGATAAGTTTTGCTATCGGCAGACCGATCCTCTTTGCGACATAGCCGGCAAATATGTCGCCAAAATTTCCGGTTGGGACCGAAAATACAACATCTTTGGAACTGTTTGCGGTTACTTTCAGCCAGGCGTAGAAATAATATACAATCTGAGCCAGAACCCTTGCCCAGTTAATTGAATTGACAGCACCAAGGGAGTGCTCTTGTTTAAAGGGGATGTCACTGAAAAGAGTCTTGACGATGTTTTGACAGTCATCGAATGTGCCGTTAACAGCAATGTTGAAGACATTGGGGTCGGTCACTGTTGTCATCTGCAGAGCCTGAATCCTGGAGGTTCTGCCATGGGGGTGGAGAATGAAAATATTTATATTATCCTTGCCGCGAACACCGTAGATAGCGGCACTGCCGGTGTCCCCGGAAGTCGCCCCCACAATGTTCATTTTTTCTCCCCGCTCTTTGAGCAGGTATTCGAAAAGATTGCCGAGCAGTTGCAGGGCAACATCCTTGAAGGCAAAAGTCGGCCCATGGAAAAGCTCGAGGATATGCACACCGCCCTTATCGACAACCGGGGTGACTTCCGGATGGGTGAAGGTTGCGTATGAACGGTGAATGAGATCTTTCAGGTCTGCGGAAGGGATATCATCAGCAAAAGGGGCTATGACGTTGAACGCCAGTTCTTCATAGGAGAGGTGACGCCAGGATTCTATTGTTTCTCTGTTGAATGAAGGGAAGCGCTCCGGCAGAAGAAGCCCGCCGTCTGTTGCCAGTCCCATCATGACGGCATCCTTGAAGCTGATTGGCTCTATGCCGCCTCTTGTGCTTATGTATTTCATGAAATTATTACCCTTCGGCCATCGACCTTCAGGCGACCTTCCGCAAAGAGCTGGATGGCTGCCGGATAGAGTTTGTGCTCTTCATGATGAATCCTCTCAGCCAGAGATTCTTCGGTATCATCTTCCAATATCGGGACCGCTGTCTGCAGAATAATAGGGCCGGTGTCAGTGCCGGCATCGACGAAGTGGACAGTACAGCCGGACAGCTTGGCTCCATACTCAATCGCCTGTTTTTGCGCATCCAGACCGGGGAAGGAGGGGAGAAGTGCCGGGTGAATGTTCATGACCCTGTTGGGGAACGCATCAAGCAGCACCGGGGTGACTATCCGCATGAAGCCGGCCAGAATGACCAGGTCAACATTGAATTCCTGCAGTGTATTTACCAAAGCGCTGTCATATTCGTTCCGGCCGGAAAATGACCGGTGATCGAGGTGGATAGCCGCAATGCCGTGCTTCCTGGCTCGTTCAAGTCCGAAAGCATCAGCCTTATTGCTGATGACACAGACGACTTCAACAGGGAGGTCGCCACTTTCGGAACTATCAATTATTGCCTGAAGATTTGTCCCGCTGCCTGAGATGAGTACGGCAAGCCTGGTTTTCAGCAAATCACTTTTCACGTTTAACCTTGTGTTTTTCCGGAGTTTAAATCATCTCCACGGCTTCGTTGCCATGCTCGCATTTTCCGACTTCGCCGATGACATAGGCTTTTTCGTGCAGGCCGGAGAGTCTGATAAGTATCTCGTCAGTCTGTTCTGCAGGGACTGCCAGCACCATGCCTATGCCGCAGTTAAGTGTGCGATGCATCTCGGACTCTTCAATGTTGCCGGCATCTTGCAGTAGTTTGAAAATCGGCAGTATCGGCCATGCTCCTTTATGAACTATCGCCTTACAGCCTTGCGGCAGTACTCGGGGGATGTTTTCCAGCAGTCCTCCGCCGGTGATATGGGCGATGCCGTTGATCGTGAAGTCCCGGATAAGATTCAGCACTGACTTGACATAGATTCTTGTGGGGGTGAGAAGTTCATCGGCAACAGTGGTGCTCATTTCCGGGAGGATGCTGTCAATATTAAGGCCCATCCGTTCGAAAATAACCTTTCTGGCGAGTGAGTAGCCGTTTGAGTGCAGGCCGGATGAGGCAAGGCCGATAAGAGTGTCACCGACGGTGATGGATGAGCCGTCGATAAGATTTTCCCTGTCGACAACCCCTACGGTAAAGCCGGCAATGTCATATTCGCCTTCAGCATAAAAACCGGGCATTTCGGCAGTCTCGCCGCCGATAAGAGCGCAACCGGCCTGAACGCAGCCAGCAGCAATGCCCTTGACTATATCGGCGGCCTTAGCGGGATCAAGTTTTCCCGTGGCAAGGTAGTCGAGAAAAAAGAGCGGCTCCGCCCCCTGAACGATGATATCGTTGACACACATGGCAACCAGATCGATACCGACTGTGTCGTGCCGGTCGGCCATGAATGCCAGTTTCAGTTTGGTGCCGACGCCGTCGGTTCCCGAAACAAGAACCGGGTTCTTGTATTTTGAGCTGTTCAGTGAAAAGAGACCTCCAAAACCGCCAATATCTGCCATGACTTCCGGTCTTGAGGTTGCCTTTACAAATGGCTTGATCATCTTTACAAAGCTGTTGCCGGCATCTATGTCAACACCGGAATCCTTATAGGTAATACGCTCTTCGCTCAAAATCCTGCCTCCTCTGAAATGACGGAAAAATATATGCCATTGTAAGACAAAAGTCAAACTTTCTAACCCGGACAAAGCTTGTTTACACGCCTCTTTTCATCGCTTATTATGCATAAAGGCATATGACTACATTAACGACTGAAATAATCATCTGTCCGATGACGGAGGACGATCTCGACCAGGTTCTGGAGATAGAGCGAAAATCTTTCCCGCAACCATGGCTTCGTCAGCACTTCATCGATGAACTGAATTTTTCCTATGCTTTTCCCCTTTCGGCTTTTGATGCTTCCGGACGGCTTCTCGGCTATATTTGTCCGATGCAGTTGCTCGATGAGGGGCATATCCTCAATGTGGCGGTTAATCCTGATGTTCGTGGCGCGGGTATTGGGAGACTGCTTGTTCAAAAAGTTCTCGATGAGTGCAGTTCTGCCGGAGCATCTTTTGTGTCACTGGAGGTAAGGGAGTCGAATATATCGGCGATAGCCCTTTATCTGAAAATGGGGTTTACCGAGGTGGGCAAGAGAAAGAGATACTACGAAAACAACGAGGATGCGCTGATGATGGAGTATATTTTTGGTAATACAGGGTGAGGTTTATTCTTCAGATAGTGGGGAGGCGGCTTTAATAGATAGTGCGATTGCGTAGATTTCACTTCTTGACCGTCCGCTTTCAGCAGAAACCCGTGATGCCGCATCCTTGACGGAGAGAGACTTTTCAAAAAGATAACGCCTGAGGTTTGTTTCAGGATCGTATTCTATTTGAGAGTGCTGCTCGCTATAAGGAGAGAGCGCTATAACAATTTCACCTTTGACAGGCTGCTGCGAGTAGTGTTTCAGGAGCTCGGCCGGAGTGCCGTGTCTGAGCTCTTCATGGATCTTTGTTAACTCCCTGGCAACAACAACCTCACGATCGTCAAGAATTTCTGCCATATTTGATAGCGTTGCAGTTAAACGGTGGGGGGCCTCGTAAAAAATTATGACCCTGCCATCATTTTTCAGCTCCTCCAGTTTGGCTTTCCGCTTCACCTCCTTTGCTGGCAGAAACCCTTCAAAGGCAAAACGATCCGAGGGGAGTCCTGAAGCAGAGAGTGCAGTGACGATTGCTGAAGCCCCCGGAATCGGTACCGTCTTTATCCCATTATCCACCGCTGCTTTTGCTATCCGATAGCCTGGGTCGGCAATACACGGTGTGCCGGCATCGGTGATAAGAGCAATATTCTCTCCCGCAAGTAGTTTTTCCAGCAGATAATCGGTCTTGAGCTGTTCGTTGTGGTCGTGATAGGGTGTCATCCGCGTTGCTAACCCGTAGTAGTTGAGGAGCTTGCGGGAGTGGCGGGTATCTTCAGCAGCTATCAGGTCAACCTCTTTAAGAATTCTGATTGCCCTGAAAGTCATATCCTCAAGATTGCCGATCGGTGTGGCGACTATATAGAGAGTGCCGGGGCTGGTTTCGGGCATAATTTATCCTGTAAAAACGTTTTAATCAAGGAGACAACAGCGTGTCCGGACGCATCTTTACCCCGTTCCAATTAGGAAAATTTACGATCATTCCCGAAGGTGATCCGCTTCCGGCAAGGTGCGGTATTCCACTGTATCTGAGTAAAAAAGGCGCATTTGGTTCGGGAGAGCATGAAACAACAGCCGCCTGTCTGCGGCAGCTTGAAAAGATCACAACTCTGCAAGGTTGTCGTGCGCTTGATCTCGGCAGCGGCACCGGGATCCTGGCGATTGCCGCGCTGCTTCTAGGCGCGGAGTCTGCGATTGCAATTGATATCGAGTGGCCGGCAGCATTCTCCTGCAGCATGAACGCTTTGCTGAACGGTGTAGAGAATCGAGTTCTGACCGTATGCGGAGAGCTCGGGACACTCTCCTGCAGCGGTTTTGATCTTGTAATGGCGAATATTTATGCCGATATTCTGATGCCTCTTGCCGATTCTCTGGTCGAACTGACCTGCTCCGGCGGTCTCATCCTTCTTTCCGGTATTCCGCTGCAAGACAAGTACGATATCTGGAGGCGTTACAGCGGGCTTGGTTGTAGAGAGCTGGATTCAATCATCGGTGAAGAGTTTGTCACCTATCTATTTGAAAAAAAAGGCTAAACCATTTAAGCTGCATGTATATTTCATCATTCCCGAATCAGGGTTAACTGAAAACAGCGGTCTTTGCCATAAGGGTTTTCACCGCAGCAGCTATCCCCTCCGCATCAAGACCGAGCATTTGTCGCAATTCGGTCTGGGTGCCATGCTCGATAAAACGGTCAGGAATCCCTATTCTTTTGATCTTCAGGCCGGTAAATTTCTCATCAGCCAGAAGTTCAAGTACGGCGCTGCCGAATCCCCCATGTAGCGCATTTTCCTCAACAGTTACGATAACACCGCACTCATTTGCCACTGACAGGATAAGTTCACGATCGAGAGGCTTGACAAAACGCGCGTTGACTACTGTTGTCGCAATCCCTTCCTGTTCCAGCAGCTTAGCCGCTGCAAGAGCCGGGTAAACGGTGGAACCGATAGCGATGATGGCAACATCCTTGCCGACTGAGAGCCTTTCAGCAATCCCGAGCGGAAGTTCGTGTACGTCAAGATCCAGCGCCACTCCGAAACCTGATCCTCGCGGATAGCGCAGGGAGATCGGGATTCCGGAGTTGACGGCGGTTTTCAGCATCCGGCACAGTTCGTTTTCATCCTTGGGCGCCATCACAGTCATCTGCGGCAGATGGCGGGTGAAGGAGAGGTCAAAGACTCCGTGATGAGTAGGCCCATCGTCACCGACCAGGCCGGCGCGATCCATTGCCAGAGTCACCGGAAGTTTCTGCAGGCAGATATCGTGGAAAAGCTGGTCATAGGCACGTTGGGCAAATGTTGAATAAATCGCGACAACCGGCTTGAATCCTTCGACCGCAAGACCGGCGGCAAAGGTGAGGGCGTGCTGCTCGGCAATGCCGACATCGAAAAATCTGTTGGGGAAAGCCTTGGAGAATGGCACAAGTCCGGTTCCATCCGGCATGGCAGCGGTGATGGCGACGATTTTTTCATCTTCTTCGGCCAGTTGCAAGAGAGTTTTGCCGAAAACAGACGTGTAAGAGGGTGCTAAAGTCGAAGATGTAACCGTTTTGCCGGTGATTACATCAAACTTGCCGACCCCGTGGAACTTGCCGGGTTCATTTTCGGCAGGTGGGTACCCCCGGCCCTTTTTCGTTATGACATGGATCAGTACCGGCCCTTCAACATTTTTCAGGTTGCGAAATATCTCGATCATCTGCTCAAGATCGTGCCCTGGAAGCGGACCGAGATATTCAAAGCCGAGCGCCTCGAAGAGGGCAGCCGGAGTAAGGAATCCTTTCAGTGAATGTTCAGCCCTTCTGGCAAACTGGAGGATGTTACGACCAAATGCAGGGATACTGGCAAGCAGTCCTGCCATCTCCTTGCGGAGTTCCCGGTAATAACTGCTGGTCATTTTGCGGGAGATGAAGGTTGAAAAAGCGCCGACGTTTTCGGATATGGACATTTCATTGTCATTTAAAACGACAATAAGATTTTGACGCAGATGGCCGGCTTGATTGAGCGCTTCAAACGCCATGCCGCCGGTCAGCGAACCATCACCAATAATGGCGATGACACGGTTGTTATCTCCTTTGATCCGGCTTGCAATAGCCATCCCCAGGCCGGCTGAGATTGAAGTCGAGGAGTGCCCTGCACCGAAGGCATCATGGGTCGACTCACACCGTTTAGGGAAACCGGCCAGCCCGCCGAGTCTGCGCTGCGTATGAAAGCTGTCACGGCGACCGGTGATTATTTTGTGAGTATATGCCTGATGGCCGACGTCCCATATGAACCGGTCTTTGGGGGATGCAAAGCAATAATGAAGAGCAAGGGTCAGTTCGACTGCTCCGAGATTCGAAGCGAGGTGCCCTCCGGTTTCAGAGAGGGTTTCAAGGAGAAAAACCCTCAATTCACCGGCAAGGGTTTCAAGCTCTTTTATGGAGAGCTGCTTGAGGTCGGCTGGATCGTTTATTTTGTCAAGTAACCTGCTCATTTCATATAACCGTTAGTCTCAGGCATTAGGGTTTGCCAGAAGATAATTAAATGCAGCATCTATTTGTGGGAAAAGTCAGGATCTCGTGAAACGAGGTGAGCCCGGTTGATATTGCTTTTCTGGATGACATAACCTGTTTCTAATATCATAATCAGCCCAAAAGAGGTAGGTATTTCAAGAAATTGAAGGAGGGCTATGAGCCAGAAAGGTTTCTACGGAGCAGTTCCCATGACACATTTCTTCTTACAGCAGTGTTTGAATCCGGGCGACAGGGCGATTGATGCTACCTGTGGCATCGGGCAGGATACACTGTTGTTGGCCAAGCTTGTCGGTCGCGAGGGGAAGGTCTGGGCTTTTGACGTTCAGAGTCAGGCGCTTGAAAAGACTAAAGAGCGCCTTGAGGCTACAGATTTTATGAGCAGAGTGACCCTTATCCATGCCAGTCACGCCAGGATGTCAGATTTTGTTGACGAACCGGTTAAGGCGATACTATTCAATCTCGGTTATCTGCCGACCGGGGAGCGTGAAATAAAGACCTCTGGCGAATCGACTCTGGCTGCTTTGCAGCAGGGGGAGAAGTTACTGCTCCCCGAAGGGATAATTCTTGTTGCTGTTTATACCGGACATGAAGGGGGCACTGAAGAGTGGGCAGCTGTCAAATGCTGGGCGGAAGCACTTTCATCCCCATGAATTCAATGTCTGGCAGTCGCGGCAGCTAAACAGGAGTGAAAAGGCGCCGTTTCTGGTCTTGGTGGAGAAGGTGCAGTAGCATTAAATTCAGAAGTTTATTTGCGCGGGTAATATGGGGCGTGCGAGAGTAGGCGTAAATAAATGACTACATTACTTGTGCATAAAACTTTACCTAACCTCAACTGTCGGGTATGATATCGCAGTTTACGAACTTGGAGTATTATTGTGAGCCTGGTGGGTAATCTGGCAGATCTGGGACTGGGCGAGATACTTCAAATCGTCAGTCTCAGCAGGAAATCCGGCGTCCTGACTCTTCAGAGCAGGGGGCGGCAAGGCGTTGTTGTGTTTCGCTTCGGTCAGGTCGTTCGTGCCACTTCCAGCAGTATCAGATATTTTCTGGGCGAAGAGCTGTTAAAGAACAGGGTTGTTGACCAGGAGTGTCTGAACAAGGCTTTGCAGGTTCAACAGGCGAGCGCATACAAGGAGAGGCTCGGACCGATACTGATCAACAGGTTCAATGTCCCTGTTGAAAAGATAGAAGGGGTTGTCAGGGAGCAGATCGAACGGGTGGTCTACTCATTCTTTGGGTGGGATGAGGGGAACTTCGAATTTGAGCTTAAAGATGATATAGAGACTATTGATGATTCAAAGATAGATCCTCTTGAATTTATGCTTCAACAGGGGCTCAATCCTCAGTTCCTTGCCATGGAGGGATCCCGGATATTTGATGAGAAGCGGCATCGCGGTGACGTTCTTGATGATTATCCTGCTGGTGAGCAAGTAATCGCCGCCGTTGATGAGACTAACCCTGAACCGATAAGTCGGGAGCCGACCTCAGACGATGCGCTGTTTTGCGCAACTGAGATTGTCATTGTCGAGGGCGACCAATCTGTACGTGATCTCCTTGCAGATCAGCTCACCGGTTTGGGCAGCGCTGTTTTTAAATTTGCCAAGAGCGAAGATGCTCTCATAACCATAGATACCCTTTTCAGGGAGGGTGGTCGTCCGACGATTCTGCTGGATCTGATTATGCCTCGAATGGATGGTTCAGGGGTACTCGGCGGGCTTGAACTGCTGGAGCTTATACACGGTAATTTTCCTGAACTCCCGGTTCTTGTGATGTCAGATTTCCGCAACAGTGATGCCGAACGTCGCATACGCGCAACCGGCGCGAAATTTATTCTCAAGCCGGGACGGAGCGAACTTGCTGACAGGAATAGTGCGGAACAGTTTGTTGCGAGGATAATATCGGCGCTTGAGAAAATTACTTCAGGTGTTATAGATGACAATCCTGCCGATGATGTTAATCTCGGAGATGAGTTAAGACTTGAACTCGGAGACATGGGCGGCCATGCTTCCTCCACTGTTGTCCCGAGCACCGGCATATCACTGCTTCGAGGGATGCTGGAAGAGTTGAATGATCCTACTCTGGGTGGTGGGGTTATTTTATTGTTATTAAGATTTGCTTCAGAGTTTTTCGGAAGGGCTGTGATCTTTCTTGTGAAAGGTGATGAGATTTGTGGTATCGGCCAGTTCGGAATTGAAGCCGGGGAGTCGTCCGCGGACAAAATTATACGAAGCCTCAGAATACCCAAAGACGAAGAGTCTCTGTTTTTCGAGGTTTTCAGGAAACGCTCTTCGGTCAAAGTTTCGCCCGAGAAGTGCCGCTGGAATGATTATCTGTTTGAAAGGATCGGCGGCGCTCCAGCTGAGATTTTCCTCGGGGCGCTGGTAAGCGAAGGCGAAGTTTTCGCCATACTTTACGGCGACAATCCTGACTCAAGCAGTTTAGGCGATACAGACTCCCTCGAAATCTTTCTTTCGCAGGCAGGAGTAGCAATCGAGAAGGCGCTTCTCACTGAGAGACTAATGACCAGAAATCAGGAGGTTCCATGAGGCGGATACTTGTCACTGAAGACTCTGCGACAATGCGCTCTCTTCTTATATCAACGATTGAGTCTTGCGGAGACTATGAGGTCGTTGAGGCTGCCAGTGGATTTGAAGCCTTGCGGCTGCTTCCAAGAGAGAAGGTGGATCTGATCATCACCGATATCAATATGCCTGATATTAACGGACTTGAGCTCATCCGCTATGTCCGCAATAATGAAAGCTATGCAGATACTCCTCTATTCATTATTTCTACGGAAGGGCGCGAAAAGGATGTTGAGAAGGGGCTTGCTCTCGGGGCAAATGAATATCTGGTTAAACCGATTGATCCTGGACGCCTGCAGGAGTTGATTGTGAAGTACATAGGCTCTTAGCTGGGTCCCTTTATTCTACTCGATTTTATGGAGTGATCCATGGCTGTAACTGAAATATCCGCAAAAGCTGTAAAGGACTTTCTTGCCGAGGCTGAAGAGATCCTTGACCAAATCTGCTCTGATCTGGGTGCCATGAGTGACTCTCTTGAGGGAGGGGAGTGCAGTCCCGACTCTCTCAACTCAGTATTCAGGGGAGCACATTCACTGAAAGGTCTTGCCGGGATGTTCGGTTTCAATGGGGTTCAAGAACTTTCGCATAATCTCGAAAATCTGCTCGACTCCTTGAGGCTTGGAAAGATTAAATTTACCCCTCAGGTTATGACCCTTTTGATGGATGCTCTGGAGATACTCGGTGCAATGATCCGCAACCTGAGTGACGGTGGCGGGGATGACCCGCCTATCGAGCAACTCGTTGCCAGAATTAACAGTACGGTGACTGCTACTGATGACAGCGACAGTGATTCAATCATCTCATCCCTGGGGCTACCCTCTTCAATGCTTAATGCTCTTACAGAGTACGAAGAGCACAGGCTTCTTGAAAACATCAAGAAGTCAAGGAACGTCTTCTCAGTACTTGCTTCATTCTCCATGGCAACGTTTGATCAGGATCTTGCCGAACTTACCGATGCACTGAAAAAATACGGTGAGGTTGTCAGCACGCTTCCGAGTGTCGGGGCGAGCCTTGAGTCTTCAATTGATTTTGAAATACTCTACGGGTCATCCAAAACTCTTGACGAAGTGACTCTGCTTGTCTCAGACACCAATGCAACGGTACGGCTTCTGGGGAAAACGACATCCTCTCCCGCGCTCTCAACGGAAGTCCCGGCTGTATTGGAACTCGAAGATAGCGTCCCGAACATCCAGCAGGATACCTCAGTCTCTGCAAAGAGTATGAGCAGAACCGTAAGGGTTGATATAGGGAAACTTGACGACCTCATGAATATTGTCGGCGAGTTGGTGCTCTCTCATTCAACTATTACCGATATAATCGAAAAGATGCGTCAAGCAGGATATACAGGGAGCCTTCACGACTTACAGAAAGCTGCCAAAGGTTTGGATCGCAAACTGAACGAACTGCAGAAAGGGGTCATGGAGATCAGAATGATTCCTGTGGGGCAGCTTTACGATAAAATGGGGCGTATTGTCAGAAAAATATCCAAGGAACAGGGTAAGAAAGTAGATCTTAAGACGTTCGGCGCCGATACTGAACTTGATAAACTGATTATGGAGGATATTGCTGATCCGCTGATGCATATCATCAGAAATGCAATTGACCACGGGATTGAGACTCCTGCCGAGAGAACTGCTGCGGGGAAGGGCGAACGTGGGCTTATAAAACTCTCTTCATATCAGAAAGGCAATCATGTAGTTATCGAAGTTGAGGATGATGGCAGAGGTATTGATCTGGAGAAGGTGAAGAAGAAGGCGCTGGGGAAAGGGATCATATCCCCTTCAGAAGTTCTTACCGAGCGTGAAGTTATCGATCTGATCTTTCTGCCCGGTTTCTCGACAACTGAAACTGTGAGTGACATATCGGGGCGCGGTGTCGGTATGGACGTTGTGAAAAACAACATTGCCGCAGTCAGCGGAATGGTCGATGTCGAAACTACACTGGGCAGGGGAAGCAGAATGATCATCACCCTGCCGATTACTCTCGCAATAATAAAGGCTTTGATTATCTCAACTGCAGGACACTTCTATGCGCTGCCAATAACGTCAGTTCTTGAATCCATTATGCTTGAAAAGAAAGATATTATGACAGTTGAGCGCAAGGAAGTTGTTCAACTGCGAGAAAGCACGCTCCCTCTTCTCAGGCTTAACAGTTTTTTCAATCTTGAAAGTAAAAGCAATGATTCTGACAGCTTTTTTGTTGTTGTCGTAGGAGTAGCTGAAAAACGGCTTGGTATCGTTGTGGATGATCTTCTTGGTCAGCAGGATATAGTTATAAAAAATCTTGGAACTATGTTCGAGGGGCTTCACGGAGTTTCAGGTGCTGCCGACCTTGGTGATCAGCGGACTATTCTTGTCCTCGATGTAAGTGGAATTATTCATGAAGCGACTAAGGGTGAGTCCAGGTCCGAGAGTTATGCATAATGATTTTTACCGCATACAGGAACGACCTTTCAGTAAAACGCCTGATCCGAAATTCCTCTATCTCAGCCGAGGCCACAGAGAGGCGCTTGCCAGGCTAATGTACGTTGCCGAAGAACGAGAGATAGCACTCCTTACCGGCGATATTGGTTGCGGCAAGACCACGCTTTCAAGAGCACTCATGGATACTCTGGGAGATGAGTACCGCTTCTGCTTTATTATAAACCCAAGGCTTTCTGCCGTGGAGTTTTTGAGAAGCATTGCCCGTACTTTCTCACCACTGCCTCCCGCTGCCGACAAGGAGAGTATTTTAAACCAGATTGCCGATGCGGTCTTCATGCTTCACAATGAAGGGATATCTCCTGTTCTGGTCGTTGATGAAGCTCAACTGATTACTGATAGGGAAATTTTCGACGAAATAAGATTGCTGACTAATTTTCAGCTTGATGACAGGAATCTTATTACGATCATCATTATGGGACAACCTGAGCTAAGAGCCATGCTGGCTAATCCAGCATTAGAGCCGCTGCGGCAGCGGATCACTATGCAGTTCCATCTCTTTCCTCTTGAGATGGATGATGTGCAGGATTATCTCGATTGTCGCCTTGGGGTTGCAGGCGGCGAGCCAGGGCTTTTCTCTCCGGATGCAGTTCAGCGGATATATGAACTGTCTGCGGGGGTGCCGCGCATGATAAACCAGATTGCGACCAATGCGATACTGGAAGGGTATGGAAGAGATGTGGCTTTTATAGATTCCGTTGTTGTCGACGCAGTTGCTTCAGAATTATTACTCTAATCAGAATTGGAAAGTTTATGAACCTGGCCGATATTAGAAAAAAAGCTGAAGAGAGCAGGCTGTCAGCAACAGTTGTTCCCGCTAAGGCTGCTGAAGAATCTGCGCTCCTGCCAGAAATGGGCGTATCTGACGCTTCATTTTTTCAAGAACCGACTAGTTACAGCTCTGAAGAGGAGAGGAGCGAAGTCACTGATGAGACTTATGTCTTTGACCCTCAGGCATTGGAACGAGACCATCCCTTATCCGAGGTATCTCCGGGGACAGTTGCTCCTCCTGTTGAGCCTCAATCTGAACAACTGCCTGGAGTTGCTCCAGTCGTGGATACTGTCAAAGAAGAGCGACAACCCTTACCGTCAGGGGCACCAACCACGCTAAAGAGGCAGGGAGGTTTCAGTGTTATTGAGACCATTCTCTCAGGTAGAGTGTCAGCTACCGAGGATGATGACAGTGCTGCTTCTCAGGCATATGCAAATGCATCTGAGGAGGTTGAAGAGTATCTTTGCTTCAGAGTTGCTCACGAGGCTTATGCAATTAGCATCATGGCTATTAAAGAAATTGTTAAACCTCGTGAAGTTACGCCGGTTCCAAGAATGCCAGCGTTTATACTGGGAGTCATTTCGCTTCGCGGAGTTATTATCCCTGTCATGGATATGCGCCTGCGGCTCTCTTTGCCCGTATCTTCAGCTCCTGGTGGTAGAGAGCGGATAATCGTTTTAAGGATGGACTCAGGCTTTTGCGGAATTCTTGTGGACGAAGTAATTCAAGTCGCCAGGATCATAAAAAGTTGTATCGAAGATCCGCCGGCGGTACTAGATGGTATTGATCGGGATTTTGTGACAGGTTTAGGCCATTTTGATAACAGTATGCTTATTATACTAAACCTGTCAGCTATACTTGATATTGGTGTGCATTGAGGTTGTTGCGGGATTTCAATCTGTTGTGCTGATAGAATGATTACTGGGGGGCGTCAATGGAACAGAGAAAAATTCTTATCGTGGAAGATGAAGTGAGCCTTTTAAAGTTAGAGAGTATTCTGCTTACCACCAGAGGGTATAAAGTCTCAGCGGTAACTGATGGGTTGAAAGCTTTGGAAGAGATTAAAAATGATATTCCGGATCTTGTGCTGCTAGATATCATGATTCCTGGAATAGATGGATTTGAAGTCTGTCGCCGTATAAAAGCTGATCCTGTGACTGCAAACTTGCCGGTAGTTATGCTCACTGCCAAAAAGAGCTCTGCTGACCAGGCCAGGGGTGTTGCGGCCGGCGCCGATGCATATATCACAAAGCCTTTCAAGTCCGCAAAGATAATAGAGGTTGTCGAAGAGTTACTCAGAAATGAATAGAAACTGATTTTTTTTGGCGATCAAATTTTATTGTTTAATAAAGAGGTCTGTCGATGAGCAGTGAATTGAAAGAAATTCAGGTAGCATGTTTCAGTCTGGATAATGATCTTTATGCAGTGGATATAATGAGGATAAAGGAGATCATCCGCCCACAGAAACTGACCCCTCTTCCGCAGGCTCCTTCATTTATTGACGGAATCATTAATCTAAGAGGCGCCGTTATACCTGTTGTGGACATGAGAAAGAGATTCGGCATGCCTGCAAGAGAACTGACAGCATCAACCCGTCTGCTCATTGTCCGTCTGTCGGCACAGACTCTTGGTCTCGTCGTCGACGATGTTACCGAGGTTATTACTGTGCCGACAAAGGACATAAAGCCGCCACCGACAGTATCTGCCGGATTAATTGCAAATCATCTTCTCGGAGTATGTCTCTCCGGTGAGAATATGGTCATGTTGCTGGATATTGACCGATTGCTGAGCTTAAGTGAAATTTCTGCTTTGGGAGATTTCGCCTAGGAATCAATAAGAACAGTTAAAGGAGAGAAGGTTTTCATGTTTATCAGCTGTCCGCTCTGTAAAACCAGGTTTAAATTTGACGAACAGAAGGTTAGCAGTGAAGGTATAAAACTCAGGTGTAGCAAATGCTCAGCCATCTTCAGGCTTGCTGCGGACAAGAGGGCAAGGGGCGGGCGTTTGACAATTCTCGTTGCTCATGAAAGTGTTGAATTCTGCGCTGCTATTGAGAAAGTGCTTGGTCCTGAACCGTTTGATATTATCTCCTGCCATGACGGAAAGGAGGCTGTTGATCTGGTCTTCAGGCTTAAACCGGATGTAGTTCTTCTCAATGTAGCTCTGCCCACCATGTATGGTTTTCAGGTCTGTGAAGCTTTGAGAGGCAACCCGGAAACCAGAAATACCAGAATTATTCTGCTTGCAGCGATATATGACAAAACAAAGTACAAGCGTTCGCCGCAGTCACTCTACGGGGCGGATGATTATATAGAGCAGCACCATATTCCTGATGCACTGGCTGCGAAGATCTACAGACTCGCCACGGATATTGAAGAGGTTGAAGCCGATTCACTTTCTCTACAGGAAATGGTGGCTACTTTACCGGAAAAACTTACACCTGCTGAAGCCGACAGGCAGGAGATCGTTCGCAAAGAGTTAATGTCCCAGACAACCGTTGCAGAATCCGGCAAAGATGAGCAACTCCATAGCGCAGCAATGCAACTTGCCAGAAGCATTGTCTCCGATATTTCTCTTTATCGTGAAGCAGAACTGGAAGAGGCGGTTAAAACTGGTGGGATTGAAAGCTGTCTGGGACTTGAAATAAGGGATGGACGGGCAATATATGAAAGCAGACTGCCTGAGTTTGCATCATTTCCAAGGGACTTTTATGCGGAGGCTCTGGCGGAACTTATTAGTCAGAAAAAGCGGGAGTTGCGGTTAGATGAGTGATGAGATAATTCTGGAACCGATTGAAGAGCTGCTCAATAGCCTTGCCTCTCCTGATGAAGAAGTGCGGAGGCTGGCAGTATCCGCTCTTTCCGGATTCCCTTTCCAGAGGGTCAAGCATCTTGCGTTCTCTGCACTTGGAGATGAGAGCTGGCGAGTACGGAAAGAAGCTGTTGATCTCATCCTCTCAGTCTCTCCGGGAGAAGAGCTGTCAAGAGAGCTTGTCTCCCTGCTGATTGTACAGGATAACGCGGGATTACGGAATTCAGTGGTCGAGGTTTTGCAGGCGGTTGGCGAGAAAGTGATTCCTCATCTTGTCGAACATCTTGCCCATGAAGATGCCGGGGTTCGGAAATTTATCGTCGATATAATGGGCGGAATTGGCTCTCCGACTGTTCTGCCTGAACTTGCCGCTGTTCTGGCAGACAGTGACTCCAATGTGGCTGCTGCCGCTGCGGAAAGTCTGGGCGCCATTGGCGACAGCGGGGCAGTGCCACATCTGCTGAAGACGCTGGCTAGGGATGATCTGCTTATCAGATATGCCATTCTGGAAGCTTTGGTCAAGATCGGGATGCCCGTCCCACTTGGCGCCATCACTCCGCTAGCCGGGGATCCTCTGCTCAAGAAAGCTCTTTTTGAGTGTCTTGGAATTATCGGTGACCTGGCTTCGGTCCCCATGCTGGCTGAAGGTCTTGTTGATAAGGCAAGAAATGTGAGAGAAGCAGCATTAATTGCACTCGATATGGTACGCCAGAGGTCATCTGCTGCTGATTTCATGCAGAGCGCCGCCGGGAGACTAAAGGAATTTCACGGGACAGATACGATCGAGCATCTTATATCGATGGTAGAGAGTTCTGATGTGAAAATCCGGAGTGCGGCTCTCACACTTCTGGGTTTTGTGGGAGACCTTCGAGCACTGGATCTGTTCATAAAAGTATTTCGTGACGAAAATCTCCAGCAGCAATCTCTTGCGGCAATCCGCAATCTTGACCTTTCAGGCGGGACACCTTTTTTAGATCGATTCAAGCGCGCCGAGGAAGAAGAGCGTTGCATTATCGTTTATATTGCAGGTGAAATCAGTTCTCCTGAGAGCAGGGATATTGCAACCGTCGCACTGAACGACCCGTCATCGATGGTCAGGGCACTTGCTGCTGAAGCTGTCGGCAAGTTGGGCACGACAGAGCTTATCCCGCAGCTGGTAAAGCTTTTAAGTGACGCTAGTCCTGATGCCAGAAAGAGAGCAACAACAGCACTTGTTCGTCTGGCGACAGTAGCAAGAGAGTCTGTTATGGAGTCGGCACTCCAGCTGTCAGAGTCAGGCAGTGCCGACGTCAGGCTACAGGCGGTTAGGCTTTTCAGAGCAAGCGGAGAGGCCGGGCATGTAATTTTTCTGAGTAAGGATGAAGATTCTCTTGTAAGACGAGAGGCGATTATTGCTCTTGGAGAGATGAAAAACCCGGAGACTTCCGGGAGACTGTCAATGGCTCTTGCCGATGAAGAAACTGATGTCAGGTTGGCTGCAGCAACTGCTCTTGGCTGGAACGGCTTCAGTGATGAATCCGCTTCTCTTATGCTTGCGTTGGAGGACTCTTCTCCGAGAGTCAGGGTAGCAGCACTCAAAAGTCTTGGGACTGAGAAGAGATTTGTCTTCCTTTGACAGCGTTGCAGCGTTTGTCGGTTCTGACTCGGGAATGCTGAAGATTGCTGCCTTGCAGTCAATGGCGCTGATTGATCCTTCGAAAGCGGCAGCTTTTCTTGAAAAGGCAATGAATGATCCCGATGAAGAAGTTGCAACAGTTGCTGCGAATCTTTTTGATACGGTTTCTGAAAGGCGCTGATGCTTTTTTTTAATGATTCTGAAATCAAAATGTCAGATGAGGAGTTCCCGCTCCTGAGAGATCTGATCTATAACTATAGCGGGCTGTTTTTCTCTGAGGACAACAGATACCTGTTTGAACGCAGGCTTTCACCAAGATTGGCGCATCGTCAACTGTTAACCTTTCATGACTATTACTATTACCTCAGGTATGATGTCAGCAGGGATCAGGAACTGTCTGATATCATGGACATTCTAACGACAAACGAAACCTACTTTTTCAGGGAATCGTTTCAGCTCAAGGCTTTCACAGATGAGATTGTCCCGGAGATTGCCAAGGCAAAGGCAAAGCAATGCGATAAAACTATTCGTATCTGGAGTGCCGGTTGCTCTACCGGGGAAGAGCCATACACTATTGCCATGCTTCTGCTGGATAAGCCTGAACTAGCCGGGTTGAAGATTGAAATCATCGGCACTGACATCAGTCAGCGCGTTCTTCATCATGCCCGTAAAGGAATGTATGGGAGCTCTTCATTCAGGGTCACCGAACCGCACTACAAAAGCCGGTTTTTTCACGAGCTGGACGGTGGCTACAAGGTGGGTGACCAAATTCGTGAGCTTGTGACTTTCAGCAGGCTTAATCTTTACGATTCGAGCAGATACCTTTTCCTGGGGAAAATGGACATAATTTTCTGTAGAAACGTAATTATATACTTCGATATGCTTGCCAAAAAGCGTGTTATTGAGAGTTTTTACAACACGCTCAACCCCGGAGGTTTTCTCCTTTTGGGGCACTCTGAATCACTTATGAATATAACAACAGCTTTCAGATTGCGTCATTTCAAGAACGACATGGTCTATGAAAAGCCGCCCAAGCTCGATACGGTGGTTACTTGAATAAAATCAGAGTTCTTGTCATTGACGACTCTGCCTTCAGCAGGCGGACTATAATAAGACTTCTTGAGGAGATCCCCGGGGTAGAAGTCGCCGGATATGCTGTGAACGGTGAAGAAGGCTTGCGCAAGGCAATGGATATCAGGCCAGACCTGATTACCATGGATCTGGAAATGCCGGGGATGGACGGATTCACGCTTTTGAGAATAATAATGACAGCCTGCCCTGCGCCGGTTATCGTTGTCAGCTCGCATAATGAAGATGGGCGCGTTTTCAAGGCATTGGAGCTGGGAGCGGTCGATTTTGTCGCAAAGCCCAGGCGAGCGGTTTCAGAGGAACTGCTCGAAATTCGTGATGAGCTTCAGCAAAAAGTCGGCACAGTGCTCAATCTGAATCTGGCCGGTTTAAGGCACAGGTCAAAGTCAGTTGTTCAGACCGAGAATCTTCCTGTAAGGAAATTGACCAAGCTCCCGAGAGGAGGGCGCCAGAAATATGAGGTTGTTGCCATCGGCGCTTCTACCGGTGGGCCTCCAGCGCTTCAGAAAGTTCTCTCACAGATGCCGGGTGAACTCCCTTTTTCTGTTCTGATTTCTCAACACATGCCCTCGGGTTTCACCAGGACATTTGCTGAGAGGCTTAACCGGATGTTGCCTTTTGAGGTAAAAGAGGCAGTTGACGGAGATTTTGTGCTTCCCAATCAGGTTCTTGTTGCTCCTGGGGGAATGAACATGATAACTGTGCAAGTGCATGATCAGGTAGTTATCCGCCTTAAAATGCCTTCAAATGACGAAAAGTATACCCCATCTGTCAATGCAATGCTGAATTCCGTGGCACGTGTTTATGGCAGCCGGGCTCTAGCGGTGATTATGACCGGAATGGGGAATGATGGCAGTTTGGGTGTTCGCAAGATAAAAGAGGCCGGAGGAGCCGTGTTAGCCGAGGCAGAGGAGTCTTCTGTTGTTTTTGGTATGCCGCGTGAGGCAATTGCAACCGGTGTTGTTGACAAAATTGTTCACCTTGATCAGATGACGTTTAAAATATTAGAGTTCTGTGGGTTCAGATAAAAGGAGGCGTTCTCAAATGATTGAAGAAGAGTCAGGTCACCGTGGGAGAGCAGAGGAGTTTATCATTGCATTCAAGAAGGGTGCGGAGTTTACCCAGGATCTTCTAAAGGAGAATGAGCGTCTGAGGTTTCGTGTGCTTGAACTTGAGAACTCTCTTGCGGGTTGTCATACGTCAGACGATGCTGATCAGGGCCTTGCGCTTAAAAACCGTATAATGGAGCTGGAGCAGGAGAAACAGGACATCCTTAGCAGAATCCGTAAAGTTGAAGATGAAAATCAGGACTTTGCTAACAGATATATTGAGATTGAACTGGAGAATAACAATCTCGCCAATCTTTATATCGCCAGTTATCAGCTTCACTCTACACTCGATTTCAAAGAGGTACTGCAGATAATCATGGAGATAGTCATCAATCTCATTGGTGCAGAGGAGTTCTCTTTAATGCTTCTGGATGAGAAGGCTGGAGTCCTTAGCGCTGTAGCCTGTGAGGGTTTTGACCGGGAAGATATCCCTCCGGTAAGTCTTGGAAGCGGGATCATCGGCCAGACACTCCAGAGTGGCGAGAGCTATTTTGCTGATGACATTGAGACCTATAAAAAGGATATCCTTAGCCCGATGGTCTGTGTCCCCTTGAAAATAAAAGAGCATGTCATTGGAGTTCTTGCCATTTACAAGCTACTGGTCCAGAAGGAAAAATTTGCCCAGGTTGACTATGAGCTCTTTACATTGCTTGCCGGTCATGCAGCGACTGCAATCTTCGGGGCAAGACTTTATTCTGATTCGGAGCGTAGACTGTCCACTATTCAGGGGTTTATAGACCTTCTGACAAAATAGGGATCGCTGAAACCATTTCATTTTAGGAGCTTTATTATGGCAGATATTAATATACTGATCGTTGAGGATTCTCCGACAATGCGCCAATTGATCTCTTTTGCACTTAAAAGGATAAGGGGCGTCAGGATAGTTGAGGCGGGTGACGGTGTAGATGGCCTGAAAAAGTTGTCTGCGGAGAAGTTTGATATGATCTTCACGGACATCAACATGCCTGTTATGGACGGTCTTAAGCTGATCAGTCTTGTGCGTGAGGATGCCAACCAAAAAGGTGTGCCGATAGTCGTAATTACGACCGAAGGCGCCCAGGAGGATCGTCAAAGAGCTCTTGCTCTCGGCGCTGACGATTATATTACAAAGCCGATTCAGCCGAACAGAATTCTGGATGTTGCCAAGAGGCTGTTGAAAATAGTCTGAGTTTGAATATGTTGGCGGCTGTGGCCGGGATATACCAGCCGCTCCGGTCTGTTTCAGTCACAAAGATTGAGAGGGACGCGGTTATCAAATGAGCGACTGCCTCTGCAAGATCATTTAGTGAAGTGTCCAACGTCAGTTTATGAAGGTAAATCATCTGGAGCCTGTCATGGCTTCCAGATGATTTTTTCGACCAAAGATGCAAATAACTCTGATCGGTGTAATAATCCACCGGAGCATGGATAGAAAGTTAAATTGAAAGTGTGCAGCCTTAAGGTTGAAGTTAAGATCAGGAGGATATAAGTGGAAGAGAGATATGTTCCCGCAGCCGTCGAGAAAAAGTGGCAGACTAAATGGGCTGTTGAGAATAGTTTCAAAGTTTCGGAAGATCCGTCAAAGAAGAAATACTATCTATTGGAGATGTTTCCATATCCTTCCGGCAAAATTCATATGGGACACGTCAGAAATTATTCAATCGGTGATGTTGTCGCCCGTTTCAAGCGGATGAGGGGTTTTAATGTTCTGCACCCGATGGGGTGGGATGCTTTCGGTATGCCGGCTGAAAACGCTGCCATTCAGAATAACAGTCATCCTGCCAAGTGGACATCAGAGAATATCGACTATATGCGTACGCAGCTCAAGCGGATGGGGTTTTCATACGATTGGGACAGGGAACTTGCAACTTGCGATATTTCCTACTACCGCTGGGAGCAGAAGATATTCCTGGAGATGTTCAGTCGTGGTCTGGCATACAAGAAAAGCTCCTTCGTTAACTGGTGTCCCTCCTGCGAGACCGTCCTCGCAAATGAGCAGGTTGAGGATGGTTGCTGCTGGCGTTGCGACAGCGACGTGAATCAGAAGGAACTGGAACAGTGGTTTTTCAGAATAACCGACTATGCTGAGGAGCTTCTTGCTTGCACTGAAGCACTTCCTGGCTGGCCTGAGCGTGTACTGACGATGCAAAGAAACTGGATCGGCAGGAGTTACGGCTGTGAGATTGATTTCCCCCTGGAGAACGGAACCGGATCAATAAAGGTATTCACCACAAGACAGGATACGCTTTTTGGCGCAACTTTTATGTCGCTTGCGCCTGAACATCCCCTCGCACTGACACTAACATCTTCAGACAGGCTCTTGGAAGTCAAGACTTTCATAGATAAGGTCAAGGCTACTGATAAAATTAAGCGGACCGCCGATGATTTCGAGAAAGAGGGTGTATTTACCGGTTCATACTGCATTAATCCTGCTACTGGGCTCAAAATACCGGTTTACCTTGCCAATTTTGTTCTTACAGATTACGGCACAGGCGCGGTAATGGCAGTTCCAACTCATGATCAGAGAGATTTTGAGTTTGCAATAAAGTATAACCTGAATATGCAGGTAGTGATCCAGCCAGAGGACAAGTTACTTGATGCAGCAGCAATGACTGAGGCATATACGGAGCCTGGCAGAATGTGCAACTCGGGGGAGTTCGACGGCATCAGCAGTCATGATGCAAAGGAACTTATCGCTGACTGGCTTGAAAAAAACGGTCGCGGCAAAAAAACGGTAAATTATAGACTGAGGGACTGGGGTATCTCCCGCCAGCGTTATTGGGGAAATCCGATACCGGTGATTTATTGTGATGTTTGCGGAACAGTTCCGGTCCCTGAACATGATCTTCCCGTTGTCTTGCCGCTTGACATAGCATTTACAGGTGATGGCGGCAGTCCGTTGGCAAAAGTTGACTCGTTTGTCAAGGTTGACTGTCCACTCTGCGGTTTGGCGGCCCGGCGCGAAACTGATACCATGGACACTTTTGTTGAATCATCCTGGTATTTCCTCCGTTATTGTTGCCCGGATTACCTTGAAGGCGCTCTGGATTCGGATAAAGTCAAATACTGGATGTCGGTTGATCAGTATATCGGCGGGATCGAACATGCAGTACTGCACCTTCTCTACGCGCGCTTTTTTACCAAGGTCCTTCGCGATCTGGGTTATGTAAATGTTGATGAGCCGTTCACCAATCTTCTGACTCAGGGGATGGTGATCAAGGATGGCGCAAAGATGAGCAAGTCGAAAGGGAATGTAGTAGACCCTAATTCCCTGATCGAAAAGTACGGAGCCGATACCGCGCGGCTTTTCTCGCTCTTCGCAGCACCCCCGGAGAAGGATCTTGATTGGAATGACCAGGGTGTTGACGGCAGTTTCCGGTTTCTCAACAGACTCTGGAAACTTGCGGGAGAGACAGTTCCATTTATTGCCGGAGCATCAAAAGTTGATGTGGCTGCACTTTCCGATGAAGGCAGGTCTTTAAGGCGACTTGTTCACAAGACAATCAGGAAAGTCACCGCTGATGTCGATGAGCGTTTTCACTTCAATACCGCCATTTCGGCTATCATGGAACTGGTGAACGGAATCCAGGCTTTCTCAGCGAAGAATCTACCCCAGAACAGCTCTTTATTGCGAGAGGCTCTTGAAAGCACATTGCTTCTTCTTTATCCTTTTGTCCCCCATTTCAGTGAAGAACTCTGGGAAATAATCGGGCACGAAGGTGGAATAGAAAAAGCCGGTTGGCCAGAATTTGATGCGGAGGCCGCAGCTGATGAAGAGCTCCTTATTGTTGTTCAGGTAAATGGTAAACTGAGGGGGAGAGTCACCGTCCCCACAGACTCTTCAGAAGAGTCTGTAAAGAGCATTGCTTTTGCTGATGAGAAGGTTCTCGCCTATCTGGAAGGTAAAACTCCACGAAAGATTATCTATGTCCCCGGCAAGCTGCTCAATATTGTGGTGTAGACGGTGAAGACATTCAGACAACTGATTCTGTTTCTAGGTCTTACCGCGCTCATTTCTGGTTGCGGCTACACTCTTGCCAGAAGAAATTTGGTCTTGCAAAGCGGTCAGACTGTGGATGTTAAAATGTTTGCTAACCGAACATATCAGCCTGATATCGAAGCAGAACTTCGCCATGCAATAGTCAATGAGCTGGTAGCTAGAGGTGAAAAGGTAAGCAGTGAGCTTTCTGATTTTGTTATTTCCGGAGAGATTGCTTCGCTGTCAGCTGATGCATCAGCCTTTTCGGCGATTGACCAGGCAAGTTATTACACCGTTACCGTCGCAGTCCATGCTCAATTAGCTGATAGAAGAAGCGGTAAAGTTCTCTGGAAGGGGGCTGAGACCATCAGGCAGGGGTATCCTGCAAACTCTAACCTTGCCCTGCAGCGTAATTCCCATGTAGCGGCTGTTTCAGCTGCATGTGCTACTGCTGCGAGACTGCTTGTTATAAAGATGAACCAGTCATTCTAACCGCAGAGGTTTTATGAAACCTGAAGATCTTGAAAGATCTGTCAGTAAAGGGGAGATTGCTCCCCTTTATTTTATCTATGGTGAGGAAGAATTCCTTGCTGACCGAGCAGTTGCTCGTCTTGTTGAAAAACTTGTTGCTCCTGAGTTCAAGGATTTTAACTATTCCACTTTTTACGGTAAAGAATGCAGGGCAGAGCAGATTCTTGATACTGCCATGACCCTGCCGATGTTTGCTGAACGCCGGGTCATTCTTGTAAAACGCGCCGAAGATCTACATCCTGAACAGCTTGAACAGCTTCTTACCTATATTAAAGCCCCTTCTCCTGAGGTTTGCCTGATATTTCATGCCAGCAAGATTGACCAACGGCGTAAATTCTTTCTTGAAATTAAAAAAACTGATTATTTGATCGAGTACAAACATATCAAGGATGATCAGTTACTAAGGTTTATTCATCGGGAAGCTGAGGGGACTGGTAAACGAATTGAGCCATCAGCTGCAGAAATGCTCGTCTACTACTCGGGGAACAACCTGAGGGAACTTGTCTCCCAGATAGAAAAACTTTCGGCCTATGCAGGAAAGAGGAATACCATAACTGTCGATGATGTCCGCTGTATGGCATCTGACACAAAGATTGATACCGTATTCGAATTTTCAAAGGCGTTGGCGAATCGTGACCTGGAGAAGTCAATCCGAATGATGCAGATTCTTCTTCGGGATCCTGAGACACCGTATAATCTTTTAGGCGCTATCGGAGCAATTGCGAAAAATTTTCGTCAACTTACCACGATAAAAGAGCTTCTGGATAGGCGGGTTTCGTCTGATGATATCGGTAAGCAGCTCAAGATAAGCCCGTATTTCTTCAAGGAGATGCTGTCACAAGCAAAGAAATTCAGTATGGCAGAGTTCCGGAAGATTTTTGTCCTGCTGCACGAGTTTGATGTCGGGCTGAAGAGCGGCGCCAGGTATGAGACAGTCCTTCAGCTGCTGGTATACGAGATTTGCATGAAGAAGCAGGACAACTACTCTGCTTATTCCTGATGTAGGGTAGGGCTGTTTCTCGACGAGATGAACCTGGACAATATTACTGCCGCGCTGCTGTTTTAAGGCAGCTGCTTGATACCTCACCTGAAGTTTTCAATTAGAAAATACTGGAATTGGCAGAGAGTAAGTCAGCTTTTACCTGAAGCCATCCGGCCGCTTGCTGACTCCTTTTTCAACAAGTACATGAAGAATGGTCCGGCCAGAGCACCGATGCCGCAGGTCGCAAAACCAATCCCCCACTCGCCGTTGACCCCCTTAACAGGTTCCCACCCTTTGTACATATCCAGCGCCCAGCCAAAGACTGTTGGTGAGATCATACCGAGCGAATAGCCCACAAGTGACTGAATTCCCATTGCTGCACCGAGATAGGCAGGGGTGACCAGTTCGGTAAGTCCTGTCGAAAATACCGGACTTTCGGCAACGATCAGGTAGCCATATATGAAGCCAACAGCAAGGGTCAGCCATGGTGAAACGTTGATCAGCCAGCCGAAGATCAGGGAGATGGAGGCACTTGCCACCATCACAATGGAAATAGTTTTCGTCCTGCCTATTCTGTCAGACAGCCCACCCGTGATGGCAGTTGAAAAGGCTCCCACTCCGACAATCAGCGCCGAGGCTGTCGCCCCCCAACCGGTTGCTTTCCCTCCGGCAAACCCGTACTGAATTAGGGTTGCCGTGAAAAACGGTGCGAGCCAGCTTCTCATGCCGTACATCTCCCACATGTGTGAGCCGTAGCCTAGAATCATCAGCATTGCCGGACGGTTTTTGACCACTGCAGTCATATAGGTTTCATCAGGCTGCTTGCAATCGGGTGAAAAACGATAACCTTTGAAGACGGCAAAGGAGAGGACGACGCCGAGAAACACGCCAATCGAGCAACAGACAAACGCTGTCCGCCAGTCTGTCAGTGAGGTGATAGTCCCGGTTATCAGAAGGGAGAGCGACGCACCCATAACGAGGGAGCCGACATAGATGCCTATCGCCTTGCCGCGTTGACTGCTGGGGAATCTCTCAGCCACCAGTTTCAACCCCGGCATATAAGTGCCACCCATGCCAATGCCGGTCAGTGCGCGTAGAATCATGGCCGAGGTGTAGTCATGGGCGTAGACGGCGAAAAGGATGTTGGCTATTCCTGACCAGATGGCGGAGACGATGAAGATTTTCTTGCTGCTGAAGCGGTCCGCAAGGGTGCTGAGGAGGACCCCGGAGATGATGTAGCCGAGTTGATAGACTGAAAAGATGGAGCCGGCCATGGTGTTGCTCATCTGCCACTCATCTTTCAGCAGCGGGAGAACAGCGGAGTAGTTAATGAACACCAGCATGATGCAAAGCTGTGTCAGGCAAAGCAGCAACAGCCAGCGACTGTTTGATCTCATTTAGCCGACCTCCGCATACTCCCTCTCACGAAAGCTCACGCCAAGTTCAGCAGCGAGACTTTTGACCGCCTCAATGTCAACTTCCGGGAGAGTCACAGCGGTGGCAATGACTGTCGGGATAAAAGCTGGTGCCGCGCGGAGAAAGTCGCAGACCCCTTTGAAACCTGCATCCTTAAATGGTGACCGGCAGAGTTGCTGATACTGAACCGGGTCAGCGCTGTTGAGACTGACCGAGACCGTGTCGATGATGCCGGCAAGCTCAGGGAGTATATTCCTGCCATGCACAAGATTTGCCTGGCCGTCGGTATTGATTCTTATGCGATGCCCGCGTTTTTTGAGTTCAGCAGCAACTTCCTTGATAAGATCGAGTCTGATGAGCGGTTCACCGTAGCCACAGAAAACCACTTCATCAAAATCACTTCTGTTGCCGATCGCTTCCAGAACCTCTCTGGTTGACGGTTCATGTTTGAGCTGAAGGTGGTGACCTTTTACAGTGAAATTATCGAACTTGGCGCAGAAAATACAGCTGTTGGAGCAACGGTTGGTGATGTTGAGATAAAGGGAATTTCTGATTTTGTAGGTAATCGTCGCGTACTGTTCATAATTGGGCAATCTGAACAGTTTCTCGCTGTTAACGGTTGTAATTCTGGCAACATCCGCAAGGGAGAGGCCTTTAAGCTGAGCAACCTTCTCTGCAGCCAGTCTCACGTATGCCGGTTCATTTCGCTTGCCGCGAAAAGGGACTGGTGAGAGGTACGGGCAGTCGGTCTCTACAAGAAGGTGCTCCGTCTTGATCCCTTTAACGACCTCGTGGAGGTTGAGATTGTTGGGGTAGGTAACAGTGCCGGGGATGGAAATGTAAAAGCCGAGTTCAATGCACTCTTTGGCCATCTGTAAGTCACCGGAGAAACAGTGCAGCACTCCGCCGACATCACTTGCATTTTCTTCACGAAGAATCGTCATGACACGGTCGTGAGCATCCCGGTCATGGATGATGACCGGCAGTTTCAGCTCACGGGCTAAACGGATAAACCTGCGAAAAACCAGTTCCTGATCCGGCCGTGGTGAGCGGTCACGATAGAAGTCAAGGCCGATCTCTCCAATGGCGACCACCTTGTTACAGCCTTGTGCCAGTTCCACAATTCGCTGGTAGCATGCCTCTGTTACCCGGTTTGCATCATGGGGATGAACGCCGACGGCGGCATAGATGTTGGGATATTTCTGAGCAAGTTCAGCTGCCTGTATACTTGATTCCAGATCGGCGCCAACAACTACCATTGTTTCAACCCCGGCATCAGCAGCTCGTTGCATCATTTCATCGAAGTCAGCGGAGAACTCTTTGCCATATATATGGGCATGAGAATCAATCAGTCTCAGTTTTTCAGTCATCAAAATCTCCTGAAAGATAAAAGCCCCGGAATTACTTCCGGGGCCTGCCTACTCTATTTTCCTTTTCCGGTCAGCTTAACCAGAGCATCCATATACTTCTCTCCGGTCTTTCTGACTATTTCGTCAGGTAGAGGCGGGGCAGGTGCTGTCTTGCCCCAGTCAAGAGTTTCGAGGTAGTCCCTGAGGAACTGCTTGTCGAAACTCGGCTGAGCCCCGCCAGGCTTATAAAGATCTTTCTGCCAGAAACGGCTGGAGTCTGGTGTCAGGCACTCATCGATAATGATTAGTTTGCCGTCATAGATTCCGTACTCGAATTTTGTGTCGGCAATGATGATCCCTTTTGTCTCGGCATAATCCCGTGCCTTGTTGTAAATCCTGATTGTAACGTCACGCACCTGCTCAGCCAGTTCTTTTCCACAGAGCTTAACCATTTCATCAAATGAGATGTTTTCATCATGAGTGCCCAGTTCGGCTTTTGTCGAAGGGGTGAAGATCGGCTCGGGCAGTCTGTCTGATTCGAGAAGCCCGGCAGGTAGTTTTATGCCGCAGACCGATCCGGTTGCCTTGTAATCCTTCCAGCCTGAACCGGAAATATAGCCCCTGACAATACATTCGGCAGCAAGCGGTTTTGCCTTCTTGACAAGCATCGAACGTCCTTCGAGTTCCGCCGAGTATTTCCTGCATATTTCAGGGTAATCGTTGACATTGGTAGAGATGATATGATTGGGGATGATTTCTTCCATCATCCTGAACCAGAACAAAGAGATCTGATTAAGGACATACCCCTTGTCAGGAATGCCCTCGTTCATAATCACATCAAAAGCTGAAATCCGGTCAGTTGTGACCAGCAGAAGCGTCTCGCCAAGGTCGTAGATGTCGCGAACCTTACCGCGTGCCGCAAGTTTAAGGTCACTAAAATCAGTGTTGAGAACAAGTTTTGACATTTTACCCGCTCCTTGATTAGTCAGCTATCAGCTGCTGATTGATTTCTATCTTTGCTGCTGCTTTCAATTCCTTGAGCCAGGTGTCAAGAGCCTCTTGCTGCTTTTGAGGGAGAATCTGTTTTTTGAGATCTTCCTTAGTTTTCTGGAAATCTTCGGTTTTTGCCGCTACTCTGTTTTTCAACCGGATGACTACCCATTTCTGATCGATTTTTGTGGCAGCTTTAGGAGTGGGGGCAGCGGTTGTGAGCGCAAAGGCAGCGTCCATGAGTTCCTTGGAAACTCCGATTCCGGGTATGCTGTTCTGGTCGTTGTACAAGAAACTGCCGGTCTCTTGCATTTTAACTGTTGAATTCCCTTTAGAGAGAGAAGCAAGCAGTTCTTCAGCACGTTTTGCGGCGAGTTCCCTGGCTTTATCCTGCTTTGCAACAGCCTCAACAGCGTTTCTGATTTGTGCAAGCGGGGGAACCTCAGCCGGTTTGCGCTCTTTCAGTTTGACTGCATAAATCCCCTTTGCTGTTTCAATCGGACCGGCCATTTCATCTTTTTTGAGCATAAAGGCTTTATTAGTTAGAGCTGTTTCGGTAGCCAGGTTTGCCGGGGGGGCTTTTGCGGTGAACAGTGGTGTTTCGATTATTTTAGCGCCAAGAGCTGAAGCTGCCCCCTGAAGATTTGCAGACGCGATGTTCTTGTTTATGATGTCAGCCGCTTTTTCGTAGGCTTCTTTTCCGGCCTTCTGCCTGATTGCGTCTGCTTTTGCCCTGTCTTTGACTTCGGACAGAGGGAGGATGCCGCCTTTACCTTGATAGCGGTCAATATTTTTCTGGTAGTACGTGTTGATCTCCTCTTCGGAGACCGTGACATTGGCGGCAAGCGCTGTGGGATCAATCAGAATGTATTGGATGCTGATCTGCTCGGGAGATTTAAACTGCTCCTGATGAGACTGAAGAAAAGCGGTCAGATCCTGATCGGAAAGTTTGACTTCGGATAGGACAGCTTCAGGGGTGATAATTATGTACTGGAGTTCGATTTTGTCGTTTTTCTTATGAAAATAGTTCTCGGCATCGGCGTCTGAAACGGTTGCCTTGTCCTGAATGGATTTACGGGCTTTCTTGATGAGAAGATCGCTTTTTTGTGACTCCTCAAAGTCGGCGGCGGTCATCCTGTTGCCTTTAAGCGCCTGTTGGTACTGCTGAAAATCAAAAGCGCCGTTTTTCTGGAAAGCAGGGACAGCTGCTATTGCTGCCGAAATCTCTTCTTTACTAACAGAGATTCCCATCTTTTTGGCTGCATTGCTAATAAGGACAGACTCAACCAGGTTATCGAGCGCCATTTTCTTTATACCCAGCTGCTTTTCCACTTCGGCAGGAATGGATTTCTGATAAATCTGCTCATAAATACCTCTCAGTCGATAATATGACTTCTGGTATTCTTCAATGCTGATTTTTGTGGAGTCAACTTTGGCAGCGTAACCGGTAGATCCTTTGGCCCTGTCACTACCTCTGCCCCAGACAAGAAAAATTGTTCCGATAAAAGAGAGAACAATGACGATAAAAACAATCTTGATGACTATTGATTCTTTGTATTTCCTCATTATGCCGAGCATTTTGCGGTTGTACTCCTTTTTTCAGTTATTTTGTCGGCATAAAACGCCTTCAGGAAGTTCGAAATAATAGGATAATTTCATTTCAAAAGCAACAGTATGTTTCCTGCATTATATGTTTCCTGAAAATCTACACATCAATTTAAATAATGCTATTTGACGACAATACTCAGGTTGTGCTAATTTATGAAATTTCAGAGGTTTAGTTAAAAGGACACGTGTTAAATGTATAAACTACGACTCAAATATATTTTACTGCTCTTTCTGCTGGTAGGCTGCTCAACTGAGCGTTACGTTATGCCGGATACATTGGAAAGATCTGCCGATGCCGAACCGGCTCTAAGCATTATTGAGTCCAGATCCATGTATCTTTTTTCATTGTCAAGACTTCATGCTCTTGACGGTGATTATGATACTGCACTTACCTTGCTTCAGGCCTCCATTGAAGCCGACCCTAAGAGTGCTTTCCTTCACTACAGCGCCGCTGAGCTTTATCTTAAGTCGAACCGGCCTGTGGAGGCGATAAATGCCTGCAAAACAGCTCTCTCTCTTGACCCGGACCTTGGTGAGGCTCATCTCCTTCTTGCCGGCATATTCGCTGGGTTAAAGCAGGAGAGAGCTTCGATAGATCACTACAAGCGCGCCATTGAGCTCCTTCCTGACAGAGAAGATGCGTATCTGCAACTTGCAGTGGTCTACCTGCGTCTGTACGAATATGCGGAGGCGATAAAAACTCTCAAGGCACTCCTTGTAAATTCACCAGATTCTCCACTTGCATATTATTATCTCGGCAAGAGTTACGAGCAGATGAAGCTGCCCAAGGATGCCCTTGGCTACTTCAACCGAGTACTCGAGTTGAAGCCTGATTTTGAGCCGGTATATCTTGATATCGGGCTCTCACTTGAATCTCAAGGGAAATTGAGTGAAGCTATTCTCTCTTTTGAGAATGTTCTGCGTATTAATCCTCACAATTTCACCGTCATGCAGCACCTGATCCAGCTATATATTCAGGAAAAGCGCCTGAATGATGCACTCAAAATGCTTAATATTCTGATTTCAAGAGGTGTCGGTGGTCTTGATACCCACCGTAAGGCAGGTCTTGTCTATCTTGAGCTTGAACAGTATGACAATGCCATCAGAGAGTTCGAGTTCATCCTTGCGCAGGAGCCTAAATCCAGTCAGGTGATATTTTATCTTGGTTCAGCGCTTGAGGAAAAGGGTGAGGCTGCCCTCGCTATAGAGGAATTTAGCAAAATACCGCCTAACGCATACAACTACGCCGATGCTCTTGGTCATATCGCTTACCTTTATCTTGAAGCAGGCGAGGGGGACAAAGGGGTTACTCTCCTCAAGGATGCAATCGCTGCCGACAAAACCAAATTTGATCTTTATCTTCATCTTGCCGGTGTTTATGAGGGGCAGAAGCGCTTCAGGGAGGCCCTTGATACACTGCTTGCAGTCGAAGGGGATTTCCCGCCAGAGGCAAAGATTCACTTTAGAATCGGTATACTTCACGACAAGCTCGGAGAGAGGGATAAGCTTATCGCGAGGATGAAAAAGGCGCTGGCGCTTGCACCTGATGATCCGCAGGTACTTAATTATCTCGGCTATACCTATGTCGAGATGGGCAAAAATCTTGATGAAGCTCTCTTGCTTCTGAAAAAAGCGGTCTCCATCAGGCCAAATGATGGGTTCATTCTGGATAGTCTTGGTTGGGCATACTTCAAGCTCAGGCGTTACAAGGATGCGGTTTCAGAACTTGAGCGGGCGACTGAGATAGTTAATGATGACCCTACCATTAAATATCATCTTGCAGAGGCTTATCTTGCCCTCCATGACTACGGCAAAGCTATCAAGCTATACCGGCAAATTCTCGATATAGAACCTGACAGAACTGATATTATCGAGAAAATCAAAAAGGCAAAGGCTGAGAGTGGCGAGAAATGAGACGGCTTTTAGCCATCTTTTTATTGGCGCCGATTTTTCTCAGCTCTTGCAGTGAACGTGAAGCGAGTTACAAAGTTGTTTCAAAAGACCCGGGAGTGCCCGCCTATGGTGACTCCCTTGTTGAAGGTTCCATCGGCGAGCCCTCCACTCTGATCCCAATTCTGGCTTCAGACTCTGCTTCCCACTCAGTTGCTTCTCTCATTTATAACGGTCTGGTGAAGTACGATAAAAATCTTAATCTTACCGGCGATCTTGCAGAGCGTTGGGTGATTTCACCTGATGGTCTCACCATCACATTTTTCCTCAGAAAGGGTGTCAAGTGGCATGACGGGCAGGAGTTCACCTCCCGCGATATCCTTTACACCTACAATACCATTATTAATCCCAAGACGCCTACAGCCTATGCCGAAGACTTCTTGCAGGTCAAGAAGGCTGAAGCTCTCGACCCCTATACATTCAGAGTTATCTATACCAAACCCTTTGCGCCCGCTCTGGCTTCGTGGGGGCTCAATATTCTTCCTGCACATCTGCTTGAGGGTAAGGATATCACCAAAAGCGAACTTGCCAGAAACCCGGTCGGCACTGGCCCTTACCGCTTTGGAGTGTGGACGCCGGGACAGAAAATTGTGCTTGTATCGTTTCATGAATATTTCGAGGGGCGACCATATATAGATCAGCGAATCTTCAGAATAATCCCCGATACGTCAACAATGTATATGGAGCTTAAGGCTGGCGGGCTTGACATGATGAATCTGACCCCGGTGCAGTTCAAAAGACAGACCGATTCAAAAGAGTTTCTGGAGCGTTTTAACAAGTTTACCTATCCTGTCCCCGCTTATACTTATCTTGGCTACAATCTCAAAAATCCTCTATTTGCCGACAAAAGGGTCAGGCAGGCGATTACCTGCGCAATCAAAAAAGATGAGCTTGTCCAGGGGGTACTCTTTGGTCTTGGTCAGGCCGCTCATACTCCGTTCCAGCCAGGCACCTGGGCAAATAATCCTGATCTTAAGCCCTTCCCATATGACCCGGTACGTGCTGAACAACTCCTTGCCGCTGCCGGGTGGCTCAAGGGGAGCGATGGTCTGTTGATGAAAGATGGCAAGCCGTTTAGCTTTACAATTATTACCAATCAGGGTAATGAGCAGCGGATAAAAACCGCCCAGATAGTGCAGTACCGTCTCAAAAAGATCGGCATAGATGTGAAGATCAGGGTTCTGGAGTGGGCGTCACTGCTTACTAATTACATTGACACCCGCAATTTTGATGCGGTTCTTATGGGGTGGAGTATTTCACAGGATCCGGATCAGTATGATATCTGGCACTCTTCAAAGACCGGCGCAAAGGAACTTAATTTCATCAGTTATAAAAATCCTGAGGTGGACAGACTTCTGGAAGAGGGGCGGGGTACTTTTGACAAGGAAAAACGTAAACGTTGTTACTTCCGGATGCAGGAGATTATTGCCGATGAACAGCCTTATACGTTTCTCTATGTTCCTGAGGCGCTGCCGGTAATAAGTTCAAGGTTCAGAGGGATTGAGCCGGCGCCTGCCGGCATTGGGCATAACTTTATCAAGTGGTATGTTCCGCAAAAAGAGCAGTTGTCTGAACGTTAGATGGAGTTCTGCAAACATTAAATACTTGTAAGCGAGGTCACCAATGACGATTGAAGAGAAAATCAAGCTGTTTCTTGACGCAGGCAGTTTTGGAGTAGTAGGTGCATCTGTTGACAGGCATAAGTATGGTAACAAGGTTCTCAGATGCTACCAGATGAACGGGTTGGAGGTTGTCCCGGTAAATCCGAAGGAGAGTATTATCGAAGGTTTATCAACGGTTGCATCAGTATCTGACCTGCCGGATAATGTCCAGAGTATTTCGGTCATCACGCCGCCTCATATTACCGAGAAGGTGGTTTCTGAAGCTGCCGCAAAGGGGATAAAAAATATCTGGATGCAGCCGGGCGCCGAGAGCCAGGCGGCGGTAAAGAGTTGTCTTGAGAATGGAATAAATGTAATTGCCGATGGAAGCTGTATATTGGTGGTGCTGGGTTATCGGGAACACTGAAAAGCAGAGGATAAAGCCGCGACATTATTTATTAATATGAAAAAGGGCGGAGAGTCTCCTCTCCGCCTTTATACAGTAATTGGTTGTCAACTGAACGGAATCAGGCCAGATCCTGAACCGCTTTGATAGATGATGTCGAACAGTTCAGGGATATCCTTTTCATCGATGCAGGAGAAGGCAATTCGCAGGTCGGTCTTGCCGATGGAGATACCGCCGACACCGTACTTGTCGAGGAGGTGGACACGCAGTTTCTCGGCATCCACGGTTTTGAGTTTCAGGCACATGAAGTAGCCGGAGTTGAACGGGTAGTAATCCCAGGCGTTTTCAAACTTGCCGCTGTTGAGGACCTCCTTGGTCTTGAGGGCGCGCCCTTTGAGGATCTGGAACTTCTCTTCCTTCTGCTGCAAGGAAGTCGGGTGAACGGAGCGCCTCGATGGCAAAGGTCTGGGAAGGGTGGGGGCAGTTGGAGATCCTGGCACGGATGATCCCCATGGCCTTCTTCTCCAGAGCGGTCATGACCGGGCTGTTTTCGATAGCTGTTGCCGTCGGCAAAGGTGATGAAGCCGGTACGGAAGCCCCAGACGAACTCCTCCTTGGTGGCGCCGTCGAGCTTGACCGCCAGGATGCGCGGGTGGAGGTTGGCGAGCTTGCCGAAGAGGGACTCCTTGAGGCTGTCTTCGTAGAAGAGGCCGAAGTAGGCGTCGTCGGTGATGGCAACGATGTTGCAGCCAGCCTCGGCGACCTCCTTGATGGCGGCGACGATGGCATCACCTTCGGCAACGGTCGGGGTGTAGCCGCTTGGGTTGTTGGGGAAGTTGAGCAGGACCATGGCCTTTCCTTTCTCTTCGGCGGTGTTTCTTCAATTCGGCCTTGAAGGCATCGATGTCGTAGCCGCCGGTGACGGTGAAGGTCGGGTGCTTCTTGATGATGGCGCCGCTGCAGGTGCCGAAAGTCAGGTTGTAGTTTCCCCAGAGCATGTCCGGCAGGATCAGGTGGTCCCCCTTGTCGACGAACATGTCGGCAACGATGGAGAGGCCGTGGGTAAGGGCATTGGTGACGATGGGGTTGCTGAAGTGTTTATCCCTGCTGGCTCGGGTTTTCCCGCAGCATCTTTTCCCGCCAGAGTGCGCGCAGTTCCGGCTTGCCGGCAGGTGGAGCGTAGGGGTAGATATCCTTTGGATCAAAGGCGGAGAGCTTGTCCTGGATGCACTGCAGGAACATCGGGCCGCCTTTTTCGGTGGCGATGCCGATGGTGGCGTTGAATTTGTGGGCTTTTTCCTTGGCTTCGGCCGACTGGGTCAGAATCCCTTTGGGAAAGAAAAGGTTTTTGCCGAGATCGGAAAGCATTTCCAGGACATACGGGTTGTGCTGGGTAAGCATCTCGTTCAGTTCAGTGGCCAATGGGTTCATTCATTTCTCCTTGATATCTGATGTTTGGTTAGTTATGAAAATTTCTCTTCGAGAGCTTTTTTGACAAGTGGCGGCACCAGGTTGTCAACCGGCCCTTTAAGCGAGCTGATCTCCTTGACAACTGACGAGGAGAGATAACTGAAGGGTACTGAAGTCATCATAAACATGGTCTCAACTTCAAGGGTAATTCCCCGGTTGATCTGGGCAAGCTGAAATTCGTATTCGAAATCAGATACGGCCCTGAGCCCCCTTATGATTACGGTTGCTTCCTGAGACAGTACGTAATCTACCAGAAGGCCGTCAAATGTGTCAACTTTGACTCTGTTGTTGTCCGCTAATACTGCAGAGATCAGACCAAGTCGCTCATCAACGTTGAACAGGGAGTTCTTGGAGCTATTGCAGGCAACAGCAACAACTATTTTGTCGAAAATTTTCAGTGCGCGGTTGATTATATCGAGATGACCGTAAGTAATCGGGTCGAAAGAGCCTGGATAAACGGCTATTTTTCTCGGCATTGAAGTACCTCATAAAAAACGGCTGGAATTATTACGTCAACGAAGCTCAACCTGTCAATTCCAGAAAACAGAGAGATGTGTCACCATAGACTTTTCTGCTTGATAGCCGAATGTTGTCAGGCAGCGTCAGTTCGGAGCGACTATCAGTTTCAAAAACGATAACTCCACCGCTTGATAATATCGCCTGGTCTGCCAACAGCTTTATAATGATCTTTGACAGCTCTTTATCGCTATACGGTGGGTCCACAAAAATAATATCGAACAGCCTGCCTTCAGTGAAGAAGCGTTTGAGCGCCTTGGACGCGTCCATCAAAAACAGTGTCGCAGCTTCATGAAATCCGGTTAAGCTGAGATTGTTACGCGTAAGCTTGATTGACTCTGGATGTGAGTCAACAAAGATCGCCTTGGCCACGCCTCTGCTTAAAGCTTCTATCCCGAGGCCACCTGATCCCGCAAAAAGATCGAGGACGACAAGTCCCTCAAATGATCCGAATCTACTTAAGAGCACGCTGAAGAGTGCTTCCTTTACTCTGTCTGCGGTCGGCCTGACTACTTTCCCCGTGGGGCGATTAAGTTTTCTACCCCTTGCAGAGCCGGCAATGACCCTCAATTTTTATTGAGCGTTTCGGCAAGCTTTGAAACACTCCCCTTTGCCTGGAATGCGGTTATGAACTCTTTGGCTTCCCTGTAGGCAAGGTCAGCAATAAGCTGCTTATCATTTGCCGGTATCGAGTCTATCCGGTCAGCAAAAACAGCGGTTGCGTATTTGATATCTCTTTTTTCGAGCCGGGACCAGTCGCGCATCTCATCCACCAGATCAGGTGGCAGACCGGCATGGGCAACGTTCTGCCAGAGAGTCCCTATATTTGCCTTCCTTATGCCGTATTCAGCGAGTTTGCCGACTATTCGCAGCGGGGTGCCGGTTATACCGTGCTGGACAATGCCTGCAACACCGAATCTGCTGGCCGCCGCAAAAATATCACCAGTCCTCTGCAAATCGATGTTCACCAACTGACCGTCAAGGTAGTTGCCGCTTTTACTGCCGTTATTGATTGCCAGCAGGTGAGGGGAGATCCCCTCGGCAGCAAGAGCGCCCAGAAATTCTTCCACATCCTCAACGGTTGTGAGGCTGGACTCACGTCCTACCGGTGTAACTTCATCGAGTTCAACTTCAAGCCCGGCATTCATGCCCTGAAGCTTTTGGAAAAGTCGGGCAACAATTTGGATGTTCTCTTTCATCGGGTTAAAGGATGCATCTACTGCAAAAGACGTGTAACCCGCTTTTATCTGTGCTTCAATAAGCTTTTCAGCCGCAGTCTGTTCCTCTTCCGAGGGGTTTTTAACCGTTATGTGATCGGCATGAATGATAAAAGGTTTTGAAAACTTTGTCGTTTCCGCATAATTGATGATAGTTTCGGAAAAACGCTCAGGTGTCTGACCGGTATAACCACCATCGAGTCCCCCCTCGGTAGCGGTCAGTTCGAAGGCTATCAGTGCATCCAGCTCCTCGGCAGCCCGCATGATTCCAGGAATGACATGCTTGATTCTGGGATTGCAGCCCATAATGATAAACGGAGAGCCGCCAGAGTAACTGAAGGCGGCGCTTCCATTTATCAGGAGCACCCTGCTGTCAGAACGAAGGAGGCTTTTTACATGATCCGGGATATGTTGTTTGAATATTTCTATATTCATCTTATTGGCAGTAATATCCTTCTGTTGTCAAAGAATCACCTCTTACCATGCCCCTTATGACCCGTCAAGCAAACATTTACAATTGACACTTTGCCAGTCAGATGTATTTTATCTACATGGGAGTTGATATGAAACTTGAGTCGGTTGAACGGCCAGATCTTGCCAGTTATGCTGCAAGCAGCAATCTGTCTAAAGGGAGACGCTATAAAGAAGATTTTCGCGATGCTCGGCCTGCTTTCGAGCGTGATCGCGACAGAATTATCCACTGTGCAGCATTTCGCAGGCTCGAGTATAAGACCCAGGTGTTTGTAAATCATGAAGGGGACTACTATCGGACACGACTGACGCACTCCCTGGAGGTCGCCCAGATCGGCAAGGCGGTTGCGCGGCGGCTTCGTCTTAACGAAGAGTTGACAGAAGCTCTTGCCCTTGCCCATGACCTTGGTCATACCCCTTTCGGGCACACTGGCGAGGAGGTGCTGAATCGCCTGATGAACGGACATGGCGGTTTTGAACATAATCGCCAGTCACTGCGGGTAGTGGATGAGTTGGAGGAGCGTTACGCCGGTTTCAATGGACTCAACCTCTCATTCGAGTTGCGAGAGGGGCTTATAAAGCACTCTTCTCCATATGATACCCCTTTAGGGGCAGACGATGAATTTATCCCTGGAGTGGTGCCGGTCATTGAAGCACAGCTGATCAATTATGCAGACGAAATCGCTTATAATAATCACGATATTGATGATGGCCTAAAGTCGGGCTATATTTCTCTGGAGCAGTTGTCAGAGGTGCAACTCTGGAGTGAAGTGCATGAGAACATGAAACAAAAGTTTCCTGATGCCGATCCGGAGAGAATTAAATATCAAACTATCAGTTCCTTGATCGGTCTGTTTATCGATGACCTGACAAACGAGACAGCAAGAACAATCTCTGCGAATGGGATAAATTCGGTTGCCGACCTCAGGCAGGTCAACAAACTGGTTGCCGGTTTCAGCCCGGATCTTGCCAGAAAAAACAGAGAGTTGAAGCAGTTTCTGCTTGAAAATCTCTATCATCACTACAAGGTTGAAAGGATGAGGGTAAAAGCGGAGCGCTATCTTGCCAATCTTTTTAAAACATATCTAACTCATCCGACTCTGCTGCCTGCTAAATATGTTAAAAAGATGGAAATTTTCGGCAGGGAGCGGGTAATCTGTGATTATGTCGCCGGGATGACGGATCGATTCGCGCTTGATGAATACAAACGATTGTTCGAACCGTATGAAAGGGTTTAAGGCAGGCTATGGGCGCAAGCTTCTGGCTTTGGAAGTTAAAAAAATAGGAGTTATTTATGGGAAGAATAGTTGAAGTGGATCGTGAATCCTGCATAGCTTGTGGTCTATGCGTGTCGGTTGCACCTGAAGTATTCAGGCTTGAAGGGGGCGCTTCCATGGTCCATAATCCGTTTGGAGCCCCTGAGTCAGTAATTCAGCAATGTCTTGATGGCTGTCCTGTTACTGCAATCTACTGGAAAGATTAATAAACAGATGAGAGATGAGGTGAAGCGTTGAGAGTTGAGAAATCTTCTCTCAACCTTCATCTCTCATCGCTCAACTATTTTTGGGGCAGCTCAATTTTCGGCTTTTCGCCCTGACGGTATAACAGGATAGTTCGACCGAGAATCTGAGCCACTTCAGCGTCTGCTGCTTCAGCCAGCTTTTCAGCGACTTCATACCGATCCATCTCACAGCTCTCCAACAGTTTTATCTTGATAAGTTCATGTGCCGCAATTGCACTTACGGTCTCTTCAGCCAGCGCTTCATTAAATTCATTCTTCCCCACCCTGACAAGAGGCTTTAGCCCATGACCAAGCCCGCGTAAAAACCTTTTTTGTTTACCGTTTAACATCAAATTCCCCTCTGGATTACAAACTATTACAAACTGCCGAGACTATGGTTTCCATATCGCTTTGAGCAAGATACGGATGCATTGGAAGACTCATGACTTTTCCGGCGACGGCTTCAGAGACAGGGAAACTGCCTTCCATTTTGTTGAGTGACGCAAATGCCGGTTGCAGGTTCAACGGAACAGGGTAGTGCACTGCGGTAGGGACACCTTTTGGCTGGAGGGCCTGTTGCAAATTATCTCTGTCATCAACCTGAATTGTATACTGCGCATAGACGCTTGTATTGTAAGGCTCTATGTATGGGGTAACTACCTTCCCGCCGGAAGCGTCAGAGAACATTTTGCTATATTTCGCACCGATCTCAGCACGGAGAGCTACCTCTTCCTCAAAAATATCGAATTTTGCAAGAAGAATGGCTGCCTGCAATGTGTCGCAGCGGCCATTAAGCCCGATCATCGGATGGTGGTAGCGTCGGTCCTGGCCATGGTTCATAACCTGGCGCATTTTTGTGGCGAGAGCATCATCATCAGTAAAGCAGGCGCCGCCATCACCGTAGCAGCCAAGCGGCTTTGAAGGGAAAAAGCTTGTGCAGGCTATGTCCGAGAGAGCACATGACTTGCGGCCTTTATAAGTTGCGCCGAAGCTCTGGCAGGCATCTTCTATCACTATCAGGGAGTGTTTCGCGGCAATAGCGTTAATAGCGTCAAAATCAGCAGCCTGCCCATAGAGACTGACCGGCATGATCGCTTTTGTCCGTGGGGTCACGGCAGCTTCGATCAGTTGCGGATCAATGTTGTAGGTACGGGGATCGATATCGACAAAGACCGGCCTGGCGCCGAGCAGGGCTATTACTTCGCCGGTTGCTATAAAAGTGAATGGAGTGGTGATAACCTCATCACCAGGCTCAATGCCGATTGCCATAAGGGCAATAAGCAGGGCATCCGTGCCGCTTGAGACGGCAATGCAGTGCTTCGCGCCGGTATAAGCGGCCAGTTTGGCTTCTAGCTCAGCTATTTCGGGTCCGAGTACGTACTGGCCATGTTTGAGGACAGCGGCAATCCTTCTTTCGATTTCCGGCAGTATTCTGCTCTGCTGTTTTGCAAGGTCTATAAATGGTATCTGGCTCATTTCAGCCTCCTAGTGTGTTGTTTTTGCAATAGTACATTTTTGATTTATAAAATCAAGCATGATATTGGTTAAAGCTGATTCTCCTTGACGTACAACGTGTCATAATGTAATAAAAATTCTTTTAAAAGAAGGGATTAACTCTTAGTTTTTCCGGAAAAAGGCAGCTATGAACAAAGGATCTAAAATATTTGTAGCCGGTTCAAAAGGTCTGGTCGGTTCCGCACTGGTTAGAGCCTTGAAGTCCAGAGGCTATGATAATCTCCTGCTCCCGGAGTCAAATCAACTTGATCTCACTGTTCAGGCTGCTGTCGCCGATTTTTTTGCAAAAGAACGTCCTGAATATGTCATCCTCGCCGCTGCCAGGGTTGGCGGAATCCTTGCCAACAACAGCTACCCTGCCGAATTCATATACAGCAATCTTTCAATACAAAACAATGTAATACACAACGCCTGGCGTAGCGGCGTGAAGCGGCTGCTTTTTCTCGGTTCGTCCTGCATCTATCCACGCCTCGCGCCCCAGCCGATGAAGGAGGAGTCTCTTCTCACCGGTCTGCTTGAGCCTACCAACGAGCCTTATGCCATTGCCAAGATTGCCGGCATAAAAATGTGCGAAGCGTATAACAGGCAGTATGGAACCGAATTTATCGCTGTCATGCCGACAAATCTCTACGGCCCCGGGGATAACTTTCATCCGGAAAACAGCCATGTCCTGCCCGCACTGATCCGGCGGTTTCATGAAGCGAAAGAGGCAAACCTGGCTGAAGTCGTGGTCTGGGGAACCGGCACACCCCGCCGCGAACTCCTCTATGTTGATGATATGGCCGACGGTTCGCTGCACCTTCTTAAGATGCCGACTGCTGACCTGAAACCTGAACTGCTCAATTATCCTCAGCCCTGTTTTGTAAATCTGGGCACCGGCGTTGATGCATCCATTGCCGACATCGCCAGGATAGTTAGCCAAGTGACCGGATTCAGCGGAAAAATCAGCTTTGACACCTCCAAGCCTGACGGCACTCCGCAGAAACTTCAGGATGTGTCACGCATGGTTTCCCTCGGCTGGCGGGCAAAAGTACCCCTCGCTGAGGGTATAGACAGAACGTACAAGTGGTTTCTTGAAAACATTGACACCTTTAGAAAATAGCAGACAGGAGCGATAGATGAAAAAAGCGCTGATTACCGGAATTACCGGCCAGGATGGCTCATATCTTGCCGAACTTCTTCTTCAAAAGGGTTATGAAGTCCATGGGATGATCCGCAGGTCATCCTCTTTCAATACCGGCAGGATTGATCATATCTATCGTGATCCCCATGAGAAAAACGTCAGACTTTTTCTTCATTATGGCGATCTGAACGATGCCAGTTCAATAAACACGCTTCTGAGAGGCATCAAGCCTGATGAGATTTACAATCTTGGCGCCCAGAGTCATGTCCGTGTGTCATTCGATATTCCCGAGTATACCGGTGAGGTCGATGCCCTTGGCGCTGTCCGTATCCTTGAAGGTATTCGCGAAACTGAGCTGAAAACCCGCTTCTACCAGGCATCTTCGTCTGAGCTGTACGGCAAGGTTGTCGAGACACCGCAAAGCGAAACAACCCCCTTCCATCCGCGCTCCCCTTATGCCTGTGCCAAAGCCTATGCCTTCTACATTACCCAGAATTATCGTGAAAGTTACGATATGTACGCCTGCAACGGCATACTTTTCAATCATGAATCACCCCGCCGTGGCGAAACTTTTGTCACCAGAAAGATCACCCGCGCAGCTGCCAGAATCAAGCTCGGCCTGCAGGATTGCCTCTATCTCGGCAACCTTGATGCAAAACGAGACTGGGGATTTGCCGGCGACTACGTTGAAGCCATGTGGCTGATGCTGCAGCAGGAGAAGGCAGACGATTACGTCATCGCCACCGGTGAAACCTACATGGTGCGAACCTTTGCCGAAATGGTCTTTGCACGCCTGGGAATACCGCTGCAGTGGCAGGGTTCCGGTATAGATGAAACAGGCATCAACACATTGACCGGTAAAACAGTCATCAGGGTTGACTCTAAATATTTCCGCCCGGCAGAAGTCGACCTCCTGCTTGGTGATCCGTCCAAAGCAAAACGCGAGCTCGGCTGGACAATTAAAACCAGTTTTGCGCAGTTGGTAAATGAGATGACTGACGCCGATCTGAAAGATGCGGAGAAGTTGCTCTAATAAGGGTTAAATCGTCTTATTAACCAAAAACTGGCAGTTCATAAATGCACATACCTTGAGTTGACTTCACACTATGAACAGTTCTCAGGCGGGTGAGGATCGCAGCTCGGAGCGTTGGCTGGTTAAGGAAGCGGCAGCTTCCAGACAGCACCTTCTCTACTCAATTACACTCTCTTTTTTTACAGGTCTGCTGGTTGTTGCCCAGGCACGTGTGCTTGCCTGGGCATGTCACCTGATAGTCATCGAAAAATCCTCTCTGGCGCCAATCATCCCTCTTGCTCTTTTCGTTCTGCTTCTTGCCATATCACGCTCGCTCCTTTTCTACTTATCTGAAAAATATTCAGTCATTGCGGCGGCGTCATTAAAGCAGAGCATCAGGAACAGACTTTATCAGCGGGTTCTTTCTGCCGGCTCCACTGGAAGAGGAGGCGATAGCGCCACTATTGTCGAAGTCGTCACCCTCGGAGTTGACTCGCTTGAGAGCTACTTCACCAGATTTCTGCCACACCTTACTCTGGCGGCGACTCTCCCGCCGGCTATGCTTTTTTTCACTGTGCCGACCGAATGGCGAGCTTCGCTGGTACTTATTTTTTCAGCACCGTTCATTCCGCTTCTCATGATTCTTGTCGGCAAAGGAACCCAGAGCCTTAACAGGCGGCAGTGGGCCAAGTTGGCCCGTTTGTCCGGGCATCTGACAGACCTGGTGAAAGGTCTTCCTGATCTGAAAATCTGCTCGGCTGTCAGGCGTGAGGCCGAAACCGTTGCCAGGGTTTCCGAAGAGTATCGTCACTCCACAATGGCGGTGCTTAGGGTGGCATTTCTCTCCGCTTTTACCCTTGAGTTCTTCTCGACTGTCGGCACTGCGGTCGTTGCCGTTATTATCGGCTTCCTCCTCCTGAGCAGCAGTTTATCGCTGTTTAACGGTCTCTTTATTCTCCTGCTCACCCCCGAGTTTTATCTCCCCCTGCGAACATTGGGTCTCTCCTATCATTCACGGATGCAGGGGATCGCTGCCGCCGAGAGGCTTATCCCCCTGCTTGGTGGAGATAACCCCCTCTCTGAAGAGGTTAACTATCAGGTTTTGCCTGCGGGGAGAGTCTCCATTGATTATCAAGGCGTGACTTTTCACTATAGCTCAGCGCGTGGCGGAATAACTGCTGTCAATCTTCAGCTTGCCGCCGGGGAAATAACCGCTCTGGTCGGTGCCAGCGGCGCCGGCAAATCAACCCTTGCCGGTCTTCTGCTTGCGCTGTCACATCCCCAGGAGGGGCGGATAGTGGTAAATAACGTTGATTTGAAAAATATTGATCCCAAGCTCTGGCAGCGTCGTATCGCCATGGTGCCGCAAGCGCCCTTCTTTTTTAACGGTACAGTCCGGGAGAATCTTGCCATTGGTCTTTCCGGCTGTCCCGATGAGTCAATTTACAGCGCGCTCCGCTCGGCTGCCGCTTTCGAGTTTATTGCAAAACTCCCTGATGGCCTGAATTCTATCCTTAGGCGATTGCGGAGCCGGTCTATCCGGCGGCGAGCTGCGGCGCCTTGCCCTTGCGCGGGTTTTTCTGAGAGATCCCGATTTGATCATTCTTGATGAACCGACAGCGGGGCTTGATAGTGAAAACGAGCGGTTGGTCTGTGCCTCCCTGCACCTGCTTGCGCAGGAGCGAACCGTCCTCCTGATCAGTCATCGTGAGGATACAGTCAGCTGGGCGGACAGAGTCGTCAGGATCAGCGACGGCCGGATTGAAACAGGCGAGGCGGCAGATGCGTAACCTGATCCGCATAGTGACTGTAGCCCGGAGTCAGTGGGGTTGGATGCTTCTCGGGGTATTTGCCGGTGTGGCGGTTATTGCGGCGAATTCGTTGCTGATGGCTGTTTCCGGCTGGTTTATCGCCTCTATGGCAGTTGCCGGTGTCACGAAAGTCTCTTTCAATTATTTTGCCCCTTCCGCCGCCATCAGGGCGTTGGCAATAATCCGCACGGTCGGTCGCTACCTGGAACGTCTGATCACTCATGGGGCAGCCCTGCGCCTTCTTTCGGAGCTGCGCGTCTGGCTCTTTCTTAAATTTGCACCGCTCGCTCCGGGCGTTCTTGAGCGCTATTCAACCGGTGAACTTGCCGCACGGCTGCGTGGCGATATCGATTCCCTTGAAAATCTTTACATCAGGGTCATTGCGCCGCTTGCGGGAGGCGCGGTTGCCATTCTTGCCGCGACTCTTTTTGTTGCCTGCTGGAGCGCCTCTGCCGCAGGGGCACTCCTGTTTTTTCTGTCACTGTCCGGACTGCTGCTCCCCTTGCTGGCCAGGCGTCTGGCGGAACCTCACGGCAGACGTACTGCCAGTTTGTCAGGCGAGCTGCGCCGGGTTGTTACGGATGGTATTTCCGGTGGTGACGAGCTTATTCTTCTTGGCGCCGTGGATATGCATGTCAAGAAGGTTGCTGAACTCTCTGCAACCCTTGTTGCCGAGCAGAAAAATCTCGCTCTCAAGGGAGCAATCATAACTTCAGGGAGCCTGCTCTCTTCCGGGGCAGGGGTTGCCGCCGTGCTTATACTGGCTTCCGGCGCTGTTCTTGGCGGAGATATACAGGGGCCCCACCTGGTCATGCTGCTTCTCTTCTCGGCGGCTGCTTTCGAGGCTACCGGTGGAATGTCTGCCGCCATGCTTTACTACCCTGCGGCTGCCGAGTCTGCCAGGCGGATTATCGAACTGGCTGATGCTGATCAACCGGTTGCCGAGCCGGCAATTCCTGCCCTGCCGCCGCTTGAATTTTCACTGCACTGCCGGGAGGTGAGTTTCTCATATGCAGAAAATCAGGTTTTAAATGGATTTGAACTTCATATCCCTGCAGGTGACAGGGTCGCCCTGACGGGCCGAAGCGGGGTCGGCAAGAGCAGTGTCGCCGAGCTGCTACTCAGGTTCAGGGAGTATGAAGGGAGTATCCGCTTCGGTGGCAGAGAACTGAGAGATTATGCCGCCGATGACCTGCGCAGTTCCATTTCAGCACTGCCCCAAAAGCCGCACCTTTTTAATTCGACCATTCGCGAGAATATTATGGTCGCAAATCCTGAGGCGTCAGCAGAAGAGCTCGCAGAAGTTGTCTTTGATACGGTGCTTGATGAATGGATTGCTGCTCTTCCGGAAGGGCTTGATACCCGGGTAGGTGAGGAGGGGAGTGAGATTTCAGGCGGCGAGGCGAGGAGGGTTGCCCTTGCACGGGCTCTGCTGAAAGATGCGCCGTTCTATATACTTGATGAACCGACAGAGGGGCTTGATGCCGCCACTGAAAAACTGCTGCTTGCAAGAATTGACAAGCGTCTCAAGGGGAAGAGTCTCCTCTTGATAACCCACCGGCCAGCCCCATTGCGGATTGTTGACAGAGTTGTCACGCTGGACTGAAACATTTTTTTCCAGTGATGCTGTCTCTCGAAATTGCATCAGGATCAAATTCGGACTAGGGGTAGACTTAGATTTTACCGGTTTAGTGACAGCTTCCTGGCCTCTGGCAAGGTCCAGGCAATATTTTTGTTGTGAATAGTGGCGCAGGCACTCCGACTTGGCACGCTGTACAGCACTGATAGCCAGCTCAGGTGTCAATCCCAACTCTATCAACAGACGGGCGGCAATAAGCCCCGACCTGCCGATTCCTTCCTTGCAGTGAATAACTATCCGCTTGCCTTCGCGCAGTAATTGACAAAGAGAGTCTCTTGCTGAATCCCACAAAGGCTCAAATTCTGCGCCGGGCAGAGCCCTGTTGTGCATCGGCAGATGAAACCAGAGCAGATTGAGCCAATCTACGGTATTGGGCAGATCACTTACGCCGAGATTGCGGATCTCAAAATTATCGAGCAGCGTTACCACAGCAGCTGCGCCCCAGTTCCTGATTGACGTAAGGTCGTTTAGCAGCCTCTCTTCATAGAGCTCCAGACGACCTGAGTCATCACGATAGCCGGGACAGGCGCTAATGCCGATGATGCCGTCCATGTTCGGAATCGCAACGGCGACAATTGGCAAGGGATGATATTTCTCAAATACGGAAACAGTGTCCAAGCTGAGCCTCAATCCAGTATCACGGTAAAAGGAGCCATAAAGGCATAAAGTAGAGTCAGATGGAAAAAACAGAGCTGAATGTACTCTCGTGCCTTCATGGTAGTAAATCGCATAATAGCTGTTGCGATTTGCAACTTTATGCTGCTTGAAGAAAAATGAATATAGGGGTTTTAGTAACAGCTGGATACGAAAAATCTTGGATAGGTGGAGCGTCGCCTGTGAATTATCCGGAGAGGTTTGTCAGGCCGTGACGGACGGCAAACTTGGTCAGTTCGGCAACGCTGAAGAGCTGGAGCTTTTGCATGATGCCGTAGCGCTGGTTATCAACAGTCTTGACGCTGACGTCGAGTTGATGGGCAATCTCTTTGGTGCTTTTACCGTTGGCAAGCAGCTGGAGGATCTCCCGCTCGCGGCTGGAAAGTTTTTCGTAAACCGGGGTGGCATCTTCCGGAATGCACTGCAGATATTCCCTCACCAGCAGGGTGGTTATTTTTTTCGGCAGAAAAGTCTCGCCCCTGCCCACCGTTTGAACAGCGTCCAGAAGTTCGGCAAAGGCAGTTTCCTTGAGGAGATAACCAGAGGCGCCGGCCTTTAGTACCTCGACCACGAACGTCCGGTCATTTTCCATGGAGAGGGCCAGCACTTTAATATGTGGATGATTTCTGACTATCTCCCTGGTGGCTTCGACGCCGCTCATAACCGGCATGTTCAGATCCATGATCACCAGGTCAGGCTCAAGTTCAGCGGCCAAACGGACCGCTTCGGCGCCGTTGCCGGCTTCCCCTGCCACAGTAAGCTTAGGGTCTTGTTCAAGCAGGGCCTTCAAACCCTCTCGCAGAATGACATGGTCGTCGGCCAGCAGGATTCGCAGTTTCATAAATTACTCTCCCATCGGAATGGTCAGGGTCACAACCGTTCCCTGGCCAGGTTTGGAATTAAGCCGGCAACTGCCGCCCATGGATTCGGCCCTCTGCTGCACGTTGAACAGACCGAGGCCAATGCCGGAGGCAGCATTGCCTGATCGGGAAGTCATCTCAAAGCCGTTGCCGTTGTCGCTGACCTGAATCATAATATAATTCCCGTTCGTCTTGAATGAGAGCTCAGCGTAGTTAACCCCGGCGTGCTTCACCACGTTCAGTAACAGTTCCCGCACCGCCTGATAGAGAGAGTAACGATGCGCACTGCTCAGATGAATCGATTGGCAGCTGGTGCTGAAATCAACATTGACCCGGTAATTTTCATAAATCGATTTGCAGAGCCACTCCAGGGCTGACTCGATCCCCGCAGTGTCAAGCAGGTGGGGGCGCATGGAGAACGTCAGGGTGCGAATATCCTGAATGCAGACTTCCAGCAGTTTGGAGATGTCAGCGGATCTTACATCGTTTACGTTAGTTGCAGTGTCGCTGGCCAGGGCGTCAATTTTCATCTTTGCCAGGAGCAGCGATTGTCCCACCTGGTCGTGCAGTTCGGCGGCAATGCGAATTCTCTCCTGTTCTTCCGCCTTAAGGAGCTGAAAAGAGATCTGTCTGATCTGTTCGTTAGCTTCCAACAGAGAGGCAGTTCGTTCATCAACCCTTGTCTCCAGCTCCTCTTTTGCTTGTTTGAGGGCAATTTCATATTGTTTCCGGTCGGTGATATCACGGGCGAAGACAGTTACGCCGATCACCTCTTTGTCTGAATTGATAACCGGGTAAAAGCAGTTGTCAAAAAATCTGCCGGCGCGGTCATCTTCGAAGCGAACCGGGGAGCGTGTCTGAATCGTTTTTGCCAGTTTCTCACGACGCAACTGGCGGATGTCTCCGGAAAAAAAGGAGAATATGTTCTTGCCGACTAATGAATCCGCTGTCTGGCCAAAGCGTTCAACTACGGACTCATTGGCGAGAAGTATCGTTCCGTCCGGATCGATGAAGAGGATCTGGTCGATAGTCGAACTCAAAATGGCCCGGGCCAACTGTTCGGACTGCTGCAGCGCCTCCTCCTGCATTTTTTGTTCTGTGATGTCAATGGTGATGCCGCTGAGTCGGATCGGGCGGCCATGATCGTCAAAAGTAGGGCGGCCCTGGGCTCTGAGCCAGCGAATTGAGCCGTCAGGCAATATGATCCGGTATGCATAGTTGAAGTCATGCCGCCGTTCAATCGCTTCCTGCAACCGGAGACTGAAATTTTCCAGGTCATCCGGGTGTATGGTTTGCTGCAAGCGTGCAAGTGAGATGACATCCTTTTCGGGATCAAGACCGTACAGCGTGAAGGTCTCCTTGGACCAGGTTATTGCGCCGGTGATGAGGTCTCTGTCCCAAGTACCTGCTTTTGCGGCTTCCAGTGCAACGCCGAGTTTATTCTTATAGTCAAGCTCGGCCAGTTCTGCCAGTTTTTGACGGGTTATATCCCTGCCTACTGACTGGTACTCGATGAAATTTCCGCCCTGATCGAATATTGCATGATGAGTCCAACTGTTCCAATTAACAGTGCCATCTGGAAAAATTATCCTGTTTTCGTCATCGTAGCAGGGACGATCAGGGGTGAGCGCTTCGATTGCATCGATCATCCGTTGACGATCATCTTCATGAATGAAAGGATAAAAAGATTTCCCGAGAAGTTCTGCTGGCGTCGCCCCCGCATATTTGCAAAGAGCATTGTTGATAAAAGTGAGGATGCCGCCGGGGAGGTGACGGTCGACGAATTCGGTCTGGGTGTTGACAATCGCCAGGTAGCGCTCTTCACTTTCCCGGAGTGATTGTTCAAGCAGTTTATGATCGGTGATGTCATAGGCGGAACCGAAAAAATATTGCAACTCACCGGCGTCATCCACTGTGAGTCTGGTGGAATCGTGGAGCCAGCGATAGTCGCCGTCATTATTTTTAAAGCGGTATTCAAATTCCAGGTCAATGGCATTCGAACTCCTGGTCCGGATCGCGTCGGCAATAGCCGATGAAATATGGACGCGGTCATCAGGATGGAAACGCTCCATAACCTGCTCCAGGGTATACTTTGCAAACTCGGCATGGCGGTATGCCGAGAATTGTTTCCGGCAGCAGGACTCAAATAGTCGTAGCCGCCGTTTTTGACATTAAGGCGGTAGAGGATATGCCGGGCACCGTTCAACGCCTGATTGAAGCACTCATCGACATAAAACAGTGTATCGAGGGCCTTCTTGCGCTCGGTGATGTCAATGGCAGCGGACAGCAGGCGTTCGTGTCCGGCTATGATGATGATTGAAGCCGTATAAAGAACGGTAAATACAGTGCCGTCTTGCCTCTTCAGTACGAGTTCTACGTCTTTGATATGTCCGTCACGTCGCAGAATATCCTTCATTTCCTGGCGTTTCGCTGCCGGAATCCACCCCAGTTCGACCGATGTTCTTCCAATCACATCCTGGCGTTCAAACCCGGAAATTTTGCAAAAACAATCGTTCACATCTATATAGCGCCCCTCTTCTATAGTGCTGATAGACATAAGCGCCGGTGACAGATTGAAGGCCTTGGTGAATTTCTCTTCGCTTGTAAGTAGCGACTCTTCTGTTTGCTTGCGATCAGTTATGTCATGGAGTGTAACGAATACCTTGTCGGGGAATGTTTCCCCTTCCTGAAAAAGTGGTGTGGCGTTGATTTTAAGCCAGACAGTGTCCCGGAGGCGCGGATTATGGACACCGGCAACGAAATTGCGGACATGCGAACCGGTGCGCAGAGCAACCATTGAGGGGAGCTGTTCCGGGAGAAGCGGTTCTCCTGCTTCGTTGATAACCCGCCATTCAGGATGGTAGGAGGTGCGTCCCATAAACTGGTCGAAGCTGAGGCCGAGCATTTCAAGCGCTGCGGGATTAACATCGAGAAGGGTGCCGTCTGCACCCTGAAAGAATGCGCCCTCCGCCATATTGTCGAACATCTGCTTGTATTGGCGGAAAAGTTGAGCCATAAGTGTGCCTTAGTAGGAATGGAGAGGTCTTATAAATTAGTACAAAATACTAACTGTTTTCAAGTTTTTAAGTCAACGCTTAAAGAGACTTACGTCGACAAATAAGAGTTATATATCTGCAAGGGTGCCCCGGTACGATCCTTTTATGGGTTTTTTGTCCTCTGTAGCTGAATTTTTATCGAGTTATTTAGTTTCCATCCGGAAACTCCGGATGAGAAACAGTTTGTTTCCGATTCGGAAAGCGGGGATTTTTTGTCCTGGCAAGGAAATCAAGGGATTGCGCGGAGGCGTACGACCGTACGCCGCACAAGCAAGACCGAAGATTGACGCCGCCAGGGCGAAAAAGAACCCTTTCCGGACGGAAACTATTTAAAATAGGAGATTCCATGCCAGAACTCCCCGAAGTTGAAACAACCCGCCGTGGCATAGAGCCCCATCTGCTCGGCAGAAGCGTGGCAGCGGTCACGCTCCGGGCCGCTAAACTCCGTTTCCCCCTTGAGCAGAGCCTTTGCAGTATTCTCCCCGGCCGCCGCTTCATAAAGGTGCACCGGCGAGGGAAATACCTGCTCCTTGAAATGGACGGCGGCACACTGCTGATTCATCTCGGTATGTCCGGTCACCTGCACCTCTCCGCTCCGGGGAGTCCGGCCGGTAAGCATGACCATTTCGAACTGAAACTGGATGACAACAGCCTGCTTCGCTTGAACGATCCGCGCAAATTCGGCGCAGTGCTCTGGCTTGAAGCCGATCCGGGCAGCCACCCGCTTCTTGCCGGTCTCGGGCCGGAACCCCTTGAAGATGACTTTTCACCGGCGTATCTGTATAAAATCTCCCGAAAGCGATCGGTGGCAGTGAAACTACTTCTCATGAACAGTCGCCTCGTTGCCGGTGTCGGCAACATCTACGCCAATGAAGCGCTCTACCGGGCCGGTATTGCCCCGCAGCGGCCGGCAGGAAATCTGACGCTGGCCGAGTGCGGAAGGCTGGTGACGGCGGTGAAGGCCGTCCTGTCGGAGGCGATAACCCTGGGAGGTACGTCACTGCGGGACTATGTTGATGTGGAAGGAAATCCGGGCTATTTTGGTCTGAACCTGCAGGTCTATGGCCGGGAGGGTGAGGTCTGCCGCGTCTGCAAAACTTCTTTACTGCAGAGTCGTCTGGGCGGCCGCGCTACCTGCTGGTGCCCGGTTTGTCAGCCAGGCAATGAGGATCATGCTTGATCCGGAAGCAAGGTCAGCCCGCCGGATTGCGGAGTTGTAATTATTTAATAAAAGATATATAAGGTGATTCGTGCGGAGAAAATTATGACCAGCAGAAAGAAAACGCCTTTAGCCGTGAAAGCAGTCCCTTCTGACATGGCTTCAGCCAGCAAAGTTACGGAGGCGGTGCCGTTTCCGATTGTCGGTATCGGCGCTTCCGCAGGGGGGCTGGCAGCATTTGAAGCCTTTTTCTCAGCCATGCCGCCTGACAGCGATCCGGGCATGGCCTTTGTTGTGGTGCAGCATCTTGCCCCGGATCACAAAAGCATCCTTACCGACCTGGTCAAGCGCTATACCCGCATGGCTGTCACTGAAGTGGAAGACGGCGTTATTGTCCAGCCAAATTCGGTTTACATTATCCCCCCTAATCGGGACATGGCTCTGAGTAATGGCCGCCTGCAGCTTATGGAGCCGGCTTTTCCCCGTGGGCAGCGCCTGCCGATCGACTTTTTTTTCCGCTCCCTTGCCCATGAGAAGCGGCAACAGGCAATCTGCATCGTCCTCTCCGGCACCGGCAGTGACGGTACCCTCGGCGTGCGGGCAGTCAAGGGGGAGGGTGGGATGGTAATGGTCCAGCTCCCCGAAACCAGTGAGTTTAACGGCATGCCGAGCAGTGCCATTGCAACCGGACTGGTTGACTATGTCCTGTCCCCGGCGGAGATGCCCGCACAGTTGACTGCCTATGTGGCTGACGTTCTCAAACATAGAAAGCGGCCTGTTGTGTCAAAAGCAGCCAGTGACTCTGAACTGCTGCAGAGGGTTGCGCTGTTGCTCCGTGTCCAGACCGGCCACGATTTCTCTCTCTACAAGCAGAGCACCATTTCCAGACGGGTTGAACGGCGTATGGCCGTCAACCGGATTGGGAGTCTGGAAGATTATGTCCAGTATCTCCAGCAAAGCAGCGCCGAAGCAGTGGCACTCTTCAATGATCTGCTTATCGGTGTCACCAACTTTTTTCGTGATCCGGATGCCTTTGCCGTATTGGCGGAAGAAGGGATTCCGCGCCTTTTCGCCGGTAAATCTCCTGGTGAGAACATACGGGTATGGGTCTGCGGCTGCTCCACCGGAGAAGAGGCATATTCGATTGCCATCCTGCTGCAGGAAAAGATGGAGGCGGCACGTCTGAACTTCAAACTGCAGGTATTTGCCACAGACATTGATGGCCGGGCTGTGGCAAAGGCCCGTAGCGGCATCTATCCGCTCAGTATCAGTAACAACATCTCTTCGGAACGTCTGTCCCGTTATTTCGTGCCGGAAGCTGACGGCAGTGGTTACCGGATCATTAAAGGGATTCGTGACCTGCTGATCTTTTCGCGGCATGATATTATCAAAGACCCCCCTTTTTCCAAGATAGACCTGATCAGCTGCCGTAATCTCCTCATCTACATGGGGAGTGACCTGCAGAAGAAAATGATCCCGCTTTTTCATTATTCCCTCAATCCGGGCGGTATGCTGTTTCTCGGCACTTCCGAAAGTACGGGTGACTTCACCGATCTTTTCGCCCCTCTGGATCGACAGTCGAAGCTATACTGCCGCAAGGCCGACATCAGCAGCTCCCAGCGTCTCAACCTGTCGGGATTCCCGCATACCGTCCCTTCTCCTGTTATGCGTCACCATGTAAAGTTAATGGATGATGACAAGCTGACGCCACGTGAACTGATCGAACGACTCCTTGTCAAGAAATACACCCCGTGCAGCGCCCTGATAAACAGACGCGGTGACATAATCTATCTCCATGGCCGCTCCGGCCGCTATCTTGAGCTTTCATCCGGCGATGCCGGCGTCAACAATATCCTTAATTCTGCCCGGGAGGGACTCCGCTACGACCTGACAACGGCGCTCCACCGTGCGGTTGTCCATAAGGAGACGGTTTCCTGTCCGGGGTTGCTGGTAAAGACCAATGGTGATTTTACCAGGGTCAACCTGACGGTGGAGCCGGTAGCTGAAGGAATAGAGAGCAGTGCGGAGCCCAACCTTTACCTGGTGGTCCTTCAGGATGCACCCCGGAGCGATCTGAAGCAGAGCAGCCTGACGGGTGCTGAAGCTGTCGATGCGGAGGCAGCGGTTCACAACAAGTTGTCCAAGCTTCCGGCAACCGCCCATAAAATTGCCGCCCTGAAGAGGGAACTTGAGGCCAAGGAAGAGTACCTCAAGAGTACCATCGAGGAGCTCGAAACTGCCAATGACGACCTCAAGTCGTCCAATGAAGAGATGCAGTCCGTCAACGAAGAGCTGCAATCCACCAATGAAGAGCTGGAAACTTCCAAAGAGGAGCTGCAGTCGGTCAATGAAGAGCTCTCTACGGTCAATGCCGAGCTGCAGACCAAAGTGGCTGAACTGTCCCAGGTTAATAACGATATGAACAACCTTCTGGCGGGAACAGGTGTCGGCACGATTTTCGTCGATCATAACCTCTGCATCCAGCGCTTCACCCCGGCGGCAACTATGGTCATCAACCTGATCCGTACCGATGTCGGCAGGCCTCTCGGTCATACCGTTTCCAATCTGGTGGGCTATAACACCCTGGTGGATGACGTGCACGAAGTGCTTGATACCCTCAAGTCAAAAGAGCTCGAAGTGCAGTCGGCGAAGGGCGACTGGTTTCTCCTCTGTATCCGTCCGTACCGGACCCTGGAGAACGTTATCGAAGGGGCGGTAATAACCTTCACCGAGATGAACGAAACCGTCAAATCACGCGAAGCTGTGGAACGGCTGGCGGTAGTTGTCCATGACAGTTCCGATGCAATCACGGTCCAGGACCTTGACGGGCGGATATTGGCCTGGAATCCGGCCGCTGAGAAGATGTTCGGCTGGAGTGAAAAGGAAGCTCTTGCCATGCACAATTGTGACCGGATACCGGAGCCGCTCTGTGAGAAGGCAGAGGTGGATGTCAGACAGCTTTGCCGAGCCGGTGAGCTGAAGCCGTATCAAACGCAACGTCTTACCAAGGGCGGCCAGATCGTGGATGTCTGGCTGACGGCCACGGTTTTGAGGAACAAGGCCGGACAGGTCTATGCAATTGCCACTGCGGAACGCGGCGGTCTGCCGGACGGCAACCAGCAGGTAATGCCTAAGGGGAGTGGATAATGACCATTAATAAAGGCTCAACCGCAGGAAGCGGCTCCAGTCAGGGTGGGGGGCTATGGTGAAGGGGATATCCCTGTCAGAAGAGCAGTTATCTTCGAAAAGATGAGCCAGCTGCTGCACGAACTGAAGGTCTATCAGGTCGAACTGGAGATCCAGAACGAAGAGTTGCGCCGGACGAAGCACGACCTGGAAATCTCCCAGGCGCAATACATGGAACTGTATGACCAGGCGCCGCTTGCGTATGTTTCTCTTGATGAGCATGGTCTGTTCGAAAAGGTCAATATGACCTTTGTGGACATGATCGGGGCAACACGGGAAACGTTGCTCAATCAGCCGTTTACACACTATATTCAGCCGGAAGATCAGGATGTTTACTATCTGAAACGGCGGCAGTCGATAGCTTCCGGTGAAAGTGAGCCCCTGGATATACGGATGCACCGCACTGACGGATCCATATTCTGGGCACATCTGGTCTTGCAGGCGCAGCCGTGCGGTAGTTGCCGGATTACGCTGGTTGATATTACTCAGCGCAAAACTGACGAGATTATCATGGCAGCCAGTCTGAAGCTGAGCGAGTATGCCGTCAGTCATTCTTTGGATGAGCTGCTGACTAAGGTCGTTGATGAAGCGGAGGTCATTACCTCCAGCACGATCGGTTTTTTTCATTTCCTGGAACCGGACCAGGTAACGCTAAAGTTGCAGGCCTGGTCGACAAACACCGTTAAGACCATCTGCACAGCCGAGGGGAAGGGGCAGCACTACTCCATTGATAAAGCCGGGGTCTGGGCGGAGCCTGTCCAGACCCGCAAACCGGTCATTCATAACGACTATGCAATCTTCCCAATCGAAAGGGGCTCCCCTCAGGTCACGCACCGATCGAGCGCGAAATGGTCGTGCCGATATTACGGGGCGACCTGATTGTCGCCATTGTCGGTGTCGGCAACAAGCCGTCCGACTACCTTGAGATTGACGTTAATGTTGTTTCCAAACTCCTCAATTTTACCTGGGATATAATCAGCAACAAGCTGAAGGAAGAGGCGCTGGAACAGTCGAACGCCGAGCTTGAGATGCGGGTTGCTGAGAGGACTTCAGCCCTTGAGCGGACCCATGAAGAGATGAAAAAAATATCTTTTGACCTGGTCTGGGCGGAAGAAAAAGAGCGGGAGCGTATTGCCGCGGAACTGCATGATCAGGTCAGTCAGTCCCTGCTGCTGGCAAAGATGAAGCTGGATGCAGTGGTAGATCACGTGGCGGCGGAAAGCTGCTTCGACTCGGCTGAATCTGCTTCCTCACTTCTTGAGGAGTCAATTCATAATATCCGTTCGCTGACTTTCAGGATGCGGCCCCCCATTCTTGACACTGCCGGAATCGAGACCACACTTCAATGGCTCTGCTCATCAATCAGACAGGACTACGGCCTCAGGATTGATTTTGTCAGCGATGGGCACTCCAGACGGTTGTCGCCTGAGGTCCGCTATTCGTTGTATCAGGCCATACGGGAACTGCTGCTGAACGTTGCAAAACATGCCAAAACCGAGACTGCCGAGCTCAGGATCAAATCATCCGGCAACACTTTTGAACTGAAGGTTATTGATAACGGGATCGGGTTTAACGACATAGCCGGATCGCTGAAGCATGTGCACAAAGGCGGTTACGGACTTTATAACGTTAAACAGAGAATTGAACGGCTGAACGGCAGCGTAGTTATAGATTCAAATACCGGCAGAGGGACCGTGATAACTGTCACGGTCCCTTTTATCTCCAAGGAGCCGGGAGCGGAGCCTGTATGACCACTAAAGTCCTGCTTGTTGACGACCATCCCATCATCCGCGAAGGGTTACGGTCGCTGATCGAAAAACAACCGGAGTGCATGGTCGTGGGAGAGGCCGGAGACGGAGTCGAGGCGGTCCGTCTCGCGGCAGAACTTCAGCCCGACCTGGTGATCATGGACCTGACCATGCCGATCATGAACGGTATCGATGCTACCCGGGAGATTACTTCGAAAAATCCGTCCATCCGGGTACTGGCGCTTTCAATGGAGAGTAACCGCTTTTTTGTAGTGGAAGTGCTGAAGTCCGGCGCCTCAGGCTACCTGCTGAAGGATTCCGCATATGCTGAACTGGCGGAGGCGATTAGAATTGTCGCCAGTGGCGAGACCTATCTCCCCCGGAAGATTGCCACCCTGCTTGTCCGGGAGTTTCTTCAGTGTATTCCTGCCGAGATGTCAGATGCCTATGGCGGTCTCACCCCCCGTGAACAGGAAATACTCCAGTTGGTTGCCGATGGCAAAAATACCAAGGAGATCGCCTGGGAACTGAACATTTCCGGCAAGACGGTGGAAAACAAGCGCCAGGCCATCATGCAGAAACTCAACCTTTTCAGCATAGCCGAACTGACTAAATATGCAGTTCGCAGCGGCCTGTCACCCCTGACAAAATAGCCCCTCCGCGTATTCGTCCGAAAGCCTATAGCCCTAGATTAGCATTTGAACCAGCTGCTACAGGAGCAACGTGCTATTTCTGCAAATCAAAGCTCGATTTCAGCTACAGTCCGATAAACTCACCATTAGGGCTCAGACTAATATCGGCTGTTGCGCTCAATTTCACTATGATTTGCATCTGAATAGCTCTGATGCTCTCATTTCGTGAACTTCCAACTGCTGGTTTTAGGTACAATGGCTGCCGGCCTGTGTGAAGGAACCATCGATTCAGCACGATATGGCGGGCAAACCAGCGGGATTCGAAAAACCTCGCCCCGAAAAACCGCGCCAGCCCTGACATGCGAGGCGAGGCGGCGCTTTCCCTGCCGCCGTTCCCCAGGCGTGCCGCCAAATGTGCCACATACGGCTCCAGACAGCTGCGCCGGTAATCGCCCTTGGCTGCAATGACCGTGTCCGCCGCCAGGATAGCCGACTCGATCGCCGGCAGAATCCCTTCGCCGCTCTGGCGGTGGGCAATGCCGGCCGCATCGCCGATCAGCAGCGCGCCATCGCTGACAAGGCTGCGGCCATTATTGCCGCCGTACAACAGATAGGCGTGCCCATGGAACCGTTCCGCCAGGCCCGACGGCAGCTCTCCCCGTTGTTCAAGAAACGTCTGGAATTCACGCAGGTGCTGGCCGATATTCTGCCGGTCAAGCCGCCCCAGCCCCATATTCAGATAGTTCCCTTTCCGCATCAGCCAGCCGTAGCCGAGGAGATCACGGCAGAAGTAAAGCGTCGGCGTGTCTCCCTGAACAGGGCAGAGACGCGCTTGCTCCGGTGTCATGGCAAATTCACCGACCATGGCAACAATAGTATTCTCCTGGCTTATCCTGGCACCCAGGACGCGGGCGACCGGGCAGAAATGACCACCGGCGCCTATGAGCAGCCGGGTTTGAATCCGCCCGTTCACGAGCCAGCCGTCATTCTGCCGCTGGAGAGTGACTACCGCCTCACCCAACGACTGCCGTACACCGCTTCGCTGCAACAGATACTGGTCAAATTCGCAGCGGCGGATACCGTAACTGACTGTCCTGCCGTATGTGGTCCGGAGACCGGCTGTCAGCATGAGGCCGGTGCGAAAGCTGCTGATCTCCTGGAGCAGCCTCCCCTTGCGATAGTCGTCGGGATCAATTGCCAGTGTTTCCAGCACCGGCGGTGTTATCCAGCCGGCACACGGTTTGTCGCGCGGGAAGGTAGTCTTGTCCAGGAGCAGGACATCAAGCCCGGCCTGACGCAGCCTGCCGGCACAGGTAGAACCAGCCGGCCCGCCGCCGATGATCAGCGCTTCGCAGCTTTCCATCAAGCATTACCGTCAATGGCTGCAAGATGCGCGCGGGTCTGGGGGATGGAGTTGTTGGCAGAGCGGGAGAAGACAACCTGGAACAGCTGCAGGGCGCCGAGATTGAAATTGGCGATACAGCCGGACAGGTAGAGCCGCCAGGCCCGGACAAACTTTTCATCGAACATTTCCAGTATCTTGTCCTGGCTACGGTCGAAACGCGCCAGCCACTCTTCACAGGTTTTGGCATAATGCAAGCGCAGGTTTTCCACGTCGAGCACGCTGAACTCCCACGGTTCGAAGACTGTCATCATCTCCCGCAGTGTCGGCGGGTAACTGCCGGGGAAAATACGCTTCAGAAACCAGGGGCTCATCGGGGTCGCCAGATTCTGGCCGATGCTGTGAATCAGTCCCAGACCATGATCCTTCAGGGAACGGTCTATGACTGCGCCGAGTTCCCGGTAGTGGTCAGGACCGACATGCTCCAGCATCCCTACAGAGGCGAACGCGTCATAGCTGCCGGTTATGTTGCGATAATCGTCGTGAACATACTCGATCTGGCTCTCCAGTCCCTCGGTTCTGGCACGCTGCCGGGCATAGGCAATCTGCTCGCTGGAGATGTTGTACGCCTTGACTTTGACCCCGTACTGCCGTGCCATGTACCGCGCCAGTCCTCCCCAGCCACAGCCCGCTTCCACAACTGTCTGCCCCTTTTGTAACCGCAGTTTACGGCAGACCAGTTCCATCTTGGCAGTCTGGGCTTCCTCCAGTGACAGGCAATTTTCAGGGAAATAAGCGCAGGTATAGAGCATTTCCCTGTCAAGCCAGAGACGGTAAAAATCGTTGCCGATATCATAGTGATGATGAATATTCTGCTGTGACCCGGTGAGACTGTTCAGTTTTGGCTGGTTGCGGCGATACGCGGCTGGATCGGGAGCTTTCTGATATTTCCGGCTGGCGGCCATAGACCGGTAGACGGTCTCCAGAAATGGAACCAACCCCCCTTCCACCTCGATCAGGCCGGCGCTGTAGTCGTCGCCGAAATGGAGCAGAGGATTTGTCAGCAATCGCCACAATACCGACCGGTTACGAAGAGTCATGGTGACAGGCGGGGCCGGGCTGCTGGAGACAACCTTTTCCCCGTTCCACAAAACGACCTGTAATGCGGGGTTGCCGATTGCCTGGAGGAATTTACGGGTCAGCCAGACATCCAGACCGCAGACGTAGGTGTTCATCCTCGCCGCACTGCTCAAGTCGGAGAATTGTCTGGTATATGTTTCTGCCCTGGAATTTTTCATCGTGGCTTACTCTTTATCTCCCGGCCACCAGCGCATGCAGAACTCGCATTCTTCAACGTTGCGGAGAATGGTGTCCCTGAGCGGCTCACCGCTGCGCTTGGCGCTACAGCGTTTCGGCGTTGGATAGCGATGAATTTTGTTATCTTTCACAAAGTAAAGCATGGCTTTTCTCCTTTTATGGAACCCTTCCCACAGTTTCAGCGCTCATTTGTCCGCTGTCTGACCCATGAATCTGCCACAGACTCATACAGCAGGTTAATTATAAATGTGTAATATAAAAAATCAATGGGACGTTTCGCAGGTCACATTTCGAAATTTCCCGGATAGTACTGCGGAAGATATCCTGGCAGGGCTTAACGCTTTTATAGCAGCAGAGTTCAGCTGCATTTCGACGTAACCGGCTAATGTTAAATGCAAATCAGGGTTTATGCCCCCCCTTGACAATACAAAAGTTCGTGATTACGATTTGCTTATGCTAATAAATTCCGAGAGGAGGTATTCCAAATGGCAACCTGGGATGTATTCAAAGAGCTGGATAGTTTGAGAAAGGAGATCGATGAAGCGTTTCGTGGCGCAGGCTATAGCCGCCCGTTTGGCACGCCGTTTCTTTCGCCGGTTACCACCAGCCGCTTTCCGCTGGTAAATTTCAGCGAGGATGATGGACACGTGTACATTGAGGCTCTGGTGCCCGGTGTTGAGCCGAAAGACATCGATCTGTCCGTGGTTCGTAACACGGTCACCATAAGCGGTGAACGCAAACCGTTTCCAGAGAAGGAAGGTCAGATTGTGCACCGTGCAGAGCTCGGCTCGGGCAGGTTTTCCCGGACACTCGAACTGCCGGCCGAAGTCAACCCTGACAAGGTCAGTGCCGTTTGCAAGGATGGCATCATGCAGGTGACCCTGGCCAAAGCCGAACATGCCAAGCCGAAAAAAATCGAAATCAAACTTTCATAATCATATTTCAATTTATCCGCAAAGGAGGTCTTCATCATGGCAGCCGACAGTTTGACTAAAAGACACAGTGAGAGCAGTGCCCAGACCCGGGAAGAGACGCGGTCGAACGAAAACTTTATCCGTCCCGCAGTGAATATCATCGAAACTGAAGATGGACTGGTGCTTACCGCCGATATCCCCGGTGCAATCAAGGAAAGTCTCGATGTGAACGTGGAAAAAGGGATATTAACCATCAGTGCGCCGGCCCAGCACAAATTGCACGGGACTTCAACCTATCGGGAATTCGAACTGGTGGGGAGTTATTACCGGCAGTTCGCGATACCGGAAAGCCTTGATCACGAAAAGGCCAAAGCTGAGTATGTTAACGGCATACTGACCCTGCGGGTACCCAAGGCGCAAGCTGTCAAGCCGAAGCGGATTGCCGTCAAGGTTGTCTGACGTTAAGGAGCATATATATGCTTCCATGGGCCGCTTCATGCGGCCCTGTAATTTTCGGCACAGCAGTGAACCTAGTGTGCTGGAACATCTATTCCTTAGCAGCTAACCCCTCTAAATCTCCCCTTACCTAAGGGTAGACTTCAGAGCTTCCCCCTTAGGTAAGGGGGGACTGAGGGGGGTTAGATTTAGATGTTACATGCGTTACTAGATTCGGCAGTTAAAGACGTTCTTCGGCGCTCTAACTGCCGGTTTAAGAATGAATCAGGTGAACGTAATGAACAGCTACAAGGACTACTACAAGGCGCTCGGGGTTGACCGGAAGGCCTCCCAGGATGAGATCCAGCGGGCCTACCGTAAACTGGCGCGCAAATATCACCCGGATATCAACAAGGCCAGCGATTCGGAGGAAAAGTTCAAAGAGATCAACGAAGCCTACGAGGTGCTTGGCGACCCGGAAAAACGGACCAGATATGACCAGCTCGGCAGCAGCTGGGATGGTCAGTTCACCGGCCAGTCGCGCCCGGCAGGCGAAAAATATGAATATCACTTCTCCAGTGGCGATCCGGAACAATTCAGTGATTTTTTTCAGAGTCTGTTTGGCGGCGGCAGTTGGAGATCTGCTGCAGGTGACTTGCGTGGCGGAGGGGTGAGGCGAAGCCGGGGGCGCGATCATGAAGCTGCCATCAGCATAACGCTCGCGGATGCTTATCACGGCACTAAAAAAAGCATCGAGCTGGAACGGCTGGAGTATGGCAGCGATGGTAAACCGGCGCGAACGCGCCGTACCTATGATGTTGCCATCCCTCAGGGTGTCACCGACGGTTCGCTGATCCGCCTGGCGGGTCAGGGTGGGGGCGGCAGTGGTGGCGGAGAGTCGGGCGACCTGTTTTTGAGGATTAACATTCAGCCCGATAGCCGCTTCATTCTCGACGGCCACGACCTGGGCACCATCATCGATATTGCCCCATGGGAAGCAGCTCTGGGAGCAAAGGTGCATGTGCCGACGGTCTCCGGTCGCATCAATCTGACGGTGCCCGCCGGTACGGAGAGCGGCCAGACCTTACGGGTCCGTGGCAAAGGGATGCCGACTTCCCCGGGGAGCTTTGGAGATCTGCTGGTGACTATTCGCATTGTGGTGCCAAAGCACCTCTCATCCAGAGAACGGCAACTTTTTGAAGAGTTGGCCAAAGTGTCAACGCTTCGAGCCCCGCAAATGAACAGGAGTCGGACATGAGCGCTAGTCACTATGAAATTATCCTCAGCAGAAAGCATGAAATGGTTACCGTTCCGGGGCTCACCCTCAATGAATTAAGCTGGCTCTGCGAGTGTCATTTCTCAGTCACCAGTAGGCTCGTTTAATACGGGCTGATCGAACCGTTGTCTTCAGGCGGGACTCCACTGTTTGACCGGGTGTCGTTATCCGCGCCCGCAAGGCCTTGCGCCTGAAAAGGGACCTTAATCTCAATCTTGATGCCGTGGCCCTGGTAATGGAGCTTCTTGACCGTATCGATGAGTTGGAGAGAAAAGCCTGAATTCGGGAATTTTTGTAATTTCAGTTTCAAAAACCCCCATAGATTATATTTAACTAATTATTTAAAGTGTAATCCAATCTTTTAGAATGGCTATCTGTCACCATTTTCCAGAGAGGGGCGGTATGGCAAGCAAATCACATCAAGCGGAAATGTGCGCACATCTTGGCAGGATGATAACGAATAAACTGTATGAGTGCCTTGAAGAGAAGACAGGTTGTCCTTACAGAATCATGTTCGGCAATGGCTATTTCTGCAGCTGCAGATTGAACGACCGTTCAGGCGACAGCGCTCATAAACCAACCCATAACAAGGAAGACGCGAGGGAAAAGTGGGACAGCAAAGTTTTACCTCCACATTATCGCAGATAAAAGCACCATTGCTTCCGAATCCGGGTTCTTGCTATCACCTGCTTGAACTCAGAGCCAGCAGCTTTGCGGATGATTTCTGCCATTTCCAGAGATGTCAGCCTGATTACGAAAAAACAGCGGTTATAGGAACAAGCTGTTTACATAGGTATCCCTGTACCCCCGAGATGTTGATCTGGTAAAAACAACAGAAGGTAAAATGTACGGAGGTTAATGTGAAAATTCATCTGTCTGGCGACCTGGCTTTTCTGTGGGGGAAATGGATCAATACCGAAATGAGTTACAGCTGCATCAATGAGTTGACCTGCTTACTCGATCAGATTGAGTTCACCGGGAAAAAGAGAATGCGCATCGATTGCGCGCATCTTGACACTATTGATGCCTCTGGTGCGCACTTCCTCGACATCTGGCTTAAGTGCCTGAAGTTGAGGGGCATAGACCATGAAATTATAAATATCCCTGAACAACAGGTAATATCTTTACGCGGCATAGGACTTCATCAGCAAGATACGTCGCCAGTTCCTTTCATGCGCAAAAGCTTGCCGGGAATCCAGAGGAAAAGGAGGCCTTTATATGAAAATAGACGAGATCAAGGCAATAGCCAGGCAGCATAAAATTAAAATCGGCAAGTCAAAAAAAGGGGATCTGGTGCGAGCGATCCAGCATGCCGAGGGGAATTCCCCCTGTTTCGACAGCAACAGTTCGAAGGGATCCAGCCAGGACAATTATTCTGGCGCGAAGACTGTGACTGAAATAGTGATGGGTGATTCTCAGCGAAAACCGGGCATGTCAAAAGAGATTTTAGGGTGAGATTCAGCCCGGTTTGTATTTAAAAGCAATGGGACGCAGAAAAATCGGAAGAGACGGATCAAAGCGGATTTAAAAAGTTATCTTTTTAATCCGCATATATCCTATTTTCCACTTTTTCTGCGTTCTTATTGATCTCTTTCCTGTTTGGCTCCGGCTTTGCCGGCTTAGGAAATATTTACCCCTTCTTGAAAAATCTCCATAGTAAGGTATACATATACATTATGAACATTTACACATCTGGAGTGTAACATGCATTTCTTTTTGCTGATACTGTTCGGAATCAATATGACGTCCACTCCTGCGTTTGCGGGAGTTTCTCTACCTGATGTGACAAAAGCTCCTGTCTGCAGTCAGTGCGGCATGGACCGGGGAAAGTTCAGCCACAGCCGGATGCTCATCGAGTACGAGGACGGCTCGCGGTCGCCACCTGCAGCCTGCACTGTACCGCGGTCGAACTGGCCAATACCATCGACAAGATCCCGGTTATGGTGAGCGTCGCCGACTACGACAGCAAAGAGCTTATCGATGCTGAAAAGGCCGTCTGGGTGATGGGGGGAGCAAGAAGGGGTCATGACCGCCCAGGCAAAATGGGCCTTTGTCTCCAGAGAGGCGGCCGAGCGGTTCATCAAGGCAAATGGCGGCAGGATTGTCAGCTTTGACGAGGCGATCAAAGCGGCCTATGACGATATGTATCAGGATACGAAAATGATCCGCGAATTCCGGAAAATGAAGCGATCGGGAGCATGACAGCCCGGTTGGACATCAGATGTAGCGTGAATAGCTCCAGCTATTTCCTGAGGAGGGTAATCTATGAGAAAGCTTGTGTTTGGAGTCTGCTTGTCTTCATCATGGGGGTCATTGCTTCCCTTGGTTTCGCTGCCCCTCCCCCGCCGCAAAGACGGGCTTTCCGCTGCTCCCCAAACCGGGACAAAAATTGCACTCGATGCCGACCACTACTTCACCTATGGCTTTGAAAAGCCTCCCAAGATCGGCATGGCCATCATGAGGGTGGAGATATTCACCCGTGACGGGAAAAGGGACACGTCGTTCGTCGTCAAGGGGGATGCGGACATGCCCTCCATGAGGGGGGCCCACAGCACCGGCGACAAAGATTTCTCCCTTTCCGCAAAGGGAGTTTATCTTTTGCCGGTCCGGCTCGTCATGCCGGGGGACTGGGAAATCACGTTCACGTTCCTGAAGGAAGGAAAGGTGGTATTCCGTGGCGCCTATCTGTTCGATCTTTAGAACTGTTCTCGATGACCTACCGAAAGTACCGGCATGCAAATCCCGATTCCTTCCTGGCATTTGTTGGCGATTCTGCTCCATGCTGTCATGGCCGCCCCGCTGCTGGCCGCCGTGAACTGCGAGCTGAATTATCCCGCCAGCGATGTGGCCAGGCTTTTCCCGGAATCCACCAAGTTTCAAAACGAGCTACTTCTCCTTTGCAAAACCGGGGGGCGAGCCCTGCTGCGGAAAGTTGAAGCGCGTCTCGGGGAGTTCCCGGTCTCTACGCCCCCTCAACGTCCCCTACACGCTCTACGAGATCTACAACGGAGACGAAGAAAGTCGGCTATATCCACGGCGTGAACCAGAAGGGCCAGTTCGGCGTTATCCAGGTTTTCGTCTCCCTGGATATGGACGGCACGATCAAGGCGTTCTATATCCAGAAAATGGCCGGCCAGTGGGCGAAGAAATTCACGGCTCCCAAGTTCGGCAGGCAGTTCGTCGGGCTGACCCTCAAGGATTTCGAACGCTATGACCCGGTCAGCGGCAAAGGTTCCGGCAAGGTGGCGGCCATAAACAACCCGGCCCCGGAGGCAGAGACCGATTTTTTCGGCCTGCTGCGGGCGCTGAAGAAAAACCTCGTCCTGATGGATGAGTTCGTCTATTCGGCTGAAAGAGGAAAACCATGATCAGCAGGTTCCAGATCGCTTACAAGAACCTGCTGCGCAAAAAGTCCGCACCCTTCTGACCCTGGTCGGCATCGCGCTTTCCTCGTGGGTGCTGGTGAGCCTGCTCGGTTTTAACCGCGGCTATGAAGCGGCCCTGAACAAGGACATCGACAACATGGGTTTCAGCTCATGGTCATGGCCAAGGGATGCCCCTATGAGGCGGCCACCATGATGCTCAAGGGGGGGACCGGGCTCCAGTACATGGAGGAATCGATGGAGGACCATCGCAAAAGACCGGAAGTGGACAAGATCACGCCGATCCTCATGCAGGCCTTCTTCGACCCCAACAAGGGGGAAAGCGGCGGCATCGCCGGGTATTTCGGCGTGGAAGCCGAAACCTTCCCCGCCATGAAGCCTTTCTTCCGTTTCCGGCAGGGCGGCTGGTTCCCTGATGAAAAGGCTGACGAGGTCGTCATGGGCTTCGAGGCGGCCGAACTGGAGCAGCGCGAGGTGGGCGACCTGATCCTCGTGCCCGAGAAGAACGTCGAGCTCAAGGTGGTCGGGATTCTGGAGCGGACCGGCACCCAGGATGACGGGACGATCTTCGTCCCGCTCAAGACGCTGCAGAAGATCTTCGGGCATCGACAAGATCACCACCATCGGCATCAAGGTGAAAAAGGACGCCGACAGCACGGCTGGAAACCAGGCTGTATCAAGCTCCCCGACGTCCAGGTCGTGAGCCTCACCCAGGTGAAAGAGACCATCATGAAGCTCATCTCCACGGCACAGGTCATGGTGCTCTCCATCGCCGTCATCGCCATCCTGATCGCCATGGTCGGCGTCGTCAACACGATCCTCATGTCGGTACTGGAACGGATGCAGGAGATCGGCATCCTGAAGACCATGGGCGCCATGCCGTGGGACATCTTCAGGCTGGTCTGGACCGAGACCCTGATCCTCTGCACCTGCGGCGGGCATCGCCGGCATCGGCCTTGCCCTCGTCCTCGCCCGGCTCACCGACATCCTGGTCCGGAGGATTCTCCCCTACGCCCCGGGCGGAGGGCTTGTGGCCATCAATACTGAAGCTTGCCCTGCTGACCCTGGCGGTCATCGTCGCCGTCGGGCTCCTGAGCGGCATCTATCCGGCCTGGAAGGCGGGCAGGATGCGGCCCGCTCGAAGCGATCAGGAGCGAGGGATGATGACCGAGAACGGAGTGTCCCTGGAGGCGCGTGGCCTGACCCGGGTCTATCGCCGGGGCAGCGAGGAGATCCGCGCTCTGGACGGCTTCGCTGCACGATCAGCCAGGGGGAGTTCGTCTCCTTCATCGGCCCTTCCGGGTCCGGCAAGACCACGCTGGTGAACCTGCTCGGCTGCCTCGACAACCCGACCTCAGGGGAACTGCATCTTGCCGGCAGGAGCATCTTCGGCAGCGGAAAGACTCTCGGAGAGCGGGCTCTCACCGGGATCCGGCGGGAGGTCTTCGGCTACATCTTCCAGAACTTCTATCTCATCCCGACCCTGACCGTCCGCGAGAACGTGGTGCTGCCGCTCGCCTTCTACCGCAAGCCGGGAGTCGGAGGAGGAAGTGGAAGGCTCCTGGAGCTTGCTCGGCATGGAGCACCGCATGGACCACCTGCCGGGGCAGATCTCCGGCGGCGAGATGCAGCGGGTGGCCATCGCCCGGGCCCTGGTGAACCGCCCGGAGATCCTTCTGGCCGACGAGCCGACGGGAAACCTCGACACGAAGCGGTCGGCAGAGATCGGCGAGATCCTGCAGGAGCTCAACAAAAGCGGGCTTACCATCGTCATGGTGACCCACAACCCGGGTCTGGCCGGCTCGGGGGGAGACTGATCGAGATGCGCGATGGTCAGGCGTACGAAAGCTGACTGATGCCGGCCTTCCCTTGCGCCTGGACGCCTCTGCAACTCTGAAAAATCAGACAAAATCTGCTCCAGGCCATCGAGATCCACCCTTGTTATCAAGGAGGGTACGCATTGATGTTGACAGCCATCGAACCTGTTATGGCCTTCTTGACAGTATCAAGCACCTGTTTGGATTCAAGGGGTTTCATAATAAAGCCAACGGCACCAAGAGACGCACCTTTCAATACATCGAATTTGTCTGCCGTCCCTGTAACAAAAAGCACGGGAATAGCAGCCGTTGCCTGATTATCCTTGAGTCTGCGGCATACCTCAAAACCATCCATTTCCGGCATGATAACGTCAAGGAGAATGAGGTCGGGACGAGGCTCCTTCTGCGCAATCTTTAGAGCGCTTTCGCCGTTAATCGCAACCTTGACCCTGTAGTCAGCAGACAGGATATTTCTCAATACATCGATATTTGAAGGCGCATCATCCACAACGAATACCGTAAGACGATTCTCACTCATTTAAACCACCTCCTCCAGTTTCTCTACCTCTTCCATCGCAGTTGCGTAGTCATAGCTTGATATAGCGGCAGTAATCACGTCCATGTTTGGAGACATGAGCGTGCCATTGACCATTCTGGTAAGTTCCTCGACTACATCAACAACTTCAGAATCACTATCATCAAGCAATGATTTAATTGTATTGATCAGCTGCCGTACTTTTTCCGGGTCTGACTCTGACGTGACTTTTTCTCGCCCTGCACTTCATCTGAGCGCACTTGTTGCAGAGACTCAAATACAGGATCAAGTTTGTCGAGCATGTTGGCCAACAACTTGTTGATTACCTGCGCAGGCTCATTATTTTTGACTGCAAGTTCCAGTTCGCCTGCGGCGGTCATGATGCCACGAGCGCCGATATTTCCGGCAGTTCCCTTGATTGTGTGTGCCAAGCGTATTGTTGCATCAGGATCTGCACCCTGCCTTGCAACCGCAAACTGCTTGCCAAAGTCAGCATTGATATCACGGAATTTTACCAGGAGCCGTTTATAAAGTTTCATATTGCCCATGCAGGTTGCCAGCCCTGCCTGAGTATCAATGCCAAACAGGTCTGGCAAAGTATCAGTGCCAGTACCCTTCAGGTTGTCGCTCTTCGCCGGCGTTGATGGATTGGCCGGCACTATCCATTTTGCCAGGGTGCCGAACATTTCGCCTATGTTCAGCGGCTTGGCAATATGATCGATCATGCCAGACTCAATTACTTTTTCCCGGTCGCCGGCCATCGCATTCGCGGTCATGGCAATGACGGGGAGATCTTTCCAGGCTGGATTTCTGCGAATCTCGCGGGTTGCAGTGTAACCATCCATCACCGGCATCTGGCAGTCCATCAGAACACCGTCGAAACGGTCATCCTGCGCCAGGATGTCCAATGCCTCCTGACCGTTGTTGGCTACCACGACTTCCATGCCGGCCTGGCTGAGAAGTTCGAGTGCCAATTCCTGGTTCATGTCGTTGTCTTCAACCAGGAGCACGCGTGAGCCTTCGAGAGACTTCATCGCATCCTTGTAATTTTCGATTTTTCATGGCTGCGGCTTTCGACCACCACCCCTTTACCCAAAGAAGCGCCTATAGCTTCGAGCAGGCTCGATGAAGTTACCGGTTTCGCCAGCACGGACTTCAATTCAATATCACGTTCCTGCGCACTGCCCATGGCTTCCTCGCGGCCATAGGCTGTGACCATGATTACGGCAGGAATCTTGTTCTGGTGCTCGTTCTGCAGCCGCATGTACTGTCTCCACGCCATCCATTACCGGCATCTTCCAGTCCAGCAACAGGAGGTTGTAGGGCAACCCTTTCTTCTCGGCGGCAGCAACCATATCCAGCGCCTGTTTGCCGTCCTGGGCCGATATCAACCTCAAGACCGAAGTTGCGGGCCATGGTTGAAAGTATTTCTCTTGCCGAGGCGTTGTCGTCGACAACGAGTACCCGCAGGCCAAGCAGTTCGTCCTGGCTGAAGGTGCGACGTGCCGTTGGCTCGCGCCTGAACGCCAAAGTTGGCATGGAAGTGGAACGTGGACCCCTTGCCGGCCTCGCTTTCGACCCAGATGCGGCCGTGCATCATCTCAACCAGAGTTTTTGAGATAGCAAGTCCCAGACCCGTGCCGCCGTACTTGCGTGTGGTCGAAGCATCGGCCTGGCTGAAGCTCTGGAACATTTTGCCGCATTGCTCGGGCGTCATGCCAATGCCCGAATCACGCACCCAAAAGTGAAGCTCGACTTGACCTTGTTCCTGGCCGACCATTTCGGCGCCAATGACGATTTCACCTTTATCGGTAAATTTTACTGCATTGTTGCCGAGGTTGATCAGAATCTGGCCAAGGCGCAACGGGTCACCGACCAGATCGACAGGCATGTCCGGTGCAATGTTAAACAGCAGTTCCAGTCCCTTGTCTTCTGCTTTCAAACCGACAAGATTGGCGAGATTGTCCATGACATCGTCGAGATGGAAATCGATCTGCTCCATGGACAACTTGCCGGCCTCGATCTTGGAGAAGTCAAGGATGTCGTTGATGATGCCCAGCAGGTTCTTCCCCGAACGATGAACCTTGCTGATGTAGTTGCGCTGTATCTTGTCAAGTTGGGTTTGCAGGGCCAGATACGACATGCCGATAATGGCGTTCATCGGCGTGCGGATTTCGTGGCTCATGTTGGCAAGAAAGTCGGATTTGGCCTTTGTTGCATCTAATGCCGCTTCCTTTGCCTCCTGAATTTTATTTTCGTAGAGTCTTCGCTCGGTGATGTCCCGAACCGAGGCACACACGCATAGGCCGCGATTTCCTAAAGCGGGCAGGCCGGACAAATCAACCTCTACCGGGAACTCCGTGCCATCTTTGCGAATGCCGCATATGTTACGGGCATCAGTTCCCATCTGGCAGGCGTTCTGTTCTTGCAGTGATTTTTTCCCGCAGGCTTAGTTGGCCCCCTCGTGCAGCTTCCGGCATGAGAATTTCTATCTGCTGGCCAACGAGTTCACCGGGGTCATAGCCGAACGTGCTTGCAAACTTTGGGTTCGTAAGAACGATTGATCCACTTGCGTCGCAAACCAGCATACCGTCGGGAGCCGATTCGATAATTCCCCGGAACCAGGCCTCGGTCTGCAGTAGTTCTGTCTGCTGCGCTTCCATTTCGACCGACTGCTCTTCCAGCTTGGCAGCCTGCTTTTCCATGCTCTCCGCAAGTTTCTGTGACTCCGCCAAAAGCTGCTGGGTGTGGTTATTACGTCCCAGAATTTCGAGAGTTACCGCCAGCGCCGGCATCAGAGCGTCAAGCAGAGCAGTCTCACGTGCATCGAATCTATGGAAGGATGCCAACTCAATAACTCCCAGCACGCTGTCACGGTGGATTATTGGCAGTACCGCGATGCATCTCGGCACCGCTTCGCCCAGACTCGAGCTAATATGGATGTAGTCTGCCGGTGGATTGGTCAAAGTGATGGGTGATTTTTCCACCAGGCATTGACCGACCAGACCCTCACCGGCTTTTATCGACTGGTTGAGGTTTTTGCGTTCCCGGTATCCATAGCCGTTCAGCAGCTTCAGCTGATCATCGCTTTTGTCATAAATGTAAAAGACCCCTTGTCCAATCGACAGTATGGGGGCTGTTATGGAGAGAAATACCTGGGCCAGTTCAGAGAAGGTACCGGCCTGTTGAATAGCCGAGGAGATTTCAGAAACTTGCGTTTTGATCCATCGCTGTCCCTCCATGTCGCTGAACCTTTTTGACAGCGCGAATATGATATACCCCTCGCATATCAGTCCGCAAATCAGCAGTATTACGGTGAATAGATTGATCCGCTTATGCTGTCTGGTGGCATTTTCAACATGATTGCGGGCGTGATTTTCCATACTGTCTGCGAGTTTGTCCAACGCTTGGTGGGCTTGATCCCCCGGATCCATAAACTCTTTAGTGCTGACAAATTCCGCGGCCTTCCCTTTTCCATAGTCTTCCTGGTCAATCAATTTTACTGCGATAGCAACATTCTTCCGATAATGGGCGAATTGCACCTCGAACTCGGTAAATATTTTCTCATTGTCTTCTCCAATACGGCTGCGGATCTCTTTAATCTCTTCCAGCGTGTCCATTTCGGCTTCCAATAGCTTGGCGCGGGCAGATTCCCTTATTTCCGCGTTTGGTGCCACCATCATTTGCCGCAATGACCTGTCCATCAGGATAAGGCTACTATTGGCTTCTTTTACGTGGGATATGCCAAGCAGGTCTTTTTCATAGAGGTTTTGGGTATCCCTGGCGAAAGAGTTCAGATTGACGATGGCGTTGATGCCAAGCGCCAAGGTAATGAGAACCACTACACCGAGCAGCACCACAGTTTTGAAGTTCGTTTTCAGCATGGCCAGGAACTGTCTCATAAGGTTACCCGTTCTGATTAATGCATGAATCACTGAAGCAATAATTCCGGTTCAGCAATATTCTGCAACCGACCGCTCCTCCATACTCAAGTGGCGCCGATAATCTTCCGATATCATCGCCAGGTGCCGGCGGGTCTTCTTCGAGGGCATGGGCAAAGACATCACGTATCAGCGGCTCCCGGATGGTTTCCACAAAAACCGTGTACTTGTCTATATATGCCCGCTCTTCTCTTTTTATCGCAACCCTGAGCGCTTCAATCTCAGATGTGTGCATATCAATGGAGTTGTGTAACAGGTTGTACAGGATCGGCAGCCATCTTCACAGAATCATTACACAGACTACTCACCAGGTCGCTTCTCCCGGTACAAACTGCAGAATGATTCCAGGTGATTTGCCTCTTCCTGAGCGAGGAGTTCAAATATCTGGCGCGTCTTGTGGTCTTCCACCTTTGACGCGACGGCACGATAAAAAAGCAGACTCCGGGTCTCGATGGCAATCGCTGTTTCAAATGCAGTCTCTAGCATGGACGACATGATGCACTCCTCTTGTTTCGGATTGGAGTCAGAACCCTTGAAATAATGAGCATTTGCAACCGGAGCTATAACTGCCGGATTTATTTTGAAACATTGAAGATCCTGGAAAATAAACGCTGCTGAAGAATTCCTTCGACCACCTCGTCCAGGCAGGGGACCTGGCCGCTCGAATTCCGAGCAGAATTCCAGGTCAATGGGTAACCCATAGGCTTTTCTTGACCAACTCGGGATTGGCGCCCGACGACAGCTGGACTATAGAGCACCCTTTTGCCGCATAGCGCTGTCCGGGTCCGAAGCTTAGACGTTCGTACAGCGGAACGTCCAGATCCTTGTGGTTGCTGATAATGTCGAGGAAATAGTCGCGGTAGAAATTCTCTTTCATTTCCGCCAGGGCATCGATCAGTATCCTGGTAAGAGGATAGGTGAGTTTGCGTATCCTGTCGGCATCATCCTGTTCGCTTCTGTTCTTTACCGTCGCGCCGAGAGAATATTCCTCCAACTGCGCCTCTTCCCGGGGAAGCCGGTATGGATATGTCAGGTAGGTGATGTCGCGCATCTGTTCCGGCAGCGCGGTTGCTTGCTTGCCGAAAAAGCTTGAAGAGATATAGATTGCTTCGGGCCGGTTCTTCATCCCGGCGACGGCGGTGAGCAATGGCAGTGCCTCGGCCCCGTCCCAGACGAGCAGGGTGACCGGCTGCTCCCTGGCAAAGTTTCTCCAGCGCCTCATGTGCGATCGACTCTCCGGGCTGCAAGCGGAGCGTTGTCGGAGGGCTTTGCCCCAGGTTGTGCCAGGCAGCCTCAAAACCTGCTGAAAGCGCCCTTCCTTGTCGCGAATTCCTGACGACTTGCACAACCGGCGAGCTATCCGCCGGGTCATCCGTGCCGCTGTTGATGAAACGGGCTACCGCTTCGCCCTCCTGATAAAGTTCTTCGGAAAATAGAAAGTATACTCATTGGCATCCGCAACCACCGGAAAATCTGTTTGCGGGAAGATACAGGGTATCCGGTTCGACTCGCAGAAATCGTTAATCGGCTCTCCAGTTACCGGCAGCAATCCCACCAAGGAGTGCGAAAAACAGGTTCCTTGCGGTAATAATTTTCCAGCTGCGCGGGCCAGGTTTCCGGCGCCCCCTTCAAAAGCCAGCGTGACAAAGTTCTTGTAGATTTCGATACTGCATTCGCCACGTCTTGTTCATATGACGGTTCTTCTTGGGATCCTGGAGGCGCTTGTCATAATCCCTGGCCTGCTCATTCATCCGTGAAATAAGTTTTTCCAGGAAGCTGCCTGCTCGTCGCGGACTCCGGCCGGCACGTTTGCTGATAACCGTCGCAAAGCGCAAAGTTCTGGGCGTCTACTCCCGGTGAATAATCACTGGAGAGTGTTTTCAGATACGCTATCATGACCGCCATGTCCTGGTCTTGAAGGAGATAGCGCGGCATATAGGGATCGAGAACTCTCCCGGAAGATTCCATACCCTGCGCAGCGCTTTCGCCAGGGTTTCATCGGTATACGCCGGACGTTCGGGACGTGGCTGCGACGGAGCCTGCCGCGGTTGGTCCGTATTCTTGCTCATGCCGCCCGACATGCCGGAGCTTATGCCCTTCGGCGGCTTGCGCGGATTGAAGAGCGATTTGCCGTTAACGGGTTCGGCAATTACCTCACCTTCGCTTGACCCCAGCCCGCTTCGCATATGACAACTGGCGCAGGAAAATGAAGTCCCCTGGGGGGCGACATCATCCCTGACAACGGATTGCATCGCCTTCCCGGACGGCAGGATCCCCTCACGATACATGCGCTGACCGATTGCCGGATCTCGTCAGGCGAAGACCTGGCGAGTGATTGCCCGAAGGCTTCCTGCAGCAGCAGTGGCACAAACAGGGAAAGCGCCCAGATCAGGTAGGACGCGGTAAAAACGATGATAGACCAGGAGGGGTAAGAAGGGAGTGCTTTGTTCACTCACGGAGAACCTCATTTAGTCGGCAAAGTGGTTGCTGATGTATAACTCTTCAGGTTGAGGGTGTTGCGTGTAGCCAGTTCCCTGCGCTTGGCCAGGTTTTCCGCGGCTTTATTTGCGGCATTTACCGGAGCGTGCGTTTGCGTTGACCCAGTCCCGAAAGGAATCGGTGACTGAGTCATTGCAGCGACAGGAACAGGCTCCGGCATTTGAGGCACCACAACCTGATTCTGCGTAACATTTGCGGCATTTACCGGAGCGTGCGTTTGCGCTGTCGAGAAAGTCAGCTGTGCCTGAGCCATTGCAGAGGCAGGAACAGACTCCGGCATTTGAGGCACCACAACCTGATTCTGCGTAATGTTTTCTTCGGATGTAGTCCGTAATGGTTTTGCTGGAACGGTTGGCTCTGGCCTGGCTATTTCATCACCAATGCATATCAGTTCAGTACGATCTGGAAAATCGATAATCCTGCAGTCTGTGGCAGCAAGAGTTTGCACAGGCACCAGGAAGAGCAACAGGCATGTTAATATTGATTGTTTTCATGGGATTCTCCTTTCGACAAACCCCTTTATGTCAAATCTGGAAAAAACTGAAATTTTACGGGAGGGGAAAGTATCCCTCCCGTAAAATTTCGTCTGAGCCTTATGGCATTGGCACAGTTGCAACATTTGACCATGCGGAGTTGCCGCCGGAATTGGTCGCCCGGACGCGGTAGTAATAAACCGATACTGTCGGAACCTTGTCGATGTACGTGGTCTTGCCGTCGCGACCATTAAAGGTTGCCGGCTTGAGGAAGTCAGGAGTTGTGTCGCGCTGGATCTGGTGAGCCTGGTCGCGTTATTTGCATTGTTGGTCCAGTTCAGCGTAACTATTTCCTGTTTTGATTTGCCATTGCCGGCGACTGGCTGCCGTACCAGTCAGATTGCTCGGCGCAGCCGGTGCTGTTTGTAAATTTGGTACGTGGTTGGTAGTTGCGTTGCGCGTACATCGGGTAAACTTGAGGCGCAACTGCGGCGCCGTACGGGTCCATCGTTCAGACCGGTGGGGTGAATTGTCCGGTAAGGAAAGGCCACCTGTGCTGCCACGTCGGGTAGCACCAAGTCTTAGAGAGAGTTGTTGTGATGGCACCTGACCGTTGCCACGGTGTAGTTAATGGTGGCGGTTTTGATTGGATTGCCTGCATTCGACCGGACCCATTGCTTTGGTCTTTGCGGTGATCGTGTAGACGCCGACGGTTGTTGGCGGTGTCCAGCTGGCCTCTTTGACCATGTTGAAGGTATCGCCCATGGAACTGTTGAATGGTGGCGTTGCCCGGGTCGGCTGCGGCAGGTTCGCAATCGGCGCGTTGGCCGGACCGGTTACCGTGAAGTCGTACTCGAAGCCGCGTCCCAGCGGATAGGCGGCAACGCCGGTGAATGCCTGGGCCGTCAGGGTGACCGGCGCCATCGTTGCACCTGTTGGCTGCGGAGGTCTGGAAGCCGTTCAAGGTGATGCTCGTGGCAGGAGTAGTAATTACCAGCGGCCGCATCATGTCGTGCTCTTCATGGGAGAGGATATGGCAGTGCCAGACATAGGTGCCCGGGATATCGAAGGTGGCGACGACCCTGGTGACCGTGCCGGGAGGGGCAAGGATAGTATCCTTGTAGCCGATCTCCTCAGGAAGCGGAGTTACCAGGCTGCCCGGCACAAACGCGGTAACCATGGCAGGTGTGTAAGGGGCTGTTACCGTACTGGCCGGTTCGACGCACAGGGGCGCGCAGAGGCGTCGCAGGACAGTTGGGTGTGACGTCGATAGTCTCGCGGTTGATGAGTTGGAACGCTACCTGGTGCAGGTGAATCGGATGCACGTCGACCGTGGTATTAATGATATCCCACTGCTCGGTGGCATAGAGCGGCGGAAGTTCGCTGACCGCGTAACCGAGGAAAACCACGACCGTCCAGAGTAGGCATAATGCGCTGCCATTGATCGGTTATCTCCACCAGGGAGACGGTCCGCACCGTTGTGCCGGCAGGAGGCAGTGTCGATGGGTCCGGAATCGGGGGCACGATGGGGCGCAGCGGCGTGGCCGTGCTGGGGGAAGGAACGAGGTCTCCCGGTATGGTTGAAGCGCTGACATCGAAAACATGACCTCGGGGATGTCCACCGAGCGGAAAGCAATCGCTGCCGGGTCGTTGGGCGGGAGGATGGGTTCCCCGCCGTAGGGGCCATCACCGGCCCAGTTCTCGACGATGATGCGCGCATTGGAGAGGTCGATGGGGCCGACGGAAGCTCCGGAGTCATCCAGCGCTTCGGCGCTGTTGAAATCGACCAGCACGTCAACTCGCTCGCCCGGCATGAACAGCAGGTAGTTAAGTTTAACCGGGTTGTTGAGCAGTCCCTGTTCCGAGGCGATCTGCCAGAACGGCAGATACCGGGCCGGGTTTGCTGCCCGCGACCTTGAGCCTTATCCAGGTGCGTGAATCGGTACCGCCGAGGAAACGCATACGATAGACGCCCCTGTCCACATTGTACTTGCCGTAGGTGACGCCGTTGACCACCGGTATGTTGCCGAAAAACTCCAAGGTGGAGCTTGTGGCGAGATAGGCCGTCGGAGCCGGGCTACCGGGGCTGATAGCATATGTGGTCAGATGGCCGTCGTTCGGGTCTTTCATGAAGATCGGCGAGCAGGTGCCGGCCCCGGAGGTCACGAGGATGTCACCGCTGGCGGGGTCGGTCGTATAGGTGCAGGTGGCAACGAAGTTCAGATCAATGATCGGCGCATCGGGCATGGCCAGCTGGCCGTCTTCGTAGAAAATGCGGTCCTGCAGGGCAAAGCCGAGTTCACGAGCGCCCGTCGGCAGGATGTTGCTTGCCTGCAGTCCCTGCTCGTTAGCATCGGTGACCGGGAAGAACCCTGCCAGTCCCATGTTGGTATTGAGATGGGTGTCGCCGGTGGCATGGTCATGATACCAGATGGTGCCGGCCTCCTGGTCCATCGGGAAGTAGTAGGTGCCTTCCGGCCCGTACTGGCGGGTGGACTCAAAGAGCGGTCCCGTTTGGGCGAATCCTGGAGTGAACCAGGCATGAACCTGGCCATCGCTTTCCGGGCCGACATGGGAGCCATGGACATGGATAACGATGCGGTTGTAGGGGAAACAATCCGTCGGTTTGTCGCCGCAGAGTGTCGGGTCGAAGCCGGTCTGTTTGTAGTTGGGGAGGTCGTTCAGAAACTGGACGCGGACCGGGCGACCCTTGGTCCCCTTGATGGTGGGCGCCGGGAAATGCCAGATGCCGGTCGTGGCAAATGTGCCGTTGGCGAACGGGGCCGGGGCATTGCCGGTGACCGGGGTATTGGCAACCACACCCGGCTTGGTTGTGTCGTAATAGGGGGACACCCAGTCTCGTGCCGCCGGAGCCATAGCCAAAGACATTGGTGATAGCGCCGAAGGGGTTGCTGGCGGGGTTGATCAAGCCGTTCCGCCGCCGAAGCCCATGCCGGGCAGGCTGAATCGCTGCGGGAACATCTTGGCGGAGATGGTGTAGCAATCTTCAGTCACGCCGCAGCTGCTCGGGAAACCGAGCTTGACGGCATCTGCCTGGCTGTAGGGTACATAGGTGTAATAGTCGGCCAGGGCGTTGGGTGACGTTTGTCCAGGTAGTGGATGACTGGGATTCCGGCGTCAGGATTGGTTTGCGGTAGTCGGGGAGAGTCAGCGTCGGCGCGGCGTGAACCGTTCCTCCCACCATGACCAGAAACATTAGTAACACCAGCAGAAGTGGGCTCGGATAGTGAATCTTCCTTTGTGCGGATACATCGTTCATGGGATACCTCCTGTTACAAAAAATGTTCTGCTCTGCGGTTGATGGTTGAATAAACAATATTAATTGATAAATTCTAAGCAGACATCGTACCAAGGCGAATGTAATTTTATATTTGCAACGATGTCAGCATGTTATGGCGCTGGGTGTTGTATTGATTATAATTAGATGCAATTTATGTTTCCAAAAGGGTCAACATTTTTTTACAAGGGTAAACATTTGTTGATAATTACTAGGGCTTCGTGATTTGATGTCTGGTGAAGGTTTGATTTAATTATGGAGATAGTTATTATTCAGAGTAACTCAGATGACACCAACTCAGATTTTGAGATTTAGCCTAAACCGGCGAAGACGAAACAAACAGGAAAAACCAAAGGCAATTTCACGCGGATCAAATCGGATAACTTCGGATAAAGGCGGATAAAACCTTACTACAGTGAATGATGAAAGTTAGTAAAAAAGGCCTACAGCGAAATGCTGTGGGCCGACATGCATTTGTTATCACTGAGAACATCAGCTCCCGAAGCAGGTGCGCCAACAGGCTGCGTTACACACCTAGGCCGAGTAGTTTTTTAGCGCTTCAGAGGTACTGAGTCTTCTGTTTAGTCTCTTCATACCAAGTTACTCTACCAGTTCCCAACCACCGGAACCACATTAGGCAGGCCCGTGCCGAAGGCACCATAAGTATCGGTCGGCTCACCCTCCCATGCCCAGCTGTTGCTCTTGTCCAGGTACCAGTTCCTTCGCTGTACACACCGATCTTGGTGATACCATCGCCGTTCCAGTCACCGGTCACCGGGACTACGTTCGGCAGGCCGGTGCCAAAGGAGCCATACGTGTCTGTGGGGACGCCATCCCAAGCCCAGCTCTTGTTCTTATCCAGATACCAGTTGCCTTCACTGTAGACACCGATCTCGGTAATAGTGTCACCGTTCCAGTCCCCGGTGACGGGCTTGGAATTGGGAAGACCGACGCCGAACACGCCCCGGATATCCGTGCCTTCACCGTCCCAGGCCCAGCTCTGGTTGGCGTCGAGGTACCAGATGCCGTCTGCATAAATGCCGATCTTGGTCTTACCGTCGCCGGTCCAGTCGCCGATCACCGGTTTGGCATTGGGTACGCCGACGCCGAATACACCACGGACATCGTTACCGTCCCCTTCGCCGTCCCACTGGCCGTTGCCGTTCATGTCCAGGTACCAGATACCGTCAATGAACACGCCGATCTCGGTTTTGCCGTCACTGTTCCAGTCCCCGGCCACCGGGATTGCACCAACAATCCCCAAACCGAAAATACCAAGGCTATCCGTGGAGGTTCCGTCCCAGGCCCAGCTTTGGTTGGCATCAAGATACCAGTAGCCTTCGCTGAAGACGCCGATTTTGGCCGGTTGTCCAACGCTGTTAAACTCATCGGCTCCTATATCTACCGCAACTCCATGTTTGCGGGCATCGCCATCAATATCCACGGCCGACAAGTATGGTACGGAATCTGATCCAGCATCAATCATGGTTGAGTCGGCTTTTAAGTGATAGTCTCCAGCCAGTGAATTCACGAAATGCGGTTCAAAATTGATATTGTTCCCTGAAGTTGTGAACGTCCCATAGACCTTGGCCGGGTCGAAGTTGTTATTGAAGACAGCCAAAGTATCGTTCCCGTTGTAGTACAGGTCGCCATAACTTGTGGCACTGTTCCCCCAGATAATATTATTGTAAAGATTAGTAGCCTCAAATTGTCGGATTCGATGTGCAGACCACCTGTACCTAACCCTTCTGTAGTGACCTGATTGCCGGTAATGGTGTTGTTGGTGATATTTTTGTTACCCTGCCCATAAATATATGCCCCACCGCCAGAGTAACTGGCCGTATTACCTGCGATGATGCAGTTAGAAATGGATTCTGTTCCGTTCGCAGTATAAATGAAGGCACCACCGCCATACGAACCGGTATTGCCGATAATTTTTACCCGTTCAAGATTTACGCCTCCATCGCCAGAGGCTCCCGTGTAAATCCCCCGCCGAACTCTGTAGCCTATGCTGTTTTTGATTATGCTATCGGTAAGTATTACGTCTGCACCGCTAACATGCGTAAACAGCCCCCCACCATGATAAGCCTTACCGTTGGTTATGGTTATCCCTTCCACTGATTATTCTAGCCTGAGGCGCGGTAGTGGTAATGTCCAAAGACATGACCCCGCCGTGATATCCGCTCCGGTCGATACCTTCACCATCAAGGATCGTATTTGCAGGATTGACGATCCGGTTCTGGCACACCGACGCTATAACCGCCCCTCACTGCCATTTCAAACGGATCTGAAGATAAGTAATTGAAGGCGTTACTGCCGTTCCCGGAGATACCGTAGGTGCCCTGGGACAGGCGGATGATATCGTTCTTGCCATTGTCCTGGGCAGCGGTGAGGGCTGTCTGCAACTCCATACTGCTCGCTACACAACTAACAACTGTGCAGGCATCGCCATAGCCGACGCCGTAGCTGTCTGACTGGTCGGCGTTGGGAGTTGTCGGGCAGTTGTCCTGCTCGTTGGGGGATGCCGTCGCTGTCAGCATCAGGGTCGCAGGCATCACCAAGGCCGTTGCTGTTCATGTCTGCTTGATCGGGATTATAAATGGCCGGGCAGTTGTCCTGGATGTCGGGGATGACATCTTCATCTGCATCTGGGACTGTGATAGCACCAAAGAAAGAACCCAAATAAAGGTCAGAATTGCTCACTGTTATTCCCAGGTTCCCTGGGGAAAAGTTGAAATATTGATGGGTTGGTGTGAATATGTAGCTCCCTGGTGGCAAACCTATAGTATACCCTCCGTCGGATTGAGTTGTTACATATCCATAAGTAGAACCATTGGCAGTATCAGTCACAGTTACTACAACGTCCGATATGCCAGTATTCAGCGAGTTAATAACTCGACCGGTGATATAAACACCCTGAATCATCGTTGCATCGATATTGCTGGTCGTTAATTTGGCAGTCACCGAAACAGCGTCCGCCAGATCCGATGAGGCCTTGTTGTTGTACCACTGGGTTAGATAGCCTGTGGTATTGCCATAAAACTTGAGTTTGTAACTCCCCGTTGGAAGCCCGATAATCGTGTAGATTCCATCGGATTGGGTGTATGCGCCATTTCCTGCACCGTTGACTGGGTCGACCGCATATACCCAAACTTCAGCTATTCCGCTTCCAGATGAGTTGGCGACCCTCCCGGCAATGGTACCGCCCATGACCAGAGTTGCATTGATATCACCGGTCGTTAACCCTGCAGTCACTGGTACAGATTCTCCCAATTCCCATGATGCTTTGTTGTTGTACCACTGGGTTACATATACGGAACTATAATCTTGAAACTCGAGTTTATAGCTGCCCGTAGGGAGACCGACTATCGTGTAGCTCCCGTTGGATTGGCTAAAACCATATCCATATGCTGAACCACCGGAAGCATCTGACGCATATACCATAACATCGGCTATACCGGTTCCAGATGAGTCCGTCACCCTGCCGGTGATACTACCGCCCAGAATAAGGGTTGCATCAATGCCACTGGATGTAGTACCAGCAGTTACAGGGGAGCAGATCAGTAACATGAAGATCATTGCTACAATAAGGCTAGTGAAGGTTAATCGGAAATATAAATTGGTCAAGGCACTACTCCTTAAGCATATTAGTAATATGCTGCTGAGTTTCGGTCCCGGACAGCGCTATGCGGCAAAAGGGTGCTACCACCTGTTACAAAAATGTTCTGCTTTGCGGTTTATATGTTTGAATAAATATTAATTGTTAAATTCTAAGCAGGCATCGTACCAAGACAACTCTATTTATAGATTTGCAACGATATCAGCATGTTATGGCACTGAGTGCGGTAATAAATTATAATTATCTGCAATTTATGTTTCCAGAGAGTCAACATTTTTTTACAAGGGTAAACATTTGTTGATGATTACTTCCAAGGCTTTCTAGATTGATGTCAGGAGAAGGCTTGTTTTAATTATGGGGATGTATTTTTTTGGACTGTTTCAGATGAATTTACCGTTAGAGACGAACAGTGCCTGAAGTGTGTCAGCAGGTGTATTGACACACAGGTGAATTTGACAGTATTGACTTCTAAAAAAAGACTGCTAGATTTATTTTTAAATGCATTTAACCATTGCCGCCACCCTGTATCGATGAGGGAGTCGCATGAAAAGGTTGCCACGATATCTGACTTCATTGCTAATGACAGTAGTGTATCTGCTGCTCACACTCTCCCCCCTTGTCTCGATCGGCATACAGGCGCAGCCATTTTTACAGGTATTAAGCAGGGAATGCTCAGGTGACTGTGGACGCTGCGGCTGTTCTGCGGAAAGATCGGCTTCCCGCTCCTGCTGCTGCTGGCAGAAAAAGCTGGCTGAGGCAAAAAAACAACGGGCGATGCTCAATGCCTCCTGTTCGCTCGCCACTACCGCGTCCTCTAAAACTGCTGGCGACTGCTGCGATAAGCATTCCCAGCAGGAAGATTACGATCAGGAAGCCGTCGTTACCACCCCGCAGACTGGTAACAGCCCGGATAACGGTTCCGACACGGTCGGCATAAGTACCTGTCCATGCGGCAGCGACAAGGATCTGGCTTTTTCCGGCACTGAAAAATCACAGCATATACCCTTCCGCTATTCAGGCAGAATGCTGTTGCCGCAAGTAACAAGTTTTTCCTTCCTTCAACCTGAGCGGCTTTATTCAAGGTACTGCGAGCCGCCTGACCCCCCACCGAAAGTTCCCGCTGTCTCCTAAACAAAAGCTAACCGATTCGATACAGACTGGACTTGAGCACCATTGCTGCGTGCCAGCTGCCGGCCGACAATACTCCTTATTTATTGTTGAGCTAATGAGGGAGCAGTCATTCACTATCAAAGAACAGTAAATTTAAAATCAGGCTGGGTGGTTCTGTCACTCATGCTTCACCTTGCGGTGGGAGCTGCCGTCATATATGCGCCCGTGCGTAAGGCCCGGCACGAACCTTTGGCGATCACGGTGCATCTGGATAGTCTTGACAAGGTAAGTCCAGTGCAGTCTCCGCCCGTAGCCGAGCAGAAACCGCCAGTCCGGCAACCTGCAGCTGTCCGTCCGATTGCCCCTGAAAAAGCAGCCGGCGCCAGTGCGTGCAGAGACCCGGCTGCGCCAGCCTGAACGGACTGATCTGCCGCAGCCGCCCGGAGAGCAGCACGTCGCTGATCAAGGCCGCGGCCGGGAAGAGCCGGCCCGGACAGCGGAAAAAAGTTCTGCTGTACCGGTCCGGTCATTGCCGCCGGCGGAAAGCGTGCGGGCTGTGCCGACTCCGCTGATCACGGCAACAAGGCCGGCAACTGAAACCGTTCAGCAGCACTATCTGCGGGAACATTTTGCCTATATCCGCGATCTGCTCAGGAAGCGGCTTGTTTATCCTCCCCTGGCCCGCAAAATGGGCTGGGGCGGCAGGGCGGTGGTTACTTTCATGATTCTGGAAGACGGCAGTGTGGAAAAAATCCGTGTTACGGAGAGTTGCGGATTTCCGCTGCTGGACAAATGCGCGCTGGAGACGGTCATAGCTGCGGCCCCGTTTCCACGACCGCCTGCAAGGGCTGATATCACGGTTCCGGTCAATTTCACTCTGGTGCCGTAACAGAAACAGCCTTTTGCCAACGACAAAATTCACAATAAAGGAAAATATAATTATGGAAAAACGAATTATAACTTTGCTGGCGCTGATGTTGACACTGACCTGTCAGCCGGTTTTTGCCGAGAACCTGCTGCTGGAAGAGATCAGCGTCCGCGGCCAGAAGGAATCAGCGAATGAAGAAAGCCTTTCCATTCGTGAGGTGAGGGAAAGTCCTGCCAGGGATTTGGGCGAAGCGCTCAATCAGGTTGAAGGGCTCAGCTACATTCACAAGGGTGCCATTGCCAATGATGTTGTTCTGCGCGGATATCAGAAAGATAACATCAACGTCTTCATGGATGGTGTGCGGCTGCATGGCGCTTGCCCGTCCCGTATGGATCCCCCGGCGTTCCACTATGATTTTGCAGAGATTGAACAGGTTAAGGTGATCAAAGGGCCATACGATCTTTCCAATCCGGGTGGACTCGGCGGCACGATTGAAGCGAAATCAAAGCAGACCGGCAAAGGATTTGGCAGTGATGTCAGTCTGACCTATGGCAGCTGGAATAACATCAATACTTCTGCCACAGTTTCTTATGGAACTGACACATATGACGGGTTGCTCGGCTATGCCTACAAGTATTCAGATGTTCCCGAGTCCGGTGACGGCAAACGCATTACTGACATCTATCCGCCAACCAGCCCGAATCGCTACAAAACTGACGACATTGACTCCAGAGCCTATGAGATCAATACCGGTTGGGTCAAGTTCGGCTACAACCCCACCCCCAATTCTCGCACTGACATCAACTACAGCTATCAGGACGCAGATCATGTGCTTTACCCGTACCTGAAAATGGATGCAAATTACGACAAAACGAATCTCGTTAACTGGAATTACCGCATTAAGGAGGTTTCGCCGGTTTTACGGGAGTTAGCGTTGCAGGTTTACTGGGATCAGGTTGATCACCTCATGGACGACAGATTGCGTGCCAGTTCAACGCCTTCGATGATGGTAAATCGTGCTTATTCAATGCAGACCAATGCTGAAACCAGGGTTTTTGGCGCCAAGCTCAATGCTGTGCTGGCAGCCGGTTCAGGGACATTGACCAGCGGCATTGACTACTACAAGCGTTACTGGGATGCTGTTAACCGCCGGGCGATGTACAATGCTTATGCTGACCTGGCGATGATTCCTGATGTTGATATAGATAACCTGGGACTATTTGCGGCTTACGAACTCCCGCTGGACGACAGGATGGTGCTGAAAGCCGGTCTGCGCGGTGACCTGACCTGGGCCGAAGCCGGAAAAACCAATACGCTGGTGAGTGCCGGCACCAGTGAAGACTTTGCCAATGTCAGTGCCAACCTGCAGCTAAACTATACACCGGCCAAGGGCCTTGATATTTTTACCGGCATCGCCCGAGGGACGCGCACCCCTGACCAGCAGGAACTTTTTATAGATGTGCCGACGCCGGGTGTGCCATCGGCAACTTCGCAATACTGGCACGGCAATCCAGGTCTCAGATCGACCGTCAACCATCAGGCTGACATCGGTGCGAAATATTCGACCGGGCAATTCTATATCACCGGTTCTCTCTTCTACAGCGATCTGCATGATTATATAAATCTGTATCGGCTGCCCGGCACGTTTGAAAAGAGCTATCGGAATATCCATGCCAGTATGTGTGGGGGCGAGCTTGGCAGCCAGCTATCTCTGCCACATGACCTGTTTCTGCGTGGATCGGTCTCTTATGTAGATGCCCGCAACGAGACAGACGACCAGCCGCTTGCCGAAATCCCGCCGCTCAAAGGTTCAGTTGCCGTTCGCTATGACAACAGCATGTTCTTTTTTGAAGTGGAGGAGAATCTGGCCCGTAGGCAGGATCAGGTCGATTCTAATCTTGGCGAGCAGGAAACGGCAGGCTGGGCGACAACCGACATCAAGAGCGGCATCAATTACCAGCGGATAACGGCGATCGTCGGCATCAGTAACCTGTTTGACAAATATTATTTCACTAACCTTTCCTATGCCCGCGACCCGTTTCAAAGCGGTGTCAAGGTGCCGGAAAACGGGAGATATTTATACGCTACCCTGATGTATAAATTCTGAAAACCTGACTTTTTGGCAGAGAAAAGCGAGCGGGTGTCTGGTGACGGGATCTTATTTCTTTATAAGGAAAGTATGCCCGGCCGCGACATGTTGCTGGACAAGGACAGTTTACCTTGTAAACTTTAAAAATATCCCCAAGGAGGTTAAAAAGATGAAAAAACTGATTCTCGTTGTTATGGCTTTATCGTTGGTTGTTGCAGCTGCCGGACTGGTATTCGCGGAGAAAGGCAGCAAAGGGTTTTATTCAGCCAAGGCGGGCGATCAAATCTATGTCTGCGGATGCGGCGAAGGTTGCAAGTGCGGCACACTGGCCGGCAAAGAGGGGGAATGCACTTGCGGCAAACCGTTGGTAAAGACCACCGTCACCAAGGTGGAAAATGGCATGGTTTATTACAAGGTTGATGGCAAAGAGCTTTCCGCTCCCCAGCAGGGCAAATATATGTGCGGTTGCGGCGCAGGGTGCAATTGCGGCTTTGTCAGCCAGAAGGCAGGCAAGTGCGGTTGCGACAAGGCTATGGCGCCTGTTAAAAAATAACATGTTTCAGGGAGGATGCGCATATGACGAGACATTTTTGGATGAGTATCATGTTGCTGCTTGCGTTGGGCACAGTCTGTCTGGCGGCAGAAAAGAAAGTTGAGGCGCCGGCTGACTGTCAACAGTGCGGCATGAACCGGACAACCTTTGGCTACAGCCGGATGGTGGTCACCTACAAGGATGGCAGCAGCACCGGTACCTGCAGCATCAACTGTGTTGCCACTGATATGAATAAGCAGCCGAACAAAGAAGTAAAATCTTTTCAGGTGGGCGACTATAACAGCAAAACGCTGATTGACGCCAAAAGTGCTACCTGGGTTATCGGCGGCAATAAGAAAGGGGTCATGACACCGGTAGCCAAGTGGGCTTTTGCCGACAAAAAAGCCGCCGAAGCTTTTATAAAAGAACACGGCGGCAAACTGGCGACTTTTGACGAGGCACTGGCGGCGGCTCAACAAGAGCTGACGGGAAAAGGGCCCAAAGGTCATGGAAGCCATAAGATGTAGTGATGGCAATAAAGATCCGGCAGGAGGTACCTTCTGCCGGATCTTTTTTATCATCAGGGATCAATAAAGTGACCCGCATTCTTATTCTTCGCCTGAAAATGAGAACTTTCACCGCCTATGAACACCTTGACTGAAAGACGTGACATCATGATCCGCGATCACCTGCAGGGAAGGGGGATCAGCGATCCGGCAGTCCTCAGGGCCATGCGGGAAGTGCCGCGAGAGGCGTTTGTCGACGAGCGCTTCAGGCTGCAAGCCTATGATGATCGTCCTCTGCCCATTGAAGACGGACAAACAATCTCGCAGCCCTACATCGTCGCCTATATGACCGAGGCGCTGGAACTGACTGCCACTGACCGGGTGCTGGAAATTGGCACCGGCTCGGGCTATGCCGCTGCGATACTGAGCAGGATTGTCGCTGTTGTCCATAGCGTAGAGCGGCTGCCTGGTCTGGCTCTGACGGCCAGAAACCGATTTGAAAAGCTTGGCTACACAAATATCGTTGTTCATGAGGGTGATGGCACTCTCGGCTGGCCCGACCACGCGCCGTACGACGCCATTGTCGTTACTGCCGGCGCGCCAAAACTGCCGCAGTCACTGCTTGATCAGCTTGCAATCGGCGGTCGCCTGATTATACCGGTCGGGAAATACACCGATCTACAGGTGCTTATCCGGGCCAGGCGGGTAGCTGAGGATGATTTTAGCCAAGAGCAGCTCTGCGGAGTGCGGTTTGTTCCCCTGATCGGGAGTGAAGGGTGGTAATGATTGACTTCCGTACGTACTTAACAGAGGACTTCACTGCCGGCGTCAATCAGCGGGAAGTTCCTGACCGGGCTATGCACGGCCCCTTGCGAGGTCAGCCTGCTCTGGAAAAGAGTGAACTCATGCACTGCGAAGGGTTTGAAGGATAATCTGCTCTGCCTGTCGAGAAAGGCGCGGAGTCCGGCTGAAGCGGGCAGTTTGAGGCGGGCAAGGGTAAGATGCGGGGAAAAGGGACGCTCTTCCAGGGGGATACCGGCGTATAGTGCGCTCTGCTGAACGGCTGCCGCCAGTTTCAGCAGACCCGGCTCCGGTGTAACACCAATCCAGACCACTCGCGGCTGCTGCCGGCCGGGAAAACAGCCGATGCTGCCGCAGGTGAGCTTGAAGGCGCTTGCCCGGATATCTGCCAGATGCGTGGTCAATCTTTCCACGGTCTCTTCGTCAACTTCGCCGAGAAAGGCCAGGGTCAGGTGGATCTGTTCCGCCGGCACCCAGCGTACTCCCGGAATATCAGTGCGGAGTTGTCCAAGTTTTCTTTTGAGTTCGGCTGGCAGCTCTATGGCGATAAAAAGTCGCACTCTGGACCTCCTTCGGAAAGACTCCTAGACAACGGTATACCACGTTTTTGCGTTTCGGAAAGCGGGTGGCGTTTCATTTCTGTGGCAGCTATATCCGATGGAAAGGAGGGGGCATGTCTCTTCCCCCGCAACTGCGGAAGATAACCGACACTATCTGGGAACTGCCGGTCACGTACAAAGAGGGGATGCGGGTGCCGGTACGGATTATCGCTTCCGAGCCGCTCTTGGCAGGCATGGAAGCCGGCGTCTTTGACCAGGCTGCCAATGTTGCCTGTCTCCCCGGTATCGTCAACTATTCCTGGTGCATGCCGGATGGCCATTGGGGGTACGGTTTTCCCATCGGCGGTGTGGCGGCCATGGATCCTGACAGCGGCGTGATTTCGCCGGGCGGGATCGGATTTGACATCAACTGCGGCATGCGGCTCTGTCTGACCACACTGACCGAGGAGGAGGTGCGGCCGCGGATAGGCGAACTGGTCGATCTACTCTTCAGCGCGATCCCCACCGGGGTCGGCTGCACCGGTTTTGTCAAATGTTCGCGGAGCGAGTTCCGCAAAGTGATCGAAAACGGTTCACGCTGGTGCCTGCAGAACGGTTACGCCCTGCCCGGAGGATCTGGAGATGACCGAGGAGGGGGGCTGCTTCGCCGGGGCCGATGCCGACGCCTGCAGTGACAAGGCTATCGAGCGGGGTTACGACCAGATCGGCACCCTCGGGTCCGGCAACCACTACTGCGAGATCCAGGTGGCCCGACCGGAGAACATCTTCGACGAAGCGACCAGCCGGGCATTCGGAATTACCATCCCCAACCAGATCGTGATCATGTTTCACTGCGGCAGTCGCGGCTTCGGCCACCAGGTTGCCACCGACTATCTCCAGAGTTTCCTGCGGGTCATGACCACAAAATACGGGATCAAGCTGTACGACCGTGAACTTGCCTGCGCCCCTTTCCATTCTCCCGAGGGACAGGCCTACTTTGCAGCCATGAAATGCGCCTGCAACATGGGCTTCGCCAATCGCCAGGTGATTCTCCACCGCATCCGCGAGGTCTTCTCCCGTATGTTCCGCCGCTCTCCCGAGGATTTGGGGATGCGGATGGTCTACGATGTGGCCCACAATACCGCCAAGCTGGAGAATCATCTGCTTGACGGCAGGATGCGGCAGCTGCTGGTTCATCGCAAAGGGGCGACCCGTTCCCTCGGGCCGGGCATGCCCGGGCTGCCTGACTGCTACCGGGAGACCGGTCAGCCGGTCATTATCGGCGGCAGCATGGAGACCGGCTCCTATCTCCTCGCCGGACAGGCCGGCGCAGAAATGACCTTCTCCACTACGGCCCATGGCAGCGGCCGGACCATGAGCCGCCATCAGGCAAAAAAAATGGTCCAGGGGCGGAAACTGCTCGGAGAGATGGAGCAGCGCGGAATTCATGTCCGCACCGCCTCCTACGGTGGTCTGGCGGAAGAAGCCGGGCTGGCCTACAAGGATATTGATGTCGTGACTGCCGCAACCGAAGCAGCCGGACTGAGCAGAAGGGTCGTGAAGCTGCTGCCGATCGGCAACATCAAGGGGTAGGGGTGCCGTTTCGCTTTGTGGATGAAATAACGACCGCCGATGTTGCCTTCGAAGCGTGGGGTGAATCGCTGGAGGAACTGTTCATTGCCGCTGCCGCTGCGCTGCTGCGTACCATGTCGGCCGCGCCGGAGCAGGTGATGCGCCGTCAGGAGCTTACTTTCCGGCTGGAACACGAAGAGCCGGACCTGCTGCTTCTTTTATTTCTGCAGGAGTTGATTTTCTATAAGGATGCCCGCAAACTGCTGTTGCATGCCGAGCGTGTCGAGATTGTGGAGCGGGAGGGTCTGTTTTGCCTGGATGCTCTCGTTAGTGGTGAGCAGCTCGATGCGGACCGGCATTGCCTGCTGGTCGATGTCAAGGCTGTTACCCTGCACCGGCTCCGGCTGCAGTTCGAGGATGGTCGCTGGCAAGCGGTGGTGGTGCTGGATGTGTAGCGGTTCTAAAGTTTTGCAGCCATGTTCCTTTGCCATGACTTTTCCCTTTCAAGTCTGGATAACCGGGTAGCCGGCTTCTTTCCACCCATTAACTCCACCCTTGAGAGCAGAGACGTTCCTGAACCCCATTTCTGCATATTCGGCTGCCACACGGGCAGCTGTATGTTCGTCAGTTCAGGCACAATAGAAAATTATTTCTTCATCTTTTGATAGCTGCGGGACCAGATTCTTTAACTGGCTGAGGGATATTGCCCCTTCAAGATGATTTTTTTCGAATATCTCATCACTGTCATAGGCACATACGAGTCTTGTTCCTGCCAGACACTTCTCTCTTGCTTCCTTGGTGCCGGATCGCCTTATTTCAGCCATTGTACGCCTCCTTTTCTACGGTGGAGAGTAGCCTGATTCAATCGTTGTCACTCGCCGCAAACGGCTATAGTTGCTTAAGATTGCTGAACTCGCCCCACGCGAGGAAATTCTGCGGCATAAGGGTAAAATCACATAGGTTATCCATAATATCGAAATGCTTCCTCTCTTCATTAGCTATTCTGAGGAGGAGTTGCTCGATTTCAGGATTATCTTCCTTTTCTGCCATATCCTCATAGAACTTGATGCTGTCGGCCTCAATTTTCCGGGCATGCTCGTAACCATCCAGAGACTTTTTGAGGCTGCCGGCAATACTCTTGTCAGTCTGTAATTGTTCAAACAGGTTTTTTGCTTCTTCAAGAGCCGTGCTGTCGACCATTTTAAACTTTGTCCCGGATTTTAGTGCCAGGATGATCTCATAATGTTTTTGTTCGTCCGCTGCCAAACTGGAGAATATGCTTTTTAAACCTGTATCGGCAGATTCACTGGAAAGTTTCTCGTAGTACTCCTTACCGTCAAGCTCCATTTTCATTGCGAAATCGAATACTTTCATGGTTATTTCCTCCCCTGGTGATTCATAATATTACGATTAGTTAAATAATTATAACTATAGCAGGAAAAACATTTACCGCAACTTTAGGAGAAAATTTAGTTTCAAGACTCATTTAGCAAGTATTTGGAAGCTGTTTTCAACATCCTTCCAGATAATCCCATCTCCATACCGGCTGCAGCAGGGAGGGGCGTGGCAGTTTGACGGGCTTATGGGCTGTTGGCGTACCATTTTCCAGAAGCAGCGCGGCAGCATTTTTGTCGCAGAATGAATCCGGTTCATAGCTGTGACCTGCGGCCAGGAGCTTTTCCTCTTTCCGCAGAGCGACTGTATATATACCTGCCGACCAGCGGGGCGAGGAGGCGCGTTTTCCAGCCGAATTCGGTGTAGATATCCTCCAGTAGCTGTGCCGCTCTCTCCTCTAAGTTGCGGATTCTGCAGATAATAACGCTTGATAGCCCAGACGGCGCCGGCATAGGTGGTGCGGAGCGGGGCGCTTTCCCGGGCGAAGCGGCTGCGCACACGACCGGGTTGCAGTCTGCTGCTCTGCCAGCCGTTCAGGAGTACCCTGATCAGGCGGAGCAGGCTGGGGCCGTTGGCTTCAAAGTCACGCTGGAACGCATAGCGAAGGTAGTCGCCCTCTTCGCCGTTATGGAAATGGGGGTGGCGGTAGTTGAAGCGGTATTGGCCGTGGGCATCAGCAATGGGGAATTCCGATTCGGGGAGCAGCTTTCCCTCCCTCTGGTGCTGGGCGTGGAGCGGTGTGCCGGAGATTGGCGTATAAAGCATGAACTGGTGAAAGACCGTGTCATGGCTGACGGCATAATCGATGATAGCGTTCATCCCTTCAGGGCGGTGCTCTTCCAGGCCGAGGATGGAAGAGCCGAGGACACTGATGCCGTGTGACTGAAGCCGCCGCACCAGAGCGAGGGTATCGACCCCCTTGAGTTTATCGTAGGCGCTCTCCTCGCCTTCAAGTCCCATCCAGACGAAACTGATCCCAAGTCCCAGGAGCTGTTCCATGGTGTAGGACTTCAGCACTCTGGCCGAACTGAACACGGAGAGAGTCCAGCTCTTGCCACCTGCCTCCATCAACTCCAGAAGCCGCAGGGCCCGCTTGCGATGGAGAAGGAAATTCTCGTCGAGGACAAAGAAGGAGCTGACCTGCAGCTTCGCTTCGATCTCGCACATGACACTGTAAAGCTGATCGCCGGTCTCGTAGAAATTGACAAATTTCCCCTTGCCGCCGAACTGGGCGGAGGTTGAGCAGAAGTTGCACCCCAAGGGGCAGCCGACAGAAGGGATCATGATAGCGGCGGTATTTTTGGGATTGTCGCTTATCTTCATCCCCATGATCCTGGAGCCGAAGCCCGACAGCACCGCGGGGTGCTTGATCGCTGCCGTGTCATCCTGGCCGAGGTAGCGTTGAAACCAGCGGATCCCCTCGCCGCGGACGATCAGGTCGGCATCGATCAGTTTGTCGAGCCCTTCCCTGTTGGCAATGTGACCGCCGATGACTATGGTTGCCCCCGGCTGATAGCGGCGGACCAGCTCGCACATTTTGGCCACTTTACCGACATTGACAATGATGCCGCTGATGCCGACCACGTCGTAACTGTTCCGGCTGATCTGTTCCGTAAAGCTCTCCAGGGTGGGGAAGTCGAGCAGGGTGCAGGGTGCGTCGATGTTGGCCTGAATCATCATCAAACCGAAGGAGCGATGAAACATTCGCAGGGAGAAGCCCCCCTGGGCACGGGTGACCTGATTCTGGTACAGTTCCATCGGGTTGATTTTACGACTGCCGTACTGGTCATCCTGGGCGTAAGGGCCGAAGACGCTGGAGAGGAGTACGCGGGTTTTGCTTGCCAGGGGATGGCGGGGGTGAACTTCGGAGCGGTGATGCGGCATGATGGACTCCTTGGAGGTTGTAAAACTTTTTTTCAATTGTATAGGATTCGGCTTTAAAAGAAGAGGTGTAACTCGCCGTTTTACAATACTTTTACAATAGTTGAATGTGAGTTTTTCCAAATGAGATCGACGTGGCGGGTTGGCGTCCGGAGAGGGTAGTCATGGCTGGCTGGAGAGGCTTAATATCGGTTTAATTGAAATAGAGCTTGTTAATTTTACAGGAGCGGTACATTTTGAAAACGTAAAGCAGTATGCGAAGATAAGTCTTATTCGGCTCTGGGAACTTCGTCGACAATCCTATGTTAGTAACAGAGGAGGTCCCTTGAGTCATAACATTGATGATCTGCTGCGCAAGATACACGAACTGGAAGAGGAGTTGGAGACCGAGTACCGGCAGAAGCGGGAGACGTTTGATTTTATCATCAAGGAGAAGCGGGTCCGCTTTGCCGAAGAGGTCGCCCGCCAGCAGCGCCGGTTCAAGTCGGGATTGGTGAAGTATCTTCTCGAATCCAGGCTGACAAATGTCTTGTCCGCTCCGGTCATCTATTCCGGTTTCATTGCGTTCATCATGCTGGATATTTTTCTTTGCTGCTATCAGGCAATCTGCTTTCCCCTCTACCGGATTCCCAAGGTCAAGCGCTCTGAATATCTGATGTTCGATCGGGAAGACCTGCCGTACCTCAACATTATAGAAAAATTCAACTGTTTTTACTGTTCCTACGGCAACGGACTGTCGGCGTTCGCCAGAGAGATCACCGCCCGTACCGAGCAGTACTGGTGCCCGATAAAGCATGCCCGCCGCATCCGCGCAACCCATGATCGCTACCCCCGCTTCTTTGAATACGGTGATGCGGAAAGCTACGTCAAGGGTCTGGAACGGCTGCGGAAGGAACTTGAAGCACAGCATAAAAAATGAGTTTGTAACAGACTGAATATTAACTTAAAATCGCCTTTGCAGCAGGCCGCAATTCTTCGTTGCGAATCCTCAGAACTTCTAATCCGGCTGATTATAACCATTAATTCGCTGCCAATCCTCTTTCTTGCCTAACCGCGATCTGCTGATACAATTAAACAAAACTTAATTATGCTCTGCAGGTTGAGATTGATTCGGCTGAAATAGGGGTTTTCATGATCATCGGTGTGCCGAAAGAAATCAAGCGAGAGGAGTACCGGGTCTCAGTCACGCCGGCAGGAGCGGCGGAACTTGTCACCGCAGGACATGAGCTGCTGGTGGAGGCTGACGCAGGCTCTGGCAGCGGTTTTGCTGATGACAGCTACCGGCTAAGCGGCGCTGTGGTCGTAAGCCGCGAGGAGCTGTTCGCGCGGGCAGAGTTGATAGTCAAGGTCAAGGAGCCTTTGCCGGAGGAGTTTGCCCTTTTCAGGAAAGGTCAGGCTCTCTTTACCTACCTGCATCTTGCCCCCAACCGAGAGTTGGCCGAATTCCTGCTCAAGTCGGGAGTAACAGCGCTCGCCTACGAGACCCTGGACAGGAACGGCACTCTCCCGCTGCTGGCCCCCATGAGCGAGATTGCCGGAATGATGGCGCCGTTGGCTGCTGCCTGGTCCCTGCAGAAGGTCAGGGGTGGATGCGGAGTGTTGCCGACCGGGGCGGTAGGGGTCAGACCGGCGAGGGCGCTTATTCTGGGGGGAGGGACGGTCGGTTTTAATGCCGCCAGGGTCGCACTGAATATCGGTATGGAGACAATTGTGCTCAATCGGAGCATTGACAGGCTGCAACGGATCGACGAATTAACGGCCGGAAGGGTGAGTACCGGAGTGCTGACAGCAGCAAACATCAGAGCCGAACTGTCCGAAGCTGATGTCGTCATCGGTGCGGTTCTCGTCCCCGGCGGCAGAACTCCGCTGTTTATCACCAGGGAGATGCTTGCCGGGATGAAGCGCGGGGCTGTCATTGTCGATGTCTCCGTTGACCAGGGTGGCTGCGCTGAAACAACACGGCCAACGACCCACGATGATCCGACCTATCTGGTGGACGGTATTGTCCATTATGCTGTCGCCAACATGCCCGGAGCCTATCCACGCACATCCACCCTGGCGCTGACCAATGCCACTCTCCCTTATGTCCGGCTGCTTGCAGACCTGGGGGTTGAGCGGGCTATCGCCGGGAGCCTTGAACTGGCAACGGCAGTAAACGTCAGGCAGGGGAAAATCGTCCACCCATCGTTGGCAAAAATGTTCGCAGACAGCTGACCTGCTTCGGGAGAACGCACCATAACCTCTATTTGGGGATTTACGAGCGCTCTGGTGAGAAAAGCCCTATGGATTAATCACGACACTAAATACCAGCAAAGAATTCATTTATTTTGGTTGCAATCGCACCAATGTTAGATATCATTAATTCAGCTTCGCCAAGTCAAAAAGGAGGGTTAGATCATGGCAATTGAAAAAAAAGAAGCGACTAAGAAAGAAGTGAAAAAAAGTGAGCCTGCCAGCGCTGTGCAAAAATACCTGGCGCCGTTCGATGAAATGGAGCGAATGTTCACTGATTTCATGCATCAGAGGTTTTTCACGCCATCGTGGCTGCCGCGCCTCAAATTTCCCGACCTGACTGATGTCTCCACGTCCGTAGACATGTTTGAAGAGGGAAATGACCTCATCATTAAAGCGGAAATTCCGGGCATGAAGAAAGAGGAGATCAGCATCGATTTTGCCGGTGACATTGTCACTATTTCGGGTGAGAAGAAAACCGAAGAGAAGACCGAACGGAAGGACTATTACCGGGTAGAGCGGTCATTCGGCTCATTTAGCCGGAGGCTGCAGCTGCCGATGGAGGTCCAGATTGACAAAGCCACCGCATCATTCAAAGATGGTGTGCTTGAGATCAGGATGCCGAAGAGCGAAGCTGCCAAGAAGAAAACACGAAAGATATCTGTCAAATAGTTTCCATGTACGGAAACTCAGGATGAGAAAAGTTGGTTTTCGTCCGGAAAGGGTGCTTTCCCGGACGGATAGGCGATTACTGCAATGATCCATGAATCAAAGATGCACGCGATGGTGCTTGAGCGGCCGGGTGAGCCGCTTAAGTCACGGAAGCTGCCACTGCCCGCAGCTGCAGCCGGCGAGTTAATGCTCAAAGTTCAAGCCTGCGGCATCTGTCGCACTGATCTGCACGTTGTCGACGGCGAGCTGACTGAACCGCGTCTCCCGCTGATTCCAGGCCATCAAATTGTCGGCATGGTGGAGAGCGTGGGGGAGAGTGTGCATAGGTTTCACCCGGGGGATCTGGTGGGGGTGCCGTGGCTGGGGGGGACTTGCGGCGAGTGCGTTTACTGTCTCTCAGGCAGAGAGAATCTCTGCGACCAGGCTGTTTTTACCGGCTACCAGCGTGATGGCGGCTTTGCCGAGTACTGCACTGCCGATGCCCGATTCTGTTTCACTATCCCGGATGAGTACCAGGCCACCCAGGCTGCACCGCTGCTCTGCGCCGGCCTGATCGGTTACCGTTCACTGCGCAAGACAGGCAATGCCAGGAGAATCGGCATCTACGGATTTGGCGCGGCGGCGCACATCGTGACCCAGGTGGCCCTCTGGGAAGGGCGCGATATCTACGCCTTTACTCGTGATGGGGATGATTCCGGGCAGCGCTTTGCCCTGGACATGGGGGCCTGCTGGGCAGGAGGAGCAGCGGAGCCGCCGCCGGTGGAACTGGATGCAGCCATCATTTTTGCCCCTGCCGGCGAACTGGTGCCGATTGCCTTGCAAGCCGTCGGCAAGGGAGGGGTTGTGGTCTGCGGCGGGATTCATATGAGTCCGATTCCGGGCTTCTCCTATGACCTGCTCTGGGGTGAGAGGAGCATCGTTTCGGTAGCCAATCTGACTCGCAACGATGCTGAGGAATTTCTGGCGCTGGCCCCGCGCGTGCCGGTCAGAACCGAGATCGAGGTCTTTCCGCTGGAGCATGCCAACGAAGCGCTGGCAGCTCTGCGGGCGGGGAGGATCAAAGGGGCGGCGGTACTGGTCCCTTAGGAGTCTGTCGGACTTAGGAAATCTAAGCGAAAATTCGGCTGGGCGAGGGCAGATTTTGTCGATTTTGAAGGTCAATAGTCGTTCTATTGGCCAAGAAAGCGGCGAAATATGCACCGTTCAGTCGGATTTGCAGCAGATTTATTCTAAGTCCGACAGGCTCCTAATCTGTTTACTCGGCAAGGTGGTAATAGCGATTCAAATCAAACAATCCGCCGGTTACCGGTTCATCCTTTGTGAATCTCTGCTGAAACCAGTCATAAGTCTCCCAGAAGCGATCATCAGACCTGTTAATCCCGTACTTGGAGAGTCGTTTGAGGTGCTCGGGACTGCCGTTGTAATGAGCCAGCAGATCGAAGAAATCGGGAAGATCATCCTGGCGGATATCGAAGAAAAAGTTTGGATATGAGCCGATCATCCCGGTGATGAATTCCACGTTGTCCTTTGCGGGATTCCAGCGGTCCTCTTCTCCCAGCAGAAATGCCACATTGTCGTGCCAGCGGTTTACCACCGATGTCAGCACAAAATCCCTGCCGTCATTAGCCCTAACCCGCAGATATGCCAGGTTGGAATTAGTGCCGTTCACCAGCGCCACAAAAGGGGTGCCAGGGCGCGAAACAGCTCTGAAGCCGTTTACGTAGTCTTCAAAAGTTTCATATTTTGTCGGTAATGGCGGATACGATTCGCCAGCTTTCAGGTAGTTGTACGGATCCAACCTGACTCCAGTCTCTTTCAGCATATGATTTTTTATCAGGTTCTCAACAAACTCCCGTTTCGGGTCGGTGGTGGTGAATTGGATACCGGCAGGCATCTCTGACGGGTTGAAATTGATTTTTTTGAAGTCAGTGTTCATGTACCACGACTGCATGATCTCCTCGACGCTTTTCAGGCGGCATGAAATCAAGGAAGTAACTCTCTCCTTCAATGCGCAGCCGGTCCATGTAGAGGCGTGCGGTAAGCTGATGACCGGCGGTGCCGTAGATGTCGAACCCGGCAACCAGTGCATAGTAAAGTCGTTCCAGTAGCGGGTAGTCAATCACCCAGAGTGTTTTCGGGAGGCTGCCGAGGGCGCCTTTGTGCACCGAGGCGCTGTCGAAATGGCGGTAAATGGTCAGTAGCGGGGCATCAGCGGGACTGTTCCCCTTCCAGATAGCATCATAGCCCAGTCCGGAGTAGTTGAGCGCCTGGTAGTGATCCTGGCGGGCATTGTAATATTCGATTGCCAATTTGGCATGTTTGTCGGTTAACGCAGAGAAGAGACGCAGATCACTACCCTCTTCAGTCGGCATAGCCAAACGGTCGCTCTGCAGTTTCAGCAATCCCGGATACTTCACGGCCAGATCGTGGTCAGGATCCATGAACATCACCCAGAATTGATCGTCAATGACATTGAGGGCGATCTGCCCCTTGCAGACCGGCCCATGAATAAAGGTCATGATTATGTATTTCGAGCTGTCCAGCATGAACTGGTAGCGGGAGCGGGCCGGGATCTGCTCGAATGCCTTGAAAGGATTGGCGCTCAGTTTGGGATCATAACTGATTAGATGCGGCTTTTGCAGCCATTCCGGTTTGATGAAAAGCTCTTCGAAGCGCTGCATCTTGGCGTCATCAAGCTCATAGACCATGTGTGTTTTCTGCACTATGATCGAGTAGACCTTGCGAAAACGGTAATAAACTGGCGATATACCCGGGTCATCATAAGGGCGGACGGTGGGAATCAAGCTCCAGCGGCTTTCCTGGCGGCGTTTTCGAGCGGACAATTTCGTAGAACTCATTGGTGGTCAGTGCCGAATTTGATGTGGGCCAGAAAGAGGTGCTCGTAGATGTAGCGGGCAGTCATGGCGTGTTTCGGGTCATCCTGGTTGAAGAATGCTTCCCATTTGAGAATTGCCGCGGCATCGACTGCTTTGGCGTCTCCAGTGCAATGCTGCTCGGTCGGGGACGGACCTTTGGCCCCCTGATAAAGCCAGCCGGCGACCAGTTCGAATTCATCCTGCTTCAGCGGCGGAAAACCGTACGGCATCCCCCTGTTCGGATGTTTCTCCAGATAGTCCGCCAGTTCACTACCGTTCTTGGCGCAGGTCAGCTCCTCGGCATCCGGTTTGTAGCTGCCTGTGCTCTTCGGATTTTTGATCTTATGGTTGAGGAGCTGGATCATCAGCGAGTCGTTGAAGCCTTCCGGCGCAGTGCTGGCTGTTACGCTGAAGAACTCCTTTTTACGCCACTCTTCGGTGGTCCGGGCATCGGTAAAGAGCCGGGTCGGCTCCATCGACTGCAGCCGCGAAGAGTTGTAGATCGCCCTTTTGGTTGCGCCACGGTCTACCCCCTCGAAAGAGTCCAGCTTTAACTGACAGGGTGAGTTGTAACAGGAATGGCAGACAGTGCAGCGTTTTTCAAGGAGAGGTTTAACCTCCTTCTGGTAGGCAATCTGTCGGGTCGGGATCTTTATGGCAACTGGAGGCAAAGGTCTTGTTGCGCAGGCGGAAATGAAAATAGTAATTAAAATTGTGAAGATAAGCGTGAAGCGCATTTATGTAGACTCCTTCTGTTGATTGTATAAGAGAATGCTGATATATAGTAAAAAATGTAAATTGTATTTCATTCATTTGACGGGATAAAGTTTTATACAACATCCGGGGGCAATTATGAAAAGAATTTTGTCAGGTTTTTTTGCGGTCGTAATGTTGGCAGGATCTCTGCCGCTTTTTGCCGCAGATACTGAGCCGGCTGAAAACAGAGGGACAATTATTGCCGAGTCTAAAACCGAAGAGCAGGTAATAGTTCGCGACATTGACCTTAAAACGCGCAAACTGACCCTGGCCATGCCGAATGGCGCGCTGAAAACTCTTTATGTCGATGAGCTGGTCAAACGATTCGACAAGATCCGGATTGGTGATGTAGTTAAAGCCAGCTATACCAATGCAGTATCGGTGAAGCTGAGAAAGACTAAAATAGAGCCGGGGGTGAAGATAGAGGAGTCGCTGACCAGTAATTCGGATAATGAAAAGCCCGCCGGTAAAAGCGTGCGTCAGGTTACCACTACCGCAACAATAGAGGCTATTGCCGATGATTTTAGAACTGTCAGTCTGAAGGGTCCGAACGGTAAAGTAGAGTCGGTTGACGTGAGAAATCCTGACAACCTCGAAAAACTCAGAAGTGGCGAGGTCAAGGTTGGTGACCAGGTTGATATCACCTATACAGAGGCAGTTGCAATTTCAGTCGAGAAGGTTGATTAGCCAGCCAAGCCGTAACTATCCTATAAGGGGTCTTTATGAAAATCATGATTTATTTGAAGTTTGCCATAATTGCTACGATGGCAACAGTATTTTTTGGTTGTTCAACGACAACTCTTCTCACTTCGTGGCGTGACAGCAATGCCCCGAGTTATTCACTCAAAAAACCGCTTATTGTTTCAATTGTGCAGAAGCCGCTTATTCGCAAAAAGCTCGAAGACAGTTTTGTGCAGAGCTTTAAAAGCATAGGCATCGATGCACTTGCCAGTTACACCCTTTTCCCGAATCTCGGCGACCTCGAACCGGGTACAGTCCAGGGGAAGCTTCCATCTCTCGGTCGCGATTCGATCCTGGTAATACGTCTTCTTGATGTAAAGCAGGAGACAGTTCATGTGCCGGCCAGAACAGATGTGTACGGCGGCAGACCTGCGTACTACGGCAGTTACGGCGGCTATTACGCAAACAGTGTCAGTGTTGTCAGTTCCCCTGCCTACAATTATGTTGAGAAAAAATATGTTGCTGAATCGAATATTTACGACGGCATAGATGGTAAAATGATCTGGACTGGTGCAACTGAAACTGAAGACACTGACGCCATAGATTCTGCCGTTGCTGATTTTACCAAGGTTCTGATGAAGGATATCCGAGCTAAAGCTATTTTTTAAGGGGCGCCTTATGACTAATAGACTTTTTTCACAGGATGTCACTCGTATTTCATTGTCAGTTCTTTTTCTGGCAGTTCTGATTGCCGCCTGTTTCTGGGTGTTGCATCCATTTTTATCGGCGATTGTCTGGGCAGCCATGATCGTTATTGCCAGTTGGCCACTGCTGCTCTCCATTCAGTCAAAATTGGGGGGCAAGAGAAGCCTGGCAGTTCTTGTCATGACCCTGCTTCTGCTTGGCATACTGATTGTCCCGCTTACGTTGGCAATCAGTACGGTCATTGAAAAAGCTCAGGATTTGTACGCGAACAGACAGGCAATTGCCGAGTTCAAGATTCCGCCGCCGCCTGAATGGCTCCATAACATCCCGCTACAGGGCGTAAAGTTGTCGGTCAAGTGGCAGGAGCTCTCCCTGCTGCCTCAGCAGGAACTGTCTGAAAAGATAGCGCCTTATTCGAATAAGATTATCGGCTGGTTTCTGACTCAGGCCGGCAGTGTCGGCATGCTGCTTCTGCACTGCTTTCTGACGGTCATCATCTCGGCAATAATGTATGCCAATGGCGAGACCGCTGCCAAAGGGGTCAGGCTGTTTTGCCGTCGCCTTGCCGGTCAGCCTGGAGAGGATGCGGTCATATTGGCGGCAAATGCCGTCCGTGGAGTGGCGATCGGCATTGTCGGCACCGCCCTGATTCAGTCGGTTCTTGCCGGGATTGGCCTGCTGATCGCCGGAGTTCCGGGAGCCGCAGTCCTGACTGCCGTGATCCTGCTTTTATGCGTGGCCCAGATTGGCCCCGCCCTGGTCATGATTCCTGTGACGATCTGGATCTTCACCCAGGACCAGACAAGCTGGGGGATCTTTATGGCTGTCTGGACATTGATCGTCGGTACTATCGATAATTTCATCCGCCCTTTTCTGATCAAGAAAGGCGCTGATCTTCCCTTGCTGCTTATCTTCGCTGGAGTTATCGGCGGACTAATTTCCTTTGGTTTGATCGGTCTGTTTATAGGTCCGGTTGCGCTGGCTGTGACGTATACCCTGGTTAAGGAGTGGGTGAATGCCGGTGAGACTGATCAGGCTGAAATCAATCCTGTCGAGTAATGGCCTGTCCCTGACACGTTTCGACCGGCATTTCGGAATTACACCAAAGGAGCAGATTAGTACGATTTCTGGTGAATAATTCACTTTTGCCGCACTTCAAAATTACTCCGCTGTCAAAGGCCGTATGACCAGAAAATTCGGCATTAAAATATATAACGGCTACTTTTCTCACCGCACTTCTAATCTGGACGACTGCAACTGTTATTATCCCCCGGGCACTGAATCTGGACAGCTACAAACCCAGGATACAGTCTCTGCTGGATAAATCTCTTCATCGAAAGGTCTCTTATGAATCAGCCTCCTTTTCCCGCCAGTTAATCCCTGCGTTTGTCATTAATGGCCTCACTATCAAGGATAAAACAGGGGATACGAACCTGCTGACCGTCGACCGGCTTACCTTCCGGCTTGCGCTGCTCCCTCTGCTCCATAAGGAGGTGCGCCTGGGGGGAATTGTTCTAGACCGGCCGCTCCTCACGCTTGCCAGGAATCAGGCCGGAGTTTTCTCTGTCAGTGACCTTTTTACCGGAGAGCCTTCATCATACGATTTACAGGTCAGAGACATTCAGGTCAGGAACGGCCTGATCCGCTTTACGGACCATTTGATGGGCGGTGAAGCGGTTATGACTTCACTGGAGCAACTGGATTTGCAGATAAACGGGCTTAATCGGGGGGGGACCACCGGGTTCAAGCTCAGCACGGTTATGCACGATCAAGGGGGGAGGGCGGAAATCTACCTTGCCGGTAAGGCCGGAGTTCCTGCCCGGGAAGTCCCTATCCTGGAGACGAAACTTGATGGTGTTCTTTCGCTCAAAAACTTTGATGCTGGCAGTTTTTGGCCGTACTACGGTCGGTTCCTCCCGTTTGAAAGGATAGATGGCCGGCTTGATATCGAGGGGGGTGTATTCAAGGGGAACCTGAAAGAGTTCGCTACGAAAGGTACCCTCAGGTTCAGGGATCTCCGCCTCAATTACCCCGGCGTTTTTCGCTCTCAGCTCACACCGAAGCAGATCGATTTTGGCTACGATCTGGAGCTGACACACCGCAAGCTCTCGGCAAAGGCTATCGATCTCAAGGTTGATGGCCTGCAGGTCAAGGGGAGCGGGGAGCTAGATGATATCCATGGCAACGACCCGCAGCTGACGGTTCAGGTCAGCAGCTCTCCGTTCCGTCTTGAGGAGATCCAGAGCTACATCCCCTATGGCGTTATTCCCCGTGGTACGGCCGATTTTATCGAACAGCATATCAAGGGGGGCATCTTCAGGGTGAATGAAGGACGGCTTGACGGACGGATCAGCCAGATCCTTCACATGGATCAGGGCTCCAACTACAACGCCCTTTTTATTCGTGCCTCAGTCGATAAAGGGGTGATGACCTTCGGTCCGCAGGTTCCGCTGATCAGTGCCATCAAGGGTGGTCTGGAATTTCGTGGCAAGGACTTTATCCTGAGCGGCCTGACCGGCAAGTTCGGCGGCTCGCCATTTTCCCTGGATGGCAAAATTGCCGATTACCCGCTCGCTACCCCTGCCAGTTACCCGTTTACCCTGAGCATGGCTCCGGCCCAGGCAGAAGTCGCCTGGCTGCTTCGCCAGGGAAAACCCGGTCAGATGGTCTTCAGCGGCCCGTCATTGCTCCGCTTGACCGGCATGGGGATTGCGGATGATTTCCGGCTCAGCGGATCATGGGATCTTTCCCCGGCAGATTACCGCTTCGCGCAACTTCTTCACAAGCCGGCCGGCCTGACGAACCGGATCAGTTTCAGCGCCGCTCTGAGCCCAGCCGAGGTGCGACTTACCGAGTTGCACTATGAACTGCCCTCTCTGGATGTCGCGGCTAATGCGACCTACCGTTATGACGACAAGATGCCGCTGTCAGTTGCTGTTACCACCAACCAGTTCGATGTAAGCAATGTCCTGGCAGTTTTTCCCGCACTTGCTGCATATCACCCTCTCGGCCGGCTGCAGGCTGCGGTCACTGCTGCCGGCAATCCTGCCAAGCTCGACAGCTTCCGGTGGCAGGGGGACGTGACCCTGGCGGAACTTTCGCTTCGACCATCTGAACAGCTTCCACCCTTGAATCATCTCAACGGCACCTTCAATCTGACGGGGGCCGGTGTCGAGACCAAACAGCTGACCGGGAAGCTCGGTACCTCGGATTTTGCTGCCAAGGTCAGTCTCAGCGGATTTGCCCATCCGCTTGTTAATCTGGATGTATCATTCCCGGCCCTGCATCTTAACGATCTCGGTTACCGCTCCCAAGGACAGGAGCCGGTACTGAAAAACCTTGCCGCCAAAGCCTCTCTGCAAGATGGCAATCTGACCATCGCCTCCATGACCGGGCAGGTAAATCGCACCTCCTTCACGTTGCAGGGTGAGCTGCTCGATATCGCGACGCCAAAGATCTCCCTGCGGGTCGGCTTCCCCTTTCTCCGGGCGGAAGACCTGTTGTTGTTTGCCGGATTGCAGCCGGCCGGCGGGAGTTCAGGCAAACCTGGCAGCATTGCTTTGCAGCTGCAGGTCGCGGCTGCAGCGGGAACTGTCAGGGAGATTCCGTTTGCCGGGCTGGCGGCAGAACTTTCTCTGCAGAACAGTCGGCTGGATATACAGTCAGTGAGTCTGGGCATACTCGGCGGCACCGTTTCCGGCAGCGGCACAGCAGAGCTGGACTCAATCGGCGGGCCTGCGTATCAGGCACAGTATCGTCTTGACCATGTAGACGCAGCGCATTTGCTGAAAGTGGCCGGAGTTGGGCAGTCTGTCACCGGAGAACTGACCGCGGCCGGTGAACTGACCGCCAGGGGGAACACCCCGGAAGAGTTGAAAAAATCTGCCCGGGTGACTGCGGACCTAGAACTGAACAGTGGCAGGCTCGTTATTGCGGCAGCAGCCGGTGAGGGAAAAGGCCGAGAGGTTCCCTTCAAGGCGTTCCAGAGCCGCCTCTCTTTTGAAAAAGGGCTACTCACTGCCCGGTCAGCCCGGATCGATATTTTTGACGGGATTGTTTTAGCTGACGGTAGCGCTGATTTCTCTGCTCCCCATGAGCCCGGCTACCAGGCCAGTTTTCACATTCAATCCATCGATGCGGCCCGATTGGACGAGGCATTCGGATTCAGGAGCGATTTTTCCGGTCGCCTTGGAATGGAGGGTGAATTGACCGCCAGAGGTGACAGCCCGGACGCGTTGAGAAAATCGGCTCAGGGGTCATTTGAAATACATTTCAAGAATGGAGTTATTAATAAATTCGGCTTTGTCTCCAAGGTTTTTTCCATCCTCAATGTTTCCCAGCTATTCGCTTTGCGGTTGCCTGACATGGTGAGCGTCGGTATGCCTTACGATTCCATTGATGGAAGCTTTTCCGTCAAGACTGGCAGTTTTTCAACCAGTGACCTTGCACTTAACAGTCCTTCGATCAACATGACGGTTGTGGGGAAAACCGACATTGTCAGGCAGGAGATCGATCTGCTGTGCGCTGTACAGCCGCTGCAGACTCTTAGCATGATCATCAGCCGTATTCCCGTCATCGGCTGGCTTCTGACTGGTGGGAACAAAAGCTTTCTGGTCACGTATTACGAGGCCAAAGGGCACTGGAACGATCCGACGGTTACCGGCCGCAACATGGCTACGCTGCCGGGTGGTGTTTATAATATTTTTAAGCGGGTCTACAATCTTCCCGAGAATATGATCACCAACACGGGCAGTGTTTTTCTGGGGAACTGACCGGCGCAGCTGATGCTAAGTTATTGCATCCCCGGTTGGCAGTCACAGGTTTGACATCCATGGCTGCTGTGATAAATTTACTCGGCAATCCGGCTCTTCAAAAGAGAAACCGACGGACGACTTTATCGCCGTGCCGTACCGGGACCGCTGGTTCTGGATTGATGACCGGGATTACCAATCGAAGAAACTCTTCTCATTCCTGATGTTAGTCATGACCCTGACCGAAACGGCGGCAAGGATGGGGCGCCGGTGGTCACTATAAGCGCCGGTGGATGATAGTGGAAGTGCAACAATATTGCTGCAAGCGCGTTTTACTAGCTGGACGTGGCCATAATTCTATTATATAAGTAATGAGTTGTTAATGAGCTGATAATTGAGGTCTGGTCCGAGACAGTTTATTATGCAGTTATTCATTATAGATTGGAAACAGGGGGAAACATGAAGAGCATCGGGAACTTGGGGAACACGTTATGGTCAGGTAGAGCTGCACGGCAGTTTTATGCAGTTGCTGCTTTTTCTGTTGCTGCGCTGCTGGCAAGCGGCTGCAGCAAGAAAGAGCAGGCGCCGCCTCCCCCTCCACTGGTGGAAGTGATGACCGTCATGCAGAAGGATGTGCCGATCTACAAGGAGTGGGTCGGTGCACTGGACGGCAATGTCAATGCCGTTATCCGTCCCCAGGTGACCGGCTACCTGATCAAGCAGAACTACCGGGAGGGCGATGTGGTCAAGAAGGGACAGGTGCTGTTCGAGATCGATCCGCGCACCTTCCAGGCCGCCCTCGACCAGGCCAAGGGCTATCCCAGCAGCAGGCCCGCCATGACCACGGCCAAAGCCAACCTGGACCGGGTCAGCCCTCTGGCGGCGAAAAATGCGGTGAGCCAGAAGGACCTGGATGATGCCGTCGGCGCCGAGCTGTCCGCCAGGTCCTGCGGTCGAGGCCGCCACAGGCGGCGGTTGAGGAAGCCCAGTTGAACCTCGGCTTCACCAAAATCACCTCGCCGGTCGACGGCATCGCCGGTATCGCCAAGACCCAGCTCGGCAACCTGGTCGGCCCGAACATGCAGGGCGAATTGACCTCCGTCTCCGACAGTGAACCCGATCAAGGCCTACATCAATGTCAGCGAGCAGGAATATCTTTCGGTCAACAGTTCGGGTAGAAATGCGGCGGATATCCCCCTTGAGCTGATCCTGGCCGACGGCAGTGTCTATCCCCATAAAGGGAAGCTGGTCCTGGCCGACCGGCAGATCGACCCGACCACCGGCACCCTCAAGGTGGGCGCCCTCTTTGCCAACCCCGGCAACAGGCTCCGCCCCGGCGGCTACGGCCTGGTGCGGGCAGTCATGTCGGTCAAGAAAGGGGCCTTGCTGATTCCCCAGCGGTCTGTTACCGATATGCAGGGGAAATACCTGGTGGCCGTGGTGGGAGCTGACAACAAGGTCAGCATCCGTCCGGTGAAGGTGGCGGAGAGGATCGGCTCCGACTGGATCATCGCCGAGGGGCTGAAGCCGGGTGAAAAAGTAGTGGTCGAGGGGACGCAGAAGGTCAAGCCGGACATGGTGGTTAACCCGCAGCCTTTCGACCCGGAAGCGGCTGCCAAGGCAGCGGCCGCCAAAGCAGCAGCGCCAGCCCAGGGGGCAGCCGCCAAACCTGAGGCGAAACCGGCCGCCCCGCGCCGGCCGAGAAGAGGTAGCCGACCATGTCAAAATTCTTTATTAATCGCCCTATTGTGGCCATGGTGATCTCGATCTTCATGGTCATCCTCGGCGCTGTGGCCATGTCGGGACTTCCCATCGCCCAGTTTCCCAACATTGTCCCGCCGGCGATCCAGGTGAACGCCGTCTACACCGGCGCCGACGCCGTTACCGTGGAGCAGTCGGTGGCCACCCCCATCGAGCAGCAGATGTCCGGCGTCGACAACCTGGACTACATGTACTCCGTCAACGCCAACGACGGTTCCATGACCCTCTACAACTACTTCGAACTGGGGACCGACGCCAACACCGACCAGATCCTCGCCCAGATGCGCCAGAACCAGGCGGCGTCGCAGCTGCCGGCCGATGTCAACAACTACGGGGTTACCGTGGCGAAATCGACCTCGGCGCCGTATGCTCATGTTCGCCCTCTCCTCCCCCAACGGCACCTACGACAACGTCTTCCTGGCCAACTACTCCTACATCAACATCAACGACCAGATGACCCGCATCAAGGGGATCGCCAGCGTCTCGGTCTTCGGCGCCGGCCAGTACGCCATGCGGATCTGGGTCAAGCCGGACCAGCTGGCCAAGCTCAATATCACCATCCCGGAGATCATGAACGCGGTCAAGGCCCAGAACACCGTCAACCCGGCCGGACAGGTCGGCAGCCAGCCGGTGCCGAAAGGGCAGGAGTTCACCTACACGGTGCGCGCCCAGGGGCGTCTGCAGAGCGAGGCAGAGTTCGGCAACATCGTGCTGCGCGCCAATCCGGACGGTTCCATCGTCCGGGTCAAGGACGTGGCCCGTATCGAGCTTGGGGCACAGAACTACAAGCAGGAAGGGCGCCTCAACGGCAAGCCCTGCGCCCTGATCGCCCTCTACCAGATGCCGGGGACCAACGCCCTGGAATCGGCCAACGGCGCCAAGAAACTGATGGAGGAGCTGAAGCAAGAGCTTTCCGCCTGACCTTGAGTACACGGTGGCGCTGGACACCACCCTGGCGGTCACCGAGGGGATCAACGAGATCAAGCATACCTTCTTCGAGGCGCTGGTACTGGTCATCCTGGTGGTCTTCATCTTCCTCCAGGGGTGGCGGGCCACGCTCATCCCGCTCCTGGCGGTGCCGGTGTCGCTGGTGGGAACCTTCGCGCTCTTCCCGCTGCTCGGCTTTTCCATCAACACCCTCTCCCTCTTCGGGATGGTCCTTGCCATCGGCCTGGTCGTCGATGACGCCATTGTCGTGGTCGAGGCGGTGGAGCACCATATCGAACATGCGGCCTGTCCCCCAAGGATGCGACCTTCAAGGCCATGGAGGAGGTCTCCGGCCCGGTCATCGCCATCGCCATCATCCTGGCGGCGGTCTTCGTCCCGACCGCCTTCATCCCCGGCATCACCGGCCAGCTCTACCAGCAGTTCGCCGTGACCATCGCCGTCTCGGTCATCATCTCGGCCTTCAACGCCCTCACCCTTTCACCGGCGCTCTGCGCACTGCTGCTCAAGCCGAAGGTCAAGGGAACCGGCCCGCTGCAGAAGTTCTACGACTGGTTCAACCGGGTCTTCGGCCGGGCCACCGACGGCTACGTGTCAATCTGCGGCGCCGCCATCAGGAAGAGCAAGACCAGTCTGCTCCTGCTCGCTCGGAGTGACCGTCCTGGCCGGGGTAGCGGGCAAGAGCATTCCAACCGGCTTCCTCCCCGACGAGGACCAGGGCTTCATCTTCGCCAATATCCAGCTCCCCAACTCCGCTTCGCTGCAGCGGACCAGTGAAGTGGCCCGTCAGGCCGAAGAGATCATCATGAAAACCCCGGGCATCCAGTACTGTTCGACGGTTCTCGGCTACAGCCTGCTGAGCCAGGTCAGTAATACCTACAGCGCCTTTTTCTTCATCTCCCTGAAAGAGTGGAAGGAGCGCAAGGCTCCGGAGGAGCAGTACGAGGCGATCAAGGCCTCCCTGACGAAAAAGATGGGCGGGCTTCCGGGCGCCATCGGCTTCCCGTTCCCGCCACCGGCCATCATGGGTATCGGCACCTCGGGCGGGGCCACCTTCATGCTGCAGGACAAGGCCGGCAAGGACGTCGCCTTCCTGGCCGAAAACACGCAGAAATTCATCGAAGCGGCCAGGAAAAGGCCTGAACTGGCCCGGGTCACCACCACCTTCCTCCCCAACGTGCCGCAGCTGTTCGTGGATGTGGACCGGGACAAGGTGCTGAAGCAGGGGGTTGAAATCAGCGACGTCTACAAGGTCCTGCAGAGCTTCATGGGGAGCGGTTTCATCAACTACTTCAACAAATTCGGCCGCCAGTGGCAGACCTACATCCAGGCTGAAGGGTGACTACCGGACCAATATCGAGAATATCGGCCAGTTCTATGTGCGCAACAAAGATGGGCAATCGGTGCCCCTCTCGGCGCTGACCTCGATTCGCAACATCACCGGACCGGAATTCACCATGCGCTTCAACCTCTACCGCTCGGCCCAGATCAACGCCACCGCGGCCCCCGGCTTCAGTTCGGCCCAGGCCATGAAGGCGCTGGAAGAGGTCTTTGCCCAGACCATGCCGCGGGAGATGGGGTACGACTACAGCGGCATGTCGTTCCAGGAGAGGAAGGCCCAGAAGGGGGTTTCGCCGGCGGTGATCTTCGCCTTCTCCTTCCTCTGCGTCTTCCTGATCCTGGCGGCCCAGTACGAGAGCTGGTCGCTGCCGTTCTCGGTCCTGCTGGGAACGCCGGTGGCCGTGGCCGGAGCCTTCGCCGGCCTGCTCTTCGGAAAATTCGAGAACAACATCTACGCCCAGATCGGTCTGGTCATGCTGATCGGTCTGGCGGCCAAGAACGCCATCCTCATCGTCGAATTCGCCAAGATGGAGTATGAGAAGGGGAAACCGCTGGTGGAGGCCACCCTGGAGGGGGCCAAGCTGCGCCTCAGGCCGATCCTGATGACCTCCTTCGCCTTCATCCTCGGCTGCGTGCCGCTGGCCATCGCCAGCGGGGCCGGTTCCATCTCCCGTCAGGTCATGGGGTACACCGTCATCTTCGGGATGCTGGCCGCCTCCTTCATCGCCATCTTCCTGATTCCGGTGACCTACTATGTGGTGGAGAAGATCACCCACAAGGGGGACACCGGCGCCCAGCCTCCGTCCGGTGGCGAAACTCCGGGCGGACACGGCGGAACAGGAGGGTGATCACCATGCGTAGACAATTTATTCTGTACTTCTTTTCCATACTTGCTCTCTGCCTTGGCGGGTGCATGATCGGTCCGGACTATGTGCGTCCCACGGTGGATACACCGCAAAACTGGCGCATTGAGGAGACAGAGGCCAAGGATCTGAGCAACACCACCTGGTGGAAGCAGTTGAACGATCCGGTCCTCACCGACCTGGTCGCCACTGCTCTCAAAGAAAACAAGGATCTGCTCATTGCCGCGGCGAGAATTGAAGAGTTTGCCGGTCGCTACGGCTTTGCCCGTTCCGGGCTTTTCCCCCAGGTCGGGGCTGGATGCCGCGTACAGTCGCCAGGGAGACAGCAAATCGGTGGATAACTCTCCAGGGAGTGGGTACAACTACAATTACGACACGTTCCAGACCACCCTCAACGCCAGTTGGGAACTGGATATCTGGGGAAGGGTGCGACGCAGCACGGAAGCTGCCAGGGCAGAGCTGGTTGCGAGCGAAGAGGGGAGGCGTGCCGTCATTCTCTCCCTGGTCAGCTCAGTGGCAGCTGCCTATGTCAACCTTCGCGATCTTGACCGTCAGTTGGAAATTACCAGAAACACTGCAAAAATTCGCGAGGATGCTTATAAAATTTTCCAGGACCGCTTCGAAGGTGGCATCATTTCCGAAATGGAGCTGATGCAGGTCAAGTCCCAGTATGAAGAAGCACTGGCGACCATTCCGCAACTTGAAAAAACTGTGAGCCAGCAGGAAAACGGTATCTGCGTGCTACTTGGGCGCAATCCGGGGCCGATTGCCCGGGGGAAAACCATTGATCAGCTGACGCTGCCGATCGTGCCGGCCGGACTCCCGTCCGACCTGCTTACACGTCGCCCGGATATCCGCCAGGCCGAACAGAATCTGATCGCCGCCAATGCCGTGATCGGCGTGGCCAAGGCAGCCTACTTTCCGTCAATTTCACTTACCGGTTTCTTCGGGTACGCCAGTTCCGATCTCTCTGATCTTTTCAAGGGATCCTCCCAGGTCTGGCAATACAGCGCTCCTGTGACTATGCCGATCTTCACTGCAGGCAGGATCGCCGGACAGGTCAAAGCCGCCGAAGCAGTCCAGCAGCAGACGCTGCTCAACTACCAGAAGGCGATTCAGACTGCTTTCCGCGAGGTTGACGACTCACTTGTCGATCAGAAACGGACCCGTGAGCAGCTGACTGTCCAGCAGAAACAGGTTGATTCACTGAAAAAGTACTATGAACTGGCCCAGCTTCGCTATGACAACGGTTACACCAGTTATATCGAGGTTCTTGACGCCGAACGGTCGCTGTTCAATGTGGAGCTGTCCTACACCCAGAATCAGGGCGTGCTCTTCTTCTCCCTGATCAATCTCTACAAAGCCATGGGCGGCGGCTGGGTTGATATTGCGGAGATGCAGGCAACAGCAGATCCTCTTATTTCCTCTTTCCCCTGCATGGATGAGATTGAAAAATTCTGCAAGGATCTTCCTCCGGGCAAAGGTGAACTTCTCCTCTGTCTCTCAAAGCGCAAGCCTGAGCTTTCCAAGCTCTGCAGTGACAAGATTGAGAAGCACCTTGTGAAGATGGAGGAGGCCAGAAAGATCTGCGCAGCTGATATGGAAAAGTTCTGCCCTGGTGTTGAGCCCGGCCAGGGCCGGCTGCTGAAGTGCATGAAGTCGCAGTTTGACAAATTATCGCCTGCCTGCCGCGAGAAGGTTGAGTACTATGGCGGCAAGGTTACCCTGCCGGCAGCTCCGGTCAAGCAGGGGGGACAATAGCCATGGGTTCCATACGGCAATTCTCCCTGTTAGCCGGGTTGATTCTGATAGCCTTTCCTGCATGGGGTGGCGACAACCTGCCTATGCTCCCCTCAAGCGGGTCTGGTGGTAGTCTTAAGCTCTCCGAGTGTGACCGCCATGCCTGATCAGAATTTGAGCGTTACCTGCTATCTGGGCAACCCGAATGACAATCAGAGTATCGGGAGCATCATTGTCAACAGTCCGTCAGCGGCGGGAACAACCTGCAACTCTCTTAACTATGTTTGTCAGGGGCGCTGTTTTGGCTGCTATGCTGACTTCGACATGTCAGAAGATATCTGTGTTGATGCCTCGGGCAGGAAGTTCATTCGTTAAATCTGTCTTGCCTGAAAGATGTTACATCAGGCTTGCGACGGCTTATAAAGGATGACTTGTTCATGAAAGCTAGACTATTTGCTATGCCTGGAAAACTGAAAACTGCCCTCTGGGGTGAGAATTGGCTTGATATCTTTCTCTATCTGCTCTTCGTCAGCTTCTTCCTGGCCCCATTTTTTGACTCCCTTCCGGTTCGCCTGCTGACAAGCCTGCTCTATTCTCTGCTGATGATCGCCGGCGTGGTGAGCATGTCCAACCGTCCGGCAATCCGTCTTGCCGCCGGCATGCTTGCATGTGTCGCCATAACCCTGCGCTGGTTGAAACATATTCATGCCGTCACCGATGATCATCAAGCTCGGGAGCCTGGCGGTTCTCGTCTTTATGATAATGCTGACCATAGTGACACTGGTCAAGGTGTTCGGCGAGGGAAAGGTCACAATACACAAAGTGAAGGGGGCGATTGCTGTCTACCTGCTTTTTGGTCTTACCTGGTCAATTCTCTATGGACTCCTTGATCAGACTCTCCCCCATGCTTTCAGTCTCCCCCCTGACAGCGGCACTTTCTCCCCCGAAAGACAGGAAGCTCTGTCTTACTTCAGTTTCGTGACCCTGACTACCCTCGGCTACGGAGATATCACCCCGACTCATGAAATATCAAGAATGTTTGCGATAATGGAAGGGTTGTGCGGGCAACTCTATCCGGCCACCCTCCTTGCCCGGCTGGTATCTCTGGAACTTATGCACCGTGACAGACAGTGGATAAACTAGATTTGTCAGTTTGACGGAATAAAATATGCCTATCGTATGATTTTCAAGAGTACCGCTTGCGCCGCAAATGCCGGTTAGTAATTCTGATACCAATGCGGGAGAATTAAGAGATGCTTTTATCAAAATCAATGATATCCTTCAATCGTAGCGGAGTAACTCGATGCTAAAAAAAATTACCTCCACCAGTAAACCGATACAGCAGGAAACCGCAGCTGAACCAGAGAAACGGTTTGAAGGCAAAGCTGTGCCGCTCTTCCCTGAAACAGAAAATGCTGCAACTGACGGTAAATATCTTCCGGAACTCAAGCCAGTGGGGGGCAGAAACCTGTATGCCGTCTCTATTGCCAAACCTGTATTACCTGCCCACGGGCAGAAAACCACGCTTAAGAAGTCAGCACATGAACCTGTGTTGGAGCGGAAGCCAGCGCATTCCGTAGACCTTGATGATACCGCTCTCTATCTGAACCGTGAATTGACCTGGCTGGAATTCAACCGCCGGGTGCTGCATGAAGCTGAGGACGAGCGGACACCGCTGCTGGAGCGGATAAAATTTGTTGCCATCGTTAGCTCCAACCTTGACGAATTTTTCATGAAGCGGATCGGTGGTCTCAAGCAACAGGTTGAAGCCGGCATCCGCACACAGACCGTGGATGGCCGCACCCCAAGGCAGCAGATTATCGACTGTTACGCCATAGTAAACGACCTTGAACAGCGCAAGGAAAAGCTGCTGCTGCAGTTAATTAAACTTCTGGCAGCCGCCGGCATAATTATTACCTCTTACAAGGAGCTCACCGCCAAAGAGAGGAAGAAGATCTGCGATCACTATTATCACAACATCTTCCCCCTCATCACACCCCAGGTGATGGACCCCGCCCACCCGTTCCCGTTTGTCTCAAACCTCTCTCTCAACATTCTTGTGAAACTGCACTACCGCAAGGACAAGGAGACTTCGCTTGCCAGGATAAAGGTGCCTGTCGGCGCGGGCATTCCCCGTTTTATCCGCGTTGGCGGGCGGGACACATTTGTCCCGCTCGAAGAGGTCATCTCCAACAATCTGGACATGCTTTTCCCCGGAATGAAGATCGATTCCCATGAGCTTTTCAGGGTCACCCGCAATGCCAACACGGAGAAGAACGAGGAACAGGCAGATGATTTGATGGCGCTGATTGAGTCAGAACTGCGGGAGCGGAAATTTGCTCCTATCGTCCGCCTTGAAGTGATGAACCGCATGACGCCGCTGCATCGCGGACATCTTGCCGCAGAGCTGAGCCTGGATGAAGCTACCGATGTGTTTGCAGTAACCGGCATGATGGCCATGCGCGACCTGATGGAGATTGCCTCTCTGGATTATCCTCATCTCAAGGACGAGACGCACCAGCCGGTTGACCATCCGCAAATGATCAGCTCTCGCAGCATCTTTCATATCATCCGCGATGCCGGGGCAATACTGCTGCAACATCCGTATCAATCCTTCAGCACCTCGGTCGAGCGCTTTCTTCAGGAAGCAGCCGATGATCCCAAGGTTCGTGCCATTAAAATGACCCTTTACCGGACTGCTACTGACAGCCGCATCGTTGACTACCTCATCAACGCCGCTGAAAACGGCAAGCAGGTGGCTGTGGTGGTGGAACTGAAGGCCCGTTTTGACGAGGCCGCCAACATCCGTCTGGCGGAGCGGATGGAGCAGGCTGGTATCCATGTCACTTATGGGGTAATAGGGCTGAAGACCCACTGCAAGGTAATCATGGTGATCCGCCAGGATTATGATGGCCTGCGGCGCTACCTCCACTTTGGCACCGGCAACTACCACCACGGCACTGCCCGGCTCTACAGCGACCTGGGACTGTTTACCTGCGATGAAAAGACCGGGCAGGACGCAACCGAGCTTTTCAACTACCTGACTACCGGTTATAGCCCAAAGCGGGACTACCGCAAAATCCTGCCGGCGCCCAAGCTTCTCAAGAAGGCGCTTCTCGACAGGATTGACCGGGAGATAGCAGTGCATCGGGAAAAGGAACCGGGACTGATTCAGTTCAAGATGAATGCAATGGATGATCTGGACATTGCCAAGGCTCTCTACAGGGCCTCCATGGCAGGGGTTAAAATAGACCTCATTGTTCGCGACAGCTGCCTGATTCGTCCGGGACTGGCCGGATTTTCCGATAATATTCACGTAATCAGTATTGTCGGCCGCTTTCTCGAACATGCGCGCCTCTACTATTTCCGTAATGGCGGCAAGGAAGAGTACCTTGTCGGTTCGGCTGATCTCATGCAGCGCAATCTGGAGAACCGTGTGGAAGTCGTTGTGCCGGTGGAACGCCTCAAACTCCAGCGGGCGCTGAGAAATTTTCTCGACATGCAGCTTGCGGATAATCGCAGCGCCTGGGAAATGCGTTCCGATGGCAGTTATGTCCAGCGAAAACCTGCGAAGGGGCTTGACGCCAAGAGCTGCCAGCAGCTTCTTATTGAGCTGGCAGTAAGTAATCATCGCCAGGCTTCCCGGTTGAAGAGACGCAAACTCAAGGGGTTGGCTGACAGCAAAAATTGAACTTCTCACCGCAAACGATGCGGGCATAGTTTAAATTCAACTCTGGAACAAATTGTCATGAAGGAGTCATTATGAAACGTAAAAATGTATGGACCAGTATCCTGTATCTTGTCCTTGCCCTGCTGTTAGCCATCCCTTTTGGGGCGGTGGCCGAGCAGAGCGAGGGAGACTCGACGAAGAAGCTGACACAGGAACAGCTGGCGCAGCTGCTGGCGCCCATCGCTCTTTATCCTGATGATCTGGTCACCCAGATTCTGATGGCCTCGACTTATCCGCTGGAAGTCGTCCAGGCCGACCGCTGGGCGAAGAGCCACAAGCAGAGCGCCGGGGATGTCCTGGCAAAACAGCTCGAAAAAGAGCCGTGGGATCCGAGTGTCAAGTCGCTGGTCAACTTCCCGACCGTGCTTGCCGCCATGAGCGAGAAACTCGATGTTACCACTAAAATCGGCGACGCCTTTCTGAGCCAGCAAAAAGATGTCATGGATACGATCCAGGTATTGCGGAAAAAGGCTCAGGCTGCTGGCAACCTGAAGACGACCAAAGAGCAGAAGGTCATTGTCGAGAAAGAGGTCATCATCATCCAGCCGGCCGATCCGCAGGTCGATCTACGTTCCTTCCTACAGCACGACGGTGGTCTACGGCACCTGGATGTATCCCGCCTACCCCCCTTACTACTACTATCCACCCCCACCTCCGGCTTACCCGGCATATCACTTTGCGGCAGGAGTAGCAGTCGGCGCCGCCTGGGGGTATGCATGGGGACATTCGGACTGGCACGGTGGAGATATTGATATCGACGTCAACCGTAACACCAACATCAATAACAATATTGACCGGAGCAAGTACCAGGAAAAAGTGAAGAATAACAAGGGGACTGGCAGCACAACCCGGAACATCGTAAAGGAGTGGCCTACAAGGATGGCGCAACAGCTAAACAATATGGTCAGTCACCGGCCCGATCGCAGCAAGGACAGGTGAATCCCGTGGTTATGGCAATGCCCCGGCGGCAGTGCGCAGCAAATCGTCCTTCGACCGGCACTATGGACAGAGGCGCGGGTGGTGCAGGCGCCCGTCCGTCAGCCGGCACCATGGACAGGGGCGGGCGTGACAGCGCCTTTAGCGGTGGCGGCAGCGGCAGCCAGGCGCGGGCGGCAAGTGATCGCGGCATGTCAAGCCGGCAGAGTTCGGCCACAGCGGTTTTGGCGGCGGTCGCGGTGGTGGCGGCTTCAGCGGCGGCGGCGGTCGTGGTGGTGGCGGTGGTCGCGGTGGTGGCGGTCGCGTAGCCCGCAGCCGGCAGTTTACTCCCCAATAAATCGCAAACATATATGGAGGATACAGCATGAAGATCAAGACATCCCTGAATATATACAGATATCTGCTGCCGCTTCTGGCAATGCTGCTTACTGCTTGCCACCGGCACATCTGCTCTGGCGGCACCGGCCAAAAACACCCAAAAATCTTCGCTTCGCCTGAAGAAGCCTTACAGAGCCTTGTCAAGGCGGTCAGGAGCAATGACACCAAGGCGCTGATCGCCATACTCGGCCCGGGGTCAAAGCAAATTATCTCGTCAGGCGACCCGGTTGCCGACAAGAATGGACGGGAGCGGTTTGTCAGACTTTACGATGAGAAAGTCGTCATTGAGGGGGCAGAAACCGGCAAGGCAGTTTTCTCCATAGGCAACGATGATTACCCCTATCCAATTCCACTGGTGAAAAAGGGGACTGCCTGGCGATTTGACACCAAAGCCGGCAAGGAGGAGCTCCTTAACCGGCGGATCGGCCGGAACGAGCTGGAAGTGATCGAGATCCTCCGCACCTATGTTGATGCCCAGCGTGAATACTTTGCCACTGATTGGGACGGTGACAACAGCACTGAGTTTGCCCAGAAGATCAGAAGCACACCCGGCAAAAAAGATGGCCTCTATTGGCCGGCGAAAGAGGGCGAGCAGCTGAGCCCGCTTGGGCCGCTGGCGGCAAAGGCTGCCAAGGAAGGGTATTCAAAGGAAAATACCGCGCTGCACGGGTACTATTTCAGGATACTGACAGGCCAGGGGAAAGATGCCGAAGGTGGGGCGTTCGATTACATCGTCAACGGCAAGATGATCCTCGGTTATGCCATGGTGGCCTAGCCCGCACAGTTCGGCTCATCCGGTATCATGACCTTTATCGTCAATCAGAACGGCATCGTTTATCAGAAAAACCTGGGTAAAAACAGCGGCAAAGCTGCGGCTGCAATGAAACTCTACAACCCTGACAGTAGCTGGAAGAAGGTCGAGTAACAAAAAAGTACGAAACTACGTGATTCAAGGAGGAAGCATGAAAATGAGAAATCAGATCAGAAGCATATCGGCCCTGCTTATCGCCCTGGTTGCAACAGTCATACTGTCTGTTCCTCATCAGGCTATGGCAGTAGACACAGCTGCAATCGAGCGTGATTCGAAAGCCGCCCTCGCAAAACTTTACGAAACGACCCCTGCGGCCAAGAAACTCGGTGAAAAAGCAAAAGCAGTGCTGGTATTCCCGAGCATTCTTAAAGCCGGTTTGATTATCGGCGGTCAGGGCGGGAAATGGTGTCCTGCTTGTGGACGGCAAAACCGTGGCTTATTACAATATTTCGGCGGCATCCTACGGACTTCAGGCTGGTGTGCAGGAGTTCGGCTATGCCATGTTCCTGATGACTGACTCCGCCCGAAAGTATATTGACAAAAGTGACGGCTGGGAAGTTGGGGTTGGGCCGACCATTGTCGTCGTGGACGAAGGCGCTGCCAAGTCACTGACAACCACGACCGCCAAGGACGATGTCTATGCCTTCATCTTCAGCCAGAAGGGGATAATGGCCGGTATAGGCATTCAGGGGTCCAAGATTACCAAATTAAATCCGTAATTTATATATTGGTCTGACAGCCATGACAGAGAGGTTCGACCGGTCATGCTCACTAAGATATTCCCCATATTCAAATGGCTTCCTGCCTATCAGAAGGAGTGGCTTCGCTATGATGTTGTCGCGGGACTAACGGCAGCGGCAGTGGTCATCCCCAAGGCAATGGCCTACGCTGCCATCGCCGGTCTGCCGTTGGTGATCGGTCTCTATACTTCACTTGTGCCGCTGGTGGTGTATGCAATAATGGGGACCTCCCGTCCTTTGAGTGTCACCTCGACCTCGACGATTGCCATTCTTTCCGCCGGAGCCATCGGCGTGGTTGCCCCTGGCGGAGACACGGCGACGTTGATGTCCGTGTCCGCCACTCTGGCGCTGCTGACCGGCGTATTCCTGTTGCTGGGGGGGCTGTTTCGTCTCGGCGTAGTGGCCAACCTGATCTCCGACCCGGTGCTGACCGGTTTCAAGGCAGGCATCGGTCTGGTCATCGTCCTTGATCAACTCCCCAAACTGCTCGGGGTACACATCACCAAGGCTGGATTCCTGCGCGATATAGGCTCGATCACTGCTCATCTTCCAGAGACATCTATTCCCACCCTGTTGTTAGCAGTGGCAATGCTGGGCCTCATGCTTGGCATGGAGCATTTCGCTCCAAAGGTTCCGGCGCCGCTGGTCACCGTGGCCATCGGCATTGCCGCCTCATCCTTTGCGGGGCTCGACAAGTTTGGCATTGCTCTTGTGGGTAAAGTCGAGGCCGGGCTCCCGTCCTTTGCCATTCCCGATTTCGCGTTGATTGAGCAGCTCTGGCCGGCAGCTTTGGGTATTGCTCTTATGAGCTTTGTCGAAACAGCCGCAGCTGGGCGGGCTTTCATAAAAAGGGGCGACCTGCCACTGGATGCAAACCGCGAACTGGTGGCAACCGGCGTGGCTAACCTGGCCGGAAGTCTTTTCCATATCATGCCGGCTGGCGGCGGGACTTCGCAAACAGCAGTGAATGACAGTGCCGGCGCACGCAGCCAGGTATCAGGTTTGGTGACTGCCGGGGTTGTCGTGGCCACACTGCTTTTCATGGCGCCGCTCTTCGGTCTCATGCCTCATCCAACCCTCGCTGCTGTCGTGGTCATCGCCAGTATCGGCCTGATCAGTCCGGCTGAATTCCGCTCAATCCTTAAAATCCGTTCCATGGAGTTTCGCTGGGCACTTATTGCCGTGGCAGGTGTGCTCTTTCTCGGCACCCTGAAAGGGATCCTGGTGGCAGTGCTGGTTTCATTGGTGGCGCTTATGATTCGCGCCAATCGTTATCCTGTCCTTGTCCTGGGACGCAAACCCGGCACTAACGTTTTCCGGCCCAGATCTGACGAGCATCCGGAAGATGAAACTTTTCCCGGCCTGCTGTTGATTCGCCCTGAAGGTGCGATATATTTTGCTAATGCACCGCGTATTGGTCAGCAGATTCGTGCTCTTCGACAGGAGCTGACGCCCAGAGTGGTCGTTCTTGATTTCAGCGCGGTGCCGGATCTGGAATTCTCTGCATTGAGAATGCTGACTGAGGGCGAGGAGAAGGCGCGCGAGGAAGGGGTCTTGCTCTGGCTGGTGGCACTGAATCCTGAAGTGCTCACGGTCGTCCAGCATTCACCATTGTGGGAGAGACTGGGCCGGGAACGGATGTTTTTTACTCTGGAACAGGCAGTCGATAAGTATCAGAAAGATTGCGGCTGAATTATAAAGGAGAATTATTATGAGCCAAGCAAAGAAAGATAAGAAAATCAAAAAGGAAAAGTCCCATAACGAAGAGCCATGTGAAAAAAATAATGAGCCGGGTGCCAAAGAAGCCTCTGTCAATGAATCCTGCAAGAAACTTAAAAACAAGGCTTACGATCAAGGAGATGGCCAAACTGCATGTGGAACTGGTCAAGCTGCAGGAATGGGTAAAACTGAAGGGGCTCAAGGTCTGCATCGTCTTCGAAGGGCGCGACGGCGCCGGCAAGGGTGGGACAATCAAGGCTATCACTGAACGGGTCAGCCCGCGCACTTTCCGGGTGGTGGCTCTGCCGGCCCCGACCGAACGGGAAAAAACCCAGATGTATGCCCAGCGCTACATGGCCGCATTTCCCGGCCGCCGGTGAAGTGGTCATTTTCGACCGCAGCTGGTACAACCGGGCGGGCGTCGAGCGGGTGATGGGTTTCTGCACCGAACATCAAGTAAAACGCTTCCTGGAAGTCGTGCCGCACTTCGAGAAGCTGATGGTCGAATCGGGCATCATTCTCCTCAAATACTGGCTTGAAGTCAGCCCTGAGGAGCAGACCAGGCGACTTGAAGGGCGCATCGATGACGGCCGCAAGATCTGGAAACTCTCCCCCATGGATACCGCCTCCTACAGTCACTGGGACGACTATACCAAGGCGCGCGATGAAATGTTTGCCGCCACCGACAGTTCCTGGGCGCCCTGGTTCGTGGCAACCTCCGAAGACAAGAAGCGTGTCCGGCTCAATATTATCAAGCACCTGCTCAGCAAGATTCCCTATAAGAAGATCCCGCATGAGAAGGTGAAGCTGCCGAAGCGGCAGATCGGTAAAAAATACAAGGCAGTCGATTATCCGTTCAAGTTCATTCCCGAGGCTTTTTGATGAGTGATCATGAATAAGCCACACCTATGCCGGAGTGAACATTTGAGTATTGAACATAAAATTGAGGAGTTCATCCAGAAGGAGTCTTCTGCCGGTATTGTCCTCATGTTCGTGACAATCGCCGCGATGATTCTCAAAAACTCGCCGTTAGCCTCTGCCTATGATGCATTTCTCCTTACACCCGTAGAGATCCGTTTCGGGCTGCTGCATATCGGTAAACCTCTTTTACTCTGGATCAATGACGGTCTCATGGCAGTTTTCTTTCTGCTGGTAGGTCTGGAGGTGAAGCAGGAGATTGTCAGCGGTCATCTGTCGTCATTGCAGAAGGTTACTCTCCCCGGGATTGCCGCACTTGGCGGGATGGCGATTCCTGCACTTATTTATGCCGCATTCAACTGGCACGATCCGATAGCGATGCGAGGATGGGCGATACCTACAGCTACGGACATCGCCTTTTCCCTTGGGATTCTCTCTCTTCTGGGCAAACGAGTTCCTGTCTCCCTCAAAATATTTCTGATGGCTCTGGCGATAATCGATGATATAGGCGCAATCGTTATTATAGCCCTGTTTTATACGGAGCAGATCTCTATCCAGTCTATTTCAGTTGCTCTTGCCGCTCTGGTAATTCTTTCAATTATGAATATGGCCGGTGTGGCACGGAGGGGTGCATTCATTCTGGTCGGGATCGTGCTCTGGGTTTCTGTACTCAAGTCCGGTGTTCATGCAACTCTGGCAGGTGTTGCGCTTGCCTTTATGATCCCACTTGAAGTAAAAGACAGGCAGGGTGAGGTTGTTCCACTTGCCAAGAGCCTGGAGGACGATCTTCATTACTGGGTGGCCTTCATGATTCTGCCTCTCTTTGCATTTGTGAACGCAGGCATTAATCTTGAGGAAATTGCTCTTAATCAAATGTCCGGTCCGGTCCCTATGGGAATATTGTTTGGTCTTTTCTTCGGCAAGCAGGCAGGGGTATTCGGTTTCAGCTGGATTGCGATAAAGAGCGGTCTGGCGCCTATGCCGGAAGGAGCCGATATGAGGCAGTTGTATGGGGTTGCCCTGCTCACTGGCATCGGTTTTACCATGAGTCTCTTTATAGATGGTCTGGCTTTTGATGACGGCAAGATCTTTTCATATGCCGACAGGCTGGCGATAATTGCCGGCTCGCTTTTTTCGGGAGTTGCCGGCTACCTGGTACTGTTCAAGTCAAAGGACAGTGGTCGATCTGATGGCCTGACCGATTAACGTTGAACTCATAGCAGCGATTGAACCCTTTTGGCAAGCCTGGTGATCGGTGGCCAGTCCTGACTGGTTATGTCCTGGCCATGGGCAAGATTGTTCCGTAAAGCTTCCAGATCCTTTATTGAGCGCTTTGCAGCATTTCTGGAGGCGAATCCGGAATTTTTCAGAAAGTCTGCTTCGTTTATTCCGATTTGCAATTTGTCTGAATACTGAAGGCAGTCGAGCAAGTCAGCTTTTGTGCCGCGCATTTCCCGTATTTTCTGGAGTTCTCTCGCCTTTTCAAGCCGGCTCTCCGTCAAAAAAACCGACCACTCTTCATTCCCCCAGCGCGCTCTGATATCCTTTGTCAGCAGCATTTCCGAGAGAGTTATTATTCCGAACAGCCACATTCTTACCACCGGCTTTTCTATGTCCATTCTGGTGATAATGCCGAAAGGGTCATCGTTGATAGTTACGAAGCAGCATGAGAACATGGTCAGCACATGGATGACCGTTGCCAGGGGCGTGTCAAGGGTAACCTGCTGTTGATTTTCGATTGTCCGGACTATGAGCTGTCCAGATCTGATGTCCTCATCAAGGATATATTTCCTGATATGCCCGTCCTCCCTTATTCCGACAGCTCCCGCATTGTAAGATGACAGTTCCTGCAACAAGGAGGTGTTAATCATCCTGATGTCATAAGTGGGGAGAGTTTCCAGTATATCTCTGGCGCAGAATGCCGTTGTGAAGAGCCTGATCCCGTGCCCACCGGCAAGTTTAATGTCGTATTCGTCATATTTATCGAAACTTTCGGTCGGTTGCGGGATCTCTATCTTGAGTTTTTTTGCAGACTGTTCGACGGTTCGCTGAGCTTTTTTGTAAAGGCGCTGATCTCCCTCATGCAGAACTGTCAGGAGATCAACCATCTCCTGGAGGAAAAGCGCTCCGAATTTAGGGTCGTGACGGCAGATATCAAGGCAGTTGTCTATCAGGTCGGCAAGTTTTATGGTTTTTGCGCGGGAAGATGCGAGGGCGGTGTGGTCCCGGTCTATCTCTTTTCTGGTCATGCGATTGCCGTCGGCAGGACGACTTATGTCAGTCAGATCCATGACAAGTCTGCAGACACCCTGTCCGAATTCACGTTCAATTTCCTCAAACGTTGCCGGGGTATCTTCCACAGTGTCATGCAGCCAGGCCGCAGCGATAATCTCCTGGTCCTCTGTGACCATGGCCACGAGTTCCGCTACCGCTTTAAGGTGGACATCGTACGGCTGAAACGTATATTTCCTCAGCTGGTTTATCCTTGCATGGGCACTGATGGCATAATCACGCGCTTTTTCACCTAAATTGGTCACGATGGGTCTCCTCTAATTCGGTCAATTATAGAGACTGAAAAGCGGCTGTCAATCTTAGGAGTCTGTCGGACTTAGGAAATCCAAGCGAAAATTCGGCTGGACGAGGCAGATTTTGTCGATTTTGAAGGTCAATAGTCGTTCTATTGACCAAGAAAGCGGCGAATATGCACCGTTCAGTCGGATTTGCAGCAGATTTATTCTAAGTCCGACAGCTCAACTCTCTCTCTTGACACTCCCACTATTCCGCAGTATGGTATTCATAAGAATACCTATCGGAGAAACTTATGCAAGAGCTTACCTCTCGCCAGGAGCAGGTGCTGGACTTTATAACCTCCCACATCGACAATAACGGCTACCCCCCTTCACAGCGCGAAATTGCCGCTCATCTGCAGGTGAGCGGCACCCTGCCGGTTGCCAAACATCTGACTGCCCTGGAGAAAAAGGGGTATCTCAAGCGTGATGGCGTCAATCGCGGTATCGCCCTGACAAACTCTCCCAGCCGCGCCATCTCTCTTCCCATAGCCGGCACTGTCCGCGCCGGCCACCTTTCACCAGCCATAGAAGATATTCAGGGGTACTTTTCTGTCGATCATCTGGCAGTACAGGGGCGAGACTGTTTTTTCCTCCGGGTGAGCGGTGACTCAATGATCGGCGCCGGTATCTTTGACGGCGATCTGGCACTGGTGAGACCTCAACCCGTGGCCGCCAACAAAGATACCGTAGTGGCAATGGTTGATGGTGAGGCGACCCTCAAGTGGTTCTATAAAGAGCGGGATCATATCCGTCTCCAACCGGCCAACCCGAATATGAAAGCAATCATTGTCCGTCCCGAGGATGGCGATGTCAGCATTATCGGCAAGGTCATCGGCGTGTATCGCCGTCTGGAGTAGCTCGTGCGGATCAAGGAACCTATCCGCGTGGCCGTAGTTTTCGGGCCGGGTCACAGCATCAAGCCGGTCTGGTTTGACTGGCATAACCGCAAGCATGCCGTGCTGGAGACCACCTACTCCTGGAGCGACTTTAAAGGGAGCAGTAAGCGACTTCACTTTTCAGTGCGCGATGAGGGGGGGCTGTATGAGCTGACCTACGATACTAGTCGAGCAGACCTGGGAGTTGAGCGGACTGGAAGGGGGCTAAAGTTCGTGGCTGAACGGATAATTCTCCATATCGACATGAACGCCTTCTTCGCCTCGGTGGAGCAGCAGGCCAACCCCGGCCTCCAGGGTAAGCCGATCGCGGTCATCGGCCGGGGACGGACGGTTGTTACCACCGCCTCCTACGAAGCGCGCGCCTTGCGGCGTCAAGACCGGCATGAACAGCTGGCAGGCTCGCCAAGCCTGTCCCCAGGTGGTCTTTGTCATCGGCGACAACCGCAAGTACACCCACACCTCCAGCGAAATCATGAAGATGATGGCGGATTACACCCCGCTGGTGGAGGTCTTCTCCATTGACGAGGCCTGGCTGGATGTTACCCATTCCCTCGCCATGTTCGGCTCGGCGGAGAATATCGCCTACCTCCTCAAAGCCCGCATCAAACATCGCTTTGGCATTACCTGTTCCATCGGCATCGCTCCCAATAAACTCCTGGCAAAGCTGGCCAGTGAGATGAAAAAACCTGACGGCTTGACGATCATCCGGCCGGAGGATGTTGCCCGTATCCTTGAGCATATGCCGGTGCAGGAACTCTGCGGTATCGGCAGGAAAACGGAGCAGCAGTTGTTGATGATGGGGATACGCAGTTGCGGAGAGCTGGGGCGATATCCGCTGGACCGCCTGACCCGCAAGTTCGGCATCATCGGTGAGCGGCTCCGGCAGATGGGGCAGGGGTTTGATGACAGTCCGGTAGTGCCGGTTGAAAATCAGCAGGAGGTCAAGAGTGTCGGTCACAGCATGACTCTTGAACGGGACATCAGCAGCAGGCGGGATATGGAGAAATACCTGCTGCAGCTGGCGGAGATGGTGGGGCGGAGGGCCCGGCGGTATAACGTGGCCGGAAAGACGGTTCATCTGACCGTCCGTTACGCCGATTTCAGCACTGTCGGCAGGCAGCAGAGCAGAAAAGTCCATACCAACCAGAGTGAGGAACTATTCAGGGAGGCGCTCAGCATTCTTGACAGCATGGCGATCAGTCAGCCGATTCGCCTGCTGGGGGTGCGGATCACCAATCTCTGCTACCAGCGGCAGCAGCTGCCTCTGTTTGCGGAGGAGCGGCGCAAGGTGCTGGCAACGTCCGCCATGGACGCGGTTAATGATCGCTTTGGCAGTTTTGCGGTGACGTACGGCAGCGTGCTGGACAACAGCGAGAAGGGATCGTTTGTGATCTCCCCGGCATGGCGACCGGACGGGATCAGGAGTGTGGAGGTGAAGTAGTGTTGCAGGGGAGAAATTAACCTGGATTCGGCAGTTAAAGATGTCCTTCGGCGCTCCAAAGTGCCCGAATTCTGTAATTTTGATCAATGCTTGTTCAAGTGCTTGCTGACGAGTTTCTCTACGATCTGATCAACCGGCTTTTCCTTGCGGGCTGCTTCTGCTTTGAGACGGGCGATGACATCCGGCTTGAGCATAAGGGTAAGACTGAGCCGTTTTGGATCGCCACCGGCAGGCCGCAGGTCATGATCAGGTGCCGACGCCTCCTGAGCCGCAAATCTGAGAATACCGTCAACGTCGAAATCCGGTTTGTGTATGGCGGGGCTGGTTTTTGCTCGCGTCATTTCTGCTTCTCCTTGAGAATACTGCTTACCTCTGCGGCAAGCGCCAGAATCTCGGCATGGGCATTCTTGTCGAGCCACTCATCCACAGACAGCCCTCGCGCCAGGGCCTCGCTATAGGCTACCCGATAACCGAGACGGGCAGAGAGTTCCTTCAGCCCCAGCTCTTTGCTTGCCGCCTCGCTTACCTCAAGCGCCTCGCGGGTGTTGCCGCGATAGCGGTTCCAGACAATGCGGGCGTCAATATCGGCACGGTAGTTACGTGCCTCATTGATAGTCTGCAGCAAGTCTGCCGTTGACCAGATTTCTGCGGCACTTGCTCCCAGTGGCACAAGGCTGAGAGTGCTCATGGCGATGATCGCCCGAGTCATCTCAGCGATGCGGGGCGGAGCATCTATGATCAGGTAGCGGTGCTCCCGCGAAAGTTCTTCCGCCAGTCCAACAAGCTCCCGATAGTTGCCCGCAGTAGCGAGAGTGAGGTTGGCAGGCGGCACTTCAGCCTGCCTCACCGCGTACCAGGAGGCGCTTGTCCCCTGGGGGAGGTCACAGTCAATCAATGCTGTCGGCTGGTTGATTGAGAAAACCGCTGCCAGATTGGTGGCGATGGTAGACCGTCCGACTCCGCCCTTCACCTGGATTATGCCGACTATCTGCGCTAGCGACTCACTCACATCTCTTCCGGCTTGCAGAGGTAGTCGCCTTTCTTCGCCACCCGGCCGCATTTCAAGCAGATGAATTTTGGCGGCGTAACAATATCTATAAGCTTTTTCAGGTCATCCTTGATTTCATCCTTGTCCCATTTGCAGATGCTTTTTTTATCTTTTCCCATTTTATGACTCCTTTCACCGCAGGTCTTTTCCAGCCTTCTTCTTTTTCCTGACCCCTGACTACCGCACTTTAACAGTTATCCTTAAAACGGCAGTTGGAGATGTTCTGAAGAAGCGACTTGCCCGTAATTCGTCGTAATGCTTAGCGAAATGTAACGTCCGCAGCAGATATTGCCTGAACCCGGAGGGTGAGGATGTACTAACTTTATCTTTTGCTGCTGTGACATGAGCTTAGCATTACAGAATTCGGGCATTTGGAGCGCCGAAGGACATCTTTAACTGTCGAATCCAGGGTTATTCAGTCTGCCGCACCGGGTTGCCCGGCCGTCTGGGCAGGCACCAGAATCAACTTGGTGTTGAAAGCAGATTCAAAAAGGTCTCCCTTGACCTTGCCGCCGAAAAGCTCAACCGAGATATCACCTTCGCCATGCAGCCTGATCATGAAGGTTGCCGGGGCAGGGGCGCAATCGATGCTTGTTACCATGCCGGCGCGGCGCCGGTCAAGACCGTCGGCCAGACGGAGTATGCCGCCGAGTCTTCCGACCAGCAGCTGATCCTGCGGAGAGAGCCGGGCAAACCCCTCATGTTTTTTCTTCGGCAGTGCTTTGCGGTGATAGCGGGCAATCTGGGCAATAAGTTCGCGCTCGCGCGGCGTGAAGCCGAACAGATCGGCATGACGGATAAGATGATAGCTGTGTTTGTGGTGTTCGCGATAACTGATGAAATAACCGCTGTCATGCAGTAGTGCCGCACTCTCAAGCATCTGCCGCTCCTTGTTGCCAAAGCCGCAGCTGTCAGCCAGAGCCGCAAATATCTCCAGAGCAATTCTGGCAACATGACAAGAATGCTCCTCATCATTGTGACAGGAACGGGCGAACTCCAATACCCCCTCCCGCCAGTTTTTAGGAGTGGTTGCCGCCGGCAGAAGGTTTTGCCCATGGAGGGCCTTGAGGATCAACCCTTCCCGGATTCCCCGTTCGTTGATTGTGAGGAAGTTTGCCGAGAAGAATTCCATCAGCTCATCCACAACGGTTACGCCGGCAATGATGATGTCCGCCCTGTCAGGCTGCAGCCCCGGAATCGAGCGCCTTTCCGTCACGTTCTTGCGCTTGAGCATGGCGAGCAGATGCACTACTTCGGAGCGAAGCACCTCGTGACCATGGGTCGACCCGTAACTCTCCTTGCGCAGCGCCATCCCCATGGCGGCAATAGAGGTCATCGTCCCTCCCGAGCCTATCAGATTCTGAGCTGAAAGATCTATGCCGGATAAAGCGCTCTTGAGGGTTTTCCTGATATGTTTGCGCAGGCGCTGATCTTCTTCAGGCGTGATCGGATCGTTGGCAATGAAGTTGTCAGTCAGGGTGACTGCCCCAAGTTCCAGGGAGGAAATCTTCTCAATATGACTCCCCAGAGCAGTGACAATCTCAACGCTGCCGCCGCCGATATCTATCATGGCGTAGCGCGTTCCCTCCATGTCAAAGTTATGCCGCGCACTTGCCAGAGCCAGTTCCGCTTCTGCTTCGCCGCTGATTATGTTGATATGCAAGCCAATCTTGTCGGCAACCGCACTGACAAAGGCAGCGCCATTGGTGGCCCGTCGAACCGCACTGGTAGCAGCCGTCTCAATTGCGGCCACCTTGTATCCGTCGATGATCTTTTTCATCCGGGAAAGAGCTTCCATGGCACGTTGCCAGGCGGCTCCCGAAATAGAATTATCCCTGCCAAGGCCTTCACCGAGACGAACAGTCGCCTTTTCGTCATCAAGAATGCTGTACTTTCCCTGTTTGTCAGCTTCGACAATAATACAGCGGATGGAGTTAGTGCCGATATCGATCGCAGCCAATCTGATTTTTTTCACAGTATATTCCTCAGCTGTTGGCCGATACTTTCAAACGGCTTCTTTTTCAGTAATACAGTAAAATCGGCGAAGTGATTGCCTCTTTGTATAGCGATTTCATTAGTGATAAGAGTTGCCGTTGATGGTGAAAAGTCAGCCTCGCGGCAGACGGTGGCAAAAACGTCCAGATCGTGCATACTGCCCAATAACTCCTGATACTTCTTGACGGTTGCATGGATCTCCGGGTAACTGTTGCCAAGCATAAAAGAGACAATTTCCAGGCAATAACGGAAATGCTTAACAGCAATCCGCAGCTGATGCTGGGCTGCCATGTTCTCCTCCTGGCTGGCAGCGGGAACCAGCTGCAGGATGAGCGCAAGCCGGGAAGAAAGTCCGTTTTGCGCGAAGTCTGCCAATGGAGCAAACAGATCGACATCGGCGGCAGGTGGTTTGAAAAGGGGTGGGGAGTTGACCACCTGGCGATAATGGGCGCAATGTTTAGCAGCCGAAATCTGCTTCAACCCGGTTTTAAGGCGGCGAACCTCATCTCCCCGTTGAATCCGGCAGCTGTTCAGCAACCGGTCAATTTCGCTCCTGCAACTTTCATTAACTTTATCATGAATCGATGCAAAGAACAGGATAGTTTCGTCATTGTTACGGATTTCACCGAGCAGGCGTGTGACTTTTTTGAAGGTTTTTCCAAGTCTGGCGAGAGCACCGGGAAGATAGCAAGGGGCGAAGAGCACCAACCCTTCACGCATCCGGCGGGATGACACTCTCAGGTCATGGATATCTTCCGGGTCGAAAGTAGTCAGGACCTGCGCAAGCCGGCGCTTGAAATCATCGCCCCGATCATTGAGCAGAGCTCTGGCGGCAGCCCAGAGCGGCGTTGCTCCGTTTACCTGTATCATCTCAACTGCCAAGCGTTTTCAGTAATTTACGCGCTTTTTTCAATCCAGCGCCGACTTTTTTCAGACTGGACATGGTCAATCCTTCGAGTTTGTTTTCAGTTTTGAGCAGAACTTTAGCGGCTCTTTTCACCCTGCTCTCAAGTCCGCCTTCAGCCTTCTCCAGAGAGTCGATCAGCTTCAGAATCTCCTTCTCCAGCTTTCTGCCAAACTTGCCGGCTACTTCATCGCTAAATCGGTCACGTACGCTGATTGCTATCCTCTGGACCTGTTCCTTCAGTGCGGCAACCCGAAGCTGCAGTTCCTTCGTCTTTTGAGCCCTGGTCTTGACTGTATCAGCAGAGAGTGCGGCTGCCTGTGCCACTATGGAGCCGAGCATGCCGGGGTTCACTCCGGGTATTTTACGGAGTTTGTCTTCGCCAGCGGCCGCGATCTTGGCAAAGGTGTCGTAGCCGGCTTCCATAAAACGTCGGGAGAGAACTTCGCCCACCCCTTTAAGCTTTTGCAACTCTTTAACCACTGGTAGCATTATAGCTCCTTGTATATCCATTTATTCGGGCTTATCCAAAAGCCTCTTCCTGTGAAGTGATCAATTTTTTGCCGAAAGCGAGCCATTTGAAACCTGCACCACTCCGCAAATCAGTCCGGGTCAATAGTCAGTTTGACGGCACCCCCTTTTTTGAAGGCGAACCCTTTGTCGAGGCCGAGCAGAGAAGCAATAACGCTGCTAAGATCAGGTTCATGGCCGACGATAACCAGCTCGCTGATGTGCCGGTAACGGTGAAGCAGTTTTCGAAGCTGGTCAATATCAAATCCCGGTTCCAGCTCGTCCAAAGCTTCCAGCGATCCGTTGTAGGTAAGGCTCTCGGCGAGAATGTCAGCAGTCTGGATGGCACGGAGCAGGGGACTGGTAATAATAAGCTCAGGTTCTACCCCTTTTTTTATCATGGTCTGGGCTGTTTCGCGGAAAGAAATTCTCCCTTTTGGGGTGAGATACCGTTTCTCTTCAACGATAGCGTCACATCTGTCGATGGCGGCAGCATGGCGAATAAATATGATTTTCAAGGTTCCTCCTCCATCTCACACTTTTGAGAAATCAACTATATCAGTAGTCGGAGTCAGAATACAGAAGCGAATAAAAACAGCCGGTTCAATTTCCTGAGACGGAAATTAATTAGCCCGTGACGAAAAGCACCCACGGTGTTCCGATCAGCAGGAACACAGCCATGAAGGCAAGCGTAGCAAAGAATCCCAGTTTGTAAAGCTCGCGCTGCGTTAGATAGCCGCTCGCCGCGAAGATAATATTCTGGCTCCCCCCCTGGGGTGTGATCACCGAGAAATAGCTGCTCGCGAAGAGCAGACCGAAGGCCATCAGCGGCGCCGGCACCCCGCCGCGAATGCCCACGTCAAGGAAGACACCAAGCAGCGCCAGCACCTGGGAGGACTGACTGACGAACATGTAATGGATGCCGACGTAAAGAGCGACAAGGGTGATGTAAAGTGTCAGCCAGGACATTCCACCCAGATGCGAGGCGAGGCGCTCGCCCACGTAGCCCATGAATCCCAGCTCGTTCAGCTGGCCGCTCAGGGCGAAAAGAATCGCCAGCCAGAGGAAGGTCGCCAGCGTGTCCCCCTGTTTGGCGATGTCGTCCATCGTCAGCACGTCCGCCAGCAGCAGCACACCGAAACCCATGAAGGCGATGCTGGTCACGTTCAGTTTCAGCATGTCCGCAAACACCCAGCCGGCGACCATCACCACAAATGTTATTGCCGTGATCCATTCGTTACGTGATAGCGGTCCCATCCTCGCAATTTCCGCGCGTGCCGCTACCGGAGCTTCAGGGGTAGCACCGACTCCGGGTGGAAAGAGCCATGCGACGAACAGGGGCAAAAGGCCGATGGTGATGAGCGCGGGTACGCAGGCGGCCAGCAGCCAGGAACCGAAACCGATCTGGAGTCCGGACTGCCTTACTATCTGCACGCCGATGGGGTTGGCGGAGGTGGCGGTCATCCAGAGGGCGGAGGAGACCGCCAGACTCGCCATGGTGCAGAACATGAGGTAGCCGCCGAGCCGTCGCCCCTCGGGGCTGTCGGGTTCTGAGCCTGCCCCCTTGGATACTGCCAGCACGATCGGGAAGAGCACACCGCCGCGCGCCGTGTTGCTGGGAAAGGCCGGTGCGATGGCTGCGTCGGTCAGGACGATGCTGTAGGCAAGTCCGAGGGAGGAGCCGCCAAATCGGCTTACCATGAAGAGACTGATGCGACGGCCCAGACCCGACTTAACCACTGCCTGGGCGATAATGAACGCGGTCACCACCAGCAGCACGCTCGAATTGGCAAAGCCGGAGAATCCCTGCGCCGGCGTAATCGTCCCGGTAAGGACGACTGTCCCTGCGGCGATCATCGCCGCTGTCAGGAGCGGGAACGCGCCCAGGAGCACGGAGGCAATGGCAGCGACGAAGACCGCGAACAGGTGCCACGCAGGCACCGTAAGACCGGCCGGCACCGGAGCGAACCAGATGCCAATCGCGATGGCGAATGGCGTTGCACGTTTCAGGAGCAATCCGGGATTGGTCATGGCCGAGCACCTCCCGGGATTGGTTGGCCGAGTCGAACGCGACCCTTCAAACCGACAGCGCGCCCCTGGATGGAGCCGTCCTCCGCTTCGATCACGTAGCGCCAGGAAAACTCATAGGAGCCAGTCGCACCGGCATACCGGCCGGTGCCGTCCAGGAGTGTCCCGGTGATATGATTTTTAGCCGCAGTGCCTTCGCCCTTGAGTTCACTGAACACCTGGTCGCCGTGCTCGTCCGTCCAGACGCTACGGCCAACGAGTCCGGTAGCGCTATCGCTGAGCGCGATCACCTCCGAGCGAAAGCCGGTGCCAGGGCGACCCGGGCCGGCAAGCAGCATCGACCCTCTCAGGTCGATGATCGAACCCCGGCGATCTGCACCGAGAGAGATGGTTTGGCGATTGACCGGCAGCGCTCCAGGAACCCTCGAATTCCCGCCATTCACTGCCAGTTGAAGGAGTCTTTGTCGGCTCCGCCACCTGACTGCAGGCGGCCAAGGCAAGCGCAATGCCAACCATGCAAGATTTGCCACCATGAGTACCAAATTGAAGCAGGAACTGAGACGCTATTCGTCTCCGTTCCCGCCGTTCCTTGACTGAAGTTGAAGTGCATTATAGTCTCCTGACTTTTTCTTTACGAGTCGACATTCTCAGACAGGAACAGTATCCGCCTCTATTCTTTATAACGCTGCGCGGCTGGGTCATATTCTCCGGCTTGAGAATGTCGTCAAGTTTTTCCTTGGTCAGCCACCCTTTCTGCAGCACCAGATCGTAAACGCTACCGTTTGTCTCCAGCGCCTCTTTGGCGATTGAGGCAGATTTTTCATAACCAAGCACCGGGTTGAGCGCAGTTACTATGCCGATGCTGTTCAGGACCATTTCACGACAACGCTCCTCATTTGCCTTGATGCCGACGATGCAGCGACTGGTCAGGGCGATGGTGGCATTCTTGAGGATCATCAGGCCATGGAGCAGGCAGTAGGCCATGATCGGCTCGGCCATATTCAGCTCCAGTTCACCAGCCTCGCCAGCCATGGCAACAGTGACATCATAGCCGATAATCGTAAAGCAGACCTGGCTGACCATCTCCGGCATAACCGGATTGACCTTGCCAGGCATGATAGATGAACCGGGCTGCATTGGCGGAAGTTGGATTTCATAAAGACCACAGCGCGGCCCGGATGACATCCAGCGCAAGTCATTGCAGATTTTGGAGAGTTGCACCGCCGCCCGCTTCATATTGGATGACATCTGTACAAAACCGCCGGCATCCTGGGTACCCTGCACCATGTTACTGGCCTTGGTAACTGGCAGACCAGTGACTGCAGCCAGTTTTTCGGTGACAAGCTCGGCATAACCCGGAGGCGCGTTAATTCCGGTCCCGATGGCCGTAGCCCCCATATTGATTTCCAGAAGCTCGTCGGCGCCGCGTTTCATGCTGACCATGGCGCCTTCAATCATTTTTGCATAGGCGCCGAACTCCTGACCAAGGGTAATAGGCACAGCATCCTGGTTCTCGGTTCGCCCCATCTTCAACACCGAGGCAAATTCCTGCTCTTTGGCCTGCAACGCACTATGCAACTCAGCAAGGGCAGAAAGGGTATCCTTAATGGAGAAGTAGACAGCCAGTTTTATGGCGGTCGGATAGGCATCGTTGGTTGACTGGGAGCAGTTGACGTCATCGTTGGGGTGGAGGTGCTTGTATTCCCCTTTGTTATGTCCGAGGATTTCCAGCGCCCGATTGGCGATGACCTCGTTGGCGTTCATGTTGGTAGAAGTCCCTGCTCCACCCTGGATCATGTCCACCACAAACTGGTCGTGCAGTTTACCGGCGAGGATTTCGTCGCAGGCAGTGCAGATAGCCTCCATTTTCTCTTTTGCCAGCACCCCCAGTTCACCGTTGGCCTGGGCGGCACCCTTTTTCACCATGGCCAGGGCATCAACGAAATGGGCGAAATTCTTCAGCGGCAAACCGGAGATGGGGAAGTTCTCCACGCTACGCAGGGTCTGTACGCCATAATATGCTGAAAGCGGCACATCACGCTCCCCCAGCAGATCATGCTCGCGCCTGACGGCAGTGAGCAGGGCATCCGGTCCGGCCTGGCCGGCCAGTTGATCGGAGGCATAACGCAGCCTTTCAGCCTGCCGCTGTGCCACTCTTGCTACGATACGGTAAAAAATTTCCGGATCGTTTTTTTTAACGTGTTCCCAATCAGCGCGAAGTACTGTCCAGACTGTCGCCCCGCTGCGAGTGAAAGCGCTGCTGGAATGGGGGGTCTCGTCAAGGAGGGCGCCTTCGCCGATCATTGCTCCCATGGCCAGGGTAGAAAGATGGGTGGTCGTGCCATGCAGTCCTCGAACGATCTCCACCTCGCCCTTCTCGACGATTCCGGCCCAGAGCCTGGGGGAAGATTCATGGAACAGATATTCGCCCGGTTCAAATACTTTTCGCTCTCCTTTCCCGAATACGTACGTCAGGTCGATCTTGGAAATTCCGGTGGCAGCTAGATGCGGAGTCAATCAAATTTTCAATCAGTGACATGATGTTTCTCCTTTTACTCACAGTTTAGTTGTGATGATTTCCGGTTTCTATTTCAGCGGTATATATATTTTTGAAGGCATCAACCGTCAAAGGATGATGCCACCGAACACGAAGCCCAGGACCACAGCGAAAATAATCGTTGCAGTTCCGGGAATCAGGAACGGGTGGTCGAAAACATATTTCCCCACGCGGGTGGAGCCGGTGTCGTCGAATTCCACTGCGGCGATCAGGGACGGGTAGGTCGGCAGCACGAACAGTGCGCTGACCGAGGCAAAGGCGGCGATAGCCGCGACCGGACTGACGCCGAGAGCAAGCGCCGCCGGCATTAACGCTTTGGTGGTCGCCGCCTGGGAATAGAGCAGCATGGCGGCAAAGAAAAGTACCACCGCCAGCATCCAGGGGTACGATCCGAGCAGATTGGCGGCAAGCACATTGATCTCCTTTATATGCGCGGTCACAAAGGTCGTGCCGAGCCAGGCAACCCCCAGCACGCAGATGCAGGCGCTCATCCCCGATTTGAACGTCGCCGCATTGAGAATGTTCTTGGCATCGGCCTTGCAAAACAGGCAGATCAGAGTGGCGGCTCCCAGCATGAAGGAGATGATCGCATCGTCCCGCGTGAGAATCGGTTTTTCGATAAGGGCGAAGGTCGGGCTGATGGCCAGGGCATAGAAGACGACACAGAAAAGACAGATACCGAAGATCAGCACAGAACGTTTGGCTTCGGAAGAGATCTCCTTCTGCTCATCGGAGGAGGCCTTCATATTGACCTGCCCCTTGGCCAGTCGCTCCTGAAAGACCGGATCGTCCTTCAGATCCTTGCCCATGAAATTTGCTACGACTGCGCCCAGCATGACCGCGAGAAAACTGCTCGGGATCGCCACCAGCAGCAGCTTGACGTAGTCGACCCCGTATTTTTCCAGCTCTTTCGAGAAGAAGACCACGGCAGCCGAGATCGGCGATGCGGTGATGGCAATCTGCGAAGCGACGGTGGCGATGGAGAGCGGGCGTGACGGTCTGATTCCATTCAGTTTGGCCACTTCCGCAATAACCGGCAGGGTCGAGAAGGCTGTGTGGCCGGTACCGGCAAAGAGGGTCATGGTGTAGGTGACCATCGGCGCGAGGAAGGTGATGTATTTCGGATTGCGTTTTCAGTATCTTTGTGGCGATATGCACCAGGTAGTCAAGCCCCCCGGCCACCTGCATCGCCGCAATGGCGGCGATCACCCCCATGATGATGAGGATGACGTCCACCGGTATGGCGCCCGGCTTGACGCCGAAAAGCCCAGAACCAGCACGCCGAGACCGCCGGCAAAACCGATGCCGATACTTCCCAGACGTGCCCCCAGCCAGATGAAAAACAGCACGATCAGCAATTCAACGATCCACATGGCATATCTCCTTTGCAAAGAGTAGTGAAATGAACTATCCCTGTTTTCTTGCCAAGTCTTGCTTCAGGGGACCCGGTAACTGCCACTCAGGTTCTGTGTCTGACCGGTCACACTTACAACCCCCTCTGCCTCCTTCTGGGTGATGACTGAAGACCAGTTGAACGCCAACTCGCCGCTGATGCCGGCAAGTTTTCCGCTGCCGCCGACGATCGTGCCGGTAACCTTGCTCCCTTGCTGCAGCTTGTCGCTCTGTATCGTCAGGTAGATCTCCGGACCGTCAAGATCTTTCCAGACGCAGCGACCGACAACTCCGCTCACCGAATCCGCCAGGCCGATGCATTCCGACCAGTAGTCCTTCTTCTTGCTGAGGGTAGTCTGCAGGTTGACATGGCCGGCAATCTTGAAAGTGAAAACCTGCCGTCCGTCTCCGAAGGGGAAGGGTGTTCGGGTGCCGTTGGCGATCATGGTCCCCTTGAATTCGCCTGACTCTGCCGCATGGCCGTCGGGAACGAGGGTAGCCATAAGCAGTAGAAACCCGCACACAATGATTCGTAACTTAAATCTGCCGTTCATGGGTTCTCCTTTCACCTCAAGGTGTGAGCATATAGCTCGTACAATTTTATCAGTTTCCATCCGGAAACTAGCTACATTTGCCGCAGTTCATCGCTCTTGAGGGAGACCATTATCACCGCCAGGCTGCGTCCCTCGGCATTACGGAGCTCGTTGAATGTCAGTTCAGGCGCGTCGTATGCTGCGGCGTTCTGCTTGATTCCCATGTGGTTTACGAAAATTGTTTCACTTTTTGACTGAAGGTACTCCTCGGGTCTGCCCAGCACTTCAGACACAGCCTTCAGATACGCATCGTTTTCGTTATATTCGCCGCCCAGTTCATGAAGCTCGGCCTCTATTTTGCCAAGAGATTCCTCTATTTCTGCGATGCTGGTCTGCTCGCTGGTAGAGACTTCATCAAATCCCCAAGCCTGCCCGTCCAAGGAGATTATGTTTTGCCTGTAGCAGTTTGCTGCGCCGTACCAGATCAGTTCGTTCGGCCTTTACATAAGCAAGACGCCTGAGAGCCAGGCTGAGCAGATGGTCATAGGCCCGGCGCATGAGAAGGCGGCGGGTCTGCTCCAGGTCTGGAGTCGGGTCTATAAACCGATGGCCATCAAAACTGACTGTTAACTTGGGAACATCGCGGATTATGATATCTCCTGACATCTCTGCGCCTAAAATGACTTTTTCCTCCTTTTGCATTGCCATCAGGGCGATTACCTGGGGTGCGTCGCCATCAGGTCCCTTGAGAAACCCGGCAAGATTCTGGTCTTTGCCGAGAACGTATTTCATGCTATCTGCGGAACCGAAGAAGCTTTTCAGGCGGGGATCTTCACTATAGCTGCTTAAACCAAGGTGCAGAGGGGGAGGGAAGCTATGCACCATTGATACAACATGGTCGATAGCAGAGAGTACTGCGGGCCTCAGTTTCTTGCTGTAACCTGACACAGCGCGCAGCGTCGGATCAGTGCTGTCCACAGCTCGCTCTATGGCTTCATTTATCAGCGATTCAGGGTATTTAGTATGCGTTACTCCGCCGAATATGGATTGCAGTAGTCTCAGCATTTTTCCCCTCCGATTTGGTTGATAGCAGATTATTTAGTTTTTGGGTTTCACGCGCGATGTGCCGTAGCGCATTTCGCAGAGGATGTAACTCTGACGCTTAGCCCATTACCGCATCGCCGGATTAATTATATCTCATTTATACTAAATATGCATAAAATTTGATTTTCATGAGACGAATTGACAATGAATGATTACCGCTTACAATCTTGGAGGAGGTTTGCATTACCCCTGAAGAGGGCAGACAGTCTAAATTGAAGTAAAAATTTGTAAGCGGTGGAGGATAACATTATGTTTATGAAACGTATTTTCTTTCAAGTGGCAGCTCTACTTACCTGCGGGGCAGCTTTTGCAGCAGGTGAGGCTGAGCTTAAGATCACCTCTCTTAAACCGGGTGCAACGGTAAAGATCGACAAGGTCATGAGGGATGACAAGTTGCTGATCAACGTTGTCGATGCTGCGAATATGCCGATCTTTGGACTAGGCAGCGCAGATTTTAAGGTAACGCAGTCAGGACGGACGGCAAAAATCATTTCGGTGCAGTCGAGCGCCGAGAGTCTTGACGTACCGCGCAACATCGTTCTGGTACTGGATAATTCATTCTCGATGGAAGAGCGCAACGCGGTCAAGTCTCTGCTTGCCGGTGTCGGTGAACTGCTGAAAACGATCAGACCGATTGACCGGGTGCAGATCGTTGTTTTCGACAGTAAACGGACAATCAAGGTTGATGGCCGCGAATTGCGGGTACAGACAATTTCGTCCAGCAATCCGGCCGAACTGCAGGGATTTGTGGACAAGGCCTACGACACCAACAACTTGACCGCCAAGACCGTTCTGTACGAAGCAATGCTGGCAGGCATCGACCTGATCGCCAAAATGCCTGCCGGTGAACCCCGCTTCATGGTGATTTTTAGCGATGGAGAGGATCTGAACAGCGCCTACAAAAGCGCTGATGTCCTCAAGGCGGCGCAGGGCAAGGAGAGCTTCAATGCCTATGCAATTGATTACATGCAGGGTGCAGGCACTGACAAGTTCCTGACAAAATTTGCCGATGATAATCATGGCCAGATCTGGAAGGCCGCAACTGACTCCAACCTTGTTGAAATCTTCCAGAGTGTTGCCTCTAAAATGCAGTATTACTACGTCGTCAATTACCTGTTCCCAACAACGGGTAAACTTACAGTGTCACCGGAACTCCTGACAATTGATGAGGTCATTACCGCATCGTCAGAAAGAAAGATTGATACTTCTGTACTGACACTGCGACCGACGGTCGATTCTGCATACGGGATTGCACGCTGGAAGGCTATCGTCAGTAACAGCCTGGGAAATGTGGCAGAAGTTACCGGAACAGGGGCTCCTCCAGCGGAGGTGAAATTGCCGCTGCCGACCTCTGATTTGAAGACGCTGACTGGCGGAGGTGATCTTGCAGTGAAGCTTGAACTGCAGGACAAAAAGGGTCAGGATTTGGTGCTGACCGGACAATCGGTGAAATTCAAATTGATGCAGACCAAGGCGAAACTGGCAGTTGTGCCAGCCAGTGTGACTATTGAAGAGATCAAGACCATCGATTCTTCACCAATGCTTGGTCAGATATACTTTGAAAAAGGTTCAAGTGAAATTCCTTCCCGATACATCCGTTTCGGTGGTGTCGCTGAAACAGCAGAGTTCGATGAACAGAAGTTCCGGGATACACTCGAAAAGTACTATCAGGTGCTGAATATCGTCGGTAAACGGTTGACTGCTGTCCCCGCAGCCACGATTACACTGGTCGGCTGCAATGACAACACCGGTGAAGAGAAGGGGAAGAAAAAACTTTCCGGTCAACGTGCAGAAGCGGTGAAGAATTACCTGCAGACGGTCTGGAATATCGCTCCTGAACGGATAACCATTGAGGCGAGAAACTTGCCGAAAACGCCCAGTACCAGCAGATCCAAAGAGGGACAGGCTGAAAACCGGCGGGTAGAAATTCTGTCAACTGACCCTGCAATTCTCGCCCCAATCAGGAGCACATACCTTGCTACCCGAATCGATGCGCTGGCGTTGACATTAAGTCCTGAAGTGGTTTCACCGTACGATATCGCCAGCTGGAAGATTTCTGCCGCCAATTCAGCGGGGAAACTGGCTGATTTGTCCGGTACGGGTTTACCTGCGAAAGAAACAAAAATTCCGTTGATTGGTGGCGGTGATCTCCGGGCATTGGCTGCCGGCGGCGACATAAGCGTGAAGATGGAACTGCTGGATCGCAAGGGTCAGAGCATGGTGCTGGCCCCTGCGCCGGTGAAAGTGAATTTTATTGAAACCAGCCAGCTTCTTGCGCAAAAACTGGATCAGCGGGTGCAGGAAAAATATGCTCTGATTCTGTTCGATTTTGACAAAGACACAATTGGCGGTGCCAATCAGGAGATTATCAACAAGATTGTGAACCGCATCAAGACGCTGCCCCAGGCTACTGCTGAGATTGTCGGCCACACTGACAATATCGGCAAGGAGGCTTACAATATCAAGCTCTCCGAACGCAGGGCTCTGGCAGTCTACAAACAGCTGATTGCTGCATACGGTAAGGAATCCGCTGACCGTATCCGTTACTCGGGGGTCGGGCCGAACAGTCCGCTTTATGAAAATGTGTCGCCGGAAACTCGCTCGTTCAACCGTACCGTCACCATTACTCTGGAGTATCTAAGTGTTCAGTAACGTGGTCTGAGTAATAAGACAGCATTTGGCGACCTTTGAACCGGCGTTGCAGAATTCTGCAGCGCCGGTTTCATATTAGTCGCTATACATCATGACGGTTTTACCAGTTTTTCTGTTGATGCAGCAGGTGATAGGTGCTATTAATTCAGGTCACAATTAAATTCAAACTGTAGAAAGGTTTCAGCATGTTCAGAGAAGAGATTGCAAAGATAGATGAGCTCTCAGAGCGTATTTCCAAGCTTCGGGGGTCTCTTTGACATAGATCGCAAACGGGAGGATATTCAGGAGATTGAATCCCGCATAGCCGTTCCTGGTTTTTGGGATGACAATGAATCTGCCCAGGCGGTTCTGCGTGATAGAACCGTTATTGAAAAGGTTCTCGATAGCTGGGATAATCTGCTAAGGATGTCAGAAGATATCCGCGCTTTGATTGAGCTCGGTAGTGAAGTCGATGATGAGGCTTCTCTGCAGGAGGCACACGAGCTGAATGAAGAGCTTGAAAAGTCTTTGGCTGCGGTAGAGTTTCAGAGAATGCTCTCCGGCCCTCACGACCGCAATAACTGCTATTTCTCCATCAACTCCGGAGCCGGCGGGACCGAGTCCCAGGACTGGGCCGAAATGCTGCTGCGGATGTATCTTCGCTACTGTGAACGCAAAGGCTGGAAGACCGAGATTACGGAATATCAAGCTGGTGATGAGGCTGGTCTGAAGAGCTGCACATTTTCCGTTACAGGTGAATATGCCTACGGTTATCTCAGGGCGGAAGCAGGGATTCATCGCCTCGTCAGAATCTCCCCTTTTGACAGTAATGCCCGCCGCCACACCTCTTTTGCTTCTGTGTTTGCTTTTCCCGAGATCGCTGACGATATTGATATAAAGGTTGTCGAGACCGATCTGCGGGTTGATACCTATCGCTCGTCAGGAGCCGGTGGGCAGCACGTAAATACAACTGATTCTGCGGTCAGGATTACCCATATCCCGACCGGAATTGTTGTTGCCTGTCAGAGCGAGCGCAGTCAGCATATGAATAAGGCATCAGCGTTGAAGGTGCTCCGCGCAAAGCTTTACGAAAAAGAACTGCAGGACAGAGAAGCGAAGGCTGCCGAGCTTTCAGCGGACAAGAAGGAGATAGGGTGGGGCAGCCAGATACGTTCTTATGTCCTTCATCCTTACAAAATGGTTAAAGATCTGCGTACAGGAGTCGAAACCGGTAATCCGGATGCCGTGCTTGATGGCGATCTGGAGGATTTTATCGTCGCTTTCCTGATGGGGGTCAGAAGGAATGTAGTTGATGATTAATGTTCTTCGCATGGTAACTCTTACAATTATTGCTGTTACCACTCTCTTTGTTAATAGTGGTTGTGCTGCTCAATTCAGATCTGTTGCTGGTGTCAGTAAGCTTGGCTACTCAATCCAGGTTGGCGCTTTTTCTGAAGTGAAAAATGCCGAGCGTCTGACTGCCAAGCTCCAGGACAAGGGAATTGAGGCGTTCTATTTCCGTAAGGATAATGGGATCTATGTTGTCAGGTTCGGGGATTATCCTTCCCGTGACAAGGCAAGGAAAGCTGCCCAAAAACTGGTTTCGGAAAAGCTGGTCGAAAGTTATTTTGTTGCTTCACCGGATGCCGTGTTCAGTAAAATATTGAAAAGCGATGCATCCAGACCGTCAGATAAGCCTCTTCCGCTGAGAAAACCAGGAACTTCAGGAGATATGGGTATGATTGCGGCACGGACTGCCGAGCGCTTTGTCGGTATCCCTTACCGCTGGGGCGGGGAGAATGTCGTTGACGGCATGGACTGCAGCGGTTTTGTCAGAGCTGTCTACAATCTTTGCGGAGTTAATATCCCAAGAACTTCCGCCGAACAGTTCAGAACCGGTGATGTAGTTGGCAGTGATGATCTCGTTGACGGCGACCTGGTTTTTTTCGGAGCTTCAGCTGATAAAATCAGCCATGTAGGAATTTATGTCGGGAACAGAAAGTTCGTTCATGCACCAAAGCGTGGCGATGATATCAAGATTTCCACACTTGACGAAACATATTTTGCCGACCGTTTTGTAGGGGCAAAAAGATATTTTTAGGAAAAAGTCATTGAGGTGAAAATATGGCAATAATAAAACCTTTTCGCGCACTTCGCCCATCTGTACCGCTCGCTGAGCGGGTTGCCGCTCTTCCTTATGATGTCATGAGCACTGAAGAGGCAAAGTTGATGGCGGCTGCCAACCCGCACTGTTTTCTTCATATTTCACGGCCTGAGATTGATCTTCCAGCTGATGTTGATGTTCATTCGGAGCCGGTTTATCAGAAGGGGAGAGAAAATCTTTCCGCTTTTGTTAGCGATGGAGTCTTGATCAAGGATAATGCTGATTCATATTATGTTTACCGGCAGACTATGGGCTCTGTTGTTCAGACCGGACTGGTCGTCTGTTCCGGCGTTGACGATTATCAGGAAGGGGTAATCAAGAAGCATGAGCTTACCAGGGCGGACAAGGAAGAGGACAGAGTAAGGCACATTGATGTTCTTGATGCTAATGATGAACCCGTTTTCTATACATATCGTCAGAACCCTGCCATCGACGCGATGCTTAAGTCGGTAACTGCCGGTCGGCCAGAGTATGATTTCACCACTGATGATGGTGTCAGTCACACAGTCTGGATTGTCGCAGATTCTGCCCTGATTGCTTCGTTTACCAGTGCTTTTGCGGCGATCCCCACTCTTTATGTGGCTGACGGTCACCACAGAAGCGCTGCCGCCAGCCGTGTACGCGACCTCAGGCGATTGGCCAATTCCCACCATGACGGAACTGAGGAGTACAACTATTTTCTCACGGTTATCTTTCCTGACAATGAACTAAACATTATGCCTTATAACAGGGCGGTTAAGGATCTTAATGGTCATACGGTGGCCGAGTTCATGGCTTTGGCAGGTAGAAACTTTGAAATCACTCCTCTCCATGGTCGTCCTGAAGGCAGAGAACGCCACAAGTTCGGCATGTATCTGGCCGGACGCTGGTATGAGCTTGCTGCCAGGGAAGATTCGTTTGATTCTGCTGATCCGGTCGGATGTCTTGATATCTCAATCTTGCAAAACAATCTGCTTAGTCCGGTGCTCGGAGTCAGAAATCCCCGGACCGATCAAAGAATTCATTTCGTTGGCGGGATCCGTGGGGAGGTAGAGCTTGAGCGTCTTGTCGAGAGCGGTGAATATGAAGTTGCCTTTTCCCTTTTTCATACAACAATAGATGAGCTGATGGCGCTGGCAGATGCAGACAAGATTATGCCGCCCAAATCAACCTGGTTTGAGCCAAAACTGAGGTCTGGCTTGTTCTTACACCTGCTGTCTTAATGTTATGCTTTATAAGGAGTTGCGCCTGATGCTGAGAGTAAAGAGGGTTCTGAGCTGCATTTTGATGGTTGCAGTCTCCATGGGTTTTGCCTGTACTAAAAAGGAGACGGCATCTTCTGGAATAAAAAAAGGCGGAGATACGGTTATGAGTGGAACTGATACAGGTCAGAGCGAAAAAATGATAAAGACTCCATCCGGGTTGCAGTATGAGGATATTGTGGCAGGCAGCGGCGCATCTCCTTCGCCGGGCAAAAAAGTAACTGTTCATTACACCGGCTGGCTTACGGACGGCAAGAAGTTTGACAGTTCAGTTGACCGCAATCAACCGTTTGTTTTCATGATTGGCAAGGGAGAGGTTATCCCGGGATGGGATGAAGGTGTCATGACCATGAAAATCGGCGGAAAACGCAAACTGATCATTCCGGCAAACCTCGGTTATGGCGCTGCCGGAGCGGGCGGAGTTATCCCGCCCAATGCACCTCTGGTGTTTGAAGTCATTCTTCTGGATATCCGCTGAAGTTATGAAGAGAGTCACCCTTGCAACATCGCTTTTGATCTTGTTTACATTAAATGCTGACGCTTTTGCCAGCAGAAGCCTGACTCTTTATCTTGACGGGGCTCAGATTGAACAGCGTGAAACAGCCAGGAAAGGGTATCTTGAGATTACTGTTCCAGCTGCTGCCCTTAAGGACAGCTTAAAGATTGCCCCTGATAAAGGGGTCGAGATTCTAAGGGTTTCAACTGCTCCGCAGAAGCTTGCCAAGAATGTTGTGAATGAACTTGGCCAGCTTGATGAGCGGGAAAATCAGCTTAACGCCAGGCTTAAGGCTCTATCTGTTCGCGAAGAGATTTTCAAATCAGCGGCAAAGTCTCAAAGCGCTAAAGCACCACGACGGACAAAAACCAATCCTGAGCCTCTCTCCACTATCAAAGCAGGGGACTGATTACGCGATTACGCAACTGGAAGCGGTCTACCATGCGAAACTCAAGGCTGAAAAGGAGTTGACCCAGATTGAAGCTCATCGCAAACGACTTGGCGGACAAGCGTCAGGTGGAACAGTTGCCAGGGTCTGGGTAACTCCGGCTTCCGGTAGCGTGACATTTTCCTGGAGCGAATCCGACCTAACATGGTCGCCGGCCTATCAGCTCAGGGTAGATGCTGACAGTAGCGCCGTTCTTTCTTTGATGGCGCAGGAAGTGACTCTTACCAAAGGAGAAAGGGCTACACTCGTGCTGGCGCCGCTGAAGCATGAAGGCAATCCGTTAAAATTCGGCTATGAAAACAGCTGGAAACAGCTGCAGAAAGAAAAATTCAAGGTTACAAACTCTCCAGAACTCAATCCATTGCCTTATACAGTCAGTTTTGTTAATAACTCCGGGCTGTATTGGCCTCCAGGCGAGGTTTCTTGTTTCAAAAATGGTGTATATATGGGGACTGGGAAATTTCAGGGAGTGGAGATCGGAAAATCGGTTGAAATAGTCTGCGGCAGCAGATAAATATTTGTAAAATTACTGGAGATATGCATGGCTAACCCACTTAAAAACAACGTATTCTACTGTTTAATCTTTCTTTTATCTGTTGCAACCTTTTCAGCCTGCGGCGGCAGCTCTTCCTCTTCGTCGACAAAAATACCAGACTATTCATCAGTGTATTATGTGCATAATCTTGTTTTCAAAAATGGAACGACACTCTCGACAGGCTATAACGCTTTCGGTCAATTGGGGAGGGGAAACCTGGATAACAGGTCTGTACCGGGGCCACTTTCCCAGTATTATCCGTTTAAAGGATTTGCAACTGGTGGAGATCATTCGGTTGCTTTTACTGATACTGGTGAAGTCTACTCCTGGGGCTACAACGCATATGGCCAGCTTGGTAACAGCTCAACCACATACAGCAGTGTTCCATTTAAAACTGCTTTTCCATCCGGAGTCAAGTCTGTTGCCGTCGCCGCCGGTGCGTTTCATTCGCTTTCGATTTCCGACGACGGCAAAGTCTGGACATGGGGCTGGAATAATTACGGGCAACTGGGATATCTGACCGGTTCAGGGTACTCAATATTGCCAATACCAATAGTCGATTTAGTCAGCCGGGGGAGGGATTCCAAAGGCAGTTGCCATAGCTGCGAACGGCTACAACTCCATGGCTTTGACAGAGAAACCCAATGCAGCGAATCCTTTGACAGACAAGGTGGTCTGGGCCTGGGGTTCAAACCTGAATGGTCAGCTCGGCTACAATCCAGTAGATTTCAATGCTTCCCCAACACCAAGAATCGTACCGGGACTACCTGATGGTATAACCGGCATCGCCTCAGGCAGTGCATTCAGTTATGCAGTCGATGTTGCCGGGGAGGTCTGGGCATGGGGTAATAATAGCAATAGTCAGTTGGGCAACGGAACGGTTATGGCAGATTCAAACATCCCAAGTTCATGTGCTACTGCTACTATTCCGTCCTACATTCCCGTTCAGGTAATGACATCTTTGACCGATAAGCTGACAGGTGTTATAAAGGCCGCTGCCGGATATCATCATGGCCTCGCCCTGTTGAGTGACGGTTCTGTCTGGGCCTGGGGTTCTAATCTGTTGGGTCAGCTTGGAACCGGGCCGAATGTGGTTACGGGAGATAGCTGTTATGCTGTCAAAGTCGCATTGCCGAATGATGCGAATGGTGTACCTCTCAAAGCAAAAGACATCCGCGCATTCGGGTCATCTTCAATGGCTCAGACTGAAAGCGGCGCATGGTATGTCTGGGGCTATAACCTATATGGACAGCTTGGGACCGGCTCTGACGGAACTAATAGCAACGCGTTTACCCCTGTTAAAATGTCAGGTTTTTAGTTCTGTTCATTTACTGATAGCGATGCGCGCCCCCTTTACTGCTTGACTGTAAAGTCGGTATTGGTCTATTTTGACAGGTTGCAAAATCACTGAAACAATGTCTGGAGATTTGTGGTGGAAGAACTGAGCGAACTTTTGTTGCAGAGAAGAAGAAAGGTTGATGCACTCTGGAGTGCAGGAATAAATCCTTACCCGAATGACTTTCGTCAGCAGCATACCTCTGCCGATCTTTTTGCTGATTTCGGAGAGATGCAGGCGATTCCGGAAAAGGCGGCCACTTTCGTTGTTGCCGGCAGAATAATTGCCTGCCGTTCTTTTGGCAAGGCTGCTTTTATTCAGCTTCAGGACCGTAAAGGGCGCATGCAGCTGTATGTCCGCAAAGATGTCATTGGCGAAGCAGCATTTGAATCTTTTGAAGGTTTTGACATCGGCGATATTATCGGCGCATCAGGCTGGCCATTCAGGACAAAGACAGGAGAACTGTCCCTGCATGTTACCGAGATTTCTCTTCTTACCAAATCTCTTCTCCCTCTCCCTGAAAAATTTCATGGCCTCACTGATGTTGAGACACGTTATCGGCAGCGTTATGTGGACCTGATTGTCAATCCTGAAGTACGAGAGGTGTTCTTCAAACGGGCAAAAATTGTCAGTCTCATTCGGGAATTCATGGTCAAGCGTGATTTCCTTGAAGTTGAAACACCGATGATGCACCAGATTCCCGGCGGCGCCACAGCCCGGCCTTTTATAACCCATCACAACACTCTCGATATGGAGCTGTATCTGCGGATTGCTCCCGAACTTTATCTGAAAAGGCTGGTTGTCGGCGGTTTTGAGCGAGTCTTTGAGATAAACCGCAACTTCAGGAATGAAGGTATATCGATTCGCCACAATCCTGAATTCACCATGATGGAATTCTATCAGGCTTATGCGACTTTCAACGATTTGATGGATTTTACCGAAGAGATGCTCTGCCATGTTGCCCAGGAGCTTCTGGGTACGCTTGAGTTCAGTTATCAGGGGCAACCGATAAGTTTCGCCCGGCCATGGAAAAGGCTGACAGTCAAAGAAGCCATTATCGAGTATGGTGGTGTTCCCGCCAAGACCGTCAACGACCGTGAGCTTGCCCTTGTTTATGCCAGAAGCATTGGCCTTGATTTACCTGAGACTATCGGTTACGGCAAGCTGATTACCGAGATCTTTGAAGAGGTTGCCGAGCCGCAATTGATTCAGCCGACATTTATTACCGCGTATCCGACCGAGGTATCACCTCTTTCGCGCAAAAGCGATCAAGACCCTGAATTTGTTGACCGTTTTGAGTTCTTCTGCGCAGGCAGAGAGATGGCCAATGCTTTTTCCGAGCTTAACGACCCGGTTGATCAGAAGGAGCGCTTTCTTGCCCAGGTCGAAGCTAAAAAGGGTGGCGACGAAGAGGCTCATTATATGGATGAAGATTATATCCGGGCTCTTGAGTATGGTTTGCCGCCAACTGCCGGCGAAGGTATCGGGATAGACCGGCTTGTTATGTTGCTGACCGATTCGCCGTCAATCCGTGATGTTATCCTGTTCCCTCAGCTTAGAAAAGAAAAGTAGCTTTACCTAAAGGGAATCAGATGCCATACGAATTATTCATAAGCCTTCGGTATTTAAAGGCCAAGAGAAGGTCTGCGTTCATTTCGATCATAACACTGATATCAACGGCAGGGGTTGCCTTGGGTGTCATGGCACTGATTATAGTGCTTGCGGTTATGACCGGATTTGAGATGGATCTTAAAGAGAAAATTCTCGGCACCAACGCGCATATCGTGGTGATGAAAAACGGCGGCTCAATTTATGATTACAAAGCCCTTATGGAGAGACTGGACAAATATGACGGGGTGATAGCGTCGACACCGTTTATTTACAATCAGGTCATGCTGGCTTCCGGAAAAAATGTTTCGGGAGTTGTCCTCAGAGGGATTGATCCTGAATCGGATATGAAGGTGACCAATCTTCATAAGGCCATGATAGCTGGTAAGTTATCAGCGCTTCTGCCCGAACCGGGAAGTACCGTTCCTAGTCGAGACTCAGAACCATCACTTCCGGGTCTGGTGATTGGGAAGGAGCTTGCCAGAAACCTGAATCTGTTTGTTGGTGACAAGGTCAATGTAGTCTCACCAATGGGTAATATTACTCCCTTGGGGATGGTTCCCAAGATGAAAGGTTATCGTGTCGCTGGAATATTCCATACCGGAATGTTCGAATATGACTCGACCCTTGCCTATGTCTGGATCAAGGATGCGCAGAGTTTCCTTGGTTTAGGTGATTCAGTGACCGGAATTCAGCTTAAAGTTACTGATGTTTTTGGTACCACCGAGTTGTCAAAACGAATCAATAAAGATCTCGGGCTGTCATATCATGTCAGAGACTGGATGCAGATGAACAAAAACATCCTCTTTGCGCTCAAGACTGAAAAGGTTGTCATGTTTATAATTTTGACGCTGATTGTGCTGGTTGCCGCCTTCGGGATCGCTTCGACACTTTTTATGCTCGTTATGGAAAAGACCAGGGATATCGCGATTCTGAAATCCATGGGAGCAACAGGGCGCAGTATTATGAAGATATTTATTCTTGAAGGGCTGATTATAGGTTTTTCAGGAACTTTTGCGGGTGTTGCGTCAGGACTGCTGATCGCGAAAAATCTTGAGCATATAGTCGGACTTGTGCAGCGTGTTACCGGATTTGAACTTTTCAGCCGGGATGTCTATTATCTTGACAGGTTCCCTTCACACGTTGTGACTGCTGATGTCATCGTCATCTCTGTGACGGCTCTGATTATCTCTTTTCTTGCCACTCTTTATCCGTCATGGCAGGCTTCCAGACTCCTTCCGTCAGAGGCTCTCAGATATGAGTGAGCCTCTGCTCGAAGTTGTGGACCTCTGCAAGTCATATGGCGCCGGTGAAAGCAGGGTGGATGTCCTTAAAGGTGTTTCAATAAAACTTGATAAAGGTGAAACGGTTGCTCTCCTTGGAGCTTCAGGCGCCGGGAAGAGCACCCTGATGCATATTCTCGGAGCTCTCGATCGACCGACTTCAGGTTCAGTCCGTTATGAGGGTGCTGATATTTTTGCTAAAAGTGAAAGTCAGCTTGCATCCTTCAGAAACCGTTCAATAGGTTTTGTCTTCCAGTTTCATCATCTGTTGCCTGAATTTACGGCACTTGAAAATGTGATGATGCCGGCAATGATAAATGGCACTCCGAAAGAGGAGGCTTTATCCGCAGCTCGTGCCATGCTTGGAGAAGTTGGACTTGGACACCGTGTTACCCATAAGCCGGGAGAGCTTTCAGGTGGCGAGCAGCAGAGGGTTGCCGTTGCCAGGGCACTGGTCATGAATCCGCAGATGCTTCTTGCCGATGAACCGACCGGGAACCTGGATATGAAAACCAGCGAAAGTATTCATGAACTTTTCGAGGAACTACACAGGAGTCGAGGCCTTTCCATCATGGTGGTGACTCATAATGAAAGGCTCGCCTCAAGGACCATGAGGCAGATAAGACTTCTTGATGGACTGGTGCAGAGTTAAGGAATGAGATCATTGCCTATGATTAAAATATTGTTGCTATTGGTATTATCCGTTCTGCTCTGTTCAACTGCATCTGCAGGACAGGATACCATTGATGGTGTTGTAGTGGCTGGAAATCGTCGAATTGAATCATCTGCCATCATGGCTGCCATAAAATTGAAACCTGGCGATATGTTTTCCGCGGAAAAAATTGACGAGGATATAAAATCCATATTCGGTATGGGCTCTTTTAGTGACGTCAAAGCAGAAAAAGTAGTCTCTGAGAAGGGCATTATTATTACCTACAGCGTCACTGAAAAACCGGTTTTGCGTGAGATAATTTTTGAGGGGAATAAAGCTCTCAGCACTGACAAACTCAAAGAGGCTCTTGAGATAAAACCTAATTCAATATTCTCTCAAAAAGAGCTGCTCAAGAGTATTGCAAAGATCAAGAAACTGTATACCGACGAGGGCTATTCCCAGGCTGAAGTTGAGCCTGTCATTGTTAATATTTCCCCGTATGAGGTCAAGTTGACACTTAAAATCAAGGATGGCGACAAGATCCTTATCAGAACGATCAAGTTTGAAGGGAATAAAGCTTTTGATGATTCAAAGCTTAAAAGTCTTATGGAAACTAAGCAGGACTGGTGGCTGTCCTGGCTTACCGGTGCTGGCGTCTATAAGGATGACGTACTGAAAAACGATATGCTTCTTATCACCGATCATTATATGAATAACGGCTATATCAATTTCAAAGTGGCCGAGCCTAAGGTTGAGTTGACTGCTGACAAAAAAGCGTTGACTATTACGATTCTCATGACAGAAGGAGATAAATTCAGTACCGGTCTGATAGATTTCAAGGGTGATATCCTGGGCAGTAAGGAAGAGCTTGTCAAAAGCCTTAAAATGAAGACAGGAGATGTTTTCAGCAGAGCTGCGCTTCGTCAGGAAATATTTTCACTCACTGATGTCTATGCCGACAAGGGGTATGCGTTTGCCAATGTAAGTCCGCTGACGACGATGAATATTGAGAAAAAGGTCATCGATATTACTTTTGATTTTGAGAAGGGTGAAAAAGTCTACATTGACAGGATAAATATTGCTGGAAATACAAAAACCCGTGACAAGGTTATCCGCCGCGAAATGCGCGTCTCGGAAACAGAGCTCTACAGCGGCACCGGCATTAAGAAAAGCAAACAGAACCTGATGAATCTGGGGTATTTTGAAGAAGCTGTTATCGCAACATCAAAAGGTTCCAGTGATAACAAGCTTAATCTTGATGTGAACGTAAAGGAGAAGTCGACCGGAACTTTCAGTATAGGTGGCGGCTACAGTTCCCTTGATGGCTTTGTTGCCCAGGGATCTATTCAGCAGTCAAATCTTTTGGGCTATGGGCTAAAAGCCAACGCCTCTGCTTCACTGGGAGGTCAGTCCAGTACCTACTCCGTGGGGCTCACAGACCCACACTTCCTTGATACTAAATGGTCTATCGGCGGCGATCTTTACCAGTCGAAGCGGGAGTACACGGATTATGACAAAAAAGCGACAGGCGGTGATATAAAGGCCGGCTATGCACTCTCGGATACTTTAAGCACTTTCATGCTCTACAAGTTAGAATCTATAGACATTTCTAACGAGTCGTTTGCTTTACAGGAAACGATAAGTTTATATCCGGATATTAATACTACCAAAAGTTCAACAACAAGTTCTGTTACCGCTTCTATCTCCAGAAACACGACCGATTACAGGCTTGACCCTTCTTCCGGGATGACAAACAGTCTCTCGGTCGAGTTTGCCGGACTCGGTGGCACAAACAAATTTCTGCGAGCTATTGGTCAGACTGCCCAGTTTTTTCCAGTCGGCTTGGGTACGGTTTTTATGGTTCGTGGAACCTATGGACATGTTACGGAGATGGGCGCGCCTGTTTCCATCGATGAAAAATTCTATCTAGGTGGCATCAGTACGGTCAGAGGCTATGACAACAGAACTATCAGTCCCTACGTTGTAATTCCAAGGTACGATTCTGTGACCGGTGCAAAGAATGGCGAAGACAATGCTTTTGTTGGTGGTGACACAGAAGTCTACTTTAATGCCGAGTATACCTTTCCACTTCTGAAAGAGGCCGGGGTAAAGGGGGTGATGTTTTATGATATCGGTAATGCAGATGATGGAGTTGGTGATGTCTTCTCCGGACTACTGGCCAGTTACGGTTTCGGCATACGCTGGTTTTCCCCAATGGGCCCACTCAGGCTGGAATACGGTATTCCCCTGAACCCGCGAGATGGAATTGATAAAAGCGGCAAAATCGAGTTTTCAATCGGAAGTTTTTTCTAACATAATCTCAGGAGGTTTAACGATGAAAAAAATGTTTATTGTATCTGTTGCGCTGCTTCTTTCCATGCTCGTCCTGCCGGTATTTGCCGCCGAGTCAAAACTTGGCACTGTCGATATGCAGAAAATTCTCATGTTGTCGGATGCCGGTAAAGAAGCCAAAGAGCAGCTGGCGTTGAGGGCTGCAAAATATGAAGCTGAAAAAAACGTGAAAGAGGATGATCTCAAAAAACTTAAGGCAGAGCTTGAGAAACAGAGTGTTCTCCTCTCAGAAACTGCCCGTGGCGCGAAAGAGAAGGATTATCAGCAAAAACTGAAAGAGTACCAGCGTTTTATGAAGGACGCTCAGGATGATTTACAGGCTAAAAATGATGAATATACCAATAAAATAGTTGATGAAATTGTCAAGGTTGTCCGGGAATATGGCAAAAAGAAAGGATTCACCATTATTTTTGTGAAAAACGAGAGCATGATTTTCATGGATGAAAAAATTGATCTGACTGATGAACTGCTCACCCAGTTCAATGCGGCCAGAAAAGCTGACAAGAAGTAGGGAGAGTTATAATGGAGATCTCTCTCAGGGAGTTGGCTGAACTTGTTGGCGGTGAGGTTCGAGGAGACTCTGATGCAACAGTATCAGGCTTGGGGTCATTGGACGATGCTGTTGAAGGGCAGATTACCTTTCTTTCCAATCCGAAACTTGTAGCCAAGGTTTTAAAGACCAAAGCCACTGCTGTCATACTTCCCAAAGGTGTTGACAGCTTCGGAAGAAACGTTATCGAGACAACAAATCCTTACCTTGCTTTTGCAAAAGTGCTTACTCTCTTCTCTGCCACTCCCCGAATTCCAAAAGGTGTTATGGCCGGCTCTTTTGTTTCTGCCAGTGCTGTTCTTGGCACGGATATAACCGTCTATCCGGGTGCGTATATAGGTGACAACGTCTCTATCGGTGAGCGCGTTACTATTCATCCCGGAGCAGTGGTATACGAAGAAACCGTTATTGGTGATGATGTAACTGTTCACTCAAATGTGAGCATAAGGGAGCGTTGCAGAATCGGCAACAGGGTAATTATTCATAATGGCGCGGTAATTGGCGGAGATGGTTTTGGTTATGTGCCAGAAGGGAAGAGTTACTATAAAATACCTCAGGTCGGCATTGTCGTTATAGAGGATGATGTCGAGATAGGTGCCAACACAACAATTGACCGGGCAGCTCTCGATATCACCCATATCAAGAAGGGCGTAAAGATAGACAATCTTGTCCAGGTCGCCCATAACTGCGTTATTGGTGAAAATACCGCCATCGCAGCCCAGACCGGTCTTTCAGGAAGTTCCATAATCGGGAAGAATGTGACAATAAGCGGTCAGGTGGCGACTGCCGGACATGTCAAAGTCGGTGATAATATCATTCTGGCGGGCAGATGCGGTGTTACCGGCGACCTGGAAAAGCCTGGTGTTTATAGTGGAGTGCCACCGATCCCTCATAAGGAGTGGTTGAAGGCATCCGTTGTCTTTCCGAAGCTGCCCGAGATGAAAAAAACCATAGCTGCTCTTGAGAAGCGAATTGCTTTTCTGGAAAAGCAGTGCGAGATTGAGAGCATTTAGACCAGTTATTAACGGAATGAACAGGAGTAAGAGATGATACACTCAACAGCGGTAATCTATCCAGGTGCTGAAATTGCGGAAGATGTTGAAATTGGGCCTTATACTGTTATAGGCGCAAATGTAAAAATCGGCAAAGGGACAAAAGTTGGTTCCAATACCGTTATTGACGGCTGGACTACGATTGGAGAGAACAACAGAATTTCCCAGCTTGTTTCTATTGGTGCCCCACCTCAGGACATTAAATACAAGGGCGAGACTACAACTCTTGACATCGGTAATGGCAACATAATCCGCGAGTTTGTAACCATTCACCTCGGTTCACCCTCCGGACGTGGTAAGACCACTGTTGGTGACAATAATATGTTTATGTCGTATTGTCATATTGCTCATGACTGTTCTGTCGGCAGCAGAGTTATAATGGCCAACTCGGCAACTCTTGCAGGACATGTGACCGTAGAAAATAACGTTATTTTTGGCGGTCTCTGTGCGATTCATCAGTTCACCCGAATAGGTGAATTTGCCATGATTGGCGGCGGCACCATGGTTGGGCAGGACATTCTCCCATACACTATAGCTACCTCTGAAGAGAAGCGGGCGGCAAAACTGCGCGGTCTCAACCTGATAGGTCTCAAGAGGAACGGTTTCAGCGATGAGTTGATCAGGGATATTAAAACCATGTACAAGGCAGTAGTTCTCTCCGGGCTGAAACTCCCTGATGCTATTGTCAGAATCCAGAACCTTGTCAATCCGTCGCCACAGCGTGACCACTTTCTTGAGTTTATTGACGGTTCCAAGCGGGGAATATGCAAGAAATGAAAAAACTACGTGCTGCTGTCATAGGGGTTGGTTATCTGGGGAATTTTCATGCCCAGAAGTATGCGGCTATTGATGCTGTCGAGCTTGTCGCTGTTTCTGATAACGATCCGGCAAGGTGCGCTGAGATAGCTGCTCAGCTTGGCACAACTGCTGTGGAAGATTATCGCCAGCTAGTCGGTAAAGTTGATCTGGTTAGTATTGTCGTTCCTACCGTTGCGCATCATGATGTCGCTGCCTTCTTTTTGAAGCATGGTGTTCATGTTCTGCTGGAGAAGCCGATAACGACGACTGTCGCTGAAGCCATGGATCTTATTGCCATTGCCGAAAAGAACAAGCTGGTGTTTCAGGTCGGCCATCTCGAAAGGTTCAATCCGGCGCTTGATGCGGTTAGCGGTGTCTTAAACAGGCCAGGATTTATTGATGCCACACGGGTCGCTTCGTATAAGCCGCGTGGCACGGATGTCAGTATTGTCCTTGACCTTATGGTTCATGATCTGGATATCATCAATACCATTATCGGCTCTGAAGTGAAGTCAATTTCTGCCTCAGGGGCATGTGTTTACAGCAGTACCCCGGATATTGCAAATGCCAGGATCGAGTTCAAGAACGGCGCAGTCGCAAATGTTACTGCCAGCCGCATCAGTCTTCAAGGTGAACGAAGCATCCGATTCTTTCAAAACGATGCCTATATATCGGTTGATTTCCAGAACCGTAAAGCTTCAGTTTGCCGTAAAGGAGAAATCGACTCTGCTAGCGGAGTGCCAGTCCCGTTGGTTGAAGAGATTGCCGTGCCGCAAAGGGATCAGATACTGGCGGAGATTGAGGCTTTTATTGATTCTGTCCTGACCGGTAAGCCGGTAGTTGTCAGCGGACAGGACGGTATGAAAGCACTTGAGATGGCACTTCTTATCGAAGAGAAAATATACGAGAATATTGCCTTGTTGCAAGCCGGAGCTTAAACGGTAAGATGTCAAAAAATGTAATGATAGTCGCCGGAGAGGCCTCCGGAGATATGTACGGCGCACGGGTTGTTGAAGAGGCGCACCGGCTTGATTCGTCGGTGCGCTTTTTCGGTATCGGCGGTGTGGCAATGCGGCGAGCCGGGGTTGAGACGCTGGTCGATTCAAAAGAGATGGCTGTGATGGGTCTCTTTGAGATTGTCTCCCATTTTGGCGTCATCTACCGGGCGTTCAAGCTTCTAAAGTCCAGACTACTGACCGATAAACCTGATCTCCTCATCCTGATCGACTATCCAGGATTTAACCTCCGCCTGGCCGCTGTTGCGAAACGTGCCGGTGTAAAAGTATTTTATTACATCACCCCCCAGGTATGGGCCTGGCACTCAAGTCGTGCCAGGAAAATTGCCAGACTTGTAGACCATGCTGCCGTAATACTCCCTTTTGAGGCCCCCTTTTTCGAGCGGGTAGGGCTACCGGTGACATTTGTCGGGCATCCTCTGCTGGAGATGGCTCTGCCGTCCATGTCAAAAGAGGCTTTCCAGGATGAGTTCGGACTTGATCATCACCTGAGAACAGTCGGTCTATTCCCTGGCAGCAGAAAAAGAGAGATTGATTCACTGCTTCCTGTAATGCTTGAATCAGCAAAACTGCTTCAGGAGCGCTTTCCGGATCTTCAGTATATTCTCCCGCTTGCCTCTTCAGTTGATCGTGAAACAGTTGACCGGCAAGTTTCCGCAAGTGGCGTAGCTGTTACGGTTGTTGAGGGGAAAAATTATGATGTAATGCAGGCGTGCGATGCCATTATAGCAGCCTCAGGCACTGTTACCATGGAGATCGCACTCTTCGGCGTACCCATGGTGATTGTATATAAGGCATCACCACTAACATTTGCCATCGGCATAAGACTTCTGAATGTTGAGCATGTGGGGATTTGCAATATAGTGGCAGGGGAACGGATTGTTCCCGAACTCCTGCAGGATGATGCCGAGCCTGTAAAAATAGCCGATGAGCTGACAAAGATGCTTGCTGACAGCAAGTACGCAGATAGTATTCGACGCAAACTGCTCAATGTCAGATCACTTCTCGGTGACAGCGGTGCTTCCAGGCGTGTCGCCAGACTTGCCATGGATATTATGGAACAGGGAAAAGTCAAATAATGAAATCATTTCGTCGTATTGTAATGTACAGCAAGCCCTACTGGGGGCGCATGGCGGTCGCAGCTCTTTTTTCTACCGGAGTAGGTTTGATGGACGGCGCCTTAGCCTGGATGGTGGAACCTTTACTGAAGAAGATCTTTGCTGAAAAGGATCTTCTGATATTCGCCATGTTGCCAGTCGGTATCATTATCCTGTTCCTTATCCGCGGAGTTTGTCGTTACACCAATGATTATCTCATGAAAACAGCTGGGCAGATGGCAATTCAGGATGTCAGGAACGAGATATACAATAGGAACATGCGTCTATCCCTTGGGTTTTTTCAGCGGCATACTACCGGAGGGTTGATGTCCAGAACCCTTAATGATGTCAATATGATGCAGAGTGGTGTTGGCTCTGTTATTACCGGCTTATTTCGCGATGGTCTCTCAGCGGTGTCGCTGCTGGGCGTAATTTTCTACCGAGACTGGAAACTTGCCCTGATTTCTTTTATCGTTATCCCGGTAAGCGTCTACCCTGCACAGAAGATCGGTAAGAGGATAAAAAGGCTTTCCAAAGAAGGGCAGGGAAAGATGGGGAATATAGCCGGTATTCTCCAGGAAACATTTTCCGGAATTAAGGTCATCAAGGCATTCGGTCTTGAAGACCGTGAAATAGATAAGTTTAAAAATCACAACCTGTCATTCTATGCCTACCAGCGCAGGTCTATCAAATACGAGTCGCTTTCAACCCCCCTAACTGAAGTAATAACCTCGTTTGGTGTTGCTGCCGTTGTCTGGGTCGGTGGCGCCAGTGTCATGTCAGGCAGAACAACGGCTGCCGAGTTCTTCTCCTTTGTCGCCGCCATGGTGATGATGTATAACCCTATCAAAAAGCTTAACGGCGATTACAATACAATGCAGCGATCAATCGGGGCTTCGGAACGGGTTTTCGAAATCATCGACGCTGAGCCTGAAATCATAGATGCTCCTGACGCAGTGTCGATCTCACGGGCACGTGGAGATGTTGAATTCCGTGACGTTTCATTCAGTTATGAGGATGACGAAGTGCTTAAGGGGATTTCACTGACCGCCAGCAAGGGGGAGGTCGTCGCACTTGTCGGTCCATCAGGCGGGGGGAAGACCACGCTAGTCTCGTTAATTCCCAGATTCTATGATGTGAAGTCGGGGGCTATATTCGTTGATGGGTTGGATATCCGCACCCTTGTGCTCTCCGACCTCCTTCGTCAGATAGCCCTTGTTGATCAGGAGACCATTCTTTTCAATGACACAATTGCCAACAATATTCGTTACGGCAGAACTGATGCAACTGATGCCGATGTCGAGGCCGCAGCACTGGCGGCTTTTGCGCACGATTTTATTGTCGAAATGCCTGAAGGGTACCTGACAAACATTGGCGATAGAGGAGTACGACTCTCAGGGGGGCAGCGGCAGCGTCTCTGTATAGCCAGGGCAATCCTAAAGGATGCCCCGATACTGATCCTTGACGAAGCGACAAGCGCTCTTGATACTGAAAGCGAGCAGATGGTTCAGAGGGCTCTTGAGAACCTGATGGCGAATCGCACCACCTTTGTCATTGCGCACCGTTTGTCGACGATTTTCAGAGCAGATAAGATAGTCGCGATTGAAAACGGTGAGATACAAGAGATTGGCACTCATTCCGAACTTCTCGCCGCCAACGGTCTGTATAAAAGACTTTATACCTTACAGTTCAGCTAATGAAAAAAGTTAAGCGGAAAGTTAAACGGAAATTGATGCAATTACTGGCCAGCAGACCGGTAACGATCATGTTTGTTACGCTGATCCGCCTTATTTATGCAACCATGCGGATCACTGTCGTTGGCAAAGAGATTCTTCCGGACTACGCGGCACGTGGAGAAGGTTATGTAGGCGCTTTCTGGCATGGCCGGATTCTGATGATCCCTTTTCTTTACCCCGGAAAAGCGCTCCATATTCTGGTGAGCATGCACCGTGACGGTGAAATTATCGCTAACATCCTCAGTAGCTTCGGATTTCATCTGGTCAGAGGATCGTCTTCAAAAGGCGGCGGTGATGCCCTCCGGGAGATGATGCGACTGTTAAAGGCCGACAATGACCTGGGAATTGCTGCCGATGGCCCCCGCGGACCTGCTGAAGTTCTCAAGCCTGGAGCTGCCCAGCTGGGACGTCTGTCCGGCAAGGCAGTCATTCCAATCTCGTTTTCCGCATCGCGATCAATTAGATTGTCAAGTTGGGATCGATTCATGTTCCCTTTGCCGTTTTCTCACGGGGTATTTGTTGTCGGTGAACCGGTTCGTTATGAAAAGAGTGAAGATATGGAGGCTTTCCGTCTGCGTATTGAATCTGTTCTCCGTGAAGCGACGGCAAAAGCTGATGAAATGACCTGTAATTGTATTGATGCGGTGAATGCTTAGGATGAGGGGCGAGAATTATTATAAACGTCTTGTCACCGGTGAAAGTCTCCAGTTTATCGATCGCTTGCTGCTGATTTTTCTGAAGTTCTGCTCTTTTCCGTATTCTATTGTCATGCGCTTGCGTTCTCTGTTCTATGAAGCCGGAATTCTCACAGTGAAGCGTCTGCCACTTCCTGTCATCTCCGTCGGCAACATAACCATGGGCGGAACCGGCAAGACCCCGACTGTATTACTGATAGCCCGTGAGTTGATGAAGCGCGGCAAGAGGGTCGCTGTGTTGACCCGTGGTTATGGCGGCTCTCTGGAAGGGGAGTCTCGGATTGTCAGTGATGGTGAAAAACTTTTTCTGTCCCCTGCCGAAGCGGGTGATGAACCCTGCCTGCTCGCATCGAGCCTGCCTGGATTGATGGTAGTCATGGGGAGTGACCGTTACGGTGCCGGTTGTCTGGCCCTGAAGGAGCTCTCCCCTGACTGTTTCATACTTGATGATGGGTTTCAGCATCAGCGACTTGGCCGTGATCTCGATATTCTGCTGCTTGACTCTACTGAGCCCTTCAAAAATGGCTGGACAGTACCAGCCGGCTTTCTGCGCGAGCCGATCTCGGCCGTGAGCCGTGCCGACCTTGTTATTCTGACCCGCTGCACCGAAGCGGACAGTCCGGAAAAGTATCTGCCGGAACAGATTCCGGTTTGTCGTTCTTCCCATACGCTGACAGGGTATAGCCCACTTAACGGCGGAGAGGTTCACCCGTTTACGGGCCTTGCGGGGAGGCGGCTTGTTGCTTTTTGCGGTATTGCCGACCCTGCATCTTTCTTTGACGGTATTGAGGCCTGTGGTGTGCCGCTTGTTGCGACACTTGCCTTTCCTGACCATACCGGCTACGGCGCCAGGGAGATGGAGGCATTGGGAAAACTGAAGCAGCAATCCAGAGCCGACGGTATGATTACTACGGCCAAGGACGCTGTGAAACTGTTACCGTATACAGGAATCATTGGCGACTGTTTTGTTGCCAGGCTGGAACTGACTTTGCACGATCCCGGACCACTTATTGCGGCTCTGGATAAGACTGTTTGAACCGGAGGTAAATGATATGGCTATCTCACCTGATCTCGTCGCAATTCTCGTCTGCCCCCAGTGTAAAGGACCACTGTTACTGGAGCATGCCGAAACCGGTCTCGCCTGCCATGTCTGTCGTCTCCGCTATCCGGTCCGGGAAGGCATTCCGGTCATGCTGGTGGATGAGGCAGAGAAAATCTGACAGCAGACTACCCCTAAGCAATGTTCTATCTATTCTACAATTTTTTGTCGCTGTTTCTGCTGATCCCGGTGTTAATTTTCTCCATATACCGGTCAATGAAACTTGCATGGCCCCTGGCGCTGGCAGACCGCTTTGGCTTTATATCGTCATGCGATTTGTCAAAGCTGCGCGGCCGTCCGGTGCTGCTGCTTCATGCCGTTTCTGTCGGTGAAATCATCGCCGCCCGCCCTTTACTTAGGGCACTTCGCGACAGCTACCCTGACCACGCGTTAGTGGTCTCCAATAGCACCGAAACCGGTCGACAAACGGCATCAGCTTTTAAAGAGATTGACCTCTGCGTATATTTCCCCTTTGATTTTCTCCCTTCTGTCCGTTTAATGCTCAGGCTGTTGAACCCCTGTATTATCATCATGATGGAGACCGAGATCTGGCCAAACTTTTCCCGCGAGGCAGCACTGCGCTGCATCCCGCTGGTTTTGGCAAACGGCAGGATATCGGATCGTTCTTTCCCTCGCTACTTGAAACTGAACTGGTTTTTCCGCCATGCTCTGCAAAACTTCACTCTGCTCTGTATGCAGACAGAAACAGACAGGGAGCGGATTATTGCCATCGGTGCACTTGCGCAGCGGGTTGTGGTTTCCGGTAACCTCAAGTTCGACATTCCTTATCACCAGGTAGATGCTCTCGAAAAGAGGAGTTTGCGCAGACATTATACGATTCCGGAGGAATATCTGGTTGTAGTCGCCGGGAGTACCCACGCTGGTGAAGAAGAGATGCTTATTGATGTTTACCGGCAACTGCTGACAGATTATGCCAGGCTGATTCTGGTTATGGTTCCCCGCCATCCGCAGCGGTGTGGGGAAGTTGCCGATTTTATGGCTAAAGCCGGCTTCCGCTTCCGGCGGGTCACTGAACTTAATCCAGATAGCAGTGAAGAGTTTTGCGGCGGAGAGGTACTTCTGGTGGATACAGTCGGCGAGTTGATGGATCTTTATACACTTGCGGATGTTGTTTTTGTGGGGGGGAGTCTGGTGCCGGTAGGCGGGCATAATCCACTGGAACCTGCCTCACGGGGTGTCCCGGCACTGTTCGGGCCGTACATGTCTAATTTCAGGGAAATAACTACTCTTGTGCTGAAAAAACGGGCAGGTATTCAGGTGAATTCCAAGGATGATCTTGTGAACAGTTTGCGCCAGCTTTTAGCCAATCCGGCTGAAAGAGAGAGTATCGGGGAAAACAGCCTTGCAATGATGAGTGAAAATAGCGGTTCTGCCGGGAAGCATCTGCAGTTTATCGCCGCTCAGTTAACTCCCCGGTAATTGTCGTTCCAAACCTGAACTTTTTCAATGACATCCTGTACTGTTATCCTCGCCATTCGGTTCAGGCGATTTTCCATTGTAATGGGATAATCTTCTCCCGGATCTCCGTACGCGTCGATCATCAAATCGCCAAACTTGCGATAAGGGCCAACCCGTTTCGGGTTGGAATAGCCGATAAGCGACACAACCGGACGATCAAGTGCGACAGTGATATGTAGTGGGCCAGTGTCCGGCGAGATAACTAGCGCAGCTCCGTCCAGTATGCCGACCAGCCCTCGTAATCCGCCGTTCCCCAGAGCGCTCACCGGTTTGTTCTTTGTTCGCTCCAGAATCTCTCTTTCAAACTCAACTTCCACCTGTGATCTCCCGCCAACCAGAACCGGTTGCAGTCCAAAATCGGTGTAAAGAAGGTCACAGACCTCTGCCCATCGTTCGGGGAGCCAGTTTTTCTGGGGTTTACTGGTTGCTACTACGATAGCAGCTGCGGGACGCTCCAGTTTCGAGTAAAACGAGCGTTGCCAGTCACGTTCCTCCTGGTTCCAGGGACCAAGCCCCCAGATTACCGGAGAAATGGGGGCGCCAAGCCACTCGCAGAACTCAAGGTACTGATCCTGGACATGCTGCATCGGATGGGGTGGAATTTTGTGTGTAGTGAACAGCCAGTTTAGATCCCGCGCTCTGGCACGATCGAAGCCGAGTTTCACAGGCGCCTTGATGAACGACATGATGATGTTGGCTTTCAGGTACACCTGCAGGCTGAGGACAAGATCAAAAGACCTGGTCTGCAACTGGTTGCGGATGTCAAGAAAACCGCGCATTCCTTTGCTGCGGTCGAAGAGGATTATCTCATCGACAAGATGGTGACCACGCACCAGCGCCGCAGAACCAGGCTGCAGAATCCAGGTCACATGCATCGCCGGGTTTGCCTTTTTGAGGGAATGAAGAACCGGCATGACATGAACCGCATCACCGATGGCGCTCATCATGACGATACAGACCCGGTCTGTTGAAATACGCATCAGTTCATCTCCAGAGTAAGAGCGGCAAGCCGATCAATAGTTTTCTCATCGAAATCGAGTCCCCATTTATTACGCCATTTACGAGCCGAGCGTGCCAGGCGACTGAAATTCAGCTTAGCAACATTAGCGCATTCAGGGAAGGTGACACGGTCGACATCAAGCAGGTAAGCGGTTAGAGAAGAACCATGCCCGGCTATATAGATATTTTTCAGATTCAGGTCCGCGTGCCATGCCCCGGCTACTGCAAGATCCCGGAGCAGATTCGCCACTACGGTCAACAGCGCTTTGCGAGTTGATGCGTCAGCAATTCGCCAGATATCGGGTAAATCTCCTCCGGCTGGCAGTCTCCGAGTCACTACGTCACAACGCACAAAATGCATGAAAGCCGGATACAGTGCGTAAGCTATGACTTCCGGAGTGTTGACCCCCGCAGCATATGAGCCGTAACGAGTTCGACAGTTCACGAGGGGCTCTGGTCGGCATGCGAAAATATTCACCGGTTATGGAACCTAGCAGGCCACCGTGCCGATTGCGCCGGACGACAACAGCCGTTGTTGCGCCTGGCTCCCTCCCTGCAGGGAACATCACTCCGTAGTTGATACCACGGCCATGCAATAGCTCATGATCCTTTTGAGCAGCGGCCCAGTCGTGAAGTGTGCGTTCTGTGAGCAGATTACGAATAGCTGTAGCGGCCCACTGGCACACCACGGCGAAGCGTCCGTTTACCGATAGCTGTATATATCCAGCCGGTAGGGATTGAGTGTAACTCTCTGATGTTAATGATGGCTGCTTCATGACATGATCAGGAATATCATTCGAATATAAGTGGCGTCAATATGATTCTGGATGCACGCCAAAGTTCAACAATTCGCCACATTTTTACAAGGTGTTGTGAACCAGGGTATTAAATCGATATGAGCGCTGACATCGTTGCGCATCTGTACATGGCCGTGATATATATAGCGCCAAATCGGTTAAATTCACATGTATGGTGGTTGTTGAAATGGACCAAATCGGGTTCTGGCGTCGTAGCTCCAGTTCATTGTTTCGCGGTATGTTTTCTTTGGATGTTCTCTCGTCGGTCACGAAACCGGCCGAAGATCGGCCGATTTTCTCTCCCGCGTTGCGCAGCATTGCACTTTTGCTGTTCGTAGCGGCGCTGATTTATGTAATCCCATCGGCAGCGGTTTATCACGGCGATGAGCATTTTTACACGGATGCTTCGCTGCGGATGATGCAGTCCGGAGATTACTGGACCCCTTACTTTTCCGATGGTCGAATCCGGCTCTTGAAGCCGGGTCTGACGTACTGGTTGATAGCAGCATCGTTTCAATCTTTAGGGGTAAGCTTGTTGGCGTCAAGACTACCGTTTATGATTGCGGGAATGCTTGTTCTGTTTGTACAGTATCAATTGGCTCGGACGGTGCTGAACTGTCGTCAAACTGCCTGGCTAAGTGCTGCGATCCTCGCGTCCAACTATGAGTTTCTTACGTTATGTACCAGGGCGACTCCTGACATTCTGTTGTGTCTATTCGTGCTGACTAGCATGTGGGGTTTTGCGCGAATTTGGTTTCAGGATGACCGGACGTGGCTTGGCCCAGCCTTGGCATTCGTTGGTATGGGTTTAGCGGTGCAGACGAAAGGTTTTCTCGGGATGTTCCCTCTGGGGGTAAATCTGTTATTTGCTCTTATTTCCCGCCCTAGTTGGGAACGTATAAGACGCCTGATGAGATGGGAAGCTATCATGGCCGGCCTGGTCATTGCGCTCTTCTGGTACGTAGTCATGTGGTTACGGCATGGTGGCGATGCACTGCTTGGTTTCTTTTCTGACCAGGTTACCGCACGGGTCGAACATGACGCTGGTTCGATGGTAGAAAATCTTGTGAATTACTTTATTGCAGGTTTACGTCATTTCCTGCCATGGACTTTGCTGTTGGTCGGGTTACTCGCTTGGCGTTGGCGCGATGTTATGGATCTATGGAAGCATCGTCGCGCTGAGTGGCTGTTTTTGTTACTGATGTTCGCGGTTCTGATAATCGTATTTTCTATGGGCAATATCCGGCGGGGTCGGTATCTGATAGCATCCTATCCGTTTTTGGCGTTGTTTCTGGCTGACATCCTTGCCGCGTTTTGGCCTCAACAACGTTTGCAGCAGTTACTTGATCGTCTCATTGGTGGAATAGTGTTTCTCTTGCTGCCATCCGGATTGTTGTTACTTGCACCCGGATTATTTCTGGGCAATTGGAGGCTAATCGTGGGTGGAGGCCTGCTGTTGTCCCTGGCTGTGAGCTGGTGGCGGATTCGGAGTTCCAGTTATGATGGGTACCGTTGGATATGGGTCGCGGGTGCCGGCCTCGGAATCTTTGCTTTGATCTGCGGCTGTATCCGTCCCGTGTTTTCGCCAACGCCATTAGAGTCGGTAGCGCAGTTGCTGACGCAGTCGGCCTCTGTGGGTGACACGGTGCAGACGTGGGGATTAAAATATACTGAAGCTGGCATATTGCGGGTGCTTACGAGAGGGCGTTTGAATATAAGTGCGCTTAGTGATGAAGAGGCTACGGGGGCAAATTTTAATTCGTCCTCGATCGTCATTACCACCTCTCCTCGCGAACAGGTGCTCGCTGCTGCCGGGTATCGGGTCACGCGGGTTAAAAACAGCATACCTTTCGAAAATACGCAGTTCGGACAGTTAGTGCTGTTGAAAGCCCATCATGTCAACAGTTGCCCGGAGCCTGAATATTGGATAGCGGTCCACCAGCCATGAGTACAAGCGTATGAAGGTGCATTTGCTGTTTCAGCGGCTTCTAACGGTGAATAAGTGAAAAGATGAGGGTGTGTGTTGTTTGATATCAACTATAGAAGTTGTTAAATTTGTCGATGATTTTTTTCCACTGACTTTTTATCTTATAGCGAGCGTATAGTGGAATGTGTGTATATAACCAAAGCTTTAGTCCTGGTCTACGGGCACCCAGTCCATCAACAATAACCAATTTATGCTCACCGTTATCCTGTTTCGGACACATTATATTATCAAGACCTATATCAGCAAATACAATACAGTTCTTTTCAAGATATCGCTTTAAATCATTCAATAGAGACTCTGCATACTCTTTAGAAAAGGTTTTGGATTTGACCGCTTCGGCAAAGGTCAAAGGCAGACTTTTGTCACTATTCATTACTCTATCAAAAACAAGACCTATGCTATCATTGATCATTACATGACCATAACACACGGCAATATGTGAGAAATCAACATTAGTTCTGTTTAGATATTCATAATAGGTTGACTCAAGTTCGTTTTGGTTTCTAGTCTTTTGTTTTTTGTGAGGAATTTTGATAACTTTTGTATTATCACCTGGATGGATGTAACACAGTCTTTCGTGGCCTTTTCCTAATAAAAGTGAATCATCTAACTTTAAATTGCTCATTTATTCTTAATTCCTGATTGCGTTGCAGTTTGCATTAGAATATCTGAACACCTCTCAATGTCATTTACTGTATTTATGTAACTGTAAATCAACGATGGTTTTTCAAGATACATTTTGAATACTTCTGTTCTGTAAGTATCAATTGCATACCCATTCAATTCATCCTTTCTGGAAAGTATGGTTTGATTCGGTGCATCAAGATGTATAAACCAAAATGAATCTGGAGTTCTATGCAACATATCCTTCCAATTATCTCTTAACTTTGCCTTTCTCTCTAAAAATCTTGTGTCTTGAAGTATGAAATCATGAAAAAATCGATCAGAAAAATAATATTTCCCAGTTAAAAAACTCAACAATACCAATAAAGGAAATCGAATTGATGCAATGGTAACCATCCATGCACCGTATACATCATCGTATTTATTTGTTGCAATTTTTTCTTTTAATTTTCGTTTTAAAAAAGGAGCCGTTACTGAATAGAGAAAACTTTGTCTAAATAAATTCTTAAAGCGATAACATTTAATCCTCGATTTAGACTTTTTCTTTAAAGCCGCAATAATAGAGGATTTTCCAACGCCATCAGGTCCAACAACTGGAATTATCTTAATGCTTTTAAGTAATTGAGCGTATATTCGATGCAAGGATATTTCAAGTCTGAGTTTTTTACCTTGTCTGGACTTCTCCCTGTTTGCCAGTGTGTAGAGAATATTTTTATCAACCAACAAACTATTTGCGACTTCTGCTATGGCATCTCTTTTTGAAGGATCTAAGAGTAGCGATTCGAACAATGCAGCATAATTTCGGTACTTTTCCTTTAGTGAATTATTATAGTAAGTCAGCCTTTCCTGGATAAGTTCCAGGCTTAAGTCTTTAGTCTTACTTTTTAAATGTGATAGATAATACAGTGCTTCAACCTCCAATGATAATACGTAACCCTTTCCTTCAAAATAATGAACGTACTTTACAATATCATCCCAGAAAATGTATCTGAGGGTATTATCAGACTTGACATCTAAATGTGTCCATATCTCTAGCACTATTGACTTATCATGCGTATTACAATTTATTTGTATAATTAACTTGCCAAATTTAGTCCTGTTGATAACAAAATTGATACAATCTCTTGAAGCTAAATCAAAAAATATATTAAGAATATCGTCTATATTTGTTTCGGATGTTATAAAATCGTAATCCCCGCTAAATGCCATCTCTTCAGTAAATGGTTTGTATCTAAGGCTGGCAATAACAATATGTTTTGTTGCCAATACATCCAGAAATTGCCTTAAGAAGTTAATACTTTCGTGCATTGTCTTGGGCTTCCTTTAGAAAACTGTGCTGCTGAAAAATTTGATTTGAAGAGTTCAGCAATATCATTCGAAATGAATTGTCGTCAATTTTATTCGGTGGAATTTAAATTTAACGGTTTCTATCCCTTCAAATCACTTTTAAAATATATTGGATTATGGGATTATGCTAGATTGAATTTTTAATGGCGAGAAACAATGAACCCGATCAAAACTGATTCATGTAGAAAAGTTCTCATCCGTTCAGTTAACTGGATCGGGGATGCTGTCATGACACTGCCGGCTATTGGCCTAATCCGCGAATACTTCCCGCATGCCGAGATTACCATTCTGGCGAATCCCCTGGTTTCACCAGTTTTCTATCACCATCCATGGGTCGACTGCGTCGTAACCTTTGACGAGAATGGTGCCCATAAGGGTATTATGGGGCGCTTGCGATTGGCAGGGGCACTGAGAAAACAGTGTTTTGACTTGGCGGTAATTCTGCCCAATTCCTTGAACTCTGTTTTAGTCCCTTGGCTTGCCGGCATACCTGCCAGACTGGGAAAGACCGGCGATGGCCGGACGCTGCTATTGACCCACCGCTTTCCAAAAGCACTCCAGCCAGCAAGGGTACACCAGTCGACTGAATTACCGAGCGATTCTGGAGTACTTCGGTATTACCGGCGGGGAAAAGCCCCAACTGCTTGTCACTACTGATGACGAGGATGCAATTATTGTTTCACGGCTTGCCGTGGGTGGAATCGTAAAGAGTGATTTTGTCCTTGGGATCAACCCCGGAGCAACGTACGGTTCGGCCAAACGCTGGGACCCTGACCGATTTGCTGAAGTGGCACGCACCCTTGCGGCGGAATGGGGGGCTAAGGTTGTCATAACCGGTGGGCCAGGTGAAACTGCCATAGCAGCTGACATAGAGCGTGAGCTTGGCGGGAACTGCCTTAACTTGGCGGGCCGGACATCAGTGAGAGAGTTGATGGCACTGATAAAGAGGTTCAATTTTTTCATAACAAACGATTCCGGGCCGATGCACCTGGCCGCAGCTTTTGGTGTACCCCTTGTCGCCATCTTTGGCTCGACGGACCATTCAACGACCTATCCGCTGTCAGATACCGCAATAGTTGTGCGGGAATCAGTAGAATGTGCTCCCTGCATGAAACGCGAATGCCCAACGGATCATATCTGTATGAAATCAGTTATGCCGGAAACTGTCATTGAGAAGGCGCTGGAGTTAAACAGAAAGTTAATTTGCTGAAAAATCCATTAGTTACTATTTATAGGAGTTTGTTGTGCACCCTTATATTTCATTTGTCATCCCTGTCTATAATGAAGAGGAAAATATTCCGATTCTGTTCAAGGAGCTGACGACTGTAGCCGAGAAATCAAATTACACTTACGAAATTATCTTCGTCAATGATTGCAGTACAGACCGGAGTCTTGAGGTCATACGCGCACTGAAGGAGTCAAGCCAGTTGGTCCGCTGTATTTCTTTCCCTGAGAACCGGGGGCAGTCGGCTGCTCTTGGTGCCGGTTTTCGTGCCGCAACCGGTGAGGCTGTCATCACCATGGACGCTGATCTACAGAACGACCCTGCCGACATCCCCACGCTGCTTAAGCACTTTGGCGAGTACGACATGATTAATGGCTGGCGTCGCAACCGGCAGGATTCCTTTTCGAAGAAAATCAGCAGCCGTATCGGCAACTTCATCCGTAACCGGTTTACCGATGAGCATATTAATGATACCGGTTGTTCCCTGAAGGTGATGAGAGCTGACATGCTGAAAGAGATAAAAATGTACCGGGGCTTGCACCGCTTTCTGCCGACCCTGATGCGTATTGAAGGTGCAAGGGTCATCGAGGTGCCGGTAAACCACCGCCACCGGCAGTTCGGAGTTTCAAAATATACCAATCTTCGCCGTGGTCTGGAAGGTTTTCAGGACCTATTGGCTGTATGCTGGATGATCAAGCGTCATGTGCGCATTGACGGAGAGAAATAATGGATTCTGCAAAAATAGTAACGCTTACCATCGGCTTCACCGGACAGGCACTTTTTTTCATGCGGTTCTTTTTCCAATGGCTGCATTCTGAACGGCAGAAGAAATCGGTAATTCCTGAGGTGTTCTGGTATTTGAGCCTGGCAGGAGGTTTTTTCCTGCTTATTTATGCCATTCTGCGTAAAGACATTGTGTTTATCGTCGGCCAGTCAACCGGCACCTTCATTTACCTCCGCAATATTTACTTCCTGCGCCGCGAGCGGCGTAAAGCAAGACAGCGGAAAGCCAAGGATGATGCTTGTGCGGATTGACCGGCGGCTGATTCTTTTTTTGCTGTTCTACGGCTGCGTACTGCTGATTCCGATCTGGCAGCTGAGTCTGGTCGAATCCACTGAAGCACGTTACGGTGAAATTGCCCGCGAGATGCTTTCCTCCGGCAATTTCCTGGAGCCTACCTTGAATGGCATTTTCCATTTCCACAAGCCTCCTGCACCTTACTGGTTTATGGCGGCAGGGATGGCGATCTTCGGGGTTAATGATTTCGGTGTTCGTTTCTTCGGGATTGTTGCGGCACTGACGGCACTCTATTTTCTCTTCCTTACCGCCCGGATTTTCTTTAATGATCGAAGTCAGGTCTTTGCGGTAGTTCTTACCCTGGCATCATCGCCATTGTTCTTTGCCATTTCTCATGCGGTTTCCACTGATATATACCTGACAACCTGCGTTATCGGTGCCCAGTATTACCTTTTTCGTCAGGTTTATGGCGAGCGGACAACCGGCAATGCCCTCGGTTACGGCCTGTTCCTCGGTATCGGTTTCATGGTCAAGGGGCCGGTAATATTCCTGTTCACTCTTCTCCCTCAATTGGCAGCAAAACTTGTGGACCCCCAGCATCGAAGGCTATTCAGTTTCAAGGAAATACTCTGCAGCACAGGATGTTTTCTCATCGTGTCCCTCCCCTGGTATATCGCAGTCGTTATGCGTCATCCAGATCTGCTGACCTATTTCCTCAAGGTACAGACAGTTGATCGTTTTGCTACGGAACGGTTTCACCGGAACAAGCCGTTCTGGTTCTTCCTCTATCTTTTTCCCGCAACTTTTCTCCCCTATTCATTTACGCTGTTGCGTGGTTTCTGGCGTGCACGTGAATATCCCCCCCGAGTCCGGGCATTAATGATCTATGTTTTTCTGCCATTGCTAATTTTCTGCTTTTCCAAAAGCAAACTGCCGCCATACATTCTGCCATTTTTCGGCACAGCGTCAATGCTGGCAGTCTATACTTACTTCCATCTGCGCTCACATTGGGACAACAAGGTAGCGTTTGTTATATTACTGATTACATCGTTAGGTATCGGAATTGCCGGTTTTTTTCCGTCACCCTTGACAGAACTTCGCTGGCCTCTGGCATTTGCAGGTTTTTTATTATTCATGGCCTGCCTTGTATCGCGACGTCTCTTTAGCACGGATTGGGCACAGCAAGCCGCTCCCTGGCTTATGATGGGGATATTTGTTGTTGCATATCTGGCACTTCCGCACCTGGAGGGTCATATGAAGGGTTATCGTACCATGGTGATGAAATTGAACGAGATGGACCCGCAGCGTAAGGTGCCGACACTGCTGTACATGGATTTTCTTCCATCCATTTCTTTTTATCGGCAGGAACTTGCTATCGTGGCAATGACAAAACCCCGGGAAACAGATTTTGAAATAAATGACAACTACCGCAACTGGTATGTTCAAAATGAAGTTGAACTGAAGGAAAAGCTTTCAAAAATGCCGCGAGTGTTTGTGGTGACTGAACCGAAGCACATTGGAGCATTCGTTTCTTCGATGTCGTTTTCATGCAACGAAATCATGGCGCAGAAAAATGATATCGCTTACGACTGCCGTCCGGAAACATTAACTCCGTCCAGGTAACTTTGTTACTGAAAGTATGTTCAATAGTTTTACTATGTTAACACCGCTTTTTGAGGATTATGCCATGGATAAAATCACCGCTATCATCCCGACATTCAATGAAGAAGCGAATATCAAAGAGGCGATTGAATCGGTTCTTTGGTGCGATGAGGTCATTGTGGTCGATTCATTTTCCAAAGATCGAACGGTTGAGATCGTACAAGCATTCCCGAATGTCAGGCTGTTGCAGCATGTGTATGAGCATTCTGCCGCCCAAAAGAACTGGACCATCCCTCAGGCCTCCCATCCATGGATTTTCCTGCTGGATGCCGATGAGACGGCCGACCCCTGAACTGGTCGAAGAGATCAAAGTAGTTGTTAACTCAGCCACAAGTTATTCCGGCTTCTGGATCTACCGCCGCAATCACTTCATGGGGAAACGGATCAACTACTCGGGATGGCAGTCGGACAAGGTGATTCGCCTCTTTAAAAAAGATGAGTGCCGTTATCAGAACAAGCATGTTCATGCAGAGATAGAAACAACAGGAAAGATCGGTTTCCTAAAGCATAAGCTGATTCACTACACCTACAAGGATCTTACTTCCTATCTGAAGAAGGCCGACCGCTATACAACCTGGGGGGCACTTGATCGCTTTCAGAAATTTGAGAAGTCCGGCCATAGAATAGGCCTGCCGTATCTGCTCCTTCGGCCAACAGGTCGTTTTTTCCGGCATTACTTACTGCGACTGGGGATATTGGATGGAGTGCACGGTTTTGTAGTTTCTGCTCTTTCTGCTACGAATGTTTTTATCCGTGGGCTGAAAATATGGTGCTTGCAGCATGGCGAGAAGATCGAGGATCCGTTTAGGGATTGAACTATAATGGTAATACTTAGCTGAGGTTCTGAGGTAACTGTGCGTAAATTAAAAAAGATAATTATTAGTAGTCTCAGGAGATATTATAATTCTGTTTCATTTATTAAGCCAATAATTGCTCTTATTGATAAAAATCTTGATATAAATATTGATCAATCTTGCCGTTTTTTCCCATCTGATGCAGAACTTGCCAGTAAAAAGATAAAAGCAAAACAGGTACTTACGCAAATATTCAATGGAATTGAACTATCTGATAATTTGTCACTCAATAAGAAGATATGGATATACTGGGATAAAGGGATTGAAGCTGCGCCTGAAGTTGTCAGGGTTGCTTTTGAATCCTGGACAAAGCTTAATCCTGATTTTGAAGTAATTTTCCTGGATGAAGAGAAAATTCAGAACTATTTTGACTTTAAAAATCTCTTTTATAATTTAACCCTTGACGCAGGAATCGCCCACAAGTCGGATTTAATCAGGACTTACATGCTAGCAAGGTTTGGGGGAGTCTGGGCAGATAGCACAACTTTTTGTTGGGTTCCGCTTAGTTCATGGCTTCCAATCAATATAACTAACTGTGGGTTCTTCGTATTTAAACAACATCCTGATAGAAAAGATCGACAAATTAAAAACTGGTTTATCGTTTCATCAAAAGGTAACCCTATTATTGTTGAAATGTTAAAAGCACTGGTAGGCTACAACTTCAAAGAACGCGATAGAACTCTAAGCGTAATCAATATATCTGATTATTCACATTTTCCTGGCATAAGCCGAGAAGGTACTGGTTATGAAGTTCTAAAACAGTTAGAAGAAATTGGTGCATATCCTTATTTTTACTTTCACTATCTATTTAACGAGGCTGTAAAGTTGGATAAAGCTCAAAACTTATGGAACATAGCAAAATTATCAGCAAATAATCATGTCAATGCTACTGGCGAAATAGGTGATGCATTTGTGAGCAAGCAAAATTACCGGAGTAAGTATATGCAGTCTGAAATATATAAAGAGAGGGTTGAAAGAATCAACTCTTTGTGACTTAAAACCATGAAAGAATGATGGCTATATCACCTTAAAATCAGACGCCATCATACGCGTTTGCGTTAGAATTTCAGCGTTTCAATGTGGAGCAGTTCCCGGAGCATTAATGCAGAGCAGGAAAATCTGTTTTTTTAACAGTACAAAAGCATGGGGCGGAGGCGAGAAGTGGCACTTTGATATTGCCGCTAGGTTGCATGCCAAATATGGGAATATTTTTGTAGTTGCCGGAAAAGGCAGTGAACTGGGTAAACGGCTTGCGACTACGAATATTCCACACTTCCTTTTAGCCATAGGGAATCTTAGTTTCCTCAATCCGTTCAAAATCATCCAGTTAACCAGGCTGTTCATAAAAGAGAGGCCTGACATTCTCATCTTGAACCTTCCGGCTGATCTAAAAGCTGCCGGAGTCGCAGCACGACTGTCTGGAGTTAAGCGGATAATCTACCGCAGAGGCAGCGCTATTCCCTTGCGAAACACACTTTTGAACCGGTTTTTGTTTAAATATATTATCGATGAAATTATCGCCAATTCCAAGGAAACTGCCCGAACGATTCTTTCCGAAAACCATCAGTTATTCCCTGTTGAAAAGATCCATGTTATTTACAACGGTGTTGATTGGGAAAAATTTGCGCCTTTGTCGCAAACCTGTTTATCTCAGTCGCATCGCGACAGGATAGTTCTTGGTAACGCCGGCAGACTCGAGCCGCAAAAAGGTCAGGGTCTGCTGATACAGGTGGCGAAGAGGCTTAAAGATAAAGGCTACAATTTTGAAATCCAGATTGCTGGCGAAGGGAAACTGAAAGCGCAGCTCATCCAGCAGGCGGAAGAGGAAGGTGTTGCCGATTGCCTGCGTTTTTTGGGATTCGTGGAAAACATGCCGCAATTTCTGAACTCAATCGATATTTTTCTGCTCCCTTCACACTGGGAAGGCTTCGGTTATGTCATTGCTGAAGCAATGTATTGCCAAAAGCCGGTAATTGCCTTCAATGTCAGTAGCAATCCCGAAATTGTCACCGAGGGTGAAACCGGTTTTTTAGTCGAATATGGCGATTTTGAAGCTTTTGTTAGTAAAACGGAACTTCTCATGCTTGATGCGGGATTACGTCAGGAAATAGGGTTGAATGCCAGATTAAGAGCTATCGAACTAGTTTTCGATACAGAACACTTTACTTCATGTTGAAAACCTTTTATATGCTACTGAAGCGACAAACAGTGTGTTGAGATGATGAATGCAGATTACTTAACTGTGGCAACGAATTCAGATCTTTCTTAACAGACCTTTGAAAAAACCTGAATTTGTTCCCTCCTTCCTGTCAGAAGCTTTTTTCGGGCTTTGTTAGGGAAGATATTCAGGTTATGCAGTCGTTTTTATCGCTCTTTGACTCGATATTTGCTATGGTTTTGCCCTTTTTGATGCCTTTTATGTATCCAGGGCACTCTGCTCCTCACGTCAGATTGAATATGATTCACCAACAGCGGAAAGCTGCGAATGGAGTACAGAAACTGAAGTGCCGAGCCACGTAGCAGATACTCAGGTGGAATAGATTCATTTAGGTAAAGTTTGACAGTTCCGCAAATATATAGAAACCTCCTTAAACGTAGGCCGCTCAAAGTCACGAAAAAGGTGGCTTCTATGGACGACACGCAAAGTTTATGTCACACAAAATGGGAATGCAAGTATACATCTTCATGGCGATCCTCCTAATCTTTGATGCCATGAAGCATAACACTTCTATATGTCAGAATATGTCACAAACTCTGACAGCGGAAGAATAACGCTAATCAGATAAAGGATTATGATGCGAATAATTAATGAATCTGTTCGAGAAGATCTAACCAACGGAATTGACCTTAAAATCGATCTTGGCTGTGGCACTAGACCTAAAAAAGGTTATTACGCATTGGATTTACTTGAAATGAATGGTGTTGATATGGTGGCTGATTTGAACCAGCCATTAGATATGTTGCCTGATAATTCTTGCAGCCATATATTCAGCAATCATGTTTTTGAACATATCCACGATTTGAATGCTCTTATGGGTGAAATATATAGAATTGCTAAACCTTGCGCAAATATAGAGATTGTTGTGCCACACTTTTCAAATGTATTTGGTTATTCAGATCCAACTCATGTCAGATTATTTGGGATATATTCCTTTTATTATTATGTCAGAAGGTGTGATCAACCGGGTAAAAGAAAAGTGCCTGATTTTTATACAAGCTACAAATATCGTATCCATAATATAACAATAGAATTCAACCGGCTAAGTTTGTTAGATAGGTTGCTTGTGCCGATAATGAGAGAACTGGTCAATATAAATTTGTATACACAAACTTTTTATGAGAGGAGATTGTCCGCTCTTTTTCATGCTTCGCAGATCAGGTTTCATTTGCAACCTGAAAAAGAACTGTGAAGAGTTTCTTACTGGATTATGTCGTATAAATTTTGAATTGTTAAGTTGATGCCACCGCCCTGAAGTAATAAATACCTATCCAACTATTCCAAAAGGGCCATACAAACATGTTGTACATCATTGCTTCTAATGACTCCTTTCTTAGCCATTTTCTTCTCGAAAGCGTCAGCGGTCGAGATGATATTTCTATCATCTTTCACCCTAAACGTCAGCCGGGCTTACGACGATCGCTGCTTCAATTTTTAGATACTGCCTTAGTCCGGGTGACAGGTAAATCGTTCATGTATGACGCCGAGTATGTAGAGTGCCTGAAAGCTATCGGCGAAAACGATAGTGTGCTGTTTTTTAGCATAGAGAAACTCACTGAATTGAAAATAGTTCGCCGTCTTATCAAAGCCAGGAAGACTACACTGTTTTTCTGGAATCCGCTCATGAATCGCAATCGATTAGAGAGGGAGAGGCGTGTTTATGTTGAGTCACTTAAAAAATTGGCCAATTTGTGCACTTTTGATCCTGATGATGCCGCGCGGTTCGGCCTAAAGCTCGTTCCTCAGGTTTACAGGAATGTCATGAGTTTCCTGCAGGGAGAGGTAACGCCTGACATTGATGTCTACTTTGTCGGGCGGGATAAAGGTCGTCTTTCTAAACTGCTGAATCTGGAGCAACTGCTGCAAGACGCGCAATTGACGACACACTTTCACATAATTCGTGGGGATCGTGCAGCGTACTCGGCGGATGACTTATCACACCTGTCAACTAGAAAGCTTTCCATGCAGGACAACATAAAAATGATCCGCCGCTCACGCTGTTTACTGGAATTATTGCAGAATAACCAGTCGGGCTTGACTATGCGCAGTCTCGAGGCAGCTTTTTTTGGCAAGAAGCTGATCACGGACAACCTGCGCATGGTGGAGAGCGATCTTTACGATCCGGAGAGAGTGTTCCTGATTGGTCGTGACGATCCGAAGCTGTTGCGTGATTTTGTTCTGTCGCCATGCCCGATAGTATCGCAAACAGTACTGGATCAACACGATATCAGGTATTGGTGCGAGCAGTTTGCCTGATTAATATAACTATATGAATAAATCACAAATACCGAAGTCAGATAATGTCTTGGTAGCATTATAATTGCTAAAATCTTGCTAAAATCGCTCCGGTGAGTTGGCTGTTTCTGGTGACATGAGGAATTAATGAATATTACAGAAGATATAATCAAAAAATTATTGCCAAGAAAACTAGCTGAAATTATTCTGCCAAATCCTTTTGTACAAATATTGAAAAAATTAAAAAATGATGCATCTATCATTCTGTTCTGGAATCGGGGACTGGGTGATATCCCGTTATTGATGTATCCACTGCTTAGTATTATACGCAAAAACTGCCATAATGCTAAAATTACAATAATTACTAGAAAAGACTTGTATGAAGGTTTTTTATTACTTGATGCATCATTAACTGTTTTTAGTTCTGAAAAGCTGATTCGTAAAATGCCAGAACCGTATTCTGAGATACTTGCAGAGTTGAATTTAATACCGTCAAATTATGATTATATATTTTATAGGCCAGCGGCTGCTAATTGGGGAAGGAGAGAAAGAAAGGGCCTTATCTGCAGGCTTAACTGGAACGAAACTTTCTTTACACCTCATGAAATTAAAACTACAAAACCGATTGCAGTATTACATATTAATTCTGAGACAGTTTACAAATTCGAAAAAAATTTAGCCGAAGAAGCATGGCATTACATCATTGGAGACTTGAAACACAAAGGTTATTTCGTTATTGCGGTTGGATTCTCACAAAATAGCGGTGATTTTGATGTCGATCAGGATTTGAGAGGGAAAACTTCTTTATTTGAATTAATCAGTTTGATGATCAATCATAAGGGATTATTTATTGGCCCAGATTCTGGGCTTTTAAATACTCTTTATTATCTTGACGTTCAAGTAGGGTATCATCTAATCTCTTTTTGGTCTAATCCGCGGGTAGGGTTGCTGAAGCAAAATACTCCATCTCCAAATAACTTGCTTAAAAATGACGTTATTCTCGCCCCTGATGAAAACCTTTCAAAACTATCAGCAAAAGTAATCACTGATTTAGTCAACCCGGTTGTAACTATATAAGATGGGGGTAGTCGGTTATCGCCATCTGATTTGGAACAAAGCGCATGTAAATTCAGCTGTTTTTCAAAGACCTGCTAATTCAGTTTAATGAGGAATTCTGGTGCCAGTTAATATTATTGAGTTGAGAAATGATTTGAGTCTGTTTATAGACCGATTGTACCCATACCTTTTTATCATATTGTGTCTCTCTTTAGCTCCATTTAAAAGTATATCAGTTTTTACAGTCAGAACCATTCTAATATTGGCCTTAATACAGTTTGTTTTTAGAAAAGGATTTAATAAAAATGATAACTTAATATCATTGTCAATCATACAATATCCTTTGGTAATAATTATATCATATATTACTAATTACGTATCTTACACAGAGTTTAAGCCGGTAAAAGTTGCTATAATATCAATAATAATCTTGATTTTTATCGAAAGTATAACATCTGAAAGTTTGATCACTAAACTTGTAATATCTATTATTTCAGGAGGTACTATATTATCAGTGATACTATTATATCAAAAAGTTTTTTTAGGTGCTATAAGGCCGTCATATAACTACTTCCCGACAATATCTGGGCATTTAATACTGATTACAATAATATTAACAACAGCTACGATCTTGCATTTTAAGCGGTTGTTTTTAAGGTTGGCGTTCGTAATTGCTCTATGTTTTCAAATTTATGCTTTGTATATAAATGGAACAAGAGGAGCATGGATCGCTCTTTTTATAATATATTTGTTAATTCCCTTGCTATTTCTAAAGTTAAGATCGCGCTGGATCATGACTTATTTTGTAGTCTTTATATTTGCTTTTCCAATATTCATTAATAGCGACTATTTCAGTGTAAAATTCAATGAAGCTGTTTCTGATATCGGTTTGTATAAAAACGGAATCGCCAGCAGTTCGCTAGGTGGGCGGTTTGAAGCATGGAGATTTAGTTTTAGATCGTTCTTAGAGCACCCTTTATGGGGGATTGGTGTCGGCAACTGGAAAGAAAAATTTAGACAGAGTGTATCAAATGGCAATGATGCTGTTTTCTTGCATTCAGTGCAGAACTCACACAATATCTACCTCGATGCCATGTCAACGCGCGGCATCATCGGGTTGTTTTCTCTTTTATTTTTTGTTTTGTCACCTCTCGTTTATATCAGGAAGACTAGTAGTCAAATCTCAATCCTGGGTCGTAATCTGATTGTCATGTCTATTATTACCATTATGGTCACTGGCATGTTTGACTCTCAGATGGGCACGCGTTATGTCTTCACCGCATACTGTGTTCTTATAGGTATCAGCATGGCAGCTATTAAGTCTTCTGAGATGGCAACTTAATCAGCATTGAATTTTCCTGTTCGTTCCACCGGAAACCTTTAACCTTAAAACGGTCATTAATCTTTTGACGACAGTAATATGAGCCCTTCCGTGGATAGCATTTTATGTGCAAATGGTAGTGTAAATAATTTCCTATAAGTAAATCACCGGCTTTGCCGGTCTTGATTCACAAGGGGTCTGTACTGTATGGAACAACACTCAGCAAGTCGAGCGACTGACTCGTCTTTGAGCAGAATAAACAGTGGTCTTGCCCCTTTCTCGATTCTTCATACTGAATGGTCCAAAGGATGGGGGGGGCAGGGACAGCGGATCATTCTTGAATGCAGAAAGCTCATGGCTTTGGGTCATAAGGTTGTTATTGTCTGTCAGCCGGAAAGCACACTCATGAAAAAGGCCATAGAGAGCTGCATCCCTGTGGAAGGAGTTATAATCCGTGGCAAGTTTGACCTTCTGGCAATTCGTAATCTCTGCCGGTTGATCAGGAAACACCGTGTTACGGTGGTCAATACCCATAGTTCCAAAGACACCTGGGTTGGGAGTCTGGCGGCAAAGCTGGCAGGGGTGCCGCTTCTGGTTAGAACACGCCATATATCCAATCGTATTTCCAACAATCCATTCAATTTTGTCCATCGTCTTGCTGATGGCATCAGCACTACTGGTGAGCTGATCAGAGACGAATTAATAAGGACCAAGTTGCTGTCTTCTGACAGAGTTCTCTCGATACCCTCGGGGGTTTCTTTGGAACGTTTCGAACCGTCAACGGCGAATGGTGCTCGAGTTAGACGTGAATTCGGCATATCAGATCAGTGTCAGATCGTCACAATGGTTGCCGTATACCGTCCCATGAAGCGATATGATCTTCTGGTAATGGTAGCGAAACTGGTGCATAAGAATTTTCCCGAGGTGAGGTTTCTTCTGGTCGGCAGGGGAACTGACAGGGATGCAATGAAAACCCTTGTCTCTGCTGCTGGTCTTCAGGGTACTATCATTTGTGCCGGTCACCGGGATGACATTCCTGATATTTTGAGCGCTTCTGACGTTGTCGTGCTGACTTCGGACAAAGATGAGGGTGTGCCCCAGGCGCTTACCCAGGCGATGGCTATGGAGCGCCCTGTAGTGGCGGCGCCGATAGGCAGCATCCCCGAACTGGTGCTGGATGGGCAGACCGGATTGCTGGCCAGAACCGGTGAGGCGCAATCGTTTGCGGACATGATCGGAAGGTTGCTGGCAGACGCACTTTTACGTGCCAGGCTAGGCAAAGCTGGGCGAAAACATGTGCTGGATAATTATACAGATGACATAATGGCAGAGAAGACCATAACTTTTTATCGACGTCTTCTCGCACAAAAATTAGTCGTTAAGTAAAAAAAATCGAAAGAGGCTATTTAATACATGGTTGATTACACAAACAGAAAAAAATGCATCCGTTGGGCTTTCTGGTTTTCGCTTTTCAATGCCATTCTGGCTATGGGAATAGGAACGCTTTATCTTAAGGCGACAAACTTTCCTGCGGATTACCTGTCGCGATGTTTTCTGGCTCTTTCGTTCCCTTCACATTTTATATCGCTCTCTTTCCTGGCTTTACCCTTGATCGCTCTGCTTGCGCTGGCCTGGCCAAACCGGCGCATGGTTATGACTGTTGGAGTGCTTTCCGGCAGTATACTGCTTGTTTTCCTGGTGATTGATTCAGGGGTATACTCCCTCTATCGGTTCCATCTGAACGGCATGGTCTGGAACCTTGTCACTAGCGGGGTGGCCAATGAAGTTCTGTCCCTGACCTGGATAACATGGCTTACTTTTTTTGCCATTGTCGCAGTGCTGCTGACCGCTCAGATATTTTTTGCCCACTTTCTGTGGCGACGCATTGATAGGATTCGTTACGGGATGCCAGTGTTCGTACTGCTTCTGGTAATGATTCTTGCCACGCATTTTTTCCATGCCTGGGCAGATTTTGTGCAATACGTGCCGATTACTCGGACAGTGCGTACCCTGCCGGCGTTCAAGCCAGTTACCATGAAGCGTATCTTGCAGGACATGGGATTCAAGCCTGTCAAAAAGAGTCAAGCGATGCAAGTGACGAACTCAGGGAGTGGCATCAGGTACCCTGTTGAGGAATTGAAATTTTCGAACCAGCCGAAACCCCTGAACGTGCTGCTGATTGTTATAGACAGCTGGCGGTACGATATGATAGGGCCTGAAATTACACCGAATATCTGGAAATTTGCCGAAGAAAGCTGGACCTTCAACCAGCACTACAGTGCCGGCAACTGCACCAGATTCGGGATCTTTTCGCTTTTCTACGGTATATACGGTACCTACTGGCACTCCTTTCTTGCAGAACAGCGTGGCCCGGTGCTTATTAGTGAAATGAAAAAAAGAGGTTATGAGTTTGCTGTGTTTGCCAGCGCGGCGCTGTTAAATCCCGAGTTCGACCGGACTGTTTTTGCTGACGTCCGTGACAGTATTATGCTTCAACAGGAAGGCAAAACCGCCCTTGACCGTGACCTGCAGATCACCCGGAAAATGAAGTCTTTTCATTGATAATCGCAAAAACGACCGACCTTTCTTCGGATTCCTTTTTTATGACTACCCCTCACTCCAAGCAGTTCCCAAAAGAGTTTGGGTATTTCAAGCCGTATGTTGATTCGGTTAACTATATGGCTCTGGATAGAAATAAAGACCCTCTACCTATAATTAACAACTACAAGAATGCACTCCGCTTTGTTGACAGTAATGTCGGTGAGGTTATTGCCACACTCGAGAAAAAGGGTCAGTTAGACAATACCGTAGTGATTATAACCGGCGATCATGGCGAAGAGTTCAATGACTTGAAGCTCGGCTACTGGGGTCATGACGGCAATTTCGCCAGATATCAGGTACGCACACCTCTGGTACTCCGCTTCCCTGGTAAGAAAAGTCAGAGTTACAACTATACGACGACCAGTCTCGACGTCGTTCCGACACTTATGAAGCAATTATTTGCCTGTGACACGGATCCTGCTCGTTATAGTAACGGCACTTATCTTACCGACAGCCGTCAACGCTCTTTTATCCACGTCAGTACCTGGGATTCGTTTGCCCTGGTTGATGATAAGCGGATCTGTGTCGTGGAAAACAAAGGCGGAACTGAAATTGTTGACTGTAATTATCGTGAGCTCCCTGGGGCTAAGATAGATCCACTGTTGTCACGGGAGGCTATGGAGGGCATGAGCCGTTTTTACGGGAAGTAACTGCCTCAGTCTGCTGACTATTCTGATGGAGTTGATATAAGAGAGATTCTTAGCGGATTGATTGAAAAAGTATAGCCTTGTGGAAAACATCTATATTTGTGACAACATCCACAGCATTTGATCATTTACATACGCTTGCATTTTTGGACGAGCAGCAGCGTCAAGCTGTTTATTTAATTACAGAATTCTTGCTTTTATGCGCATAAAATTAGGGATTTGCAACGATTGCTCAAACACGCATCTTTTGCAAAATAAAACTATAATGAGAACTGTCGACATACTACTCTCCACTCATAACGGATCCAGTTTTCTTCAGGACCAACTGAATTCCATATTTAAGCAATCTAATACAACTTGGCATCTTATTGCTCGTGATGATGGCTCTAAAGATAAAACATTGGCAATTCTCAATGATGTTTGTGAAAACTTTCCAGATCTAGTTGAAATCACACAAACTATGACTGGCTGTCTTGGTCCAGCGGGTAGTTTTTCTCTGTTATTATCCTGTGCCCAAGCACCTTATATGATGCTGTGTGATCAGGATGATGTGTGGCTGCCAGATAAGATCGAGAAAACCCTCTCTGCCATGCGTGCCGCAGAAGAGCGCTTCGGAGTCAATACGCCTCTTCTCGTTCATACCGATCTTTGCGTGGTCGATTGCAATCTTGAACAGTTATCACAATCTTTCTTGAAATATCAGAACCTCAATCCAAAGCTTGCCAAGTCTCTAAACCGTTTGTTGCCGCAAAATTTTGTGACAGGCTGCACGGTGATGATAAATCAATCTCTTGCCAAGCTTGCGACACCTATACCTAAAGACGCCATAATGCACGACTGGTGGCTGGCGTTGGTTGCCGTTGCTTTTGGCCAAATTGTTTATCTCAACGAACCGACAGTCCTTTATCGACAGCATGGGACGAACAGTATTGGCGCAAAGCTTTGGGGCCTCAAACGAATTGTTGCGCTCGCACAAAACACAACAGAGGCTCGATTAACCATCCTACGGAAAATGCGACAGGCGAAAGCTTTGCTGGATCGTTATCAGGATAAAATGTCTCATGAACAAATTGCCACGGTCGAAGCCTATGCGCATCTTCAAAATATGTCCAAAGCTGTTCGCGTGATGACTATTCTGAAACATCGGTTTTTCATGGATGGTGTAATTCGAAATATCGGTTTCATGACAAACCTGTTTATGCTTTGTAATCAAGAAGTAAAGCTAACTCAAAGCAGGGCAAATAGTCCGAAGAAACACGACTCATAATAGTAAAACCACCGAAGGATCTTCTGTAAGTAGATATTATCGTTGGTCGTTGGACTTTTAAGCACCGGATAGAAAAGGCATATGTCGAGAATTTAAAATACCCTGAAGCTGCTGCTGCTTATGATCAAAGATATCTTGAAGGGCTTTTCAGAAGTTCAGGATTTAAGTCTGTTACTACAGAAGCATAAGAAGGTCAAAGTCTGCTTGTAGCTCAGCGATAGTCGGTATAAATTTGTTTTTGCACTATACTTCAGAGCATTCAGAGAGTTAATGAAGCCTTGTCTTATCCTTCCAACGCTTAATGCGGCAGATCACGCCAAAACCTTTATTAATGCCATTGCGGAACAGGCAATAAGTGAATTTGATTGCCAGCTGATCGATTCCTCCTCAAGTGACGGCACACCGGAGATTTTTGCTGCCGCAGGCTTTCGCATCCACTCAATCCCCCGTAAAGAATTCAATCATGGCACCACTCGCCAACTTGCTGTTAATCTGTGCCCCGACGCTGACATAATTATTTTCATGACCCAGGACGCCATTCTTGCCGAACCTCTCTCACTACAACGAATTGTAGAGGCCTTTACTGATCCTTGCGTCGGAGCCGTCTACGGCAGACAGTTTCCATCCCAAGATGCTTCGCCAATTGCTTCCCATGCCAGGTTGTTTAATTATCCTGCCAAAAGCAGGGTCGTATCGAAAGATGATATCTTGTGCCTTGGCGTAAAGGCTGCATTTATATCAAATTCCTTTGCCGCCTACCGGCGCGTGGCGTTGCAAGATGTTGGCGGGTTTCCGCCAAGTGTAATCTTTGGCGAAGACACCTGTGTTGCCGCCAGAATGCTCCAGTCAGGCTGGAAGATCGCTTACTGTGCCGAGGCGCAGGTTTGGCACTCGCATAATTACACGATACAGGAAGAGTTCCGTCGCTATTTTGATATCGGTGTGTTTCACTCACGGGAAAATTGGTTTTTGCAGTCGCTCGGTAGAGCGGAAGGTGAAGGCCGAAAGTTTGTCAGATCAGAATTTCAGTTTCTGTCTTTGAAAGCTCCATGGTATATTCCAGCGGCTTGTTTGCGCACACTGCTGAAGTTTGCAGGTTATCGCCTTGGTCTGGCTGAAAAACACCTTCCTGTCAGTGTAAAAAAGAGGTTGAGCATGAACAGGGCCTTCTGGCGGTAACTTCAAGCTTATTATGAGAGATTAATGATTAAAAAACACCAGCGTCTCTTTAATCTTATTCAGGTATTTATTGATGCTTTTGCTCTGTTGCTTGCCTATGCAGGAGCCATTGTATTCAAGCTGAATATAACCGGTTTTACCAGTTTCATCAGTTCCCTGTACTACTGGGGCGCCAGCTGGATGATCCCTCTTTTGCTTTTGGTGTATTACTTACTGAATGTGTACTCCCCGATGCGGAGCCGCATGTATCGCAAAGAGGTCCTGATTATCGCCAGAGCCCATTTTATCGGGATCGTGACGATATACAGCATACTTTTTCTCAACAAGAATATTCTGTTCTCCCGCGAAGTATCGCTTCTGTTCGCGCTGTCCGGATTCTGCTGCATACTCCTGGAAAGGTTTTTACTCCGCATGACCCTCCGCTATTTAAGAAAAAGGGGGTATAATCAGAAGCACTTGCTGATTGTCGGGGCAGGGCCGCTCGGTATCGATTTTGCCGGTAAAGTTCAGAAACACAAGGATTTTGGCTACAACGTGCTTGGTTTCCTTGACGACAGCACGACTAAACAACTGCAAAACATTGCATCCGGAAAACCGGTGCTGGGCGGCATTGAAGAGCTGCCGCTTCTTCTTGAGAGCCGTTCGATTGATGAAGTGATTATTGCTCTCCCACTTAATGCTTATGATAAGTACGGGGGGATTATTTCCCTATGTGAAAAGTCAGGTGTACGGGTGAGGATAATTCCGGACTATAACAAATATCTGCCGGGCAGTCCTGCAATAGAGGACTTTGACGGGATACCGCTTTTGAATGTGCGAAAAATCCACCTTGATGATCCTTTTAACAGATTTCTCAAGAGGATTTTCGACTTAAGCGTTTCTCTACTCATACTGTTACTTATTGCGCCGCTTTTGATCTTGATTGCCATTGGAATAAAAGTTACATCCTCTGGCCCTGTACTATTCAGGCAGACACGGATAGGTCTTAACAATCGAGAGTTTGAGATGTTGAAGTTTCGTACCATGCAAGTTCCTGCATCTGAAGATGTTGCCGAAACGACCTGGACGGTGCCTGCTGATCCCCGTAAAACCAAATTAGGCTGTTTTTTGCGCAAGACCAGCCTGGATGAACTCCCCCAGTTTTTCAATGTACTAATAGGAAATATGAGTATAGTCGGACCCCGGCCGGAACGTCCTTTTTTTGTGGAGCAATTCCGTGAAGATGTCCCAAAGTACATGGTCAAACACCAGGTCAAACCAGGCATTACCGGTTGGGCCCAGGTGAATGGCTGGCGCGGTGACACCAGTATACTGAAAAGGGTGGAGTGTGATATTTATTATATTGAAAACTGGGATCTGCTGTTTGATGTAAAGATTATCTTCTTGACGGTGTTCAAAGGTATGATTAATAACAATGCATATTGACAAGGGAAATGAATTATATCTCCTCTAAAACTCTGACAATTGAGTCTGGCATAATTGGTAGTTCGCTGAACACTTGGCATTATTTCACGCACTTATAAGAATTAATGATGTCTTCAACTCCGATTTATAATGTCACCTCTTATTAGCCAAACAGGCATCTGATAGTGAATTTATGCGCGTACTCATAATCAAAACGTCTTCTCTTGCAGATATTGTCCATGCGCTTCCTGTGCTTGATTTTCTCCATAAAGCATCTCCGGGAATTGAGATAGATTGGGTTGTCGAGGAGTGTTTTGCCGATATGCTTATCGGTAATCCTCTCATCAATCGGGTCATTACTGTTGAGGCAAAAAAATGGCGCAGTAAACTCTTTTCTCTGTCCACCTGGAGAGAAATCTCACTTCTGAAGGCTGACCTTGCCGCAGCTGGCTACAACATTGTTTTTGATCTTCAGGGTGACCTCAAGAGTGGTTTGATCACGAAATACTCCGTTTGCAGCAGGCGTTATGGATTTGATGCCGATGCCGTCAAAGAGGCTGCCAATCTTCGCTTTACAACCAATCAGGTGCCGCTGAGAAAACAGGATCAGCACGCAACTGATCGCTTGCTCAGGGTAGTCAGTGTTCCTTTTGGTAAAGATTATTCAGGAATGAAGCTGTCAGTTGATATTGCAGCAAATGCTGAAGAGGATAAGGCTGCTGAGCTTTTTCTTTCGACTCTTCTTGACGGACTGGTATTCATGTTCCATCCTGCAACTTCTTATGAAACAGGCCAATGGAGTGAAAAAGGGTGGATTGAGCTTGGTAAAGAGTTGATAGAGATTTATCCGGATGCGACCATTATCGTCTCCTGGAATAGTGAAAAAGAAAGGACTGCGGCTGAAACTATTGCCAGAGGGATCGGAAGGCATGTAAAACTGATGCAATCCTTGTCAATCAAAGAGCTCATCGCTATTTTAAAGAAAGTTGATCTTGTTTTTAGTGGGGATGCTGCTCCACTTCATATTGCTGCCGCAGTCGGAACCCCGACCGTGTCTTTTTACAGAGCTACGAATGGAAAACTGCAAGGGCCGCGAGGCGAAATCCACCGGACTGTCCAATCCCAGTTATCGTGCGCAAAATGTTATAAACAGACATGTGCCAAGGACGCCGATTGTCGTGAAAGTATTAAAGTCAGTGATATGCTGGAAGCTGCCGTTAAATTACTGGAAACACCCTGATTCCAAAAGTCCTTAAGCACATCGTCTCAATGTCTTGATTTTAAGGATGTAAACCTGTTTACGGAGTCAGTGCTATTAAAGAGTCAGATCTGGGCTCTTTTTCAACTTCGGTTGAGTGGTTTAGAGATCGATTGTCCGAGGTGAATTAAATGAGAAAAATTCTTGTGACCGGAGCTGCCGGTTTCATTGGATGTCACTTATGCAGGCGACTTTTGTCTGTTGGCGATCATGTAACCGGTCTGGATAATCTCAACGATTACTATGATGTGAACCTTAAGCTTGCCAGGCTTGCCCTGCTTGAATCAGAGGAAAATTTTCGTTTCAGGCGTCTCGACCTGGCCGACAGACCTGGAATGACAGCACTCTTTGCCGAAGAAACATTCGATGTCGTTGTTAATCTGGGTGCTCAGGCGGGTGTCAGGTATTCCCTTGAAAATCCTCACGCTTACACTGAGAGCAATGTTGCCGGTTTTCTGAATATTCTCGAGGGGTGCAGAGCATCTGGAACCGGTCATCTTGTCTACGCATCATCAAGCTCGGTTTATGGGGCTAATACTGCTATGCCGTTTTCGGTTCATCAAAATGTTGATCATCCCGTATCTCTCTATGCGGCTACAAAAAAAGCAAACGAGCTGATGGCGCACACCTATTCCACTCTTTTTGCCATACCGACCACCGGTCTTCGCTTTTTTACTGTTTACGGTCCATGGGGCAGACCTGACATGGCACTGTTTATTTTTACCCGTGCCATTCTGGAAGGCAGACCGATTGATGTTTTTAATAATGGCTTGATGCAGAGAGACTTTACTTATATTGACGATATTGTTGAGGGGATTGTAAGAGTTATGGACAAACCGGCTGCGCCTGATCCTTCCTGGGATGGCAATAGTCCTGATCCGGCGACTAGTGGCGCACCTTACCGTATTTACAATATAGGTAATAATAATCCCGTGCAGTTGGGGCGTTTTATCGAGGTTCTAGAGGGGTGTCTCGGCAGAAAAGCGCTGAAGAATATGCTCCCGATGCAGCCTGGAGATCTCCCTTCTACTGCTGCCGACATTTCTGATCTTGCTCGTGATGTCGGTTTTAGCCCGGATACGTCTATTGAAATCGGGATAGCAAGATTTGTTGAGTGGTATCGTGAGTATTATAAAGTCTAGCATTTGGTAGACAGAATCCAGGAGTCAGCATAATGCTTGATAAAATATCGGATTTCTCGAAGGTTACAACATATCCCTTGAAGGAACGCAGCAATAAAATGATCTTCTCCCGTGATTCCTCTGGTGCGGTTTCAAAAGGGATGACTGTTGCTGCGCTGCTGTCTGCGCTACCACGGCAGCTCGGCGCTGAGTCGCTGCTGAAAGTCATTGATGCGGTCGTGGCTGCAAGAGAGAAGGGTAAGCCGGTTGTTATGGCGATCGGCGGTCACGTCATCAAGTGCGGATTGCAGCCTGTGCTGAAGAGTCTCGTTGATGCAGACGCTGTCACCGCTTTTGCCATGAACGGCTCTGTATCGGTGCATGACTATGAGCTCTCCCTTATTGCCGAAACAAGTGAAGATGTCGGCGCTGTGCTGCACTGCGGCACTTTCGGCATGGCTGAGGAGACCGGGCGGGATATCAACAGGTCTTTAAAGGAGGGGGTTGCCAAGGGGCTGGGGTATGGAGAGTCTGTCGGCCGCTTTATCCTCGACAATAGAAACCCTTTTGCTGACTTGAGTCTACTGGCTCTCTGTGCCGAGCGAAATATTCCGGCGACTGTTCATGTCGCCATCGGCAATGACATCATTCATCAGCATCCGGATGCCGATGGTGCTGTCATCGGTGAGGCCTCATTCAGGGATTTCAGGCTCTTGACGTCAATCGTCAGTCAACTGGGTGACGGTGGTGTCTACCTGAATATCGGCAGTGCCGTAATTCTGCCGGAAGTATTTTTAAAGGCCCTTTCCATTGCCCAGAATCTGGGGCATCATGTCGATAATTTCACCACTGCCAATTTTGATATGCAGCAGCATTACCGGCCTTTGCAGAATGTTGTCAAACGGCCGACTTCTGGTCATAGTCAGGGCTATTCGATTACCGGGCATCATGAAATTTTGATTCCGCTGCTTGCTGCAGGCATACTTGACAGGATGGGGGCACACTGAATGGATAGAAAACGAATTGAGTCCCTTTTTGCCCGGACAAAAGAGATACGGGCACTTGTCATTGGTGATCTGATGCTTGACGAGTATCTCTGGGGAAAGACGGACAGGATATCACCAGAGGCTCCCGTGCAGGTTGTGGATGTGATGCGTGAGGATTTAAGGCTCGGCGGAGCAGGTAATGTTGTCAATAATCTTGTGGCACTCGGTTGCAAAGTCTCTGTCTGCAGTGTCATCGGCGCTGATGATAACGGTGCGCTCCTTATGCAGACCTTTACCGGAATGGGTGTGGACAATGAGGGCCTGTTTGAAGATCCTGACCGGAGAACAGGAAAAAAGACCCGGGTCATGGCCGCTCATCAGCAGATTGTACGAATAGATCGCGAATCTAAGGAGGCTCTTACCCCTTCTTTCGAAGACAGGACTATAGTCTGGCTTAAAGAGAATGCCCGGGATTTCGATGTTCTGGTTGTCTCCGATTACCTGAAAGGGGTACTGACGTCTAGGGTTATCGACGCAATCGTCACCCTTGGAAAAGAGCTGAAAATACCGGTAGTGGTTGATCCAAAAGGGAGTGACTACACAAAATACAGCGGTGCTACAATTTTGACACCGAACAAAAAAGAGGCGGAGCAGGCTTCCGGAATTTTGATTGTTGATGAAGTCACGCTCAACAAGGCGGCAGCAAAACTCCTGCATAACCTCAATCTTTCAGCACTCCTTATCACCCGAAGCGAGGCGGGAATGTCGCTGTTTCGTTCTGACGGCGATCCTCTCCATATTCCGACTGTTGCCCGTGAAGTTTATGATGTAACCGGTGCGGGAGATACGGTTCTTGCCGTGTTGAGCCTCGGCCTTGCGGCCGGACTGCCTTTTGATGATTCGGCACGACTTGCCAATACGGCCGCTGGTATAGTTGTCGGCAAACTCGGGACTTCAACACTCAAGCCTGCTGAGATTCTTGACGAGATCGGAAGGGGGCACCGGGATAGCGATAACAAGATCAAAAATCTTGATGTTCTGGCGGAGATTATTTCAGCTGAAAAATCGCGCGGGAAAAAGATTGTTTTTACGAACGGCTGTTTTGACCTGCTTCATGTCGGACATGTTAAATATCTGCAGAAAGCGCGTTCATTTGGTGATCTCCTGATTCTTGGCCTGAACAGCGATGCCTCCATAAAGCGCCTAAAGGGCGATAAACGTCCGCTGATAGGGGAAGAGGAGCGAGCCCATATTCTTGCGGCTCTCGATTGCATTGACTATGTTGTTGTTTTCGATGAGGATACGCCGCTCAAGTTGATAGAGGCTCTCAAACCTTCGATTCTAGTAAAGGGAGGCGATTATACTCTTGACGGAGTTGTCGGGCGTGAAGCTGTTGAGGCTGCAGGTGGCAGGGTAGAGCTTGTTCAGTTTGTGGATGGAAAATCGACTACCAATATTATCGGCAAAATTCTGGAGAGTTACGGAGAGTGATTAGCATGGATAAAATATTGGTTACGGGCGGATGTGGATATATCGGCAGTCATGTTGTCAGGCAACTGTTTGAGGCCGGATACCAGGTGGTAGTCTATGACAACCTCTCCACAGGATTTGCGGATGCTTTGATTAACGGGGAGACTCTCATAGAGGGTGATCTTGCCGATACGGAAAAACTTGATTCACTTTTCAGCCAGTACCGGTTCAAGACGGTGCTTCATTTTGCAGCGGCAATAATTGCCCCTGAATCGGTTTCGTTGCCGCTTAAATACTATTCGAATAACACCAGAAACACACTGAATCTGCTTCAGGCTGCAGTTAAGCACGGTGTCGAGAAGTTCGTCTTTTCCAGTACCGCTGCTGTTTACGGTATCCCTGAAGGTGGTTATGCCTCCGAGGATAGCCCGACTGAACCGATTAACCCCTACGGTACTTCAAAATTGATGAGCGAATGGATGCTGCGTGACGCAGCCTTTGCTCATTCGCTTAGATATGTTGCCCTGCGCTACTTTAATGTCGCTGGTGCCGATCCTCTGGCCAGAATGGGGCAGAGAACCCCAGAGGCGACGCATCTTATTAAAGTTGCCTGCCAGGCTGCGCTCGGCATGAGAGATTCAATTTCGATTTACGGCACCGATTATGAAACTTCAGATGGAACAGGGATCAGGGATTACATCCATATTGAAGATCTTGCCTCGGCCCACGTATCGGCACTTTCCTATCTGGAAAACGGCGGGGCGTCAACTGTGGTAAATGTCGGCTATGGCAGCGGCTCAACAGTGCGTGAGGTTATTGATGTTGTTAAAAAAATAAGTGGTGTTGATTTCCCGGTCATAGAGTCACCAAGAAGACCTGGAGATCCGGCCATGCTAGTTGCTGTGGCGGACAGGGCGCAGTCGCTGCTTGGCTGCAGGTATCCGTTTTAACAATCTTGAGACCATTGTCAGGGATGCCTGGCAGTGGGAGAAGAAGTTCGCTGGAAAACAGGGAGAATATTGATGTTAAAAAGCATGACCGGTTATGGCAAGGCTGAATCAGTGACAGACAGCGGCAAACTTTCTATTGAGATTCGTTCGGTGAATCATCGCTATGGCGAGATTTCGGTAAAACTACCGAGGCAGTTCATGTCTCTGGAAGGAGAGATTAAAAAGCGCATTTCCAATCGTTTCAAAAGAGGAAAAATCGACTTATTTATCAATTTTGAACAGCCCTCTGGTGTGGCGGCGTTACCGCAGGTTAATTTGGCTATGGCAAAGGCTTACCACGATGCGTTTCTGACCCTTAATCATCACCTTGGCATCTATGAACCGGTACCTGCCTCTATAATTATTGCTCAAAAGGATGTCCTTGTCTCTCAAGAGATGGCTCCTGATATGGAGGGTATTACAGCAGCACTTTTCAGTACGCTTACAGACGCAATGGACAGCTTTGGCGATATGAGATGCAAAGAGGGAGAAGCTCTTTTTGCCGAGATTGCCGGTCGTATCGCTATTATAAATGAACTTGTCGAGGCCGTTGCCGTCAGGACGCCTGTTGCTGTTGCCGCAAACGTAGATCGCCTCAAAGAGCGGATCGTCAAGCTGCTGGCAGACGTGCAGTTAGACGAGATGCGTTTCGCTCAGGAAGCTGCTCTGATTGCTGATCGTATGGAGGTAACAGAGGAACTGGTGCGACTGAGAAGTCATTTCATGCAGTTTGATTCACTTTTGAGCCTGGATGAACCGGTCGGCAGAAAGCTGGACTTTCTCCTGCAGGAGATGAACCGAGAGGTCAACACTATCGGTTCAAAAGCAAATGATGCTGAAATTGCAGCTATGGTTATTGAATTAAAGTCTGAAATGGAAAAAGTACGTGAACAGATACAGAACGTTGAATAACCATCCGGGTTGCGAGGAGATGATGGTTAAGGGGATGGGATGAAAAGGAAAGGTATTCTGTATATAATCTCAGCCCCTTCCGGCGCCGGCAAGAGTACTCTTTGCAGGGAACTCCTTGACATTTTTCCGGAGTTACGGCACTCTATCAGCTTCACAACTCGAACTCCGCGTGCAGGAGAGATTGAAGGCCGGGATTATCACTTTGTCGGCAGAGATAAGTTTCTCTCCATGGTTGCAGCCGGCGAATTTGCCGAATGGGCGGAAGTGCATGGCAATCTCTATGGGACTTCTTTAAAGACTTTGCAGAAATGCCGAGAAAACGGCATAGACCAGATACTTGACATAGACTGTCAGGGGGCTGCACAGCTCAAGGAAAAGCAGGTTGCCGGGGTCAATATATTCATTCTTCCACCAAGCTATAAAGAGCTGAGGCTTCGACTTGAAGGACGAGGTTCAGATTCTCCGGATGTGATAGAAAAACGGCTGGTAAATGCCGAGGAAGAGATTTGTCAGGCTGGTTGGTATGATTATATTGTTGTTAATGATGTTTTCAGCCGTGCAGTTGAGGATTTGAAGTCGGTTGTGATTGCAGAGCGCCACAGGGTTGGTTTTGTACTCGAAACGTTAAACCGTGAGTTTAATATTAAAATCAAGGATACATGTAGTCAGAGTGTATCTTTTCAAGGGGAATTGTAATGGCAAGAGTAACTGTTGAAGATTGTCTGGAGCATGTTGAGAATCGTTTTCTGCTGGTTATGCTGGCAGCAAAAAGGGTGAAGCAGCACTTCAAGGGGGCTCGTCCTCTTATAGAAAATCGTGGAGAAAACAGGAACGTGGTACTCTCTCTGCGCGAGATTGCAGCCGGTAAGGTAAAATATGAGTACTCCGGACGCCGTAGCGGTAAGTAGCGCTTTTCGCGCCAACTGACTTTTTTTGTTACGCCTGAGGCGACGGTTCTAAACGTCGCCTTTCTTTTACTTTGAGCATCCAATGATCCGACTTAATGACATCCTGAATAAGGTCTCAGCATATAATCCCTCCGCAGATCTTGATCTCATACGAAAAGCCTACGTCTTTTGCGCCAAGGTACATCAGGGGCAGACAAGGCTCTCTGGCGAGCCTTATCTTGTACATCCTATGGAAGTCTCTGCGATACTTGCTGACTTGAAACTGGACGTTCCGTCGGTAGTTACAGGGCTTCTTCACGATACCGTTGAGGATACCCTTACCACTCTCGAAGAGCTGACCGAGATGTTCGGTGAAGAAGTTTCAAGCCTTGTCAATGGCGTTACCAAGATCGGTAAGATCCATTTCAAAACCAAAGAGGAGAGTCAGGCGGAGAATTTTCGTAAAATGCTTCTCGCCATGTCCGACGACATCAGGGTAATACTAATAAAGCTTGCCGACCGTCTTCATAATATGCGCACCCTTCAATATCAGCCAGAAATCAAGCAACGCTTAATCGCCACTGAAACTATTGATATCTATGCCCCTATTGCCCATCGTCTCGGGATTCAGTGGGTAAAAAGTGAACTTGAAGATCTCTCTTTTCGATACCTCGATCCACAGGTTTATGAAAATCTTGCTCTGAAGGTAAGCGCCAAGAAGCAACAGCGTGAAGCTTATATGGCTGAGGTAATGAAAGTCATTGCTAACAAGCTTGAAGAGCACGGCATTAAAGGTGAGGTCTCCGGCCGCAGCAAGCATCTTTACTCTATCCATCGAAAAATGATCAAGCGAAATGTTGATATCGATCAGATCTACGATATCAGCGCGATACGGGTATCTGGTGGAAGATATTCGTTCCTGTTATGAACTTCTTGGCATTGTTCACTCTACCTGGAAACCGATTCCTGGCCGTTTCAAAGACTATATCGCCATGCCGAAAGGAAATATGTACCAGTCACTGCATACAACGGTGATCGGTCCGACTGGCGAACGGTTGGAGGTGCAGATCCGGAGCAACGAGATGCACCATGTTGCCGAATGCCGGAATCGCGGCACACTGGAAATACAAAGAAGGTAAAGGCTATGACGAACGTGAAGTGAAGCGTTTTGCCTGGCTGAGGCAGTTGCTTGAGTGGCAGCAGGAACTTCAGGATTCACGTGAATTTATGGACAGCGTTAAAGTGGATCTCTTCCCTGAAGAGGTGTATGTATTTACCCCCAAAGGGGATGTTAAATCTTTCCCCAAAGGGTCTACTCCAATTGATTTTGCCTATAGTGTTCACAGTGATGTCGGCCACAGATGCGTCGGTGCAAAGGTAAATGGCAAGTTGGTCCCGCTAAAGCATGAGCTTAAAAACGGGGATATTGTCGAAGTTATCACTTCACCGCATCATACTCCCAGCAAGGACTGGCTTAAAATTGTTCGCAGCTCGCGGGCCAGAAACAGGATACGAATATGGATAAAAACTGAAGAACGGCAGCGGAGCATTACTCTTGGCCGGGAGATTTGCGAAAAAGAGTTACGCAGGTATTCGCTGAATTATGCGAAATTATCCAAGGTTGGCGATATCAAACGAGTAGCCGGAGAGTTCGGACTTACTGGCGAAGATGATCTGCTGGCAGCTATTGGTTATGGTAAACTTTCCGCTGTTCAACTTGCAGGTAAACTTTCTCCTGGAGAAAAAATAGAGCATCATTCGGAAAAACCCCAGTCCCGCGTGGCCAAGATTTTTAACAGTCTAAAAGGCAAATCATCCAGTGCGATACAGATCGGTGGCGTTGATGATGTCATGGTCAGGTTCGGCAAGTGCTGCAATCCACTCTCCGGAGATGAAATACTCGGCTTTATTACCAGGGGTAGAGGGGTTACAGTTCATACAGTAGATTGTCCAATTGCACTTGGCAGTGATCCTGAAAGACGTGTCGAGATTGTCTGGAGTAGAGACAAGAAAGCCCCGCTGCCTGTAAAAATCAGAGTTACTTGTCATGATCAGAAGGGGATTCTTGCCAACATAAGTCAGGCGATAAGTAACTGTGAGGCGAATATTATGAGTGCGCACATCCAAAGTACGGTTGACCGGATGGGTGTTAATATCTTTGAAGTAGAAGTGACAGATATTGAACATCTAAGGAAGGTTATGAACGCAATTCAAAAACTTGCCGGTGTAAATCATGTTGAAAGATTAAGAGGGTAAACGGGAGGCATGATGCGCAGAGAGATAATAACCACTGACAGGGCTCCGGCGGCAATAGGGCCATACTCTCAGGGAATCAGAGCAAACGGATTCATCTTTTTCTCGGGGCAGATTCCGCTAAATCCAGTCTCCGGGGAAGTGGTGCAGGGAAATATTGCAGTTCAGGCAGAAATTGTAATGAATAATATCGAAGCGCTACTGTCTGCTTGCGGAATAGGTTTTGAGAATGTTGTCAAGACGACAATTTTTCTGACAAACCTGGCTGATTTTGGGACGGTCAATGAGATTTACGGCAGGCGGTTTAACAGTGAGCCTCCGGCAAGGTCAACAGTCGAGGTGAAGGCTCTTCCGAAAGGGGTTGATATCGAGATAGAGGTTATAGCAGTTGATGGTGCCGGGCCATGACCACAGGATAAAAATAAGCCGCAATCTACGGGAGATTGCGGCTTGGTAATATTCTGCCAGCAAGATATTAGAGAGCCTTGGTTACGTTACCGGAGCGGATGCAGCGTGTGCATACTTTTATACTTCTGACCGTTCCCTGACTAATCGCTTTTATCTTCTGCAGGTTTGGGTGCCATGTACGACGTGTTTTGTTGTTTGCATGGCTGACATTATTCCCGAAGCTGGGACCTTTTCCACAGATTGCACATATTCTAGACATAAACTTACCCCCTGATTTACTGAAGCATCAATTAATATCAGTACTGATTGAAAATTTCAACTGTTTTTTGTAATTTATTCTGCTAAACAGGATAAAAAATGATATAGGAATAAGGCAAAGGCAATAAGACAGGTTGAGGCAGGCCGGTCATAAACGTGCGCATTTCACTGCGGTCAAAGTTTAGCGAAAAAGGGAGTAGAATTGCTTACACTGTTAAAGGGTTTTATCTCCTTAATTCTTCTTGCAGTTTTAATTGTCTCAGTGCTATTTGTTGATTTCGTTTATAAGACCTTCTCTTTTAAGGTAAGAGATCTGAACCCAGATGCAGTTGTCGTGCTTGCCGGCGGAAGAGGTCGAATTGAAGAGGGTGTCAGGCTCTACCGTGAAGGGAAGGGACAGCATCTGTTTCTGATTGGCCTGGGCCCTTCAGTTAAAAAAACCGATCTTTACAAAGATGCTGAGGGGGTAAGGAGTAGTGAGCAGGTTTATCTTGAGAAGGTTTCACGCAACACTCTTGAAAACGCTATTTTTGCAAGAGAGCTGATCTCCAGGAATAATGTAAGATCGATGCTTCTAATTACTTCACGGTATCATATGAAAAGATCACTTCTTATTTTCAGGAGTCTGCTCCCTAAGGATATAGCTATATACCCTCATCCCGTTGCCAGCAAAAACTCTACTGAGACCTGGTGGAGTCACAGCGGGAGTCTGCGCCTCCTTTTTTCAGAATTCTATAAATACTGCCTATACCGAGTTATTTTTATTTTCTCACAGGGAGAACTCGGGCAGTATCAGGAAAAATAAGCTGGTGAAGGTGCAAGTTGGGTGCTTAATTTACTTGCATTGTTTATCGTAACTGCTTAAATAATTAGCATGTATGTAGAGACGTTTTCTGGACTAACCAAAAAATAAATGTAATTACAGGTTTTTAGATTAGTTGTGAATTGGGCAAGCATATTGCTTAAGCAGATAAGTACAACTGAGATCATGTCATAACTTGAAGATAAACAACTTGGTAAATTGAATAAAATGGGGGTGAATATAATTATGAAAAAAGTCGAAGCTATTATTAAGCCGTTTAAGCTTGATGAGGTAAAAGAGGCTTTAAACGAAATAGGTATTCAGGGTATTACAGTCAGTGAGGTGAAGGGTTTCGGTCGCCAGAAAGGTCATACCGAGCTGTATCGTGGAGCTGAATATGTTGTTGATTTTATCCCCAAAATCAAAATGGAGATCATAGTTTCTGATGATATCGCCATCAAAGTCGTTGATGCTATCGAGCAAGCTGCCAAAACCGGCAGAATTGGTGATGGAAAGATATTTATCACTACATGTAGAAGAGGTTGTACGGATAAGAACTGGCGAGCGCGGCGAAGATGCGCTCTAAAGCCATATAAACCACCCGAAAGGAGATAATTGATGACACCGAAACAGGTAGTAGAGTTTGCCAAAGAAAAAGGCGCATTGATGGTAGATTTCAAGTTTATGGATTTTGTTGGTATCTGGCAGCATTTTTCCGTACCTATGAGCGAATTTAGTGAAGATACCTTTGAAGAAGGGCAGGGTTTTGACGGTTCTTCAATCCGTGGCTGGCAGCCGATTCACTGCTCAGACATGATCATTGTTCCCGACCCTAAAACTGCCAAGATCGATCCCTTTGTTAAAGTGCCGACTCTGTCGCTTATCTGCAACATCTTTGATCCGATCACCAAGGAAGGTTATAGCCGCGACCCACGTAACATCGCCATCAAGGCGGAAGCTTATCTCAAGTCAACCGGCATCGGTGATACGGCCTATTTCGGCCCTGAAGCTGAATTCTTCATCTTTGATGAAGTACGTTATGATTCCAGCTCCAACCAGTCTTTCTATGCGGTTGATTCAGTAGAAGGTACCTGGAATACCGGCCGCGAAGAATTCCCCAACCTCGGTTACAAGCCGCGTCACAAGGAAGGCTATTTCCCGGTTGCTCCTACCGACTCACAGAACGACCTGCGTAACGAGATGGTCATGGAGCTTCAGAATGTTGGTATCCGCGTTGAGTGCCAGCATCACGAAGTTGCTACCGGCGGCCAGGCTGAGATCGACATGCGTTTCAATTCCCTGGTGGATATGGCCGACGATCTGCAGTGGTTCAAGTATGTTATCAAAAATGTTGCCAACCGTAACAACAAGACCGTTACCTTCATGCCGAAACCGCTTTACGGTGACAACGGCTCCGGTATGCACTGCCACCAGTCCATCTGGAAGGACGGCAAAAACCTCTTTGCCGGCGACAAATACGGCGGGCTTTCACAGCATGGCCCTCTGGTACATCGGCGGTATCATCAAGCATGCCAAGGCACTCTGCGCCTTCACCAACCCGACCACCAACTCCTACAAGCGTCTGGTCCCGGGCTTCGAAGCACCGGTTAATATGGCCTACTCCGCTCGTAACCGTTCAGCAGCTCTCCGTATCCCGATGTTTTCCACCAGCCCAAATTCCAAGCGTATTGAATACCGTACTCCTGATCCGAGCTGCAACGGCTACCTTGCTTTTGCCGCGATGCTGATGGCAGGTCTTGATGGCATCGAGAACAAGATCGATCCGGGCCAACCGCTGGACAAGGATATCTACGGACTTTCGCCCGAAGAACTGAAAGACATCCCTTCAGCTCCGGGCAGTCTCGATGAGGCTCTCAAGTGCCTTGAGGCAGACCACGAGTTCCTCCTCAAGGGTGACGTGTTCACAATGGACGTCATCGAGAAGTGGATTGAGTACAAGACAGAAGCGGAAGTCAATCCTGTCCGGATGCGTCCGGTACCGCTTGAGTTCGAACTTTACTACGATATTTAGTCAAATTTTTTCCAGACGGAAAAATAGCGCGACGGGGTTTTCCTCGTCGCGCTATTTTTTTGTAAAGAGAAGGGTAGTTACACTGTCAAAAAATCAGCATATGCAAAAGCCCTCTTATGATTATTCCGGCCGCCGCTCCGGCTATGGCAGGACGGGCTATGGAGGCGCAGCGGTTACCGGCGGAGATCAGTACGGCAACGCCGACAATGTCGCATGGATTTGTTATAAAACCAGCCATCCGGTTCAACTCCTGAACCGAGATGGCTCCCTCATTCAGCAGGTTGATGGTGACACCCATCATGGCAGTGCCGCCAGCCAGGTATTTGGTGGCAAGCGGCAACACCGCAACTACCGGAAAACCAAGCAGATTGAAGAGTGGAGTCAGAACAATTTCCAGTTGGCTGATTGCGCCGATGGACTTGAGAATATTTACCAGAAAGATCGCTAGAATCAGCATGGGGATGGTTCCGAGAATGACCTGAACCGCTTCCTGGCCACCAATTATCATAAGATTCAGAATTGTCGATTTACGTCCGTCTGTGACTGGTGGAACAAAACTGGTTTCGGTGCAGGGGGCACTGTCTGCAGACCTGGCAAAAAAGTAGTATGTCAAGGCCGCGGCTGCCAGTCCGCCGATGAGAGATGTGAGCATGATGGCACCCAGGTTCAGCCCGACTGATACCATGGGGAAAACTACATTTGCCTGGGAAAGAGTAAGGATCATGGCGAGGGTGGCAGCAATCTGCCGCTTTGAAGTGCCGTCCTTTTCCATGATCCTCAAGGTGGCGAGCGGGGCGGCAAAACTGACCAGCAGCATCTGGACGATTGCAAAAGCGCCGGCTCCGGGTATGCCGAATAGTTTCAGTCCCGGTCGGAGCATTCTGGCAACAAAGGTCAGGATGCCACGCGCTTCAAGCACCTTCATCAATGCCATCATTATGACTAGCACCGGTAGAAGAACATATAACGCCAGTTCAAGACCGGACTTACCGGACTGCAGAATGATTTTTATTACCTCATCCATTGTCTATGTCCACTTGGTGCGAGTATAAAAGAACTATCTTTAATCAGCTTGTTCTGCAAGCCGGCTAATTTTCTTTTTCAGCTGCTGCGGCACAGCGCTCTACAACTTCCTTCAGCCAGGCTATTTCGTCAGGGAGGAACTGCTTTGAATATTCTGTGCCGACGTTCAGTGCCCAGTGGAGCGGCGGCATTGTGGTTGCGGCAAGGACATGTCCCGGTACGTCCACCCATTGGACGTCAGTTTCGGCCCAGGTCTGCATCCGTTCTTTCGTGTCAAAGAGCATAAGATAGTCGTTCCCTTCAGACTCTATGACCAGTGGCAGCACCTGTCCTTCCTGAAGAGTATTGGCATCTCCCTTGAACTCCTCGTCATCCAGGGTCGGTACAAAGAAACTTGTATTGAGAAAGAGATCGTAAAATATTGACTGGCCTTTGGCATTATCCATATCAAGGCGCAGCTCCTTCAGGGCAGCGTCAAGTTCTGTCAGTTCCTGAGTTGTTTCGGTAGTTGTCACCATCGGTTGGTTACCTCTATCAGGTGGTAGCCGAACTGGGTTTTTACCGGTCCGAGCACCTTGTTCAGATCACCGGAGAAGACAACCTCATCAAACTCCTTTACCATCTGTCCGGGACGAAAGGGTCCCAGATCACCACCCTGCGTCCGCGACGGACAGGACGAATATTTTTTAGCTGCATCGGCAAAATCGGCGCCTGCTTCGATTTCTGTTTTAACCTGTAAACATTTGGCTTCACTCTCCACCAGTATGTGGCGGGCTGTTGCTGTTGACATGGTAACTCCTTTTCAGGGAAAATTTCAGGCATAGTAGCTGAAATGGCAAAACACGGCAACCATCAATCGATTGACACTCGATGGAATCAAATCCACAATGGCGCGGTTACAAGAAAATGATCACCGACTTAGAATTTGATTGGAGCACTAATGAAGCTGGCTGAAGAGAAAATAATAACAATTATCCCTTATATCGTCGCAGCAACCGGGTTGGAGTTATCTCAGGTGTCGCAGACAGTGTTTCTGCTACGAGAAGGTTCGACTGTCCCTTTTATTGCCCGATATCGCAAGGAACAGACCGGCGAGTTGGATGAAGTGCAGATCCGGACAGTTGAGGAGCAGTTGACCTATTTCTTCGAACTTGAGGAGCGCAGGCATACCATCCTTAAATCAATCGACGAGCAGGGGAAGCTGACTCAAGAGCTGCGTGCCCGGATTGAGGCTTCCCGGCAAAAAACTGAACTCGAAGATCTTTATCTCCCCTACAAACCAAAACGACGGACAAAAGCGACAATCGCCAGGGAGCGTGGACTCGAGCCTTTGGCTGATATAATTGCAGCTCAGGAACTTCTAACCGGCACGATTGAGGCGGCGGCACACCCTTTTATTGATTCCGGAAAGGATGTGCCTGATGCTGCCACCGCGATCGAGGGGGCAGGGCATATACTGGCAGAGAGACTAGCCGACAGTGCTGATGCCCGTGCCATGGTGCGTCGTCTTACCAGTGAGCATGGGGTTATCTCCTCGCGGGTGACAGCAGGCAGTAAGGGGCAGGTCAGCAAGTTCGAGATGTATTATGATTATCAGGAACCGCTTAAGGCGGTGCCTTCTCACCGGATGTTAGCCATGCGCCGTGGTGAGAAGGAGGAGATGCTTTTTCTGACGATTGTTGCCCCGGTGGAGATGATTCTGGCCGGACTGAAATCACACCTGATCTTACGGCCCAGTATTTTCAGCCAACTGCTTGAGCACGTGGCGGAGGATTCCTATAAAAGGCTTATAGCCCCCTCTATTGAAGTGGAGCTTCGTCTGGAGAGCAAGGAGCGGGCTGATGATGCGGCTATCTCGATTTTTGCCGCCAACCTGCATGATCTGCTGTTGGCAGCGCCGGTCGGCGGCAAAGGGGTGCTTGGGGTTGATCCCGGCTTTCGAACCGGCTCAAAGCTCGCGGCGATAGACTCAACCGGTCGCTTCCTTGAACACGTCACAATATATCCGCACATTGGCGAAGGGCGGATTCCTCAGGCAAAAAAGGAGCTACTCAGGCTTGTCAACGCTTATTCTATAGAGATGGTTGCCGTAGGAAATGGCACAGCCGGCCGCGAGATGGAGATCTTTATCAGGGAGACTTTTAACGAGGCGGGGGTGAACCTGCCTGTTGTCTCTGTCAGTGAAGCCGGAGCAAGTGTCTACTCAGCATCTGAAATCGCCCGGGAGGAGTTTCCGGAACTGGATCTGACCGTGCGCGGTGCAATCTCTATAGCACGGCGTCTGCAAGACCCTTTGGGTGAGTTGGTCAAGATAGATCCGAAAAGTATCGGGGTTGGGCAGTATCAACATGACGTCAACCAGGCGAAACTGAAAAAGTCACTTGATAGTGTCGTGGAGTCCTGCGTAAATTATGTCGGAGTCGATTTGAATACTGCTTCCTGGGCGTTGCTTTCGTATGTCTCAGGGGTAGGGCCGGCGCTGGCAAGGGCCATTACCTCTTATCGTGACGGGAACGGTTCTTTTCAAACACGCAAAGATCTCTTGAAGGTGCCCCGCTTCGGAGTCAAGGCTTTTGAGCAGGCAGCAGGGTTCCTACGTATACGTGATGCAAAACATCCGCTTGATAACAGCTCGGTTCATCCGGAGCGCTATAAACTGGTCGAGTCAATGGCGGCCGACCTGGGTGTTGCACTGCAGCAACTGGTTGCTGAACCGGAAATAGTCAGTCGCATCGATCTCAAGCGCTACGTTAGCGAAGATGTAGGGATGCCGACTCTTAATGATATTGCCGCTGAACTTAAGAAACCGGGTCGGGATCCGCGTAGTCAGTTTAAAGCTGCCGCCTTCCGGGATGATATTCGCGAGATAGCTGATTTGAAAGAGGGGCTTATCCTGGAGGGTGTTGTAACCAATGTGACCGCATTCGGTGCTTTTGTAGATATCGGAGTTCATCAGGATGGTCTTGTGCATATCAGTCATCTGACAAATCGCTATGTAAATGACCCGAGGTCAGTTGTAAAGACTGGAGATCTGGTAAATGTCAAAGTGCTCGCTGCTGATGCAGTGCGAAAGAGGATATCTCTGTCAATTAAGGAGGCGGAGCGAATGAGGGCCTGAGGTATCTGTATACTGAGTAAATTAGAGTAAGCGACATTCTGAATCTGGGAAATTCATATTGTGTTAGAAGTGTTGACTCATGGAAAAGGCAACCGAAAGTTGTTTGAATGCCTCGGCTATTAATACTGCAGATGGCTGAAACAAATTCCTCTGCTCGTCACCGGCGGGGAATTTGTCTGGTTGCAGACGTAGTGCGGTCATGCTGAATGAGACCGTCATTCAGCCCCTCTGCGACTCTTGTTGAGTTGATCTGCAACCCTGAAAGTGAAATAATAATGTTTCGGTTTACAGGCATTAAATAATAAAAAGCCGCTCAAAAAAGGGCGGCTTCTTATTGTAGGAAAGAACTGCTTTTGGAGGGGACGCCGGTTCCAGCGTCTCGACTGACGCCCATCAGTCCCTCTTATCCCAGGGGCAAAAGCAGCTCTAAACATGCTCCAGAGTACCGTAAAATCGTTTGAGCATCCGTCCTCGTTCAAGCATTTACCGGAAAAACGCTTCAGGCTTCCTTCTCCGAAGAGGGCTTGCGCACCACGCTCTAATCCTGGCTGCATTCCTATAATTATCGACAGGTTCCTCAGCTACGCTTCAGACAAATACTCCAGAGCAACTATCAGAGAACAAACCTTCCATTTGCTTGTAGTATAACGAATAGAATTAAATAAATCAAATTTATATACTACTGGGAGATACTTTGTAATGAACCGAAAATTTGCGGAGAACATTCGTTTGACATGCTCTCAGATATTTAGCTATGTTACCAGCTGATTAAGGCAAAGATAGCTATTGGCACCAGTGATTACCAGGGCAACAGGGGTATTCGCCGATCGTTCTTTGTATTCGGCAATGGAAGCCATGAGTGGAAGTTGTTAATGCCTGCCTGGCACCGTTAATTAAATTTTGCCAGAAATTCGCAGGAGGGAAGGGTGGTTTTCCATTTCATAAGTCACCCTTATGTGATACCGTCATGGTGTAGAGAGCTTTAGCAAAATCTTTTAGAGGTGCTTTCGGGGTGGTACATATTGCGCTTGATATAGTCAATAACTTTAGAGCGATGTGGATCCATTCCACACAAATCAGTAAAAAGAGCTCTGAGAAATCAGGGCTTTTTTTTGTTTCACCCGGCAGAGCGTCTTGTTAACCAATTGTGAGTTACTCAGGAATTCAGATAGAAAGGAACATTAATGGCTCGTGCAATGCTCTGCCCTCGATGCAGAAAACTTATAGGGAGTAATGAGAGCGTCTGCTCTTGGTGCGGTACTGCACGTTCTGCGCCCTTGTGGCATTTCCTTGGCTGGGCAAAGGGGACTATGGATGGCGACAGCGTAGTTAAGGCTTTAATCACTGTCAACATATTCTACTATGCCATTTCACTGCTGACTGGCATGTCAGGTGGAATGCTTTCGCCTTCCCAGGGCAGTCTAATGATACTTGGAGCGACAGGGACTGTGCCGATTAATTATTATGGAGGTGCCTGGACGTTGCTTACGGCCAGTTATCTCCATGGTGGCATTTTGCACCTGTTGTTTAATATGGCAGCTCTGTACCAGCTTGGACCCTGGGTGGTGAAAGAGTATGGGGCATCTCGCATGCTCGTAATCTATACCCTTGGTGGCGTCTGTGGTTATCTGGTTTCCTACGTCGCCGGAGTTCAGTTCACCATCGGCGCCTCTGCCGCAGTCTGTGGCCTGGCAGGTTCTCTGCTCTTTTATGGCAAAAACCGTGGAGGGAGTTATGGGAGTGCTGTTTATCAGCAGTTGAGTGGTTGGGTGATCAGTATATTCATCTTCGGGCTGCTTTTCCCCGGGATTAATAACTGGGCGCACGGTGGCGGACTGTTCGGTGGAGCGCTTCTCGGTATGCTGCTCGGTTATATTGAGAAAAGAAAAGAAAATATTTTCCATCGCGCCCTTGCACTACTCTCTGTTGCAGTTACAGTCTTCGCGCTTGGGCGGTCACTGCTACAGCTCATCTGAAGTTTTCCGAGACATAACCGTCATGCTTACAGCTAAACCAGCTTCAAAAAAATATCAGCCAAAAGGGCTTACGATCCTTCACGAGGATAAAGATGTGATCGTGGTTGAAAAACCGTGCGGTCTTTTAACAATCGGCACGGAACGGGATAAAACGAGAACGGCGCACACTATTTTAAATGACTATGTCCGCAAAGGTGATCCTCGTTCCAAAAACCGGATTTACATTGTTCATCGCCTGGATCGTGAAACTTCCGGAATTCTGGTATTTGCCAAAAATGAAGCGGCCAAGGCTTTTCTCCAGGAAAACTGGCCGAGCACTGATAAATATTATCTGACGATTGTTTATGGAGTGATTACTCCCAAAGAAGGGGTGATCAGCAGTTACCTGGCTGAAAACAGTGCATTTTCAGTATATTCCACTCATGATCATGCTGTCGGCAAGCTGTCACAGACTGAGTATACGGTGTTGAAAGAGGTAAAAGGTTTCAGCCTGTTGCATATTCACCTCCTTACCGGCCGCAAACACCAGATACGGGTGCATCTGGCGGAAAAAGGACATCCGGTTGTGGGGGATAAAAAATACGGCAAAGGGAATGACGCCTATGGTACACTGGCTCTCCATGCCTTATCACTCTCTTTTACTCATCCGGTCAGCCGTAAACGACTGACTTTTGCCACAGGAATTCCTGAACGTTTTACCCGGCTGATTGGCAGCATTGAGTTGCCAACGGCGTAATGCTATCTTTAGAATATACGCTGAACCCTACAGACCCACTTTACTTTATAAAAGGATTACCATGTCATTTGACTCTCTCGGTCTTCGCGCCGAACTTCTCAGTGCCGTTGCCGCCTTGGGCTACACTCTGCCGACACCCATACAGTCAGAAGCTATCCCGGTCATTTTTGAAGGGGGCGACTTGCTGGCAGGGGCACAGACCGGTACGGGCAAGACTGCCGCATTTGCCCTGCCGATTGTCCAGATGCTGGCTGAAAACATTCCACCCGAGAAAAGGAGAAAGCCACGTGCGCTCGTTCTTGTGCCGACACGGGAACTGGCCGCTCAGGTCAGTGAGGAGATGAATGTCTATGCGCGGCGTCTTTCGCTACGTTCGACCATGATCTACGGCGGGGTAACTATTCAGGCGCAGATCGAAAGGCTGCATCGCGGCGTGGACATTGTTGTAGCGACACCGGGACGGTTGCTGGATCATGCGGAGCGGGGCACCATAAATCTTTCCCGGATCAAATTCCTTGTTCTGGACGAAGCCGACCGGATGCTTGACCTGGGATTTATTGACGCTATCCAGAAGGTGGCCGAATATCTGCCGGTAAAACGCCAGACCCTGCTGTTTTCGGCAACCTATTCGAATGAAATAAAGCAGCTTGCCGACGAACTTCTCAATAAACCACGCCAGATCGAAGTGGCGCGCCGCACCATAACTGCTGACGCCGTTACCCAGGCGGTTTATAAGGTGGAAAAGAGCCGCAAGCGGGAAATGGTCTCTCACATGATTCGTAATGAGGGGTGGAACCAGGTGCTGGTATTTGCCCGCACCCGTTACGGTGCTGACAAGTTGACCGAAGAGTTGCTCTACGATGGGATAAAGGCGGCTGCCATCCATAGCAATAAAAGCCAGTCTGTCCGTACTCGTACCCTTGCCCAGTTCAAGCGAGGTGATTTCAGGGTCTTGGTAGCGACTGACGTGGCGGCGCGTGGGCTCGATATCGAGCGCTTGCCCCATGTAGTAAATTACGATCTGCCCCAGGTTCCAGAAGATTATGTGCATCGGATTGGCCGCACAGGCCGGGCTGGAGAAGATGGAGTGGCTCTCTCTCTGGTTAGTCCGGAAGAGAATTCCCTTCTGCTGGCCATTGAGAAACTGCTCAAATATACGATACCTCGCCGTGAGCTGGCAGAATTTCCCCAGTATGCTCTCAGGCGAAGCCTTAAGACAAAGGCCAGCAAAGAGACCAAGGGGTTAGCCAAGGCCAAGAAATCAAAAGATAAAACTGCTTTGGCCCCGCTGTTGACGCCGACTCCCAAACGGAGAAAGGTTGTTGCCGAGCGGCCTGCGCCTAAAACCGGCCGGCGTGGAAGCAGGCAGTGACAATGCAAAAAAGCAGCGATCCTCTCCATGGTGTTAACCTTGAGATGATTCTTACGCAATTGGTGGAGAATTACGGCTGGGAGAAAATGGGCTTGGCAATCGATATCAGATGCTTCAATAATGCCCCTGATATTCAGTCGAGTCTGAAATTTTTGCGGCGTACCCCCTGGGCACGAAAAAAAGTTGAAGAGTTGTACCTGGAGTGCGAATCTGAGAAGTGGAAGTAATGTCCTCACCTACAGCACTGATATATTCCCATACATTTGATAACTTCTCCTACGGCGAGTCTCATCCGTTTAAGGCCCAAAGATTCCGCCTTGCCTATGAGCTTATGACTGCTTACGGACTGGACAGCTGCGACAGTGCATTCTGTATTGAACCACCACCTGTTTCCGAAACCGCCATTCTTACTTTCCATGACAGAGTCTATGTTGAGAGAATGAAGGAGTTCAGCTCCTCGCCAACACCACGGGCAGATTTTCTCTATGGTCTGGGTGATGGTGAAAATCCTGTTTTCGCCGGCTTTTATGACTGGGCCTGCCTTGGAACCGCCGGAACCTGCGAGGCTGCGCGACTTGTGTTGGAAGAAGGCTACTCTGCTGCCTTCAATCTTGCGGGTGGTTATCATCATGCCCATAAAGCCAAGGCATCCGGATTTTCATACATAAATGATGCGGTAGTTGCTATAAATTCACTGCTTGCCAAGGGTAAAAGGGTTGTCTATCTCGATATTGATGCCCATCATGGCGATGGTGTCCAGGAGGCTTATTATGACACTGATCAGGTGCTGGTTATATCCATGCATGAAAGCGGCATCTATTTTTTTCCTGGCACCGGCTTCGAAGGTGAACTGGGGGAAGGTAAAGGTTATGGCTATTCGGTCAATATACCGCTAATAGCCCATACGGATGATCCTCTCTACATGAAAGCCTTTGATGAAGCTATCTATCCGCTGATAGCTGCCTATAATCCTGATATAATATTTACGCAACTCGGAGCAGACGCTTTCCGTACGGATCCTTTAACTCGCCTTGAAATAACCACTCACAGTTATTCATATATACTCAGAAAAATAAAGGCTCTCAAAATCCCCTGGGTTGCCGTCGGTGGCGGCGGTTATGATCTTATGAATACGGCGAGAGCCTGGACAATTGCCTGGGCAATAATGAACGGAGTGGAACTTTCTGCCAAACTTCCTGATCGTTTTATAGAGCTGATTTCACCTTTGGGGTATAAAAACAGGATGCTTTTCGATGCGCTCCATTGGGCGGAAGAAGAGGATCGAAACAGGGCTCTTGAGGCTGTTGAAAGCAGTATCGCCCTGGTAAGAAAGATGGTTTTTCCAATCATTATCGGCTGAATTCATCATTGACCTTCTCTCGAATAAGTAGCATAAATATCATTTAGCTTCGTCAAGTAATCACCCTGGTGGATCAATGATAACTGGAACTGACATTAAACCGACAGAGATAGTCGGCATCTCATACTACTATTCCGGACATGGAGCAGTTCTGACAGCCCGTGATGGAAAAGTTGCCATTCCTCTTTACGGATTTCCCATCCCGCTTCTCAAGGAAGACTTTTCCACAGAAGAGCCTTCTTATGATGCTGTCGGTCGTGGCATCTACCATCTTTTGCGAGCAAACCCAGACGCGGTTTTAGCGGGCTCGCTATGCGGAATTATTACGGGATGCCTATCCGCATCTTCTGGCTGAACTGGCTACTCATCTTGTTATGCTCGACAAGAAGGATGTTGACCTGCCATATCTTGACCGGAAGATAACGTACCTAAAAATATTCTCGCTGCTCGAACCGGAAAACCCCAGATTCCCTCTTGAAATAGGTGCGACTTTTCTTGATAAAGGGATGACTCTGGCTGCGCTCGGCAATACGACTCTTCACCTGTTCTCGGCAGAGAAGTTTCTAAGAATAGCTTATCAACTCTCTCCAGATGATACGCAGATCAGGCATATGCTCGGAGAAGTCTGTTATATTCTTGGGAAATATCAGGATGCTGCGACGCTGTGGGGGGCTATAATTGATAAAGTCAGTCCTGAAGAGGTCGATAAAATCAAGACAAGAACAGCTGCCATTACGACCGGCACTGCTCCGACCATCCCTGTTATTGACTACCTGCAGGCTGTTGGGGTTGCACTTGAAGCTTATGAATCAGACGATTACGAGGAGGCTGCCGCCATTATACTTGATGTGATGGACGCAGTATCAGGTTACGAGGAGTTCCCGCTTGCGGAGATAAACTATCTTCTGGGGCTCTGCTACCTGAAACTCGATATGCCTAAATATGCGGAACAGTATCTGCGTGAAGCCCTCTTGCTTCGTCCAGACTATAATGAAGCAGTGGTGGAGTTACAAAACCTCGGGGTAGAATTATGAGCGGCTATAGTTACGGCGACTGGATCTTTATTGCCGGAGTAATGATTGTGATTGTTGTCTGCATTGCCGTCAGTGACCTCAGGATGAAAAAATGACTTATGCTTCAAACAATATAGTCACCAATCCTGATAAATTCATTTTTTGATAACGGGATATATATATGGCTTTTCTACCTGAATTCATGAAACTTGGCGGGGATGGGGGCGTTATTGACAAGATAATGCATGGACTCACCCATCCTCTTTTTAAAAGTCAAGACGACACCGACGATACCGAATGTACTGTAAACCTTCAGGATACCAGAGGGGTAGGGATAAGAATTGAAAAACTGAATAAATCTTTCGGTGAAAAACATGTTCTCAAGAATATTGATCTTGAGATTTTTGCTGGAGAGACCTTTTCCATAATTGGCCCTTCAGGAACTGGCAAGAGCGTCCTTTTGAAGCATATCGTAAAACTTGTCGAGCCTGACAGCGGAGAAATCTTTATTGACGATCATCCGGTTTTCAATCCTGCTGAATCAGAACCCCCTAATTACAGATACAGTATGGTTTTCCAGTCATCCGCACTATTCAACTCTCTCACTGTTGGTGAAAATATCGGCCTCTGGCTCCGGGAGAAGCGAATATGCAAGGAGGCGGTGATCAGGCAGATAATTAATGAGAAATTGGCTCTGGTCGGGCTTGAGGGACAGGGCGACCTCCAAACTGCCGAGTTATCAGGGGGGATGAAGAAGCGTGTTGCCATTGCCCGTTCTCTTGCCATGAATCCAGACCTGATTTTGTACGATGAGCCTACGGCGGAGCTTGACCCGATAAGTACTGATGATCTTGCGAGCACCATTCTGAACCTGAAAAAGTTCACCAAGAACACAACCGTCATAGTGACTCACGACCTTAATTTTGCCCTTTATATATCTGACAGGATTGCAATGATATCAGATGGTAGAATTCTGGAAGTAGGTACTCCCGCAGAGATCAAGGCCAGTGTGAACCCACTGGTAATGGCATTTATCAACACAACAACGAAGGGTATAAAGTAGGCATCTTTTTTTATGGGTAAAATTCTTATCATTGATGATGATCCAGGATTCACGACCCTCCTGGCCACTTATATTCACCAAATCTGTCCCCTGCTCAAGGTAGAGATCTGCAATAATCCGCTTTCTGCGCTGGCGCTTATAAAAAGAGGCGATAACGAACTGATTCTTATCGACCTTGAGATGCCTGCTCTCGATGGTATGAAAATTTACAAATATGCTACAGAAGTTGGTGTCAAGAAGAACAGGATTGTTATCCTTTCTGCCCGTGACCCCAATTATCTGCGAGAGTTTTTCCCTATGGGGAGCTGTCTTGCGGTTCTAAACAAGTTTGAAGCCCGGCAAAAAGAGGTGCTTGGGATGATCCTGAAATCTGTGCAGAGTAAACTGTGCAGCATAAGCGCAGAGTGAATTCATGCAGATAAAAAAAATTGTAATCACGGTCTGTAATCAGAATTATATCAGGGATAACTGGAAGGTTGATCTTGCAGTGAATACTTCAGTGTATTTGTGCAGGAATTGCGCAGTGAACTTGCAGGTTTTGGCATTGAAGTAGAGAGCATTTATAATGATGCGATGACTGTGAATGTGGATAGCTATGCCGACCTGCTTAATGCTGTCCGCATCACCTCAGCAGTTGATGGCTTTGTAAATAAATGCGTCGGGCATATAATGGGCCAGAGTCAGAATCTGAACCTGTTTGAGGACATAAGGCGGGCAGTAAACAGGGTGGCTTTTGCACCTGAGACAATTCAGCCGGACGATCACAACAGAAAAGTATGTCATAACTGCGGCTGTGGTTGTTAGGGCAGGTAGATGATTTCTGAAGTTATCCTGGAGTAGGTTACGGTCAGCAAGGCATAGCTCTTTGAATCGCTCCCGGTCATTAGTGCACCTGGATTAATCAGAAGGACGCCATCCTGCTTCTGTATCAGTGGCTTGTGGGTATGGCCAAAAAGAACTATTGATGCTTTTAGCTCTTTAGCTTTTTCAACCAGTCGGTTGAGGCCGTTTTTAACCTGGTAATGGTCGCCGTGAGTTATAAAAAACAGTTTGCCGGCTATTTTTTTTAGCAGATCACGTGGCTCTTGTGCGCCAGGATCACAGTTTCCGGGTACTTTTATGAGGGGACGATCGAGAATCAGTTCCAGGGTGACTGCATCGTCGATTTCATCACCAAGATGAATCAGCATTTCGGCACCCGTCTCCTTGAAAATCTGCAGTGGAGTGAGATAGTTGCCGTGGGTATCTGAAACGACCAGTATTTTCATTAACCGCAGGATAACAGCAGCTTTATATTTTCGTCAACAGAGAGTTTTTCAGGACCTATCTCCGGAGCGGGTACATCAATGAAACGTAGATGGATATGGATACTTTTGGGGCTCAGTGCGTTTTTTTTATGCATGGTTATATTTGCAATCATCGCTCTGACTTCACTTTTTAATGGCAGAAATGAATTAAGTATATCTTCCGGAATTGGTCTGGTTGAGGTCAAAGGGTTGATTATCGACCCTCTTGAGACCGTTAAACAGCTTCATGACTTTGGCAAAGATGACAAGGTTAAGTCTGTTGTAGTCAGAATAGACTCGCCCGGTGGAGTAGTCGGTCCTTCCCAGGAGATCTGGTCTGCAGTAAAACGGCTGAAAGAGAAGAAGCCGGTAGTCGTCTCTATGGGGAGTGTTGCTGCCTCTGGTGGATACTATATTGCTGTTCCCGCTACTTTAATCTATGCAAATCCCGGCACTATTACCGGTAGTATCGGTGTCTTGATGAAATTCTCGAATCTTGAAGGGCTGATGGACAAGGTCGGGATGAAATCATTTACGCTCAAGACCGGCAAGTTTAAAGACGTCGGCTCGCCTTCCCGATCGATGAGCGTGGAAGAGAAAGCAATGCTGCAATCTGTAATCGAAAGCACCCACAGTCAGTTTGTAAACGCAGTTGCAGAGGGGCGCAGACTTCCCGAGACAAAAGTACGCGAGATTGCCGATGGCAGAATATTTTCAGGTGAACAGGCACTGGCCAATAAACTGATTGACCGTCTGGGAACTTTGCAGGACGCTGTCGAGGAAGCTGGCAGACTCGGTGGCATCGCCGGTGAACCGGATGTCATAAAACCGCCTAAAAAGAAACCTCTCCTGCTTGATATGCTTGTTGAAGAGAGCGCCGGCAAATTCAGCAGTATGATGCGCAAGGAAAAAGGCTTCACCTTTAACTACGAGATGGAAGGGATGGGGGAGTAGGGGCGGGTGCTGAATTATCTGTTAAAGAGAATTCTCATGCTGATACCGCTTTTCATCGGGATTACTCTCATCACTTTTGTAGTCATTCACCTGGCTCCTGGTGAACCGGTTGAGATGCAGACGGCTCTTAACCCGAAAGCCTCTCAAAAATCAAGAGAGCGGATGCGTGAGTTTTATGGTCTCGATAAACCGCTGCATATCCAGTATGTAAACTGGCTGGGACGATTGGTCAAGCTCGATTTCGGCCGTTCTTTTGCCCCTGACGGCAGACCTGTTATAAACAAAGTTGCCGAGCGGATTCCAGTCACTCTTTCCATAAATTTCATTGCCTTGATTTTAGAGTTCGGCCTTGCCGTACCGATCGGTATGCTTGCCGCTACCCATCGCAACTCTTTGCTGGACAAGGGTATTACCCTGTTTGTGTTCCTCGGATTTGCTGTCCCCACATTCTGGCTCTCTCTGCTTATGATGTATGTTTTTGGGGTTAGATTGGGATGGCTCCCTATATCCGGGCTTCATTCCCTCGGTGCAGACAGCATGAGCAGCTTTGCCTGGGTGGTGGATACGGCCAAGCACCTTATCCTTCCGCTTGGAGTCGCCACATTCGGTTCGCTGGCAGGACTCTCCCGTTATACCCGCTCAACTATGTTAGAGGTCATCGGCCAGGATTTTATTACCACAGCCAGGGCAAAGGGTCTGTCGGAAAGGGTGGTGATTTTCCGCCATGCTCTCCGCAATGCACTCTTGCCGATCATTACCATTCTTGGCTTCTCTCTCCCCGGGCTTATCGGCGGCAGTGTCATTTTCGAAACTATTTTTGCAATCCCCGGAATGGGACAGCTTTTCTATATGGGAGTTATGTCGAGGGATTATCCACTTGTCATGGGCATTCTTGTTATAGGCGCTTTTTTGACTCTTATTGGTAATCTTCTTGCTGATCTTGCCTATGCTGTTGCTGATCCCCGGATCAGGCACGGAAGAACCTAAGGTAACACTATATGCTATCAGGCTTAAGTAACCATTATGTCTATGATATTTACAGGAGGTTTATTGCAAATCGCTTTGCAGTTGCCGGAGCTGTTATAGTGGTATCTCTGTTTGTTGTCTCCTTTCTTGCGCCATACATTACACCCTATTCGCCTGACGACCTTGATGCCTATCACGTTCTGCTTCCGCCTTCAACTGGACACTGGCTCGGGACGGATGAGCTTGGCCGTGATGTGCTGACAAGAATTATATACGGTTCAAGGATTTCACTGAAGGTAGGCTTTGTGGCAGTCGGTATTGCCGCATTTATCGGAACAATATCCGGTTTGATTGCCGGTTATTTTGGTGGCTGGGTCGATCATTTACTTATGCGGCTTGTTGATATTATGCTCTGTTTCCCGACTTTTTTTCTTATTCTTGCGGTTATAGCCATGCTGGAACCATCTATCTGGTACATCATGATCGTAATTGGTCTGACAGGCTGGATGGGGGTCGCGCGGCTTGTCCGTGCAGAGGTGCTTTCTCTGAGAGAGCGCGACTTTATTCTTGCTGCAAGGGCCATCGGTGCATCCAACAGCAGAATCATTTTCCGTCATATTCTGCCTAACGCCCTTTCTCCGGTTCTGGTAGCTGCAACATTAGGTGTAGCCGGTGCAATACTTACCGAGTCTGCACTCTCTTTTCTCGGCATAGGTGTGCAGCCGCCGACTCCAAGCTGGGGGAATATGCTGACGGCCGGCAAGGATTATCTTGAATTTGCCTGGTGGCTTTCGCTCTTTCCCGGGGTAGCAATTCTTGTTACAGTAATCGCCTATAATCTTGTGGGAGAAGGGCTCAGGGATGCGCTCGATCCAAGAATTTCGCGAACTTGATTCGTTTATGAAAGGATATTATGAAACTGACAAAAAGTGATTTTCAAATAGGTACTCTCGAAGATGAGCTTAGAGTTGACGGTCTCTGCCGCGAGCTTTTGATGACCTTTTACAATGAACGTATCGCGTCAGGGCTGAATGAACATGACGCGACACTGCTGGCAAGCAGTGCCGATCACTATCTCCGCGATTACCTGATCGGTGTCAGACAGATGAATCTGCTTGAGTCCGATGCAGACGTTGTCAGGAAGTTTGCCGGTAACTGGTATATCATCAACACTCTGGAGCCGGTAATTGAAGAGATTGAAACTCATCTGAACGGTATCCGGGAATTTTATAGCTTTCTGCACAGTATAGAAGCCGTAAGTTCCGAATTTCACGCGGCTATTGATAAGGATTGTGCTGACCTTGCTTACTACAAATCCCGCATTGACTCTTTCTGGGATATACAGGGCGACGGCTACTACGAATGGGAGAGAGAGTGCTCGCTGAAGTAACGCTCTCAAACGGGGCGCCAATCGATAAGCCACCCTGTTGAGGGCCGAAAGATCCCGCGGTCAGTGGGGTGATAAGTGAAAAAGTCCCCGGATTTATCTCCTGGCACTTTTCAAAATCAGGCTTGAAAATCCCTCGCATCTCATCTGTTATCTCTTTTGCCGATACTCTCGGCAGCTGGAAAGCCCGCTGGGGACTCGGCAGGATGAGTTATATAGTCCCCCCCGGACTTTATGCCCTCGGTTTACCCGATGAAACCAGCCCTGTTATTGTTACCGCAAACTACAAAATGACCTATGACCTCGTCAGAGCGGCGCTTGAAGGGGAGAATGTCTGGCTGCTGGTTCTTGAGACATACGGGATAAATGTCTGGTGTGCTGCAGGTAAGGGGACTTTCGGAACAGGTGAGCTTGTTCGCAGGGTAAAGGATGCCGGGCTTGGCGAAGTTGTGAACCATCGCGAGCTGATTCTACCCTTACTGGGTGCGGCAGGAGTAAAAGGGATTGAAGTATTTAAAAGGTGCGGATTCAAGGTAAGATTTTCGACAATACGGGCCGCAGATCTCCCCGGCTATATCCGGAAAGGCGAGGCTGCCGGCAGCTCCAGGGAGCTTACCTTTACTGCGGCAGAGCGGCTTGTGCTTACCCCTGTCGAGATAGTCTCAGCAGTTGGCAAATCTCTCCCCTTACTGGGACTTCTCTTTCTTTCCGGTGGATTTTTTAGCAATGGATTCAGCTTAGCCAATGCCTTTGCAGCCGTCCTCGCCTATCTGACAGCAGTTCTGTCAGGATGCCTCGTTGCGCCGCTCCTGCTCCCCTGGCTCCCTACACCCTGTTTCTCAATCAAGGGAGCAATCACAGGTTTTTTCACAGCAGTTTTTTTCTGCTGGTTTGCAGGTTTGGATTCTATTGCCTATGGAGCAGCTGCAATCCTGATGATTTCTGCTGTCAGCTCTTTTTTGATGCTGAATTTCACCGGTTCAACCCCTTATACTTCCCGGTCGGGAGTCAAGAAGGAGATGAAGTGGGCGCTACCGCTGCAAGGTGTTGCGCTGCTCATTGGAGTTATTCTGGTCGTCACAAGGAGATTTTTCTGAAAGACTTCGCCTACCTGAAAGGGGTTTCGACTCTCTCCCTTGATCGTGACACCTGCATCGGTTGCGGCATCTGCGCAGACGTCTGTCCGCATAATCTTTTTCAGGTTGTTGTGGGTGGCAAAGCAGAGATCATTGACGTGGATCTCTGCATGGAGTGCGGCGCCTGCGCGCTCAACTGCCCGGTTAAGGCGATTTCAGTTGATGCCGGGGTTGGTTGTGCGTCCGGGATGATCAATGAATGGCTCTACTCCATGAAGCTGAAAAGGGGTGGGGGGGCGGGGTGCTGTTAAACCAGCCTCTTCAACTCAGCTAAAAATTCGAGATAATTGAAGCGGAAAACGGTAGAGTGGGGCTGGAGAAAGTTGAGTCTGCCTCTCCCAACCTTATAATGACGGACTTATTGATGCCGGAAATGGACGGTATCCAGTTTCTGGCGGCACTCAGGGAGAATAATAACACTGTACCTGTTTTCGTTCTTACTTCTGATATTCAGGAGAACAAAAGAGAACAATGCCTGGACCTGGGAGCCGCAGGGTTCCTTTCCAAGCCACTACGCAAAGATGAATTGTTGGATGCATTCAGTAGAATTCCTCATCAGTGTAAAGGAGGCGTGAATGTACGTTACTCCATTTCAGCTTGATGCTTTTAAAGAGTTGGTCAACATTGGCGTTGGCAGAGCAGCGTCGTCACTAAACGAAATACTGAACGCACCCATCATGCTCAAGGTTCCGGAAGTCAGCATGATAAGCTACGAAGATATGGCGATGCAGCTTAATGAAGGAGATTCCAGCGTCGAGGATAACTACTCCTGCGTCCAGCTGCATTTTACAGGTATATTTTCCGGTCTGGCAGCCCTTGTTTTTCCTCCAGACAGTGCCGTTAAACTCGTGGCTTCACTGACAGGAGAAGAGCCGGAAACTCCCGGTCTGAACGGAGTGATGGCAGGAACTCTCAGCGAAGTGGGCAACATTGTCATCAACTGCGTTATCGGCACCATCGGCAACATTCTTGATAAACCCTTCGATTTTGCCTTGCCTAACTTCGTTCAGGGACGACTGAACGATCTTATCTGTGGAAAACATGATGTTCGACCTCTCAATATCCTGCTTGTCAGAACCAACTTTACGGTTAAAGACTATCATGTTGGCGGCAGCATTCTGTTAGTTTTCGAATCTGCCTCCTTTGACTCATCTACTGCATGCCATCGACCAAATGTATGCCTGATCAGGTTACTGCAACATCCATGGTGCCTGCCGCAAGTGACTTTTGGCTTCTTGATCACATCCCGACCGGCATTTTCGTTCTTGACAGTGACTTTACCATCCTTCACTGGAATCGTTGTCTGGAGCAATGGACCCATCAAAATTGCGCCGATATGGTCGGAACCAGTCTCTTCTCCAGATATCCCGAACTTAATATCGCCACGCTATACCAGCAGGATCATCGATATTTTCCGAAGGGGCCCGCCAACTATTTTCTCCTCACAGCTCCATAAACACTTTATTCCGTCACTTTTGTCCAATGGCAAGTTCCGTGTCCAGTATACTGTTGTTACCGGCTTTCCGTCGGGCAACAATGGGGAATACCTGGCCTTGTTTTCCATACAGGACGTGACAGATCTTACCGATGCCATCGGCAATTACGGATTGGCTCATCAGAAACTCCTTGTGGAGATGGAAGAGCGCCGCAAAGCAGAAAATGAACTCAAGATATATTCGGAAGAACTCAACAGACTGCAACCAGACGCTAAACGAACGCTCTATTCGAGACGGGCTCACAGGGGCTTTTAATCACCGCTACTTCTGGCATGTACTTAAACGGGATTTTCTACCAGTCCCGCCAGTATGTCGTAACCGTTTTGCCAGAATTCCGGCGCTGCTATATCAACGCCTGCGAGAGCGGCGGTATCGGCGGGTGATAGAGAGCCGCCACTGGAGAGGATCGCGTCGTATCCTGGTAAAAACCCGGCACCTTTTAATTGATACTGACGATAAAGCGCCAGCACCAGCAGTTCGGCGAAAGTATATGAATAGCAGTAGAAACGCGTGTGAATAAAATGTGAAATATAGCTCCACCCCCATCGGTAGGCATCAATCATCTCAACACTGTTACCAAAAAGTTTTCCATTCTCTTCAAGCCAGAGTTCACAAATTCTTGCATCACTGAGCAATCCGGCACTTCTCTCCAGATGAAGTTTCTGCTCAAAGCGGGTCAGCACCACCTGCCTGAAAGTAGTGGCGATGATATCCTCAATCTTGGCACAGAGGAGTGATATCTTGATCTTCGGATCACTCTCCGCATCAAGCATCATTCTGGTAAGGAGGATTTCACTGAAAACCGATGCGGTTTCGGCCAGGGGGAGAGGGGCATGGTAATTAATCAGGCTCTGTTTCCCCGAAAGGGTAAAGTGAAGAGCGTGACCAAGTTCATGGGCCAGGGTAGCAACATCGCGGAGGTTTTCAGTGTGGTTCAGAAGGATGTACGGTTTTATATCAGGAGATATCCCCATGCAGAAGGCGCCGCCGCTTTTGCCGACCCGGGGATGAACATCAACCCTGCCGCCTGACAGGAGAGACTCTATGATCGCCCGATATTCCCGGTTAAAACCGCTGTAAGCCTCAATAACCAGTTCCCTCGCCTCAGCGAAGGTGTATTTTTTTGGACTCTCATCCAAAGGTGCATAGATATCGGTATTTTTGAGTTTATCGACACTGAGAAGGCTGGCCTTTATCCGGAAATACTCCTGTGCCGCAGGATAATTAGCCTCTGACACCCGCATGAGATTTTCGACTGCTTCGTCAGGCAGTTCGTTGCCGATATTTGTCGGCTGCATCGGATGAGAGTAGCCCCGCAGTTCCATCTCTTTTGCATGATCAAGAGCTATTGTATTGAAGATAGTAGAATAGACCAGACTCTGATCACCATGTTTATCAAGAAAAACAGTGAAAGCGCGCTCCCTGAGTTCTCTGTCAGGGTGATGGAGGTAGCCGAGCAACTCTTCGCCGGTGAACTCCTGCGACTTACCGTCAATCTCCATGCTGAATTTGAAGGATGCTGACAGCTCATCAAAAAGACGGCTGAAGGCAGTGCAACCGGTCAGATCTTTTAGTTTAAGAAGCTGCTCTTCGCGCTCCGCAAGTGTATAAGGTTGATATTTGCGAATACTGGCGATGTAGTGACAATAGTTTGCCAGTGATGGAGTTTCTCGCAGCAATTCAAACCGGCTGTCAGGAATAGCCATAATCTCTATATCGAAGAAAAGCAGCTCCCTCGAAAGCAGATTGCTTGTTTCTGCAGCCTCCTGGGAAAGCCTTTTGGCTGATTCCGAAGTTGAATCCTCTGCAAAGAGAAGGTGGGCGTAGTATTGTGGTTTGAGGGCATCTGTTTGCAGCTGCTCGTATGCGACTATGGCTGTATGCAGTTCGTCCGGGGAAAGAGAAGAGATCCTGCCACGATACTCGCGGCCGAATTCTTTTGCCGCGTTAACAGCTTCATTCAGCTTATTGGTAAAATCAGCTTCAGACTTGGGTGCCAGCTCTGACAGATCCCATCTCGTGTTGTCAATTTTTGACATGCATTATCTCCATTAAAACAGATAAAGGGGACGTGAGTCCCCTTTATGAAAAAATGCGCTTAACTAACAGACAACTAAAGGTTAAATGAAGAGTTCATCCTCATACTCCTCAGCGCCAAGACTTCTGTCTTTGCTTTTATCGATGAGGAGCGCAACGGCAATGCCTGCCGCAATTCCGGTAATGAAAGAGAGAATTAGTGTGCCTGAGCCGATTTCGTTTTGATTCTGATCCACTTGAATACCTCCAGAAGTTTCCTTGCAGTGCAACCTGTCTTTACATACCAGAAAAAATAACCAGAAGTAAAGCAGGATGTTAGTTACTTTTTAAAATTCTTTGGACTTGGTTCCCGCTTTTTGAAAGAAGCGGCGCGAACCGGGCTGTTATTAACCGGTTTTTGCTACCCGTGCTTCAGAAACAGTTATTTTTCGATTATCGAGCAGGGCTCCGTCGAGGCAGTTAATAGCATCCCTGGCCTCTTCTATCGAAGTCATTTTGACATAACCGCACCCCTTTGACTTACCCGAAATCTTGTCAGTTATAATATGAACCGACTGAACAGTGCCGGCAACTGAGAAAAGGCGGACAAGGTCCTCTTCAGTGCTCTCAAAAGGGAGGCTTCCTACATAAAGTTCTCTATTCATTAATTTCATTCCTTCCACTTCTCGTAATATACAATCTCTTCGAGCGGTTTTCTTGGCGGGCCCGCCTTTGCTTCGGTCTGCGCGTAGCCGAGAGGGAAAAGCCCGACAATCCTGACTCCTGGTGGAATTTCAAGCAGATCGCCAAGTTTCTCTTCATCAAAAACCCCCACAAAAACAGTTGCCAATCCAACAGCATGTGCTGCCAGCATCAGATTCTCCGAGGCGATACCGGTGTCAGCCAGGTAATATTTCTGCCCGTTCAATTCTCCGGACTGCTCCGGTATTCCGCATAGGATAATAACTACAGGCGCATCGGCAATACCCTTCTGGGCAGGATTGGATTTATAACCCCTGGTCGCAAAAAAAGATTCAACATATGACAAGTCACTTATTTTTGCTCTAGTCTCTGTATCCTTGACAACGACCATTCGCCAGCACTGCATATTTGACCATGACGGCGCTGCTTGCACCGCTTCGAGGATAGTCTGGACTTTTTCGGGTTCAACAGCTTTATCCGAGAATTTCCGGACGCTTCTTCTGGTTTTAATGGCTTCAATGGTATCCATATAAAACTCCTTGAGTTGGCAGGTTTTTACGTTTTTTGGAGTATGCCACGTTCGGCGCTTAATGCAAAAGTAAAAACAGTCCAGACTGTTCCAGAGCAACTGTCAGGCAACTCCCGGCTTACCTTCCCCGCAGATATTCAATCAGGAGACGGACGCCGACGCCGGTTGCACCCTTGTGGGAGCAGGGGCGCGATTTATCGCTCCAGGCGGTGCCGGCAATATCCAGATGGGCCCAACGTGTTTTGCCGGTGAACTGTTTCAGAAACCAGCCGGCAGTGATGCTGCCGCCGTCGCGACTGCCGGAGTTCTTAAGATCAGCAATATCGCTTTTCAGCACCTCACCGTAACTGTCCCAAAGTGGCAGCTCCCAGAGTCGCTCGCCGCAACGCTCACCCGCCTTTAGCAGACTTTCGACCAGACGCTTGTCAGTTCCCATCAAGCCGCTGGCCTCATGGCCAAGGGCGACGACACAGGCGCCGGTAAGGGTGGCCAGATCGATCAGCGCCGCCGGTTTGTAGACCGTCCGGGCGTAGTGAAGGGCGTCACAGAGAATCAGCCGCCCCTCGGCATCGGTATTTGTGATCTCGACCGTCTGCCCGGACATGGTGGTCAGGACGTCGCCCGGTTTATAGGCCCGGCCGTCAGGCATGTTTTCGGCCGTGGGGATAACTGCTATCAGGTTGACCGGCAGCCCCAGTCCGGCAGCTGCCTCCATGGTGCCAAGCACAGCGGCGGCTCCGGCCATGTCGGTCTTCATCTCCTCCATGCCGGCCGACGGCTTGATGGAAATCCCCCCGGAGTCGAAGGTGACACCCTTGCCGACCAGCACAAGCGGACTCCCCTTGGCAGTATTGCCGTGATATTCCAGCACAATCAGCCGGGGCGGTTCAACCGAACCTTTGCCGACCGCCACAAGAGCGTTCATCCCCAGCTTCTCCAGTTCGTCCTTTTCCAGAACCCGGCAGGTGAGGCCGTGGCGCTCTGCAATCCCGTGGGCAGCCGCAGCCAGATAGCCGGTGGTGGCCACGTTGGCCGGGTGGGAGACCAGATCACGGGCCAGACTAACCCCGCGGCAGAGCATTACACTGTTCTCAACCCTGGAGTGGGCGGCATCAATGTCGGCACCGTCCGGAAGGAGCAGAGTCATGCTGTTGAATGTGAAGCGCTCATCGATATTTTTGGTTTTGTATTCATCGAAACGGTAGCTGCCGAGCAGCGTCCCTTCGCAGACCGCCTCCAGCATAACCATACTGCCGTTGATTAGCTGCAGAGCGGAAGTGAACGTTGCCACTCGTGCGCTACGCAACGCCTGCACGGCATTGCCTGCTCCCTGGCGCAGCCTGTCGGCGGCGAGATCGCCTTTTTTGCCAAGACCGACCAGCAGAAGCCGCTCTGCCGGCAGTTTCCCCATGGTGTGGACTATCTTGGTAGTGTTGACTTTGCCGGAGAACTCACGGTCTGTCAGCAGACGCTGCAGACAGCCGTCCAGCGACGTGTCGCACCTGGAAAAGAGCTCGTCACGGTCATCCTCACAGCAGCCGATAACGAGAGCAGGAGTAGCTTGCTGGAGAGGGTCAGTACAACTCAGATCGATTTTCATTACTTCCTCCGGTTATTCTTAAAGCGGCAGTTGGAGATGTTCTGAAGAAGCGACTTGCCCGTAATTCGTCGTAATGCTTAGCGAAATGTAACGTCCGCAGCAGATATTGCCTGAACCCGCAAGGTGAGGACGTACACAGTACCTTTGGCTGCTGCAGTGAAATGAGCTCAGCATTACAGAATTCGGGCATTTGGAGCGCCGAAGGACATCTTCAACTGCCGAATCTAGAGTTATTGAGGTCAAAAAATGCAGTTATTCAGTTGAGCTTCAAAGTTTGCTTCAATCGCCGAAACATATGCCGAGGTCGCGACCGGTCAGCACCGTATCGCCGTCGACCTGGACCCGCTTCTGTATGCTCAGCGCCTCCTCAAGGGGCACTAAGACGATGTCGGGTGACTGGAGAGCCACCATGTGATCGAATTTCCCCGCTTCGATGGCCCGCACAGCTGCGGCACCGAAGCGGAGCGATAGCCGTCGGTCGAACGTAGTGGGTGAGCCGCCGCGCTGCAGATGTCCCAGCACCAGGGAACGCGAGTCCTTGCCGGTACGCAGCGAGATCTCTTTGGCAACATGCTCGGCCATTCCCCCCAGGATTACGTGCTGGCGGCCGAGTTCCGGACCGCCTTTTGTGATCACGTCGCCGCCAATGGGGACTGCACCCTCGGCGACAACGACGATGGCGTATTTGTGGCCGCGCAGTTCGTTCTCCATCAGTTTTTCGCAGACAATGTCTATATTGAACGGGATTTCAGGGATCAGAATTACATCGGCGTTGCCGGAAATGCCGCTATTGATGGCGATAAAGCCGGCATTGCGCCCCATCACTTCAACCACCATGACCCGGTCATGGGATCTGGCCGTAGAATGGAGGCGGTCGATTGCCTCAGTGGCGATGCTGACAGCAGTATCGAAACCGAAAGAAACAACTGTTCCGCCAATATCGTTATCAATGGTTTTGGGAACGCCGATCACCGGCATCCCCTTGGCTGCAAAACGGTGGGCAATATCGAGACTGCCGTCGCCGCCGACCGCCACGAGGGCATCGAAACCAAGCCGACGGAAATTATCCATGACACGGTCGGAGAGATCGCGCTGTTCACATTCACCGGCGGCATTGCAGACCGGCATCATGAACGGGTTCCCCTTGTTGGTTGAACCGAGGATGGTGCCACCGATGCTGGCGATACCGTCGACTTTTTCCGGGGTCAGATGAATGATCTCCTCGGTGTTAAGGAAACCGGTATAGCCGCTCTTGATGCCGTAGACCTCCCAACCCCGGTTACAGGCTGCCATCGTCACTGCCTCGATAACAGCGTTAAGTCCTGGCGCATCACCGCCGCCGGTATTTATACATATTTTCTTGCGCTGTAACATTGTGAGCCTCCTGTGAACCGGGTCAGGCAGGTATGGGTCGGTATTCAATGACTTACGATACCATCTTCTGCCGCTCTTTCAATCTTCAGTGGCAGAAAGGATTCACCATGATTTCAATGAAGTAAGCAGTGAGGCAAGGGCGCGGATATGCCGCTCGTCTGTGCCGCAGCACCCCCCGAGGATCTTCAATCCGGGATCTTGATGCAAGGCCGCAACGGACATGGCAAAGGTTGACGGCTCTTCCTCTACCAGTGTGGTGCTGTTATCAAGATCTTCCGGGCTTAGCGCCGCAGTGTTGGCCAGCAGGCCGATGATCCTCCGGCGCACCAGGTCAGAGGAGTTGGCCGGATGTTGCAGAGCGGCCCGGGCAAAAGAAGCATGGGTGCAGTTAAGCATATACGCCAACGGCTTGGGACTCACAGCAGCATCAATGGCGGCGATTGCCTCTTTCAACGGTGTTCCGTCCAGAAGTGTCCCTGCCGGACGCGCAATAAAGCTGATGATGTAGGGTTTGCCGGTGGCGGCAAGCGCCATTGCCAGTCCGGTTGCCTCGCAACAGGCCGGCAGGGTGGCCGCCAGAAGAAAATCGACGCCGGCTTCAGCCAGCTTCTCAGCCTGCCAGGTATGGAATACCCGCGCTTCATCAGCAGCCAGAGCAGCAGCAGGATCATAGGCATCCCCGCAACAGCTCAGCAGGCCGCAGATGACGATTTTTTCTCCGTAGGGACCGTAACTCTGCCGCAGTTTTTCCAGAAACCTGACATTGTCGCCATTTACGTCAAACCCGGCATATCCGGCCGCAGCTATCCTCTCCCGGTTTGCCCGCCAGGTCGGGGTAGAGACCAGCAGCGGCAGGTCGAACTCCCGGCCGATATCCAGATATTGCCGGCAGATGGTTTCCAGGGCGGCGCGTTTGGCAGTGTCATAGATAAAGGCGGAGTTGACCAGGAAAGGATCGAGTTCCAGCTCTGAATTGCGGCGAAGACGCTCGATAACAGCTCCTTCGCCGAGGATGCAGGGGGTGTTGTCGAGAAATTGCGCGAAGGGGAGCCTGGCCATGTTATTCCCCGGAGGTGAAGCCGAACCTTGCTGCCGCAGTTGCCAGAGAGATACAGCGGAGGGTAGGGGGACCGTCGGCAAAGGGGAGAATCTTCTCCCAGAGGCGGCCGTCCAGTGGATCACGGTATAGTTCCGCCAGTTCCGCACCGTTCTCCGCCAGCTTCTCCAGACGCTCAGCAGTCAGCCATTCCACCCGGTCAGTGACCGCATCTCCTGTTACCTTAATTCCCAGGTCAAGCCACATGCCGACCAGTTCTGTCTCCTCAGCTTTCAGATCGCGAAACATCTTTTCTCCTCCTGTAGATCGTTATTCTCCGATTGTTTCGTTCCAGATCATAATTATTGGATATACGATATTTGATGGTGCGTCAAAGAGAAATCAAATGATTATCTCAGGGGTGTTACGAAGTCATGATTTTAGCGGCTATCGCATAACCCCCTTGTCATCTGGCATTTGTTGCCCCCAATAGTCGGATTTGAATGTTACTCCGGCTGGAATTGGAGAGACGCAGGGGACAAACCTACATAATTTATTTGTCAAAAGGTGACCCTATTGGTTTCTTGTAATGTATATTACTTGACTTAAAATAGTGAATAAGTTTATTAAATAAAAAAATGATCTTTGTTAAGGAGGTTGTAATGAAAAAATTAGTTTTGGCAGCACTTCTGTGTTTGGCATACGCTCTTCCTGCAACAGCTGCACAAGGACCGTATGTAGGTTTCGGTGGAGGTTTGTCTATCAACCATGATGCAGATATTAAGATTAGCGGGTTAGGCTCTGCAGAAATTGAGTATGACCCTGGCTATGGTTTTAACCTGGTAGGAGGTTACAATTTAGATGCTGTACGTCTCGAAGCTGAATTTGCATATAGAGTAGCGGATGTTGATAATGTATCAGGGCCTGGTGGAAGTTTTGGCGTAAGTGGCGCAGACCTGACAACTATGTCCTACATGGCAAACGTGTACTATGATGTAGAAACCAGATCTCCTGTAAAGCCTTTCTTCGGAGTTGGCCTTGGTCTGATTAATGGTGAAATTGATGATAATGGCGACAGTCTTGATGACACAGTTCTCGGTTACCAGTTTACCTTGGGAATGACAGGTAAGGTCGACAAAAACGTCAATTTCGATTGCTACTACAGGTTTCAGGGTATAACCGAAGATTTCGAGGAGTATGGGGCTAAGCTTGAATATACGAACAGCAGTATTTTTGTAGGAGTTCGCTTCAATCTCTAGTGTAAATCATTTGACATAACTAAAATGAGAAGCCCCACTAAGTTGAGTGGGGCTTCTTTATTTATCGCAATGTATAGTATGCGATTTCCATGGGAAGTCATGCATTGCACAAATACATTGTCGTAATGGTATTGTGCTTCGTACGTAGAAAAATAATCGTAGTATTTACCTAACTGTCGTTCCGCTATCTGCCTGCATTTACGATCTTCCTCCAGGTAAATATTAAATGGTTTCCCTTCACCAGGAGACATAGGCACACTGGGGCCTGTCGGGAGGGTCACACATCCAGATAATGACATACCAACTAATATTATCAGAATGATTCTTTTCATACTTTGAAGTATACCACCTCGATTACTCGTTAAAATGAGCTGTTCTCTCCTGCACTTCAAGCTCAATATCAGCCACATTGACTCGCACTATTTTATGGTCAACTTCCTCACTACGAACCACACCTTTTTCTACCCATTTCAGAATTAACGACTCTTCCAGACTGTATTTTGCTATAGCTTCTTCAATTGTGCACCAGCTTATTCCAATAGGCATGATCATTCTCCTTTGATTGCGTAATTTTCCCTGTCAAATAAATAGATATCTAACTGTGGCAGAGCGTTGAAACTTGATTTATTTTAACATCACCTCAATAAATAACAAGGTAGCACTATGATTCGTGCAACATCAACTCAATCTCGTATCTCTCTGCAATCTCCTTCACCTTCTCTATATCTGGTGGCCCCTGCTTCGCCAACTCGCTCAATTCCTCGAAAAATTTCTCAATCCCAGCCGGTGTTGCGATGACCAAGACCTTGCTTGGACCTGAGCCTATGTTTCGGAAGGTATGGGGTATCTCTCTGGGAGCTAAGATAAAAGAACCGGGAACTGCCCGAATCTTATTTTCACCACACTGTACTTCGTATTCTCCCTCCAATACATAGAATGCTTCATCTTCTCGATGATGTAGATGCAAGGGCGGTCCTCCTTGGGGTGGAGAAACCTCTTGTAGAATGGTGTATAACCCATCGGTATCTTCGCCTGCGACTTTGATTGTAATGATTTCACCTAGCACATCAAGCAGCTTGCCTTCATTAGGCTGAAGGACTATCGGGAATTTAACTCCCGTGGGTAAGAATGACATATCTACCCTCCTGTTTTGGTTATCGAGAATACCTGTGGGGTCAGGTTCAACCTATGAACAATTACTTCTCCAAGAAATGTTTAAATTTCCGCATCCCTAATGGTCGTTTTTTTAATAGATGACATTGCGCGGGGGGGCGTTGCCGGCCAGTATCCTGGCAAAGGCTTTTCCCTGGTCGGCATTGACCAGCAGGTAGCGCGGGAGCTTCATGACGGAATCGGCAGCGGTGGCATGGCGGCGCTCGATGGTAAAGGTGGCGCTATAACCTGCAGCGGCGGCGCGGCGCAGCAGATCGTCATCGTAGATGCCGAACGGCCAGGCGAGCAGGTCAACCTTTACTCCCAGCTCTTTGCTGATTTTATCCCTGGACTTGTGCAGCTGGCTGGTCACCAGCGCGTCGAACGCCGCCGGGGCAAGCTTTTTCCGCTCTTTTTTGAAATTGGGGTGCCAGTACGTGTGTGACTGGAAGTCGAAGAGGCCGCTGCTTTTCAGCTCCCGCAGCTGCTCCCAGGTCATGGCGTATTTAGCATTGGAGACAGCGGACGGGTAGATGAAGATGGTGACCGGCACGTTGTACTTTTTTGCCAGTGGATACATGTCCGTATAAACGGATTTGTGGGCGTCGTCCGCGACGATTACCACCGATTTCGGCGTCGGCGCCGGACCCTTTTTTTGGTACCAGTCAGTCAGCTGCCGCAACGGGATGACTTTGTAGCCGTTGTCGCGCAGGTATTTCAGCTGCTCCTCGAAGACCGTTGTCTTGATGGTCATGCCGTCTGCGACGGTTGTGCCAAAACGGTGATAAAGCAGTATCGGCACGCTGACTACCGGGGCAGGCGCGGCAAAGGCGGGTAAAGCGAGGGACAAAAGCAGCAGGCAGACGGCGATGAATCTGAACGGCATTTACGTAAAACCTCCGGGCGGACAGGTAGGTCCAGTTATAGCAGACCTAATGCAGGTAAGGTCCTGGGGTTACTACTGATACTGGATATATAAAGGTTTCGGATTGAGCTTGAGCAGATCCTTGGGAGTCATCAGCGGCTCACCCTTTTTGGTATCATTGTGATAGAAGAGCTTGAAACCGGTATACTGTACCGGTTCAGCAACGATGTAGGACTTGTAGGTGTACCGCTTCAGCCAGGGCGCGCCCCAGCCATCCATGTGCATGACAATCTGCACTTCCGGCCTTAACGTAATGCTCCTGGCGTTGGTAACCCCGTTTTTCGTAAACCGGTGGACGGTAAAGACTTTGGGAGGGAGCTGGTACTTTTTCACCAGTTCCTGTAGATACCCGGCAGCAAAATTGATGTCTGCCGCATCATACGTGCCTATCTTGCTCCCCGGCATCTTGCCGCTGCTGATGAGATTGAATTCCGGATCGATCCCGAGGTGGACGTCAGGATTTTTAAGAATCCACTCAAACCGGGGGAGCAGAGTCCGGATATCTTCGTGTCCTGTCTGAATGTCTATAAACAGAAGCGCATTAACCTCTTTCGCCCAGCCATACACCTGATTTATAACGTTGTCCGGCATGACCATCCGGTACTTCCCCGCCTTGCCAGGCGTACCCTGGGCAACGACTGCAATCAGGTGAAGCGCCGGCTGCACAGGGGTTGCCGGGTCAGCTGCCTGCCAGCGCTTGACCTCGCCATTAAGACGCTTAAGCATCTCGGCTTTCTCGAATTCACCAAGAACCCCCATTTTTTTTGAGAACGGATTCCCATAGTAGGCGACAACTCTTTTTGCCGGAAGAATCGAGCCGGGGAGGGGTTGAGGAACTTTCGGCGGCCAACCCATCTGGTGTGCAAATTCAGGATCTTCTCCGGCATTGTATTTGATTTTTGGTTTAACCAATTCGTGAGTAGCTCCCTGGCGGAGACTGGCAGTTCTGTTACCCATGGTTGCGCCAACGGCGACAGCGCTGCTCAGAGGCTTGAATTCATTTACAACCAAACGGTTATTCTCATTTATTGCTGCTGTAAGATCTGCAGTAGTATCTTTTGAACAGCCGGTTGAAACGAGCGAGAGCAGCAGGAGCATCAATAGCCCTTTGCCAATAATAATCGGTTTTGCAGTTTCCAGAACAAGCTCCTTCTTTATTTCCGAATTAAAATCACGTGGGAGTAATAATTCGCTTCCTTGTTCGCCAACGGGGGCGCTGAGCCCGCACCTGGTCAGACTAGTGGTTGGAATAGACCGTGCTACTTGGCAAATTTTATGCCGACAGAACATCATTTCTTAACTATTAAGCACCAGTTTACTGGCACTGGAATTGATAATGGCTGATGTCCATCAAGCTTCCAACATTTCCGCTAGGAGAAAATGGAGTCATCCAATTACATTTAGCATAAAATCCTAAGAGCATACTGTAAAGGATTGATCTAAGGTGAACGGAGCATCGGGCGTTCCTGCTATTGAAATGAATACTGGATGTAGCGCATAGGAAATTGTGGACAGAAAGCCCATTTTGCAGATACAGGTTACTCGTGCTTGAACTGAATTTGCAATTCAGGTCACTCTGAGTAATCTCTGAAAAGCCGGTGCGATAGCATCCCAATTTACTTCTGATGATGCTTTGATGTATTATCTTTTCGGGTGTTTCGTCGGTAAATCCAATTATTTTCCTTGCTTCATTATCAGACTTCATCAACTCTCGAGCTTCTGAATGCAATGGAGTGCAACATTTCACCCTTGGCGATTGAGTCGTGCATGTTCAAGATAGCAAACGGAAATCTCGCTCTTCTAGTCGTATTTTGTTCAGAACTATGTAGCCAAGAACATCATGTGCCTCAATGATACATTTTCACTGCACAAGCTATGGGTCTTAGTATTTCATGGCCCTCAACGCTTTCTTTATTCGGGGCGAAAGCTTATACAAGCTCATTCGAGTGACACAGCAACTTTGGCTATATGGTGTCAAGCGTAAGATTGATGCTTTTCTGCTGCGAGTGGTTCCAACTAATGCGCTGTGGTACTTCATTCCATAGGTGAGAACCGTTTCAATACTCGGTCATTATTTCTGTGTGTCGCTTCTATTTCCATTGTTGTCTTACCGTATACTCGTTGTTGAGCGGTTCACGCGCGCGCGTGAACCGGTGATCCCCCCAAATGGAACATTTCACCATATGGCTCATGTCATTCGCCGGTCGATTGAAATTGTCTAACATTTAAAATAGCGCCAAAAAAAGCCCCGCTCTCTGGCGGGGCTTTCCATGTAGATCTATCGACTGTTTAGGCGCACTCACTGTAGCCGCAGGCATGGCAAACAGAACAGCCGCCCTCATGCTCAACAGGACCGCCGCACTCAGGGCAGGCGCCGCGCTCGTGGTTGGTCTTTTCGATGCCTGTGTCGTACCCGGCTGCATGCATATGTGCCTGGATGGCTTTGGCAACCGCATCGGCACAGGAGAGCACCTTGCTTTCGCCGAAACCGGACGGGCAGTGACAGGAGATCCCCATAAGCTGCTTAACCACATTCCTTGCCTGGACGCCGCTTCTCCAGGCAAGAGAGACCATCCGGCCAAGTGCCTCTGCCTGTGAGGCCGCACAACCGCCAGCTTTGCCCATGGTAGTGAAGAGCTCGAAAAGCCCTTGTTTGTCTTCGTTGACAGTGATGTAAAGCGGGCCGCAGCCGGTCTGCATCTGATAAGTCCAGCCTTTGAGGGCTTTTGGGCGATCTCGCTTGATAGAGTGTTTGTCTCCGGCTACCGGTGCTGCCACCAGTTCGACTTTCTCTTCTTTCTTGCCGGTAGAGAGAACCTGTTCATCGCGGGAACCGTCACGGTAGATTGTCACCCCTTTGCAGCCGGAATGATAGGCAAGCCGGTACACTTTTTCAACATCCTCAATTGTTGCATCGGAGGAGAAATTTACCGTTTTTGAGACGGCATTATCGGTATGCAGCTGGAAAGCCGCCTGCATGGCAATATGGTCTTCCGGGGTAATATCGTGGGCTGTAACGAAAATATCCCGTAAATCTTCAGGTATGGCGGTGATGTCGTGGATGGTGCCATGCTGGGCAATCGCTTCCATCAACTCCAGAGAGTAGAATTCACGCTCTTTTGCGATCCTTTCGAACATCGGATTTACCTCGACAAGGATATTCTTGTCCATGACCTGGCGGATATAAGAGACTGCAAACAGGGGCTCCACACCGGATGATGCATTGGCGATAATTGAGATAGTGCCGGTCGGAGCAATCGTGGTGACTGTCGCATTTCTGATCGGCGCCAGACCCGGTTTGTCATAGATAGAGCCTTTGAAGTTCGGGAATGCCCCACGTACTTTGGCAAGCTCGCGCGAAGCGGCGTGACCTTCGTCATTGATGTACTTCATGACCTTCTCGCCAAGGGCAATCCCTTCCGACGAGTTGTAAGGAATATTGAGAAGAATCAGCATATCTGCCCATCCCATGACTCCAAGACCGATTTTCCTGTTGGAGCGGGTCATCTGATCGATCTGCGGCAGCGGGTAATTGTTGACCTCAATAACGTTATCAAGGAATTTTACCGCCAGCTTTATAACCTCCTTAAGCTTGGACCAGTCAACATCGCCGCCCTTCACCATCTTGCCGAGGTTTATGGAGCCGAGATTACATGATTCGTATGGGAGGAGCGGTTGCTCGCCGCACGGGTTGGTTGACTCAATTTCACCGATGAGCGGGGTAGGGTTGTCGCGGTTGAGGCGGTCAAGGAAGATGATGCCCGGCTCGCCGTTCTCCCATGCCTGTTTGACTATGCGGTGATAGACTTTTCTGGCGTTGAGGGTGCCGCATGTCTCACCGCTGCGCGGGTTCTTAAGATCATAATCCTGATCTTTTTCAACAGCCTCCATAAAGGCTTCAGTCATGCCGACTGAGATGTTGAAGTTATTCAGCTGCTTCTGATCGGCTTTGCACATGATGAAATCCATGATGTCCGGATGGTCTACGCGCAGAATCCCCATGTTTGCTCCACGCCGAGTGCCACCCTGTTTGATTGTCTCTGTGGCGATATCGAAGACTTTCATGAAAGAGAGCGGCCCGCTGGATATTCCGGTAGTAGACATAACCACATCATTAGCCGGTCTGAGACGTGAGAACGAGAAGCCTGTGCCGCCACCGGATTTATGGATAAGAGCGGTAAATTTAACCGCATCAAAAATCTCTTCCATTGAGTCTCCGACAGGAAGAACGAAGCAGGCGGAAAGTTGGCCGAGTTCACGACCGGCATTCATGAGAGTGGGGGAGTTGGGCAGAAACTCCATATTCGCCATGATTGAGTAGAAACTGTCGGAAAGTTTCTTTGTGTCGGCTTTTTTGTCAAAAACAGTATCAGCAGAGGCGATAGCATCGGCTACCCTGCGAAAAAGATCCGCCGGAGTTTCGAGTGGTTTGCCGCTCATATCTCTCTTTAAATAACGTTTTTCAAGAACTGTGATCGCATTGGGGGAGAGTGTCGGCTGGTAGTTGCCTGATAATTTACTTGGCATGATCTGGACTCCTTACGGGATTATATATTTCCTGACTTCTCTATATTTTGTGCTCGCGCAGAAATTAACCACAAGATATATGGGGGTGTCAAGGGGTTTTAGATTAAAATTGTAACCTGCTGATTACACAAGTTTCCATCCGGAAACTCCGGATGAGAAACTGTCAGTTTCCGGATCTGGAAAGCGGGGATTTTTTGTCCTGGCAAGGAAATCGAGGTATTGCGCGGAGGCGTACGACCGTACGCCGCACGAGCAAGACCGAAGATTGACGCCGCCAGGGCGAAAAAGCAACCTTTACGGACGGAAACTACACTATGATCATTGCAAACTGTGACTGTCAGCGAGCTGATTCCGTCTGAAAATATTACTTTTTCAAGTGCTTTCAGTTTACATGGATATTGATATATGCTATGCGTAAATCCATGAAAAATGAGGTAAATCAGCCGGCGGCTTCAACAGTGCCCGGGTTAATATTTCACTCAAGAAACAGATCCAGTGTCGGCATTGCTTCTTATCCTGAAGGCGGATCTAATCGTGAAGACCTTTTTTCCCTTTATAAAGCCAAGTCCATGGGTAAAAACCGCGTGTGCCACTCAATTTCTGAAAACTCTTAAGGAGAGGGTGGCTCTGTTGCTCTGTTTAGAAAAATATCTACTCACAATTATTCTGTCTTTTCTTTTGATTATCTGTCCAGTGACTCTTATCGCAGGCCAGTCACCTTCCGCTCTTACGTCTCTAAACGCAGCAAACTCCTCTCCAGTTGTTGTGCCTCAAAGAGTCGTCGCATCATTTGCGCCTGCGTTCAGGTTTGCCTCGCAGACAATAGTTGAGGACACTCTCTGGCAAGGTGCAATCCAGGTTGACGGGATGGTCACCGTGGCTGCTCAGGCGACGCTCACAATTATGCCTGGCACTGTTGTAAGGTTTGGTGCTGATTCCGGACTACTTGTTCTTGGCAGAGTGGTTGCGAAAGGAACCGCAGAACTGCCAGTCTTGCTTACCTCTTACTATTTACACCCTGCGCCTGCCGACTGGTACGGGATTGTGCTGACCGGTACAGCGAAAAAAAATATTTTTGACCATTTAAAGCTGCAAGGAGCCGAAACGGCAATTTATTCCAGATCATCTTCATTTGTACTGAACCACCTTAGTGTTGACAACTCTTCAGTTGCACTCAAGTTTGTGGACTCAATAGTAGAACTCAAGGAGGTTCAGATTTCAGACTGCCCCACCGGCATTTCTGCCGTAAAAAGTGAGGTAGAGCTTGAGTCGGCAATTATTGATAAGAGTGAAATCGGCTTAACCGTCACATCATCATCTTTGTCTGCGGATAAACTTATTGTTTCACTGAGTTCGCAGTCAGCCCTTATAGCCGAAAAATCACAGCTCAAGGTTGAGAAATCTGTTTTCTCAAACAACGCCAGAGGAGCAGTGATAACAGATTGTGGCGGAAGTTTCACCGCTTCAAAATTCATTGCCAATTCAGAAACGGCTGTTGTTATAAGTGGTTCACCACTCAGGTTTAATGCAAATCTTGTTTCCGGAAGCAAGGTTGGCATGCAACTGAACGATAATCTACCTTCCGTCTGGGGAAACTCTATTTACGCGAACAGCAGCTACAACCTTTTTTATTCCGGAGATGAGCATGTCTACCTGGGCGGAAACTGGTTGGGCACAGTCAACGGTGGTTTTGTGAGTGATACGGTTTTCAGTAAACGACCGGGCGCAATCAGGCTTTTACCGCTATTGGCAACTAATCCGTGGAAAGATTTACAGAAAGATTTTTAAGGGCAGACACAGATGGCTATATATCTTGATAATGCGGCCACTACATATCCAAAACCTGAAATCGTATACACGACACTTGACAGGACGCTCAGAGAGATCGGCGCGTCGCCGAACCGTGGCGGCTATCGACAGTCCCTGGATGCGACGAGAATTATTTTTGAAGCCCGTGAATCTCTGGCAGCACTTTTTGCTGTGGCCGATTCTTCAAGGTTTATACTTACCCATAGTGCCACTGAATCACTGAATCTTGCCGTCAAGGGGATCTTGAGGCCTGGTGACCATGTAGTCACCACAACTATGGAGCATAACTCTCTTGCAAGGCCGCTCCATGAAGCATCTCATTCAGGGGTTGATCTTACCTGGGTGAGCGGTGACGAGAACGGCTATGTGTCGACGGAATCCATACTGCAGGCGGTTACACCTGCTACCCGTCTGGTGGCAATGACCCACTGTTCGAATGTGACCGGAGCAATCAATCCTGCAGGCGAGATCGGATCTGCCCTGAAAGCCCGCGGGGTCAAATTCCTCCTTGATGCTTCCCAGAGTGCCGGTAGTGTGCCGATTGACATCTCCTCAATGCAGGTTGATCTTCTTGCCGCCCCTGGTCATAAAGGCATGTACGGTCCTCAAGGCACCGGTTTTCTCTATATAGCTGAAGATATAGTGCTCAAACCCCTCATAGTAGGTGGTACCGGCGGTAGATCTACGGAGCTCACTCAGCCTGACGATATACCTGAGCGCTATGAAAGCGGTACCCACAATATCGCTGCTATTGCCGGATTAAAAGCTGCTGTGGATTTTATCGCCTCCCGGGGGATTGACTCTATTATGCAGCATGAAATGTCTCTTGTCAGACGACTGGTTGAAGGTCTTACAGCAGTGAACGGCATCAAAGTATTTAACACGGATCTCACTAAATCAAGAGGTTCTGTGGTATCATTTACCCTCAATGGAGTCGATCCTTCTACAATCGGTTTCATCCTCGACAGAGATTTTGATATAGCTGTAAGAGTAGGTCTTCACTGTGCCCCTCTTGCCCATCGTACCATCGGCACTTTCCCTGAGGGGACGGTCAGGGTGAGCCCGGGCATATTCAATACCAGAGAAGATATCGACTGTTTTCTGGCAGCCATGAATGAGATTGCCGGTGCTAAAATGAAAAGGGCAGGGTCATAAGATCGGCAATTGATTTGCCTTTACGCAAAATAGACCTGAAAGGAAGAATTATATGAAAACTTTTGTATTGGATACCAATGTGCTGCTTCACGATCCTCATGCCATTTACCGGTTTGAGAAACACCTTATCGTAATTCCTATTACCGTAATTGAAGAGATCGACAAGTTCAAAAAGGATATGAACGAGACAGGGAGGAATGCCCGCCACGTATCCCGGCTTCTGGATAGTCTTCGCACCCAGGGCTCTATTGCCAAGGGGGTTACTCTTGAGTCGGGAGGAATCCTTCGAGTTGAAGTTTATGAGGATCTGGCTCTTAAAGCTCTGCCACCCGGGCTTCATGGCGAGCATGGTGATAACCGGATACTTGCAGTGGCAATGGATTTGAAGCTGAAGGCAGATGCCGGACCGGTAATTCTTGTGTCCAAGGATACGAATCTGCGAATAAAAGCCGATGCGCTGGGGCTTATTGCGGAGGATTATGAGTCTGACAAGGTAGAGATTGAAGATCTTTATACCGGCACTGCTGATATCAAGGCGACTGCCGAGCAGGTTGACCGTTTTTATGGGCAGGGTTGGCTTGAGGGGGTTGATTCACTTCTGCCTAACCAGTTTGTGACACTTTATGATGAATCCAACCAGAATCATACCGGCATTGGACGTTTCAACGCACAGAACAACAGAATTCTCCCTCTCCGTAAAGGGGGTAAAGACGGTATCTGGAGCATCACTTCACGAAACAGGGAGCAGTCTTTTGCCATCGATATTCTTCTTGATGACTCAATCAAGCTGGTCACCCTTGTCGGGAAAGCCGGAACGGGTAAAACCCTGCTTGCCATAGCTGCCGGACTGCACAAGGTTGCTGAGGAGAATGTTTACAATCGTCTTCTCGTCTCACGGCCTGTTTTCCCCATGGGGAAGGATATCGGCTTTCTCCCCGGCGATATAGAAGAGAAGCTCGCTCCATGGATGCAACCTATTTTTGACAATGTTGAGCTGCTTCTTTCCGGGCATGAAGCTGAGAAAAGGCATAGCAAAGGTTATAAGGAGCTGATTGCAATGGGGATAATGGAGATTGAACCGCTGACCTATATTCGCGGACGTTCGATTCCCAATCAGTTTATGATTGTTGATGAGGCTCAGAATCTGACCCCCCATGAGATAAAAACAATCATTACCAGAGCTGGAGAAGGGACAAAGGTCATTCTCACCGGAGACCCCTATCAGATCGATAATCCATATGTTGATGCCTCCAGTAACGGGCTTACTTACCTGGTCGAGCGTCTCAAAGGGCTGAATATAACCGGTCATGTAACGATGATGAAAGGCGAGCGGTCCGAATTGGCTGAACTTGCGGCAAATCTCCTCTAAAGATGCTACTTCTTTCGATTGAAACATCATGTGACGAGACAGCCGCGGCTGTTGTTCAGGACGGCCGGAAGATTCTCTCCAGTATTGTTGCCTCGCAGATAGAAATTCATGCCGAGTACGGTGGCGTTGTTCCCGAGATAGCCTCAAGAAAGCATTTGGAGAGTATAATCCCTGTTGTTGACCTGGCATTGAGCGAAGCCGGATTAACCCTGTCTGCCATAGAAGGATTGGCTGTTACCCGTGGGCCGGGGCTGATAGGGGCTCTGCTGGTTGGAGCCTCTCTGGCAAAAGGGATAGCGCTTGGGAGGAATATCCCACTTGCTGCGGTAAATCATATCGAATCCCATCTGCTCGCCATCCTGCTTGAACAAGAGGTTGCATTCCCTTTTATAGCGCTGGTGGTTTCCGGCGGACACACCCACCTCTATGAAGTCAAAGGGGTAGGGGAGTACCGGACTCTCGGGCAGACGATCGACGATGCTGCCGGCGAGGCTTTCGACAAAGTCGCCAAGCTGCTCGGTATTCCTTATCCGGGCGGGGCTGTTATTGACAAGTTGGCAAAGGATGGTAACCCGAAGGCGATAAAATTTCCACGGCCACTCCTTTATGACGGGTCGCTTAATTTCAGCTTCAGTGGTTTGAAGACTGCGGTAATGACCCACCTGAAAAGGAATCCCCTTTCGGGCTGCCCTTGCGAATTGAATGATCTGGCCGCATCTTTTCAGGCCGCTGTCTGTGAGCTTCTGGTTGCCAAAACCGCTGAAGCCGTTATCAGGAGCGACTGCAAGAGAGTTGTAGTTGCCGGCGGCGTAGCCTGTAATTCAGGACTGCGAGCGGCGATGCTCTCATTTGCCGGGAAGAATGGTATCGATGTATATTTCCCTTCACCATCCCTTTGCGCTGACAATGCGGCGATGATAGCGGTTCCTGGTGACTACTACCTTTCGCGGGGGCTCTCTTCACTCGATTTTGATGCAGTTCCAGGCTGGCCGCTTGATCTGATCTCGGCTGAATTGCAAGGCAGGCTTACCTGATGAAACCTCTTAAAGCAATAAAGATGCTTGGCCAGAATTTCCTGACTGACAGGAACGTTATCGATCGGATAGTCTCCTCCGTTGCCCCCTCTCCAGATGACTTTATTCTTGAAGTCGGACCCGGCCAGGGTGCTCTTACCTCAGAACTTGCGGCGTCTGGTGCTACGGTTGTTGCTGTTGAACTCGACAGACGCCTGGCCCCTCTTCTGGCTGCGGAATACGCCGGTAATCCAAAGGTTCAAATAATTGAGGCGGACGTCCTTAAACTTGATCTACCGGGGATGCTCTCTGCCATTACAACTAATAAATGGAAAGTGGCTGCAAATCTCCCCTACAATATCTCTTCGCAGGTGCTGATAAAATTCCTCGAAACCCCGACACTTTTCTCCGATCTTTATCTGATGCTGCAAAAAGAGGTCGGTGATCGTCTGGCCGCCCCCCCTGCCACCAAGGAGTACGGCATACTGACGCTTTTCTGCCGTCTCCATTTTGACGTAACCAGAGAGTTTATTGTCAAGCCCGGCTCATTTCATCCTGTCCCGAAAGTTGACTCAGCTGTTCTTCGTTTCAAAGCCCTTCCCGGGCCACGGGTTGATGTCGGCGACGAGCAGCTTTTCAGGCGGTTGGTCAAGGCAGCCTTTGGGCAGCGTCGCAAAACGCTCTGGAATTGCCTGAAAGCTGCCGATTTTGCTGTTGACGAAGACACACTACGGACAACTCTCTCAGAAGCAGGAATTGACGAAAAGAGAAGGGGAGAGACGCTATCCCTGGATGAATTTGCCATGCTGTCACGCAGGTTTGTCCAGCTTGCGGCAACACCCTGAAAAAAGTGGCATCGGCACCCTTGTCTATGATATAAATTTACGGTTATTTATTTCACACTTCTGGAGTCAATATGAGGGTAGCAGTCATCGGTAGCGGTTATGTAGGTCTCGTAGCTGGCGCCTGTTTTGCCGAAAGCGGCAACAGTGTCATCTGTGTAGATATAGATGAAGCCAAGATAGAAGGGCTTAAACAGGGAATTATCCCGATTTACGAGCCGGGTCTCAAAGAAATGGTGCTGCGCAACTGCTCTGAGGGGCGACTCACCTTCACAACAGATATCGAAGCCGCTGTAAAAAATTCACTCATTAACTTTATAGCCGTCGGCACCCCGCCCGGTGAAGACGGTTCGGCTGACCTCAAATATGTCCTTGGAGTGGCAAGAAGCATCGGCAGGCATATGGAGGGATTCAAGGTTATAGTTGATAAATCCACCGTCCCTGTCGGCACGGCTGATAAAGTTCGCGCAGCAGTCCTGGAAGAGCTGGAGACCCGTAAAGTTTCCATGGAATTCGACGTTGTTTCCAATCCCGAGTTCTTGAAGGAAGGGGCGGCAATAGACGATTTCATGAAGCCGGACAGAGTTGTCATCGGCACAGACAATGTCCGCACAGCCGAAATCATGAAAGAGCTCTATGAGCCGTTCATGCGCAAGAATAACCGCCTTATCGTCATGGATATCCGCAGCGCTGAAATGACCAAATATGCAGCCAATGCCATGCTCGCCACCCGCATCTCGTTCATGAACCAGATAGCAAACCTCTGCGAAAGAATGGGCGCTGACGTTGCCGCGGTCAGGGACGGCATCGGCTCAGACTCGCGCATAGGCTATGATTTTCTCTTTCCCGGCCCCGGTTACGGTGGTTCGTGCTTCCCGAAGGATGTCAAGGCGCTTATCAAAACTGCCGAAGAGAGCAGTTACGACTTTCTCCTTCTCAAAGCAGTCGAGGAGGTTAACGAACGGCAGAAAGAGGTGCTCTCCGCTAAAGTTATCAAGATTCTTGGTGACAGCAGCAGTACTCCTCTTGCCGGCAGAACAATCGCCTGCTGGGGACTCTCTTTCAAACCGAGAACAGATGATATGCGTGAGGCGCCGTCACTCACCATTATAGAAAAGCTGCTGGCCGCCGGCGCCAAAGTACGGGCTCACGACCCTGAAGCAATCAAAGAGGCAGGTAAATTATTCGGCGATCGAATCGAGTACAGTCATAATCAGTATGAAATCCTCCAGAATGCCGATGCCCTGGTCGTAATCACCGACTGGAACGAATACCGGACACCCGACTTTGAACGTATTGTGGCGGAACTGAAGACCCCGCTAGTAATTGACGGCAGAAATCTTTACAAGCCCGCAAGGATGAAGAGCGCCGGCTTCAATTACATCCCGCTTGGCCGTTGCAGTAACGGCGTCAGCGGCGAGGTGAAATAGATGCGCATTCTGGTGACCGGCGGAGCCGGATTTATCGGCTCTCACCTTTGTGAAAGACTGCTCGGCGAGGGACATGAGGTTGTCTGTCTGGACAACTTTTTTACCGGATCAAAACGGAATATTACTCACCTGCTTGACAGTCACAGTTTTGAGCTTATCCGCCACGATATAACCGAGCCGATACTGCTCGAAGTCGACAGAATATATAATTTTGCCTGTCCTGCCTCTCCGGTGCACTATCAGTACAACCCGGTCAAGACTGTCAAGACCAGCGTCATGGGCACTATTAATATGCTTGGCCTTGCCAAAAGAGTGAGAGCCAGAATATTGCAGGCATCCACCTCCGAGGTTTATGGCGACCCCCAGATACACCCTCAGACAGAAGACTATTGGGGTAATGTAAATCCTATCGGCATCAGAAGCTGTTATGATGAAGGCAAGCGGGTAGCTGAAACACTGATGATGGACTATCACCGTCAGAATGGAGTAGACATTCGTATCATCCGTATCTTCAATACCTACGGTCCAAGGATGGCAGAGCATGACGGCAGGGTTGTCTCCAACTTCATCACCCAGGCGCTCAGAGGTGAAGATATAACCGTTTACGGCAAGGGGAACCAGACAAGATCTTTTTGTTATGTCAGCGATCTGGTTGAAGGTATTGTCAGGATGATGGAGTGTGAAAATTTTATCGGCCCGGTAAATCTTGGTAACCCGGTAGAAACTACCATTCTTGAGTTTGCCGAAAGAATAATCCAATTGACCGGCAGCAGTTCTAAAATCATCTTCCAGCCACTCCCTGCTGACGACCCAAAGCAGCGTCAGCCTGATATAACTCTTGCCGGCGATAAACTTAAATGGAAACCAGCCGTTCCTGTAGAAGACGGCTTGAAACTAACGATTGATTATTTCAGATCGCTGATGGCGTAAGGGGATTTATAAGTCATGCCGAGACGGATGTATATCATCCCGATAATCGCGGTTGCCTTCATCCTCTTCTTCACTATTTTCGGGGAGAGGGGTCTGCTGCGGATCTACCATCTTAACAAAGAGAAACAGGAAGTGCAGTTAAAGATGGAAGTCTTAAAGGGTGATAACTTGAAACTTGTACGGGAGGTCGATGCGCTCAAAAATGACCGCCGTTACCTTGAGAGTATTGCCCGCAAAGATTTCGGAATGATCAGAAAAAATGAGGTTATTTATCAATTTCCTCAGAAAACTGAACAGAAGAGTACCGGGCCGGAGAATAAATGATGACTCAGCAGCGTTGTGTGATATGCGCCTGGCGGGAGAAATGTGCCAAGCGTTTTTCTGTTTCTGATGGCGGAGCAAGATGTCCGGACTTCACAAGAGATGTTTCCATAAAGATAGAAATATCTGAATGTGAAGAAAAAAGCATTATTGAGGAGCATAAGAAGTGATAGTTCGCTGTATGTTGAGGGATATAATTAAAGCTTCACTTGAAGAGTGTAAACAGGATGGTCTCCTTGCCGCGGATATTTTACCGCCTGTGGTGATAGAGATTCCGGCTGATCCTGCTCATGGTGATTTCTCGACTAACATTGCCATGCAGTTGGCAAAAGGTGAGAAAAAGGCTCCACGGGCAGTTGCCGCCATTGTGACGGATCACCTTGCTAAAACCGGTCAGATCTTCGCAAAGATTGATATTGCCGGACCCGGTTTTATCAATTTTACCCTTAAACCCTCTTTCTGGCAGGAGCGGCTCCCGGAAGTTGTTGCGGAAGGGGATTCCTACGGAAAATCAGAATCCGGCGAGGGGAAAAAAGTTCAGGTGGAATTTGTCAGCGCCAACCCCACCGGCCCTCTTCATATTGGCCATGGCAGAGGCGCCGCAATCGGTGACACGCTCTGTCGCATTCTTGCAGCTGCCGGTTGGGATGTAACCAGAGAGTTTTATTACAATGATGCCGGTCAGCAGATAGCAAATCTCGCTCTCTCCGTGCAGGCACGTTGCCTTGGTATTGAGCCCGGAGATTCCACCTGGCCTGCAGACGGTTATCAGGGAGAATACATCAAGGATCTGTCCAAGGCGTTTCTTGCCGGTGAGTCCGTTGTAGCAGGTGATTGTTCTGTCACTGCCTCAGCCGATTCTGCCAATCTTGAAGATATTCGAAAATTTTCTGTCGCTTATCTCCGCCGTGAGCAGGACAGCGATCTGAAAGCATTTGATGTCTCATTCGACAACTATTTCCTGGAGTCTTCTCTCTACTCTGAGGGACTGGTAGAGCAGACCGTCAACAAGATCATTGCAAGCGGCCATACCTTTGAAGAGAACGGCGCTCTTTGGCTTAAAACTACCGATTTTGGCGATGACAAGGACAGAGTCATGCGAAAGTCGGATGGCAGCTACACCTACTTCGTTCCTGACGTGGCTTATCATCTGAATAAGTGGCAGCGCGGTTTTGTGCGCGTTATCAACGAGCAGGGCGCAGACCATCACAGCACTATTACCAGGGTAAGGGCGGGTCTCCAGGCACTGGACGCCGGTATTCCCAAGGAGTGGCCGGAGTACCTGCTACACCAGATGGTTACTGTCGTGCGCGCCGGTGAAGAGGTCAAGATTTCAAAACGTGCCGGCAGTTATGTCACGTTGCGCGATCTGATTGATGAAGTCGGCCGAGATGCGACAAGATACTTCTTTCTAATGCGTAGACCTGATTCTCAACAGGTTTTTGACATCGATCTGGCAAAGCAGCAGTCTTCCGATAACCCCGTCTATTATGTCCAGTATGCTCATGCACGTATCTGCAGAATTCTGGAAACAGCCGTTGAATCCGGATTGAAGCCAGAAAGTGGCGCTAAACTCCTGTCACTCCTCACAACAGCGGAAGAGCTCGACATTATCAAAAAAATTACAGCTTTTCCCGAGGTAGTCGAGGCTGCCGCGTCAAACCTCGAACCGCATCGAATCACAGCCTATTTGCACGACATGGCAAGTCTGCTCCACAGCTTTTACGTTAAACATAGAGTTCTTGGTGAGGACGTTGAGCTGACAACTGCAAGACTTTATCTGCTCGGAGCTGTCAGGCAAAGTCTCAAAAACGGTCTTGCTATCCTCGGTGTCACCGCACCTGAGAAGATGTAGAACATTATGAGAGATTATAGCGAACGCCGACAATCCCTTATGGCAGCTCCCAAAAAGCGACCGCCGGTCTGGCCGTACGTACTTCTTATTTTGATTCTGACTCTGGTTGGCTTTGGCACAGGACTTGGAACTGGCTGGTATCTCTATAGACCTGGCGGCAAGCTCTATAAAACCCCTCCGCCCCCTCAACCTGTAGCTGCGCCGAAACAACAGTCTGTAGTGCCCCCGCAGGGTCAACCGATTGCACCTGTCCAAGGCCCCGCACAAGGCCAGCCTGCACATGACAAAAGTACCGGTGCGCCACCGCTGACATTTTATAATACCCTTCAGAAAGGTAACAAGGAGCTGATGGGGACAGGAATCAACCAGCCCAAAGTACAACAGCAAAATCGGTCTAAACCACCCTCAATTACACCACCCGAGCGCTGACAAATGGATAATTTTTTTCTTAAACTCTCTATCATGCTTGTTCCAGGCTTGATGGCAATTACCTTTCATGAGGTATCACACGGATTTATTGCCTTTATTCGCGGTGACAATACCGCCAAAAGTCTTGGACGGCTCACGCTCAATCCGCTCAAGCATCTGGATATTATTGGTACGCTCATGATTATTGTTATCGGTATAGGCTGGGCAAAGCCGGTGCCGGTTAATTTCAACAATCTGCGCAGTCCCAAGAGTGACATGATCTGGGTTTCTCTTGCCGGACCGCTGACTAATCTTATTCTGGCGATTCTTTCCGCATTTCTGATTCGCGTTATCGTCCCCTTGACAGAGCCAGTGCCTGACAGTTCCTTGTTGCAGATGTTTCTTGAGCCGATACTTTTGATGCTGGCGTTCTCAGTCTATATCAATCTCATCCTTGCCCTGTTTAACCTCATGCCTCTCCCTCCGCTTGATGGCGGCCGGGTTCTCATGGGTCTTTTGCCTAATCGTCTTGCTGCCAAGCTTTCCAGAGTTGAACCCTACGGCATGATAATTATCATTGTCCTGGTTTTTTTCACTGATGTTTTTAAATACACGATTCTGCCGATGCTCAGTGTCATGGTCCATCTTCTTGCCGGCCCTCAGAGCAGGATGGTTTTCTCAGTTACTCAATATCTGATGCGTTAAGGAGTTTTTACGAATGATAAACAGACGTATTGTCAGCGGTATGCGCCCGACCGGGAAACTTCATCTTGGCCATTTTCACGGTGTGCTTGCTAACTGGCTTGACCTTCAAAAGGAGTATGAATGCTTCTTTTTTGCCGCTGACTGGCACTCACTGACCACAGAGTATGCCGACACCTCCGCCATCCGTGAAAGTATCAGTGATATGGTGCTTGACTGGATAGCTTTTGGCATTGATCCTGAAAAAAGCACCATTTTCTGCCAGAGTGCGGTTCACCAGCACGCAGAATTGAATCTCATCCTTTCTATGATAACCCCGGTATCATGGCTTGAGCGCAACCCGACCTACAAGGAGATGCAGGAGAATCTTGCGGCCAAAGATCTTTCGACATTCGGTTTTCTTGGTTATCCGGTGCTGATGGCTGCAGACATAATTCTTTACAGAGCGACAAAGGTTCCGGTAGGTCACGATCAACTGCCCCATCTGGAGATTACCAGAGAAATCACCAGGCGTTTTAACTACCTGTATGGTGAGGTATTTCCCGAGCCTGAGGCATTACTGACAGAGAGTCCCAAAGTCCTCGGACTTGACGGTAGAAAAATGAGCAAGTCCTACGGCAATGCAATCTTTCTCTCGGAAACAGCTGCCGAGACCAGTAAAAAGGTCATGTCCATGGTTACTGATCCCCAGCGTGTCAGACGTGTTGATCCAGGTGATCCTGACAAGTGTGTAGCCTATGGTCTTAATAATCAATATTTGACAGCTGCACAAAGAGAAGAGATAGGCATTGCCTGTCGCTCCGCCTCCATAGGCTGTGTGGACTGTAAGAAGATGCAGGCACAGGCACTTGTTGCCGCCTTGGAGCCTTTCCGCCGCCGCCGGGAGGAACTCACGGCCTCTCCGTCGATGGTGAATGAGATCCTGGCGGAAGGTGCAAAGAGAGCAGCTTATCATGCCTCGGAAACCATGCTTCAAGTCCGGGAAGCCCTCAAGGTCTGACCATGCTGCTACAGGATCAGAGCTCACTCTTTGTAAATGACGACTCAATTGCCTGCCTGGTCAGGACTGAGGCATTCGAAGGGCCTCTAGATCTGCTTCTTCATCTCATTAAAAAAAATGAGCTGGATATCTATAATATTCCCATTGCCGAAATTTCCCGTCAGTACCTTGCCTATCTCGATGTCATGCGGGAACTCAACCTTGATGTTGCCGGTGAGTTTCTTGTCATGGCAGCGACTCTCATCCAGATAAAATCACATATGCTTCTCCCCCAGGCAGTTGATCAGATGGAAGATGAGTCCGGTGAAGACCCGCGTGCAGAGCTGGTCAGACGGCTGCTGGAATATGATCGCTACCGGGAGGCATCTTCTCTGCTGATAGCTCGTGAGGTTCTCGACAGGGATGTCTTTGCCCGGAATTTCCCCTCTGAAGAGTTGGAGGTGTTCCCCTCTGACGAAGCCATTCCGATAGTAGAGATGTTTGAACTCGTCGATGCTTTCAGGCGTATTCTTGCTAAGGTGCCAATTGAATCATTTCACGAAGTAGGCTCTGAAAATATCAGTATTGCCGACCGGATAAGCGATATCTTAGAGTACCTCAAAGGGAGAGAATCTGTCGATTTTGAAGAGCTTTTTGCCGGCAGCAACAGCAGAGAGTTTATCGTTGCCTCTTTTCTGGCAATTCTTGAACTCTGCAGACTCAGGATGATCCGGCTGCTGCAGTTTGAAACCTATGGCAGGATTCTGGTCAGAAGCACCATTATTATCGATGAAGCGGAGCAGTTATGAAAGAGATTGACCTGAAACAGATAGTGGAATGCATTCTGTTCGTCTCTGATTCACCGCTCTCACTTGACAGGCTTTATACTCTGCTTGAGGAGTTCGAACGTGAGGAAATTCGCGCTGTCGTCGAAGCCATAAGCGTCGATTGCACCACTGCCAGGCGCGGTATCGAGCTGGTTCAGGTTGCCGGTGGCTATCAGTTCAGAAGCAGATCAGAATTTGCCGATTACATCCGTCGCCTCAAAAAACTCAAGCCAGCCCGTTTCAGCCCTTCATCTCTGGAAACACTTGCGATTATTGCCTACCGTCAACCTGTGACCAGAAGCGAGATTGAATATTTTCGCGGAGTTGACTCCGGTGGTGTTTTAAAGAGTTTGCTGGATAAAAAACTGATAAAAATAATCGGCAAGAAGGATGTCCCCGGCAAGCCCCTCATCTACGGGACAACAAAAGAGTTTATGGAGACGTTCAGTCTCAAGGACCTTTCAAGTCTCCCCACTCTGCGGGAAATTGAAGAGCTTGTTGATTCTGGTGATGATCTGGATCAGGTGTCGCTCCCCCTGCCGGGAATTGACTCATATTCATAAGAACAAAAAGGAGTAATGTATGAAGACCATTTTCGTCGTCTTTTTTTTATTTATCAGTTCAACTGTTTTTGCCGATCAGACTAACTTCAGTGAACATCTTTTTGCAAAATTCCAGGTAAAAGCCTGCACTAAATGTCATGACTTTTTTGAGCAGGATCGCGGTGGCCTGTCGTTTAACTCGCATAAGGGCCGTTCTGTAGAGATTTGTGTAGCCTGTCATCAGCAGAAGGTAACCGGCTTCGAGCATCCGGAAGAGTGGTTTGCCCAGGGCGGACTCTACACATCAGGAATGGACGCAAAGCAGACCTGTGAGGCCACAAAAACTGCACTTGATGCGAAATTCAAGAGTACAATCCTTCTAAAAAAACAGCTCCAGAACCATCTCTTTCTTGATCCACGCGTGCTTTGGGGGATTGAGGGTGCAACCCCTGCCAGTGGCGACCTTCCCGGTGGCAAGAAAGAAGCTGACCTGGTCAAGGGTGGAATGGCACTCTGGAAAGAGCAGGTGAACGCCTGGATCGATGGCGGGATGAAGTGCCAGTGACACGTGCGGATATATATTGAGATCCTGGCTGAGCTAATACAGTTCAATCCGGGAGTTATCGCTGTATCCGGTAAATTTTATCAAGGGTGAACTTTTGACATCAAAAAGCATGAAAATAGCTGGCTGGCTTGCAATGGCAAGCGCTTTCCTCACTCTACCATTAGTGTATCTGTCATTCAGGCTCGAAGGCATGCACGATTCTTTTGGCAACATGATTCAAACTTTCATCCAGGCAGCCGGGACGCTTCTCTTCCTGGCAATTCTCCTGTATCTGAAAAGGCTTCTTAACACTGTCTTCAGCTTTCACGGCACTGACAAAAATATAGGCCTCATGGTAATGGCGAGCATGGTGACGGGAGTACTGTCAATCGGCATATTCAGCTTTCCCGCGTTAAAGGAATCACTCCAGTCAGCGGTCATTGTCATACTGGTCGCGTTGGGAATAGTTCAGGCTCAATTCGGCTACCGGCTGCTCAAATTGTCAAATGATCTGGGTGGACTGCTAAAGCCCTTCTGTTACGCTAATATGGCGACAGGGATATTCATGGCTTCGGTTGTACTCATGCCTCTCAGTATTGTTGTCAGTGCCCTGTCTGACCTGATGCTGGGGACAATATTCTTCAACATGGCCAGATTGATGCGGACAGATGGCTCTAACCAACGTTGACCCGTTTGAAAGTGCTTGATAAAAACTCAACTTAACTTCCTTTCAGAAAGAATATCATGCTCTCTATTGACCCTGATTCCGCCATAATAGTCAACTCCGTCTCAAAGCGGTACGGCTCACTTTCCGCTCTTGACTCATTCGATCTTGAGGTTAATAAAGGTGAGATCTTCGCGCTTCTCGGACCGAATGGCGCCGGCAAGACGACCCTGATACGTATCCTGACCACATTGATGCGTCCGACTGCTGGCGAGGCTTTTGTGTATGGCATGAATACCTCCAGCAATGGCCGCGAAATCCGTAAGCTTATCGGGGTTGTCCCGCAGGAAAACAGCCTCGATCGTTATCTCACTGCCAGAGAAAATCTTGAATTGCAGGCACGACTGCATGCCATGGAGCGGAAAGTTTACGAAAAGCGTATCGATGAACTGCTTGAACTTTTCGGGTTGGCCGGCCGGCAGAGCGATTTTCCCGACACATTTTCCGGCGGGATGCAGAGAAGACTGGTGGTCGCACGAGCGCTGCTGCATCAACCAAAGATACTTTTTCTTGATGAACCGACGACCGGGCTTGACCCGCAATCGCGCCGCGCTGTCTGGGATTATATCCGTTCAATCGCCGGCGAGATGACCATCTTCCTTACCACTCACTACCTTGAGGAGGCGGAGCATCTTTGCGAGCGGATTGCCATCATGGATCACGGCAGACTTGTTGCCTTGGGGAGCAGTGCCGAGCTGAAGGCGAAGCTGACCGGCGGCGCTACCTACGAGATCGAGTTTGCGGAGGGCTCGGAGCATTTCGCTGCCGCTCTCGGTAAACTGGTCTGCGTTGAAAAACTCGAGGTGTCAGGGAGAGTGATTGCTGTCAACCTCGATAGATGGGAATGCCTGTCCGAGGTTATAACCGCCTTGAATGGCGCAGAGTTGCGCCGCATCTCCCTGCGGGAGAAGACTCTGGAAGAGGTGTTCATCAGTCTGACCGGAGTGGGGGTGCGCGAGTGAATCTGCGGGGAGTTATGGCGATCTGGTGGCGGGATCTGCTGGTGTTAAAGCGGAGTATCCTCTCCGAACTGATAGCAGTCATAGCCTATCCGCTGACCCTGTATATTGCCTTCGGCATCGGCATGCAGGGGTATATCGGCCCGGTGGAAGGAATCCCCTACGGGCTCTTCATCGCTCCCGGATTGATCACCATGACTGCTGTCAACGCCGCCTATAATGAAAGTGTCTGGAGTCTCTGGTTTCACCGCCGGGTTCAGTTCACCATCGAGTCCTACCGGGTTACCCCGATTGCCGTTTCCGAGATCGTGGTCGCCAAGATATTATCCGGTTTCACTCATGGCCTTATCAAGGGCTTGGCTGTGGCGCTGGTCATTTTTGCCATTACGCCGTTCCGCTTCCCGTTATCCAGCCTTGCCGCCTATCTTCTCTTCCTGATCCCGGGCTCGGCACTCTTCTCCTGCGCCGGAGTTATCAGCGGAACTCTCCTTGATAAGCCGGAGACCATCGGCAGGGTGGAGGCAGTGCTGATCATGCCGCTGATTTTCATGTCCGGGCTCTTTTTTCCGCTTTCATCTTATCCTGCCGCCATTTTCAAGTTCATCCGCCTCTCCCCGGTGACAGCACTATTCGAAGGGTCACGCCAGGCGATGGTCAGAGGCAGTTTTTCAATTCCTTTCAGTGTCAACCTCTGTTTGTCCGCCGTCATTGCTTTTACGGCAGCTGTGCTGATCTTCCGGAAAAAACTTGCCGAGTAGTCCGGAGTGATAATGTCTTTGCCAATACCCCGCTATCCGGAAGCCAGGCCACTGCAGCTTGCTGATCTAAGCCTGCTGCAGGAGCTGCTGCGTGAACTGCAGCCCATGGTTTCAGAACTCTCTTTTGCCAACCTCTATCTGTTCCGCCATGCCCACCGTTATATGCTGACAACTGTCGATGATAGCCTGGTCATTACAGGCTGCAGCTATGACGGTCAACCATACTTTCTACCGCCACTCTCCGGCCATAAAGGGAAGACTGCCCGCAGACTGCTGGACGAAAAGCAAACTCTCTACGGCGCTGATGAGCGGTTTGTTGCCGAGCATCTTACTGACAGTTGCTATTCGCTCTATTCAGACCGTGATAATGATGACTATCTCTACCTGCGCAGTGACCTTGCCGAGCTGACAGGAAAACGCTTCCATAAGAAAAAAAACAGGATCAACTACTTCGCCGCCAGGCACAGATATACTGTCGAGCCTTTTTGCAAAGATCACCTCCAGTCGGCTCTAAAGCTTCTGGATGAATGGAGCAGGGTACACAACGATAGCACGAGCCGGTCGCTTTCGGCAGAAACTGCAGCCACCCGCGAAGGACTTGAGCTGGCTGATGAACTGGGACTTTCCGGAGTGGTGGTGCTTACTGATAAGGGAGTCTCAGCCTTTGCACTCGGTGAAAAATTGAACGATTCGACCTATGTCTGCCATTTCGAAAAGGCGGATCCTTTTCTCGAGGGGGCTGCGCAGTTGGTGAACCGGGAGTTCTGCCGGGCGCTTTCAGTAGAGTATATGTATCTAAACAGGGAACAGGATTTGGGGGAGAGCGGGCTGAGAGTGGCAAAAAACTCCTATCACCCGGTTGAAATGATAAGGAAGTTTACTGTCAGGCGACAGTATTAAACGGTTTTGCCCGGTTTCAACACGGAAGTTAAAACAGCAGCCTTTCTCAATGCACCTGATTACTTAACCAAAGGTCCTGGGAAACAGACATTGTGCGACTGGTTGGCTTTTGCCCCGCATTTTTCGCAGGCGACAGCAGGTTTGTCGGTGAGATGATGCACTTCAAGCAGCATTCCCATATTGGTAAGATAACAAATGTGCCCTTTGTGCAGCTCTCCACAGGTACAGACTGCTTCAGACTTATCCATGATTCCCTCCCCGTATGCTTTCAGAATAATCTTGTTATCTTAAGAATTGTACATATCATAAAATAAGCAATCTGCCAGCAGAACTTTTTAAGAGTAAAACCTTCTGCTGTAATCGGCAGATTCTGTTATATTAAACGACAGCTTTATAATTATACTTTATACACCATACTCTATCTGAATTCAGGGGTAAACGAGAAGATGTTCGAATGCCAGTACAATGATGAAATGGAAGCTGAAGTGCTCCGCCTTGAAGCGAAGGGGAGAGATGCTGCCATGAAAGCAGTTCTCTCAAGAAAACACTGGATTTTCGACCTTGACGGCACGCTGACTGTTGCAGTGCATGACTTCAAGGCTATTAAAGAGGCGCTTGGCATACCGCCTGAAGCTGATATCCTTGGGTATCTGGAGGCTCTCCCTCCCGAGGAGTCGGCCCCTCTGCACGGAAAGCTTGACAGTATTGAACGGGAACTCTCCGCAAAGACTTCAGCGGCCTCTGGAGCAAAAGAGCTACTCTCAATGCTGGCAGAGGATGATTGTGTCATAGGTGTGCTCACCCGCAACACTCATGCTATTGCCCGGCTTACCCTGGAGCTCACCGGCCTTGACGGCTTTTTCCCGGAGGCAGCGTATATTGTCGGCAGACATGAGGCAGCACCAAAACCTGATCCTGAAGGGGCGCTGCAGCTTGCCTCTCTCTGGAATGCCGATCCTGATGATATCGTCTTTACAGGGGATTATCATTATGATCTCCTCTGTGGAAGAAGCATCGGCGCCGCAACAATTCATGTTGATTCATCTGGAGCGTTTCGCTGGAAAGATTTGGCAGATCTGCAGGTGACTTCACTGTTTGAAGTGGCAGAGATGCGCAAGCAGATACTCAAATTGTAGCGAGGGGAGTTCATGTCAAAAGGATATCTGGCAAATAAAGAGCGGCTCAACGAAATCAGTGCCTTTGGCAAAGCAGTCGGCAAGCGTGCCGGTTTCAAATGCGAGTGGTGTGAAAGCAAAGATGATCTGCGATTGTGGGATTATCTGCCGGATGCCGCCCCATCAATGGATTCTCTTGCTCTTCTCTGTGAAAAATGCAGGGGCTGGACGACTGGCAGCAAATATGAATCAAATGAGCTGCACGCGATAAGAAATGCCCTCTGGAGCGATGTGCCGGCTGTAGCTGAGGGGGCTGCCAGGGTTATGGCCGGCTGTAGGGAGTCATGGGTAAGGGAGGCAATAGAGGAGAGTTTTATTGCCGATACGGTAAAAGCAGAAATATTAAAACAATGATGATTACGGAGCCGATAGAGAGTATGAAAATATGGATTGATGCTGATGCTTGTCCGAGAGTCATAAAAGAGATCCTTTTCAAAGCTTCGCAGCGGCTTAGTGTTCCCATATGCCTGGTGGCAAACAAAAGCATGGCAAAACATAACAGCAGCCTTGTTGAGTCAATTGTGGTTGCCGACGGTTTTGATATTGCCGATGATTACATTGCCGAACATGCCGGACCGGCCGATCTGGTGATAACTGCGGACATCCCGCTGGCAGCCAGAATTGTCGCCAATGGCGGGGTTGCCCTGGACCCGCGCGGCGAATTGTATACCGAGGAGAATGTGGGTGAACGGCTGTCAATAAGAGATCTGATGATGGAGCTTCGTTCCGGTGGGCTCATTCAGGGTGGTCCGGCGCAATTCAATATGACTGACCGGCAGAAGTTCGCCTCTGCGCTGGATCGGCTGCTGACCAGGATGGTCAGAGGCAAAAGTAAGTAGACGTGTGAAGGAACTACTTGGCCGAGCGCTTTTAACCCTTCCTTGACGCTGTTCTGATCGAATTTGAAGCGGTACTGGATGTATGGCCCCTGCGCCGTGTAATTTGCGTTGGAGAAATCCTTATCGGTGAATCCGGCAACATTATAACCGATGCTTATCCAGGCATTTTCCATTACGTTATAGCCGACTGAAGGGCCAGCGTCTGTAAGCGTACTGATTTGTTTCCCAGGTGTGCAGCAGTGAAGCCTCTGATGCCTAGATCCCACTCTTTGTTAATGTCGTAACGCCCTTCAATTCCTATAAGGTCTGTATAGCCGCTGTAATCCTTATCATCTATCTTTTCCAGAACATATTTGGCGCCATACTGGAATGAAACCTGAGTTTTCTTGTTTGGTTTGTAGTTGGCATTGAGATTGTTGACGAGTCTTTTGCCGGTAGTTGAAGAATTCGCTGTTCTTGATATCGCTGTAAAGCAGATCGAGCCGGTTGAGGACTATCCATTTTGTGACCGGCGGCCGGTAGACAAGGCCGTAGCGCAAATCACCATTGGTGCTGCTGTTGCCGCCGACAGACTGGGTATGGTAGAGCTGCAGTCTGCCAGTCCAGGCCCAGTCAAGGCCATGCTCGTTGATCAGGCCGGAGATGAGCCCCCACTTGTCATCAGTGTCGCTGTTGCGGTATTCGACCCTGTTCGACCAGGTGAGTTTCTTCTGGGTATAGTTTGCACCCAATGAAACTGCAGTGAAGTTCTCTCCGCCGGAAGCCGGAGGAACATTGGCATTCATGGTATAGCCGGTTTTTTTGTGTATTGTCTCACTGTGATCCACGCCGCCGTCAACTGCCCAGTTGGGATTTACCTGCCATCTCTGGGTCAGACCGACATTGGCAAAGGTTCTTTCGCTGTTCTCCCGAATGTCATTGACAACAGACGAGTTGATTGTACCGCCGCTCCAGGGGGTCGATTTTACACCGACTCTGGTCGTATTGGTATTTTCGGCTGCTCCATAGGTCAGCTCTTCCTGAGCAAACAAGGTCGTCGCTTTTGTAGCCTGAAAATCGACACCAAAAATAGTTCTGGTCGGGAAGTCAGTGTTGTCGTTTTTGTTGTAAAGCGCCTGATCATGATCTGCCCGCAGGGTCAAGCGTTGATTCATGGTCCGCCAGCTGGCGCCGACAGTCGCCAGGACAGACGTTTGCATTTTTGCCATCCGGCAGGGTATCGTTGGCATAACGGAGACCGGATCGCAAGGTGTACTGTTTTTCATTGTAGGCGGCAAGCGCCTCCATAAAATCCCTGACTCCATCGTCAGCAAGATTGTACTGACGATAGGCCTGCCCGTTAAGAGTTACTTTTTTGTTGAGCCTGTAGCCGGTTTCAGCTCCGAATTTACGTGTGCCTGTCTCACTGCCGTTCTGCTGGCTCAGTCCGAATCCCTGTTCCTGTTCCTTGTAGTATAATCTGCCGTCAAAACTTTTTCCTGTATGGGTCACTTCAGCCAGGTAGGCGCTGGCTTTCTGCTTCAATCCGGTGCTGTCGTTTGTAATAGATGAATGATAGGAGTTGCCAGTCTGATTTACGCCAACTTCGTTGTCCGTGGTTGCAATTTCAATACGTGCTTTTGTGCCCGGAGTAATCATGGCAGTGGCATCCACACCGTAAAGCTGGTTATCTCCGCTGACCTGGCCTTCGCGCACATAGGTGCCGCCAACCTCCACCTTGCCGTTCAACAGCCTGGCAGCAGCGCGTCCGCCATAGGTGAGAGCTTCAGAGCCGGCATTGGAATTTCGTAATCAACGACGATATAGACAGGGTTAAACTTGTCATCCCTGCTTGGGATCGGACTCTTGAAGAAAATGGCACCGATGTCGTAATCAATGCTGTAGTCGATGAAACGGCTCAGCTGTACGTGATTCAGTTACTATCTCGCTATGGAAGCGGTCGCGTGACTCGATGGTGATTTTATCGGAATTAAGGATAATCCCTTTACGGGAGAGGCGGTAAAGTCCTGAAGTGCCATCGCCGCGCAACTCGTCCTTGACAAATGATTGGTCGGTTTCACTGCCGAAAACAGTTACATCATAATCTTTGGAGCGGAACTCGGACTTGATGCCGGTCATGCTGCGGCTGTAACGGGATAGTTCGGTGACAGTCAGTCCGGTATTGAAATCACCGAACAGTGCGTAGAAACTGATCACGTTCGATCTTCAGATAAAGTTTTTTCTGGCTGGCGGCATCGTACATCTGGGAAGTGCCGTCACCATAGATCGTGTAGTATGATTTCGGATCTATGGTTTGAAAGAGTGCATTGCCGCTGACGCCGGTGCTTTTCTTGGCGCTGTCATAGGCCATGGTCAGCAGCCATTCACCCTTTATTGTTCCTTTTGCATAGAGCGCCACACGCTCCTTGTCATAGAGATCCTCTTCCTGATCGGATGATTTGAGATTTTCCATTTTACCGGAGACTGTATTGTAACCGACTGTCCCTTCGGCCAGACCGACAAGGATCCAGTCGCGCATCTTCGGTTTTACGTAGGTTTCGATATCGACAGCGGCGCTATTGTAGGTCAAACGGGCATTGTACAAACCACTTGCAGTTACCGGTTGAAAGTTGATCCAACCGGTATCACTGACAGCTACCACTGTCCCGGAAACGTCATTGATTGTAGTGCCTGCTGCATTCATTGGGCGCAGATTACCGCTTTTGAAAGAGAGCTCGGCGTTAGCCCTGACCGGGTTACCATCCTGGTCAAAGAGTTCGATACGAGCTCTCACCGGACTCCTGCTGTCGGCGATATTATCATCGGCATATACCAGCCTGATAGTCGATATTTCACCGGATCTGGTTATTCTTGCTTTTGCTTCAAAGCGGGAAATCCCGAATGAATCGATGCCGTTGAGTTGCAGCTCATGTTGACCAGAGCTGCCGAAATCCACGCCGATATAGGTATAGAGGCTCTTATTATTCTTGCTGTCCTTCATGCTGAAGCCGATTCTGTCTGCTGGTATCTGCTTTCCGTCCAGTATAAGTTGAGGAGTCAGTGAAGAATTGAGGGCAATTCTGACAGCATTAATCTGGTTAACGATAATGGTGTTGTCAGCAGGGGAGATGATGCCATCATTTTCAGTCACTTGAAGGGTGGGTTCCTGTTCTGTCGGGATTGTCTTCAGCGGTAATGTAGTCTGTTTTCCGGTAACTTTCTCTTGGTATGAATCGGCCTCATTCTGCTCAGGCACTAAAGACTGGCAGTTTACTTGCAGATTGCTGTGCAGGCGCAACGACCATGTCAGCATTTTTCAACAGTTGCATATCATCAGAAATAGTGGCAGTAGCACCCAATGTTTGCAGCAGGCTGCCGTCTGAAGCAAATATTTCAATCTTTACAGCACTTTCCATAGAATCGGAGGGTATGTCGGAATCAAGGAGAGCCAAGAGCCCGAGAGGAAACAGCTTTTGTGACGTTACTTTGGTCAAAGTTATAAATGAGTCTATCAGCTGTTGCTTCAGGATCGGCTATAACCTTGCCGGAAAGGGTAGAAGTCCCTGCCAGGTAAAGCAGGGCTTTGGGCATGGCCAGTGTGGCAGTAATTCTGGTCCCTGAATTGTCGATGTTTCTCAGAAGGACTCTGTAGTTAACAACACCATCGCTCAGGACTGAAACTAGTTCGACCTGCTGTTCGGGAGGGCCTAAACCTTTTTCTTTGCTGTGATGACTTTCCGATCCTGTCGTTGCGTGCTGCGGAAAGGTTGTCTCATGGTTGACCATGGCGTTTGTTGTCTTGGGCTGGGTTGTTGAAGATTGGGAAGTCATTTTACTGACATCGTCTTGCGGTGCTGAAGCCGACAGCTCCGGTTGACTCGGTCTATCCGTGACGCTCCTTGTTGCCGTGCGTTCGACGCCACTCTCTCCTTTGATGATCTTTAGTTCATCGGCTTCGATTCTATCAACGGCAGCTATCCTGACTTCTACCCGTCTGTTGAGCGCGCGGCCAGCGGCAGTTATGTTGCTTGCCACCGGGTCTTTATCAGCACTGCCGTTCAGATATAGAGCCGCAGGCGGAAGTTTAAGTGCTGCTGTCAGATAACGACCGACAGTTTTAGCTCTGGCTAGAGACAGTGCGGTATTATCGGCATAAATGTTGCGGCTGCGGGGAGCTATTCTGACATTATCTGTGTGGCCGGTTACATCGATCCTCTCAACAATTTTGCCGGAAAGAATGCTGATAAGACGGTTTAGTTCTACTCGGTCTTCATCGCTTAATTCGGCCCCGAATGTCGGGAAGTGTGGCCGAAGTACGATAATAGGCAGTGGCAGAAACTTTTCATCTCTACTGAGGGAGAGAGTATTTGTAACTTCGGGTGTGGTCATGCCGTTGCTTGTCGCAGTGTCAAACAGCAGCGCTGCTCTGGCAGTCAGCACACCTGCTTTACTGCTTTTTTTATCCAGTTTTGCCCTGAACTGCAGTTCGCCAGACCATTTTTCATCTGCGCTTCCCAGCAGATAAACAAGGCTTGATTTCGTGACGGTTGGATCAGGCAGGGAACTACCGTTGATACTGCTGCTGCCGGGAATGAGGACCACCCCTTCAGGCAGGCTGACGCTGAGTTGCAGGTTCTTTAGAGGCAGCATGCTGTTGCGGAGCTGTAGATGGTAGTCGATAATATTATCGCTTTGCGTGCTCGTCATTTCAAGGGCGACTTCTCCTGAAGAGATATGATCGAAAGACCTGTTTTCCGTTGGTGGGAGCTGTTCGACAGGCGGTTCGATTTTCTCGAGGTAGAAGTCGGCTCGCCACATGGTCCCACCCTGCAGATCGACAAACTGCGAAAAGGATCGGCCGGCAAAACGACTGTTCTGCTCGCATTGCTGAATTCTGTAGCCATCAGGAATCGAATCAAGATCGAGCTGCACAACGTGAGTGCCCGGTTTAACACCTTCAAAATGAAACATCCCTAAGTTGTCAGTGATGACAAATGTACCATCTTCGAGGAAAATGCCGAGACTAGGCATACCTTTTTTGTTCTGGTCGTTGTTTTCACCACAGGGGCCGACGGAAACCCGTCCCATGATAATACTGCGGCTTTTCATGAACGGTTCCATTACCTGAACAGAGGCAGTGGCCGTGTTTGACTTGAAAGAAGACCCTGCAGTAGTGGCAACTGCACTGTTTGTGGCCGAACCGGAAACTGCTCCCGCACCGACAGCGACTACATAGCGCAGGATCGTGGTTGATGCAGGTGGAATGCTGTCGAGAGTGAATGTCAGAGAACTGCCGTCCGAACTTATCGAAGGGTCAGAGGCAGTGTTGCTGTTCACTTTGGCAGAGCCTTTTACATAGCGGAAACCCTGCGGCAAGATATCTGAGATGATCGGAGAGGTCAGCGTCCCGATTGCATCATTATTTGCGAGATTGATTTCATAGACGATATATTCGCCGGCAGAGACGATGCTTCTGTCGGCGCTTTTGGTAAGCCAGAGCGGAGCGGTGCCTGGGTCCAGCGGTATATCTACCTGAATAGCGGGTCCTACTTGGACGATGAAGACTGCGCCGCGTGATCCTGGATTTATTGCATAAGGGTTGCCAGGTAAAGTCTGAATGATAAGGTCGGAGACGGTGGAAGGCCCATTATAGCCGGTCGGTGGAGTTACACGCAGAGTGTAGCGACCTGGATTGACAAACGGGAAGCGGTAGCCGCCGGGGCCGAAGTTATAAGAATTTCCGTTACTGTCGAGAGCAGATCCTCCGGATATGACGGAGTTCGGATAGATGTTGGATGTCTGGCCGTTGTCGCCGTAGACGGTTGCCGGTGTGCCGTCTTCATTAAGAAGTTCAACGGTCGCACCGTTTATCATGCTCCCTGTTGAACTGTTGAATACCCGTCCGTTCGGGTCAACCAGAGCAGTTGCAGCGGTAACGTCGTTGCCGTCGTATTTGTCAGTATATGCTGCTTGCGTGCTGCTGCCGGGTGATACCGAGACACTGCCGTTGTAAGTAACAGCTGTAGCGGACGTTGACTGGATATAGCCAATGAAAATACCGCTGTTCGGAGTAGTTTCTGTGAGGCGCAGGGTTTCAATTTCCCCGGTTAAAAAGTTGCTGATTGTAACCATGACTGTCTCTGCTGCTGACGGATCAAGATTCTGATCCAGGTCGGTAAGCATCACAAACAGTGGTTGCCCCACATGAATCAGGCTGGAGTTGATGAGCGGAATCGGCCCAGAAAGATCGATCGGCACGAGAGAACCAGCTTGCACGGGTGGCGGTACAGGGAGAAATGGGTCTGTTGGTAAAGCACCGCTCTGGTAATAGGTCGGCGGCACTAAAAATTTAGGTGCTGCTGCCACTGAAGGGGCGTACTCAAGAAAGTTGATAGTCGCTTTGGTGCGCAGGCGCACTGTGACAGTCACGGATGTGCTGACCGGTTTAGACTGGGCAGTCTGAAGTACTGCATTGTTGACGATCAGGTCGCCGTTTGCAAGTGATGCTGCGGTGGAAACTGGTGGAGACAGCAGAAGACCCAGGCAGTATAGGCCTGTTAAGACTGAAACGGTCAGAGCCCGCAAGGCATGACTGTAGAGCGCACTTCGGCTTATACGGTTCACAGGTGTGAACCGCAAGTCGCTAGCGAGCCGGAAAGCAATCATGTCAAGCGGGCGCCTGATCATTTTCTCTTAGCAGCTTCTTTAAGGGGTTACCGTGATCTGGTAGAGAACCAGAACACTTTTGTTGCCGCCCGGTATTGAGCCTCCGAGGGTGTTTGTTGCTCCGGTACCTACGTTCACCGTCAGAACACCGGCATTATAAGTAGCCGGATCGCTGTCAGCAGTGGATGTATAGTATGAAATGACATTAGTATCACTCACATAGGTTACGGAAGTGCCACCGGGGTATTCGCCGGTTTTAAGGGTTGAAGAAATCGTCGGCAGGGCGTCTGCGACCGATGCACCTGTTACATCGCCTGCGCCTGAGTTGGATGAAACGAGTATGTACTCAAGGACATCGCCCGGTTTGGCGCTGACATTGGAATCGTAATAGGTGTTCCCCCCAAAATTGAAGGTGGTGCCGCTGCCGCTGGCGGCGATGGTGTTGCGGACGTACTTCTTGATTGCGGCAACCCCGCTGGTGAAGGTGTCGGTGATGGGGCCGGAGATAGTGACTGCTGTGCCGAGAGTTGCCGAGGTGACAGTGAGGTTTTTGGACACAGTGATATCAGTGCCTGATGTGATGATAGTGCCGGCAGTCACATTGACATTGACTGTTTTCTGTTCAGCGACGAGCAGGCCTGCTGCTGGCGCGGCTGACAGCGCCGAGGCAAGATTGATCTGGGATGTGCCGGTAGCATTATCAACAACGGTCTGAACCTGTCTTGTCTGTCCGTCAATGACAATGAAGCTGCCGTTAACAATACCGTTGACACTGTTGTTAGATACTCCGTCAGAAGGAACAATCAGGGATGTGGTCGTGCTGCCACTGGTGGTGACAGTTGCCCCGAGGGTGATGCTGGCAGGAGACACAGTCGCCGTCGCCCCGCTGGTGTTGGTGCTCCCGGTAATGAGTGTCGAGAGGTTGTAGGTGTCCGGACCGTTGGCGGTTGCGGTGACAATGAAGGCATTTGTCAGGGTGGTCGCCTGACCGTTATAGCCTGTACTCTGATTCGTTCCGGAGACGATGTTGACGCCGGACTGCACCAGCGAGACGGTAACCGTGACGGATGATGATGAGGTCTTGCTGCCGGTGCCGTCGTTGTAGGTAAGGGTTGCGGTGTTGATGATCTGAGTATTGGCAGCAGTGACTGCCCAGGCTTTTGCAGTCGGCAGAGCCGATAGCGCCAGAAAGAGACCCACTGGTATCAATCTGTAAATAATTTTCATAAAGTTGCTCCGTTAAGTTTAAAGGCGCCTGACCGGCTGTATTCCGGTCAGGCGGCGCGCACTAGTTGACAGTTACCTGGTAGACAATCTGGAGTTCAGAGTTGCCGGCCAGCGGGCCAAAATCTTTTGGTGTCGTGTCCCAGACTGCGTCCGCATCCAGTGTTACTGCGGCTGTTACCGGAGTGGTGCCGATAGGGGTTGCAACACCGGTGCTTTGTGATCCGGCTGACAACGGTAGTATAGGCCGGGGTCGGGTCGGTAATGATGACGCTGCTGGCGGAGGAGTTGCCGCTGGGTTGGTCACGGTGATCAGATATTCAATTTTCTCGCCCGAACTTGGCGGTTTTTGCTGTGTTATCATAGTTTGCAGGATCAATGTTAGTGATGCCGTGGAGGTGAGCACGGCAGCCAGGACGCGTGATTTCTTGATGATGGTAAGCAGCTGAGAGGTGATGGTCGTAGTCACGCTGGTTGGTGCAGCGGAAGCTGTTGCACCGGCAGCGTCAGTTGCTGCCCCCTGGGCGCTCAGATTGGTGACGTTGGTACCTGGGTGCCAGGAAGGGTCGGGTTACCGGCTGTAAGGGTGAAGTTGACAGTAGCGTACTCGCCAACCTGGGTACCGACAGTAACAGGAGCTGTTGCAGAGCCGATCTGGTCTGCTGCCAGCACCGCTGACCGGTGTCAGGGTGACCACGTCCGGAGTTTCATTGCTGGGTAGGCCGGCTGCCTGGGTGTTCTTTGTTTCCGGCATTGATGGCTGTGACGATATTTAGCGCTGCTGAGGCCGATTTCAACGGTATCATTGACGGCCAGGTTGCCAGTGTAGCTGTGGCGATCGAGCCGCCTGGGAAGCCGATGGTGCCGGTTACTCCGGTTGATGTTGCACCGGCGACCGTAGTGATTCCGCCCCAGAGCGTCAGCGGGGATGAAGTCGTGATTGACTGGAGGGTCTGGATGTCGGCATTGGTGGCAGTACCGTTTGACTGGGTAAGAGTGTAGGCATCAGGACCGTTGGCATTGGAGCGGAGGATGGTCGTAGTGTAGTTAACCACGCTGCCGCCGGTAGTTGTCTGACCGGTTGACGCGTACCAGGTGGGAGTGGTCGGAACGGTCAGTACGGTTACATCAACCGAACTATACACATTGGTTGCTGTGCTGGTTGATGAAAGTTTGTAGGCAACCTGGACAACGTTGTGGATTGTTGCTCCGGCGCTTGTTCCGCCGAGCGTTGCCGCCTCGGAAGGTCTGGCAGTAGCCAGTGCCATGGCGGCGACCACGAAAAGGGTGATCGCCAGGTTCTTCAGGATGTGTGGATTGTTGTGTTTCATACTGTTCTCCTTTTAATTGTTTTCTGACTGTTGTTGACGGTTTGATTCTTAGTGCCAGTTAAAGACAATAGCCGTTTTCCCGGTGTCGGCCCGGCCCTGACATGATCACCTGGGGTACGAAACCTCTCAGTTGTAACTCCCTTAATTTTCATTTTTTGCCCCTTTTCATAACTGTTTTTGCCTGCGAATCAGTTAGTTATTGCGTTTATTTAACTTTGACCTGGAAGAAAACCTTGCCTTTTCCCTTGGGAGGAATCGGTTTGGAAACGGTCCAGCGGATATTGGTGTACTGGTCGGGTGATGCTGTCCGCTGCTCTTTCACGCCAGTGCCTGATGTAGTCTCATAGAAAAGCAGGGTCGGCTTTTTAAAGGTTTTACCGTTATCAATGGAGAAAGTGATTTCGGTTCCTTCTCCTTTGGCGCTATCGGTGATATAGACGGTGCCGGCAGGAATAGGGTCATTGATGATGGCCTCGACAACCGGTTCCGTACCATTGTTGCTGTAGGTGATGCTGTACTGGATGGTGTCACCGGGTTGCAATTTTGTGGTTGGTACAAATCTTGTGATTTTTTTACCGTCCTTGATCACCACAGCCAGTTTCTCTGCCTTGATTTTTACATCGATGTTGCCGGCAGCCAACGCAAGAGCTGGCAAGAGAAGAAGGGTGGTTAGCAGGGACAGGGTGAGAGTGGTTTTAATCTTCATAAATACCTCCGTTTTAATTTTGATGGTTGGAAACGTTAATGTTCTGTATTGACTCTTAACCATTAAAGTTGGCCGAAATTCACACTAAGTTTTAATCTTCATGACGGTACTTTCTCCTTAATTAGAATTTATTTGACAACTACCTTGTATGCGATGGTGAAAAAAGCATTACTGCTATTCATCTGAACTGTTGGATCGAAGACAATCATCCAGTTGGTGACATTGCCGTTATAGCCGCCGCCAAGATCCGCCGGGGGAGTGGTTGTCCAGGTTGCGCCATTATCATAGGAGTAGGAGGTTGTGCTACCGGCCATGGAGAGCCCTGAAGAAATGCTTCCATCCGCAAATGTCAGTGAGTTTAGCTTGAATGCGGTGTAGGGGCTTAGAGCATCAGTCACAGACGTATTCCAAGCCTTGCCAGCGCCAGCATTGGTGACCGTTATTGCGTAAGGTATTTCCTGTCCAAATTTAGCGCTTGACCCACTTGTAACGCCGAAGGCGGTCTTCAGAACTGTAAGATTTGGTGGTTGCAAGGCGTTGGTGTAGGTGCAGACGATTACAGTATCCGTAGACCCCACTGTCAAAGTATTGGCGGAAAGCCCGCTGGTGCCAGTACATGCAAGGCTGGATGAATAGTTGGAGGCATTTCCGGAAGTAAAAGTTTCTCCCAGTGTCAGGGCGCTGCCTACGTAGACAGGCTGGGCAGTTCCCGTATCGGTCTCGTTGGCGGTGTCGGCAACAGAATGGTAGGGAGTGAGGCTCGTTGCATTGATGTCAACACTGTTATTAACCAGGGCATTCACCCAGGTTTTTTGCAGGGTAACGGTGGCAGTCTTCCTGCTGTTTGTAAATGTGCAGGTGGTTGATAAGCCAGGCGCTACACTCCCCGCGGGTATGTTGATGCTAGTCCCGGAAATGTTGGTTGCTGAGTAGCCACCGGAGCAGTTGTACGTGGCGTTGTAGTCTGCCAGACTGGTTGCTGTGCCGGCGGTCTCGCTTACCGTTATTGGGGTATTGGCCGGGATGGTCGTACTGCCGGTGCCGGAATTGCCGACATTCGATGCTACCGTTACTGCCCCTACCAGCAGGTTGAACTTGCCGTTGTCTCCGGAGGGCAGGAGACTTTTATTCACGGTAATGTTGGCGTTTTTATCGTTCACAAAAGTGCAGGTGATGTTGTTTCCAGGAGTAACGTTAACTGCCGGGATGGTGAGAGTTCCGCCTGACAATGCGCCGAATGTGGTCGACCCATCAGTGCAGGTGGTCGAAGTTGAATTCAGTGTCCAGCCAGCCGGTAACGCTTCTGTTATGGCCGTAGCGGCGTAGTTGGCGTTAACCTTGTAGGTGGCAGAGTTTTTAGGATTGCCGGTTGTGGTATCGAGGGAGAGGTTTGCCGGCAGCCCGTTGGTGCCACCGGAGAAGTTGAAGCTGCCGGTGCCGCCGTTACTCTGTTTGACGATAGTCACTCTGGCCAGCTTTTCGTTGGTGACAGTGCATGCGGCAGCTGAGTTGGTCTTACTCAAAGCGGCGGTAATTTCCCTGGTATTGTTGTTAGTGGTAAGCGACGGTGTGCCGGTAACGGCTGCGCAGCTGATTTTTGCAGTAGTATCCCAATCGGCGTTGGCTGTTTCGGTTATGGTCAGCGTCTGGTCTGTGTCGAGGGCACTGATGAGGAAGCGGGCAGTTTGGCCGTCGCTCAGGGAGACGGTGACCGAGTTGGTGGCATTAGTGTAGGAAGATGGGGTATAAGTGCCACCTGTGAGAGGCGACCAGGAAGTGGGATTGGTAACTGCGATTACGGACGAACCAGCCGGTCCGGTAGCGGTGTAACTGAAGGACTGTGCGTCTCCATCGGGAGATGTTTGCTTGGTAACATCAACATATGCACCAGAAAAAACCTTGATAATACCATCGACGGTGGCGGAGGTGTTTCCCTGGCATTTTGATGATGTGCCTGGCAGTACATCTAACGGCCCAGTGCAGCTTGTTGCTGAGCCTTTATTCTGGGAATAGACCAGGGTGTATGGTACCAGCAACGCGCCCGTAGCGCTGCCTTGGCACATTACTTTAATCTTGTCGACTCTGGTGACAACGGTGCCACCTCCTAAGAAGTCGCTGCAGACATTCTTGTTGTCGAGGTCTCCCCATGGTTGGGTTAAGGATGGCGGCGTAGATGGTATAAAGCTAGTCGGAAACGTTGCCACTGAACAGTCGTTGGAAGTGTCGGAAGCGGGATCGTTTTTATTCTGACCGAAGAAGAAACCGATGTCATAGCGATCCGGACTTTTGGAGGTGAGATTGACGTCGATTTCGAATTCAAAGGACTCCCCTTCAATACAGAATGGCGGAGTGTTGGGAGCGGCGGAGAAGGTGGTGATAACTTCGAAATCGTTGGCGGTGCAGTTAGGGTGACTGAGTCGCGCGGCAACGCAACTGAGGTCTTTGGTTGCCGGTATAGTGACAGCAAAGACGGGTACAGTGCCAAGACTAATAGTCATGAAGAGCGTGACTGCCATGGTCGCTATAAGAGATTTTTTGCGGTGAATCCAAGACAAGTAAGTACCATTGCCACTGAAAACGTAACGTATTAGCTTTGATATGGAGTGATCATTCACACTTGCATTCATACCTCCTGTGATTAAATTTGGACCACTTCTGCAGGCTGTCCATGTCTGAAACTGTTGACGGTCTGCACCAACAGAGACTTTGTGCGGCAGGGAGCCGCTAACTACGGGAGGAGACGTGACGGGGTGATGCTGCGGTGGAAGGGCAACAGACGTGCAACCGGAAGGTTGAACGGAGAGAATGGGAGAATGCATGGTGCTTCGCTGGTTCATCAGACAATCCTTCTGCAGAAAGATGGAGCTGAAAAATGTTACTGCCGAATCATGTCGCGAACTAAGGGGGAATGGGTTATACGGATTTGCTTAAAGGAGGGTGAGCAGACTATTCACTGCTATGTTCTCTTTTCGGCAACCCGGCAATCCATTTCCTGGACCCGTAGCTTTGCGTCGCCGGGTTGCCCCGGTTTTGCTTTTTTCGGAGAGATAATAATTTGGTTAAATTTGTTTTTAATTAATTATCATAATTACAAGAATAAATAAATAGAAATATGTTCTATTAAATAAATAAATTCAATTATTTTTTGGATAAAATATTTATAATACAGTGACTTATAATCCAAGCCCTTCCCAAGTATAAATAACAATTCCTTGAAATGCTTAAAGATCGATTTTTGTCTCTTTTCAGGGGGTTCGGCAATGCAGAAGTCGATTACTGGAGCCATTGCTGGCTGATGTTTTTGTGCTAAGAACACCGTCAGTGATTTTGATCGTAGGTCTGCCATTTTCAGGCAGTTGTTGAGTATGTTGACAACTAGTTAACGAAAATGGTTGTATTGGCAGCCAGAAAGCGACTGTACACAGTTTTACTGATAAATTTACGAGTGTGGCGTGATGAAGTTGTTTGAAATGATCGCTAAATTTAGAGCAGATTTCGGAACGGATCAACGTTGCGTAGTTGTGGTTGTCGTCGGCCCGACCGCTTCCGGCAAGAGTGAACTTGCCGTACAGTTGGCAGAGCGGTTTGATGGTGAGGTGGTCAATGCCGATTCCATGCAGGTTTATAGTGGCATGGACTATCGGCACTGCCAAACCTTCAGCTGACTTGTTGGAGCGTGCTCGCCATCATCTTCTCGGTATGGTGGCTCCTGATGTCAATTTCACGGCTGCCGATTTTCAGCAGGAGGCACGGCGGGTTATCAGCGAAATCCATGGCAGGGGACGAATGCCGATTGTTGTTGGCGGAACCGGGCTGTATATCAGGGCGCTCCTGGGAGGACTTGCCGAGTCGCCAGGAGGGGATGAAGACTACCGGGCTGAATTGACCGACTATTGCCGACAGGGATGGGAATCTGGTTCTGCTTGAAAGGCTGGAGAAGATCGATCCGGAGACAGCAGCCAGGCTCCATGTCAATGACCGTTTCAGAATTATCAGGGCGCTGGAGGTTTACCATCAATCCGGTCGGCCTTTTTCTGCGTATCAAACCGGTTTTGTTGAGGAGTGGTGCATTCCCTTGAAAATCGGGATAGATGTTTCACGGGAGGAGCTGTACCGGCGCATCAATAGCCGGGTCGAACAGATGATTGCCGACGGACTGGTTGAAGAGGTGCAGAGTTTACTGGCGGCCGGTTATCATCCCGGTCTCAAGGCGCTGCGCTCTATCGGCTACAAAGAGATCTGTGCTTACCTGGCCGGAGAACTCTCTCTCGCTGAAGCGACAGAGTTGATTAAACGCGACAGTCGCCGCTATGCCAAACGTCAGTTGACCTGGTTTAAAAAAGAGCCTGATATTAATTGGGTTGAATATCGGGATATATTTAGATAGAATTCAAGAAATAAAATTTAATATATTTTCTGTGGGAGATTCAGATGACAAAGACGCCATTTAATATTCAGGATCAGTTTCTTAATCAGTCGCGCAAAGAACGGGTGAAGATCTCCTTAAGGCTAATGTCTGGCGACTGCCTGGAAGGCTATATTAAGTCGTTCGATAATTTCTCTATACTCCTCGATGCCGAGGGGGACATTCTTGTATATAAGCACTCGGTTGTTACACTGACTTCCACTGATGGTCAATTCAGGCTTCATCAATAGTCTATTTCTTTACAATTCAGTTGCTGGGGCTTCTTTTTCGAAGCCCTTTTTTCGTTTTGAGGTGACAGATGGCTGAAGAGGGCCTTTTAGTAGAAAATATCGTGGCAGGGAGCGTTGCCGCAGAGCTTGAAATTGAGGCCGGTGACCGACTGTTGATGATTAACGGCTCTATTGTCAGGGATATAATTGACTACAATTTTCACACCAGTGATGAAGAGCTACTTTTTCTGATTAAAAAGGTGGATGGCGATCTTTGGGAGATAGAGTTTGACCGGCCTGATGAAGGGATCGGGATCTCTTTTAGCGCTCCTGCGCCGGCTTCCTGCGGAAATCAATGCATCTTCTGTTTTGTTCACCAGCTGCCCAGAGGTTTACGGAAGCCTCTTTATGTCAAGGACGAAGATTTCAGGCTCTCTTTTCTCTATGGCAACTATGTAACCCTTTCCAATATCCTCCCTGATGAGTTGGAGAGGATAACAGCGCAGCGGCTATCTCCGCTTTATATCTCGGTACATGCCACTGATAACACTCTCCGGGAGAGACTCCTCGGTCGAAAGAATCTAGTGCCTATCCTGGAGACAATGCGGAAACTTTCAGACGCCGGCATAGTCATGCATACTCAGATCGTCCTCTGTCCAGGTATTAACGATGGAGCGGCTCTGGAAAAGACAGTCAACGATCTTGCCGCGCTCTATCCAATGGTTGCTTCCCTGGCGATTGTTCCGCTGGGTCTGACCCGGCACAGAAAGGGTCTGGAGATTCTTGCCCCGGTTACTGAGGAGTATGCCGCCGGTTTTGTCCATGAGTGGCTGCCGAAGCAGTATGCTCTTGAGGAGCGTCTCAAGGGCGATTTTCTTCATCTTGCCGATGAATTTTTTATTAAAGGCAGGCTTTCTTTCCCTGCCATTGAAAGGTATGGCGATTTTTCTCAGCTTGAGAACGGAGTCGGCATGATTCCGCTCTTTATTGAGGAGAGTGCAGCGGTGCTTGCGTCTGCCGAGTCTCTTTCACTCCCTCCTGTGACAGTTGTGACCGGACTCTCGCCCTATCAGTTTATTCTCGATTTTATTGAAAAAATGACTGGCAGGACTTCTGTCAGCATCAGGCTGGTGCCGATCAGCAACCGGTTTTTCGGTGATGAAGTCACTGTCACCGGTTTAGTCACCGGCGGTGATATTATTGCCGGTCTGGAAGGATTGGACTAAAGGCTCTATTCTGCTTATCCCTGATGTGATGATAAAGGAAGGGGAGGGGCTGTTTCTTGATGAGATGAACCTGGACGATATTGCGGCGGCGCTGCGGTGTGAAGTGCATCTGTTTGAATCTTCACCTGAAGGTTTTTATCGTAAGCTGCTGGAATTGGCGGATAATAATGCCAGCAATAGTTAAGCCGAGGAGGCTGTTATGAAACGTATCGTATTGTTGTTGCTGGTTTTGCTGGTGCTTATTATCCCCGAGTATTCGTTTGCCGTAACCGGAGGGCCGCTGCGGGTGCAGTTTTCGCAGGGAGATATATCTGTTTAGGGCTGAAGCTGATGATGAATGGTTTCTTGCATCGGTAAACACGCCGCTCTATGAAGGTGATTCACTCTGGTGTCCTGCCGGTTCAAAGGTGGAAATTCAGTTACCGGAAGGGAGCGTCGTTCGCCTTGACGGCGGCTCTGAGCTCCATATACTGGACAATCAGGATGACTTTCTTCATCTGTATCTGGCAACGGGGAGTCTCTATCTTAAAACTGCCATAACACTCTCTCCGAATTTTCTGCAGATAGATGCCGACGACACAACCGTTCTCCCTTCTGAAAATACAAGGCTTCGACTTGACATGCTCCCGAACAGTCAGGAGGATGTCTCCGTATTGGATGGCTCGGCTTATGTGGAAGGCAACGGCAATCGCACCAGAGTGCATGCCGGCGACCATATTGTTTTAGAGGAGGAGCGGAGCGAACTTCTGCCGCTCAATTCGCCGGACGAGTGGGAAATCTGGAATATCAAGAGGGACCGGGCAACTGTACTTTCTGCCAATTCCGGCGACTATCTGCCTGAAGAGCTGCAGAGTTATTCGACTGAACTGAACGCAAACGGTACATGGGTCAGGGTTCCCGAATACGGCCAGGTCTGGCGGCCAACAGTGGTTGTTTCAGCAAACTGGTCGCCCTATACCAATGGGAGATGGGTCTGGCGAGGAAACGATTATGTCTGGATCCCGTTTGATACCTGGGGCTGGGTTCCTTTTCATTATGGCCGCTGGTCTTTTGTAAGCGGATTCGGCTGGTGCTGGGTTCCCCCATATCGCGGCGATGTCCACTGGGGACCGGGCTATGTGGGCTGGTATCGAAGTGGCAATCATATAGGATGGACCCCTCTGGCGCCGGGTGAAACGTATTATGGTCACGGCCACTACGGGCGCAATAGTGTCAACATAACCAATACCACCATTAACACGACCAACATTGTCTACAGGAACCGCCATGCCAGAGGCGGATTGACCGTGGTAAAGGATAGCGACTTTTTAAAGGGACGAGCTATTCGCAGCTCAGCCGTAAAGTCCTCCATCCCGCTGTCAATTTCGACCGGCAGCCCGCGGATAAAGCCCCTCCGGGAAACACGCATGCCGGTCGTCAGGCAAATTCCGCCCAAAGACCTGCCTGTGCGGATTAACAAGCCGGCGAATCGGGATTTGCGGCAGCGCTTTCCCAAGGTAAAAGATGAGCGCGGCCAAAATCGGCAGCAGCAAAATCGTTCGCCGGCCACTCCGGCTGCTGCTACGCAGGGTCAGTCCTCTCCCCAAAAGGTGAAGGACGGGCCTGTTCATGAGCAGCGGCAGCAAAGCAGGCCGATAGCTGTGCCACCAGCGACTCCGCCGGGTCAGTTTTCCCGCCCGGAGGTAACGACGCCAGCCCGGAAACCTGCGCCTGCTGCCACAGTGACAGTTCCGCATCCAGCAGCAGCTTCGCCGGAGAACAGAAACAACTCTCAACGCACAGGGATTCCAAATGCTGCAGGACAACCGAATGATGCTCAGCGACCTGAAAAATCCCAGCGTCAATCACTGCAAAAGGATGGAAAGGAGCGGAAAGTATGGAGAGTCAAGACACCGGAGCGGAACGCGGTTGTGCCGCAGGCTCCGGCGAAAGATGTCAGGACCAGGGATAATAAAGCCGCCGCCGGTAAAGGCTAACGAGACGAAGGCATGATAACAGGATAATAAGGATAAAGTGGTATATAACTGACTGGAGCTTAAATGAAGAGATCAATCGGCGCAAAGACACTGCTGTTTCCCACCCCTGTCCTGATGGTAGGATCATATGATCAGTCGGGCAAACCGAACCTGATGAATGCTGCCTGGGGCGGTATCTGCTGTTCCCAGCCACCATGCGTCGCTGTGTCAATGCGCAAGGCGACCTATTCTCATGCCTGCATAATCGAGCGCAAAGCTTTTACGGTCGGGATCGCTTGCGAAAGCAGAATGGTCGAGGCTGATTATATGGGGATTGCTTCGGGCCGGGATGTTGACAAGTTTGCTGCCGCAGGCCTTACTCTTGTAAAAAGTGAACTGGTTGATGCGCCTTATGCAGCGGAATTTCCGGTTGTTCTGGAGTGCCGCCTGCTGCACATCGTGGAGATCGGTCTGCACACCCAGTTCGTCGGCGAGATTGTTGATGTGAAAGCGGATGCAGACGTACTCGGTGACGATGGTCAAATTGATATAATGAAGGTCAAGCCGCTCATTTATGACACCTCCCACAAGGGATACCACGGAGTCGGTCCGCTTCTGGGCAAGGCATTTACCGTCGGCAAGCAGTTGCAAGCGTGAACGGGAAAGAAGTCAGCTCCCTGGATCGCGCTCTTGCAAAAGTATGCGAACTATGCCCGGTCTGTCTCCATGCCCGCCATCACCAAGAGGGGGTCGTTTACAATTTCGTGAAGAACGTGGAGCAGGACCTCTGTCCCTTTTGTAAGGCATACGAACGGGTTCACGGAAAGAAGGCCCACGAGAAAAGGGGGAATTGATGTCTATAATCACCGTTATCGCTAAACTTGTCGTCAAAGAAGATGCCATCGATTCGGTCAGATCCGAACTGCTGAAACTCATCGCGCCCACCAGACAGGAAGAGGGCTGCATCGAATACCGCTTGCATCAGGACAACGCAGACCCTTGCCTGTTCATTTTCTACGAGAACTGGCGAAATATCTCCTGCCTTGAACAGCATGTTAATTCGCCTCATTACAAAAGTTACGTTTCTGCGGTCGGCGACCAGCTTGCGGAAAAAATCGTTCTCAAGATGACAGAAATCAGCTAGGGGAAGCATGGGGCAACCGTATTTAATTTGGTAATTGCCGGGTAAGATCAGTTCAGCAGTTTTAGATCGGGCAGAGCAGGGTGGCAGTCAAGACGTGATTGATTTTCTGTCGATTGGGATTATATTGGGACTCTCTGCCGGCGTTGCCCCGGGGCCGCTCCTGACGCTGGTTATTTCCGAATCACTCCTGCATGGGGTTAAATCGGGGGTAAAGGTTGCCCTTGCGCCAATTATCAGCGATCTGCCGATAATTCTGCTAACCCTGTATATTGCCTCACGGCTTTCCGCTTACCAGTCGGGACTGGGAATCATCTCGATAGCCGGTGGTATTTTTATTCTTTTCACCGGCATCAGTTGCCTGCGAAGCAAGCCGGTAGATGTGTCAATCCAGAGCGGGCCACCCCGGTCGCTGCTGAAAGGTGTTATTGGTCAATATCCTCAACCCGCACCCCTATCTGTTCTGGATAAGCGTCGGCGCACCAATCATGAGCCGGGCATTCAATTTTGGCCTGTGGGCACTCATTGCCTTCCTCAGCGGATTCTATCTGTCCCTGGTAGGCTCGAAGATCCTCCTGGCCATAGCTGTCGGGAAATCCAGGTCGTTTCTCTCCGGCAAAGCGTATCGTTACACCCTCAGTTTTCTCGGTTTGCTGTTGTTTGTTTTTGCTTGCGTACTTTTCCGTGAAGGGGCAAGACTGTTGAAATTCTTTTAATAAAACCGCAGGTTGCCATGAAGTAGTTCATTGAGAGGATAAGGTTACTATGAGGAACAATCCCGCTGTAGCGTTCTGTTTTATCGCATTACTCCTTTGCGCCGGCTGTACTGCCAAAAATGAGAAGCCAAAGGTAAAACCGCCGGTACCGGTAAAAGTTTTTCAGACTATTCTAAAAGATGTGCCGGTTCAGGTGAAGGCCATCGGCAATATTGAGGCGTATACCAGCGTTGCCATAAAGTCACAGGTCAGCGGTCAGATCGCCCGAATTCATTTTCCGGAAGGGAGTGATGTCGAGAAAGGCGCCGTGCTGATCAACATCGATCCGGAACCGTTCCAGGCTACTTTGAGCCAGTACGAGGCCGCCCTGGCCAAGGATCTGGCGCAGGAAAAATTTGCCCGTGAACAGGCGGACCGTTACGCAGGGCTGCTCAAGGATGGCATTGTTACCCGTGACCAGTATGAATTACTGCGAGCAAATGCCGAATCTTTGGCGGCTACCGTAGTTGCTGACCGTGCCGCTATCAGGAGCGCCAGAATTCAGCTGGGCTATTGTACCATCCGGTCACCGATCTCGGGACGAACCGGCACAATTGCCCTGCAAACAGGAAACCTGGTAAAGGCAAACGATCTGCCGATCGTCACCATCAATCAGCTCAGTCCGATTTACGTCACCTTTTCGCTCCCGGAAAAACGGCTTGGAGAAATAAAACGGGCCATGGCTGCCGGTCAGTTGAAAATCGAGGCGATTATTCCCAATGAACCGGGCAGCAGTGAAGCTGGCACCATCAGTTTTCTTGATAATGCCGTAAATTCTGCTACAGGCACAATCAAACTCAAAGGAATTTTTGCCAACAAAGCACGTAAACTCTGGCCGGGCCAGTTTACCGACGTGCTGATAACACTCGCCTCACGGCAGAATGCCGTGGTTGTGCCGACCCAGGCGATTCAGACCGGCCAGGAGGGTGAGTTTGTCTACGTGGTGAAACCTGACAATACTGTGGAGTTGCGGCCGGTTACCTCTGCCGCTGCGACAGGCGAGGAAACGGTTATTGACAAGGGGCTGGCCGCGGGCGAGACCGTGGTGATTGACGGCCAGCTGCGGCTGACACCGGGTGCGACTGTTGCTGCGAATGAGAAACAACCGGTTGAAGGGAAGAAGAAATGAATATAGCAGACCTCTTCATCCGCCGCCCCATCATGACCTCGTTGGTCATGATCGCCATCCTCATCTTCGGGGTGGTCTCCTATCAGCTGCTGCCGGTAAACGACCTGCCCAATGTGGATTTCCCGACCATCCAGGTCAATGCCAGCCTCCCCGGCGCCAATCCGGATACCATGGCCTCGGCAGTGGCAACCCCGCTCGAGAACCAGCTCTCCACCATTGCCGGTGTCGATTCCATGACCTCGACCAACGGTGTCGGCACGACGCAGGATCACCCTCCAGTTCAACCTGGACCGCGATATCGATGCCGCTGCCCAGGATGTGCAGGCGGCCATATCCCTGGCGATCCGCTTTCTTGCCGAAAAACATGCCGACCCCGCCCTCTTTCCGCAAGGTGAATCCGGCTGATCAGCCGGTCCTCTACCTGGCGCTCAGTTCCCCGACTCTGCCGCTTTCCGCGGTTGACGAATATGCCCAGACCATGATCGCCCGCCGTATTTCCACCATCAGCGGCGTGGCCCAGGTCAATGTGTACGGCTCGCAGAAATATGCGGTGCGCGCCCAGCTTGATCCGAAGGCGCTGGCCTCCCGCCAGATCGGCATCGATCGAAGTGGCAGCCGCCATTGATCAGGCAAACGTCAATCTGCCGACCGGAACCCTGGATGGGACAAAACAGGCCTTCACCATCGAAGCCAACGGCCAGCTGTTCAAGGCAGCCGGCCTACCGGCAGATGGTGGTGGCCTATCGGGACGGCTCGCCGGTCCGCCTGGAGGAGCTGGGGCGGGTCATCGACAGTGTCGAAAACAACAAGACCGCCGGCTGGTACAACAACACGCGCGCCATCGTCCTGGCCATCCATCGCCAGCCGGGCACCAACACCATCGAGGTCGTGGACAACGTCAGGAAGTCTCCTGCCGGGCTTTCGCAGCCAGATGCCGGCCTCGGTCGACGTTGACGTGCTTTATGACCGGTCAACCCTGATCCGTGAATCGATGCATGACGTCAAGTTCACCCTGTGCTGACGATCAGCCTGGTCATCATGGTGATCTTCCTCTTTCTGCGCAATCTTTCCGCCACGATCATTCCCGTCGCTGGCGCTGCCGATGTCCATTGTCGGCACTTTCTCCGTCATGCATCTGCTCGGCTTCTCCCTCAACAACATCTCCATGATGGCCCTGACCCTGGCAGTCGGCTTTCGTGGTGGATGACGCCATTGTCATGCTGGAGAATATCGTCCGCCACATGGAAAAAGGGGAGAGCGCCATGGAGGCGGCCTTCAAGGGCTCCAAGGAGATCGGCTTCACCATCATCTCCATGACCATCTCGCTGGTAGCGGTCTTTATTCCGGTGCTGTTCATGGGGGGCATTCTGGGACGGCTGCTGCACGAATTCGCCATAACGATCAGCGTTGCCATCCTGGTCTCCTGTTTTGTCTCCCTGACCCTGACCCCCATGCTCTGCAGCCGCTTTCTGAAACCTGCCGGCAACGGAGCGGCACGGACGCCTGTACCTGGTCATGGAGCGTTTCTTCGACGGCATGCTTCATCTGTATGAACGCTCCCTGCAGACAGGTGCTGCAGCTATCGGCGGACAACCCTGGTCGTGACGCTGCTGCTTACGCTGCTGACCGTCTGGCTGTTTACGATCGATGCCCATGGGCTTTCTGCCGATCGAGGACACCGGGCGGATCAACGCCGACACCGAGACGGCCCAGGGGACCTCTTTCGCCGACATGAAACTGCACCAGGAAGCGGTTGCAGCCATCATTGCCAAGGATCCCAATGTCGATGGTTTCATGTCTTCCATCGGCAGGCAGCCGCGGCAGCAACAACGGCAGTTTTTTCATGCGGCTTAAACCGCGCAGTCAGCGGAAGCTCTCGGCGGATGAAATCATTCAGGAACTGCGTCCCAAGCTTGCCAAGGTTGCCGGGATTCAGACGTTTTTCTGAAAAACGTCCCCTCGATCCAGATCGGCGGCGTCAGTTCCAAAGAGCCAGTACCAGTTCACCCTGCAGGGGCAGGATACGGATGAGCTGTACCGCTCTGCCGAGGACGCTTGAGACGAAGCTGCGGGAGCTGCCGGAGCTGCTGGATGTGACCAGCGATCTGCAGATCAGTAATCCGCAGGTGCATGTGGAGATCAACCGGGACAAGGTGGCGGCCACTGGGGCTCACCGTGCTGCAGGTGGAGGACGCCCTTGCCTATGCCTACGGCTCGCGGCAGGTTTCCTCCATCTTTGCTCCGACCAACCAGTATCAGGTGATCCTCGAACTCGACCCGCTCTACCAGGGAGATCCGGCAGCGCTGGGCATGCTCTATATCCATGGCGAAAAACGGACAGCTGGTCCCGCTCGAGACCATCGCGACCATCTACCAAAACCATCGGCCCGCTGGCGGTGAACCATCTGGGGCAGCTGCCGGCAGTGACGATCTCCTTCAATCTCCGCCCCGGGCGTTGCCCTGGGAGATGCCATGAAGCTGGTTGGCAAGGCTTGCCGACACAGACACTTCCCCCGACCGTCAGCACCAGTTTCCAGGGCACCGCCCAGGCATTCAAGTCCTCGTTCAGCGGCTTATGGCTCCTCCTGGCCATGGCCATCTTTGTTATCTACATCGTGCTCGGCGTACTCTATGAAAGCTATATCCACCCGATCACCATTCTCTCCGGACTGCCGGCCGCCGGTTTCGGGGCGCTGATTACCCTGATGATCTTCAAGTGCGATCTGAATATCTATGCGTTTTGTCGGCATCATCATGCTGATCGGCATCGTCAAAAAGAACGCCATCATGATGATCGACTTTGCGCTGGAAGCGGAGCGAAAGGAAGGGAAGACGTCCGCTGGACGCCATCTACGAAGGGGCGATTGTCCGTTTCCGGCCGATCATGATGACCACCATGGCGGCCCTGATGGGAACCCTGCCGATTGCCATGGGTCTCGGAGCCGGCGGCGAGTCGCGGCAGCCGCTGGGTCTGGCGGTTGTGGGCGGGTTGCTGACTTCCCAGCTACTGACCCTCTACATAACGCCTGTGGTCTACTACTATATGGATCGGATTCTGCAGAAAGTGAGACCGCGGAAAAACTGTGTAACGTAGGTTATTGCAGTAATATAATGCCTCTTCAGAATCAACTGAAGAGGCATTATGATCTGTAAACTGTATCTCAACTATAGAGCTTGCTTGGAACAGCTCCTATTCTCTGACATAGATATCCATGTCGGACTCATGGACCATCCCCATGATTCTTGCATATTCCGATTCGATCAGCAGATAGTGATTATGAGTCTCTTGCACGTTCAGATCATAAACAGCGCGCACTTCCGGGTCAGTCATCTTTTCAGCCATATCCCGCAGCGCCTCTTCGAGATTTTTCTCCTTTTCCAGGGCTATCTCCATTGCCTTCTGTTCGCTGAGATCCGCGCCACACGTTTTTTTTGCCGAGGCAATCCAGTCGTTTTCATTATCAGGTGGACTTGCAAGAAAGGCATCCAGGGAAGGAATATCGTCCCCTTTGTAGATCCGGTAAAAATGGCCGGCATGCTCCCGCTCCTCCCCGGCTAATAGCACGAAGGTTCGCTTGGCTTCGCCATCTTTAAACTGCTGCGCTCCGTACTGATAAAAGAGCATGGCATTTTTTTCTGTCTGTAGCGAACGCTTGATTGCTTCCTGGACATCTCCACTCATAGTTGTCTCCTTTTTCTGGCACGATTTTATCAACACGACCGAAAAGCTGCACCCCCTTGGAAATGGTGATCAAGTGCAGTCGTTTCAAACGTAGAGCCGGTATGATTCTGAAATTATACCGGGTATCTCCGGGAGTGCCACCATATTTCTTTTTCTTACTTAAAATCCAAAGTTCGGCGGTGCTGTCCGGCAAGCCATTACTGAATATCCACAAAGTCTTTAGATTCATGGCGGCACTGCTGTCCGTATAAAGTTGGCTGCGAAAGCCCGGAACAGTCTTTCAGCGATTTTACATAGACAAGCAAAAGTTTATGAAAAATTCTTGTCTTGTCTTCAAGGTACCAGGTGCGCTAGTGTCTTAATGAGAGTGTGAATTAACGCCTGTATTTTATTAGTGCTGCCTGTCCTGCTGCATCTTCACCGCAATCCTGAAATCCACCGCACTTTGTAGTCTGAACTTGGGCGCAGGCCCTAGACCTCCCGGTTTCACATCGATTTCAATGGGGAACACCGGGGATATCATCTGGCTACCTTCGAAGGCTCCCACGCTGTTACTATCGCATATGCCTTCGAAACTATCTGACAATGGGTGGTCAAATTTCGATTTGGAGCAGATTATTGATTAAAAGGCATTTCAACAGAAGAGCATTTCTTAAGGCATCGCTGCTTGGAGCATTTGTCCTTGGAAGCAGCAGAAGCGGTTTCGCACAGTATATGACGTCGCAAAAGTACCCATCCTCAAATCTGACCCTCTACAATACCCATACCAGTGAAAAACTGACTACAACCTACCGGACACCGGACGGCGATTACGACGCGGAGGCTCTCAAATCCATTAACTGGATTCTCCGCTGTCACTATACCAATGAAGTCGCCAATATGGACGTAAGGGTACTTAACTTTCTCAACATGGTTGATAATCAACTGGGGGGGACAACGAGATACACATTATCTCCGGCTACCGTTCCCTTGAATACAACGATCTGCTTCGGCGGGAAAGTGGCCGAGTGGCTAAGCACAGTCTTCATATTGAAGGAAAAGCAATTGATATTGTCATTCCTTCTGTTAATCTTTCCACTGTGCGTAAAACAGCCTTGGCACTCCGCCAGGGGGGTGTCGGCTACTACCCGAAAACCGGGTTTATCCATATCGATTGCGGAAAATTGCGCACATGGTAAGGAGCACGCATGCAGCGGGGCATTGTCGGGTTTATCGTACTTCTATGCATGAGTGTCCCGCCTCTTTCTCTGGCGTCTGTTACTCCGCCTGACCTCTGCGCGATAGATCGTCCCAGTGATGACCTTATAGAATGGGAATGCCGCATAATCGAGCCGGGAGACACCCCCAACGGGGTTTTCGGTGCTTTATGGCAGGCAGGGCTGCGCTTTAACCGGATAGATCAGCGCCATTTTATCGCGGGCATGTCCCTGAAGGTGCCGCTGAATTCTGAACAGCTAGCCGGGTTCAGCCCGATGCCTGCACTTTATCCTGCGGCGGAGAGTGAGGCTAAGTTTATCCTCATTGACCTCACCGAGCAGTATCTCGGTGCATACGAATACGGCAGGCGGGTATTTTCTCTCCCTGTAGCCACTGGAAAGGACGGATTCCAGACACCTTCCGGCGAGTTCAGGATTGATGCCTTTGATCGCAACCACACGTCAAATCTCTACAAAATCGAAGAACTGAACATCCCCTATCCAATGTTTTACGCCTTACGCTTTTATGTCGATACGAATTATGTTGCCTACTGGATTCACGGGCGGGATATGCCGGGCTTTGCTGCGTCCCACGGTTGCATCGGCCTTTCCAACGAGCGGATGCAGAAGCGCTACTATCGCGAGCCGCGTCGGCCTGTGCTGGAAGATGCCCGTAAACTTTACGAATGGGCGATAGGCGCGCGTAAGGATGATGGCCGCTTTCACCGTCTAAAAAACGGTCCGCGTCTCCTGATCGTGAATGAGCCGTCTGTCTTGACAGATCAAGTCAGGCGAATTCCAGAGATACAGTTGAAAAGTAGTCAGGTGCAAACATGCTGTAACGGTCCGACTCGTTGACAGCATAGTCGGATATGGCGTATATATAGAGCGGAAGTAGTAAAATCCATTCAAAATGAGGCTCTGGTGCAAAGGGTACCCCCGTGCATCCGGAGCCTTTAGTTTTGTCCGCAGGAGCGTTACCAGCGATGATCTGTCCTTTTTGTAAAGAAACTATCCAGGATGAAGCGATTAAGTGCCGTTTTTGTGGTTCAATGCTTGGCGCCACCCCGGTCTTCGGGATACAGGCCGATAGCGTCACCACTGAAGAAATCCGGGCTTTCGTCGGAACCAATTTCTATTACTACAGCCAACAGTTTTCAAAGTTCAACCGGACGGGCATAGAGAAATTTGCACCCACCTGGAACTGGTCCTGTTTTGGCTTCACGTTCCTCTGGATGCTGTACCGTAAGATGTATCTTGCTTCGCTGATAACGTTTGCCATCTTCTGCGTGCCGGGGGTAAATGTAATTCTGCACATTATTGCCGGGGTAGGGGGTAACTATGCATACTATCGCCATGTGAAAGGAAAAGTGAACGAATTACGGACAATCCACCCGGCAGAACATCGGCTCAAGATCTTGTCGGAAGAGGGTGGGGTCAATAAATGGGTAATTACCTGGGGAATTATTGTTAGTATCCTGCTGATAATATTATTCTTTCTGTTTTTTGCCACAATTACAGCTTCAATGAGTAAATTCAGCGGAGTTGTGATTTAACAACTGAAAGCGCCAACCAGTAGTAGATAAATTTACTTACGAGACCTGGACAAATATGATTTTTAAAAGAAGAATAATTACGCTACTCCTGCCGGCAATCTGTGCACTGCCCTTGACGTCCGCTGCGGACGACAGTCAACTGACCGCCGAAAAACCGGTCATCGAAGCTTTTCGAACTGCACTCAAAAAAGAAACCTCCACGCTCAATATCCCGATCGAGATGACAACGGATGAACTTGCTAAAATCCTCAATTCGACAATCGGCAAAGAGTTATACAAGGGCTCTACCAAGACAAAAGGTATGTCGGCAGATGTGTTTCGTAACGGACCCATTTCCCTCAGCGCTGCCGATAATTTCATCTTTATTACCCTTCCGGCTACCATTTCACTCAGCTACGGCATGTTTGAAACAAATCCTGTCCCATTGAAACTCAAGTTCAAGGTTACTGCCAGCGTCACACCCGACTGGCATATACGCCCGGAAGTTTTTTATCTGGGGGTAAGCGATCTGCTGGCTGAAGAGGTCGGCCTTGGGCCGCTGTCGTTCAAACCCCGCAGTGTCGTTGACGGGATCACCCAGCCGGTCCAGCGCCTATTGTCCTCTGTGGTTGAAAAAAAGCTCAATGAACTTTTACCACTGAAGACAAAAGTTGCCAGTGTATGGACTACCGCCCATACACCGATTCTGTTGGACAGGAGCTACAAAACCTGGCTGAGAATCGCCCCCCAGGAGATAGTAATCTCCCCCTTGTACGCCCAGAACAACAGGGTGAAATTGAGCGTCGGTATCAGCACCTTTGCCGACCTGGTAATAGGACCGGAACCTGCTGCACAACCGTTGCGCCCATTGCCCAGTCTCAAGCAGGTCGGCAGGTTCGACAAAACCTTCCGCATTGCTCTGAACGCCGATGTTTTCTATAGTGACCTGAGTGCAATTGCTGCGCCGCTGCTGCTCAACAAGCAATTTGATTCAGGCGGTAGAAGTGTCACTATCAGAGAATTCGACCTGTCTGGGAACGGTGAAAAGCTCGTCGTCAAACTTGTCACAGAGGGGTCGCTGGAGGGGATTGTGTATTTGACCGCTAAACCGGTTTTCAACCTGCAAACCAATCTGTTTTCCGTTGAAGATGTGGACTTTGACATGCAGACCCAGAATATGCTGCTAAAATCAGCTGACTGGTTCCTTCATGGCAGCATCAGGAGTTATATCCAGGAGCAGCTGAATATGAATCTGTCCAAACAGCTGGATCAGTCCCGGCAGATTGCTTCTACCGCGCTGACCCGGATGAAACTGATGGAGCATCTGTTTCTCAACTGCGACATAAAAGACCTGAAGCTTAAAGATGTGATCGTGCAGCAGGACAGGATATCCGTTCAGGTTTTCACTGAGGGTGAGTCAGCCATTCTCTTTCAATAAGATGCGACTCGTGCATCATTTTGCTGAGGAGTGTGGCGTAAAGATAATGACACCACTGCCTGTTGAGATGACGATGAATCCGTCATCACCGCACCCGCCACTAATCAGAATCACCAGTGCCAATACCGAAATAACAAATAATATCATCCGTCTTTTCAATGGATTCATTGCCTTCATAGCCCACCTGAAGATAATTTTTCCCATATACCACACGTGAGAAATGATTATTCAAGCACATCGACTCGCTGACTTTATGGCTCTCTTGACTTTGCCCGTACTGTAGGTACTCTTCTAATAACCTGATTTTCCATTGCTCAGTTCATTTTTAAAAGGAGAGGACAGATGTCTGAGCAGAGACATTTTCATCGGATCAGATTTGATGTAATGATTCAAATCGAAATCAACGGGACTGTCCACGAGGCTTCTCTTGTCGATATCTCCTTGAAGGGTGTACTGATTGAAACTGCCGGTGGATTTACAACGGAGTTGGGGAACAGTTGCCACCTGACCATTCGACTCAACAATTCAGATGTGGTTATTTCGTTTGACGGTAAGGTTGTTCATGTCAATGATGGTCTGGTCGGCATTAAAATTATACTGATTGGCATAGAGTCAATGATTCATTTGCGAAGGCTTGTAACACTCAATTCTGAAAACTCCGAGCGGGTAAGAGACGAGCTGAATGCTTTATTTGGTTTTGAAGGTGGCTGTTAAGCAGCGTGGTGTCAGTAAATCCTGTTAAAGCCGGATCAGGCTAACTGCCTGGAACTTCAAATAGCTTCAAAATGGATTCTAAACCAACAATCATAGAGAGAATATGCCGCTGATATCCTGGAATGAAAATTATTCGGTTAATAATGAGGAACTTGACGGTCACCATAAAGAGCTGATTTCAATACTCAACCGACTTTATGGCGAATGTCTCGATGTTGACAACGACAATTGTGTCGGTCCAAAACTGGATGAACTGCTGGCTTACGCCGATTATCACTTCAGGGCTGAAGTCGAATATATGCGCCGGATTGAATATTTCGAAGTTGACGCACATATCGAGATGCATAACGGTTTTGCCTACAAATTGGAGGAGATGAAGCGGATTCCCCATACGAGCCAGCTGGAGTTGACCAGGGATCTGATTGTTTTTATAGGTAAATGGCTACTGCACCACGTCCTTGAAGAGGACAGGAAATATGCTGTCTATGCAGCAGGCAGAGACTTGAATCCGGACTTTGGAAAATAATAGTGGCTGGGTAAGAGATAATTCAGGTAAGATCCGCCTTTTTCTTATGCCGATCATTCCCCGGCGGGGCAGCGGCTGGGTTTTTCACCAATCTGTCAAGTCGGGAGCAGAAGCAGTCGACTATTGCTGGATCAAACTGACTACCGGCACATCGTACCAGTTCCCTTGCCGCTTCCTTTACCCCAAGCCCTTTTCTGTAAGGACGATCGGCGATCATGGCGTCGAAAGAGTCAGCTACAGCTATTATCCTGGCATCGAGGGGGATATCCTCGCCTGCCAGATGACCGGGATAACCGCTACCGTCGTAGAACTCGTGGTGATGGAGAATGGCAGGAAGTACTTCCTTAAGCTGCGCGATGGGTGAGAGAATTGCCACACCTTTCTCAGGGTGAAGACGTATCGGCGGAAAATCGTCGTCATCAAGTTCGGCCGGCTTTTCCAGTAGCGCTTCCATCACGCCGATCTTGCCGATGTCGTGTAGCAGCCCACCCATTCTGACCCGCTCTATACTCTCCTCATCAAGCCCCATATCCCTGGCGATATTTGCGGCTACGTTCATAACCCGTTCGGAATGACCCTTGGTCCATGGAGACTTGGCGTCAATGGCATTTGCCAGGCTGGCAACAGTACTGAAAAAAAGCTGGCGCATCTCCTCATAATGCTGGGCGTTCTCAATCGCTACCGCAAGCTGAGAGGCAATTTTCTCAACGACAAAAAGTTCTTCATTCCTGAAGAATTCCGGTTGCTTGTCTCCAAGGATCAGGAGGCCTCGAACACCTTTAGATGTTACCAGCGGCACAATCATCAGTGAACGAATTTCATTATCTGTCTGGTCCTGAAGAAACCGGCAGGGTTGAAAATAGTTGCCCGTATCCGGAATATACTGAATCTCTCCAGTTGTCACGGCATGGTGGATGATACCCTTGTTTTCAAGCTCCTGTCCTGGCGTCAGCCTCTTCGTTATCTCTTTGTCACTGCCACGTACCGACATTATCCGCTGTGAACCGAGATGCTTGTCAGCGATGACCTGCAGATCGCAATTTAGCAGAACTTCAATATGATCGGCAGCCGTAGCAATAATCAGGTCATGACTCAGGGATGATGATATGGCTTTGTTAATTTCATAGAGTGATTGGATCATGTCGATCCGCTTGGCAAGGTTAAGTGACATATCGAGTGATTCATCGGAGAGGCGCAAGTAACTGGCCACCAGAGAAGCTTGGGAGACCAATTCGCAAGCAGTAGCCAGTTCAGTTGAGGTAAACGGCCCGAGACGCTGCGGTCTGGCCAGTAGGATCAGGCCCTGCGGCTGCCTGCCAACACGCATAGGAACAGCCAGTAGTGAAAACCGGGCAAGCAGTTTTCGCAAGGAAGGAGCAAGTAAGCCGGCCGATCCAGGGTCAGGCAGCAGAATCTGCTTCCTGTTGGCAAGCAGTTTGGTGAGCTCGCCTCTTTTGCGAGAGTGAAGCGGCATCTCCTGTAATGGGGCATTCAATTTAGCGGGGAGGGTGAAAGTTCGCGGGGGCAAATAACCATTGTCATCCCTGTTCAACAGGTAGACAGCGGCCCAACTGCTCCTGATACTCCGTTTCAGCATCCTGGCCAGACTTGAGAAGACACTGTCCAGATCAATAATGCCTGCCAACTGCTGAACGCTGCGTACAGTCCGGCCTTTGCTGCTGTCGCCACTCCCTTGCTTGCTAGCCATGGTTGTAAGTCCCTGTATATTCAAAGATTTCCTATTTTGCAACTCTCCTCTTGTAAAGTAAACCGCTCTTAATGGATTTTGTCAATCTTCAGCTGAAAAAGTATCGGCTTCCTGGAGCAAAGCAGCAGATACGCTACCTGTTGACACGAACAGTAGAACTGATATTTTGACCTTTAACTGGTTATATGATAGGTCTTTCGTGTAGCCCATACCTTGGCCTGTAACGTTGCAGCGCCTTTATTATGGTGTCCGGAGAGCTCATGCCGTTTATCAGACGACTGCTCATGGCTGTTATAGCTGCGGCAGTTTTATTCCTTTCATCGGCCTGCTCGCCGTTAGTGAACATTCCTGGAAAACCGGTCATGCAGCCGAAACTTGCACATGATCATTTTTCCGCAGCAGACGGGACAATCCTGCCGGTACGTAGCTGGCTGCCGAAGAGTACTCCGGTAAAGGCCATTGTTGTTGCCCTGCACGGTTTCAACGATTACAGTAACAGTTTTGTCTCTACCGGGAACTTTCTGAGCTTGCAGGGAATTGCCTGTTATGCTTATGACCAGCGCGGGTTTGGTCTTGCACCGGAACGAGGGGTATGGTCGGGTGTTGCGGCTTATACTGACGACCTCTCGGCTTTTGTCGGCGAGGTTCGCAAGCTGTATCCGGGTCTGCCGTTATATCTCCTGGGCGAGAGCATGGGGGGTGCCGTTACTATTGTTGCTGTTACAGGTAGCAATCCGCCAGCCGTCGATGGTATCATACTGGTCGCGCCTGCCGTCTGGGGGCGGGATACTATGCCATGGTATCAAAGATGGCTGCTTGCCGTCACCGCTCACACTGTCCCCTGGATGAAACTGTCAGGTAGTGGGCTGAACATAACGCCGTCCGATAATCTCGAAATGCGCCGGGCCCTGAGTCGGGATCCGTTAGTTATCAAGGATACTCGCATAGATTCCATGTACGGTCTTACCAACCTGATGGATCAGGCATTGATGAACGCAGGCAGACTGCGGTTGCCAACCCTGGTTCTGTACGGCAAGCACGATCAGGTTATCCCCAGGGAGCCAACTTTCCGGATGCTTGACAAAATGCCGCAAACTACCCGCAAGGCTTTCTATGAAAATGGATATCATATGCTGCTGAGGGATCTGCACGGGGAAAAACCGTTGACCGATATTGCGGTCTGGATTGCTGACAAGAACAGTGCCTTGCCTTTTGGAACAGACAGTTGGTAAGAAGAGCAGGGTTTTAAATGAGTTGGGAGGTATATATCATTCTCTGTTCTGATGACTCTCTCTATACCGGCATCAGCACTGATAGTGAAAAGCGTTTCCACCAGCATGCAGCAGGGGAGGGTGCGAAGTATTTCCGCGGCAGACAACCGGTCCGGACAGTATACCGGGAGGGCGGGCATACACGGAGTTCTTCAGCCAGGAGAGAGGCTGAAATCAAATCATTTTCCCGCGATGAGAAGTTACAGCTGATCGCAAATACCAAATCGAGAGAGATAATATGATAAAAATAGACAGGAACACAGTCGTTACAGTCGCATATTCAGCTACTGACGCCGACGGAAATACCATCGACGAAGGTAAAGAGCCGCTCAGCTATCTGCATGGTGGCTACAACACTATTTTTCTGCCTGTTGAGGTTGCTCTCCACGGCAAGACGGTCGGTGATTCCATCACGGTTAAACTTCAGCCAGCGGATGCTTTTGGCGAGTACGATCCCGAGCTTGTTAATATCGTCTCTGTTGATGAACTGCCGCAGCCTTTGACAGTCGGGATGCAGATAGAAGGCAACCCGGTCGATGGTGGTGATGAGGATAGTTTTTTTGTGACCGTGACTGACATTGCCGACGGCAGGGCCGTGCTTGACGCTAACCATCCGCTGGCCGGGATATCACTGGTATTCAATTGCACCGTTCAGGAAGTTCGTCCGGCTACGGCAGAGGAGATAGCTGCTGTCCAGGGGAAAGAAACTTAAATTATAGGTGTCATGCTCTTTTTACCGATGTCAGCGTAAATCCTTAAAGCCGGCTTGATGTCGGTGTCTGCCTTACTCTGAAACTCCGCTGGCTCAGGTCTCAAACCAATTATCCAACAAGGCAACAGCTTCATGCTCATTATAGTAGAATCGCCCACCAAGGCGAAAAAAATTCAATCCATCCTCAAAGTGAAAGTCATGTCCACGGTGGGACACTTCAAAGACCTGCCTGACAAGCAGATCGGAGTTGATCTTGCCACTTATGAACCGACCTTTGTCTATCACGAAAAGAAGGCAAACCTTCCTAATGAACTGCGGGCTGCGGCACGCGGTGAGACTGTCATGCTTGCCGGTGACCCGGACAGGGAAGGGTATGCCATCAGCTGCCATATTTACGAAGAGGTCAAGTCAGTTGCCAAAGAGTGTCTGCGAATGGAGATCTATGAAGTAACCGAAAAAGGGCTCAAGGAATCTCTTGCCAAAGCAGTACCGTTTGACAAGACAAACAGAGGTCTCTATAGCGCCTTCCTCGGCAGAAGAATTGGTGATCGTCTGGTCGGTTATATCCTCTCTCCCATTGCCAGTAAGAGCCTTCGCAGCAGTTACAGCGTCGGGCGAGTCCAGTCGCCGGCGGTCCGCCTGGTTGTGGACCGGGAGAGAGAAATCCGCGCTTTCACGTCTGCCCTTTACTGGATGCTGGATATAAAGCTGGATAAGGACGGCACCACCTTTGTGGCCCGCCACATGAAAGGCAAATTCGAAAAAAAGTCTGATGCAGAGACTATTATCGCCGCCATTAAATCGGAATCCCATGCCCTTGCTGAAAAGGTCGAAAAGAAAGAGGTGAAGCAGTCCCCCAAACCACCATTCACAACGGTTGATTTGCAGGCTGCCGCTGCAGTACGGCTGAAATTCACGCCTGAACAGACTATGAAACTGGCGCAGGGACTTTTTGATCAGGGTGTCATCACCTATCACCGGACCGACTCAGTCAGGATGGATGAGGCCTTTATCGCCGAGATCCGTGAATTTCTGGGTAAGACTCTTGGCAGCGATTATCTGCCTGTAAAACCTAATCAGCACAAATCAAAAAATTCACAGGCTGAGGCTCATGAAGGTATCCGCCCGACGCATATGCATTCACTCGCTGAAATTGCTGCCATTATCAGGAAAGAAGGGCTCACTCATGATCATGGCAAACTTTATGAACTGATTTTCAAACGGGCAATCGCCAGCCAGATGGCGGCGGCTCGCTACGACTCTACCGTAATGATTTTCACGGTTGTCAGTGAGCGTTTCAGGGCCTCCGGACGGGTTCTTACCTTTGACGGTTTTCTCAAGCTATATGCCGAAATTGACGAGGAGAGCGAGAAGAAAGGTGACGAGGACAAGCTGCAGCTGCTCCCGCCGGTAGAAGCAGGTGAACTGGTGCCGAAGATCGAAGAGATACTTGAAGAGAAAAAGAGCAAACCGCCCGGCAGGTTCACCCTCGGCTCTCTGGTAAAAGAGCTGGAGAGGCTTGATATAGGCCGTCCTTCAACCTACGCCGCCATCACCAGAGAACATCACCGGCCGCGGTTATGTGAAGGAAGAAAAGGGGAAGGTGGTCCCACTGCCGTCAGGCGAAATGCTCATCGATTTTCTCAGGGAAAAGCACTCCTGGGTGATTGATTATCCTCTAACCCGCAAAATGGAAAGCTTCCTCGATCTGGTGGTAGAGAACAAGGAGAGCTGGCAGCGCTTTTGTAAGGGTGTTCACAATAAGATGGGATTCTTTATTCCGCCAGTCCGGGCTGCTGGAGATGGGCCGAGTGAGGCTCAGCTCAAGTTTGCCGACAGTCTGGCGCAAAAGAACAGTCTCGTTATTCCCGAAGATACTCTCAAAAGCGGCAAAGCCCTTTCTCTCTGGATTGAGGGGGTTGTCGGTGCAAAGAATCCGGCAGCTATTGCGAAATTCAAGTAGGACATCTTTATGAACAAGTCTATTCTCCTCCGGGAAATTATAGATCGTCTCTCCCATGATCTGAATATTATATTCACTGCCGCCAAAAGTGCTCACGAAGCATCAACACATGAAGAGAATGTCCCGGATAACAAGTATGACACTCTTGCGCTTGAAGCTTCATATGTTGCACAGGGGCAGGCAAACAGGGCAGCTCAACTTAGAGATTCCATAGAAATATATCGGCAGTTGACTGCTGATGAAAAACACGCAGTGATCCGTCTTGCTTCACTGGTAACTCTTGAAGACGAATATGGCGCGACAAAAATACTCTTTATAGGCCCGACAGAGGGTGGGCTTAAAATTGAGCAGGATGATAATGAGATAGTTGTTATAACGCCCGCTTCTCCCATGGGGAGAGGTTTGCTTGGCAGAAGTGTTGGCGATACAGTCGAAATTGAGACTGGTACGTGCAGAACGGAGTATACAATTGTCGAAGTCGCTTGAAGTTACAATGGTGCCTGATGAAGATGTTCATCAAGAGAAATATCCCGAATTCATGGAAGAGGGGGTAGAGGTACCCTTTGAGAAAATCAACCCTGACACTCTGAAGAATCTCATCTCCGAATTTGTAACCAGGGAGTGGGAAGAAGTCGGTGACTCTACTGCGACCCTTGATGACAAAGTCAATCAGGTAATGCTGCAGCTGAAAACGAAGAAAGCGAAGGTCGTCTTTGACCTTAAATCTGAAACCTGTAATATAGTCGTCGTCGAGGGGAGATGATGCTTGTGACTTAGGCAGGTACACATCGAGAGTTACTTGCGGACTATTTACGTCCCATAAGATATAAAAAGTATGTAATTTCAATAGGTTACATTTCATAGTTTTCCCTTTCCCATTTTGTCCCCGAAAAACGTCGGACATTTTGCGGCAATTGTCGGACAAGTGTCAATCTTGTTCATCTAACGGCTTGCACACAGGGGGATGATTAAGCCCCTGATCCCTCTTCGCCGAGCGCTCCCATAAGGCGGCTGTTGAACGAGGGGAGGGCTTTCCCCCTATGCATAGCCCTAGCTCGCCATCACTCCGCGCACACCGTGCCACCGTAACAAAACCGCTGTTGATACAGACAGTTACAGATATTGGAGCGCTTGTTGCCTTGCGTACTTGCCTCATATGCCACAGAAGCCAGTCAAGGCGCGTAAAGGCTCGATAAGTCAGCTTTTTCATTATTTCACCCCCTTTTGCTTACGAAATCGCCCAGATTTGCGAATTATGTCGGCTATGACCTCATACGATGCCCAAGGGTGCTTCTGATCCTTCAGGGCGAAATTTGTCCTCTTGGCAGCCTCTTTCGTGTCAAGGCCGATACCTCTAAAATCATCGAAGAGGGTGCAGACCTTCTTTTCGAACGAGGTCTTTTCAAGTTCAGCCCTGCACCGCCGCCGCAGAGCGGCGCTGGTCGGCCTTTTCTGAAGAGAAGCGGCTAGTGGGAGAAGTACCCAGAGCAGACCCCCGAAATTCAGGAGGGGGGAGGCGAAGAAACGGAGCACCAGGTGACGCAGGACAAACGACACCGGAACCCGTTCATTGACGGCATAATTTTCGAGTTTGTCGGCTAATTCGGAATCGAGGCGGAGGCTGATTTTCTTGTCTGTTAGCGGCTTCACAGGTTTTTTACCTCCTTTTTTGGGAAGTAAAAGAACAATTGGGTTCTTTCCAAGCGCATTTCAGGTACTTAGAAAAACCCAGCACGCCCAGAGCGGGTTTACAGGGGGAGGAAGTTGGATTTTTGGCCATGACTTAAATTACCCCCATGTTATAGAATGGGGGTAAGTGAAGATTTTCTGAAACGATAGGGGATTTCCCCCAAGCGATTACGATTTCCCCTATAGACCGGAACCTAAGCTGATCTTTTGCAGTTTCGGGAGTTTTCTCCCTGACGGTTACGATTTCCCCTATAGACGGGCAGAACGCGAAAAGGGGACGACGCGCGAGCGACTCCCCAGAAGGTTGATTGCTTATCCTACCGAGACTATTTACGTCCCATAAGATATATTATGTCAAGTACGATATATGGAATTGTCAGTTACAAAAACTACCGGCACCCTCTGATTGAGAATGCCGGTAGTTAAACAGTCGAGGTTGAGAGATAGCTACAGTTTTCGGTTGTCAATTACTCTTACGGCTTTACCTTCAAATCTTGGAATGCTTCTGGGTTCAACAAGTTTCACTGTTACACCAACACCGATAAGTGAATGAACCTTATGCTCAATTTTCTCCATAAATGCCCGCTGCAGTTTCATTTCATCAAAGAATATATTTTCAGTAACTTCAATCTGTATTTCCAGGGTGTCGATGCTGTTCTTTCTGTCAACTACCAACTGATAATGAGGCTCGCACCCCTCTATAGAAACAAGAAGCTCTTCAATCTGTGACGGGAATACGTTAACCCCTTTTATAATCAACATATCATCAGTTCTGCCTGTGGTTTTCTTCATCCGGACATGAGTTCTGCCACAAGCGCACTTTTCATAATCAAGGCTGGTTATATCCCTGGTGCGATAACGGATCATCGGGAAGGCTTCTTTAGTTATTGTGGTAAGCACCAGTTCACCGACACTTCCCGGCGGCAGCACTTTGCAACTGTCCGGATCTATAATCTCCGCGATAAAGGCATCCTCAAAGATATGCAGGCCACACTTATTGATGCATTCTCCGGCTACACCTGGGCCAAGTACCTCTGAGAGGCCGTAGTTATCGAGTGCGCTGATGTTAAGACGGCTCTCTATTTCATCTCGCATTGCTTCCGACCATGGTTCACCGCCAAAAAGGCCATATTTTAATGAGAGAGATTTTGATTCAATACCAAGCTGTTCCATCTTGTCTGCAATAGTTATGGCATAACTGGGGGTACAGACAAGGACTGTCGAGCGATAATCCTGCATAATCATCAACTGTTTTTCAGTATTACCCCCACCCATCGGGATTACAGATGCACCGATGGTTTCTGCTCCGTAATGAAGGCCAAAAGCTCCGGTGAACATGCCGTAGCCAAAAGCGATCTGGACAACATCATCATGGGTAACGCCGGCAGCTGTCATGAATCTGGCGACAAGATTTGACCAGGTGTTGAGATCATTTTTTGTATAGCCGACTACTGTCGGCTTACCGGTAGTGCCGGATGAAGAGTGAATACGAACTATCTCACGCAGCGGCACTGCAAACATGCCGTAAGGATAGTTCAATCTAAGATCCTCTTTAGTTGTAAATGGAAGTTTGGAAAGATCGGCAAGCGACTGAATATTGTCAGGATCAACGCCGTTCTGATTAAATTTGTTGCGATAGCAGGTTACGTTTTTGTAGGCACGGTGCAGGGTAGCCTGAAGTCGCTCAAGCTGCAGTTGCTCAATCTCTTCACGCGGCATACATTCATGTTCTCTGTCCCAGATTTCCATATTAACCTCTCTACGGATGGGTTAGCGTTCCCAGATATCCTTCTTTTCCTTGCCCAGATATGCCCGCTGAACTTCGGGATTTTCAAGCAGATCAGTTGCGTTACCTTCGAGAATAATCTTGCCTGTTTCTAGAACATAACAACGATCAGCCATTTTAAGAGCTGCTTTTGCATTTTGCTCTACCAGCAGTATAGTTGTCCCCTCATCCCTGCGAAGCCTTTCAATTACGGCAAAAATTTCCTGAACCACAAGCGGAGCAAGTCCCATTGAAGGCTCATCCAGCAAGAGGAGCTTCGGCTTTGCCATAAGAGCCCGGCCAATGGCAAGCATCTGCTGCTCTCCGCCTGAGAGAGTTCCGGCCATCTGTTTCTTCCGTTCCTCAAGGCGGGGAAAGAGGTCATACATCCGCTTGATGTCCTGCTTGATATTTTCTTTAGGCTCTCTGCCGACAAAGCGCAGATACGCACCAAGTTCCAGATTTTCTGATACTGACAGACCTTTAAAGACCTGACGCCCTTCCGGAACTTGAGAAATCCCGATTTTAACCAGCTTGTCTGGAGGCATTCCTTCGATTTGCTCACCTGAAAATTGAATGCTGCCACTTTGTGGTGGAGTCACACCTGAAAGAGTATTCAGGATTGTAGTTTTACCGGCGCCATTTGCACCGATAAGAGCAACTATCTCATTTTCATAAAGATGTAGGGAGACGTTTTTAAGAGCGTGAACCTTGCCGTAATAGGTATTTATATTTTTGATTGTAAGCATTTCTGCCCTACCCCTCACCCAGATATGCAGAGATTACTGCTTTGTTCTCCTGAATCTCGCGAGGTGTCCCTTCGGCAAGTTTTCTGCCCAGATTCAGGACTATAATACGATCGCAGATATCCATGACAAGCTCCATATCATGCTCGACCAGTACTACCGTAACGCCGGTAGCGCGAATTTTTCTGATCAGTACGGCAAGTTGAGCGGTCTCCCGGTTATTGAGACCAGCCGCAGGCTCATCCATTAGCATTATTGATGGTCTAACCGCCATGGCCCTAGCTATTTCAAGGAGACGTCCCTGACCAAAGGGCAGATTTGAAGCTTTTTGCTCTGCAAGGTCTGTTATCCCGCAGAATTCAAGCCACTCCTTAGCCTGCTTTCTGATGAGATGTTCTTCCCGCAGTTGCCAGGGCATCTTGCACATACAGGCGAAAATGCCACTGCCACTACGGGTATGCATGCCGACCATGACATTTTCAAGGACGGTCATATTTCCAAACAGTTCTATGTTCTGAAAAGTTCTGACAAGACCTTTGGCAGCGAGTTTCTCGGCAGGCAAGGAGGAGATGTCAGATCCTTCCAGGGTAACAATCCCGGATGTCTGCGCATAAATACCGGTAACAATATTGAAAAGGGTCGTTTTCCCGGCACCGTTTGGCCCGATTACACCGGTGATCTCACCTTTTGTTACGGAAAAAGAGATATCCTCAAGGGCTGTTATACCGCCGAAGCGCTGTGTCAGTTCCTTCACCTCAAGCATCAGGTGTCACCTTTTTTCGTGATTTTGCAAAAATAGCAACTATCAGATCAGGGATTCCCTTTACAATGCCACCTGGCATATACATGGTCATCAACACAAGCAGTAGTCCATAAACAATTATGTCGTAATCCTGAAAGGTACGCAGAAGTTCGGGGAGAATGGTCAGCAGTGCCGCGCCAAGGAGTGACCCATAAACACTGGCAAGGCCGCCGATTATAACCATGGTGACCAGTTCAACTGAGAAGTTGAAGCCGAACGACGCCGGGGCGATGAAGGTCATGGTATGGGCATAGAGACTGCCGGCTATAGCGGAAAGACCTGCTGACAGTGCAAAAATCTGAACTTTGAGAACTCTGGGCATTAACACCCATAACCCGCGCAGCGACCTCAGAATCGTGAATCGCCCGAAGGGCCCGCCCTATCCGGGAGTGGACAAGATTGAGTGACAGCCCCATGGCAATAAGGGTAAAGCACCAAATAAGATAATAGTTTTTCAGATCAGTATCGAAAACAAACCCGGCAATACTCAGGTTTGGAATTCCGGAAAGCCCGGATGGTCCGCCAGTATAATCAATTGCTTCATTGAAAACGATGTAGATGATTATTCCGAGACCAAGTGTCGCCATTGCCAGGTAATGCCCTTTAAGTTTCAGTATCGGGAAGCCGACAACAAAGGCAATAAGAGTTACGACTACTGCGGCTATTAGCATTGCCAGCCAGGGGTTAACCCCGTGGGTAGCTGTTAAAATGCCGGAAATGTATGCGCCCAGTCCAAAGAAGCCGGCTTGACCGAGTGATATCTGACCGGCATAGCCAAGGAGAAGATTTAGTGCCAGGGCAAGCATCGCATGGATGCCGACAAAAACAAGAACATTAAGCAGATAACCTTCGTGCACAAGTATTGGCGCCAGTAGGACAATGACTGTCAAAGCCAGAAACTTAACAATTTCTCGGTTCAGGGGGAACATGCTAAACTCTCTCAGTCTGTGCCTTACCGAAGAGACCTTGTGGCCTTATGATAAGAATAATAAGAAGAATAATAAAGGCTATTGCATCTTTATAGCCGGAAGAGATAAGCCCTGCTCCAAGAGACTCAAGAACACCCAGCAGAAGTCCACCCAGAACTGTGCCGATACCGCCGGAAAGACCGCCAATAATGGCAGCGCAAAAACCCTTTAACCCCAACATTATGCCTACATCGTAGGAAGTCATGGTGAGCGGCGCAACAATAATTCCGGCAAGTGACCCCAGGGCGGAGCTTATTGCAAATGAGTAGAGCACCATCTTCTTGACATCGATGCCGACAAGACCGGCAGCTCTCCTGTTGCCGGCACAGGCACGCATAGCCTTTCCGGTGACAGTGTACTGAAAGAAGAGCTTATTCATTATTATCGCAAAGGCTGTAAGAGCGAATATCCAGAGATGCTGCGGCAGTATTGTTGCGGATCCTATCAGAATCGGCTCGCTTCCGGAAAATGAAGGTATTGCGTGGGTATTCTTGCCACCAATCATCATTGTCAGGCCGCGGATAAGGATGCTCCCGCCGATGGTAATAATAATAAGGCTAAGTGGTGTTGGCGATTTGAGTGGACGGATGGCGAGTCTTTCAAAAAGGACACCGGATGCGGTTGAGGCGCCAACTGCGAGAAGAATTGCTAACGGCAGCGGCAGATGGAGCGTGTTGAGAAAAAAGAGTGTAAACATGCCGCCAAGCATAACCAACTCGCCCTGGGCAAAATTGATGATCTCGGTGGAGTTGTAAATTATGGCAAAACCCAAACCTATAAGCGCATAAATTGCACCTGTAGAGAGTCCTGACACAAGGTACTGTAATATTTGATCTGATAGTTCCATTTGTTATAAAGCTCTCAGACTCAAACAGGCAACTCCCCTCTTACAGGAGAGTTGCCTGTCTGTTCTTGATATAATTTCAGATTATTTAACGAGTGCCCAGTCTTTATTTTTTATCTCTACCAGGACAAAAGCGTCTTTGGTTAGTCCGGCATGATCTGTTGCCGAATATGAGAATATTCCACCAATTCCCGGGAAGTTGCTGGTTTTCTCAAGCTGATCCCTGATCGACGCCGGAGATCCGTCGCCACGCTCTATTGCACCTTTAAGAAGCATGACGGCATCCCAGGCGTGGCCGCCGAAATGGTCGCCTTCAGCATTATAGTGCTTCTGGTAATCCTTCACGAAAGCTATCAGACTTTTTTTCTGTTTATCGCTCGACGGCAGGACATCTGAGACAATTACTTTGCCGGAAGGGAGCATAATTCCTTCGGAAGCATCGCCGGCAAGGTCAATGAACTTTTTGGAGGAAACACCATGGCTCATGAAAAGAGGCAGTTTTATCCCCAACTGCTTCACATTCTTGGCAATGACTGCCGGGCCCGGATTTGTTCCCCAGCAGATGATAGCCTGGGCCTGGCTGCCGCGTATCTTGGTAAGTTGTGCGGTCATGTCTGTGTCTTTAGGGCCATACGTGTCATCAACTACGATCTGGATACCAAATTTGGCAGCATTTGCTTTAAGCTGCTCTCGCCCTGAAGAGCCAAAACCGTCAGATACTGTCAGAATAGCGACATTCGAAATCTTCTTTTTATTGAGATATTCAAAAATCTTGGCGACAGCAAGACCGTCATTCTGGGCAGTCTTGAAGACCCATTTTTTCACTGGATCAGTAATCTTGCTGCTGGCAGCACAAGAAATGAGCGGGATGCCTTCTTTCTCTGCTACAGGAATGACAGCCATCGATTCGCCGCTGGTACTGGGGCCGATTATCGCAACAACCTTATCTTCCTTGATAAGGCGATTTGCTGCCTGTACAGCTTTGGTTGCATCGCCACCTGTGTCGTAGACTATCAGCTCAAGTTTTTTGCCTTTAACGCCACCCTTAGCGTTAATCTCGTCCACCAGCATTTTGGCACTGTTACGTTCCGGTTCTCCAAGGAAAGAAGGTGGCCCAGTCACGGAAAAGAGAGCGCCAATCTTGATTGTTGCAGGACTGGCAAAAGATACAGATGCGAAAAGCAGGCTGACAAAGGATAATGTAACGAGCAATAAATTACGTTTCATATGATCTCCCCCTATTTGGCTATTTCCCAGTCACCTTTTACGATTTTGATCATTTCAAAAGCACTGATATCAAGCCCGTTATGATCAGAAGGAGACATGTTGTAGATTCCTGAAATTGAAACCAGCTTTTTTACCCCTTCAAGTCCATCACGAATCTGTTCCGAGGAAACCCCCGTCTTGAGAGCTTCGGATACCAGCAAAAAAGAGTCGTATGCATAGCCCCCGAATGTGGAAGCCTCAACATTGAAATTCTTTTTATAGTCCTGATTATAATCCTTGAGAAGTTTGAATTGTTGATCAGTCTTTTTTAACTTGTCAAAGACAGTAAGTTTTCCGGCGGGCAGGATTACTCCCTCTGCATTTTCATTTCCGGCAAGCTCGATATATTTCTTGGAGGCGACTCCGTGGCTCTGATAGAGCGGTATCTTGATCCCGAGCTGTTTTACGTTACGGGTGACAATAGCAGGCCCGGGATTTGTTCCCCAGCAGATGATGGCATCAGCCTTACTACCTTTAATTTTTGTGAGTTGGGCTGTCATGTCCGTGTCTTTGGGGCCGTAAGTCTCATCAGCAACAACACTTATTCCCATCTTTTTAGCCATATCCTTCAACTGCTCACGCCCCGAAGAACCGAAGCCGTCAGTAACTGTCATCAAGGCGACATTTTTCTGCTTTTTTGCCAACATATAAGTGAAGATTTTTTCTGCGGCAACATGGTCGTTGGCAGGGGTTTTAAAAACATAACGTTTTACAGGTTCAATGATCTTGATCCCTGCTGCACAGGAAATCAAAGGGATCTTCTCTTTTTCGACAACAGGTATGACAGCCATTGTCTCGCCAGTCGTACTTGGCCCGATAATGACTGACACCTTGTCATTCTTGATCAGTTTGGTGGCAAGTTGTACAGCTTTAGTAGCATCGCCCTGAGTGTCGTAAACAATAAGTTCGATTTTGTGACCTTTTATTCCGCCTTTAGCGTTTGCATCTTTTACCAGCATTTCGAGAGTATTCCGCTCAGGCTCACCCAGAAATGATGCCGGACCGGTTACAGAAAAGAGCGCCCCTATCCTGATCGGTTCATTGGCAAATGCAGATGTTACGAAAGTCAAAGACAGTACGAGAATGAGAAACATTTTGAATCTGTTCATGTATAACCCCCTTTTATTTACATACCGTAGAGACGTTCACCCTCAAGTATATTAAAGCCCTTTTGACCAAGAGCTGAAATCGCCTTTTCTGTTTCGTCAAAGCGGAAGATTATTACAGCATTTGCACCGCATCTCTCTACAAATGCATACATGTATTCGACGTTTATGGATTCCTTGTCAAGCACGTGAAGAATACTGGCAAGTCCGCCGGGTTGATCCGGAACTTCAACTGCGACAACTTCGGTTTTGTTGACGGTGAACCCCTTCTCCTTCAGTACTGAAATAGCCTTATCCCGATCGTTTACAATCAGGCGGAGAATACCGAAATCAGATGTATCTGCAAGGGAAAGTGCTCTGATGTTGACCCCGGCAAAGCCGAGAATGGTCGTTACCTCTGCGAGCCTCCCTGACTTGTTCTCGATAAATATGGAGATCTGTTCAACTTTCATGGCCCCCCCTAGAGTTTACGGTTGTCGATCACGCGTTTAGCTTTTCCTTCGCTTCTCTGAATTGTTTTCGGCTCTACAAGTTTGACGCTGCAAGTAACTCCGAGCATATCCTTGATCTCTTTCTCTATCCGCCGGGAAAGACTCTGCAGGACCTTGATCTCGTCTGAGAAAATCCTCTCGTCAACTTCCACCTGGATTTGCAGGGTGTCAAGATTTTCTGCGCGATCGACGATGAGTAGATAATGAGGCTCAACCCCTTCGATGGTAACAAGAATTGATTCAATCTGTGATGGATATACATTTACGCCGCGAATGATCAACATGTCATCAGAGCGACCTGACAGTCTTGATATTCTGGCGTGAGTTCTGCCGCAGATGCACGGCTCGTAGGTTATGCTGGTGATATCCCTTGTCCGGTAACGGATAAGAGGAATACCCTGCTTGGTGATGGTTGTGATTACCAGTTCGCCTTGTTCACCCTCAGGGAGGAGCTCGCCGCTAAGCGGATTTATGATCTCCGGGATGAAATGATCTTCCCATATATGCAGGCCGCATTTCCCTTCGAAGCACTCCTGGGCAACTCCCGGTCCCATGATTTCTGACAGTCCATAAATATCAAGAGCAGTCAGGTTCAGTTTTTCCTCTATTTCGCCGCGCATAGCTTCAGACCAGGGCTCTGCGCCGAAAATTCCAACCCGTAGCTTGAAATTTTTAAAGTCCAGGCCTTCAGCACGGGCCTCTTCTGCCATAAAAAGAGAGTATGACGGGGTGCAGGTGATTACTGTTGAGCCGAAGTCCTGCATGATCATCAGTTGACGGGCAGTATTGCCGCCGGATATGGGAATTACCGAAGCTCCCAGCCTCTCAGCGCCGTTATGAACACCAAGTCCGCCGGTAAAAAGACCGTAACCATAGGCATTATGGATGATGTCCCCTTTGTGTGCACCGGCAGTCACAAGAGTCCTTGCCATAAGATCAGCCCAATTTTCTATATCCAGTTTTGTGTAACCGACTACTGTCGGTTTGCCGGTTGTCCCACTGGAAGCGTGAATCCTGACGATCTCTTCCATGGGAGCGGCAAAAAGGGCATATGGATATGAATCCCGCATATTTTGCTTTGTTGTAAAAGGGAGCCTTGGCAGGTCTTTGAGGGATGTTATCGAGTCAAGCTTTATTCCGGCTGAATCAAAAGAGTTCCTGTAAAACGGTACGTTATTATAGACTCTCTCAAGAACAGATTTAAGCCGCATAAGTTGCAGCGCCTCAAGAGCTACCCTCGGAAGTGTCTCAAACTCTTCGTTAAAATAACTCGCCACCATTTCCCCCTAAAGTGAGCGGCCCGCCTGAAAGGCGTGCAGATTGAGCTCCAGAGCCTTTGTCGGCACCATTTTACTGATCGCTTTCTCCCAGACTGCAGTTTCTATCTGCAGATGCCTGGAAACAGCACCAAGAAGAACCGTATTTGCAACGCGAGGATTTCCAATATCCGTGGCGAGTTTCAGTCCGTCTATGAGGCTGAAATCAGGAAATCTTGCCGCAATTTTCGCCGGCAGATCATCAGGGTAGCGCTCCTGCCCAAGCAGCACTGACGGCGGCTGGATACGGAAGTCGTTGGCAATAACCCTGGCGCCCGGACGGAGCAGGTTAAGATAACGGTAAGTTTCAAGCAGTTCGAAGCCGAAGAGAATATCACCCTCCCCTTCAGGAACCACCGGTGAGAAAACCTCTTTACCGAAGCGAACATGGGAAACTACACTGCCGCCGCGCTGAGACATGCCATGAATCTCACTTTTCTTTACATCGAAGCCGGCTTGCATGCACGCCTCTGCAAGGATTTCCGACGCCAGCAGTATACCCTGACCGCCGACTCCTGCCAGCAGAATATTTGTAATGGAAGCACTCATTATTCCTGCACCTCCCTTATCGCGTTGAACTTGCAAAGCTGCAGGCATAAGCGGCAACCGGTACAGAGCAGCGGATCTATACTTGCCTTCCCCTTTTTGCCATCCGGTTCCGGTAACCATTCTATTGCCGGACAGCCAATACGCAGACAAGCCTTGCAACCGGTACAGACGTCCTCAGCTACAGTTAACAGCGCAGCCTTGGCAAAGCGGTCATCACCCTTGATAAGACAGCAAGGTCTGTTGGTTATGATGACTGAAGGTTCAGGCCTGGCCATCTCCTCGGCAAGCACATCCCGGGTGGCATCAATGTCATAGGGATCAACTATTCTGACGTTGCGGATGCCAAGGGCGTGGCACAATTGGGGAATATTGACCTCCGGGGCAGCAACTCCAGCGAGAGTAAAGCCTGAGGCCGGGTTTTCCTGCCTGCCTGTCATGGCGGTAATTCTATTATCGAGGATAATTACCGTCGCCGGTGCGTTGTTATAGGCCATCTCCATCAATGAATTAACACCTGTATGCAGAAAGGTTGAATCACCGATTACCGCAACAACACGGCGCTGCTCTTCAGGCGGCAGCGACCTGACAATACCGGAGGCATTACTGATTGATGCCCCCATGCAGACACAGGTGTCCATCGCATTAAGTGGCGGCATGAAACCGAGTGTGTAGCAGCCTATATCGCCGGTTACATAAGCATTAGCTTTATTGAGCAGATAAAAAACGCCCCGGTGCGGGCAACCCGGGCACATATTTGGCGGACGGGGGATCAGTTTTTCTGTTGATGTTGATAAGCTCCGGGGGGGATCAATAATTCCGATAGTGGCAAAAGCGGAGCGAATCCTTTCCGGTGAGAGCTCTCCGCAAAGAGAGATGATTTCTTTACCGATAACAGTTATCCCCATTGCCTTGACCTGCTCTTCGATAAACGGATCAAGCTCCTCAACAACAAATAACTGTTTGACTGAACCAGCAAATTCACGAATTTTCTGTATCGGCAGCGGGTAAACCATGCCGAGTTTAAGGGTGGATGCTTCAGGCAGCGCTTCGCGGACATACTGATAAGTGACACCGGTGCAGATTATGCCGATGTCGGCAGAACGAAGATCAGTGCGGTTAATTGCCCAGCTGTCGCCATATACTGACAAATCTGTGATTCGTTTCTCGACAAGTGGATGTCTGATCCGGGCATTGCCTGGAAGCATCACCAGCTTCGACGGATTCTTTACCAGTTTGGGCTCAGGAAGGCCGGTGACAGGTTCAGCAAGAGTGACGATAGATTTACCGTGGGAGATACGGGTACAGCTGCGTATCATAACCGGCGTGTCATATTTTTCAGATAGTTCAAAGGCAAGACGGGTAAAATCCTTGCATTCCTGTGAATCAGCTGGTTCAAGCATGGGAATTTTGGCAAACTTGGCGTAATTGCGACTATCCTGTTCGTTTTGGGAAGAGTGCATTTCAGGATCGTCAGCAGCGATAAGTACCAGACCGCCACCAACACCGGTATATGAAAGGGTGAAAAGAGGGTCGGCAGCCACATTCACACCAACATGCTTCATGCAGGCGATGGAGCGGACACCACCGAAAGAAGCGCCGATTGCCACTTCAAGAGCAACCTTTTCATTAGGCGCCCATGAAGAGTTAATCCCTTTATAATTTATGATATTTTCCAGAATCTCGGTAGAGGGGGTCCCAGGATAGGCACTTGCCACTTTAACGCCGGCTTCAAAGGCTCCACGGGCAATCGCCTCGTTACCGGAGAGAATTTCTTTCATCAATTGCAGTTCCTTGCGTGTTTAATTTTGGTAGGAAAAATATTTCATCCGCTAAAAGAAAAAATAGGGGAAATCCCCTATCAGACCGCGGAAATATAACTGCTCACGCACTATTCTGTCAACAGCTTTCTGGTAGGTCAGAGGCCGAGAATAATCCCTTCAAGGAGCCCAAAATCGCTAACCTTGAGGGATTTACTGGCGAACATTTCCATCGATTTCATGGTCAGAAGAGTTCCGGCAATGATCAGATCCTCTCGTCCTTCCTCCAAGCCTGTTACCTGAGCAAGTCTTTCAGCCGGCGAGAGACTTGAAAGTCTGTTATAAATTTCACTGATTCGATCGGCATGGAGGATATGATTATTAACTTTTGAATAGTCATAATCAGCCAGGCCAATATCGATTGCCGCAAGTGTAGTCGCTGTACCGGCTGTTGCAATAAGGGTTGCGTCTTTAATGAAGGGGATGACACCGGCATTATCCATTTCTGCAAGGAGTAAATTAAGCTCTCTATTTATCTTAGCCAACATTGCGGCAGCATTCCCCTTTCCCTCTGTAAGACGCACTACACCGAGGGGGAGGCTCTTGGTAAATAGAATTGTATCGTCCTGCGAAACTGTATATTCTGTACTCCCTCCGCCGACATCAAAGACAAGCAGGGTGTGAGCAACAGAATCAAGGCCGCTGCGAACGCCCAGTAATGTTAAACTTCCCTCTTCCTCGCCTGAGATGACTTCAAGCTCAATACCGGATGCTAACTTTACTTCATGGCAAAATTCATCCCGGTTTACAGCATCCCGGACAGCACTTGTGGCAACAGCTCTGAGTTCAGTTACATTAAACCCATTGAGAGTCACTGCAAACTCCTTCAATGTTGCGATAGTCCGTTGCGCAGCATCTCGCGAAATCCCCTTCTCCTTTGAAAAGCCACCGCCAAGTCTGGTTATGGCGCGGGAAATATGGAGACGTTCAACATTTCCGTTAAGTTTAGCCCCAATGAGAAGTCGAGCAGTATTCGTACCCAGATCAATCGAGGCCTTAATTTGTCTCATTCAATTTTCTCCAGGTATCAGCCAGGTTTGATGCGCTATCTGAAATGTTGACAAGATCTGTGATCAGATCATTGTAGAGAAAACCTGTTTCAACTGAACAGTGACCGGTTTTCATCCGCTTGACATGGCCGGTAATTGCTGCCTCACGAATCTCTTCAACTTTAAATTTAGCAGTGGTTATCACTTCGCTGTTATTAAATTTGGCCTCGTCAGAGTTCAGGGTTATTTCAATCACATCACTTACCGCAGCGGCTAGTCTTTTTAATTCGGTCATTGCATTGGTTGAGAAGGTAATTTTTTCAATCTTCTTTTTCTGGATTCCTGACAATAGCTTCATATTTATATCGGCAAGAAGTTCAAGTTGATACACAATCTGCAGGAATTGCGGCAGCTTCATGGAATTTTCAGGATCGAGGTGCTCTCTTGAGAGAAGAACCAGAAAATTCGATAACTCCTTGTGAAGAGAGTCAACACTGGTTTCCATTTCGATGATTCTACGCAGAGATCTGGCATCAAATCTGTAAATAAGCTGCACAATCTCACTAAACATCGTAGTGACAATGTGTGACATTCTGTTTATCTCATTTGCAGCCTGCATTAAAGCAATTGTCGGGGTGTTAAGAACTCTTTTATCAAGAAATTTGGGATGTGCTGAGAGTTCTTCAGAAGAGCGAACAAATTTGGCCGTTCTGGAAAAATAGCCGATCAAAGGTAGAAAAAGTAAGATCATAAAGACGCTGGAAATTGTATGTGCATTTGCTATCAGTCTTGGCAGGTCAGTCTTGGAAGGGGCGAACCCGGCGGATGTTACTGTCTCTGCTGGGAACTGTCCATAAATTGGCGAAACAAATACGACCAATTTAATTAGTAGCGGGAAAAGCAGTACTACAAACATTATTGCAATGAAATTTATCAACAGGTTAATGACGGCAGCTTTCCTGGCAGATACAGTTCCGCCAATCGCTGCAAAAAGCGTGATGAAGGCGGTGCCGAGATTTGCTCCGGCAACTATTCCAACTGCCTCATTAAATGTGACAATACCACTTCCGCAAAGAGCGATGACTATTCCTGTAGCAATTGATGGCGACTGAACTATAAATGTAAGCAGTGAGCCAAATAGAACTGAGCTGATCCTCCAGGTAAATACATAATCATCAAGAGATTTCAGCACTGTAGACGCGCTAAAATGAGTCAACCCCGATTCCATGATTCTGAGCCCAAGGAAAAGAATGCCGGCGCCAAGCAGTAGTTCACCTGCATTAACTATAAAGCGTCTTTTAAAGAAAAGTTTTAAAAGAATACCGACAAATATAGATCCAAGCGCAAAAGTTGTTGGTTGAAAGGCAATAAACTGAACGACAAGCGCTGCTCCGAGCGATGTTCCAAGAAAGATTGCAAGTGCCTGGTAAATGGAGATCAGGCCAGCATTCAGAAAGCCTACGGTCAGAATTGAGGCAGAGCTTGCAGACTGCAGGAGAGAAGCAAGGGATGTTCCCAAAAGTGCTGCGGAGATTCGACTCGATACAGTTTTATCAAGCAGTGTCCTGAAGCGTTTGCCAGCAATATGCTGCAACCCTTCGGACATCATCTTGATACCGAAAATGAAAAGACCACCCCCTCCAAGAGCTTCTAACGCTGCATGTAGAGAAGGTGTCGTATCAGGCATTATCTATTTGACTACCTTATAGGGAAAATGAAGTCAGGTGGAGCAGAATTGAGCGAACAGCGGCAGCGTTCTTACTGCAATAATTACCCACTATTCCAAAGCAGAAGCTAGCTGAATCCAGCGTACCTGCGGTAGGAATATTGAGAAGTTCAGAAAAGCCGAACTGATTTGGATTTACATGCAGTGGTGGATACAGGGTAAAAAGAGTAATTATTATAAATACCTAGCTGAAAATAGCAGGATTAAAGCTAGGCCTTATTAGCTGCAACCCTTTCCTTTAACTCCTTACCCACTTTGAAAAAAGGAAGTTTCTTGGGTTTTACATCTATAGATTCACCGGTTTTTGGATTTCGACCGGTATACGATTTATACTCATTAATCACGAAACTGCCGAAGCCCCTTATCTCGATACGGTCGCCGGACAGCATGGCGGATGCCATGGAATCAAATATTGTATTTATGATATCCTCTGACTTTTTTAACGACATCCCTCTCTTCAGCGATAATAACTCAATAAGTTCAGACTTGTTCATAGTTCCTCCGAATAAAGATTAATCATGCTAACAGCAGCCTTTAAGATATGTTTTGACAAGGTATGCAGCTTCTTCATCTCTACCTTGAAATGCAAGTATTGAAACAAGTTTTTCAGCTGAAGCTTTTTTGAGAGCAGGCATCAATAAACCGCTGCTTAGAAGATTAATAGCACTTTCATGATCACCCTTAACAGTATAAACATCGGCAAGCATGACAAGGGACTGATCATACAAAATCATCCGGTCCATCATGCTTTTCAGTAATGCAACCGCTTCATCCAACCTGCCGGAATCAACAAAAAGCTGGGCCAGACTCAAGTTGCATACAGGATTGTCCGCATTCAGCTTTATAGCTTTTTGAAGGAGTGATTCACACACACCTTTACGACCCTCTTTGTACTCCAGAATAGCAGTTTCGTACAGGATTATGTCATTATCGTCAGCAGAGAGCAACTGTCTAAATTTATTGAGAGCTTCGCTGATGTTATCTGAGTGTGCAAGCAGATACGCCTCCGCAAATTCCTCTCCTAATGAAGCGTATCTTTGTGGAAGATCTCCTGGAAGAGTGTTGATAAACAGCTGATACTGTTCATGACGGTGAAGGTGATCTGGTAAAAAATCTGAAGTTTCAGGAGTATACTGGCGCGAAGATGAGCAGGATGAGCAGGCCTGCTTTTCAGCAGGTTCCAACTTGTTATTTACTGTATTTGATAATTGCGTGAGAGAGTAGATTAGTTTTTCAGCCTTTTCCTTTATCATTACGTCATCTGCCAGTTCAAGCGAAAGCTCAAGATATTCAGCCGCCTTTTGACTATTACCAGATCTTATCGCTGCCTCAGCTTCACATATATTCATTTCGGCTAAGATATTGCCACATTTTGAAATCATTGCCTGTAACTGTGATCTATCTTGTTCCTCATTTGCCGAATCCTGTAGCTTTTCAAGTGCATCAAAAAAATACTGCCTTGCTTCAGCATAATGTCCATCTTTAAATAGTGATTCACCTTTTGTCAGCATCTGCTCAAAACTCTTTGAAAAAAACTTTTTAAAAAACATGACTTCTCCAGTACGCCTTCTATGCGGCCTTTAAAAATACGACGTTTTCAAGATGGTAGGTTTGTGGAAACATATCAACAGGTTGAATAGACATTACCTTAAAACCTGTACTCTTTAAAATTGCAATGTCTCTGCCGAGTGTAGGAGGATCACAAGATATATAAATTAAATCAGAAGCACCAGTTTTATGTACTTCCCTGCATAATTGATCAGCGCCTGTCCGTGGTGGATCCATAATCACGAGATCAAATTTACCTTGGGTTTTCGCAAGCTCCTGAACACCTGCGAGAGAATCCTTGCAGATATATCGGGCGTTTTCTACCCCATTAACAGTAGCATTATATTCTGCGAGTGAGATCGATTTCCTAACAGATTCAAAACCGAGTATTCTTTTCACCATACCTGCCAGGGGGAGAGAAAAATTACCATTGCCACAGTAAAGATCAAGTATAGAAACAGGAGAAATTTTTAAGCAGTAATCAAGCAGCAGCTGTACTATGACTCTATTCTGGGTGAAATTGACCTGAGAAAAACTGTCAGGTGAAAAGTAAAGATTGAGATCCCTTCCAGACAATGAGGAAGGGACTGAATAGATGAGCTTTTGCAGTCCCATAATATGCCGGAAGTTTTTTTTGACTCCAATCTGCATATTAATGGAGTGCAGTTCGTTTCCTGATATATCACAATGAGACAGATACTCAGCAAAAGCTTCAGGTTGATTGCCGTTATAGTGGAACAAAGCGCTCACAGAAGCGTCTGAAGCTGAAGCAAGGTCGACCTGGGGAATGTTACTCGGTTGTTTACTTGCTAAAATAACCTCTCGAATCTTCCTGATGGCATTATTTACAGGTTTGACAGCAATCCCGCAGTGATCGTCAATATCAACAACATCATGTGAAGCTCGACGGTAGAATCCAAGTGATAGCTTGTTAAAAGAATAATCAACCTTTAGCTGAATGCGCTGGCGATATTCAAAAGGTGAAATTGCTTTCAAAACAGGTTTAATCGTTTCAGCTTCGACCCGTGCTGTTCTCCATAGTGTATCGGCAAGGATATTTTTTTTCTGGTCACACTGCTCGTCATATAAAATATGTTGCCAATTACATCCGCCACAAACACCGAAAACAGGACAAGTCGGTGAAATGCGGCGACTTGAGGGGCTAATAAGCTTTTCAACTACCCCCTCGGAGTATGATTTCTTGCTCTTGTCAATCCTGACTTCAACCAGGTCGCCAACAGCGGTAAACGGGACAAAACAGGCTTTACCGGCAATTCGGCCAAAACCTGACCCACCGTATGCCAGCTTATCGATTTGAACTTGGGACATTTAGCAACCTGATCCTGTATATTTTTTGTTAGAACGTTTTGTATTGACAACCTCATTGTGAATCAATTTCTTCGGAAACTCTTGCGACGAGATATATGGTAGAGAGTTCAATCTAAAATCATTAAGAAGAGAGTCAGTAACACTTTCGACATCTTTTGACGGGACACCCATCCTATCCAAAGTTCGAGTATACAATATTGAACGCAGATCAATCTCATCAGGACAGCAGGACAAACTATTGATAGCCGAGTCGTCAAAAGAACAGACAATATTTATTCTGACATGATGATAATCGCCAAAATAAACTTTTGAGTGATCATAAATGGTAATTATCAGGCCATTATGAAGTTTTAGAGTATGAAGAAGTCTTAGAAAGCTCAACAGTTACCTTTTATTACGAAATATTCAAGGAGTATCCAATTGGATCTAAATAAATACACTGCGCTGATTTCATAAGTAAAGCATTTTATGGGGGAAAAATAAAACCGGCTTGCTATTATCTATCATAATATGTAAAGTATGTAAGATTTTATGAGAAAATTAAATCCCACAGAAGGTAAATGAGTAACCTATGAGTAAAGAAGAGGCAATTGAAGTCGAAGGGACAGTTATCGAACCACTCCCTAATGCAATGTTCAGAGTAAGACTTGAAAATGACCATGTGGTGCTTGCTCATATCTCCGGTAAAATGAGAAAGTACTTCATCAAGATTCTGCCAGGCGATAAGGTAACGGTCGAATTGTCCCCCTACGATCTCTCCCGAGGGCGAATCACGTATCGGGTAAAATAAGATAAATATTTACAGGAAATCAACTTTCAAGATTGCGGGTAACGGCCTGCAATCTTTATTTTTTTAAGAAAAGGATTCAATATGTATACTGTTGCTGACTTGAAGAAAGGTCTCAAGATCACGCTTGATGGTGATCCGTACCTTGTTATTGCCTTTGATTTTGCAAAACCCGGTAAAGGGCAGGCACTCTACCGCACCAAAATGCGCAACATGATAACCGGCAGCATTCTCGACCGCACGTATCGCTCTGGTGAGACGTTTGAACCTGCAAGCCTTGAAGACAGGAAAATGCAGTTTCTTTATAAAGAAGATGAGCATTTTGTTTTCATGGACAATCTTAACTATGAACAGTACCGAATGAACGCTGAGACTGTCGGTGATGCGCAGAACTACCTGACTGACAATCTCCCAGTCGACCTGCTCCTTTTCAGCGACAAGGCTATTGCTGTTGATGTGCCAAACTTTGTTAACTTGCGTGTAGTACAGACAGATCCATGGGTTAAAGGTGATACTTCTGGCAGTGATTCTAAACCTGCCACCGTTGAGACCGGCTATGTTCTTCGTGTACCACCGTTTATCGAAGAGGGTGAACTGATTGTTATTGACACAAGAACCGGAGACTACTCGACCCGGGTTAAAGGTTGACCTTAATTTAGATGAACTGGAATCTTGCCCGTAAGGCTGATCGACTTGCCTCAAGGGCCGAAATAGTTCAAAAGATAAGAATTTTTTTCATTAAGCGGGGGTATCTTGAAGTAGATACCCCCGCTCTTATCCCTGCCCCTGCCCCCGAAGAACACATAGACGCAATAGCCGCCGGCTCTCTTTATCTGCAGACATCACCGGAACTCTGCATGAAGCGACTTCTCGCTGCCGGATACCCAAAAATATTCCAAATCTGCCACTGTTGGCGGGACAAAGAGCGCGGCAATCGTCATCTTCCAGAATTTACGATGCTTGAGTGGTATAGGACAGGCGCGGACTATAGCGAACTCATGATTGAGACTATAGAACTACTCACTGATATCTCTTCAACATATTGCAACGATGGACTTCTGCTTGTTAATGGAAACAACGTAGATATGAAGGGTGAATATGATCGGATAACTGTAAGGGAAGCTTTCAAGCGATATACGGCAACAAGCATGGAAAAGGCTCTCAAAGACGATGAATTTGACCTTTTAATGACAGAGCGTATCGAACCTTATCTCGGACTAAAACATCCAACTGTTATCTGCGACTATCCGGCAGAAAGAGCAGCACTGGCAAGGCTCAAATCAGAAGATCCATCCGTATCTGAACGCTTTGAACTATACATTGCAGGGATGGAATTGGCTAATGCGTTTTCAGAACTCAACAATGCGGAAATTCAGCGTGAACGATTCATTGAAGAGTCACTAAGAAGGGCGGAACGCAATGCATCCCCCTACCCTATGCCCGAATCTTTTCTCGCTGAAATTGGCTCAATGCCATGCTCCGCCGGCATAGCGTTTGGATTGGATAGATTTGTGATGCTTCTTACAGGATCCGAAACGATTGATGAAGTGGTCGCTTTTACGCCGGAAGAATTATAAAAGAGTTAAAAGTTAGAGTCCGCAGATCTCCATGCATTTTCACCGCCACACCAGACCCCGTGCAGATTCGAATCCTCAATTAACTGCTCGTAGATCTTCTCAGGTGCAAGTTTACCCCCTGTCTCCATAACGACAAAGTCTGCCCTTTTGCCAGGTTCAAGCGTGCCTGCCTCATGGTCCAGCTTTATCGCTTTGGCACCTCCAATAGTGGCCATCTTTAACGCATCGGCAGGAGAGAATGCTTCAGGAAAAGTATCAAGCAGAAATCTCATTTCATCCCAAAGAGATAACGAGTCACAACTGGCAAGAGAGTCTGTGCCAAGTGAGAGTGGAATTCCTGCTTTTATCATCTCCATGACAGGTGCTTTACCTACGTCAAGCTTGTAATTGCTTCTCGGAACTAAAACCACAGAAGCACCGCGTTCTTTTAACGTACTAATATCATTTGAAGAAAGATGCACACCATGAATAGCAAGAAAATCGGGCGATAATGCGCCTGAAGAATCAAGCCACTCAGTTGAGGTGGTCATCATAGGTTCAGGAATATGATCTCCCCAACCGACAAATGGATAGAGATGTTCACTGAACTTACCTGTGGAGCTATTAAAAAACTCACTCTCATCCGCAGATTCCGAAAGATGCATTGCGATTGGAACATTTTTAGTGAGTGCGGCGGAAATAAGAGATTCTAGTAGTAACTTTGAGACGGTATACGGAGAGTGAGGAGATATTCCTGGAAGGAAATTATTCGGAAGAGACTCAATGTCATTATCAAGTTCATCAAGAGCAGGCGAGAAGCGTGATTGATCCTGACCGATAAACTCAAGGTAGACTCTCCCGGAAATTTTAGATTTGCTATACAGAGGGATAAGCTGGCGTGCTGACAGGATATCCCCGACCATGGTAGTGCCGTTTTGCAGTGACATCTTCAGTCCGTGAAGCAGTGACAAAGATAAATCAACTACCCCGACTGTTCCTTTTACTTTAATAACCTGTAGTATCCAATCGACATAGGAGGGAAAATTTGGCTGACACCCGCTTTTAATAAGCCAGGTTGGATAATGAGTCAGTTCAAGGTGGGAATGAGCATTTACAAGCCCTGGCATAATAACTGCTCCGGGGAATTCATGAACTGGAACAGTGAATTTCTTAAGGAGATCAGAAAGTTTGCCGACAGCTTTGATACGACCTTTTTCAACGACAACGGCTCCACCTTCGACCGGGGAGCCGCTTATCGGCAAAAGATATGAAGCAGCATAAATATGCATTATGGGATGTTTTTACCAACTCACTTTTTTCATCTTAAGCATCTTTCTATTCATCCCTACTCATCTCCCAAGATTGCATTATCAATCAATCTTGTTTCCCCAATTTTTACAGCGACAGCCAAAAGAGTGTTTCTGTTGACAATGTCGACAGGCTCAAGAGTAATGCTGTCACAAAGAACAATGTAATCGACTGTAGCAGTTGAACTTCTCTTAACTACCTGCAAAGCAAGGTCTTTGAGAAGCTGAGCAGTATGAAGCCCTCCTCTGAAAGCTTCTTGAACCGCATCAATAGCAAATTTAAGACACAACGCTTCGGCGCGTTCATGGGTGGAAAGATATGCATTTCTGGAGCTCATGGCAAGGCCATCACTCTCACGAACAATCGGCATCCCAATAATTTCGACCGGGAAGTTTAGATCTATTGTCATCTGCCTGATTACAGCAAGTTGCTGATAATCTTTTTTTCCAAAAAAAGCAATATTAGGCTGAATGATCCCGAAAAGCTTGGCAACAACTGTTGTTACTCCTCTGAAATGACCAGGTCTGCTACCTCCACAAAGCGGCAGGGAAATTTTTTCAACATTAACATAAGTCTGATAACCTGCAGGATACATCTCTGAAGTTGACGGTGCAAAAAGGATATCAACGCCTGAATCGGAGGCTATTGCCATGTCTCGTGCCAGGTTTTTAGGATACTTTTCAAAATCTTCGCCAACTCCAAATTGAACAGGGTTTACAAAAACAGTTGCTACCAGGAGATCCGAACGATTGCGGCCTTCATCCATCAAGGATGTGTGTCCTTTATGCAGACAACCCATTGTCGGAACAAGCCCGATCAACTTACCATCATTACGAGCAGCAAGTGCTTTTCCCTGCATTTTATTTACTGAAGTAACAAGTTCCATACTACTTCCAAAGGTAAAGATTTATGTGGCAGTTAGTTGAAACTGTGTTCTTCAAGAGGGAATCCTCCAGACTTTACGTCCTTAATATATTCTGAGACAGCCTCAGAAATCAGTCCTCTGGCATCAGCATATCTTTTAACAAATTTTGGTGAATACTTTTCACAAAGACCGAGAATGTCGTGAATCACAAGAACCTGTCCATCACAGCCAGAGCCTGCACCGATACCTATGGTCGGTATGTCCAGACTCTCAGTTATTCTGCTTGCCAGTGACTGCGGTATCCCTTCAAGAACTATCGCAAACGCACCGGCATCTTCAACTGCACGAGCGTCTTCAAGAAGCTTCTCCGCTTGCTCCTGCATTCTTCCCTGAATCTTGTAGCCCCCCATTCTGTGAATTGATTGAGGTGTCAGGCCAATATGACCAACTACTGGAATATCTATGTCAACAAGAGCCTTTATTGTTGCAACGATATTTACTCCGCCTTCTATCTTTACTGCAGACGCACCGCCATCCTTGATCAAACGCCCGGCATTATGGCGGGCTTCAGCAACGCTGATTTGATAAGACATGAATGGCATATCAGCAACAACGAGAGCTTTTGGAGTTGAACGGATAACAGCACGGGTATGATAGAGCATCTCCTCCATTGTCACGGGAAGAGTGTTTTCGTACCCTGAGAAGACAACACCGACAGAATCACCAACGAGAATGATATCAATCCCGCAAGAATCCATTATCCGAGCTGTCGGATAATCATAACAAGTCAGCATTGTGATCTTTTCACCGGCATGCTTCATCGCTTGAATATCAAGTATGGTTTTTTTTCTACTCAAACAAACTCCTCCCCACAAAAAAAGCGACTATCAAAATCGAAAGGCGCTTAAAAACTTAAGGCAGGAGAACCTGCCTGGAGTCGGCTATTACCTTCCGTCCCGGTTCTTATTTAGAATCCAGGCAGTATGTAGGTAAACAAAAGGGCTTTTGACTCTACTCAAAGTAGCAAGTTAACCCAATCCCCAGTTTCGTTAGCATAGTGAAACAGTTGTTGTCCATAAAATTAAATCTATTTCGAACTCTTCTTGATAACTTCCAATTCGCTGACGACTGACGCACTTTCCTGCTGACGGTTCTCAAGATCCATGAATATGTCATGCACCATCAGGGCAACTCCGTCCACAGAATTGCGTATCTCACGACTGCCTCTAACCTGAGCAAAAGTAGCACCAACCATCTCATCAGCCATATGTCGAATTGAGCTGACAGCGTTAGCAATGTTTTTAGTAGCATCTGCCTGTTCTTTCGATACAGTGAATATACCTGCGGTAATAGAACTGATCTCTTCAATTGATTTAGTCACAAGATTAATGCCGTTAGTCTGTTCTCTTGTGGCAAGCTTGATCTCTTCAGTCATCTCCATGGACTTATTAGCACTTGCTATAATCATGTTAAGAGAATCTCCAGTATTATGCCCAAGAGTAACCCCTTTCTGCACAAGATGCTTTGTCTGGGAGATGTTTTCAGCGGCTGCACGGGACTCTCGCAAGATCTCTTCAATGATTAAAGTGATCTCGCCGGTTGAATGACCAGTCTGCAGAGAAAGATTTCTTATTTCATCCGCTACAACTCCAAAACTTTTACCATATTCACCAGCCTGGGAAGCAATAATTGCAGCGTTAAGAGCCAGAAGATTTGTACGTTTAGTGATATCGTTTATCACATTTATAATTTTATCGATACGCGTGCTGTTTTCAGAAAGACGCATAATACCCTTGTAAGAGAAATCAACAGCTCTCTGGATATCATCAAGTGCATCGGCAGTTTCACTCAGCACAAGGCGTCCCTCATCAGCACGAACTTTTACCTGCATGGAAACCTTATGCGACAGCACTGCACTCTCTTCGATATTCTTGATTGAAGCGCTGACCTCCTCCATTGCGGAAGCCGATTGAAAAGTTGACTCGGTCAGGGAGTCAAGTTTTGTTGAAGCTTGTTCAATTGCAACTGATATCTCACTGACAGCTCTACTTGTCTCATTAACAGAGCCCAGAACAGCTTCAGCTGCAGTTGCGATATCCTTTGTACTGGAGGACATTGAAGAGACAGCCCCTTCAAGTGTTACAATGTTTGATGAGTAATCTTCCCTGCGGCTAAGTATTTCAGAAAAAGACTTATCCAGTTCTCTGGTAAGTATATCAATAGCCTTGAGTAGATTAATCTTGGTTATAGCTGAAGCGGCCTGGTCCACAAAAAGCTTTAAAGTATCGACGTCTGTGTCATTCAAGTCTCTTTTACTGAATTTGTTATCAATTCCAAAAATGCCGACAGTTTCGCCTTTAACAACAAGCGGGCAGAGTATGAAGTTATTTGACCTGATCGCCTTGATTTTGTTGTAGGGGGGCTTCAGGTGAAAATCTTCGGGGAATTTGGCAATATCATCAACAAAAAATAGTTTCTTTTCTGCAAAACACTTGTAAATCACCCCACTTCTATCATCAAGTGGAATTGTTTGACCACTGGCATCCTCTTCTACCCCGGTGGAGATAACAAAACGCAAATTTTCCCTGGGTTCATCTACCTCCATGATATTGACGCGCTCGTAACCCAGAATTTTATGAAGACCTTCGCCGCAAAGAGATAATACCTCAGGCATGTCCATTGATTTCTGAATACGACTGCTTATCTTATGAAAATTCTTGATGTTATTATCAAGAACTTTATAACGGTTTTCAAACAGCTCTTTTTGTAAATTAACCTCCCGATGAAGATGATCAAGTTCTAAAGCACGTTCACCGAGTTCATCAGCCGATTTTCCAATAAAGAATCCAAGCCCTCCCATTACCAAAGAAGTTCCCAGCCCCATAAAAAGATAAAGTGAGATATTGGCGGCAGACTTGGTGAGCTCATGGGCAATCTGAGATAAAAGTAACTGATTTGCTTCAGGGAAAAAGATAATCTTTATCGTAAGCCAAGTTGCTGGTGCACCAATCCCTAGAAAAATCCCTAGAATCGTATATCTGATTTTCAAGTGCATTTTTAAGAACGTCATCCGTTTTCCTTAGATGCAGAGAGGTTTGAAATTTCTTTAAAAGGTGTAATTTGAGCAGTGTAGTGTCACTCTTAAACCATGTCAACTGTTCTCTAAATCAGTGCGGCAAGTAAATATAAATTGACTTGTCAGGTACACCAACATAATTATGTTTCAGTGAATATATTATCTGGAGTTTGGTCATGCAAGAGATTGACTGCCGGGGGCTAGACTGTCCTGCCCCAGTTATTGCTACGAAAAAGGGAATTGAAGAGCATTCAGGTTCATCCTTCCGTGTTCTTCTTGATAAAGGTGCCGCCAGAGAAAATGTCCTCCGTTTCTGTGCATCAAAAAGATGTACCGTATTTGAAGAAATGGGAGATGAGAGCACCTCTCTCACCATAACATGTCAACTTGAACCATCGGTAAATGAGTGCTTTGATAACAGTCTATTATCCAAGGTTATATTAATATCGTCTGACAAGCTAGGCAGTGGTAGTGACGAGTTGGGCAAACTTCTTATGAAAAACTTCATAATAACGTTACTTGAACTCCAAAAACAGCCTGAAAAGATAATATTTGTTAACAGTGGAGTGTTACTTACATCAGCAGGATCTGAGTTATTAGAACCTTTGACCAAACTATCCAATGCTGGAGTTGAAATACTGTCTTGCGGTATTTGCCTCGATTATTACGGTATCAGGGAGAAACTTGCGGCAGGAGCAGTATCAAATATGTACACGATAGCTGAATCCATGCTTTTATCCGGGGATACGATTAAACTTTGAGAACAAATTGTGATCATACCATTTAACAAAATACACCCAGAAATCGCTAACGATGCTTTTATAGCCGAAACATCAGTTATAATCGGAGACGTACACATCGGGTCTCAAAGTAGCATCTGGTACAATGTCGTGATCCGTGGAGATGTCAACAGGATCAGAATTGGCAACAGAACTAATATTCAGGATTTATCGCTTTTACACGTAACTGGATATAAAAACGAGAGTTCCCCCGGTTCTCCGCTGGAGATCGGCAATAATGTTACAGTCGGACACGGCGTTACACTTCATGGATGCACGGTTAAAAACAGTGCTTTTATAGGGATGAAAGCGATAGTGATGGACAGGGTTGTAGTGGGCGAAGGGGCAATGGTGGCAGCAGGGTCACTGGTTCCTGAAGGGACAGTGATCAGCCCGGAGACTCTCTGGATGGGTGTCCCTGCAAAGTTCAAAAGACCACTATCTCCGGATGAAAAGATTAAATTTGCTGAAGTCGCCGAATCGTATATCAATCTTTCAAAGAGATATTTTGATTAATTATTTTAACCATTTATGGTAATTTACATACATAATTCATCTGACCAATATTTCTTGACCAGGAATTAGAGTTCAACTATTTTGGCTGATTATCAATCTTTTAATTATATGGTGTCATATTGAGTACAAAAAAAAATAAACTTCTCGAAAGCGCTCAAAAAAATATTCTTAAAGGTCAGCTTGATCGTGCTATCACCGATTACAGGCAGATTATTGAACTTGACCCTTCCGATTTGAGACATCGCCAGAGAATTGCCGAACTGCTATCAAAAGCAAAGCGAAATGACGAAGCCGCAAAAGAGTATGCTTCCATTGCGAAACATTACATTGACTCGGATCACTATGTTAAAGCGATTGCCGTATACAAACAGATCCAGAAACTTGATCCACTTAATGCTGATATTTCACTCACACTGGCATCCTTGAATGAAAAACAGGGATTAATTGGTAATGCAACTACAGAATATGCATCTGCGGTCCAAATATTTGAAAAAAACGGTGAAAACTTTAAGGCGTTAAAAGCTCTGGAAAGCATATTAGCTCTTGATGCGTGCAACTCTGCCGTAAGGCTCAGATTAGCTGAAAAATATTTTGCTACCGGTTCTGAGAAGAAATCTTCGGACATTTTTGTTTCACTGCTAGAGGATCTTAAGGAAAGAAATGATGAAACAGGTTTCAACCATATATCAGAGCGCGCCGTTAATATTTTAGGTGATGAATTTAGTGAAATTTTAAGACAGATTGGTGGCACTGATACTGCTCAGGATTCTCAGCTGGAAATTTCTCCCCCCCCTCCTTCCTTAAATCTGGATTATCTCCCAGAGACCAAGAATATTGAACCCGAGATAACAGATATTCCCTCTGGCCTCAAACCTGAACCAGACCCGTCAGACTCACTTCCTTACAAGGAAGCTGACTATATTGAAGATATTCTCCTGTTAGATGAAGACGGACAGGAGGAAGACTCAACTTATTCAGTCAAATGTGATGAGTGGGAAGAGGATATAGAGTTTCCTTCTTTTGATTCCTCCTTCGAACCAGATGAGTACCAAAATGCCGATGAAGAAGTTCTTGAAGAGTTGGATGCTGTTGAAGAGCTCGATGAGATTGAACTTGAGTTGGAAATTGACGGTGACCTATTAACAGAGTCTGATGTTTTTTCTGCCGCTTCATCTTCTCAGGCAGAAGATGCATTTGATCTTGGCAATGAACTCTCCATATTCGCTGATGAGATTGATTTGGATATATTTGGTGAACAGGATCAAACTTTAACTTTTGATATCACCAATGCCGGGTTCAAAAAAAGTGATCTGGACAGTGAAGATGCGGAATCGCACTACAGCCTCGGACTTGCCTATAAGGAAATGGGGCTTTTGAACGAGGCCATCGGCGAGTTTATAGTAGCTTCTCGCTCCAGCGATCGAAAAATTGACGCTCTTATTCTTCAAGGGGTCTGTCTCAGGGAGATTGGAAGTGTCGCCAAGGCCGTTGAGATGCTTTCGGGTACGCTTGAGGATGAAAGAATTACTGAAGATGAATATTTAGGAATACAGTATGAATTAGCTCTCTGCCATGAAGCCTCAGGTAATTTTAATGAGGCAAGAAGTATACTGACAGACATTATTTCCGCCCGGCCAACATTCAGTGATGTGGCCACTCGGCTCAAAAATCTTGCAACTTAAAGCATTGCCATAATATCTTCATGCTTATCTATTCTGCCAATGCCATCAAGATCTGCCCTGTATCCGACAAACGGCACACCGGCAGCACCTGCAGCCTCTGAATCAACAGCAGAATCTCCAATAAAAAGAGCCTCCTCAGCTTTAATACCATAATGGGTAAGTATCCTTAAGAGCGGATCCGGATGCGGCTTGGGGAATGAAGCCTTCGCGGCAGTCATCACACAACTGAAATAATTAGTCAGGTTAAACTCTTCCAGAACAGCATCCATGGAAGTGGACCGGTTGGTGCAAATTGCCAGATGAAGCTTACCTTTAAGCTGCTCAAGAGTCTCCAGCAAACCGCCCTCCATTTTCATAAGATGGATTAATTCCAGATAGTTTATACCTCTTGTAAAATGCTCCGCAGCCTCCAACCGTTCTCTTTCAGGAAAAAAATGTTTCAGGACATCACGGTTTGCATAGGTATGGATAATCCTCATAACATTTTCGTCATTGCGGTCGAGTGAAACTTCCATTTGCTTAAAAACAGTCTCATAGAATCTACAATTTGCTTCAAGAGAGTTGAACATCACTCCGTCACAGTCATATATGACAACTTTGAATCTGAACGTTTCACTCATTTACAACCACCAGACCCATTAAGGTATTCCTCCCATTCAATGGGAAGCAGGTACTTTTTCCTGTTGTTGCACTCCTTGCAGGCAGGCACAATATTCCCGCGACTGCTTTTTCCACCCCTGATAACCGGAAGGATATGGTCCATGGTAAGTTCCTCCGGTGAAAAACTCTTGCCACAGTAATGACAAACCCCTTGAGCAATACGAATGCTCCACCAACGACTTTTCCGAAGCTCTCGAGCCTTATCTTTTTCATGCCTGATTTGTTGTTCGGATATTTCGGTTATAAAGTATTCCAAGACTATCCTTTATCCTCTGTAAATCATTTTTTTGATAGCTTCCCTGGCAAGTTCGTCACACCTCTCGTTTTCTGGGTGACCGGAGTGACCTCTCACCCAGTTCCACTCAATTCGATGAGTTCTGGAAAGGGCGTACAGACGTTCCCAAAGATCACGATTAAGAACAGGATCTTTCTTACTATTAATCCATCCTTTTTTTATCCAGGCAAAAACCCATTCCGTAATTCCTTTTACCAGATACTGCGAATCAGTTGTAACTGAAACATTGCATGATCGGGTAAGAGACTCCAAAGCAATTATAGCAGCGGTAAGTTCCATTCTATTATTTGTTGTAGCAATATCCCCACCTGAAAGCTCCTTTTCAATACTACCCTTTCGCAGAATTGCTCCAAAACCGCCAGGGCCTGGGTTGCCACTACAGGCACCATCACAGAATATTTCAACTCGGGTTGACATAAGCCCCCTCTGACTTGAGAATATCGGCAATGGAATCCATAATTCTGTCAGTAATCAATTGATGAGTAATTTTATTGTCCTCAAGCAAAAACAGATCGGTAAAGTCGAGAGGCTTCCCGAAAACAACTTTTGCGTCCTGACGAAAGCCCGGGAACTTCCAGTTATTCAGACCTATCAAAGCCGTCGGAATAACAGTCGGCCTGACGTCATATATTATTTTACCTACACCTCTATTCCCTTTTCCGAGCACGCCATCTTTGTGGCGTGTCCCTTCAGGGAAAAGCATAACTTTTTGGCTGAGTAAAAGCTCATTTATACGTCGGGCAGCCCTTACGTCTCTGCCTCTGTTCACCGGAAAAGCGCCCCATGAGCTGTATAGTCCGCCGGTGAACCAGTTTCTGAACAACTCCTCTTTAGCTGGCGCCCACAGCATCTGTAATGGGAACCTGCCAATTACAGCCCAGGGGAGAAATATTGTTTCATACGCTGAGATATGATTAGACGCAATAAGAACGCCGCCACTTGCCGGGATATTATATGCACCGGACACCTTGAATCTGTTAAAAGCAGAAGCATAAATGCCAATAATAGTTATGGTGAATGTGACCCAAAGGCGACGTATTAATGGTACCTTCATTTTTTACCTCGTCTAACAAGGAGAGAAACAACGGCTTCGTAAACGCATTCTACACTGATCTCCTCCAAACAACGAACGCGATTCTGGCAGTCGGGAGTAGTACCGAATATAGTGCAGGGCGAACAGGAGAGATTCCTGCTGAGAACCACATGGTTTTCTCCTTTGGGTGCCCACTTTTTTAAAATACCTGCGCCAAAAAGCGATACAGTCGGAATACCAAGACCAACACCCATATGAAGAATCCCAGAGTCACCGCTGACAAGCAGTCCGGATTTATGAATAATCGCCGCAGTACCGGCAATTGAGGTCTGCCCTGCCAAGTTCAGACCGAATGTGCCAGACACGATAGCTTCTCCTGAGGGTTGATCCTCTTTTCCGCCAATAATTACACAAGAGATCCCATAACGGTCAAGAAGTCGCACCAACTCTTTATATTTATTTACTCCCCAGCGTCTCTCAGTGACACTTGCACCGGGGAATATGGATATATATGGAGCTTTAAGTGGCTCTAACAGAGAATTTATTTCGCTGGTGGCTGGGCTTGGAATAGCTAGAAAAGGTGAAGAATAATCAAATGATTCGTGAATCCCAAGGGGTTGTAAAAGATTTAGAAAACTCTGACCTTCGTACTCATCATGAAAATAAGGCACTTGGTGAGTAAATAGGCTTCTTCGCTCATTAGTATCAAAACCAATTTTCATGGATGATGGAACCAGTCTCGCAATAACAGCGGATAATCTATGCCACTGCTCTGTGTCAATTATCAGATCGTACCTTGATAAAAAGAGTTGACTAAAATTTCCACAATTATCATAAGTCAGCAACCTGTTAAAAAAGGGGATAAGAGAGAACGCTCCAGCATTTCTACTTTCGGCGAGAATCGAAATTGATGCTTCAGAATATTTAACTCTTAATGCCCTTATTAATGGAGCAAGCAGAAGCGCGTCACCAATTCCACCGGGACGAATAATCAGTATCGATCGCAGCTGAACATCGGAATTGTAAGTCGGAACAGACAATAAACGAGTAAGCGGCACACCTGCGATAGAGTCTATCCGCTTCATAAGTCTGATTTTATAGGCAGACGAAATCAAAATCACCCATCACTCAATCCGTGTTTTGTAAGTTTATATCTGAATGATCTGAATGTCATCCCAAGGGATTCAGCCGCTTTTTTCCTGACACCACTGGATTTTTCTAGTGCCTTCAGAAGAAAACGCTTTTCAATACTGGCAAGATAAGCATCAAGATCCATCCCCCCAAAGGGTATTTCAGTCTCTTCAAGGTTCTTATGCTCACGGTTGAAACGGAGAACCTGCTGTGGCAGTAAATCCAGAGTTAGCTGAACTGCTCCGAGTGCAACACCTCTTTCTATTATATTTTCAAGTTCCCGCACATTGCCAGGAAACTGGTAACCCCAAAGAAAGTCGAGAGCTTCAGGAGAAAATACGCCTGATTTAGAACTGTTTTTACCGGAGTATTTTCTGAAAAAATGCTCGGCAAGAAGTGAAATATCTTCTGGCCTTTCACGCAGTGGTGGCATAACCATCTCTACTACATTAAGCCTGTAATAGAGATCTTCCCGAAATGTCCCTTCAGAAACCTGTAATGCCAGATTACGATTAGTTGCCGTAATAATCCTCACATCAATTTTTCTGTTTTCGCCCCCGCCCACTCTTCGTAGTTCTCGCTCTTGAAGGACTCTTAAAAGTTTTGACTGCAAAAGAAGCGGGACTTCACCAATTTCATCAAGGAAAAGAGTCCCACCGTTAGCCTGCTCAAAAAGACCTGGACGATCAGAAATCGCACCGGTAAATGCCCCCTTAACATGACCGAAAAGCTCGCTCTCTATAAGTGTTTCAGGAATTGCCCCGCAGTTGACCGCAATAAATGGCAGTTCACGACGTTCGCTATTGAAATGAACCGCTTTTGCGGCTAATTCTTTACCTGTGCCACTCTCACCGGAAATCATAACAGTTGCACCGGTTGGTGAAATTTTTTCTATCAATTCGTATAAACACGTCATTTTATGACTTTTACCGATAAGGCCACTAAAGCTGTTTTTGCATTCAGCCTGTACCCTCAATAAAGCATTCTCACGAATGAGTTGCCGTTTTTCAATTGCATTTCTGACAAGCAGTTTAACTTCTTCCACCTTAAACGGCTTTGAAATATAGTTATATGCTCCATATTTCATGGCCTCTACTGCCTGCTCAGCAGTGGAGAAAGCTGTTATCAGCATTACAGGTGTATCAGGAGTGGTAGCCTTTATTTTACCTAAGAGCCCGATACCGTCTAAACCGGGCATATTTATATCTGATATAACGAGTTCATATTCGTTTTCAGAAAGACACTTAAGAGCAGCTTCGGAGTTTTTGGCAACTTCAGGCGAGTACCCTTCCCTTTCCAGAAGGATAGCAAGGAACTCACGCATACTTGCTTCATCATCAACAATAAGAATTTTAAAACTCATGAAAAGTCACCACCTGACAAGTTACTAATTTCCAGATACTGCATTTTTTTCAGGGACAGGGATTGATATTCGAAAAGATGCGCCTGCCCCCTGACTGCTGTCCAAAGTAATTGAACTATTATGGGCTTCGAGAATTCTAAAGACCGATGCAAGCCCAAGCCCTGAACCTCCGGATTTTGTGGTAAAAAAGGGTTCAAAAATAAACTCGGCCATTTTCGCAGGGATACCACCGCCAGTATCCCTGATCGATAAATTAACGTTTTTCACCTGCTCAGAGTCTTGGTTTAAAAGTGGAGTACCCCACGAAAGATCAATGAAGACATCCCCGCCATCAGGCATTGCTTCAGCTGCATTAATAATCAGGTTCCAAAGCACTTGATTGATTTGGTCACGGTCAGCAAATATTTCTATCTGCTCATTTACATGCGTATGAATATCAATCAGATGAAACCTTTCATCACCCTTTAAGATTGTGATCTGATCATGCAGCAATTGGTTGAGAGGAAACCAGCTTTTGTTGGGTGGAAGTGGTCTGGCATACTTTAAAAATTCAGTGACCATATTATCGAGACGGGATGTCTCCCGCATAACTATTCCAAGAAGTTTCTTATCTGTCTCGGGAATAGAGCCGGAGGCGGCAATAAGCTGGACTGAGCCGCTGATTGATGCCAGCGGATTTCTGACCTCATGGGCAATTCGAGCCGAAAGTTCACCAATAGCTGCCAGCCTGTCAGATTTTTTAAGCTTTGCCTCCATATCTCTAATTTTGGTCAAATCTTTGAAGTCAATAACTGCACCAACGATGTTTCCTTGTTTGTCAGTCAACGGAGCATGCTTGAGACCTAGTATTACATTAGATCCTCGACTATTTAAGTAAGAAATCTCTTTTTTAGTATTGGTATTACTTGACAAGTAGGCCAGGTCAATCCCAGGGAAGATTTCAGAAAGCTCCTTGTCATATGCTATTTCCTGATTAATACCAGTCAGTTCAGATGCATATCTATTAAAGACCCTGACCCTGCCCTTACTATTAATAGTAACAAGTCCACTGTCAAGAGTAGAAACTATTAAACTGTTAAGGCTTTCCAGTTCATCATAATCAACCTCTTTTTCCTTGAGTGCGCTTTCACTCTTACTGGCTCTTTCGGCCAGATAACCGGTCAGAATCGCGGTGAGAAAAAATGCCAGCAAATTAGTGAAGATTAAAGATAAGACCTGATTTGAACTATAAAAATCATTTAAATCACGATGAAGCCCAATACTTTCCAGTCGGCCAAAGTAATGGAGGTCAATTATTAAGCCATATATTATACCGCAGAAGCCGGCAGTATATAAAGCTTCCCGGCGCCCAAAAAGGAAACTTGCGTTTATTATGGCAAGATTGAAGAAGAATGAATATGTGGAGGATATTCCCCCGGTGAGAACCACAAGTGCTGATACAAAGAGAGCTTCCCATGTAATCTGGGCATATCCCAGAGCGATGATGCCAAATGTAGAAACATTCAGTAGAGCCAGAGAAAAAATAGAGAATAGGTAGGTAGCAATTATCAGACGTATTACATCATGTAACATCTGATTCGGGAAGAAATCAGGTTGCCTGAAATTGAAGTATGTTATGGCTACAAGGAAGAGTGATACAACAACCAGCCTGACAAAAATCAGCCAGGCAAGGTTTTTTTTCTTTTCAAGCATCTAGCCAACCGCACCGGCGAGTTTGAATATTGGGAGGTACATAGCAACAACCAGACCACCGACGGTAACTCCAAGAAAGAGCATCAGAAGTGGCTCCATCATTGCGGTAAGATTTCCCACGGCATCATCAACTTCATCATCATAGAAGTCTGCAACCTTGTTCAGCATTGAATCCATAGCTCCAGTAGCCTCACCGACAGCGATCATCTGAACGACCATCGGCGGAAAAACACCGCTTTCACCTAATGGCTCCGCCATGGTTTTTCCTTCGGAAATAGCCTGTCTAACCTTGTAAATAGCCTCTTCCACAATTTTGTTGCCGGCAGTTTTTGCAACTATATCAAGCCCGTCCATGATGGGAACACCGCTGCTGATCATTGTCCCCAGAGTCCTGGTAAACTTTGCGACAGCAACTTTACGGATCAAAACTCCTACTACCGGCAGTTTAAGAAAAAGTGAATCCATTAATTTTCTTCCGGCAGCAGTATCGTAATACTTGCCTATGGCAACCTTGATTCCATAGATAACGCCGATTATGACAAGGATGTATTTTTGCAGGAAATTACTAATCGCTATAACGATAAGAGTCGGCATCGGCAGAGTTCCGCCGAAATCAGCAAACATCTTAGCAAATGTCGGAATTACAAAAACAAGAATTACGCCGATAACCACTACAGCTATCGAGACAATTGTAGCCGGATAAACCATGGCTCCTTTCACCTGCTTTTTCAGTTTCAAGGCCTTTTCTATATATGCAGCCAGACGATTAAGAATAGTGTCGAGAATTCCGCCGACCTCACCTGCTGCAATAAGATTCACGTATAACTGGTCGAACATCTTGGGATGTTTTGCAAGAGCATCGGCAAAAGTGGAACCGCTCTCGACAGCCTCCTTTATATTATATAATGCCGACTTGAAGGACTTGTTCAACTGCTGACTGGCTAAAATATCAAGGCATTGCACCAGTGGTAATCCAGAGTCAATCATAGTTGCAAACTGGCGGGTAAACACAACAAGATCCTTAGTGTCGACCTTGCCACTAGGGCCAAATCCTGGAATTTTGAATCCTGCCTTTTCTCCCTTAATGGTAATACCGGTAAAACCATATTTTTTGAGTTGCGCCTCAACCATGGACTCATTAGTTGCTTCCATGACCCCTTTCTGTGGAGATCCTGCCCTGGTTTTAGCTTCCCAATTGAACTTAGGCATATTACGACTCCTGTTATCTCATTGTTGGGCGACGTTGAGCGCCAGAAGGCATCCCGGCATTTCCAATCATCTGTTTAAGTTCATCAGGCTCATTAGCACGGCCTATTGCATCATCAAGCGATATCAGTCTCCGTGTATAAAGAGAGTAAAGAGACTGATTCATAGTCTGCATACCGAACTTATCCTGACCAACCTGCATCTGTGAGTATATTTGGTGGATCTTATCCTCACGGATAAGATTTCGGATTGCAGGATTAGGACACATAACTTCAAGACAGAGTGCTCGACCTGAGCCAGTCGCTTTAGGAATGAGTATCTGCGAGAGAACGCCTTCGAGAACAAATGAAAGTTGAGTCCTCACCTGAGTTTGCTGATAGGGAGGGAATACATCAATAATCCTGTTTATAGTTTGAACACAGCCATTGGTATGAAGAGTCGCAAAACAGAGATGACCCGTTTCTGCAAGCGTAAGCGCAGCCTCAATGGTTTCAAGATCTCTTAACTCGCCAACCAGGACAACGTCAGGGTCCTGTCTGAGAACATATTTAAGAGCGTTTTTAAAAGCTTTAGTGTCAGCACCGACTTCACGTTGATTAACAAGACAGCCTTTATGGGGATGAAGATACTCGATCGGATCTTCAATTGTCACAATGTGGTCATGTCGATCAGTGTTAATCTTGTCAATCATTGAAGCAAGAGTAGTAGATTTACCACTACCGGTCGGACCAGTAACCAGAATCAGTCCCCGAGACTTCTCACAGAGATCCTTGGCCACCGGAGGAAGTCCAAGCTCTTCAAAAGTGAGAATTTTATAAGGTATTACCCTGAAAACCCCGGCAACTGCACCTCGCTGAATAAACAAGTTCCCACGGAACCTCGAAAGCCCCTTAACTCCAAAAGAGAGGTCAAGTTCATTCTCTTCTTCAAATTTGTGTTTCTGAGACTCAGTAAGTACGCTGTAACAGAGCTGTTTAGTCTCCACAGCCGACATTGGCGGAAGATTGGTTGGCGTCAAATCACCGTCGATTCTGATTTGCGGAGGTGAGTTGGTCGTGATATGAAGATCTGAGCCATTTCTTTCAACCAATTCTTTAAGAAGTTGATGCAAGTTAATCATTATTTCTCCTAATCATCGGAAACCGTACATCGAAGGACCTCTTCAAGTGAAGTCACACCTTCTTGAACTTTTGTAAGCCCTGATTGACGCATGGTTTTTATACCGAGACGCATTGACTCACGTTTTATTTCAGCAGTATTGGCACCGTTAAGAATGAGCTCTCTGATAGGCTCAAGCATCGGCATTACCTGATAAAAACCGACTCGACCCTTATAACCTGTATTGTTACATTTGGCACAACCTGTCCCCTTATAGCAGACATAATCCTTTGCCTCTTGAGGTGGGACTCCGGCATCTATAAGAGCCTTTTCAGGAATATCCTCCACAACCTTGCATTCTCCACAAACCCTTCTGGCCAGCCTTTGAGCAGTAATAAGATTAACAGCGGAAGCAACCAGAAAAGGCTCAATTCCCATATTCAAAAGACGATTAATAGTAGAGGGTGCGTCATTAGTGTGGAGTGTGGAGAGGACAAGATGTCCTGTAAGTGCGGCCTTTACACCGATTTCAGCAGTTTCAAAGTCTCGAATCTCCCCGATCATGATAATATCGGGATCCTGACGAAGAAATGATCTCAAAGCTGCCGCAAAGTTGAGGCCGATATCTTCATGCATCTGAACCTGATTGATTCCGGCAAAGTTAAATTCAACCGGATCCTCAGCAGTAGATATATTTTCAGTGGTTTTATTAAGTTCCGAGAGCGCTGAATAAAGTGATACCGTCTTGCCGCTACCGGTTGGACCGGTTACAAGGCACATTCCAAATGGTTTGTGAATTTCATGCTGGAAGCGTTTCAGCGCTTCAGGCTCATAACCTAGCTTTGTCATGTCGAGCTGCAGGTTTGACTTGTCGAGAAGACGCATGACTATCTTTTCGCCAAAAAGCGTCGGCAGAACGGAGACACGGTAGTCCATATCCTTTCCGCCGCCAAGTTTAATCTTTATGCGCCCATCCTGAGGAAGACGCCGTTCAGCAATATCAAGTTCAGCCATAATCTTGACTCTGGAAGTTATGGCATTTTTCAGCTTCAAGGGGGGCTTCATAACTTCATAAAGAACACCGTCAATCCTGTACCTTACCCGGAAAGTTCTTTCATACGGCTCAATATGAATATCACTGGCCTTCTTCTTTATTGCGTCAGTAAGTATCATATTGACAAGTTTTACAACGGGAGCATCTTCTGTTGCCCGTTCCAGGGAAGATACGTCTACTTCCTCTTCATCACCAACAACTTCAAAATCTTCCAGATCCATCTCGCCCATGACGTCAGCAAGAGAGGCTGACTGATCATAGAACCTGTCTATTGCCGCTTTAAGCGCAGCTTCAGAAGCGACAACGACTTCAACATTATAACCGGTCATGAATTTTATATCATCAACGGCAAATATATTTGAAGGGTCACTCATTGCGACTATAAGAGTGGATCCGGCACGATTAACCGGAATAATCTGATATTTCTGGGCAACATCAGCAGGGATGATTTTAATTACAGCTGAGTCTACTTCGAGCTCTGCGAGGTTTATTGATGGTACGCCATACTGTTTTGAAAGAAAATCTGTTAAATCATGTTCAGAGATGAAACCGTTACTGATTAATATTGTTCCAAGCCGTAGTTGACCGGAAGACTCTTTCTGCTGCTCAAGAGATCTGGCAAGGTGTTCTCTGGTAATCAGATTGTTTGCGACCAGAAGATCACCCAAACGACTCATCTGCATAAAATAAACCTCTAAAAATGTTGACTGTGAAAAGCTATGGAATTTGAAATACTAGTTCTCATAAGTGAAAGTGTCAAGAATATCATAGAATTGAAACGAATTATTTAACCCCATAGCGGGCAAGCTCCTGGGCGACATCATAAGCTACTTCAGGTGAAATACGGGCGGCGATCCTCAAATTCTCAATACCATCAGCCAATCTGTTCTCTCCGATAAGTGCCTCAGCAATTTCTATGCGGCAATTGGCATAAATAAGTATCGCTTTGCCTGTATCAAGATCCCTGAAAAACATCTCGTTACCCATAAACCCACGGGTAGCATATAGATCCCAGATGGACAAATCGGGAGAGTTTTTAGTCGGGGAAGAATCTGCGTAGAGTTGATAAGTGATGCCTTTTTGCAAAAACTTGTAGCCAGCAAAAGACACAGAATACCTGGTTGAGTAATCGATGAGAACTGGTCGTGATGAAAACTGTTCTCTTGCGGCCAGAAGAAGAATATTTTCTGGAGATTGCGACTCAAGCGGTATTCTGCGGAGCATACTGTATTTGAAAAGCCGTGGGAATCCGTCTAGATACCAGTCGAAAACCAGGTGGGGCGTATGAACAATATCGAGATCCTCACGCATCTTTTCAACACCCTGAATATACCAGAGCGGAAAGGCGCCACTATCGCCCCAAGTATAAAGAATGCCGCCAGTAGGAGCCGAACGGAGAACATTTGAAGCGTAGTCATAGGCTACATAATTCAGATGTTGGTCGTTTTTTATATAATTGAGGGCACATACAGTTGCCGGCAAGGTGAACACAGTAATAATCGCAAGAACTTTGCAGTAACCATGGAAAGCACCCTTTAGAAAGGACCACTTGACAAAACTGACAGCCAGATAATAGAGCCCTATACCTATGAACACTACTGAATAGAGATAAAGCGGTGTGAAAAACTCTTCCGTCAGGAAAATAGTTTCAAAAGGTGTATTGAAATAGCCGACAATTATTAAGAGAAACGATGCAAGGGCTACTACATACGCCAAAATTTCGACTCTTCGCTTTGAAAAATAAAAAAACATCCCCATAACCATCAACAAAAAACCTGCCATGGTAAATTCATAAGGCACATTGAACGCATTCAACTGACTCCATAAGAGAGACCAGTTTCTCTCCAACTTCTCCATAGGGTAACCTTTACGAAGAAAATGCCAGAGAAACTGATCCTTTGTCTGAGGATTGCCCCAATTCAGAAGAGGGAGTTTTGTTGCCCGTAACGGAAGATGTAGATTGATGGCAAAACCCAAAATACCGAAAGTAGCGGCAATAATAAGATCTCTGACCCGGAAAATTATCCTCCAGTTGAGCGAGAGGATCAAAAGCGCATAAGCTGGAATCATGAGAATGATCGTATGGTGTGCTCCTGTCCCGAGACCTGAGAGGAAAGCTGCCATATAAATATATGCCGGACGCTCCTGGCCGGCTCGGTAAGAATCCCTCCAGCGGAAAATCAGGTAGAGGCCGATAGCGACAATAAATGCGACCAGAGGGTATGGCTTGTCGTGATTTGACTGTAGCCAGAGCCGCGGCGAGCAGGCAAATGTGAGTGAGGCAGCAAGAGCGGCTATTTTTGCAAAAAGAAGCGATGTCGAATAAAATTCCGGAGACGGCTCATCCTTGAGCAGGTAAGTTGTCAACAGATACGCGCCGTAACAGGCCAGGGCCCCGGATATTGCTGTGGCAAAATTAACACGGAACGCAACGCTACCGAAAGGTATCCAGGTAAACGGTTTGCCGTAATTTATAAAGAACGGGTACCCAGGTGAATGAGATGAACCGAGACACGAGATAGCCGTAATAAATTCGCCGCTGTCAAAGAAAGTTACTGACGGGGCAAGCGTTAAAAGATAGATGAAAAGAGGAATTATAAAGGAAAGAATGGCAAATATATCGAGTCGTCTCATGGCATTTCTAATCACTGACTACTCCTTGGCGCAGCTATGGTTTTCAAGGCTGAGAACGAAATTTTTTCACTCCAGAGAAAATAGAAACCCAAAAAAATTACCGGGAAAAATGCAACCGCATGAACAACAAGTGCGACACTCAATGCCTGCTCTTTAGGGATGGCAAATGCCATCAAACCATACATGCAGGCAGCGTGATACGTGCCTACATAACCTGGAGAAGCCGGAACCATAACCGCAAAAACGAGGAAGACCAGCACAAAGAGCGAAGCGGAAAATGGCAGATGAATACCGAATGCCTGCAAAATAAGATCAATCGGCCAGGCTGCGGTAAACCAGATAAAGACACATGACAGGAAAATTGCAAAAAGATCTCCCGCGCGAGAGGGCAATTGTATACCTGAGATAAACGAAACAAGCATTGGTACGGTCTTATCAGCAACGACTTTGGGAAATGGCTTCAAAACAAGACCTACAACATGAATCGTCCTTGCAGTAGAGCGTTTCAAAACAATCAGAAACGCAATAACAAGCAAGTACAAGGCCAACATTACATACCCGCCGGTAACGAGCCCTTGCTGTATCCCCTCCATTCCGGGAGGCAACTGCACAATAAAAAAAGTGATAACCAGGATGACAAGAACTGAAAAACCGTCAAAAAGCCGGTCAATCACCAGAGAGGCAAAGACCGTGCTGACCTCAAGGGCCTCTTTATTTGCAAAAACAATTGCTCTGGCAAATTCACCCAATCTTGCAGGCAGCAGGTTGTTTGCCATGTAGCAGATTATCGTGGCTGAGAGGAGGTTACGCGGTTTGGCTCTTTTCTGGGGCAAAATGAGATAGTGCCAGCGAATTGCTCTTGAGCAATAGCTTATAAGGGTGATAATTACAGCAGCTGCAAGATAGCGGTAATCAAGTGACCTGAGTGTAGTAAGAAGCTGGCCCACATCCACTTTTCTGAAAAGAAGAACCAAAAAAAACAAGCTTATCCCTATCCCGAGCAGAAACTTGATATCCACCCTGCCGCATGACTTCATACACCCTCCAGATAATCTCTGTAGACTACAAGTTGGGAGGATGCGAGTATCTTCCGGCAGCTGTCGACATCGGCAGCAATAGCAGCAACAAGTTCGTCTACAGAGCCGAAGCGCTTTTCTTCTCGTAAACGATCAAAAAAATAGATCCGAATCTCCTTGCCATAAAGATCAGCATTAAGGTCAAAAATAAAAACCTCAATAGATTTTGTCTCTGTTGCGAAGGTCGGGTTGAAGCCGATATTACAGGCAGCATCATAAAGTGAATCATCAATCTTTACTTTTACCGCATAAACACCATCCGCAGGTATCAGCTCTTTATCTGTAGAAATATTTGCGGTCGGAAAACCGAGTGTTTTACCTCTGTCGGCGCCATGAACTACTCTGCCGGCAATGGAATAGTTTCTGCCAAGAAAGTGGGTGGCAGCTGCAACAGCACCCTCTCCGATCATTTTCCGGATCAATGTACTACTGTAGTTAATCGAGCCGTCAGAAATCGGCGCGAGTTCTTCAACATCAAAGGAAAACTTATTACCAAGCCTTCTCAGCAAAGAAACATCACCTTCACGCCCTTTTCCGAAAGCGTAGTCATAACCGATGATAAGTCGCTTCAAACCGATCCTGCCGACCAATATTCTCTCGGTAAACTCAACAGCAGAGAGCGCCGAAAAAGCAGAGTCGAAGCTGATAATAATGAGGTAATCGACTCCGGACGCTTCAATAAGGTTAATTTTTTCTTCAATGGTATTAATAAGGATAACTGATCGACGTGAAGGGACTACTTTGAGAGGGTGTGGATCGAAAGTGATTACGACCGACACGCCGCCAATCTCTTTTGCTGCGAGTTTCAGCTTTCTGAAGATCTCACGATGCCCCAGGTGAACACCATCAAAATTGCCGATAGTAACAACCGGATTATGGAGCGGCGCGACAATTTCATCAATTGAGCGATAGACTAGCATGGCATCTCGGAAGGCGCTGACAATGGTCTCTTTTTTCCGAAAAAGAAAGCGATCCAGACGCTGACCTCATACATCAGATACAACGGCACCATGATGACAAACATGGTAATCAGATCTGCATGAAAAGCCGCAACTATAGCGCTCACCAAAAGGGCATATTTCCTGTTTCTGGCCAGAAGGGCATACGAAACGAACCCTAACCGGGAAAGCAGTAAGAGCAATAACAGGGAGTTCAAAAATCAGTCCGAATATCAGTATCAACCGCAGACAGAAGTTGACATATGCTGAGAGATTGAACCAGCTCTGTAACCCCTCCATCTCATAGGAAAGCGAAAAATTGATAATGACCGGCCAGATTATGAAAAGAAAGAATAGAGCCCCTATACAGAAGGTAATGGTACTTGCAGTGACAAACGGGACAACAAGCTTCTTCTCTCTGAAGGTCAGACCTGGGGCGATAAAGAGCCATACCTGGTAGAAAACGACCGGCAGAACGATGATAAATCCGGCGATGCAAGATATTTTGCACTGGACAAAAAACGGTTCTAACGGTGCGCTGTAATTTAAGCGGCGATCCTTGACTGTAGCAATCATCTCCTTGTCCAGCTCATAGCGCTTGTATAGAGAAGGGAACCTGACTTTAACCTCCGAATAGACAGATTTTTTCAATTCAGTCAGATATGTTTTCCCGGTTATCGGTTTTTCAATAAAAGAGAGAAGATCATTGGAAAAATTCCAGGCAATCCCCATCCCTATGACAACCGCAATAACTATAACGATCAGCCGCTTTCGCAGCTCGACAAGATGCTCGATAAATGGAAGAACCTTTTCCTGTGCCATCAATATCCCCTGATAAAAGTTGAAAACGGTTATTAATAGCATAGCGCAGAGAGGCGGCGCAACAGCTTTAAGGAATGCAGATGGCATTGCTAGCCTGCATATCTGTCAACCAGGCAAATCATTCAGGTTGACAATGCTTTTTATGTCATGCTAATTCAATCTACCGGAGGATATATGAAACAGTTCATATCAACAGTTACAGACCGCATCATTAATGGAGGAGAGATTAGCGAAGATGAGGCGCTGCGCCTCTCTATGGTAAGCGGCACGGACAGATACGCGCTTTTTATGGCAGCCAGCCAGGTGAAAGAGCATTTTGTCGGCAGCAGAGTTTCTCTCTGTTCCATAATAAACGCCAAATCAGGCAGATGTGCCGAGAACTGCGCTTTTTGCGCGCAATCATCCCACCACTCAAGTGATGTGCCTGTTTACCCACTAATAGACGAAGAGAGTCTGGTCGCTGGCGCTCATGCTGCTGAGAAGTGCGGCTCTATCTGCTATGGAATTGTCACCAGTGGCACCGGCATAAATCCAGGAGATGAACTTGACCGGATATGCAGGGCCTTAAAACGTATCCGAATGGAAACATCAATCCCTCCTTCCTGCAGTCTCGGCATACTTGACAATGAAACCGCCAAAAAACTTAAAGAAGCGGGCGCAGACACATATCATCATAATCTGGAGACCAGCCGCAGTTTTTTTCCGCAGATCTGCACTACACATGATTATGAAGAAGATGTTGCCACTATCAAAGCTGCAAAGTCAGCAGGGATGAAGGTCTGTAGCGGCGGCATTTTCGGACTTGGGGAGACTCCCGCCCAGCGTATCGAGATGGCCCTCACCTTGAAAGAGCTTGAGGTTGACTCCGTCCCGCTCAACTTTCTCAATCCTATTGCCGGCACCAGACTTGAAAATGCCAGCAACATATCTCCGCAGGAGTGTCTGGTGACAATAGCCCTTTACCGGCTTCTCCTCCCCGACAAAATGATTACTGTCTGCGGTGGCAGAGAGAAGAACCTTCGCGATCTGCAGTCGTGGATGTTTTTTGCCGGCGCAAGCGGTACCATGATCGGCAACTACCTGACAACTACCGGCCGCAATACAGATGATGACTGGCAGATGCTGCGTGACCTTGAACTCGATACGGAGGGGTGTTGTGGATAGTAATGCGCCAAAAGGAATATTCATAACCGGGACTGACACCTGCGTCGGCAAGACTGTTTTTTCTGCTGCTCTGGCGAAGTTGTTAAAAAAACGCGGAATTAACGTCGGGGTGATGAAACCTGTCACTTCGGGCTGCAACGAAAGAAACGGTCGGCTTGTATCCGCAGATGCCGAACTGCTTGCATGGAGTGCCGGGGTTGAGATGGATCAGGAAGTCGCCCCGTATCTTTTCAAGGAACCGATTGCCCCATCTGCTGCCGCTGAAATGGAGCATAAAAAGATAGAGTTTTCAAGAATAGTGGCGGCTTACCACAGACTCGCAGAAGAACATGATTTTGTCATTGTCGAAGGTGCCGGCGGGCTCATGGTTCCACTTGCCGGCGGGCTGATGGTAGCAGATCTGATTAAACTGCTTGATCTCCCGCTGCTGGTTGTTGCCAGACCGAATCTCGGCACGGTGAACCATACCATCCTGACCTGTTTTGTCGCCAGAGAACTTGGTCTGGAGGTAAAAGGAACAATTATTAACAACTATCCTGATTCTCCGGACAGCGCCGAGTCAACAGCCCCTCACCTTATTGATTCACTCTCAGGCGTCCCTCTTCTGGCACGACTCCCTGCGTTGCCGGACATTGATGATAAATCCAGGGTTGAGAAGCTGGCAGAGTGGCTTGCCAGGGAACCGGCTACGAGAATTTTACTGCGGGAGATCGGCCTTGAGTGAACTGACGACAGATCTGCTCCAGGAGTATGACAGGCGTTACGTCTGGCACCCGTTCACCCAGATGAAGGAGTGGGAGGCTGAACCACCCGTTGTTATCACAAGAGGTGAAGGGAGCTGGCTGATAGATTCTGATGGCAACCGCTATCTCGACGGAGTGGGCGCTATCTGGACAAATGTCCATGGTCATTGTCATCCGTACATCAATTCGGCAATCAAGGCACAGGTAGATCGCCTGGAACACTCCACTCTGCTCGGGCTTGCCTCTGAAAAACCGGCTGTCCTGGCGAAAAGACTTATTGAGATATGCCCCGGAAGGACTGGCAAAGGTCTTTTACTCTGATAACGGTTCAACCGCTGTGGAAGTCGGCTTGAAGATGGCTTTTCAATACTGGCGGCATCTTGGCAGGCCTGAAAAATCGAAGTTTATCTCATTTAAAAATGCCTACCATGGCGACACTGTCGGCGCTATGAGTGTCGGCGGGATAGACATTTTCCATGAAGTCTTCCGCCCTCTCCTCTTCCCGACTATCCAGGCTCCGTCTCCCTACTGCTACAGATGCGAACTGTGCAAAGAGCAGGACAGTAACCTTTGCCGGAGAGAGTGTCTGCTCGAACTTGAGCGCCTCATGGAGGCTAATGCCCACGAAGTTGCCGGCCTGGTCATAGAACCGCTTTTACAGGGGGCGGGCGGGATGATAGTGCAACCTGATGGATATCTTCTTAAAATCAGGCAGCTGTGCGATCGTTTTGACATTCTGATGATAGCCGATGAAGTGGCCGTCGGATTTGGCCGAACCGGCTCCATGTTCGCCTGCACAAAGGAGTCTGTCACCCCGGATATAATGGCGCTCTCCAAAGGGATAACTGCCGGATACCTGCCATTGGCTGCCACCTTGACAACGCAAAATGTTTATGATGCCTTCCTCGGTGAATACAGCGAGTTGAAGACCTTTTTCCATGGCCATACCTTTACCGGCAATCCGCTGGCCTGCGCTGCCGCACTTGCCAGTCTGGAGCTTTTTGAACAGGATTCACTGCTAGAGACGTTTAACCGATAAAATAAGCCTATTTAAGCACTAAACTTAAAGCAATAGCTGAACTAACTCATGTCGGCGATATCAGGCAATGCGGGATGATTGCCGGTATAGAACTTGTCAGGGACAAAGCAAGTAAGGAGCCCTATGACTGGGAGCAAAGGATTGGAATGACTGTCTGCCGGGAGGCGAGGAAGCATAGCATCTTCCTCCGCCCCCTCGGCAATGTTATCGTCATATTTCCGCCACTCTCCATTTCAGCAGATGAACTGGAATTGCTGATGGACGGAATTGAAAAATCTGTAAGAGCAGTTACTGAAGATTGTGAAGAAATTTTATGACATCCTGAGGATGGGTTTCGGCCTTGGCAACCTTCTTCCAATGTTTTATCACCTTGCCGGCCGGATTAACAACCACCGTAGAGCGGATACACCCCTCGACGGTCTTGCCATACATAATCTTCTCGCCGTATGCACCGTAAGCCTTCATCATCCCCAAATCAGGGTCTGAAAGCAGCGTAAACGGCAGAGTGAAATCCCTGATAAACTTGTCATGGGATTTAAGGCTGTCTTTACTGACCCCAAGCACAACAGCATTGAGACCTTCAAGGAGAGCATGACTGTCCCTGAAACCGCAGGCCTCTTTAGTGCAACCCGGAGTATTATCCCGCGGATAAAAATAGATGATAACGGTTTTACCCCTGTAATCACTCAATGAGTGCTCTTTCCCGTCACTGCCTTGCAGGCTGAATTCCGGTGCCGCTTCCCCTTCCCTGATCATGCTAGCCTCCTGTTTCGCTCTTAATCAACCTTTTTGCCAAGGCAAGTTCATCTTCCATGCTTGAAATTTTCCCGTCAAGCCGTGCGTCGAGTATGGTGTCAAGAATGGTTTTATAAGCTGGGCCGGGCTTAAGCCCGAGAGCTTTCAGATCATTGCCGCCAATAGTTGTGGTAACTTTTGACAGATTAGTTATGTAGATCGAGAATTGACGTCTTGTGTCCTCATCTGTACGCGCCATGAGATGGAGAAGCATTTCAATCGGTAGATCACGCAGTAGTGAGCAGACCTCACTGGGGAGGAGAGAGCGGTTTCTCCCATGAATGCTTCGTTTGATCTTTTCCAGTGCCTTCACGCCGTCGACTCTCGCCTCAAAATATCTGCCTATAAAATTTGGGCCGATATCAAGCCTGACACAGGTTTCAACAAAGTCATCTATGGAAAGATTGGCGCAAAGCGCAAGGAAATAGATAATCCACTTCTCAAACGGCTGCTTCTGGTAGAGCAATTCAAACCAGGATATTATCTGATAAGACTCTTTAAAAATCAGATCAATACTATCTATATCTTCAAGTGATTTATGAATGTATTTGAGGGCCCCGAGGGAAGCTATTCTCTCTACTGCGAGATGAGGATCATTCTCTTCAAAGATATGAACAAGTTCATTGAAAAGACGCCTGCCGCCCAGTTTATCGAGAAAGTTCATCCTTATACTGTTTTTAATCAGGTTTTCAGTATGGGCTGCCATCTTAAACTTCAGGCGCTGTTCAAAACGTACCGCCCGAAAAACTCTGGTAGGGTCTTCAACAAAAGAGAGATTATGCAGCACCCGGATGCTCTTCTCCCTGAGGTCCTGTATTGCATTGAAAAAATCCACCATCTGCCCGAACCCGACGGAAGAGAGTGAAACTGCCAGCGTATTAATGGTGAAATCACGCCGATACAGATCCATTTTAAGCGATGAGCGCTCGACCGTGGGGAGCGCACCGGGAGAGTCGTAGTATTCAAGCCTGGTGCTTGCCACATCCACTTTAGAGTCGTCAGGGAAAATTATCGTAGCTGTGCCAAATTTTCTATGGCTCTTTACCCGGCAACCGTACTTTGACGCAAAAGTATCGGCAAAAATTATTCCGTCGCCATCAACAGTCACATCGATATCAACATTAGGTTCGCCAAGGATCAGATCGCGAACAAAACCACCAACAGCATAAACCTTTACATCAAGGTCATCTCCAATTTCGCCCAGTTTGTGGAGGGTATCGATTACATACTGTGGCAGAGAGTGCCTGATTTTATTGGCAATATTTGCCCCGCTTAAATCCTGACCTTTGTCAGGGTCGTACCGCCTCTCTTCCGTATTCAGGTAACGGAAAAGATCGGTGCGGGTAACAACTCCGACAAGCTTGTCACGGAAAAATACCGGAGCGAATCTATGCCCCTCACTGGTAAGATACTTTTTAACCTCAATGATCGGAGTATCCGGCTTGAATCTCACAAATTCGGTATGCATGTAATCGGTTAAAGGCGCGTCATCGAGCTTGTGATATAGAGCCTTATCGACTATCCGGCGTGAGATGACTCCTATCATCGTCTCTCCGTCCATGACAGGTATGGCATTCACATTGTAGCGGGTCAAACGACTGCGCGCTTCAGCAATAGTGCTGTTAAGAGTGATAGTCTTAACAGGAGATGACATTATGGAAGAGATCTCCCTGCCAGAATGCATGGTTGCCAGCAGAAGATTTTCAAGACGATTGACTACCTGAATGACGGTCTGGTCATTAATTGTTGCAGACCCGGCAGAGGAGTGACCACCGCCGCCGAAACAGCGGACCAATTCGCCAATATCAAGACCTGATTTGCGGCTTCGACCAATCAGATGAACCCGGTTTCCCATCCCCGCAACTATAAAGAGCGTATCAGGACTCTCCATATCCCTGATCATCTGTGCAAGGGTAGCCACATCACTCACATAATAGTCGAGGTTAGCAGTGGCAATACAGACATCAATGCCTCCGATTACAGTTCTCTTCATTGAGTGGAGCAGATCATTCAAGAGAGAGACTTGCTCGGCATTCAATTCCTTCGTCAGAAAATCACTAACTGCCGAGATCTCTGCCCCTAGCTCCAAAAGCCACGCAGCTGCATTGTAATCTTCAGTTGTAGTACCTGGATATGTCAGATTACCGGTATCTTCGTAAATTCCGAGGAAAACTGCAGTTGCTTCCCGGGGTGTGAGATAAAGCCCCTTTTCTTTGAGAATAGTTACAAGAAGAGTTGAAGTCGAACCACAGGAGCGGACAACACCCTGACTTGACTCAATATGACCGACTGTATCAGGGTGGTGATCGTAAATATGCACATCGAGATCAGCCCGTCCAATGATGCCGGCAAAGGCACCTATTCTTGAAGCGTGCTGGCAGTCAACAATGATAAGGCGAGATACATCTGGAAGATTAATATCTTTAAGGCGGGTAAAACTGAAATCTGATTTACTGAGAAAACTCCTGACTCCCTTCTCCTGCGAACCGGAAAAAACCATTTGTGCATCAGGGTAGAGTTTTCGTACGGCGATCATCGACCCCAGGCAGTCGAAATCGGCATTTACATGTGTAGTAATGACTTCCATTGACACCTTGAACTTTTTTTACTTTATAAGAAGTTTATCACTTAATGGCTAATAAAGCAGAATGAAAAAAGAGAAAACCGCAGATCAGGAAAGTTTTTTCTCACTTTTGAATAAAATCACTAACAGCAGCGTCAGCATTCTAAATCCTGTTCTCGTCTGAGTCCTCGGCTGAAAAAAACCGAGGCAATGCCTCCCTGGGCGTACTTGGTGGCTGATTAGGAAACATTACGCTTGGCAATTACGCCGCACAAGCAAGATCGAATATTGACGCCGCCAGGGCGAAAAAGTACCCTTTCCGGACGGAAACTACCTTTAAATGTGTATGAAGAAAAGTGCTCCGGAGCTTCAACCCTTCCGGAACAGATGGACGGCGGTCGCCTTGAACGATGCAAACACCCGGCTGCCTGGTTGTAGCTCCAGACTTTCAAAAGACTGGTTGGTAATAGATGCAACCAGAGAGAAACCACAGTCGAGGTAAACCTTGGTAAACAGGCCAAGCTGGAGAATTTTGCTGACTGTGCAGGCAAAAATATTGCGGGTACTTGATGTCTCATCCGGGTCTTTCAGAGAGATAACCACATGCTCCGGCCGGACACAGATTACCACCGATTCCTGCGGCGCCCCTTCCCCCATTACCTCCATGGTCTTGCCTGCCACGGATACGGAAAAAAGCCCGTTAACCGAGTCTGTTACAACCCCGGCAAAAATGTTTTCCATGCCGACAAAGGTGGCAACAAATTCGTTCGCAGGCTGGTTATTTACCTCCGACGGGGTGCCGGACTGGACAATTCTCCCCTGTTGCATGACCACCATCCGGTCGGCAAGCCGCAGGGCGTCCACCTGATCGTGGGTCGTCAAAATAGCGGCGGCGCCCGACTCCCGCAGTACCCGCTCCAGATCTTCGCTCAGGTCTTGGCGGGCAGGCGGATCCAGGGATACAAAGGGCTCATCAAGGAGAATGATCTCCGGATTTGTGGCAAAGGCGCGTGCCAGGCTGGTACGCTGGGCCTCTCCACCGGACAGTTTACGGGCGGAACGATCAGCGAGATGAGTGATCCTGAAGCGATCCAGACAGGATTTAACCCGCTCGTCAATCTGGCGCCTGTCAAGGTGACGCAGCTTTAACCCTACTGCCACATTATCTGAGACAGTTTTATCAAAGAGTAAAGGTTCCTGAAAAACCATGGCCAATTTGCGGCGATACTCGGTTGATGCGAATCCGGGGACAATTGCCCGTTGCCGGAAGAGAATCTCCCCTGACTCAATAGGGAGTAATCCGGCCAAAGCCAACAGAAAGCTTGATTTACCAGTGCCGTTCGGACCGATCAAGGCGACGGTCTCGCTCCGTTTGAGGGCAAAGAATGGTATTTGAAGAACGGACGCTCCACCCCTGACAACCGTGAGGTTTTGAATCTCGAGCAGTGGATCGCTATCACTCATCGTGGCCGCTCACGCTGCTGGATTACGGTCAACAAGTAATTAACGCTGAAGGCGAGCACAAGCAGGATCAGGGAGAGGGCGATGGCAACATCAAAATTGCCCTTACCTGTCTCCATGACGGTTGCGGTGGTTAATACCCGCGTATGCCCTTTGATATTGCCACCCACCATGATAGACGCTCCAACTTCGGAGATAACCCCGCCGAATCCTGCCATAACCGCTGCGAGGAGAGGCAGACGCGCTTCGCATATAAGAATCCAGACTGTTTGAAATCTGGTGGCTCCCAGTGCCTGCACCTGCAGTTTGAGATTGGCGGGAAGATTCTGAATCGAGGCGACTGTAATCCCTGTCACAATCGGCGTGGCGATGACTGCCTGGGCCAGAATCATCGCTGAAGGGGTATAAAGTATTTCCAGAAAACCCAGGGGACCATTGCGCCACAAAAATAATGTCACAAAAAGACCGACGACAACCGGCGGCAACCCCATGCCGGTATTGACCAGGCTGATGATAAGCCGCCGGCCGGGAAAATCCGACAACGCCAGGAAAACACCTGCCGGGATGCCGATAAAAAGGCTGGCAAGTGTCGCACTGCAGGAAATTTTAAGCGAAAGAAGTGTAACCGCCAGCACTTCGGCATCGAGGCTGACGATAAGACTCCAGGCTTTACTGATTCCTTCAATGAAAAGATCCATTCTTATCCCGTTTTTTAGGAGCCTGTCGGACTTAGTAAATCTAAGCGAAAATTTGGCTGGGCGAGGGTAGATTTTGTCGATTTTGCAGGTCAATAGTCGTTCTATTGACCAATAAAGCGGCGAAATATGCACCGTTCAGACGAATTTGCAGCAGATTTATTCTAAGTCCGAGAGGTTCCTAATATTCCCGGTGATTGCAGACTCATCAGCAGCAGGGTTTTAACCCGCCGTAGACATAGGGGTTTAGCTCAAGTTTTCTAGCCATCCGCTCCGGTTTTGCTGTCTGCTGGTTTGCTTCGGTGAGCACCTCCCTGGCCCGGCTAAAGCCAAGAAGACCAGAGAGGTGAGCTGCACTTTTACAAATCAGCGGCAGCAGTTCGGTTTCGATCCGATCCGTGATACGCATTTTCGGACCTAATATGCTGAGCGCGCCAATGACGGCGCCATTGCCATCAAAGACAGGTGCGGCTATCTCAATTACCCCGGCTTCGTGTTCCTGATCATCAATGGCGTAGCCTTGCCAGGCAACTTTATTCAAGTCGTTTTGCAGCAGGTCGATATCAGTAATTGTGCTGGCTGTGAAACCTTTAGTATCAGAACTTGAGAGCAGATTCATCAGTTTTTGCGGTTCCATGAAAGCGAGCAGTACTCTCCCCGCTGCGGTGCAGCACAACGGACGGCTTTTGCCGACCAGTTGGACGACACGTACCGGCAGGTCGGATTCAACACCGTCAAGATAATAGGTATAGCCATCCTTGTTTACTGAAAAATAACAGGTCTCATGGCATTGCTGTTTAAGTTCGTTCAAAACTGGGCGGGCATGGTTTACATAATCGATCTGTACGGCAGCAAGCTGTCCAAGCGCCCTTGCCTGCCTGCCGAGCCGGTATTTTCCGGTTGAATTGTTTAACTCGATATATTTTTTCGCCGCCAAGGTAACAACAAGGCGAAACACGCTGTTTTTTTCAAGTTTCAGTCGATTGCTCAAATCGGTTATGCCGAACTCGGCCTCGCCTTCGCGAAACTGATCAAGCAGATCCATGGCGCGCGCCACAGTCTTTATCATATAATTTTCAGCAGCAGCTTTCATACCGTTTCCTTGTACTCCTCACACATGTTAATGATGTTTATCTCCATTGACAACAGATCAATCATCAATTGCCTTCCCCGCAAAGGCGTCCCTTGGCCAAGCAGCAGTTTGCAGACTTCAGCAACTTCCAGACTGGCTATAAGGGCTGGAGTAAAGGACGGGTTGCCCAGAGTCTGCTCAACGCCCTTGCCACCCTTCCAGGAGCTGTAGATGGTCTGCAGGGTGTTGTCGCCGGGAAACTGAGTGGTGACATGGCCAAACCAGCCGGCAATGGCGCCATGCACAAGCGGAATATTCATTGCTGTGCAGACATCGGCCAACTCCAGCCGAACCTGGATCGAATCGAGAGCATCAACCGCTACCTGACAGCCGGCGAGCAGGTCAGCCCCGTTTTCAGGAGAAAATGCTTTTTGTAACGGGACCAGGGTTACTGCGGGATTGACTTCGCTGATGCGCAGTGCCGCAGCTGCCACCTTGGCGGTCCCCAGATTGGCCGGGCTGCTGAACAGCTGCCGGTTCAGGTTATGCTCTTCGAAGACATCGGGATCGATAACGATCATCCTGCCAACCCCCAGACGGGCCAGCTCTTCCACTATGTAGCCCCCCAGGCCGCCGCAGCCGATTACGGCAACGCAGCTGCGAAACAGGGTTAGCTGGTCACTGACGGAGATGATCGTTCGATTGCGCTGATAGCGGGCAGGCATGACGCCCTGCTCCAGGGCAACCTCTTCCACCCGGGCCAGGGTCGCAGCCGAAACGTTCAGCTGCCTCAACCTGACGATTCCAGGCGAGCAGCTGAGCCTTCGGCATGATCGCGGATGAAAATCGGCAGAGCCTCCATGTCACCCCCCACCCAGAAGGGGAAAGAGCGCCAGCGTGTCACCTTCTGCCAGTACCCTCTCCAGTTTGACATGACGATGATTGATCATCATGATGCCCAGCTCGGCCTGCGGCAGGTGGAGACTGTCGGCCACGTCCGCCACGGTGGTTCCGGGCGGATAATCTCTGGTCTCGACATCGAAACGGCCGGCGCGGAATGACGCGAAAAGTTTTACCGTTATTTTCATGGTCTCACTCATTGAATCTGACAGTCAGAGCTGTCAGGCCCTTGCAGGCAGACGGATTGTCCGCCTGACCGGGTAGCTGGTGGAGAAGTTCATCCAGTTCGCCCTGCTCAACAACCAGTCCACGTGCCAGCAGGAGAGGTCCGAGTTCAGCCAGGAGCAGATTGAAGAGCTTCAAACGAACCGTGCCGCTTTCATCGGCAGCAGTTCCACTCTCTGACACATGGCTGATTCCCTGCCGAAGAGCCGCATAGAAACCGCCGCGACGCATGGTGGCGCCGACCAGACCCGGCATGGCAGCCGACAGAGTCAGCCGTGAACCATTATGAATGATGGTATGCTCCAGGTCATCGACGGGACGGTTGTTGAGAAATATGGTGGTTATCCGCCCGGTTACATAGTCAGCCGGGATGGCGAACTGGTCGCAGAGCAGGCTTTTAAGCGTGCAGCCAACCGTAGCCGGGACAGTCACGCCGCTCTGGAGAAGCGGGAAGAAAACATTAAGTTGCTCAGCGGGTAATTGCAATGTCCGGGATGCCAAGGAAACGACGCTGGATGGTGTTATCGCTTGTTTCATGGTCATCTCCTTGAAAATGAAAGCCGCAAGGCGTTCAGATTTGCGTCAGGTCGGCCCCGCCCGCAGGGGCTCCGCGGAGGCGTAGCAGCGCTACGCCGCACAAGGAAGTCCCGAGGACGGGGCCGAGATGGCGGAAATATGGACGCCGTTATTACCAGTTGAATACTTCGTCCAGCTCCTCATCCTTCATCATAGAACGTCTGATTATGCGGCGCTATCGGCTCGTTGTAGAAAAAGCGCGGCAACCGGTCGTGATGCTTGGTGAAGCCGGCCCGGGTGTTGAAATCCCGCTCGGCGGAAAGCACCTTCTTGCCCAGCGCCACCACGTCATCGCCGGTCATGGTATGCCATGGAAGGAGCCAAGCATGTCGAGCAGCGCCTGGAAAGTTTCCGGCTGGTCCAGGATGGCAAAGGCGATGAACAGACACATGCCGGTGGAATCGATGGCGGCTGTGGCAATCTGCAGATTGCGCGACAGCTCGATCTGCCCTTCGGTCTTGAGCGGATCGACATCGCCGCCGACTTTGAGGATGTTGGTGGCGATGGCGTAACCGGCGGTGTGGTCGGCGCCCTGGGTGGTGGTGGCGTAGGTGACGCCGATCCCCTGGATAGCGCGGGGATCGTAGGCCGGCAGAGCCTGGTCCTTGACTACCGGTACCCGCTCGACGCCGAACACCTTGCCGGTGATGGCCGCGCCGCTGCCGAGCACGCGACCGAGGGGAGTCCCTTTCTGAACCTCTTCCAACAGGCGGATTGCTCCTGCCTTGTCGCCGAACTCGATGATGCCGGCATCCATGGCGACGCCGATGGTGACGCCCATCTCGATGGTGTCCACGCCGATGTTGTCGTCGAGGAAGTCGAGGTGGGCGACGGTGTCCAGATCGTCGATGCCGCAATGGCCGCCGTGGGACCAGACCGTCTCGTACTCCGGCTGTTTGGTCAGGTAGTGGCCGTCCTTGTCGTTATAGATACCCGAGCACTGGATGACGCAGCCGCGGTGGCAGCCGTGGGTGGCCGTGCCGCCGCGCTCGATTTCCAGTTGCGGCCTGGGCCTCGCCGCTCAGATTGTTGCGGAACCGGCGAACTGGCCGCTCTTGAAGTTGTAGGTCGGATAGCCGCCCGGCTTCGTTGAGGACGTTGGTCAGGACGTTGGTGCCGTAGGCCGGCAGACCTTCGCCGGTAACCGGGTGCTTGCGCAGCCCTTCGACGAACTTGCGGTTGGCATCCCGGAACTTGTCCGGCTCTTTGGCAGGACGCATCTTCATGCCGGCATCGTCAAGAATGATCGCCTTGACCCGCTTGGCGCCCATGACTGCGCCGACGCCGCCGCGGCCGCAGTGGCGGGTCGGGCGCAGTTCCGGGTCGGTACAGGCGATGGAGGCTGCCAGCAGCTTGCGCTCACCGGCCGAACCGATGGACATGTAGGCCACCTTGTCGCCATACTCGCCGCGAAGCTTCTCGATCAGCGGATAGTTGTCCATCATTTTCAGGCTGTTGTCGACGATGACCTGGATACCGTCCTTGTTGATGAGGATCTTGTAGAGGTCGTCGCCTTCAGGCTTCCCTTCGAGGATAACGGCGGCATAGCCGAGTCTGGCCAGTACCTGGGCAGCCTGGCCACCGGCATTGGACTCCTTGATGGTGCCGGTCAGCGGGCTCTTGCAGCCAACTGACAGCCGGCCGGTCATGGAGCCGGTAGTACCGCTGAGCATACCGGGTGAGATGACCAGTTTGTTCTCCGCACCCAGAGCGTGGGCGAGTGGATGAACTTCAGCGGCAACCACCAGAGAGGTCATCGCCCTGCCCCCCAGTCCCGGCATATTCGCCGAGGCCGCCAACCGTTACCGTTGGGCCACCTGCGGCCCCCATGTCAATCCGTGCAATCTTGTCCATTCTGTGTTCTCCTTTCCCTTGTTCTGTGCGATAGCACAGGTGAAATTCTCCTTTTCAAAGGAAGGCTGCGCCGTTTCCCGCGTAACCCAATGGCCTGTCGCCGTGGGAGGGTTCCTTTAGGCGGTCAGGCTCGGAGTAATCTGTATCAAGTATACTGCAGAGTAACCAGCGTATGCTGTCTACTGTCTGATCGGTAAAATGTCTCACTACGCTGGCAGCTCCGCCTGCCGCAGGATCACGACCCGGTAGCTGGCAAAGCATCTGTCCGCTGCAGGCACCCCCAGAAAACACCGGCCCCATAGGCGACCTGCTCAAGAAAGTAGATAGCGGCAAAGCTCATAACGACATTTGCGGCTTTCTCACTGCATGATCAACCCCGGCAGCGCAGCAGAAAACAGTAACAAACAGCAGACCTAGCTTTGGGAAAGATAACGGCGAGAACCAGCAACGGCGCGGCGTAGTAGCGCACCAGATGATAGCTGAGGTAATAGAACAGACTGCCCAGAGCCCGCAGCCGGCCGGCAAGCAGAGCATTAAAGCTGCTGGGCAAGGCGCGCCGGCTCAGAGCGGACACGGACAACTGCTGCGTCAGCAAGTAACAGCGTGCCTGCGGCGCCTAATGACCACCAACCGGTAAAAGGCGCCAGAACAGAGAGCAGCAGGATAAGAGCCAGACAACGGCGGGATCACCATCCGCTTGTGCCTGTGCGGGTGAAGCAGTTGCAGCATCCCCTCGGAGGTGCCGTAATCGAAACGGCGCGACATGAAGGAACGGATCGAGCTGCGGTGCTCGTGATAGACTCTCCCCACCGGCAGATAGGCGATGGTCCAGCCACTGTCACGCAGACGCCAGGTCAGGTCAACATCCTCCCCCACATGCATGGTATCATTGAAACCGTCTGCCTTGAGAAACGCGGTGCGACGAACCAAGAGGTTGCAGCTGGGCAGGTAAAAAGTGTCGTCGCCACTGCCGCCGGTTTGTTCGCGGTTGCCGAGGGAGAGGCTGGACATGACGTTCTCGTAGTGGTCTACCGATGACTCCCGGCACATGCCATCCACCAGACCCCCAACAGCGACAATTTTCGGGTCGTTAAATGCCGGCAGCAACTCGGCAAGCCAATTGCTTGAGGCAGTGCAGTCGGAATCTATGAAGGCAAGGATTTCACCACCGGCCATGGCGGCACCGACGTTGCGGGCTGCGGCAGGACCTGTAGCGAATACCGCCCGACGATACCACCAGGGCCCCAAGCTCCCTGGCAACCATGGGAGAGTCGTCGCTGCTGCCGTCGTCAACAACGATGATCTGCAGTTTCTCCTCGGGATAATTGAGCAGCGCAAGGGATTTCAGGCAGCGGCGCAACTCTTCGGCCCGGTCCATAACCGGGATGACGATACTTACCGTCAGGCAGCGTCGCAGTCTGCTCCGCAACAATCCGCACCCGCTCGGCAAAACCCTTTGCCGTCAGCTGCTCCATGACCTTCTGTTCGGCCGCAGAGGCAGTAATCAGTGAACCGTCAACTCCCCGCCCCACCAGATCAGCCAGGGAGCGGTTGAGGCGCAGCACGCAGAGTGGCGTTTTTGACATGAGGAAGATCCCCCCGTCCCGTTCCACCAGCTCCACGTTGTGCGCTCAGACGATAGTTCATGATGTCCCTTCCGCTATTAACCCCTCTTCGCCGAAAAATCTGCATAAGAGCATTGGCCGTATCGTCGGCAGGAAGATGATTCAGTTTACCGGCACGGGCCTTGATGCCGCCGGAGAGCAGTGAAAGAATCCTTTCGAAGGCAGGCAGTGCTGGATCAGGAGTCACTACCCGGGTCGGATCCGGCCGGGGGACGCCATACTCGGCCAGTTCCAGATAAGCACCGGCAGCGCCGATTTCCCAGAATGGCACACCAAGCTGTGGCAACCCCCAGCTTTCAATGTCGGCGGCAAACGCAGCAGTGACAGCTTCGACAGATGGATAACGGGGCGTACGAACCTCTTCAAAGAGAATCATACAGGGGACTGGCGCAGTAATAGTCTGGCGCGCACCGCGGTCCGACTTGCGCTGCACCTCGCACTTTTCCCTTGCCGGTATCAAGTGAAACAGCCGCGCCGATACAGGGTATGCCAGCAGCGGCAGCGGCAAGTGCCGGTACCGGATCGTCACCGCGATCCGCCAGACGGCTGCCGGTGAAAACGAGTGCCGGTGAAAGAATGGTTACAATGCGGGCGAGAACGCGGGCATCAGCCACGGCGTCACCACCCTCCATTCCATGGTCCCAGAAGCGAATGCCCCGGTCAGCACCCATGGAGAAAGCAAGCCGGAGGGTGTCGTCAAGCCGCTCGGGGCCGACTGCAAGCACGGTTACACTCGCGCCCAGGGTACCCTTCAGATGGAGCGCCTCCTCCAGAGCCGCCAGGTCGGCCGGATTCGGTATGCGCCGCAGGCCCCGCTCACTGATGGCCGCCCCCCGAACCGTGACACGGGCAGGTGGACGGGGATCATTGGTCTCCCGGAGGAGGACGAGGATGTTGAGTTTATTGTCAGACATGGATAATCTCCAAAAATGATGAGAGTTGAGAGATGAAATGAGAGTGATGGATTTGTTCAGCTTCATCTCTCAACTCTCATCTCTCATCCTTGCTTTTAAGTCATTCTGTACGCGACCCCGAAACCGCCCTTGGGATAGCGCCATCGGGTAAAGGCGTTGCGATGGCAGACGACATAGCAGGTGCCGCACTCAAGGCAGCCGTCGTGGACGAAGGTCATCTTCTGCTCTTCTGCCGACCAGGTATAGCAGCGGGCCGGACAGGAGTTGACGCAGCCGCGGTTGTCGCAGCCGCTGCAGACATTGTAGTCGAGGACGATATGAGGCATCCCGGTCGATGGTGAAGCTGGTGTTGTCAAAAATTTCCTCTATATTTTTCACAATGACCTCCAGGCGCTGAAGCCGTCTGCCACCAGATTGCCAAGCCCGACTTTTTCCCTGGCTGATTTCAGGAACTGCTTGGTGACATTTTCTTTGGGAGCGCCATCAATCCTGTAGATATTTTCCATAAAGCTGCACATGAGTTCCGGGTATTCCTGATAGATACGATTGTTATGAAGCATGTGCGGAGCCTTGCGAAACTGCTTGAGATCCTTGATCACGTAGCTCTCTTCAAGAAGTTTTTTATAGGCGGTCAGACCACTTTTACTGAAATCAGCTGTCTGATGGGCAGCTATCACAGCTTCTCCGGCAATCACGCCCGAGTGGGAGGCCAGATTAATCCCTTCCAGGTTCATGCCGGTGGCGTTGCAAAGCGCGGCTGCATCACCGGCGACCATGATGCCGTCCCCGACCAGTTCCGGAATCATGTCGTAGCCCCCTTCGGGGATCAGATGCGCCGAATATTCCCGGAACACCCCTCCCCGGATCATCTTGGCCACCTGGGGCTGTTCGGCAAAGGCGTTCAGCAGGTCATAGGGGGTCTTGCCGCTGGTACGAAGGCTGGCCAGGTGAAAAACCAGCCCGAGCGAGAGCGAATCGTAATTGGTGTAAAGGAAACCGCCGCCGCGCACCCCTTCGGTGCAGCCGACGAATTCATTGGCAAAACCCTGATCCCGCACCAGACCGAAGCGCTCATCGATCATTTCGCGCGGCATATCGATCAGCGCCTTGACCCCCACCGCCATCTGTGCCGGGTCAAAAGTCGGCCTGCGCAAACCAGCCTTCTGGGCGGTGAATGACAGCACGCCGTCAGCCGCGACCACCACCGGAGCGTTCAGTTGCCCGCTGCGACCCTGTATTGTCACCCCGGCGATACTGCCGTTTTTCCGGACCAGATCGTCGACTGTGGCCCGCGTGATCAGGGTGGCCCCGGCGGCAACTGCCTCCTCGGCCAGCCAGCGGTCGAAGCTTGGCCGGAAAATCGTGTAGCCGTTGTATGGCGGTTTGTCAAAGTTGCCGGCTTCAATAGTGGTACTGAAGCTGGAATCTCCGGTCATGAAGGTGACACCCTTTTTAATTATGTGTCTCTCCAGTGGCGCCCGCTCCCAGAAATCCGGGAAAATCTCTTCCAGAGATGGCAGGCGATGCAGGACGCCGCCGAACATATTCTTTTCGCCAGGGAAGGAACCGCGTTCGACCAGCGCCACATCGAGTCCGGCGCGGGCCATGGTCAGAGCGGCTGAAGAGCCGGCCGGACCGGCGCCGATAACAATTGCCTGAAAGGTTTTACTCATGGCGCACCTCCGATCTCTGCGCGGACTTGCTGCAGAAGACGAGGCAGCAACTCCTTGAGGTCACCGACAAAGCCTTCATCAGACATTAGGGAAAATGGGCGCCTTGGGATCAGCTGTTGACCGCCACGATCCGGCGGGAATCCTTGATGCCACCCACATGGTGCATGGAACCGGATATTCCCAGGGCCACATACAGCCGGGGTGTCACCGTGCGGCCGGTCTGGCCGACCATCCGCTCGAAACCGGTCCACCCCAGATCATAGACAGGCCTGGTAACGCCGAAGGAGACGTTGAGAAGCCTGCAAAGCTCTTTAAGCTGGTCGAAAGTAGCCGGATCGCACCCTTTGCCGGCGCTGAAAATAACCTCCGCTTCAGTCAGATCGACAGTTTGCGGATCAGGCGGTATACGGCCGGTAATTGTCGCTGCTTCGCCGGTAAAAGGGACGGCGGGCCGGCAGCTGTTTACTACGGGATTGCCGGGACGTACTGTCGGCATGAGCACCTGACTCAGGTTTCGCGGCGGAATTGTGACAACCAGAGGATGTGTACCGTCCCACAGTCTGGTTTCTGCCAGCCGGATCCCCAATGTTCTGCGTGAGAGTCGCACCCCGTCAGCGCTGCGACTGACGGTAACAAGCTCTGTCATGATGGCGGCGCCCAGTTCATGGGCAACTATTGGCGCCAAGGTTGCTCCCAGGTCATTGTGGGGAAGCAGGATAACCGTTGCCTCTTCGTCTTTTGCCAGTTGCGCCAGATATTTACCGAAAAGCGCCGGTCTGTCGAGCAGCGCCTCACCTTCTGCCATACAGCTTATCTCCGGAGTGCCGTAGATACCGAAAGCGGCCAGTTGGCTGCTGTCGATCTCAGTGGCGACAACCGCCCCCCATGGAAGGTCAAGAGTACCGGCCAGACGCGATCCGTAGGAGAGGAGTCCCCGGCCGGTCTCGTCAAGTTCTCCGGCGGGGAGATCGACAAAAACGAGGATTTTGCCGTTATTGCCCATCAGATCTCCCTCCCGAGTTTATGCCCTTCCCATATTGCCATATCGACCTTGCGGGGAGAGACGCAGTCGCCGATCCGGTACAGTTCCGAAACCTTTCCCTTCAGGCTCATGTAGAGATCGTCATCCACCTGCTGCCCCATGGCCAGCACGAGGGAATCGTAGGGGCCCCACTCGTTCCAGACATTGGAGTAGACATTGAAGCCCTTGACGGTCTTGGCGCCACGCTCGCCACCGACCTCCATGACAGCAATATCGGGAGTAAAGGTAACTCCCTTCTGCAGCAGCCGCTGCCGTGACGAGTAGAGGTCCTGAGTCGGGCCCAGTTCAGCGCAGATAAACAGGCTGGAAGTGATCATATCGACCTTCTTGCCCTGGTTGGCGATGAATTCGGCGGTGGCAGTGGCACGCTGGTGGCCGTCGTAGTCGATCAGGCAGACCCTCTCGCCCAGATCGGCCTCACCGTTGAGCACCTGCACCACATTATAGATTGCGGGGCCATCGGCGCCGCCTACCGGGTGTTTCTTCGGTACGCTGCCGGTGGCGACGATCACCACATCCGGCCTTGTCCGCGAGGAGCTGCTCAGTAGTCGCGTTCTGACCCAGCTTCACGGTCACACCGGACTTGTCGAGCTGGTTCTTCTCGTTGCGGATGATGACACCGAACTCGTCGCGACCGACACCTTTCATGGCGGTGACGACCTGCCCGCCCAGATTCTCGCCCCTGTCAATGAGAGTGACCGTCGTGGCCGCGTCTGCCGGCCATCTTGGCTGCCCACATGCCGGCCGGGCCGCCACCGACGACCGTGACCCGCTTCTTCACTCCGGCCTTGGTCAGGGTACCTTCGCCCCACTCCTTTTCCCGGCCGACAGCCGGGTTCTGGACGCAGCCGAGGGTCTTGTTCATGCCGATACGGCCGATGCACCCCTGGTTGCAGGCGATGCAGTAGCGGATATCGTCCATCCGCCCTTCGAGGGCCTTCTTGGGGAGGTACGGGTCGCAGATCAGGGCACGGCACATGCCGATCATGTCGGCCTGGCCGGCGGCCAGCACCTTCTCGGCCATGACCGGATCGTTGATACGGCCGGTGCAGAAGACCGGCAGCTTGATCCGTTCGCGGATGCCGGCAGCCAGAGGGATGGTGTAGCCAAGCGGGGTGTGCATTGAGCCCTCTACCAGGTAGAGGTTGTAGAAGGTGGCAATGGAAAGGTCCATGAAGTCGATGAGGCCGGATGCCTCGAAGAGGGCACAGATCTCCTGCACCTGGGCAAGATCCAGACCGCCCGGGATCATCTCGTCGGCGCACATGCGGATGCCGAGAGTGAAATCCTTGCCCACCGCCTTGCGTACCGCCGAGATGAACTTGAGTGGCGCCCGCATCCGGTTCTCCAGGGAGCCGCCGTATTCGTCAGTGCGATGATTGGTCAGAGGAGAGAGGAACTGGCGTGCCAGACTCGAATGGCCGAACTGGATCTCGATACCGTCAAAACCACCTTCACGCACATGGATGGCGCTCTTGGCAAAGTAACGGGCAACCTCTTCGATATCCTCCGGTTCCATTGCCTTGGGTACTTCCCGGAAGAGGACGTCAGGAACCGGGCTCGGCGCCCAGACCGGCAGCCGGGAGATGCTGCCGTCACACTGCTGGCCGTTGTGGTTCAGCTGGGCGAAGATCTTCGAGTCGTACTGGTGCACGTAGTCGGTGATCTTCTTGAAGCCGGGAATCACCTCGGCATGATAGACGTCGATCAGCTTCTCGTAGGCCATGTCGGTCGGATGAACAGCTCATCTCCTCGGTGATGATCAGACCGGCGCCGCCCTTGGCGCGCTCGCCCCAGTAGTACATCTGCCGCTCGCTCGGAAGATTGCCTACAGCCAGATTGGTCAGATGAGGCTGAAAAGAGATGCGATTTTTCACCTCAACTGTACCTATTGTGAGGGGTGAGAACAGATTCGGAAACATCATGGTGGTCAGCTCCTGTTATATTGATCCTGATTTGATGTCGTAGGGGCGATCCTTGTGATCGCCCGTTTTGTTCGTGATTGCCAAAAAGCAGGGCGATCATAGGCGCAAGATTCGCCCCTACGTATATTCTTACGCCGCCTCTTTCAGCCGGCTTTCGGCAATGGAGGTCACGCAGCGCTCAAGACACTCGGGGTCACCGCCGTTGATATCATTCTTCAGGTGCCAGGCCACAGCCGGGCAACCGCCGTGGCACTGGTCGAAACGGGTGCACTCCTCGCAGGAATGGATGCGCAGGTTACGGAATGATTCATAAATCTCCGAACTGTCCCAGATCTCCTGGAAACTGTTGCGGCGGAGATCACCGGCTTCGAAATGATCGCTCTGCAGAAAGGCGCAGGGATACATATTGCCGGTAGGACTGACGCAGCAGGTCAGCTTGGCCGCGCCGCAGAGGTTGAGACCCAGACCCTGGCGCTCCTGGGAGGTCAGGGAGAAGAAGCTGTCGCCGGTGCGCACATCGCCGCTTTTGGCCAGCCAGTCGGAAAAGGCCAGCAGCTGCGTCGGGGTCGGCCGGAGTGATTCCCAGTTGTCCGCCCCGCGTCCGGAAGGACGGAAACGGCTGACCCGCAGCGACACGCCCAGAGAGCGGGCCAGATCGTACATGGCCGGGATCTCGTCGGCATTGTGGGTGGTAAGGACCGTATTGATGCTGGTCGGTATTGTGGTGGCAGCCAGCAGCTTGACCGCCTCGTATGGCGTCGTCGAAGACCCCTTTCCCCGCGGACGGCGTCACAGGTTTCCCGCCTGCCCCGTCCAGGCTGACCTGAATGGCCACCAGCCGGTTCGATGCCAGCCGGGCCACCAGTTCGGGAGTGATCAGGGTGCCGTTGGTGGAGATGCAGGTCATGATGCCGTTGCCATGGCAGGCCGCCAGGATCTGTTCGAAATCGGGACGGATGAACGGCTCGCCGCCGCCAAAGTTGATCTGAAAGACTCTGGCAGCATGGAGCTGCTCCACCAGGTCGAGTGCCTCGGCGGTGGAGAGTTCACCTTTGGCCGGGTCGCCGGAAGACGAAAGACAGTGACTGCAGCGGAGGTTACACGCCAGGGTCACTTCCCAGGTCAGATTTACCGGGGAGCGCATCCCCATTTCGACGTATTTATTGCTCATGGAGAAATCCTTTTTCCAGGAGTTGGGTAACAAATTTTTGTAAAGCCTTCTTCTGGAAATCCGCTGTCCCGGCAGGGAATTCATCCCTGGCGCGGAGCGTTCCGTAGAAGTCGGCGGGAATCAGGTTGCCAGTTGCTGCGAAGAGGAGGCGCGGTCCCCTGCAATCGTAAAACAGGAGACCGAACCCCTCTTGCCGCGCGCGGCAGGACGGATGCAGCTTTATGCCTGCCGCAGCCATCTTAGTAGACCCCGCAGATGCCGTCGATTGCGAGTTCCTCAACCTGAATTTCCTCAAGGATACGCGGCTCTTCGCTGCATGTTACTTCCGTGATTTCTGCTTCCATGTTATTCTCCTTTTGTTCATTTTCGCACCGCATCGAAGGTGCTTTGTGGTATGTAACTCTTTATTGCAACCGCAGTGCCAAAAAATAAAACAACGATATACATTGAAATTTAAGCAGGTTAGCAAGCACGATTGCAGCAGCTGCATTTAAAGTGTGGAGAAATTGGACAACTGACAAACTGCAGATTAATCGGAGCAAACGTCTAAATGTAGCAAATAGCAACAGTGAGGATATTGTCTACAATTTTTCAAACCATTGTTCTGCTACAGTATCGCAACTGCTTCATATTGAAGTGTAAATTGTATTTTTCAGCTATTAAAATTCCTGTCCAGAAGGCGGCCTTTATGTTCAAAACTAATTCCTGCTGCTCCTATTGCGGCGAACGATTCCCAGCCGGGGCGCTCTGGCCGATAACCTGCCGCTCCTGCGCCAACACGAATTACCTCAACCCCATACCGGTGGTGGTGCTGCTGGTGCCGGTAGGCAACGGCCTGGTCGTGGCGCGGAGAAATATAGAACCGCAGCGGGGAACACTGGTATTGCCGGGGGGATATCTGGATCTGGGCGAAACCTGGCAGGAAGGCGCAGCGCGGGAGCTGTTCGAGGAGACCGGCATCCGGGTGACGGTCGACCAGAATCAGCCTTTATGACGTGCAGAACGGCCTGGACAACACCCTGGTCATCGGCGGCCTGACTGCGAAACAGCCCCGCAGCTGTCTGCAGCCGTTCTCGTCGGCGGAGACACAGGAGATAGCCCTGATTGAAGCACCGGTCGAACTCGGCTTCCCGCTCCATGACATCTGGGTGCGGCGATACTTTGCAGAGACAGGCAAGCACGGCTAATTACGCTCAAATATGACAGATGAATTCGTCCGGGGGATGAAAGTTTTGACTGCTCTCCGACAAGCGATTTCATCTTGCCATCCTCTTCTTCGCAGTTGACTTGGGAGGTACGCCGTTATAATGTGAGAACACTTTTATGTGATGGAGTGAATGATATTGATTATGCTTATCAAGTTATATTTAGCCGCTTTACCGGTATTCCCTAGTGAAGCGGCTTTGTTGTTGGCTAAGAAACAAATGAATCCTCTGAATTCACAGGACCAAAATGGAATCCCGAAAAGAAAGCTCCAATCTGAATACAACTGAATAAAAGTCGAGATTCAAGAGTAACTATTTGATTTAAAGGGACAAGAATATTTCTATTGCAGATGGTGTTATCCGAATGGCAAGTACTGACGATATTCCCGATTCGTTGCGCCAGGCGGAACCGGATCAGGCGTCGTCTTCGTGGTAAAGAAATAAGGTCGGTCACCGCACGTCCGGTTTCCCCGGAATTCCTGGAGAGTCGATGAGATCCAGCGAGTTGAACAATTGCGCGATACTCGAACCGCTCACGTACCAAGGGCGCGATAACCCCCATCTGACGATAGAGATCACCCGCGCCTGCAATATCACCTGCAAAGCCTGCTACGCCACTACCCGGGGTGAAACGAAGAGCCTGGACGAGGTGCGGCATGAAATCGACCTTGCCCGGCAGAAGCGTAATCTCGAGAGCATTACCCTCGTCGGTGGTGAGCCAACATTGCACCCCGACCTCGTTGCCATTATCGGCTATGTGAAGCAGAAGGGGTTGGGGTGTCAGCTTCTTACGAATGGCATTTCCTTTCTGGCGCCCGATGGAGGGCGACTTCTGGATGCCATTGTCGAAGCCGGCGTCGACCGGATCATCGTTCACGTCGACTGCGGTCAGGCCCATGTGCATGACGATGTGGAAGGCGCCTGCGACAAGGTATTTACTCTGCTCGATGACCGCCGCGTCCACTTCTCCCGCTGCCTGACCATCTATGATGAGAACAGTCGCCAGTTACCTGACATCATCCGCAATTACGGACGATTCAAATATTTCGACGGTCTGCTCGGCATCATTGAGACTGCCAGTCCTGGCGAAGTTCGATCAAATACCGGAGCAATGGCCGAAGAGTATGCCGCCATGGTGTCCGGACTCGGGGTGGAGCCGGCGGCGTTTGTCCTGTCGAGTATCTCGACCGGAGTTTATCAGCTGGCTCAACTTCATCTTCTTTCGCAATGTGCGAACCGGTGCGACCCTCGCGGTCGATCCGCAGCTTTTCAAGTTCTTCCGTCATATCCATCGCAGACTCACGGGCCACCATGTTTTTGCCATCGCTACCTCGCCGGGATTGCAACCGGTGCGGGCCTTTATTGCCGGCTTGTTCGAACTCGCCGTCCGCGGCCGGCGCATTTGGGCTGTTCAGGCTGTTCCGCAACTCCGCGTTTGGCCGGGACCTCCGCCTGCACTATGTGGTTATCCAATCTCCTCCTGAATATTCCCTGCAACATGGCACTGTCCAGATTTGCCACAGCTGCCCCGACGCCACCATTCGCAACGGCATGGTAACCCCCGTGTGCCTGGCCGACCGCGTTAACCCCATCGACAAAGCGGCGGAACAGGATGACGTTTACCTGACCGTTTACAAACATTTGGGAGAATTCGAAGAAGCGGAGATGAAGGCGCACAATCGTGTGTAAACTTCCCTGTAGCTGGCAATAAAAAAGGAGACCTCATGAAATCGTTGTTGATCCGACGCCTGACGGCTGTGATCCTGCTGGTAACCCTCTGTTCCTGTCAGACTTGGCATTCGGCCGAACTGAAGGACATCCGGGACGGGAATGAAGAAAGGACCCACGACATTCGCCTGTATTTCCCCGATGGGACGGTCGATCTGCGGGAGAACTGGATACTGGACTACCCGCGCATCACCGGCTATGTCAAGGAGTCTGAGGGAAACGTGCCGAGGGAGCCCGGTCCACCGTACGGCAAGACCCAAAGAACCCGCTGGAGTCTTTTGATCTCGATAAGGTGCAACGGGTGGAACTGTTGAAGCATAACCCGTGGGCAACCACGGGCGCCGTGGTCGGCGGAACAGCCGGGGTATTGGTCGTCCTCATCGCCATCGTTATTGCCACCAAGAGTTCGTGCCCCTTCGTGTACGTCGATGAAGGGGCCGGCCAGAAGCTAGTCGGCGAAGGCTATCCGGGAGCCGTGTTCCGCTCCATCCAACGGGAGGACCTGCTGGCCCTGCCGATCAAGGGCGAAGGCGCCGTGAAAGTCCGTCTCGTAAACTGGGCACCCGAGACCCAGTACACTGACCGCCTGGAACTCTCCCTGGTGGACCATGCCGCGGACCAACGCGTCATCGCGACGGCGGATGCGAGACCGTTGCTCGTCAGGGCTTCCCGGCCCCCGCGTTTCGCCAGGGACCTGGAGGGCGCCGATTGCCTTGCCGCCGTGCGGAGTGCGGACGAAGTCTCCTGGAGCACCGATCTTCACCGTGTTTCCGCGCGTAACGATGCCCCGGACCGCGAGGGGATCGAAGCGGCTTTGCCCAGCCCGGCGGACGCCCGGTGCTGGAGCTACGGATCAAGAACACGAAATGGCTGGAGGTGGTCTTCGGGCGCTTCTACAGTATGATGGGCGACCGCTTCGCGAGTTACATCAAGCAGGGCAATGAGGCCCCTGCCAAGGAGATCATGGAGTGGCGGCAGCGGGAGGGAGTGGACTTACGGGTCGAGGCGCTCAACGGCAGCCGATGGGAGACCCTCGGTTATGTGCCCGCCACCGGTGCCGTGGCAATGCGGGACGTGGCCGTTTCCTTCCCCGAGGATTGGCCCGCTCAGGAAACCGTGCAGGTGCGGGTGAGCGGCGGAACGGGATTCTGGCGCGTCGATTCCTTCGCCCTCTCCACTCTGCTGGATGAACAGCCACGCGTCGAGCGCGTGACTCCGCAGCAGGCGGTTGCTATGGATGGCACTGATCAACTCGCGATCCTCGCTGCTGTGGACGGTCGCTATAACGAACTCGCCAACTATGGGGATTGGCTGGAGGCGCGGTTCATCCTTCCTTCCCTGCCCGAAGGCGCAGCCCGCAGCGTGTTCCTGGCCACCAACGGCTACTACAACAGCCATCCACCGGTACACCCCGACCGCTCACTCATGACGCTGAAGCGGATTCGCGACGAAGAGGGTGGTCTTGTCAGTTACGGCCTAAGTTTCTACCGCGACATCACTCCCCAACTGCACACACCCACCGCCTTGGTGCCATGAGGTAATATCATGAGCGGAATGAGAAGGTCCTGTTCGGGCCTATGAACGGCTGGCCTGTGCTGGCCGTGAAGGCGCGCCTCTGGTTGCGGGTTGCATGGCTGGCCCTGGCATGCGGAGGCGCAGGCGGAGCCTGGCCGAAGTTACAGAGACTCACATCAATGCTGCGGCGTCCGCGCGGAGGGGAGCGCATCCGGCGCTGTGCCCGGGTGCGGAGCGGCTACGCGTGGGACCTGCACCTTCCCTACTTCCCCTCGCCGGCCTTCGACCGACTTGTCAGGAGCGAACTCGAACGGATCGAAGAAGGTGCGGATCGGTTGCCGCACGTGGCCATAGTCGCCATCACGCGGCAATGCGGGCTGCGCTGCAAGCACTGTTTCGAGTGGAGCGTGCGGAACCAGTCGGAGGCACTCTCTCCTGAGGAGCTGCGGCATTCGCTCACGGCGCTGCTACAGCTCGGCGTCACCCAGTTCTTTTTCTCGGGGTGGAGAGCCTCTGGCGCGACTCGATGATCTCCTGGATATGGTCCTGTGGGCGGGACCGATCGCCCAATGCTGGGTTGTCACCGCCGGGCCGGGCCTCAGCAGGGACACCGCCTGGCGTCTCCGGGAGGCGGGTCTGGCCGGTGTTATCCTGAGCCTCGATCACTGGGAGGCCGGGGCACACGATGCCTTCCGCGGCAGGGTTGGAACCTTCGAGGGCGTAGTGCAGGGGGTACGGCATGCGCGACAGGCCGGTCTCGCCGTGGCCCTCGGCCTTTGCCCGACCCGCGAGTTCACGACCGCCGAAAACCTGGAAGCTTATCGCCGCATCGCGGTGGATCTGGGCGTGGATTTCATCCAGGTGATGGAGCCGAGGGCCAAAGGCCAGTATGCAGACCATGACATTGCCCTCTTGCCCGGAGCAGCTCGCTTTGCTGGAAGAATTCTACCAGCGGCTTTGCTTCGGGGCGGCGGTGAATCCCATTGCATCCTACCCGGCCCTGGTATCCCGAAGAGTCGGCTGTCAGGGGGGCGAGCGCTACCTGTACGTGGACACCGCGGGCTCTGTACACGCATGTCCCTTCTGCAAGGAATCCGCGGGGAGCCTGCTCAATGAGGATCCCGAACTGATTCTGGCGCGGCTCAGGGCCAGGGGTTACCCCACCGCTGAGTGTGGGCGCGACTGTAGCAGTGCCACCAATCAAAAGTACCAATAGGTTTCGGCATACAACTTACGGCTCAACAGACAAGGCAGTTCGCGACAGTGTCAAGTCGGGAGTGGGTTTACCTGCAGATATTCAGTATTTTCTAGAGTCTTATGAATACTGCTTGCAGATTGCAGATTGGCTTGAGGTTGAACTCCACAATCATTGGCATAGCTCGAATTACGAGGATAGTAAAGTTTCGCAGTTTGAGCTGCCAATGGTACCTAACCAGGAAGCTTCACCGGCCTAAAACCTGCCGGTGATCTCCCGATATGTGGGAGATGGGTCAGGCATGAGGGAATGAAAGATGAATCAAACATAAGACCTGCAAGTTTTCAAGAGTGGTGGATTGAATTCTGTAGGTCTATCCTTTTAGGCGCATCCATATCCGTGAAACGATTCATTTATCAACGGGCAAGCGTACATATTTTGTTTCTGATGCTTATTGCTCTGCTATTCAGCTTGCCTGGATGTGCTGACTTCAAGGAGTGGAGATACTTACCAGCCACAAAAGAGGATGAAAAATCAATCCATGTTGTAAGGCATGGTTGGCACACTGGAATTGTCTTGTCGTCGCAGGATTTGGGTTGCGAATTCAGTTTTCTGGATGAATATCTTCCAAAAAGTCCCTACTACGAGTTCGGCTGGGGTGAGGCAGATTTCTATCAAGCTGAAAAAGCTACTATCAGCATGGTTCTCAAGGCGCTATTCTGGAAAAATCCGTCTGTGATGCATGTTGTAGCTGTTCCAATAAAACCGGAAAAATACTTCAACCAGCAGGAGGTCCTTGAGCTAAACGTGTCACAAACAGGACTGGACCATTTGAGAAATGCGTTGCATACGAGCTTCAAGTTCGACGAGAACAATAGTCCGTATTCGTTGAAAAAAGGACAGTATGGTGAAAGTAAATTTTTCAAGGCGGAAGGTTATTTCTTTATTGCCAACACCTGTAACAGTTGGACTGCAACCATGCTGGAGAGTGCCGGTGTTCCGATGGACAGCATACTCACATTGCGCGCAGAGAGCTTAATCAGCCAGGCTAAGAACGCCAAGCAGCGTTATGTCTGCTGCAAGGACTAAGTTGTATAGAGGGGTCAACTCTCCATTCACCATTTTTTGACCCTTGCCAGAGCATTTCTTATCAACTTCCGCAACGACTCGTCTTCTTCCATTTTTTTGATAAATCGCTTACTTGCTTCTCCTATCGCTGTTTCCTAAAAAAAACCCACCCTCTGGTTTCCCAAACAGGCAGGCTTATTCTTGCATAATCAACATTTTTTATTTTCTGAAGCCGGTAAGTGGCGCATTGCGCACCGTCCCGCTCACACTTCCAGCACATTCCGTTTTCCCAGCCGCATAATCTTGTCAGAAACCGCACACGGCGATGACTCGACCAGCCCTTCGCTGGGTTCTCCCCGTAATCCGCTCGCAACTCCCTTTAACGCCGAGTATCCTGTTACTCAGCACCTTGGCGAGAAGTTTCCTGAAAGAGCCCCGAACTTCATGATAGATGCCTCTTGTGATAATCCGTCTGCTTGTTCTCATGGCTAACCTCCTTGCCGCCCGGCATATCTGTCGGGAACCCTAAAGAATTCACCAACACCGGGTCGTTCTCCTTTACGAACATTATAGCATATTACGCCGGGAAGGGGTGCGCCAATTTCTCTTTGGGAGGGACTGTGCATGCAACTATCTTGCAGAGTAAATTAGCGCAGTTGATAACTGGCGTTGACTCGCTATAATTTACATGGCAGTGATAACATTTCTGCCAGGGAGGAAACATGACCCATATCGAAACCGCGCGCGACGGCTCCCCCTCAAGCCAGCTGCTCGACGCCACAACCGATTGAGGATAAAATGAACATGACCAGAGAGGAATGCGACTGCAGCGACAATGGCCCGGAGATGGCCTGCCGAATGTGCGGCAGCGATACCTCCCTCCCCTACTGGTGCGAGACCTGTCAACGTCTGGTGCCGGAAAAACGCTGTCCGTGCTGCGGACTGAAGGCGCAAAAAGCCGCCAGCCCGGTTGAATGTGATGTGAGGATCAAATCGCGGCAGAAAACCTGATTCACAAATGGAATGGCGACAAATGGGCTTCCATCCATCTTGCCTTACAAGTTGGCGATATGTCCATTCTACTCACAACTAAAAAGGCGCCCTCATGTCAGAAATTTCGTCAGCTTGTAAAGATACACTCCGCATCCGGGAGATGACCATCGACGACTTTTCCGAAGTATTTCATATCGGAGAAGAAATTTTTACCGCCGAGTCATTTCAAAGTCTCTACCGTACCTGGGATGAATACGAAATAACTACGCTCTATAATTCGGACACTGAACTCTGTCTGGTGGCGGAAGCCGGGGAGAAGATCCTCGGTTTCGCCCTGGGAACTACGGTCACGAAACACAACTCTCCCTGGAAATATGGCTATCTTGTCTGGGTGGGGGTTCGCATGGACATCCAGCAGGGTGGCGTGGGAAGCGGGCTCTTCAAGGAGATCAAGCACCGCATGAAGGAACAGGGGGTCCGGATGATGATCATCGATACATCAGCCGATAACAGACCAGCGATTCGTTTCTTTGAAAAACAGGGGTTCGGTGATATTCAGGAGCATGTCTATATGTCGCTGAACCTGTCGCGCAAGAACAGAAAAAAACCGGTAAAGAAACCATGACCGACCGCCTGGAGAAAGTCTGGCAAGCCATTAATCCGGTCAGGTTGCGAAAAATGTTCCTCGATCTGCTGGATATCTATTCGCCGTCTGGCAAGGAAGAAGATATTCAGCTTTACCTGGAAGAAATCCTCAGCCGGGCGGGTTTTCGCGTCGAGCGGCAGGAAGTGGAAGAGGATCGCTATAACCTGCGGGTTACCATGGGGCCGGAAGAACCGCGGCTTTATATGGTGGGGCATGTGGATACGGTCCCGGCCTGGGATCTCGATTCCTTCGGGCCGCAGGAGGAAGATGGCGTCATATTTGGTCTGGGAAGCGCCGATATGAAAGGGGGGTGTGCCGCCATGGTTGAGGCCTGGCTGGCGCTGGCCGAGGCCTTGGAGCCTGCCGGGAGGCCTTCGGTCGGGCTGCTGCTGGTTGTCGGCGAGGAAGAAAACGGTGATGGCAGTGCGGTCTTCCTCGAATCCTGCCGCCCAGCCTGGGTGGTCATCGGCGAACCGACCTGCCTTGCGGCCGGATTTGCCCATTACGGCTACCTGGAGGCCGGCTTTGTCACGCGTGGTCTTCGCAGCCATTCCTCTCTTCCCGAACTGGGACATAATGCAGTTGAATCGATGCTGCGTGTCTTGTTGACGCTGGGAGACGACCCGCTGTTCGACCGGGCAAAAACGGAAATCGTCTATTCAATCAGGGAGATGAGATCGGCGCGGGCCGGTTTTGTCGTCCCGGATCGTTGTGACGCCTGGATTGATCTGCATTTTCCCCCGGATCATAGTCCAACTGCCCTGCAGGAAGAGATTCGAAGGATCGTTGCCGTTGCTGAACTGACCATTCCCGGTCTTGATCTCGACGTTTCTTTCGACTTTGCTTCAGCCGGCTACAACCTGGGCACCGACAACAGTCCGGCTCTGATTTTACGGGATGTCTACCCTAAGCTTGCGTCTGACGTTACAGGTAGAACCCTTCCGTTCTCATTCCGACGGCAATCTCTTTTTTGCCGCAGGCGTAAAGCCGCTTATTCTCGGCCCGGGTTCTCTGGAAACCGCCCATACGCCCGATGAGCGTGTCATCTTTGAGGAAGTTTTATCTGCTGCCCGTATCTACGCGGCACTCTCTTTGGAGACAAGGTGAGGAAGATCCGGTACATGGCAAGCGCGACATTGGTTTCTTAACTCCCCCCACAACAGAATGAAGAGGACAAACCATGATAAAGGCAGATCACGAAACAGTGAAAAAACATAACTACGTCAGCAACCGGGAATTTGTCTGCGGTCTCGTCGAGGTGACCGGCAACAGGATTAAGCTCGATTTAAACAGCGAATTCCTCGCAATATCAGAATCAGGTTCCGCTGGCATTATCCCGCTTGATTCCGGAGACGATGCCGCGAGCATCGACAAAATGAGGGCCGCAGCCGAGTATTTCGCTAAATTGGCACAAGACCTCCGGCAGGCTGCAAAATTATATCAAGACCAGAAACCCGAGACAGTCACGCCGGTCGAAGCCGGGGCCAATCCCAGAAATCAACACCAGCAGGCGGAGCACCTCGAAAAGATACATGCCATACTGGAACAATTGCCCGAAGAAGAGAAAGCGATCTATCAGAGTTTTGGCTTTGGCGAACGTGCGAAAATGTACAAAATGATAGACTACGAGACTGACCCTGCAAAAATGCAGGCGATGATTTGCACAATGATAAAAGCCATTTCCGAGGAAAAGGGTTAGCAGCCTTGAAGTGAGCGGGAACGGAGAGCAGTAAAGGAACTTATGGAATCGGACAGGATCAAATGGAACCAGCGCTTTGCAGCTGACGATTCATATCTGGGTGAGCGACCATCACCTTTTCTGCTCCGGGAAATCGACAGAATACGCCAGCTGGCCCCGGGGAAACGAGCTCTGGATATGGCCTGCGGAGAGGGACGGAACAGTATCTTTCTGGCAAAAAACGGCTTTGAGGTCACGGCACTGGATATTTCCGATCTGGGACTTGGCAAAGCAGCCAGGTGGGCTGAAAAAGAAGCTGTTACCATTGATTTTCAACGGGTGGATCTGGACAGCTACCGATTCACCGAAAGTTTCGACCTTATTATAAGCTTCAACTTCCTCTTGCGGGACCTGATTCCGGCGGCGCTGCAGGCACTTTCAGCAGGCGGCCTGCTGATAATCGATACTCTCATGGAGTCGCCGCAGCTGTTGTCTACCCACAAGAACCCGGCTTATTTTCTTCGTCGCGGTGAACTGCACTCTATCTTCAAGGATTTACCGGGAAGGATTTTGATCTATGAGGAGATGCCGGAGGACGAGATGCCGACTGCACGGATTCTCTTCAGGAAAACTGACTAAAGGCAGGACTATTCACCCTTAAAAAGGCAGTTAACCGCCGATGAACGCAGATACACCCAGATAAATTCAGAAACTTGAAACAATTATTGGTTTAACCAAAAAGGTGAACCTGATTTTCCTCTAAAAGGGTCAGTTTTATCGGCGTTCATTGCCTAGAGGCACCTACTTTTGGCCGGTTTTATCTGCGGTTAGCTGCCGTTTATAGGTTCACCGGAGATTGACAGTATGAAATACACCGGCAACTGCAAAGGACAAAGCTACAACTTCGGGAATCTCAAAACCCTGCTGGCCAAGGCTTCGCCGCTCCGCTCCGCTGACGAACTGGCCGGGATTGCCGCAAGCACGGCAACTGAGCGGGCTGTTGCCCAATGGGTGCTGGCAGATCTGCCGCTGACAACTTTCCTGGAGGAGCCCCTGATTCCGCCGGAAGATGACGAAGTCAGCCGGCTTATTGCTGATTCCCATGACCTGAACGCCTTTGCCCCGATCTCGACATTCACGGTGGGCGAGTTGCGTGAGTGGCTGCTTACCGATACTACCAGCGACGCCGACATCAGTGCGGTCAGCCGGGGGCTGACGCCGGAAATGACTGCGGCGGTTGCCAAGATCATGCGCAACCAGGATCTGATCGCCGTGGCCAGACGCTGCTCGGTAACGACCAGGTTCCGCAACACCATTGGCCTGCCGGGCCGGCTTGCCACCCGGCTGCAGCCAAATCATCCCACCGACGACCCTCGCGGCATCGCTGCCAGCATTCTGGACGGGCTGCTCTACGGCAGCGGCGATGCGGTTATCGGTATCAACCCGGCAACGGACAATCCGCGGAACGTGGAACGCCTGCTGTACCTTCTCGACGACATCATTCGCCGTCATGAAATCCCCACCCAGTCCTGCGTACTGGCCCACATTACCACCACGCTGGAGCTGATGCACCGGGGCGCACCGGTTGACCTGGTGTTTCAATCCATTGCCGGAACCGAAGCAGCCAATAAAAGCTTCGGCATCAATCTGGCTCTGCTGGCCGAAGCCCGCGATACCGCTCTTGCTCTGGGACGCGGGACCCTGGGCGACAACGTCATGTATTTCGAAACCGGTCAGGGGAGCGCCCTGTCGGCCAACGCCCATCATGGTATCGATGCGCAGACCTGCGAGGCACGAGCCTATGCGGTCGCCCGGGCGTTCTCGCCCCTCCTGGTCAATACGGTGGTCGGCTTTATCGGCCCCGAATACCTGTACGACGGCAAACAGATTATCCGTGCCGCCCTGGAAGACCATTTCTGCGGTAAACTGCTGGGTCTGCCCATGGGTTGCGATGCCTGTTACACAAACCACGCCGAGGCAGACCAGAATGATATGGACACCCTTCTGACACTGCTGGGGGTGGCCGGCTGCAGCTACATCATGGGGGTACCCGGCGCCGATGACATCATGCTCGCCTACCAGAGCAGCTCCTTTCATGATGCCCTCTATCTGCGCCGTCTGCTGGGACTCCGCCCTGCCCCGGAATTTGAATCATGGCTGAACCGCATGGGGATCTTCGACGGTCACAACGCCTTGAGCAGAGGATTCACCCACCCGCAGCTTCTCAGCGCCATTGACGAACTGACGGGGAGTCTGCCGGCTCCGGGAGAAGAACCATGACCGATTCGTGGGTTGGGTTGTGCCGCTTTACCCGGGCGCGCATTGCTCTTGGCCGGTCCGGACATGCCGTGCCGACCAGGGCAATGCTTGATTTTCAGCTGGCCCATGCCGAGGCGCGGGACGCAGTGCATCTGCCCTGGGACATTCATGCTTTTGCCGAACAGCTGGGTCAGACGGGTGAAGAGACGCTGATCCTGAATACTCCCGTCACTGATCGCAACGAGTACCTCCGCCGCCCCGACCTTGGCCGGATACTCACGGAAGAATCGATGTCCCGCTTGCGGAGTACCGCCAACGGAGCTAGCGACATAGCCCTGATCGTCAGCAACGGCCTCTCCTCTACTGCCATAGACCGTCATGGCATCCCGCTTGTGGAGTCCATCCTGCACGGCTATCGGGCGCGCAACTTGCGTATCGCCCCGATCGCGCTGGTAGCCAACGGTCGTGTCGCCTTACTGGACGTTATCGGCAGTGCCGTTGCCGCGCGGCTGGCGGTAATTATCGTCGGCGAGCGCCCCGGTCTCACTGCCGCCGACAGTCTCGGCATCTACCTGACCTTTGCGCCGCAACCGGGAAACACCGATGCGCAGCGCAACTGCATCTCCAACATTCACCCGCCGGAAGGGTTAAGCTACGCGGTTGCCGCAGAAAAACTCATGTATCTGAGCGATGAAGCCTTGCGGCGGGGGATTTCAGGGGTGGCGCTTAAAGAAAAGTCGGCGGGTTTGGTAATCGAGGGCATCAACGGCAAAACGTGTCAATGATCCTGCGGGCGATACTGCGCGTCGGCGGGAGGGTGGGAAGATTTGAAACAGGAAACCAGCGGGCGTCTTCAAGCTCATTATGGTCCACGACCAGTTCTCCGCCGGCATAGGTTGCGACAAAACCGACCATTACCTGGGACGGAAAGGGCCAGCTCTGGCTCCCCACATAGGTGATGTCACTGATATCGATACCGGTTTCTTCTTTCACTTCGCGAGCGGCACATTCTTCCAGCGACTCTCCCAAAGTAAGAAAACCGGCGGCCAGACTGTAGCGGCCAGCCGGCCAGGCCGCATTTCTGACCAGCAGCACTTCATCGCCGCGCCTGACCAGGACTATGGAACAGGGGGAGATTTTCGGAAATTGCCTGGCGTTACAGACGGAGCATTGCCGGCCCCATTCACGCGAAAAAGGGTCGTTTCTGCCGCCGCATAAGGAACAGATGCGACTCTGCTGGTCCCAGTGAAGAATCTGCCGGGCAAGACCGCATATCCCGAGAGTGGCGTTGTCCACTGTCTGCACCACGGCATTGAGAGCCTCAGCCATAAACGGCGGCTCAATTATACAGAGTGGATCCAGCGAAAATATCCGCAGGGGACGGCCGCGCCATACGCCGATTTCAAGAGCATCGACAGGTGGTTGCAGCCAGGCGGGAAGTACCCCGAAAGGGAGTGCCGGCATGGCTTCTCCGACTTGCAGGATCATCTTGTTATCCTGAATTATGGCCCAGTAGCCAGGTTCAAGCTGGCTGGGCGAATACTGCGGTACACCGGGGGAAAAGAGTTCCTTGATGAAACTATGATTGAAAGGAATGTTTACGAGGTCGGGATAGTTCTTCATTCTACCGCGATGCGATCGCAATAATTCCCGTAGAAATGGACATCCACCTCTTCACCGGCGGCAAAACGTTCACCGGCAGCCGGCAGGATTGCCAGCGCCTGGGCAGCAACCATGGTCTTGAGAATGGCGGTCTGCTGGTTACCGGCTGAGCTGGCAAACCAGCGTCCGGCTTCGCGCTCAAGTTTTACCCGGACAATCTGCACTTTGCCCGCTTTCTTCTGGATTGATTCACGCAGAACGGCCTTGAAAAGCGGCCGCAGAACCTGCTCATGTCCCGACATTTTCAACAGTGCCGGACGGACAAACTCCTCGAAGGTAATCATGGTTGAGACCGGGTTTCCCGGCAGAGAAAACACCGGTGTTGCGGCGTGCATGGCAAAAGCAGTCGGCCCGCCCGGTTTGATCCCTACTTTCCAGAAAACCTGCTTCGCTCCCAGCTCAGCCAGTACATCCCGCACAAGGTCGCGGTCACCGGCCGAAACTCCGGCAGAAGTTATCAGGACATCAGCCTTCAAACCCTCCCGCAGTTTTTCCCGATGGCTTTCCAGAGTGTCCCGGGCGATGCCGATGATAAGGGGGACACAGCCGGTTTCCGCAACGGCGGCGGCCAGTGACAGCGCATTGCTGTTGACGATTTCTCCCGGTCCGGGCGTTGCGCCCAGCTCTATCAGTTCATCACCGGTTGAAAGTATGGCCACAACCGGACGACGATATACGGCCACCAGTGACTTGCCGAAAGTCGCCAGCATATTGATTTCCGGTGGCCTGACAATCGCTCCCGCGCGCACGAAGATATCACCGGCCAGCACATCTTCTCCGCGCATCCGGATATGCTGCCCTGGTTTACCGGCTGCTGCAGCGTCACTTCCGACCGGCCATCATCAGTCTCTTCTACCGGCACAACTGCATCACAGCCTGGCGGTGTTGGTGCGCCGGTCATAATCCGTACGGCACAACCAGGCTCGACGCTAATACCGTCTCCCTTTGACCCTGCCGGGATGTAACCGGTAACTTTCAACGTGCAGGGCGCCTGGCCACAATCGGCACTGCGCACGGCATAACCGTCCATGGCCGAATTATCCCAGAGCGGCATATCCCATGGAGCTGGCATATCATGCGCCAGTACCCGTCCTACAGAATCGAGCAGACTGACCTGCTCGACGCCCACCGGGCGTGCATTTTCAAGTACGACCTTCCGAGCCTGTTCAAAAGAAATCATTCATAACCTCTATCAACCGGTTTGTTTATAATGACAGACGCTTCAAGTATATCTTGTACTCTCTCATTGCTCGCAAGCTCAAGATGCCGCTGGATTGCTTAGTCTCATTCAGAATTGCCTGTCATCTCTTTCAGCCCGGGTGTTACCGGTAGCCGGACGGTGAATTGCGACCCTTCACCCTGCGAGCTTTTCACACTGATCTCGCCGCCGTGACTTTTGACGATATTGTATGAGAGCGCCAACCCGAGGCCGATACCCTTGCCGACGTCCTTGGTCGTGAAGAACGGATCCCAGATCCGGTCGATAATTTCATGGGCAATGCCACAGCCGGTATCACGTACTTGAATAATAACAGCATGCTCCTGTTCCGCATACGTCGATACCAGCTCAACCCTGCCACCAGCCTTAATGGCATGGCAGGCATTTATCAACAGGTTCATGAAAACCTGCCGCAGCGAGGCAGGATCACCAAGAATATCAGGAATATTTTCATCCAGCCCGGCAACAACTACCATGTCGCCGTAATTAGGCTGATGCTTTATGAGTTCAATTGTTTCAGAGAGGAGATCGTTGAGATTCACTCTATAATTCAAGCCGTCAGATTTTCTGCCAAAGTTGAGCAGGCTACCGATAATCCCTTTACAGTGGTAAGCCTCCCGGACAATGACCTCCAGATATTTTGGAAACTCGTTCAGCCTGCTATCCATAGCCAGCGTCGGCTCGTCACGAAAACGGCGCAGCAGCGCCTCTGCATAACCCGCCACCGAAGTGAGCGGATTGTTGATTTCATGGGCAACTCCGGTGGCAAGCACACCGATACTCGACATTTTTTCGGTTTGGATAAGCTGCATTTCCTGGACTCTTTTCAGGGTCACATCCCGCATAAAAACCAGAGCCCGGGTTTTCTCACCGAATTCATCTTTTATGGGATTGGCAGTAATGTCTATATAACGAGTATCATGGCCATCACGCACTGAAACCAGGGATGTCTCCACCCGCTCGCCGTGCAGAGCCAGCTCAACCGGGCAGTCATTGGGCGAGAACGCCAGTTCGGGATGAAAGATATCCCGGCACCCTCCGGCGGTAAGAACTGTTTCGGGAAAGAACTTTTCACAAATATGATTAAAGTGCTGAAGCGAGCCGTTATGATCAAAGACAAAGACACCATCGTTGACCGCATCAAAGATCGCCTGCAACTCGTTTTTCTTGTTTCTGAGTCTGACCTCGACCTGTTTGCGCTCGGTTATATCCTGGGTTGTGCCGTACAGTTTCACAACCTGGCGGGCAATATTTACTGACGGTTCAACTATTGAGTAGACCCATTTTGAGGTGCCGTCCCGCAGCAGAAGCCGATGTTCGATTTCGTAACTGCCCCCCTGTTCGGCGCCTTGGCGGAGACGAGCTATGACTGCGTCGCGATCCTCAGGATCAATCAGGCTCGCCATGACTTCCTGAGTAGCTTCTTCCCGACTGATATTCATGATGCGGAGCAGTTCATCGGAAACACGTAATTCACCAGTCAGCGGATCCGAGCGCCAGGAGCCGACATGGGACATGGATTGAGCCTTGGCAAGATTGTATTCACTATCCCGTAAGCTTACTTCAGACAGTTTGCGCTCTGTTATATCGACGAGCGCAGCGTGGCACTCGTCACCCGACTTGTCTGCCAGCGCCTCTATACGCACATACAACGGCAGGTTGCTGTTGGTTGCAAGCTTCACTCTGCAGGTCATTTTTTCATGACACTGAAAGACCGCTCGCAGAAAATCCATGTAGACGCTGCGATCCTTGTCAGCAACAAAATTGGCAAAGTGCTGCCCTAACAGTGCACCGCAATCCATCCCCAACAGCTTGGCTCCGGTCAGGTTTACAGCACGGATGCTCCCGTCGCGATTGAAGGTGAAATAGCCTACCGGGGCAAAGTCGTACAAGAGAGCATATTTTTCCCGCGATACTTCCAGCTCCCGGTTGATATTTTGCAGCTCTTCAATCCGGGCTTCCATTTCATGCTGGCGGTCACGATACTCTTGAAGAAGTTTCGTAACATTCACAATGCTGGAGGGTAACGCAACAGCCGCACTCCCGGTATTGGCCGATATGTCAGCACGATGCTTCATTTCCCGAGTTCCTTTTTGTAATGACTACCGAGAGCGTCAGCGGTCCAGATCGCCGCATTCACCATATCAGCACTAACAGAAAACCAGGTCGAATGGATGGTCTCGCCCGCAACAACTGCCGCCTCAGCCACCTGCCTGATCTCCTCGGCGGTTGGGTTGACGATGCCAAGATCCGCCAGGCAGAGTGGCAAGCCGACGCTATGGCAGAAGTCCTGTACTTCTCTGATGTCACTGGCGGGACGGCCCTCCAGAACAAGCTGCGCCAGGACGCCGAAGGCCACTTTTTCACCGTGGAGTTTCTGTCCCGCAGCCGGCAAGGTCGTCAAACCGTTATGGATAGAGTGCGCGCCGGCATGACCGCCGTTTTCGGAACTCAGGCCGCTCAAGAGCGTGTTAGCCTCGACGATCGCCTCCACCGCCGGCGTCACGACATGCCGTTCAACAGCCAACCGTGCCTGAAGTCCTGATTCCAGCAAGGTTTCATAGCAGAGCCGGGCCAGGGCCTTGGTCGCCAGCGTGGGCAGGGCTCCCCCGGTGAGCGGGTTCGGCTTCCCGCTTCGGAAGCAGCTATCAGATTCCCAAAAGGTGGCCAGAGCGTCCCCCATCCCGGCCACAAGGAATTTAACCGGTGACCCGGCTACCAATGCCGTATCAACAAGGACGCAATCAGGATTTTTCCGCAGGAAGAGATAGCGTTCGAAAACTCCTGCCTCGCTATAGATAACCGACAATGCCGAACAGGGTGCATCGGTCGAAACGACTGTCGGCACGACGATTACCGGCAGGTTCAGCTCATGGGCAACCGCCTTGCCGGCATCAATGGAAGCGCCGCCTCCGAGGGAAATAATGATATCAACCCGGTTGGCTGCCGCAACCTCCGCAAGTCTTCTGATTTCCTGCTGCGAGGATACTCCCCGGAAATTTTCCAGATGACAGGGGACCCCACGTTCGGCACAACTGTCTGAGATGTCCCGCCCACAAAGAGTCAATGCAGTTTTGCCGCCGATAACCAGGGCAGAGGTTCCGATGCGTTCCGTGTGTAGTCCGATTTCCTTGATGGCACCGGCCCCCTGAACATAGCGACTCGGCGAAATCAGCATCCGGCTCATAACACTCCTCCTCTGGCTTACGGAATTTACCGGCTGATTCCAGATAGCCTATTGAAAGTACTTTTCCAGACCCAGATGGTTGTGCAAGGCGCTAAAATCCTGACGATTCATGGTGAAAAAGAGCCGCAGGTAATGACTACCCTCGAATGGGAGAGCGTAGCGTTCCAGGCCGGGCTCAGTACAGGCTGCACATTCAGGAAAATCACTGACGCCCCGACGAAAGCGCCCGGCCGCCGGAGAACTGATCAGTTGTGCCAGAGGAGTCTGGATTACGTTCCCCAGCGATGTGGCAATAATCGGACAGGAGAACAGTTCTCCCGTACTTCTGATGAAAAAATAGTTGAATCCCGCCGAGCAGGGTTTTTCCATCCGCCCGGTCTCCAGAAACCTGAGCAGTTCCGTTCGATAGTAACTCCAGCGAAACCTCGGAGATTTGTAGAATTCCCCGAGCTTTACCCTGTCCTCAGTCGAAAGCGCAAGCATTTCCTCACTGCCGAGGTTTGCATAGCGATTCGCCGTGAGAATATACGGCGATATAATGGTAAAAAGTCCCTGTTCATCGGCGTACTGGCAAACCTGTTCCAGTTCGTCAATGTTGTACCTGGTGACGGTGGTTTTGATGCCGATTACCAGGCTCGGGTGCAGGTCCCGCAGCTTCTTTAACCCTTCGATGGTGGCGTGAAGCCGAGTCCACCCGCCTGTGACGTTGCGGATAAGATCATGAACCGCTCCGACGGCGTCCATGCCACAGGCAAAGACCAGTGAAATCCCGGCCTGTTCCAATGGGATAATGACTGCCTCCACCTCTTCCAGTATTTTCTGCGTCAGAATCCCGTTGGTGGTGATGGCTATGGATCGAAGCTGGTGCAGATGTTCCTCTTTCAGCCTGCCGATACCGAGAAGGAGTTGCACCAGGTCGTCCCGCAAAAATGGTTCGCCGCCAGTGATATCCAGCTCTTTCAGTTCCGAGAGAATTGGCGACCTGAGAACTTCCAGCCACTGCGCTACAGAAAGCTCAGGCAGGTCGTGTGGGGCCCGCCAGATATTGCACATCACACAGCGGGCGATGCATCGTCTGGTAACCTCGATGCTCAGGGCTTCCGGTCTGGCTGGTTTTCCGGTAGCTTTCAGGTAGCGATAGCGGATTGCCCTTAGCGCCGAGCCGAATAGGAAGGTTCAGTTTCATCTAACCTCGTCAGGCCATCCCGGACCTGCTTCACCATTCATCATCCTGCCGGTTGTCCCGCTTTGACAGTCAGGCTTAATATCCACCGCAGATGCCATCCACTGGCAGCTGTTCAATGTCAATCTTCGCTTCGTCATCTTTCCCAGCTGCAGCGCCTTCATGTTTTTTGCCGACATCGGCGATGTCAACGGTTCCGTGACCACCTTCCACATTGGGCGCAGTTTCCATTAAATGGGCAGCACAAAGGTTTTTGGAGCTGTTGGCCTTGGCGCCGCATTGCCGGCATTCGACAGTGGGATTGTCTGAGAGGCTCTTGATGCAATCGTCCATTCCCTGAGCCTTGAGGGCACACATATGCATCTGATGATTTTTATCGTCGCAACTCATAGTTACTCCTTATTATTTAAACAGTTTATTGAATCAAGTTACCAGTGGCTGCGCCCGGTCGGTTCAAAACCGGGTTCGCTGCCGCCGCTTGTGCCACGGGTATAATAATCCCTGGAATCGTAGACCTCGGCTGCCTTGGCCTCACGCAGACGTTTTTTATCAACAGGATGAGCGCGGTCGGCATAGATGTCGCGCAGCAGGTCCTCCACTACCAGACTCAAGTCTTCGACCGTCTTCACGACCTCCACCCTGTCGCAGTAGGAACCGTATATGTCCATCAGACAGTCGCCGCGGCTCCAGGTATCACGATCTTCAGGGGTAAGCCAGAGCATGTAGCGGGCCTTTTCGCGAATCTCATCCAGCACAAAGTCGTTAGCCTCACCGTAGTTGTTGCGCGCGTCTCCCAGGATGATAAAAGCCGGTCTACCCCGCAGGTTTTCCAGATACCGTTTTTTGAACGTCAAAAAAACCTCGCCGAAACTGCTGTTTTCATCCAGATCGACGATGTCGCCTTTGTCAATAGTTTCCATCAGGTCGTTGACCGGCATATTGGCGAGCATTTCGGTGATTTCCGCCACCTCCCGGTTGAAGATGAAACTGCGGACATCCAGCATCTGATTGTGCAGGGTATGGAGCAGCAGCAGCATGAAACGGGACGCATGGCTCACGGAAAAGCTGACATCGCAAAGTACCACCAGACGCGGTTTTTCCCGGCGTTTGCGCCGCAGCGCCACCTGAAAAGGCACCATATTGTGGCGGTAATTCTTCTGAATAGTTTTGATCACATGGAGTTTGCCGCGGCTCTGATTGTTCTGCATCCGCTTCATATCCTTGCGCAGGCGAAGCATCATCCGCGAGACCACATCCTGCATGGCAATCTGCTCTTCCGGGGTGAAGGTGATCCCTCCATGGGTGCTGTTACTCTTGTTAAGTTCGATCGTCAGCGGATTCTGGGTATATCGCCGGGTCGGCCGGGGAGCTTTCTTTGCCTTCCCGCGGTACCCCTTCATCTGCACAACGATTTCATATCCCGTCCGATATCGTCCGGATCGATCTCGGTCAGGCTTTTCAGTTCAGCCAGATCCTCCGGATTGATATCGCTGTCAAGTTTGAGCAGCGGGCCGTGATCGTCGTGGTCGTCACCCGGCAGTTGATTCAGATAGTTGAATTCCCCCTCCATGTCGATGATGGCGGCGTCCATGAGTTCGGGAATATTCACTTCCGGGTCAACAAACTTGATATCGGCTGAAAAACCGGTTAAAGACCTCATTGAATACTTCGGAATATCATTGACGTTCTTCACCAGTGTCAAGCGCAGCAGCTGCCGGGTTGACCTGCGCCCTGCCATGCCGCACAAGCCAAGGGCCTGTACCGCATCAAGGCTCTCACCGGGTGAAACGCGGATACCGCTTTCACGCAGTGCGGCAACGAAGCTGGCGATGATCCGTTCCATGATCAGCTCAATTCCTGTACAGCCAGATCCGTCACTTTCTGCAGATCTGTCTGATGTTTGGCAATCACTCCGACAGTATTGGCAACAATTTCCGGCGTAAGCTGCGTTGCTTTCAGTATTGACAGCACCTGGGCCCAGTCCAGCGCCTCGGAAACGCTGGGCGGCTTGCGCAGATTCAGTTCACGCGCCTTGCGCAGGAATTCAACCATCTGGTGTGCCAGGGTCTCGCAGAGGTCAGGGAATTTTACCCGGACGATGGCAACTTCGCGCTCCAGTTCCGGATAACCGATATAAAGGTAAAGGCAGCGGCGACGCAGAGCGTCGGAGATCATCCGGGTACCGTTACTGGTGAGAATCGTCAACGGCTTTCTCTTGGCTTCGATCACCCCAAGTTCCGGGATCGAAACCTGAAAATCGCTCAGACACTCCAGCAGCAGCGCTTCGAACTCGTCATCGGAGCGGTCGATCTCATCGATCAGCAGTAAGGACCTTTTTTCGGACAAAAAACTGCGCAGAATAGGTCGCTGGACGAGAAAGTTTCTGGAGAAAAACAGACTTTCTTCCGCAGAAAGCCGTTCGACAGCCTCGCGCAGATCAGCCGAGACAGACAGATAATTGTCAAGCTGGGTGCGCAGCAATTGGGTATAGAGCAACTGTTTGCCATACTCCCAGTCGTAAAGGGCCTTCCCCTCATCGATCCCTTCATAGCACTGCAATCTCACCAAGGGAAAATCCAGCGCAGAGGAGAGAGCCTTGGCCAGACCTGTCTTGCCGACGCCGGGGGGACCCTCGATCAGAATCGGTTTCTCCATGCGCAGGGCAAGAAAAACGGCAGTGGCAATGGCATCGTCGGCAATATAGCCGCTTGTGTGGAGAAAATCCTTAACACCTTGTTCGCTGATCATGATGACCTCGTATTCTTGAAAGTTGGGGGGGATACAGTGAACTGTCATCTCCGCAATTACCGTATTTCAGTTGCAATCTTTACGCCCACGCTAGAACATTGTTTATGTTTTGCAGGCGTGGTGTAAAAAAAATACCGCCGGCACCCGTTTCAGAAGTATCTTCCCTTCGGGGCCAGCGGCATCTCACTTCAAATGAATCCACATTCCAACTTCAGCTATTTACATGCACTGTTTGAAGATGCCGATCATGTCCTGCAGACCGGTATCAGTCGGGTTGCCCTCTGTGCAGATATCGTTGACGGAGAAGCGTGACAGACCTTCGACGTCTTTTTCAAGCAGACCAAGATCAGTGAAAGTCTTGGTGATGCCCAGATCGGCTTTCAGTTCCAGACAAGCTTCAATAAATGCATGGCCGGCGGCCATATCGGACATTCCGCATACGTTAATACCGGCAGCCTGAGCCATCATCTTGAAGCGCTCCGGGCAGGCCGGCAGGTTGAACGTCATGACCGGGCCAAGACCGATGGCGTTGCAGAGACCGTGAGGAGCATCGTACATACCGCCCAGGGCGTGAGCCATACTGTGAATCAGACCAAGACCGGCGCTGTTGAAGCTGTAGGCAGCTGCCATTTCAGCCCAGACCATTGCTTCGACGGCTTTATCGTTATTTCTGTTCATGGACGACTGGCGAAGATTGCCGAAGATCAACGAGATTGCACTCAGACCGGGGCCGTATGCGGAGACAACGCCGAGGCGGGAAGTGATCGCTTCAACGCCATGAGCAAGAGCGTCCATACCGGTATAAGCAGCCAGATCGCCAGGCATGCACTGGTGGATCAACGGGTCATTGACCGATTTGCTGGGGGTGCAGTTCGGATCGAAAAGAGCCATTTTGTATTTCTTGTCAGTATGATTGATGATCGAGAAGCAGGATACTTCCGAACCTGTTCCCGAAGTGGTGTTGATGGCAAGCTGGGGAATCGTGTTGGCCTTGGTTGCCTTGAATGCGCCTTCAAAGCTGCGGACATCCTGACCGTCATGGCTGTGAACGAGTTTGATGGCCTTGCAGCAGTCGTGGGAGCTGCCGCCGCCGAGGCTGATGATGCCGTCAAATTTGCCGGCGGCCAGAACCTTGGCGCCTGCCATAACTTCATGATCTTTCGGGTTGGGTGTAACTTTGTCAAACACCGTGGAAGCAACCCCGGCAGCCTTCAGCACGCCCTGGATGGTCTCGACAATGCCGGTACCTTGCAGGCCGGTGGTGACGATCAGAGCATTGGTCATACCCAGAGCCTTGGCATCATTGCCAACCATTGTATGTGCGCCCCAGCCGACATTTACGGAAGGATATGCGTGCATCATCTTGATCGGGTATTCCAGTCTTTCATTCTTAAGGGTCCGTTTTACATCTTTGTTGTGAGACATGGGTACTTCCTCCTTTTTGGGTGTGTGTTTTTTTTTGCGCTCTGTTGATTCCATTCATCTAGTACGATAAACCCTGCAACTTCCTTTCAATACTTTTACCACCACCTCCTCATAACCTGGTTTTACGATCATTTGTTTATGCTGCAAAGTAGCCGGATATCTACTCTTAAAAGCTCATTGTGTTAGAGTTACCAATGACTTTAGCAAGTTGAATGCCAACTTAAAATCATGTTTTATTACGAGTATTTATGGTTATTGTTCTCAACGGAGACGACTGGGCGGGAAAAGCTGCGGGGTAATATGGAACAGGTTTATATAATAATGGCCGTAATGCGTACTTTTTAGCTATGGATTTTATCTACAGTGGGGAATTTTCACACAGATACTGATAAATCGCTCGCCTCACCTCACAGCGGTCATCTGCAGCCAGAAGTTTGCCACTGCTCCCCAATGCCCGCCCCATACAGCCGCCGGCACAGAATGGTTTAAGCGGACAATCCTGACACTCGATGATTTCGTCGCAGCGGCAGCAACTGATGCGCTGAAGGGATGACCACAATGAAGAACCTTCCTCAAAGGCAGCAACCAACCCCTTTTCGAACACCTCTGTTACGGAGTACTCATCGGCATGACACATAAGACAGGGATACAGTCTGCCGGCCGGTGTAAGGTATGGGTTTTCGATGAGAGTACAACAATCCTGGCGAACAGCTTCACCTTTCAGCCACTCAAGCACGGCCACGGTTCCGATCTTTGCGTAGAGATCGCGGAAATGAGCATCATGATTGTACTTATCAACCAGACAAAGATACTGCTCTACCCCTGGGGGCGCCACCATTGACGTTTCAGCAGCACGTCCGCACTGGACCATGGCACCGGAGGATACGGATCCAATACCCATTCTGTCGGCAAAATCGAGCAATGCGGGTATTTCATCGAGATTGTGGCGCATCTCAGTGAAAAAAATCGAGATCCTTCCGGCAAGACCAGCACGCACAAGCATCTCAATTCCAAGCAATGCGCCAATGAAGGCCCCTTCCCCTCGTACCAGATCGTGAGTCCGGGGAGTCACTCCATCGAGACTGATCTGAATTGACAGACCCGGAAAATCAAGTGCATGCAGGAAAGGAATATGCTCTTCCTTCAAAAGCATGGCGTTGGTTTGAAGAATGACGTTATTAAATCCCAGATCGCAGGAAAGCTTCATAATTTCCTGCCAGTCCGGGTGGCAAAGCGGTTCGCCCCCGGTAAGGCGGATTCCGTTTCCGCCAAGCCCGGAAAATTCTTTGATAATTCGGCGAATTTTCCTAAAGGGCACGTCTGCAGGAGATGCAGTCTCCCCTGCCCTGACCCAGCAATGATGACAGGCAAGATTGCAGGCGCCGGTGATGGCCAGTGTCAGAATTTTGGGGGAACGTAAACCGGCTTGATCTAATTGATAAAGTGGGATCGATGATGTCATTTGTTGTTCAATTCCATGGCAACTGTAGCGTTTTTACTCATCTGGGGATTAATTACCCGGCGACATACAGATTACTGTGGCAAAAAGCAACAACTTTAAGGAGGGATGCGCCTAAGCGGGTTCTATGAGACCAGGCGGGGCAGATCTGTTTTAATTCAGCTGAGGAGAATCTCCATACCGGCAGTAACAACGCCCCCTTTGAGCACCCTGGCAAATATCCCTTCCTTGGGCATGACACAGTCACCGGCCTGATAGAAGATCGCACAGCGGGTATGACACTCTTTGCCGATCTGGGTAACCTCAAGCAGCGTGGACCCAAGCGATAACTTGCTGCCAAGCGGAAGTGAGACAAGATCTATCCCTATAGTTGTGATGTTTTCGGCAAAATCTCCGGCGCTGACAGATAGTCCCAAGGCGCGCATCTTGTCGATGCTTTCCTGGGCAAGAAGGCTCACCTGCCGGTGCCAGTCGCCGGCATGGGCATCTCCCGCGATTCCGTGCTCGGTGACGAGTTCGACGGAGGTAACCGGTTTCTTACGCTCGCCCTTATTTAAACTGGTGCAGACTGCCAGAACAGAAGCGGACATAAATGTAACTCCTTTTATTAGACTGAAGGTTATTAGGCTGAAGGCTGAAGGTTAATTACTTAAAGCTTAAAACCTTCAGCCTTCAGCCTTTTATCTATAAAGCTATCCGCCTATCGAGGCCATGCTGAAAGCTTGATGGTGACACTCTTCCTGACTGATTTGATGACGGGCCGGTTTGCTATCGACAATATCCCCCAATGCCCGGGCAAGCAGCAGCCTGGAGCCGCTCGCCAAAGAGAGCTTCAAATCGGTCTGAACTGATGAAAAGAGGCAGCCTTTTGCCAGACCGCTGGCCGTGACTCTGATCCGGTTGCATTCGGAGCAGAAATGCTGCGACACCGGAGTGATGACGCCAACGGTGCCTGTAGTACCCGGGATGCTGAAGTTGCGTGCCGGACCGGCCATTTCCGCCTGCTCCAGGGGCGTCAGGGTGTACTGCTCCGTCAGCCGGGCGATGATCTCCGCACCTGGCACCACCAGCCTTTGCCAGTCTTGAGCACGAATTGCCGGCATATATTCGATGAAGCGGACCGTGGTTGCTGAAGTAGTAGCCAGTCTGACGAAGTCAAGTATCTCGTGGTCGTTGATGCCGCGCATGACTACCATGTTGAGTTTGAGCGGAAAGCCCTGTTCCTTCGCTTTCTCAATCCCGGCAAGCACGCGTGCCAGATCACCACAGCGGGAAATCTGCCGGAATGTGTCGGGATTGAGAGAGTCGAGGCTTATATTGAGCCGCTGTACCCCGGCAGCGCGAAGATCGGCAGCCATCTGTTCAAGCAGCACTCCGTTCGTTGTCAGTACGAGTTGTTCAAGGCCCGGAATTTCCGCCAACTGCCGCAAGAAAGGAATGATCCCCTTGCGCACCAATGGCTCGCCGCCGGTGATGCGGATCTTGTCGATACCGAGAGCAACAGCGGCCGCGGCAATGCGGTAGAGCTCTTCGTAGCTGAGAATTTCACCGTGGGCAACCTTGCTGCCAATGCCATCCTCAGGCATGCAATAAGAGCAGCGCAGGTTGCAGCGATCAGTGACGGAGAGGCGCAGATAGTTGATGGTTCTGCCAAGAGAGTCAAGAATGGCCATAGTTATCTCCTAAGATTCCAGGCCGTAGCGTTCCAGCTTGCTATAGAGGGTCTTCCGGTCAATTTCCAGCAGTTTGGCCGCCTGACTCTTGTTCTGTTCTACCGACTCAAGAACCTTTTGAATATGCTCGCGTTCAACAACCCAGAGTGGTGATGGCGTGAAGGTAGAGTTTTCGATACGCTGGACTGTTGTTGCAGGGGAGTAAATCGCCTTTTGAGGGGCAAAGGGGAACAGATCCGATGTAATGATCGGCTCGTTGGCAAGGATACAGGCTCTACGAATAGTATTGCGCAGTTCTCTGACGTTGCCGGGCCACTGATAAGCGCAAAGTGAAGCCATGGCCTCATCGGTTATCTCCCAGTTGCGTGAATCAGTTTCATTGCACTGCTGGATAAAAAACCAGGCAAGGGGGATAATATCGTCCGGTCCGCTGCCGTAAAGGCGGCAGAGGGATCGGCAGCAGGTTGATCCGATGGTAGAGGTCTTCTCTGAATTCGCCGCGATTGACGCAGTCGGCGAGGATTTTGTTGGAGGCGAAGACAAAACGTACATTAACGCGGATATCGTGGTTTCCCCCCATACGACGGAACGTACTGGTTTCAATAATACGGAGAAGCTTAACCTGGACATCGAGCGGCATCTCCGAGACCTCATCCATGAACAGAGTACCGGTGTCGGCAAGTTCGAACAGACCGGCCCGCATTTTGTTCGCGCCGGTAAAAGCGCCCTGCATGTGCCCGAAAAGTTCGCTTTCCGCCGTATTGGCGTCGAATCTACCGCAGTTGACCGTTACAAAAGGCTTGCTGGCACGACGGCTGGCGTCGTGGACCGCCCGGGCAATAAGCTCCTTACCGGTGCCGCTCTCCCCGGTTATCAGCACATGCTCGTCAGTTACTCCCCAACGCTGCACCGTCTCCAGAACCTTCTGAATAGCCTGACTCTTGCCGACGATTCGATGATTTTCAAAACGTTTTATCTCTTTTTTGAGGTTTATGTTCTCCAACCGGAGACGGTTCTTTTCACAGGCCTTGTCGATCAGAAGTTCCAGCTCATCTAGCTTTATCGGTTTGGTAAGGTAGTCATAGGCGCCATTCTTGATGCATTCAACTGCAGTTTCAATGGTGCCGTGGCCGGTAAACATGATGATTTCCGGAACATTCGACTCCGCCCGCATCAATTTAAGGGCTTCAACGCCATCCATGCCAGGCATGCGAATATCCTGAAGAACTACGTTAAATATCTCCTCGCAATAGGCGGCCAGCCCCTCTTCCCCACTCGCGGTGGCAGTCACCTTGTAGCCGGAACGGGACAACTCCATCTGCAAAAGTTCCCGGAGCGATTTATCATCCTCGACAATTAGAACCTTCGTATCTTTACGAACTATTTCTGACATGCCGGCATCCTTACGGTAAATTTCGATCCTTTGCCAACCTGGCTTTCCACACTGATTTCCCCGCCAAGCCTTTTAATAATATTGTACGTGACCGCCAAACCGAGACCGTTACCTTGCCCGACACTCTTTAGTGGTATAAAATGGATCCCAGATCTGGTCGATGGCCTCCTTCGATATGCCGCAACCGGAATCACTGATCTGGAACATAACCATCGATTGTTCTGTCACTCGCGTGGTAATCTCAACCAGACCCGCTCCGCTGATAGCCTGATGGGCATTAATCAACAGATTCATGCAAACCTGACGAAGCCCGGTCTGCTCACCGGCAACATCAGGGAGATCGCTCTGGAGGTTGGTCCGAATCTCGATATTTTCATAGCGTGATTTAAAACGAACAAGTTCCAGAACTTCATTCAATACATCATTGATATTTACGTTGCAGACAGAGCCATCAGACTTGCGGCTAAAAGAGAGAAGAGAATCAATTATCCCTTTGCAACGGTACGATTCACGGACAATTACCTCCAGATATTTTGGAAAAGCATCCAGCCGCGAATCTTCAACCAGCGAAGGCTCCTCCTTGAAGCGCCTGAGCAATGCTTCCGCGTACCCCGCTACCGAAGAAAGCGGATTATTGATTTCATGGGCAACACCGGCCGCCAGCACACCGATACTGGAGAGTTTTTCGGTTTGAATAAGCTGCATTTCCTGGAGACGCTTTTCAGTGACATCGCGCAAAAATATGAGCGCTCTCCGCTGCTGGCCCTTACTATCTTCAATCGGTGTCGCTGTAACATCAAAGTAGCGCCCCTTCCCTTCGACGGGCAAAGAACCGGTCGAGATCTCAACCTTTTCACCTGTCAACGCCCGCTCAACCGGGCATTCACCGGGCGCTGATGCCCGTTCGGGATGAAAAAGTTCACGACAGGTGCTGCCGGGAAGAGTTCTCTGGGGGAAATAGTGCGGACAAATGTGGTTGCGATGCTGTACCCTGCCATGGCCGTCATACACAATAACCCCGTCAATGATTGAGTCAAAAAGAGCCTGAAATTCTATGCTTTTGCTGCGCAAGCCAAGATTGGCCGCCTCCAGCTCATGTATTTTCTGTTTAACCTCAGCATAAAAACCGATTTTTGAACTGTCGAGTCCAAGCAGTCGCTCCAGCGCTGATTCGTCCACAACTGTTCGAACGGCCATCTTGTCCATCAGTAAGCCCTCTCCAGAATCTTGAGAAGATCCTCTTCATCAGCTTCTCGTGGTGAAGTGACGATACAGACATCTTTCAGCGCCTGACGCGCCAGCTCCGGCAGATCCTTGCGCTTGACGCCGATACTGCGCAAGCTCCGCGGGGCACCGCTTGCCTCCAGAAGCGAGTCGAGTGTTTCCTGAACATTCTCGCTGGCAACACCGATATTTCCCTCGGAACGGTGTCCAAGCCCCCAGGCAAGCTCCTGCAGTTTTTCGGTGACCACCGGAATGTCGTAGCGAATCACTTCCGGAAGCAGAATCGCATTGATACTGCCGTGGTTTGCGTCATAAAGACCGCCTATGGGGTGAGCCAAAGCATGAACAATGCCAAGCATGGAATTGGAAAAAGCCATGCCGGCATGAAGGCTGGCTCGTGCCAGGTTTTCCATATCCTCAGGCTTTCGCTCATGAACAGCGCTTGCCAGACTCCCTGTCAGAAGGCGCAGCGCCTTGATGGCATGGACATCGGTGAGGGTCGTGGAGGCAATGGAGAAGAAAGCCTCCATGGCATGACTGAGGGCATCGGTGGCAGTCGTGCCGACGAACTCATCCGGAAGAGTTGCCAGGGTATCCGGGTCGGTCAGGCTGATATCCGGAGCGACGCAGCGGCTCATGATGCAGATTTTCCGCAGGTGCTCGGTGTCGCTGATGATGGCAAACTGGGAAACATCGGAACCGGTGCCGCAGGTCGTCGGACAGAGAACCAGAGGCGGCAGGGGACGAATAATCCGGTCCGGCCCCTCGAAGTCGCTGATTTTGCCACCGTTGGAAACAAGGATTGCAATTGCTTTGGCCGCATCCATGGAACTGCCACCGCCGAGACCGACAATCACATCGGCGCCATGACGATGATATTCCTTTACCCCTTCCTCTATCTCGTGATCCTTCGGATTGGGAGTTATGCCGTCAAAATAGATGAATTCCAGGCCGGCTTCGAGCAGACTCCGCATAACCTGATCAACCCAACCGGCATTGAAAAGTCCCTTGTCGCTCACCAGAAAGATTTTTTTACCACCAAGCCTGCGAGCGCACGCACCCACATGATTCAACATGCCTCTACCGAAAATTATTTCAGGCACCTCAAATTTATAATTATGCAACGTATGACCCTGAAAATTATCCATTTCAATCCTTCCCGGCAGATCGACACCGATCAGTCCGCTCCGGCACTGTCGCGTCTGAGCGTGTTGATGACTTAAGATACACTAGCAATGCTCGTGCCCAACTCAAAACCAGGTTTTATATTTTATCATATTTATTGACTTTCTCATGGAAATATAAATTTTCACTGCCGCTACAACCTCCAATCCTGCTTTGTGAAGCAAAATGACGCTATTCTCTACGGTGTAGAACTCTTCCTCATAACTATATCACGTAATAATTACGGTATGTTATAAATTATGATTCATTTATCTACAGCTATTAACTACTGCGCGTTCACAGGCTCTACCGCTGCAACATACTGATATACATAACAAAAAACCATTGTTTTATTTTTGGCACTCCGGTTGCACAAGGCAACGTTGTCACCGTGTTAAAAACAGCACAATGCGCACAGTTCAGTAAACAGAGGCGAATGTAGCAAATGAAATTTTGCCCGGCAGCGCCAGGCAAGGCGAGTGAATTAAAGAAGCCGGTTTTATGCACTAGATAACGCTGAAAAGAGTTTGCAACTAACTAACTGAAAGGAGAAGCGCGAACTGATCAACCGAATCACCCGGCTATATGGTTGATCAAGCGGAATTTTGATGTTGTTACGTTCCACGGTTTTTTTTATTTGAGGATGTAAATTATCTTAATGAAAAAAGGAGAGCAGTTATGAAGAAGAACATTGTTTTGGCAGTTGGGCTCTTAGCGGCAGCATCGTTGACAATCAGTAAACCTTGTAGCGCAGCGTTTGTAATCGGCGGCGAAAACGGCTGGCAGTTAAGCACCGACGGTATCGTCGATGTCTTCTCAACCTATGAGTCAGCCACTAAGGCGCCAACAGGCAGCAGATTCGCATCGTTTCTTAACGGCAGCGATGGAACGTACGAAAACTTTGGTGTAACAGTTGGCCTGCTGCCGTCGGTAATAGCATTTAATGTCAAGGCCCCCACGGTCAATGGCGTTGAATCGACCGTACGGGTCGGCATCTACCCGAGTATCCAGAACAGCACCGCCCAGAACAACCGCTTTGATGTCAATCCCAACACCGACTTCCGCGAGTTCTTCTATACCGCCAAAGGGAAAGCCGGGGAATTGCTCGCCGGTCGCGCCCTGAACCTCTACCAGGGAAAGAATATCCTCACCGACATGACACTCCTGACGGCTGGCGTTGTGCCGGCTCCCGGCACCTCCACGACACTGGGCCATATCGGCTACGGCTACCTCTACACCAACTTTGGTCCCCAGATTCGCTACACCACTCCCGATCTTAGCGGTGTCAAGGTTGCCGTCAGCATCGGCGAACCGTACAAGATCGATCAGTATACGTCCAAGACCAATACACCGCGCTTTGAGACCGAAATCTCCTACGCCACCACAAATGGTGACACTAGCCTGCAGGCCTGGCTGTCAGGCTTATATCAAACTGCAACTCGCAGCAAGACATATACAGATGCAGACGGCAATACACAAACAACAGCACGTGCGGGCGATGACAACCATTCACTTGGTGGCGCCGCCGGTATCCAGGCTGGTTTCGGCAAAATTAACTTGATGGCTTCCGGCTATGTAGGCGAAGGCCTTGGGATGATCAGCGTCCAGGACGGCTCCTATCAGGGTGCCTGGGGTTCCTCAGCGGTCGATGCAGCCGGCAAGGAACGGACTCAATACGGTTTCCTCGCCCAGGCGAGCTACCAACTGACCCCCGAATTCAAACTCGGCATTAACTACGGCCAGAGTGCCCAGGAAAAGAGCGATTACGATAAAGACAATGATGGACCCGGCGCCTACGTCCCTATGGAAACGCAGGAAGCAGCATCACTTATCGCAGTTTACAATTTCAACAAATTCACCCAGTTTGTTGTTGATTACAGCTATGCCCAGAACACCTGGATGGACGATAAAACCCAACACTCCAACAGTATTGCCGTTGGCACGATGTTTTACTGGTAAACCGGTTAAATTCGGAGACAGACAGAGCCTCCAGAGCTTAAAGGAGAAAAACCATGCCAAAATATGTAATCGAGCGTGAAATCCCAAACGCGGGAGACATCTCTGCTGCCGACCTCAAGGCTATCTCCCAGAAGTCGTGCGGCGTCCTGCAGAGCCTTGGCCCCCAGATTCAGTGGGTTCAGAGCTATGTGACCGACAACAAGATTTACTGCATCTACATCGCTCCCAACAAGGAGATGGTGCAGGAGCATGCCATACAGGGCGGATTCCCCGCCAACAGTGTTGCTGAAATACGGACCATCATTGATCCGACTACCGCCGAATAATTAATTACTGTTCAAAGGAGAACGCAAATGACGTTAGCACTATTATTATTGATCTGCATGATGTGGGTACCAGTAGGTCTGTTTTTTCTCGGTTCAGGTGAAGCTAAAAGCACCGGCTTTGTAACCGCCATAGTTGGCACCCTGGTTGTAATCGGCGCCCTGCTGCAGACAGCCATATTCAAGGACCCGTTCACCGGCGGCCTGCTTTTCGTTTTCGGTGTCCTCTACCTGCAGACGGCCCATATCCTGCTGACCGGCATTGAAGATATGCGCACCGTCGGCAACGGCGCCCTGGTTGTCGGCATTGTCTGCGCTGCCTATGCCGTCCTCTACTTCACCGGCGGCGGCGTCAAAGCCGATGGTAAAACTATTATCGATGTAGTCCCATACCTGGGATTCATGTGCACTACCTTTGTGGTTATCTGTTTTACAGTTACCGGTGTCACCTATGGCAAGATCGGCGCCAAAGTTGCAGCCTGGATGTTCCTGATTCTCAGCTTTACCTGTCTTTTTGTTCCGGCTATCGGCCTGATGGGATACGGCGCACTACCGTTTTAACATGTCAAATTAAGGACTTATCTAATCAATAACGGAGGGAATCCATGAAAAGATTTTTAATTATATTAAGCGCAACATTGATGCTCTCAACCTCTATGCTGGCATATTCGCAGCAGACCCCTGAAGAAAAGGTCATCTGCAATATTGCAGCTCAAAACTGCCTGAACAAGGCCGATATCCTTCAGAAGAGGGTCAAGAAACTGCAAGCCGAGGTAAAAAAAGGCTCAAATAAATATTCGGCCGAGGATCTGAAGATGATCGAGCAGAAACTCCAGGAAACAATGGATCAGCTCGACAAGCTTGAAGGGAAGACTTCTGGCAAGTAGAAAGAAATTAGTTTCTGGATGTAATTTTAACTGCAATTCACAAATTAACAGATCTGTACTCGAAAACGTGTTTTCACAATAATAAGCCAAAAGCCATTTACGGCAAGGCAACCATAGCGGTAAAGCTATAAAGTGACACGATACGAGACTGGAACAGGGGCATCTTCGCTGCCCCTGTTTTTTTTTGAGTACCATGATAGTATTCATATTGGCTTAACTATTGCTTAGTATGAGCAGAATTATCAATAGGGACGTTTAAGGAATTTACACAACCGGAACCTGTCGGCATGGAGAGATGTAATGAAAGCAGCGATTCTAATACTGAGCGACAAAGGTGCCAAGGGTGAGCGCATTGACACCAGTGGCCCGGCCCTTCATGATTGGTTGACGGTTCATGGCGCCGAGGTTATTAAAACAAGCCTGATACCTGATGAGGAGTCACAGATCGAGGAAACCTTAAAGGCGTGGGCAGATGCAGACGATTTAGATATCATCATCACCTGCGGCGGCACCGGAGTTTCACCCCGCGATGTGACGCCAGACGCTACCAGAAAGGTACTCGACCGGGAAGTCCCGGGACTTGGAGAAGAGATGCGCCGCGCCAGCGCCGCTATCACCCCCCACGCGCTGCTGTCACGGGCAATCGCCGGAATCAGGAAAAGCACCCTGATTGTCAATCTCCCCGGCAGTCCGAAAGGAGCAATCGAAAACCTTTCCGCCATCTGGGCGGCAATCCCCCATGGCGTGGCGAAAATGAAGGGTGACCCGGCTGATTGCGCTGAATCGACCCGCAAAACGGAGGATATATGAGAATTTTCCGCTATACTGTTGTAACTCGGCTCTTTCATTTTTCGCTGACCATCATGATCAGCTTCCTGCTTGCGGCTACCGCCCTTGCTGCCAACAGAAATACTCTCTGGCAGAGTAGTGACCAGTTCGTGGCACTGGAACCGCAGGACTCGCTTCCCGCCGGCCCGGCAAAACCCAATGACCATCCGGTCAGGTTAACCAGTGACAGACTCACCTCCATCCTGGCCTCTCTCAATATGAGTACCAATGACGGAGACAAGCCTGAGCCGCTTTTCAGCGCAGCATCCGTAGTGACGATTGTGCCGCACCTCCTCCAGGGACTTACGGAGGCATCTCCGACTGAAGACGTAACTTTTGCCATCATTGGCCTGCACGATACACTGTACGGGTTAGCCAAATCCCCCAAAGTGACTACGGGACGCGTTTTTTACCAGGCTGGCCGACTCAATATAATCATTGGCCTTGCCCATCAGGACGTTCGAGACAGAGAAGATCGCCGGCTTTTCCCTTTTACCCCCGGAGGCAGACAAAAAGCCCTCAAGGGAGAGTGGAAAATTCTTCCACAACCCGGGCAGAAAGGCTACCACCTCGAAAGGAATGATTGGGTCGTTTTCAACGATGACTGGCGGGCCCCTGCCGCTGAACTGAATCTACCGGCAACGCCTGCAACATCTGCTCAACCGGTTATGCGCAGTAAAGACACTCGCACGCCGGCAGAGCGGCTGACTACCCTCAAGGATCTTCGCGACAAGGGACTCATCAGTGAAGAAGAGTACCAGGGAAAACGTATGCAGATTCTGGATGGTCTGTAACTGTCAGCAACTCGCTCAGGCCCAAAAAGGAGGGGACACATGATCGAGCGCACGGAACTGTATATCAACGGGCAGTGGATCTCCCCGACCGGGTCTGACGTATTTGACGTAATCAACCCGGCTACCGGAGCAGTGCTGGGCAGAGTACCGGCAGCGACTCTCGCGGATACGGACAGAGCCGTCGCCGCAGCCGCCGGCGCCTTCGACAGCTGGAGTCGCACCTCCGTGGCGGAACGCATCGACTTTCTTACCAGAATAAAGGATGGCCTGATGACGCGGGCCGAGGAAATCGCCCGCACCATCACCAGCGAAGTCGGCATGCCTCTCAAACTCTCCCGCCGGATTCAAGCAGGCCTGCCGATCGCAGTCCTGGAGAGCTACATAAAGCTGCTCTCCGGGTATTGTTTCGAAGAGCGCATCGGCAACTCTCTGGTGCTGCGCGAGCCGGCCGGAGTGGCGGCCTGCATTACCCCCTGGAACTATCCCCTGCACCAGGTGATAGCCAAGCTGGCACCCGCCCTGGCCGCCGGTTGCACCGTGGTGCTCAAGCCGAGCGAAATCGCCCCGCTCTCAGCCTTTATCCTGGCGGAGGTCATACACGAGGCAGGTCTGCCGGCAGGTGTCTTCAATCTGGTAACCGGCAGCGGCGAGCAGGTAGGTGAGCATCTGGCACGGCATCCCGCCGTAGACCTGATCTCCTTTACCGGTTCGCTGCGGGCCGGCCGCAGGGTGGCGGAGCTGGCCGCCGCCACGGTCAAGCGGGTAACTCTCGAATTGGGCGGCAAATCCGCCGCTCTTGTTCTTGACGATGCAGATCTGCCGACGGCGGTTAAAGTTACTGTCGGCGCCTGCTTCATTAACTCCGGCCAGACCTGCACCGCGCACACCCGCCTGCTGGTGCCGGAACACCTTTACGAGGAGGCAGCAAACCTTGCCATCGCCGCTGCCTCTCTCTATTCGCCGGGAGACCCGCTCGATGAAATGACCCGGCTCGGGCCACTGGTCTCGGCTATCCAGCGTGAGCGGGTTCGCGACTACATCCGCAGGGCGTCGCCGAGGGGGCAGTTCTCCTGACAGGCGGCGCTGAACCTCCGGACGGTATGACTCACGGCTTCTTCGTCCTTCCAACTGTATTCGGCGGAGTCACGCCTGATATGACCATAGCCCGGGAGGAGATTTTCGGCCCGGTTTTGTCGATCATGAGTTATAAGGACGAGGACGACTGCTGTGCGCATCGCCAACGACACCACTTACGGCCTGGCGGCGGCTGTCTGGTCGGGCGACTCGCGACGGGCGGAGCAAGTGGCCCGGCGCCTCAGGGCGGGCCAAGTGGATATCAATGGTGGCGCATTCAACCTGCTCGCCCCTTTCGGAGGCTACAAGCAGTCCGGTTACGGCCGGGAGTTGGGTCGTTACGGGCTGGAAGAGTTTCTGGAAGTCAAGGCAATTCAGCTCAAGGAATAAAGACCCGAGCCGCGCCGGATAGCATGATTCGCAGGATCAGGTTGCAGCCGCAGTATTAAAGGGAATGGAGATGTTTGCATGAAAAGCCCGGCAGATAACGTAGACACAACGAGTGACAACAGATCGGTCAGAAAGAAGCGCTCGGGCTGGAATAAAGTAATTGATATGATTCTGCGCAGCTGTCACATCGGCACAGCAAGCGTCCTGTTTGGCGGGCTTTGTCTGGACAGTTCCCTATGCCCGGCTGGCAAGCTGGCATCAGCTGACTATCGCCACCGGCAGCGCCCTCATTATCTTCAACATCTACAGATGCCGCCACTGGCCCTACCAGGGAAGAGGCCTGGCGGCAGCACTGCATGTCAGCCTGCTCTGGCTGGTCCATGCCAGGCCGGCAACGATGATTCCGGTGCTCGCAACTGTGCTGGCAGTGGGAGTTATCGGCAGCCACATGCCTGCCTTCATCCGCCACTGGTCCCTGGTTCATCGCCGCATCCTTGACTGAGAAACAGTTTCAAGCAGAAGGAAGCTAATCGAATAGAATGCCCCCTTTGCAGTTCCCCGCAGTCAACCGCCGGCATAAAAAGAGGGCGCTTACCCTCTCAGGTACGCGCCCCCTCGTTTGCGCTCACTGTTTGGCGTAATTTACCGCGCCAAACCAGTCTACCAGCACCGCCGGTTCATTCCCCAGCACCCATGCGTCATGGTTGGCAGGCAGGCTTGAAACGTCTCCGGGGCCCAAATCGAATTCGGCGCCATCGGCCATTTTTACGTGCAACCGTCCTGAAACCAGATACTGAAAATGAGGCGCGATGCACCACTCGGTCCCGGCAATCGGTTTTACATCCTCGGACCATCTCCAGCCGGGCTCCAAAATCAGCCGTCCTACCGTACCACCCGCTACATTTACCAGTTCGACCTTGCCGCGATTGAAGCTACGAACTTCGTCCGGGGCAGTGAATGTTTTTAATTCCGCTTTGGTTGCCATGTCAGTTTCCCCCTTTCGATTATTGTATTCCCATGCCGTTATTTTACACCAGATTGCCCGGTTTGGATCAATCTATTTCATCGTTCTGCGGCTTCTTGCACCCAACCAAAAGGTTGACCCTGAAGAGGCTGCAACAGCTCCTAATGGAAAGGGATCGAAAAAGAACGGCAGAACTGGAAAAGGAAAAGGACATAGAGGGACTATAGATGTCCCCTGCCCCTCTAGGGAACAGTATTAATTAGCAACCCACCACCGGCATCCTGTAATGGACCCAGCGGGTTTTTAGTTTGCCGTTTTTTGTCGATATTCGGTTCACCACTCCATAGCTTTGAAACGACAATATTGTTGACTATCACAAAGATCGACTTGAAACTCCACCCCTTCTCATGGGTCTTTCTCTTGAAGCTAAACAAATCGAGCCAGAAATTGCCATAGCGCTCGCTCTTGGTTATCTTGGCGGAGAATTCATAGGCAATGCATTCGTCTTTGACTCTGAGGCAAAGCGACAGGCCTGGGTCGAGATTTTCCTCCTTGATCGCCTGGACATTGCGGGCTATCTCGAAGTAGTTCAGAATCCGGGTATTGGGCGTTGAATAGATGTCAAAACCGTATTTCTTGAGTTCCTTGACGGTTGTCTTATTGGGAATGACCCGGTCGTACTCCGTCTTGATATCGTTGAAAGAATGCCAGCGCGACTTGGCGACCTCATCTCCGGTCGGCAACAAGCTGGCGCAACCCGTCAATAGAATTGCGCTGAAGAGAATTACCGAAAATGCAATGTTCGTTTTCATACGCTGATTCCCCATTGAGCGTTTTCACGATTCTGTCCTGCATGTCAAAGCACCAAGCACTGCATAGTCTGGCATTCTCAGTTTAAAACATTTCTGTGTCCTGTCAACAGTAGACACTTCCAACTCAAGCGACTTGCTGCCGGATTGTCAGAGTGAATACCTGACATTGTCGCAGTTCCTGACTAAAAACGGGATCCATCATGCGCGCCTTAGCAGGCAATGAATTGCGACAAAAAAATTATTCGCAAAATTTGAAATTGCGGGTATAATGTTATTTGAACAAACGTTTGAATGAAGGTTTCTGCAACAGATATGAGGAGATCGTCCGTGGCTGACAACGATTGCCGCGAAAATATTATTGCTGCCGCCATTCCATTGTTTGCCGCCAAGGGACTAAATGGAGTGAGTGTCCGGGAGTTAACCGCTGCGGCAGGGGTAAATCTTTCCATGATCTCCTACTATTTTGGCGGTAAGGAGGGGCTGTATGCCGCTGTTCTTAGAGATCAGTTTGCCATTCTGGGAAAACTTGAAGAGATAGAGCAGATGGATATCGATACTCTGCAGAAATTTGAGCTCTATGTTCGGGCCACTGTTGCCCGCTACAGAAAGAATCCGTACCTGCTCCGCTTCTATACCAGTGAACTGACCAACCCTACCGCCTGCTTTGCAACCATTATCAAGCCGGCGATCAAAAGAGTCGTGCAGATGCTCCTCGACACCTTTTCCGACGGTCTTTCCCATAACAAATTCCGTGATGACCTCAATCCTGCCGATACTGTTCTGGCCCTGGCCGGAATGATTAACTTCTATTTTCTTCTTGAGCCGGCAACGGCTGAACTGGTCGACCACGCAGCAGAGCGCGATGAAGAGCTGATCCGCCATATCATGGATATCTTCACCCGGGGGGTTCTCAAATAACAGGTGGGCTTTTTTTTAGACTTATCATTAAAACAAACGTTTGATTTATGAATAGTTATTTTTTGGCAAAAAATTCAATGCAGACATGCAACGGGCGAAATATCAAAAAAGCCAAAATCGGAACAAAAAGGAGATCACTATGGAAACGAATAATACGTTCGAATGTGGCATCTGCTATTATCAGAGCCTGGCCAAGGACTTCACCCCTATTACCGTCAGCGCCAATTTTGCAGCCCTTGAATGTCCAAACTGCCTGAACAACGACAAAGACTCGTTCTACGAGGTTGACACGAAAAAGAAAATTGCCGCGTAAAAGCAACCCGTATCGTCCGTTCTATCATGATGCTTAAAGCCGCCCCCACCAGGGACGGCTTTTTTTTTGATATCGTCAGCTGTTTCCAATGCCGTTTCAGGCTGCGGACTCATTGGTTGTCAACCGCCTGCCCGCGCAGCTTCCGGTAGAGCGTATTTCTGCCTATCCCCATCATCCTGGCAGCAGCGCTGATATTGCCACCGGTCCGGTCAAGAGTTGAAGAGATAAACCTGGCCTCGATATCTGCCAGTAACGCGCCACCGCCCCCGGCAGCCTGCTCATCGCTAAAATTCCCGCCGTTCAGGCCACATCCGGCCTGCTCGATAAAATCCTCCGACAGCTCGTCAACAGTTATCTCACTGCCTTCGCCAAGCAGCGCCAGCGCAGTCCTGAGCACATTATGCAGCTGGCGGATATTGCCGGGCCAGGGGTGATGTTCGAAGATGCGGAGGACCTGGGGACTGATGCTGACGGATCGCTCTTCGCCGGCCAGGCCGGCAAGGATTTTCCCGGCAAGCAGCAGCCGGTCTTCCCTTTCTTTGAGGCTGGGCAGAGTCAGCAGCAGACCGTTGAGACGATAGTAAAGATCTTCGCGAAAAGTTCCGGCGGCAACCGCATCCCTTACCCGCCGGTTCGTGGCGCAGACTACCGATAATTCGACCCGGAAACTGCCGCTGCCGCCCAGCGGCGTCACCATGTGGTCCTGCAGGACCCGCAGCAGCCGCGCCTGGAACTGAAGCGGCATTTCGCCGATTTCGTCAAGGAAGAGGGTTCCCTTGTTCAGCTTCCCGGATTTTGCCCATATGCCCTTTGCGGCGCGCCCCGGTAAATGCTCCTTCCTCGTAACCAAAGAGTTCGGATTCGATCAGCCCTTCCGGAATCGACGCGCAGTTGACCGGCACGAACGGGCCGTTTTTACGTGGTCCGGCCAGATGCAGGGCACGGGCCAGGAGCTCCTTACCGGTGCCCGACTCCCCTTCGATCATGATCGGTATCTCATGGCCGACGACTCGGAGGGCTTTGCCGATCAGAGCCTGCATTTTGCTGTCACCCAGTTCAAGCTCTTCCAGAGGCACCCCCACAGCCGTACATGTTTCATGCACTTTGCCTTTGGTTGCTGAGCTGGAGACAATCGGAAGGAAAGTAAGCGGGGAGACAGGGTTACCGGGCCAGACGCGGCAGTAGACCTCGGCACCGGACTTGAGCTGCAGTTGTAGAACAGGATGGTGCTGGAGACTGTCTTTTTCCAGCAGCTTCTGGAGACTGAGTTTGAAGAGCGAAGCGAAGCAATGCCCCGACATTCTGAATCTGTCCAACCCGAACTGCAGCAGAGCACTACGATTAGCGCCTATGAAATTGCCCTGCGGCGAGAAAACAGCGATGCCTTCGTAAAGAGTACCGATAAATTCCGGTTTAAGATGAAAACTGATCACTATATCATTGGGGAATTCCGGTACAAACATCTGATTCTCGATGATCTGTGCCGACAAACGCACCAGAGCCATCGTATGCTGATGATGGCCACGGTAATCGCCGGATACATCCAGTGCCCCCAGAATCGCCCCGCGAGGATCGAAGATGGGGGTTGCTGAGCACGTAAGAAAGCGATTCCTGTCGATGAAATGCTCACTGCTCTGAACGTGAACCGCAGTCTGTTCTTCAAGTGCCGTGCCGATGGCATTGGTGCCGTTAACCCCTTCCGACCAGATGCCGCCCGGCTTCAGGTAGACCTTTTGCGCCTGGTCGACGAAATCCGGATCACCGATGGAGTGGAGCACAACCCCCTCGCTGTCGGCCAGGAGCACCATGCTGGAGGTACCGCAGATCTCATGATAGAGGTTTTCCATAACAGGTTGTGAGCGAAGCAATAGGGTATTGTTCTTATCACGGCGTTCCATCAGCTCATAGCGGGGGGTACAACGGGTCTCGCCCCGCTCCATGCCGATACCGCGGGTCGCCGATCGTTGCCAGGAGCGGATGATGGTCTCGTTAACGATTCCCGCCGGAATAACACCATGAGAGAGAAAGTCTTCACGGGCCATCCGGATACAATTAAGTTTATCGAGCGCCAAACTTCCCATCGATTCCTCCGCAAGTTAATCGGCGTATTTGTGCCGTCTGCAGTGCTATTGTTTTTCCTGGTTCAGGATATGCCATTTCTGTGCCACAAAACAGTGTTAGTATGTTCCATTCCGGAACACCATGATGAGTCACCTGTCACAACCTGGAACAGATCGTCTCATGGTAACAACTCGCTAAATCCCCGTTTATAACTCTGCTGACAAATTTTATGCCTGAGTACTTCTTTGCCAACCTGGCGATAATCCATCACAAATTAATGAACCTGCAATCCGGCAAGCTGGATTTAGAAAACGGTTTTACTGTTTGGCATACACACTGCTCTATATCTCACCAGACACACCCGCAGCAGCACCCAAGGGTAAATAATTTCGCTATCACAACAAAGGAGAACGACATGACCACAGCGGCACAAGCAATCGATCAGATGACAGTAAAGGCACTCAAGGCGTTGGAGGAATTCAAGGGGTTTCACCCAGGAACAGGTTAACAAGATCAGCGAGGCCATGACCGTGGCCGGCGTTGCCAGCGAACGCTATCTGGCCGAGTTTGCGGTCGAAGAGACCGGTATCGGCAACGTGGAAGACAAGGTCATCAAGAATCACTTCGGCACCCAGGTGGTCTACGACTACATGAAAGACGGCAAATCGGTCGGCGTCATCGATGAAACAGACGGCATTATCTCCATTGCCGAACCGTTCGGCATTGTCGCTGCTGTCACACCGACCACCAACCCGACCTCCACCACCATGTTCAAAGCATTGATCGCGCTGAAAGGACGCAACGTAATCATCTTCGCCTTTCACCCCCGCGCCCAGAAATGCAGCGAGGCAGCCGCCCAGATCATGCTCAATGCGGCTGTCGCCGCCGGAGCGCCGCAAAACTGTATCCAGTGGGTAACCGCACCTTCCATCGAAGCTACCGATGCGCTGATGAAACACCCGGACATAGCCATCGTCATTGCCACCGGCGGCGGCGCCATGGTTAAGGCTGCCTACAGTTCCGGTCACCCCGCTCTGGGAGTCGGACCTGGCGGCGTGCCGGTGTATATCGAGAAGAGCGCAAACCTGCGTATGGCCGTAGACGATGTCATCGCCTCCAAGACCTTCGATAATGGCACCATCTGTTCATCAGACCAGTCAGTAATCTTCGACGATCCGCATTGTCGCCGATAAGGCGCTGGTACTTTTTGAAAGAAGTGGCGCCTATCTCTGCACCGAGGCAGAACGGAACAAGCTGGAAGCAGTCATGTTCGACAAGGAACGTGGCGTTCCCGATATGGCCATTGTCGGCAAGAGCCCGCAGGTCATTGCCGCGCTGGCCGGCTTCACCATTCCGGCCGACCGGAAACTGCTCATGGTCCCCCTGACCACCACCGGCGGAGAAGACTGGATGAGCCGCGAAAAGCTCTCCCCGGTATTGGGGTGGTTCGTTACAGACAACAAGGAAGATGCCATCAACGCAGCGGCAGTACAGCTCGAATTCGGCGGCGCCGGTCACTCGGCAGTTGTCTTTACCGAAGACGAAGATATTGCCCATGAGTTCGCCCTGAGAGTGCACGCCAACCGGGTGGTCTGGAACCAGCCTTCTGTCCACGGCACCATCGGCGCCCTCTACAACTCCCTGGTGCCGTCCCTTACCCTTGGCTGCGGCGCCATGGGTGGCAACATCACTACCGAGAACGTCGGCTACAAGAACCTGCTCAACATCAAGCGTCTGGCTAGAAGAAGCTCCAATGCTTGAAACAGCAGCGAATAAGTTATAGTAAATTCATAAAACTAACGGGGTGCGGTGCACCCCTTTAGTTTGAATCAGCTATTAATGCTCAACATAATGTCATTCGACAAGGTGCTCTCTAAAGTTGATCAGATTCTTATTAAGCATGTAATTAATATTTAAATTTCCACATGCATAGTAGTCTCGCCACAATTTGCCAGTCTCCGAGTCGCAGCAGCCTAAAAGGGAAAAATCCTCATGGTCTGCGACCTGCGGGTGTCGCCGGAAACAGCGCCGCCCTCCTTTGAAAAGGGGAACTCGCGTTTGACGAACCACTGCCGGTGGCTTGTCCGCGCCCCTTTTCTATCGAGAGAAGGGGCTTTTGTTTTTTCAGTACCACAACCATTTGCCAGTCTCCGAGTCGCAGCAGCCTAAAAGGGAAAAATCCTCATGGTCTGCGACCTGCGGGTGTCGCCGGAAACAGCGCCGCCCTCCTTTGAAAAGGGGATCTTGCGCTTGACGTGCCACTGCCGGTGGTTCGTCCGCGCCCCTTTTCCATTCAGAGAAGGGGCTTTTTATTTTGTTAACATCGGAAAATAAGGTGCGCCATGATCAAACTTGTCGAAAATGCCATCGATCCGGCAACGGTTTACAACTCCATCTGCTCGGCCTTCTCCGGCTCGGTTGTGTTTCATTATGCGGTGGTCAAGAGACAGGCCGGTTCAGGGAAAACTACCACTACCATCGAGTACAGGTCTCAGGAAGATACTCTGCTGGAGCTGGAAGGGATTGCCGGAGAACTCGAACGTCGCTGGAAACTTGAGGATGTCCTGCTGATCCGGCGCACCGGTTGCCTTGCGGTCGGCGATATCATCTCTCTGGTTGCAGCCAGTTCTCCCAACAGCGAAGATGCCTTCGAAGCCTGCAAGCACGGCATCAGCCGCCTGAAGAAAATGTCAACAATTACCAAGACCGAGAAGTTTTACAGCTATGAACCCATCTACTCCCGGCAAAGCCGGGGACTTGATTTGTGAACCGCTCAAAGCCGCGTGATAATCCATGAGCCGTCTGAAAGCGGCTATTTCAATAGTTGCAACTAACCAAGGAGGAGGTTTCTATGAAAAGATTCGTCGCAGCAGCCGCAGCAATTGTCTGGATGGCATCTGCCCACCAGGCAGCAGCAAAAACACTGGAAGATGTGCTGAAAGAAAAAGGTGTCATCTCCGAGGAGGATTACAAGGAGGTGATGAAGAGCAGGCCGCTCACCTACAAGCTCGGCAAGGGATTCACCTTAACATCGGATGACGAGAAATTTCAACTTTCCATAGGTGGGCGGCTGCAGGCCCGCTACTCTTTTCTTGACCGGGACCAGGACTCTGGCAATTCCACCCAGGTTCAGGACGTGAGCCAATGGCAGATACGCAGGATGAAAGTATGGATGGGAGGTTATGCATATACAAAGGATCTTACCTACCTGCTCCAGATCGACGCAACTCAGACTTCATCGACTCCCAGTTCGGGTACAGGTAATGCCGGCGCCAAGTTCATCGATCATGCCTACGCCAACTACAAGGTGATCGACGAGTTCCAGGTCCTGGTGGGGCAGACCAAGGTCCCCTTTGGTCGCCAGTGGCTTACCAGTTCCGGGGCACTCTCCTTTGTTGACCGTTCGATTGCTTCCGACGCCTTCCGCCCCGGCTACGACATCGGCGTCAAACTGAATGGCAAGATTGCCAAGGGATTGGTGAACTATGACCTGGGTGGATACGGCGGCAAGGGGCAGGGTATTACCAGTACCAACAACGATAACTCTCTGGCCGCCCGCATCGCCATCAACCCGCTGGGAGACCTGGCCTACAGCGAGGCCGATCTTGAGCCCACGGTCAAACCGCTGTTTTCGGTCGGCGCCAACTACTTCTACGACCGGTTTCAGTACACCCGGGGTGCTACCGCCGCCGCTTCCACCTTCGAGACCACCAACCAGAACTTTATGTCCAGCAACGGCTGGCTTACCTCCGCTAATGCCTTTAATAGAGGCATTCAGACCGAGAAAGTTGCCGTTAATCTCTTCGGCGTTGACACCGCTTTCAAGTGGATGGGAGCCTATGCTGTTGCTGAGTACTTCCTGGGCCAAGCCGAGGGAGACCGTTCCAGTGCCCTTCTCCGCGCCCAGGGATATTATCTCCAGGCTGGCTACTGTGTAATACCCAAGACACTGGAAGTAGCCGCCCGCTGGTCATATGTAGACCCTAACCGGTCTGCCTCCAATGACCTGCGCAGTGAGCTTGGTGGCGCGGTCTCCTACTACTTCAACAAGCACAACCTGAAGCTCCAGGGGGACGTGATCAACTTGCACACTCAGCGTTCCGCCACTGTTGAGACCGACGAAATGCAGTACCGCTTGCAGGCGCAGCTCATTTTTTAAGCTGATTAGCGCTTTTTTCCGCCAGAGGTTAAAGATGATGCTTTCGCAAAGAGTCGTCGCCCCGGCGAAAGCCGGGGTCCAGATGCTTGTAACTAATCTAAACAAGTGGATTCCGGTTTTGCCGGAATGACGGATAGAGGAGGATTTACCATGAAACAACTGACCGGTTTTACGCTGGCTGTTTTAGCTCTGCTCTGTATCTGGACAACACCAGCAGCTGCAGAAAAAGGGTTCATCCTGCTGGCCAGCACCATCGGCCCCGTCGACGCAGGCATCGTCGCCGCCCTGGAAGATGGTTTTGAAAAGGAGACCGGCATTCGCGTGCGCCATATCGGGGCTGGCACCGGCGAGGCGTTGAAGATTGCCGAAAAGGGGAACATCGATCTTGTGATGGTGCATGCCCGCTCCCTGGAGGAAAAGTTTGTTGCCGCCGGCTTCGGCACGGAACGCATCCCATTCATGTATAATGACTTTGTCATTGTCGGGCCGTCCGGCGATCCAGCCGGAGTTCGCGGCTTGAAATCAGCTACAGCAGCCCTTGCCAAAATTGCGGCGAAGGCGGCCCCCTTTGTCAGCCGGGGCGATAAATCCGGCACCCATGTGGCGGAGACTGAGCTGTGGGCCAAGACCGGGATAAAACCATCCGGAAGCTGGTACAAAATCTATGAAAAAGGGAACGAAGGCAATGTCCCTACCCTTCGTTTCACCAGTAATTCAAATTCTTATACTCTTATTGATCGTGCAACATATCTGTCGATACAGAAAGAGATTAAACTTGAGATACTTGTTGAAGGTGATGAAGCGCTTTTGAATCGCATCTCGCTAATCCCGGTCAGTAATAAAAAATTCCCCAGGGTCAACTATCAGGATACTGCCCTGTTCGTACATTGGCTTACGTCCCCCACAAAGGGCCAGAAAATAGTTTCCGAATTCGGCAAAGACCGCTTCGGGGCAGCCCTCTTCTTCCCTGACTCAAGAGAATGGCATGCACAACTGCCAAATAAATAATAGAAAGGAGCTCATATGACTACTCGTAAATTGATGAACGCATTGATTCTCTCCGTTGCCGTCCTCAGCTTGCTCGCTTGCCCTCTCACAGCGACAGCAGCCTCAAAATCAGTCATCCTGGCAACCACCACCAGCACCCAGGATTCAGGGCTGCTGGATGTCCTGGTGCCACTGTTCGAAAAAGAGAGCGGCTTGCAGGTCAAGACTATCTCCGTCGGCTCAGGCCAAGCCATGAAGATGGGGGAAAAAGGTGAGGCCGATGTTCTGCTGGTTCACTCACCTGCGGCCGAGAAGAAATTCATGGCCGAGGGTTACGGCGTCACCCGTCGTCTGGTGATGCACAACGATTTCATCGTTGTCGGTCCAACTGCTGATCCGGCCAAAATCAAGGGGGCCTCCGCCGCAGATGCCATGAAACGTATCGCCCAGTCCGGTGCATTGTTTATCTCTCGCGGTGACAACTCCGGCACAGATGCCAAAGAGAAAGGTCTCTGGAAAGGGGCGGCAATTAACCCTGATGGGCAGAAATGGTATCAGCAGACCGGCCTCGGCATGGGGCAGACCCTGAACGTGGCTGCCGAGAAAAAGGGGTACACCCTTACTGACCGCGCCACCTACCTGTCACTGAAAAAAGTGCTGAACCTCGATATTCTCGTCGAAGGCGACGGTAAACTGCTCAATGTGTATCACGTCATCGAACTCAACCCGGTCAAGTCACCCAAAATCAACGCAGAGGGAGGCAAGGCCTTTGCCGACTTCATGGTGGCGAAGAAGACCCAGGAGATTATCGGCAGATTCGGGGTAGAGAAATTCGGCGCGCCCCTCTTCTTCCCTGATGCCGGCAAAAAGCCGGCAGAGTTGGGGTTGTGATTGACAGCGTCGCAATGCGTAGTAGATTGAATGTCAGCTAGCACGTCAAGCAGCATCATTCTCTTGAAACTACGACAAAAAGGCGGGAAAAACCATGCCCCACAGACATGAAGTCGACACGAAGTTCAAAGGCGAAACCCTTGTCCGGAAAGGGTTCATGAGGCATCAAAAGGAAGTTCCCTCGCTCAGACTGGTTCCGGATCTGCATGTAGTCAAGATCGGCGGCCATGGGGCAATCGATTACGGTCGCGAAGTCGTCATGCCGCTCATGGAAGAGATCGGCGAACTGTCGAAACAGCACAAGTTGCTGGTTGTAACCGGCGGCGGGGTAAGGGTTCGTCACATCCTTGATATCGGCATCGACCTGGGCATGCCGACCGGCGTCCTTGCCGAACTGGCCGGCAAAATAAGCGAGCAGAATGCCGTCATCGTCACCCTGCTCCTATCCAAATGGGGGGGATCACGGATAAAGACCGGTGACCTTCTCGATCTGCCGACCCTGCTCCACCTCGGACTGCTGCCGGTTGTCCATGGGACCCCTCCGTATGGACTTTTCGAACATCCGCCTGCCATGGGACTCATCCCCCCCCACCGCACCGACACCGGCGCGCTACTGATGGCGGATGTTCTCGGGGCAAAGAGCTGCATCCTTGTCAAAAACGTAGACGGGCTGTTTACCGAAGATCCGCGACTGAACCCGAAGGCCGTGCTGATTGAAGATATTACTGCCGATGAGCTGATCAAAATGGACATGGAGGACATGGTCCTGGAGCGCAAGATGCTCCATCTCCTCCGAGACACGGTAAACGTCAAAGAGATACGAATAGTCAACGGCCACAAGCGCGGCAACATTGAACTGGCGATCAGGGGGGAAAAGATCGGCACAGTGATACGTGCTTGACCCTACTAATATCCGCACTACAGGTATATAATGTACGTGTAGGTATACCGCTCTTCTGTTATCAGGGAGGGGAAAAGGCAAGGAGGTGCATTTATCATGTCAGGAAAAATTTTTTACCGGCAGAGAACAAAAATGAAAGATGGTGCGCATCAGCCACGTTATGCCTTGGTGGCTGTGGCGGATCTCAATCTCAAGGTCTACAGCCAACACCTGCGAATGAGTGAGCTGCAGCACATTGCCGATTCGCTCGGGGCTGAGTTGATCGAGCTGTTGCGCGGTCCGAAACATCAGGCGGAAGGGGCAGATACAGAACCCGGCCAAACCTGAATGGGAGAATGAAAGCAGGAGAAGTGCAGAGGCGAGAGGGTAAACTACCTCTCTCCCTTTTTTTTCTGGCAATCAGCAGTCATTCTGGCCTGGCAATGATGGTAAACTGTTCCCATGTTGAGTATTTTCTCTACATTAATCCGTGGAGATTCTCCCCGTACTGCGGTTTTCGACATTGCCGCATCAGCCTAATTCTGGCGATCGCCTTGAAAATCGGCACGTTATAAAAATGGCGTAGCTTTTGCTTAGAATCTGCATCAAGTTACACTGAAAAAATTAATGAGTATATCCCACAAGGATTGATACTCGTCCATAACAACCTTTTAAACCTCTCCGAGCCGCCACGCCTACCAGGGAAACCTCATGGCGTCAGGCCATCGGGTGTTGTCGGAAACGACAGCGCCTTCCTTTGAAAAGGAGAACCTTGCACAAGCGGATTAAGTTTCGGTTGCGGGGGGATCTTTCCATGGGAAAGAGTCCCCCTTTTTTTTCGGACACTTTTGTGCATTTAGAACCACCAAAAAAAGGAGAACCTCAGATGCAGATCCTGATCAGCATTGATGATACCGACAACCTCGACAGTCCAGGAACAGGCGAGTTGGCATCACAAATTGCTGCCGATGTGGAAAGAAATGGCTGGGGGAAAAGCAGTTTTGTCACCCGCCATCAACTGCTGGTTCACCCTGACATTCCCTATACCTCACACAACAGCGCCATGTGTTTCACAGCCAGGATCAAGGCAGATTGCCTGGAGAGGGTGATCGACCATTCAGCCGCTTTTCTTGCCCGGGAAAGCGCTTCCGGATCTGATCCCGGACTGTGCATCGCTGTCATCGAGCGTCTGCCACAGACAGATGAACTTGTCCGCTATGGCCAGACAGCTAAGAAAGAAGTTCTCACCAAGCATTCGGCCTATGAACTCGCCAACCGCGCAGGGATCCACCTCTCGGAACATGGCGGCACCGGTCAGGGGGTAATCGGCGCACTGGCCGGGGCCGGCTTGCGCCTTGGCGGCAACGACGGCCGCTTGAAAGGTCAGCTAACCTTCACAGAACCTGGTGCGGTTGTCACTGTTGCCGACCTTTGCGCACGGGACGATGTGGACGAGATTCGGGCCCTGGACGGCAGCAAAGTGGCAAAGCAGGACCTGGTCAGGATAGGAGAAAAAGTTAAGACTGTATTGCTGGACAACCGTTCAGTCCTGCTTGTTGTTGCCGCAGAAGCGTCAACTCCAGGCACTCGCTGGCAGACCTGCCCGCGACAGCTGTTGAAGAGATATTAATTGGAGCCGGTTCCGATGGAGCACAGAATCGAGTCCGATAGCGGCTATGACTGGTCGACCGCCGCCAGCATTGCCGCCAACTGCGCAACATTTCACCCGGACGACGAGGACGAGCAGGTCGCCGACGAGACGGTTTCCTGTTTCAACTGCCGCTACCGGCGCTGGACCGTTGCCTCATTCACCTGCTGCAAGGACTTACTTCGAGCCGCCTGACTTGTATTTAGGCGGTCAAACAAAAACTGAATAGTTTCCACCCTGGCTACGTAACAGCAGAGGTCTCTTCTTATCGGGAAGAGACCTTTTTTTCATACAAAAACTTAATTATCTGACGCAAGGAGTAGCCTCAGCATTGCCCTGAAAAAATAATCATCGGGATAAGGGACGTGTTTTCCGCACGTCCCTCCTGACTGTCCTGTCTGTGTGCAACAGGCTGCGTCAAATGCCACCAGGACCCGCCCATAATTACTCGCCCTGCTTTATCTGCATGAAACGGTGCAACTTGACTACTTCATTTTCTGTGCGATTATTAATTGCTACAGATAAAAAGAGGATCTGATCGATGAAATCCGGCAGGAATTCACTACACTCCGCCTCAGCTAATGCCAGGACTCGAATTGAGAATTGCGCCACACAACCTTCTCAGCAATCACGTGCACTGGAAAAAGAGATTAACAAGCTGAAGCTGGCAAACCGCGAGCTGGAAGTATGCAACCTCATGGTCTCCCATGATTTGCGCACGCCATTGGCCACTATCTGCATGTACGCTGAGGCAGTCCTTAAGCATTGCAGCAATAATCTGGATGAACAGTGCAGGAACTATATCAGCTCCATTGCCAGCCAGTCGCAGCATATGAATCAACTAATCGACAATTTGATGAATTTCTCGGTTGCATCTTGCAAGGAGATAAAGAAGGAACGAGTTGATCTCAGTGCTCTTGCCAATATAATTTCCACAAAACTCAAACAGATTGATCCGCACCGCTCTGTGGAATTCAATATATCGACTGGAATTGAAGTCAGTGGAGATAAGTGTCTGCTGCAGGATCTGCTGGAAAACCTCATCGGCAATGCCTGGAAATTTACCGGGAAGAAGGAATCGGCTACCATAGAATTCGGCGTAATGGACAATGAGGGGACACCAAAATATTTTGTCCGAGACAACGGCATCGGCTTCGCCATGAATCAAACCGACAGACTGTTCGAAATATGCGAACGATTGCATTGCAATAATGAATACAAAGGTTTTGGTGTCGGCCTCGCCACGGTCAAGCGAATCATTCAACAACATGGAGGAACGGTCTGGGCGGAGGGAGAGGTCGGCAAAGGGGCAACATTCTATTTCACCCTTTAAACAGATTTTTATGCAGAATATTATGAGTGCCTGACTTCTTTTCCAAGCGGGTATATGGAGAGCAGCTTCATGGGAGAGAATGATTTCACGTTACGGAAATTCGTTGCCCCGGAGTTCGTTTTCGGTGTAGGGGCGCGGCATCTGGCCGGTCGCTATGCCAAAAACCTTGGCGGCCGTAAAATTCTGGTCGTCTCCGATCCGGGAGTAGTTGCCGCCGGCTGGACCCGGGATGTGACTGACAGCCTCGAAGAGGTCGGCCTCCCCTATGCCCTCTTCACCGGAGTTAGCGCCAATCCCAAGGTTGAGGAGATCATGGCAGGGGTAGCGCTCTACCGGGAAGAAGAGTGCAATGCGCTTATTGCCGTGGGTGGCGGCAGCCCCATCGATTGCGCCAAGGGGATCGGTATTGTCACCTCCAACAACAGGCATATCCTGCTGTTCGAAGGGGTGGATATGGTAAAGACTCCGATGCCGCCCCTGATTTGCGTACCAACTACCGGGGGAACATCGGCAGACGTCTCACAGTTCGCCATTATCAGCAATCCACTGGAAAAGGTCAAATTCGCCATCATCAGCAAGTCGGTTGTTCCTGACCTGGCGTTGATCGACCCTGCCACCCTGACCACCATGGACTCCTACCTCACGGCCTGCACCGGCCTGGACGCCCTGACTCACGCCATTGAGGCCTATGTCTCGACGGCCCGTTCGTCGATGACCGATCTGCACGCCATCGAGGCGATCCGCCTGGTTTCCTCTAATCTCATTGCCTCCATTACAAACCCCGCTGATCTGGAATTGCGCACCAATAGTGATGCAGGGGAGCCTGCAGGCAGGACTGGCCTTTTCCAACGCCATCCTGGGCGCCACCCATGCCATGGCCCATAGCCTGGGCGGGGCGCTCGATATCGCTCATGGCGAGTGCAATGCCATCCTGCTCGACCATGTCATTGAATTCAATCTGCCGGCAGCGCCTGAACGTTTTGAACATATTGCCGAGGCTATGGGTCTGGACCTGCGCGGACTGAACTCCGTTCAGAAAAAATCTGCCTTGCTGAACCACGTCAGAGAGTTGAAAGCAGCAGCCGGCATTTCCCGAACATTGAACGAACTGGGTGTTGGGCGTAGCGATATGTACTTCCTCACGAACCATGCCCTGAAAGACCCCTGCATGGCAACGAATCCAAGAAAGGCGACCCTGCGTGACATCGAGGTAGTGTATGAAGAATCACTCTGATTCTCCCGACCCCCTGGATCTTTTGCAGAAAAAGCTGGCCGGGTTCGGGGAATTCTCCCTGCGCAAAACCTATTATCCGGAACTTCAACAGAAACTCGATGAACTGGAGCGGTTTAAAGCCCTGGTGGATCAGAGCAACGACTGCATCTTCCTGATCCATTTCCCTACCCGCACCCTGGTCGACCTCAATGAGTCGGCCTGCCAACAGCTCGCTTGCTCGCGTCAGGAACTCCTCCAAATTCCACTCGATAAATTCTTCCCGGAGGAAGCACTGACCAGAATAAACAAACTGCTCACTGTGGGATATGAGCAGGGCCGGGATCAGGACACCATCATAACCCGCCTGGAAAAATGCAAAGGCGGCTCTATCCCCGTAGAGATCACCATTCGCCTGGTTAAATTCAACAAGGAGATGTACGGTGTGGCGGTGGCCCGGGACATAACGGAACGGCAGCGGGCCGAATCTGCGTTGCTGGAGAATTCCAAAATGCTGCGCGATATGGAACTGGCCCGCCAGATCCAGCTTTCACTCCTGCCGGTCTCCACGCCGCAGCTCTCCGGCGTACTACTTGCCAGCTGTTGTGTCCCGGCCAGCCATGTGGGCGGCGACTATTACGACTACTACCTGCGCAAGGACGGCATGTTCGACATGGTTATCGCCGATGTCTCCGGCCACGATATCGGCTCTGCCTTGATGATGGTCGAGTTTCGCGCGCTCCTGCGCTCCCGGGTCCACTCCTTTTCCACTACCGGCGAGATCCTTGCAATGCTCAACGACCTGATCTACGAAGATCTCAACCGATCCGGCCTCTCCATTACCCTCTTCTTCATCAAATACGACCCTCTGACCCGCTCTCTCTCCTATTCAAATGCCGGTCATACCCTACCTCTGCTCGTCTCCAGTGACAGGGGGGATTACCTCGAACTTGACGCGGAAGGGCTCATCCTCGGTATCAGCAAGGGTGTGGAGTTCGAAGAGAAACAGATCCTGATGCGTGCAGGAGATCTGCTCGTCCTCCATACCGATGGCATCATTGAAACGGAGAACAGCGCCAATGAACAGTTCGGCATTGACAGGCTGTCTACCATCATTCAGGCACGGCGCTTTGACCCACCCCAGGCGATAATCGATGCCGTACTCCAGGAGGTTGCACTTTTCAGAGGCGCAAATCCCCAGGTTGATGACGTGACCATGATTGTTATGAAGGTCACCTGAAGCATGGAATAAACAATGTAGGTATATCTTGTTTTTTTTGGTGATAATCTCCACATATCGCTCTTTATTCGTGGATATTCTCCTCATTAGCGTCATTTCTTCCGAAGATTCTCTACCAACCAACAATATAAATCTCTGTTAGATCATATAGTTACCAATATGGCGCGGCTTTTGCTTTTCGTGAAAGATACTTTGTCTACAAGAAAGATCGGGAATAAAGCATGAAAAACTCCAAGATGACCCTTTCCACCGAGACGATGAATGAAGACTTCGTCAAGAAAGTGGAGAGTCTTTCCGGCAGCTCCGTGCGGCGCTGCTTCCAGTGCGGCAAATGTTCCGCCGGCTGCCCGATGCGCTCCTTCATGGAACATCCGCCGAACCGGATTGTCCGCCTTTTGCAGCTCGGCCAGTACGAGCGGGTTCTGGCCGGCCGCTCCATCTGGTACTGCGCCTCCTGTGAAACCTGCTCCACCCGCTGCCCCAACAAAGTCGACCTGGCCTCCATCATGGATGCCCTCCGCAAATGCTCCTGGGATGCCCAAGGGGCTTCCAAGGAGTCGCTGGTGCAGCTGGCCAACCGGCTCTTTCTCGAAAACATCCGCAGCTACGGCCGCCAGTACGAAATGCGCCTTGCCGCCGCCTTCAATCTTCACAGCGGCAAACTGCTCAAAGACTTCATGCTCGGACCGAAGCTTTTCAACAAAGGCAAACTGAAAGTATTCCATCAGAAGAACAAAAATCTTGCCGAAATCGAAAAGATTTTCAGCCGGATTGAAGAGCTGCGCAAAAAAGGCGAAGCACCTTAAAGGCAGAATTCAGTAGTCAGTATTCAGTAGTCAGTTAAATGCCTTTCTACTGGCTACTGACACCTGACTACTGACCACTTTTTTGGAGAAAACCGTGACACCAAAAAATATCCTCGAATACTCCTACTACCCCGGCTGCTCCCTGCACGCCTCCGCCAAAGAGTACGACGAATCGACCCAGGGGCTGTTCAAAGCCCTGAAGATCGGCCTGAAAGAGGTGCCCGACTGGCTCTGCTGCGGCGCCACCCCGGCCCACAACGTTGACGAACTGCTCTCCCTCTCCCTCTGCGCCAAGAACCTGGAACTTTCCGAAAAAGTTGACGGCGATCTGGCCGTCGCCTGCGCCGCCTGCTTCTCCCGCTTGAAAACCGCCCAGCACAAGCTTGAAGGGAATGAAGAGAAACGCAAACAGGTCGAATACGCCCTTGATGCCCCCCTGGCCATTGACAAGCCGGTCAAGCATCTCCTGGAGATCCTGGCAAAAGACTACGGCCTGGAGCGGCTGGCGGAATCTGTCAAGAAGCCCCTCTCCGGACTGAAAGTCGCCTGCTACTACGGCTGCCTCCTCACCCGGCCGGCAGATGTGCCTGAGCTGGACTGCGCCGAAGCCCCCACCATCATGGAGAGGGTCATCACTGCAACCGGCGCTGAAACGGTAAAATGGAGCCACCGCCTCGAATGCTGCGGCGCCAACTTCACCCTCTCCCGGCCCGGCGTGGTCATCAACCTCTCCGGCGAGATCCTCGCCTCGGCAAAGCGCGCCGGCGCCGACTGCATCATGGTTGCCTGCCCCTTGTGCCACGCCAACCTCGACATCCGCCAGAAAGAGATCGGCGCGGCAACTGCTACCGTCTATAACATGCCGATTCTCTATATGACCCAACTGCTTGCTCTCGCCGCCGGAGTTTCAACCAGTAAACTCGGCTTTGACAGCATGATGGTAAGTCCGTTGCCGCTATTGAAGGAAAAGAAATTATTATAGGCGGCTGAAGACACGAAGGCTGAAGACTGAAGGGATAATCAAAAACCTTCCGGCTTTTCCTTCGAGCCTTCGAGCCTTCAACCTAAAAGGCTTAAGTTAATGTCAAGAATAGGTGTATTTGTCTGCCACTGCGGCGAAAATATATCAAGAACCGTTGACGTTGAACGGGTAGCCCGGGCTGCGGAGAAGATCTCCGGCGTAGCCTACGCCTGCGACTACAAGTACATGTGCTCCGATCCCGGCCAGAACCTCCTGAAAAAAGCGGTCAGCGAGCATAACCTCGACGGCGTCGTCGTTGCCGCCTGCTCCCCCCGGATGCACGAAAAGACCTTCCGCAAAGCCGCCGAAGCCGCCGGCCTCAATCCCTACCTGGTGGAGATGGCCAACATCCGCGAGCACTGCTCCTGGGTCCATGAGGATAAGGAAGAGGCCACTGTCAAAGCGACCGAAATCGTCACCATGCTCGTCGAGCGGGTGAAGATGAACAGAAAGCTCCAGCCGATCACCGTGCCGGTCACCAAACGGGCCCTCATCATCGGCGGCGGTATCGCCGGCATCCAGGCGGCCCTCGATATTGCCGACTGCGGCCATCAGGTCGTCCTTGTCGAGAGGGACCCCTCCATCGGCGGCCACATGGCCCAGCTCTCCGAAACCTTCCCGACTCTCGACTGCTCCCAGTGCATCATGACCCCGAAGATGGTCGATGCGGCCAATCACCCCAACATCACCCTCCATACCTACAGCGAAGTGGAAAACGTTGACGGCTATATCGGCAACTTCCAGGTGACCATCAGGAAGAAGGCCCGCTCGGTCGACATGGGCAAATGCACCGGCTGCGGCGTCTGCATGGCCAAATGCCCCCAGAAGAAGATCCCCAACGCCTTCGACAAGAACATCGGCATGCGGACAGCCATCTATGTCCCCTTCCCCCAGGCGGTCCCCAACACCCCGGTCATCGACCGGGAGAACTGCACCTACTTCAAGAGCGGCAAGTGCGGCGTCTGCCAGAAGGTCTGCGGCCCCGGTGCGGTCGACTTTACCCAGGAAGACCAGCTTATTGTCGAGAACATCGGCGCCATCGTCGTTGCCACCGGCTTCGAGCTCTACAGCATCAGCGAAAAACCGAAGGGCTCCCCCATCAAAGGCTATGGCGAATTCGGCCACGGCAAGATCCCCGATGTCATCGACGGCATGACCTTCGAGCGGCTCGCCTCAGCTTCCGGGCCCGACCGGCGGCAAGATTGTCCGCCCCTCGGACGGCAAGGAGCCCCAATCGGTGGTCTTTGTCCAGTGCGTCGGCTGCAGAGCGAGGGAGAAAGGGATCTCCTACTGCTCCAAGGTCTGCTGCATGTACACCGCCAAACATACCATGCTCTACCACCACAAGGTCCATGACGGTCAGGCCTACGTCTTCTTCATGGATGCCAGAACCCCGGGCAAGGGCTATGACGAATTCTGGCGGCGTTCCATCGAAGAGGAGAATGCCGTCTACATCCGCGGCGCCGTCTCCCGCCTCTACGAGAAAGGGGACAAGATCGTCGTCATGGGGAGCGATATCTCCCTCGGCATCCAGGTGGAGATCGAAGCCGACATGGTCGTCCTGGCAACCGCCGTCCAGCCGAGATCCGGCGCGGAACTCCTCGCCCAGAAACTCGGCATCTCCTACGACGGCTACAACTTCTACTCCGAGGCCCACGCCAAACTGCGGCCGGTCGAATGCGCCACTGCCGGCATCTATCTGGCCGGCGCCTGCCAGGGGCCCAAAGACATCCCCGACACGGTCAGCCAGGCAAGTGCCGCCGCCGCCAAAGTGATGACCCTCTTCTCCAAGGATGAGCTGCAGCGGGAGCCGATCGTCGCCAAGGTGCGCGAAGCCGGCTGCGTCGCCTGCTTCTACTGCAAGAAGGTCTGCCCCTACGGCGCCGTTGAAGAGAAAGAGATCCGCGACCGCCAGGGCAACCTCATCAAGGTGGTCGCCTGGGTCAACCCCGGCGTCTGCGGCGGCTGCGGCACCTGCCAGGCCACCTGCCCGTCCAAGAGTGTCGAGCTGGACGGCTATACCGATGAACAGATCATTGCCCAGATAGAAGCGCTGTAACATAAATATTAAACACAGAGACACGGAGGCACAGAGAACATCAAAAACTGATTGGGGAAAAACAACAGCGAAAGATTTTGCCTTAATTTTACCCTGAATATTTTTGGGTTTATAGCTTTTCTCTGTGTCTCTGTGCCTCTGTGTTAAAAGAGGTTCTTATATGCATGCTGAAAAACAAAAACACGGCTTCGAACCGAAAATAATCGCCTTTGTCTGCACCTGGTGCACCTATGCCGGGGCCGACCTGGCCGGCACCAGCCGGATGCAGTACCCGAGCAATGTGCGGGTGCTCAAGTTCCCCTGCACCGGCAGGATCGATCCGGTCTTTATCCTCAAAGCCTTCCAGCAGGGGGCTGACGGCGTGCTGGTCTCCGGCTGCCACCCCGGCGACTGCCACTACATCGCCGGCAACTTCCATGCCCGGCGCCGCTTTGCCACCTTCCGCAAACTGCTTGAGTTTGTCGGCGTGGACTTAAATCGCCTCCAGTTCTCCTGGGTCTCGGCGGCCGAAGGGGGGAAATGGGTGGAGATGGTGACCGGCCTGACCGAACGGGTCAGGGAGATGGGGCCGATGACCGAGTTCAAGGAGCTGGCCCTGGAAGAGCAGTGGTCGGGGGCTATTAATACAGCAGAGCTGAAAGAGGCGTATAACCAAATCTGATTTA
>CAWEPN010000011.1:0-105296 GCA_963810975.1 uncultured delta proteobacterium | reverse complement strand
GTGATATTTTATTAACAGCAAATAAAACCTTCCATATAAAATGCCATGATTTTCGAACCGCCAGACAGTTCGATACAAACTCCTCTGCGGGTTCCCAAGTTTCAAGCTTTTGGACCGTAAAGCCGGTATCATGCAACAAGCGTTGAATAGTCTGGGGGTTGAAATGATACAGGTGATCCAATGGTGTTAGCCAATTCCAATCTGATTTTGTTATGTTCGCCATGATACTATCCAGATTTGGCGATTGCAGCACCAACACTCCATCATCTTTTAGTATTCTCCGTACTTCGAGATAAATCCACGCAAATCCGGGACATGCTCCAAAACGTCAAACAAAGTAATCACATCAAAACTTTTTTCCAAAAATGCTATTTTTCAAGATAATCTACAGATATCCAAATTGAAATGAATTCTGCCATATTCAGCACATTCTTTATTCAGTTCAACTCCCACTACATCAAACCCCTCCTGCGTGGAGACTTTCAGAAAAAGCCCAATATTGCATCCAACATCAAGTAGTCTGCCTTTTTGCTTGAAGATTTTGATATTAGCGTATACCCTTTACGTCTTTCAAAGTACACCTGCCTCGAAAGATAAGCTTGTAACCTTTGTTCAACCTGGTAAGTCTTCTGGTTTGATATCTCCAACTCTTCTACCGATGGAAAAGGCGAAGTAATGCCAAGGCCACATCCTTTGCATTTTAATATGTCATAAGTGGCTACTTTCCCCACTGAGAAAAATTGTCCACTGCAAACAGGGCATTTCATAATGCAATACTTTAATCAAACTTAAAATATTTTACTTAATAGCATTTAATATAGTTTATAAATTCTGTAAAACCTCCCTATTTAACAAGACTAATAGCAAATATAAAATAGTGAACCAAAGACGCCACGCATTAAGCTACCTAATATAATAAAAATATTTTTATAATATATGTAACGCCAGCTACACAAGGAAACAGCTAAATTTTTATTTATATTTGTGAATACATGGTTTCAACACCATTCTGTTTCAAAACATACCAATAATCCATGTGAAAATTGATATTGTAATTGGCTGTGTCAGGGCCATGCCGATAAAGCCTTATTTTATTACTAATGGAACCCCTAATCCCCACTCAATAACTATCAGTGTAAAAGTCATCTAAAATAACCTTGAATTACCAATCGATAATATTCCCCTATATAGGGGCAAGAATACACCTATAAACGCTGGTGTCTGCAAAAAAAGTAAAATACTTAATCCTGGTATCCATTTATCAGTGAAAATCAAATGAGTTAGTTCTGGTGCCAAGGCCACCATCATCGCGGTAATCGGAAACATGACAAATGTCATCATCCGGATAGACCGCTCGACAGTCCGCCCAAGAATTCACGATCATCTTGCAGCTTGAAAAAGCCGGAAATGCCACCCGCCCGAAAGTTTCGGAAATTATCAACGGAGCAAAGGCAAAATTCCTCGCCCATCACATACCCAACTGCCGCCGCCCCCGCATAGGCCCCTACAAACAGCGGCGTAACCGCATCCTTCATGAAATTCAGTATCTGGTTCCCCTGATATGGCAACCCGAAGCGTACCAACCCCTTGACGGATTCGAAACGGTAATGAAAACTCGGCCGCCACGAAGAAAACGCATAAATGATCACAGCCCCCAGAAACGCCCTTGTGATCGCTGCCGCCATGAAACTCCATGCCCCGATACCCCATATAAGCACAGGTAATTGCCACCGCTTGAAATGCCAAGTTTTCCGTGATATCGACCCAGGCGATCCTCTTGAAATCGATGTTCCGCTCCATGAGAATTGCCGGAATGGTCTTGAGCGACGAAAACAGAAAGCTGACCGCCATCGCCCGGATCAGCCAGACCCCAACCGGCGGCAGCGTCGGGTAGACCTTTAATGCCAACGGCGCCGCCAGGAAGACAACTCCGACAACCAACCAGACCAGCATCTGCTGCAGCCAGAAGGTGGTTGAAAGCTCTTCCTGACTTAATTCCCCTTTTTTCTGGATCAGCGCCGCACCTATGCCCACATCGCCAAATGTGGAAAAAAACTGACAACAAACTGACGATGGCATAGATCCCGAATATTTCCGGCGCCAGCAGGCGGGCCAGGATGATGTTGCCGGCAAAAAAGATCACCTTTACCAAAACCTGCCTGACAAACAGAGCCGACATCCCTTTCAGGGATTTCTTCTTGAGGTTCTGAAAATCTTGCTCAGCATTCTCAGTTGGATTTTCAGTCATTCAGCATCCAGGTTACCATCGCTGCCTTGTTATCGCTCTGAAATTGCGTCATCACTTCGTTACCCCGTCAGTAACGAAACCTGCGTTACTGAATAAACTCTTCCACCATCATCCGCGCAACATCCTTCATCCGGTATGTTGCCTGCCAGCCAAGCATCTTGTGCCGATTTTTCCGGATTGGCCCGGCTGACCATGATCTCGGATGGCCGCAGCAGCGACGGATCACTTTCAACATGCTCACGCCAGTCAAGCCCCACACAGCGAAACACTTCAGCCACAAAATCCTCAAGCCGGTTGGTCTCACCGGTGGCGATCACGAAATCATCGGCCTTTTCCTGCTGAAGAATCAGCCACATCGCCTCAACGTACTCGGGCGCCCAGCCCCAGTCTCTGGCTATGTCAATATTGCCGAGCCTGAGTTTTTCAGAGGAACCATTCGCAATACGGCAGGCGCTCCTGACAATTTTCTGGGTGACAAAACGCTCGGGGCGCAGGGGTGACTCATGATTGAAGAGGATGCCGGTGCTGGCATAGAGGTTATAAGCTTCGCGATAATTGGCAATCTCCCAGAAGGCTGTTGCCTTGGCCACCGCATAGGGGCTGCGCGGCCGGAATGGAGTATTCTCGTCAGCCGGCTGGCCGCCGGTATTGCCGAAACATTCGCTTGAACCGGCATTATAGAGTCTGGTCGGGCACTTCATAAAGCGAATCGCCTCAAGCAGGTTCAACGTGCCGACACTGATGCTTTCCAGTGTTTCCACCGGCTGATCGAAAGAAAGTCCCACCGAGCTCTGGCCAGCCAGATTATAAATCTCGTCAGGTTGAATATTCGCCAACACCTGGAGAACACTGCGGAAATCGTTGAGCGCCATGGAATGAACAGTGATTTGATCGCGAATGCCCAGTTTTACCAGGTTATAGAAGGTTGCCATCTGGGCGTCTCGCGCGGTGCCATGGACTTCGTATCCCTTTCCGAGAAGAAACCGGGACAGATAGGCGCCATCCTGACCCGAAACACCACATATAAGCGCTTTTTTCATAATCACCTCATATCCTGCAAAACTTTTTCCCCAACAGCAGCAGTCTTCTACCTGCAAACCTTTCTCTCACAGAGGCACGAAGACACAAAGGGAGTCAAACCCGAAATCTTTACCGGGGTAAAAACGGTTAAAGCTTTTCTCTGTGCCTCTGTGCCTCGCTTAAAAGCGCCTACTTCTGGCCGTGTGAGACAGGTTAGTTTGTCATTCGTTTTTTTGATCACCCTCGGATCCAGCAACAAAAATCCTGCTTCCGGCCACGCCCAGGCCACCAAGAGCCTCTGTCAACGCATCTCTCCTGTTTGAGCGAAGCTATCACTATTGGCGTACGGCTCTTCTGCACGCCATCAGCCAAGGCAACAACCGGCACCCCGAAAAAAGACTCCCCGCTCCGCGCATCATCCATGACCGCAATCAGCTTCAGCCCGGTTTCCTGCAGCGACAGATAGGCCACCTCCGCCACTTCATCCACCCCGCAAAAAGCGACCTCACGCACACCGGCAGTTTCCAGGCGGCGGAACAGCTCCAGGTAATCCTGCCGGGCAACTGTGTAGAGGCTGGTAAAGTAACTCAGGTGTTGATAGGCAAGGCGGCTCTTCTCGGCCAGACCCTGGGGGGTGAGCAGGTAGGCGTAACGGTTGCTGGGAAAATTCTTGACCCTGACATAGCCTTTGGCAACGAGGTTTTTCAGGTAGGAGTTGACCAGACCGACGGCGATGCCGAGACGGCGGGAAAGTTCGCGTTGGGAAAGCGGTTCTTCACCGGTAATTTCCGAGAGGAGCTGCAGGGAACGGTAGGATTCGTACGATTTTTCATTTTGCTCGTTCATAATATGAACATTAGCTAAAACAATTAAACTGCGCAAGCAAAATGTTCACAATATGAACGCTACTGCAGAATTCTCCGATATACCTGGAGAGAGGACTTCGCCGCGCGACTCCCAGGAGTGCTCCTTCGACCGCCTTTTCCCTGGAAAGCTGCCCAGCTCTGCACAGCGGGCAGCATCGGCCAGCAGCGCCGCCAGCTTATCGGCAAAGTCGAGCGGATCGGCAAAACTGGCATAGGTACCGGTATCGCCCAGGATCTCCCTGTTGACCGGCGTTTCGAAGACAAGACTGGGCAGACCGCAGGCCATGTAGTTGAAAAGTTTGCCGTTTGCCTCGGTAAGCGAGATTTTTGGCGATAGCGCAACATCAGCCGCCGAAAGATACAGCGGCGCCTGGGCGTAGTCAACCTTGCCGGTAAAGGTAATCATGTCGTCTATACCTTCAGCCACTGCGCGCTCGCGGTATTTGCCATCCGGGAAACCCATCAGCAGAAAATGAATCCTGCTGCCTCGTTTCTTAAGCAGACTGATGACTTCCAGCAGAAGATCTACTCCTTGATAACGGTTGAACAGCCCAAGAAAGGCCGCTACCGGAACATCCTCAGGGAGGTTAAGCTTTTTCCGGGCGACGGCTTTCTCATAAGGGAAGAATTCATCGGTATTAACGCCATCGGTAATCGCTGTCACCGAAGCTTCAGGCACGCCCCAGCTCTTTACCAACTCATCTGCGGCGAGTGTCGAACTGGTGATGATTGTATCGGCAGACTTATTGATGAAAGATTCTATCCAGCCGAAAAATGCGGCGGCGAATGATCCCTTGGGGACGAAGCCGTGATCGATGATCTCGCCGGTGAGGCTTCCCTGACAATCGAAAACAAGCGGAATCCGGAGTATTTTTTTGAGAAGAATGCCGACAAATGCCCCTTCATGCAGATGGGCATGGATCAGATCAGGCTTGAATACTCGCGCAACCGCAAGGGCTTTAAAAAAAAGCAGTATATCAAGGTAGGGTTTGTGCCAGGAGGGGCCTGCTTCAAGCTTCGAGTACCAGGGGACCGCCGCTATCCGGTGGGTTGTTATCCCCGGAAGATCTCTGCCGATATGATAGGTGACAATTTCAACGCTGTTACCGAGTTCCTGAAGGGCACGGGCTTCTTCATAAATTCTGACATGACACCCCCGGTCAGCAAAATAAGGGGTCGGCGCCAACATCAGGACGCGAAGCGTCCTAGGGACTGGGGACTGGGGACTGGGGACTTAGGGACCGGTAAAGCAGAGACTGGGGACTGGACCTGGGGCCTAAAGGGACTGGATACTGGTAATTCAGGCATTGACAGTTCCTTTGTTCCTGTAATGCCGGATGAGTCCGTTCAAAAGCCTTTTCGTTGAGGCGATGCGTGCGAGAAGGGTATCGGCGCTCTGCAGGTAGTGCAATTTTTCGGCTATGATCAACTCGGTTTCCAGTTCCGATGCCGATCCCAAAGCGATGAAGAGAAACTGAATGAATTCCTTGCCGGTCTGCCGTGCTGCGCCTTCAGAAATATTCGACGGGATAGAAACTGCAGCCCGTCTCATCTGGCTAGTCAGTCCAAAAAGTTCATCCTTGGGAAACGTGGCTGTTGCTTCATAGACTCCCATAACCAGATCAATGGCCGATTTCCAAACATCCAGATCCTTGTGGTCTTTCATGCCAGTCCCCAGTCCCTAGTCCCCAGTCCCGTATAGTTGATTCGCTCGCGAATCACATAAATCGGTTTGCCCTGCGCCTCATAATAAGTCCGGGCATTCAGTTCACCCAAAAGACCGAGAACAATAAATTGAATCCCCATGAACAACAGAAAAACTGTCAGAATCCAGAGTGGATTACGGTTCATGCTGAAATTTTCGAATATCTTCATGTAAACAGTTGTAGCCCCGCTCAAAACTCCGGCAAACAGAGTATACACGCCCCATTTGCCAAAGAGCTGGATCGGCTTGGTTGAATATGACAGGAGAAACTTGACTGTCATCAGGTCAAGGACAACCCTGACCGTCCGGGAGATGCCGTATTTACTGGTTCCGTACAGCCGTGGATGATGTTTGACCGGAATCTCGGTAACTTTTGCCCCGACCTGGGAAGCAAGCGCCGGCACAAAGCGGTGCATTTCCCCATAGAGATTTATTCCGTCGAGAACTTCGCGGCGATACGCCTTCAAAGTACAGCCGTAATCGTGGAGATGAACCCCGGTGAAGCGCGAGATCAGTCCGTTTGCTATCATTGACGGCAGCTTCCGGTTTATGAAAGTATCCTGTCGATCCTTGCGCCATCCGGAGACGACATCATAGCCTTCATCTATTTTTGCCAAGAGCTTGGGAATATCCGTCGGATCATTCTGCAGATCACCATCCATAGGGACTACAACTCTGCCTGAGGCAGCGTCAAAACCGGCAGCCATGGCTGCGGTCTGGCCGAAATTTCTCCTGAACCTGATCACTTTTACCCGCTGATCCTGGAGAGCAATATCTTTGAGCAGTAAAAAAGAGCGGTCACTTGAACCATCGTCAACAAGAATCAGCTCGTACACAAGAGCTGTATTCGCAAGGGCGGAAGTCACTCTCTCATACAGAAAAGTTATACTCTCCTCCTCGTTGTATATAGGCACTACCATACTTAAATCCAATGTATCACCTCTCGGTCTTACAGGTATCTTTACCGCATTGAGCTGTGCAGAAATTTACAATTTTTGCCGCCCGATGACTCCATTTATGCTCCATCAGTTTTAACTTTTCCACTATACACAGCTTTAACACTCTCTTAAACTTTTTTTACCGCATTCTGAAAGCAACACCCTATCAGGATTGACTTTTCACCTTTTAACCGTTATTTTTTGAATGAGAGTTAAGGAGATAAGTGTGGAGCTTTTTGGTGGCTTGATGGTCATTTTTTGGGTGATCGGTTTTTCTCTTACCGTTATCTGGTTCATACTCCCATTCGTAATTTTCTCCATTAAAGGGAGAGTGGATGAGTTGCTAAGCCGCCTGGATGCGATTGAAAAGCAGCTCACAGCCATTGAAAAGCAGTCACAGAACCGTTTATCTGACTAATTATCTACGCCTGCCTTTTTCTTTTTTAGATTCACCCTTTTTCAAGTAATAAGCCTGTCGGCACTTAACTTAATACCAATTCACCACTTTATTCCCGGAGATACAAATAAAACAACTCTACGGTAACCTAAGCGGTCTGAAGAATCTTCATCTGACCAATCTTGAACGTCTCTATAGACGGAAAGTCCTCCCTGCGGAAATTATCTCCCAAGATCTCGCCCGGCTAATGATCGACATCTCGAAAGATATCGGTCGACAGATTGCCCTCCTTGTAAGTAGAAGCGGATGCATTGAATATGTCATTGTCGGTGATGAAAAAAGTATTTTTCTGCCGGAGATAAAGGACTATCCCCTCGGCAGAAAAAGCTTGCGTGGTCTGCGTATGGTTCACACCCATCTCAAAGGCGAACCAATCAATAACGATGATTTTAATGACCTGCTATTGTTGCGCCTTGATCTCCTTGCTGCATTGGATGCATCAAACGCTGGCAGCTCTCAAATTCCAGTTTCGTACGCAACCCTGAAACCTGCGTCGCTTTCCGCCTTGCCATATCTGATACACAAAACGCAACCGCTCAATCAGATAGATATCGACATTTGCGATTACATCAACACTCTCGAAAAGGAACTTGATAATTACACCGCTACTGTAAAGCAGACAGTTTCAGGAGAGGAGCGGGCAATTCTGGTTTCCGTCACGAAGGCTTCAGTTGCGGAAGCAGATGATTCTCTTGACGAACTCAAAGAACTTGCCCGCACAGCCGGCCTGCAAGTTCTTGAAACAGTTACTCAGCGTCCCCGTCAATTTTCACCAAAGTTTCTAATGGGCGAAGGGAAAATGCGCGAAGTTATTATCAAGGCTTTGCAGCTCGGCGCGACCATACTTGTTTTTGATCAGGAGCTATCCCCTGCCCAGATTCGCTCTATATCAAACATGACCGAATTGAAGGTTATCGATAGAACCCAGTTGATTCTCGACATTTTTGCACGAAGGGCAAACAGCCTCGATGGAAAAGTCCAGGTAGAGCTTGCGCAACTGAAATACCTGCTGCCACGACTGACCGGACATGGTGTGCAGATGTCGCGCCTGATGGGAGGGATTGGCGGGCGAGGCCCCGGTGAAACCAAGCTGGAGCTTGACAGAAGACGTATCCGTGACCGGATTGCCAAACTGGAAAGAGTTCTTGCCGAACTGGCTGACAACAGATTGCAGCGAAGGCAGAAGCGAATCAGATCAGGACTGCCGATAATATCAATAGTCGGCTATACAAATGCGGGAAAATCCACTCTTCTCAACACATTAACTCAAAGCGATGTTTTTACTGAGAACCTCCTCTTTGCAACCCTGGACACATCAACGCGACGACTGCGTTTTCCCATGGAACGGGAGGTAATCATCACCGATACGGTAGGATTTATCCGCTCGCTGCCAAAATCGTTACTGGGAGCATTTAAAGCAACGCTCGAAGAACTGAATGATGCGGATCTGCTTCTCCATGTGGTCGATTGTACAAATCCGAGATTTGTCGAGCAGGTTAAAGACGTTGAGGCTATCCTGAATGAGCTCGGACTCGGCGATAAAGAGACTCTCCTGATATTCAACAAGGCGGACAAATTGACAGATTTAAAGCTCAATGATCCTCTCTCGTTTATGAAGACAAAACACTCATCAAAGAATCTTGGCGCTTATTTAATCTCTGCCATCGATAAAAAAAGTCTGGGCCCGCTTTTGGAACAGTTGCAACAACGATTCTGGCGCGAATAACTCACGCTTGCATGCAGGGGAGTTTTAACTTATATTGACGGGTATTTAGATGCAAATAGACTCTCAATATGCAGGTTTACTGTGAACAAATGGTTGCTGCCGATAAACTCATTTTTTGCTGTTTTAATCATTGCGACGCTTGCTCTGATCGCGTCGGACCTTATCTCTCAACGCATCGGGCGACTTTTCCCTCTAAAAACATCTAAACCGGCTCAACAGCAGTCAAATCATCGAGGCGAAGATGAGCTGCTGTCCTTCGCGCCGATTCTCTCCAAAGGTCTTTTTGGCAAGGCGACACAAGGGGATCTGACCCCTATCCTGGCAAAATCTGCTGAGAAAAACCAGCCGGTGGCATTTAACCAGTCAGACTACGTTCTTCTCGGGACCGTACAGGGCTCTTTTCGCGAGAGTTTTGCGCTTATCCGGAAGGTCAGCTCCAAGGAAGAGCAGGTCTTCAGGCTGGGAGATACGGTGTTTAATGCAGGTTCGCTGGTGACGGTAAAGAAAGAGTATATCGAGGTTCTTAACGGTACCGTAAAGACAAAAATCACGACACCGACTACTTTGGCAGCTGAATCACCTCCTTCGCCAACCACTCCAACTGCGCAAACAGCACCGGCCGGCAACTCTCTTGCATCACAAACCGGCGCCGGTAGTTATGTCATTGATCAGCGGCTTTTGAATGCGGCTCTCGATAATATCGGTCAGGCAATGACCGATGCGCGGCTTCTTCCCAGTATAAAGGATGGTAAGGTTGAAGGTTTCAGAGCTACAGAGATTAAACCGAAAGGAATTTTCGGCACAATTGGTCTTAAAAACGGTGATGTCCTCCTCAGGATGAACGATTTCCCTATAGACTCTCCTGAAAAAGCAATACAGTCATTTGCCTCACTCAAAGGACAGAGCCGGATCAGACTCGATCTTATAAGGGATGGCCAGCCGACTACTTTCAACTATGATATACGGTGAAAAAGGGCTCTGGGCTCTCGGCTCAGGGTAAAGCAAAAACTTGAAACCATCGAGGTTCCAGTGAAACGACATTTAGCGACTCTGCTGTTGATAATTTCAGTCTTCCTGCTCTCCCCTGCCACTGCATCGGCCAAAGGGGTTATCCTTAACTTCTCTGATGTCGACATCTCGACAATGGTCAAGTTCATCAGTGATCTTACCGGCAAAAATTTTGTCATGGATGAGCGGGTGAAAGGGAAGATATCGGTTTACTCTCCGTCAAAGCTCTCCAACGAAGAGGCATTCAATGTTTTCACCTCGGTGCTGGAGTTGAAAGGTTTCACTCTTATCGATTCGGGCAAGGTGTTCAAGATTGTCCCGACCGCATTTGCGAAGCAGTCCGGGACAAAACTCTATGGGGACAAAGAGGTTGCCCCGGTCAATGAATCATATATCGCCAGAGTCATCAATCTGGACAATATCCAGGCTCAGGAGGCTTTGACCTTTCTGCAGCCGGTCATCTCAAAGGATGGCCATGTATCCGCCTTCGGCCCGTCAAACATGCTATTGGTGGTCGATTCATCGTCAAACCTGCAAAAAATCATGGCGATTGTCAAGCTGATCGATGCCGAACAGCGGCGGGAGCTGCCGGAAGTTATCTATCTGAAGAGCGCCGGTGCCGATAATGTGGCGAAGGTATTGCAGGACTGGGTTGGGAAACGGCTGAAGAAGCCGGGTCAGGCAAGTGACTTTTCTGTCGGTACGACTATCGTGGCTGATACGCGGCTGAATGCTGTGCTGGTTTTCGGCCAGGAAAAAGATAAAGAAGAGATCCGTAAACTTGTGCAGCTGATTGATGTGCCGCCGCCTACAAGCAGCGGCAAGGTGAACGTCTACTACCTTGAGAATGCCGATGCGACTGAGGTCGCCAAAGTACTCGATGGTGTCGTCAAGGGGATTTCCACCTCTGCACAGCCTGGTCAGCCGGCATGCTCCACAGGCCTCTCCGTTTGAAGGCGGGAAAATTACTATAACTCCGGATAAGGCGACTAACTCGCTGGTTATCATGGCTTCGCCGACCGACTATCAGAACCTGATGCAGGTCGTGCAGAAACTTGACCGGAAACGCCGTCAGGTTTTTGTTGAGGCAATGATTGCGGAAGTTTCTCTGGACAAGGCCAAAGAGCTGGGGATTCAGTGGGGGTTCTTCGGCGGCGCCAGTAGCGGTGATGTTGCAACTGCCGGCATATACGATCCGTTCAACACCCTGAGCCCGTTCTTTGCTGCAGTCAGCGCACTCACGGCGGCAGGAGTGCTGCCGGAGGATATGAAGCTTTCGACCTCGGCAAATTTCCCCTTCATACTTAAAGCGATGCAGAGCAGTGGCATGTTGAACATTTTGTCGAGTCCCACCATCCTCACTTCCGACAACAAAGAGGCAGAGATCTTCGTCGGTGAAAATGTTCCGTTTCTCGGCACCTCGGTTATTAATGGTTCGACGTCGCAACAGTCTATTGAGCGTAAGGATACCGGGATCACGCTCAAAATCACGCCGCAGATCGCTGATGGCGATTATATCAAGCTTGACGTGCAACAGGAGATTTCCGCCCTGAAGGACACCATCAATATCGGTGTTTCTTCTACTGACAGATCAATAACCAAGCGTTCGGCAAAAACTACGGTCATTGTCAAGGATCGGGAGACGGTCGCCATTGGCGGGCTGATTTCCGAGATTGAACGGGAGTCAGTGAGCAAGGTGCCGATCTTGGGTGATCTGCCGATATTGGGCTATCTGTTCAGGTCAAAGACAATGAAGCGTGAAAAAACCAATCTGATCCTTCTGCTTACCCCTAAGGTTATCAGGGATGGCCGGGACCTTGTCGAGACAACTGAGAAGCAGCGGGCCCGTTTTTCAGAGTCATCCAAAAGGGTCGAGCCGCTCGATATCCCGACTGTAATAGATAATAAGCCGGTGCCGGTTGAGCCGTTTATCAAGAGCCAGGTGACCCAGCCTTGACAGACTCTCTCGAACCGACACAGCTTGAGGAGATTGCCAGTCGTCTCTATCTGACTTTCCGGGCTGAAATACACGACGCGGATGTTGATTCTGTCTGGATCACGCGCCTGCCCCTCTCTTTTGCAAAAGCTAATCTGCTGCTGCCGCTCCGCGAGGAAGCCGGGGTTCTGCTGGTTGCGACCGGGGATCCCACCAATCTGCTGGCTCTTGATGAACTGCAGTCAGCTCTCAACCACCCTGTAAAAGCGGTTGTCGTCCCTCCAGAAGAGGTGCTTTCCGCCATTAACCGTCTTTACGCCCGCCACTCAGGTTCTGCCCAGGAGGTTGTGGCAGAGCTGGAAGCAGATGAACTCTCGACAGTAGCCAATCAATTCAATCGTCAGCAGGATCTTCTCGATCTGACCGATGAAGCGCCGGTTATCAGACTCCTCAATTCGGTGCTGTTCCAGGCGGTGAAAGAGCGGGCCAGCGATATTCATATCGAGCCGTTCGAGCGTGAGCTGGATGTCCGTTTCAGAATCGATGGCATTCTCTACAAGATGCTCTCCCCTCCTAAAGTTGTTCAGGATGCGCTCACCTCCCGTGTCAAGATTATGGCCGGTCTGAACATAGCCGAGAAGAGACTCCCGCAGGATGGGCGTTTCCGGGTAATTGTCGCCGGGCGTGACGTTGACATCAGGGTTTCCATTATCCCGACATTCTTTGGCGAACGTACCGTTCTGCGTATTCTTGACAAGCAGCGGGGGGTACTCTCGCTGACGGATATTGGTCTGGCAGCGCGTGAGAACAGTCTGGTGGAGCGACTGCTCACCCGCACCAGCGGCATCATCCTGGTGACCGGGCCTACCGGCAGCGGTAAGACAACCACTCTGTACAGCGCCCTGACAAAGATCAATTCACCCGACAAAAACATCATCACCATTGAAGATCCGATCGAGTACCAGCTACCCGGGGTCGGCCAGATACAGGTCAATGCGAAGATCGACCTTACTTTTGCCAATGGTCTCCGCTCGATCCTCCGTCAGGATCCCGACATCATCATGGTCGGTGAGATCCGCGATGCGGAAACAGCCGAGATTGCCATGCAGGCCAGTCTTACCGGCCACCTTGTCCTCTCGACACTCCATACCAACGATGCGCCGACAGCCATCACCCGCCTCATCGATATGGGGATCGAACCGTTCATGGTCGCCTCGACCCTCTCGGCGATTCTTGCCCAGCGGCTGGTGCGCAAGATCTGTCCGCACTGCCGCGAAGAGTACCGTCCCGAACGACTCTATGCCGGGATTACGCTGCCTGAAAAGCTGTATCGAGGGAGAGGCTGCGAAAAGTGCTTTAACCTGGGCTCAATCGGCAGGGTCGGCATATACGAATTGTTGCCGATTGATGCCGAACTCTGCTCAATGATCATCCGGCGTACTTCAACCAAGGAGATCAAGGATTATGCGGTCTCCAGAGGGATGCGGACGCTGCGTGATGACGGCCTTGACAAGGCGTTTGCCGGGGTAACGACTCTGGAAGAGGTCCTTCGGGTCACGCAGGAAGATTATGCCGATATTTCGCTATAAAGGGTATCTTCAAAACGGTAAAAGCAGTGAAGGCTCAATCACTGCCGACAGTATCAAGGATGCCCGGGAAAAGCTTAAAAGCAGCGGGATCCTCCCTGCGGAAATTGAGCCGGATGAGAAGCATAGCTTCAGAAGGGGCATATTTTCCCGCAGCAGGTCAGTAGGGCTCCCGGAACTTGCCCTGCTCACCAGAAGGCTTGCAACCCTGATCGGCGCTTCTATGCCGCTCTTTGAAGCTGTTTCAACCTTGATGGAGCAGGAGCGCCCTGGCGAACTGCGGAGCATCCTCTCCCGGGTCAAGGAACGGCTTGCAGAGGGACGGGGGCTGGCGGCAGCACTGGCAAGCGAATCACAACTCTTCAACGAAAGCTATGTCTCCATGGTGGCGGCCGGAGAAGCGAGCGGCGCGCTGGATCTTGTTCTGGAGCGGCTGGCTGATTTTTTGGAAGGACAGGAGGCTGTCCGCAGCAAGGTTACCACAGCACTTGCCTACCCTATCCTGATGGCGATTGTCGGTGGCGGGGTGATGCTCTTTCTGCTGGCCTTTGTCATCCCCAAGATCACCGGGGTGTTTGCCGACAACAAGGCTGCCCTGCCGCTTATCACCATAGTCCTTCTTAAAGTCAGTACAGTGGTCCGCAAGGGGTGGTGGGCGCTTGGCCGCTCTTATTGCCGCGCTGGCCTTCACCTATCGCCGTCTCATAAAAAGGGAGGAGTTCCGCCATAAAAGGGACACTCTCCTCTTGAAGCTGCCCGGTCTGGGTGCTCTTTTACAAAAACTTATACTGGCACGCTTTGCCAAGATACTCGGACTTCTTCTCACCAGCGGCGTGCCTGTTATCAAAGCAATGGAGATAACCGGTGAAGCTGTTGTTAACAGGGCTTACCGGTCATTTCTCGGGGAAGCCAGGGCTGATCTTATCGAGGGTGGCAAACTTTCAGCAACACTTGCAAAAAGCTCGCTTTTCCCTCCGTTACTGATCCATATGATCGGTATCGGTGAGCAGAGCGGTACGATGGAAAAGATGCTGGAGAAGGTGGGGAATGCTTTTGAAAAGGAGTTTGATACCGGCACCACCCGCTTCATGGCACTACTGGAGCCGATCCTGGTGCTTGCTATGGGGCTCTCGGTCGGGTTTGTCGTGATAGCGGTGCTGCTGCCGATATTCGAGCTGAACCAGTTGGTAAAATAATAGGTTTTCGAGTTTAACGTCGCGTGTTTCGAGATAAACCCGCAACTTTCGTAACGGAGGAGTCAAGATGCAGCAGATAAGCAACAGCAAAGGTTTTACTCTTATCGAAATCATGGTGGTCATCGTCATCCTGGCTCTGCTTGCCGCACTGGTAGGACCTAAACTTATCGGCAGGAGTGATGATGCCCGTGTTGCCGATGCAAAAGTGCAGATCAGGAATATGGAAACCGGTCTAAAACTGTACAAACTTGACAGCAGTGCCTTTCCGACAACGGAGCAGGGGCTGGCCGCACTGATAACGAAGCCGACGGTTGGAGTTATCCCGAAGAACTATAAAGCAGAAGGGTATCTGGAGAGCAAGAAAGTGCCGAAAGATCCCTGGGGCAATGATTATATCTATCTTTCCCCGTCAGAGCAGGGTGACTATGAACTCTGTTCCTGGGGTTCTGATGGTGCCAGGGGGGGCGAGGGTAAGGCAGCGGATATCTGCAACTGGAATATACAGTAGAGTCGGGGACTAGGGACTGGGGACTGCGGGAATAAAATTTTGAAGGCGGGTATCGGAATTTGAGGTGTGGACTGACGGACAGGAAACTGCGGGAACAGCAAACTGCAAATAATGGTGACTGTCCCCGTTGTTCTTTCCGAGATTTACGCCTTTCCCGAGTCCCGAGTCCCGAGTCCCGATCAAGCCGTTCCGGCTTCACCCTCATAGAACTGCTGGTTGTTCTCGTAATTCTCTCCATAACCGCCGCTCTGGTTGTGCCGCGACTTCCGTCAACGGATGCCATGGAGCTGCAAAGCTCGGCAAGATCGCTTGCCTCGCTGTTTCGTTACCTGGGGGAGCGGTCAATCAGCAGCAAGAATATCTACCGTCTTCATGTCAACATCGGGGAAAATTCCATCAAGGTTACCAGAAAGCTTGCCAACGGGGATGAGATACCGCCGGAAGATCCGCTGCTCTCACGAAACACCCTGACTGCCGGCATCGTCATTGCTGATTTGCAGAGTCCACGTCTCGGTAAGGTGACAGAAGGCGAAGTGTCAGTCGATTTCGGATCTGCCGGGCTTTCCGAGTTCCTGACGATTCATCTGAACTCGCCAAAAGGTGAGACTTTTACAGTTACCGGCTATCCTCAGGGGGGGAAGGTGAAAATACTCTCCGGCTATCAGGAGGTGACGCTTTGAAAGGGTTTTCGCTCCTTGAAGTGCTGATAGCTCTGGCGATTATGTCCGGTGTCATCATGACGGTGATTGTCTCGTTCAACTATCACCTGGGAGTTGTCGTCAGGGACAAGGAAGAGACTGCGGCAGTCCTTCTTGCCAGGGCAAAGATAGATGATCCTGCTTTTATCAGCCTCCCTCCCGGCAAAGGAAATTTTGCTCCGGCAAGAGCCGATATCGCCTGGGAGAAGAGCAATACTGAAACCGAACTGCCCGGCGTTCAGCGTATGATTCTCACTGTCAGCTGGGATAACAGCAGAAGGAGTCTCTCGCTTGTCCGTTAAATGCGCCAAGACATTTGATAAAGAAATTTTTAACCCGAAAAATCAGTTAATGCTGGATTCACCCTTTTGGAGGTCGTCTCTGTTCTCGTGTTCACGGTAAAAAAGATTTGAAGCGCTTCACCTTCTTCATTGCCCTGGCGCTCCTCGGTATCCTTGCCGGAGCGCTTTACGGCAGCTACTTCTCGCTGATAAAAGGGCGTGAGTCTGCCATTGCAGGGATGGAGGCAGGCGAGAACTAAGGACAACCCTTGATCTGCTCAGAAGGGAAATCAGTTCAGCCCTCTACGGCAGAAACAATAAGCGGCTCCACTTTTCTGTCGAAAACAGGGATATCTTCGGTAAGCCGGCATCGGTTCTCTCATTCACAGCGGTTGCTTCTCCGCAGCCCGGCGGGCAGGTTATATCGGATCAGGTTGATCTGAAATATGAGATCGTTGAGCGTGAGCAGAAGATGATTCTCTCCCGACAGGCAAAGGATCTCTATCACGACGAGGAAGCTGCCCGTTACCCACAGATGGAGAGTATCGAAGGTTTTCTGGTTGAGTGCCTGAATGGCGACAAGTGGGTCAAAACCTGGGACACTGCCATAAATTTCGGACTGCCGAAGGCCATAAGGGTAACAGTTACGGTCAAGGATGGCGAAAAAACAGTAGATTATACCGTGCTGGCAATGCCGAAGGTGACTCAGTGATGCGGGGCGAGCGGGGGTTCGCGCTGGTCATTACCCTGATTGTGACTGCACTGCTGGTGGCGCTTGTCACCGAATTTATCTCGGAGGTATATGTCGACACCTCATCTGCGCGGAGTTATGTAGATGCTCAGAAAGCCGGCCTTCTGGCTGAATCAGGTATTTCAGGGGCTTCTGCCATGCTCCAGTTCGCGCTACCAGTGAAGAGTTACACCTCGCTGCACGACCTCTGGGCAGAGCCGTTAGATCTTCCGGAAGAGCAGGGTACTCTGCGGATAACGGTTGAAGATGAAAATGGCCGACTCTCCCTCAATCACATTGCCGGCTCAAACGGAACATTCATTGATGAAAACGATCCGACCGGATCGTACTACGGTACGGCTCTCCGTCTTTTCCGGCAATTGAAGCTCCCTGCCGGCGACCTTTGTGATGCGGTGGCCGACTGGATCGATGAAAATGATATCCCGAAACCAGGAGGAGCTGAAACTCCGTGGTATATAGCCCGCAAGCCCTCTTTTTCTGCCAAAAATGGCCGGCTTGACACCTTTGAAGAGCTTGCCCTGTTAAAAGGGTTCAGCAGTGATGTGATCGAAAAAATACGCCCTTTTGTAACTGTCTATGCTGAGAACAGCATAGCCGCGCCCATTAACATAAATACTGCCCCGAAAGAGCTGCTGATGTCGCTTGATGAGCGGATAACAGCATCGCTTGCAGAGCAGATAATAAACTATCGCAAAACTACTCCATTCAAGGATAAGTCCGAGCTTGTCGGAGTTCCCGGTATGGATCGGATTGCCACCGGACTGCAGAGTCGTATTACCGTAAAAAGCACGGTCTTTCGCATCAAGGCAGCGGGACAGGTAAACGGAACAACAAGGATTGTGGAGTCTGTAGTCTCCTTTGCCGGCGGCTTTACCTGCGACTCTTTACTGGCGGGAGTATTGAGCTGTATGTATGAGGTAACTTTATGTTTATAACCGTAATCCAGAAAAAAGCCGATGAGTTCATAATCTCCCGTTTTGAGAGCAGGCGCGGAGCTCTGCAGTTTGTGCGCGGAGCCAGGCATCTCCTGATTGAAGATGATGTCACTGTCGATGATATTCTTGCTTCATGGAGCTCTGAGTGCCAGGGCGACAGGGTTGTCCTCGCACTGCCACCCTCGTTGCTATCAATCAGGGAACTTGCCCTCCCCGTCTCTGACCGGAAAAGATGCCGTGAAATACTCCCCCTGGAGCTGAAAGGAGAGCTGGCCTCCGATGGTGACGAACCGGTATATGAGGCCCTGCCGCTGGCTGATAACAGGATTGCCGCTATCTGGTCGAAACAGAGTCTTGTGGCGGAGGAGATAAATGATTTATCTGCCAAGGGGTTCGATCCGGAAGTGGTCACTTCCTCCATGTTTAACTGGCAGCAGCTTCTTCCTGAGGTATCTGAAGGCGCAGTGGCTGTTACCGACGGCGAAAGCGTGGTTGTCTACCTTGAGCGGAAGCCGCTTTTTTTCAGAGCTTTGCCAAAGAGTGGCGAGAATTCTCTTAAAGCCACAATTGCCGCTGTTGAACTCGCCAAAGGTGTCAAGATAGAGACTGTATTCACTCTGGGAAGCCCTTTGCCGGGGATGATCGAACTACCCCGGGGGGACCGACTTGCGGCTGCTTTTCCCGGAGACGTTACTGCTGCGAGCGATCTTGCGCCACAGTATGCAATGGCGCGGGAACTTGCTTTTGGTGACCCGGTTAATTTGAGACGAGGTGTTTTAGCTTTTACCCGAACACGCGACAATCTCAGAAAAAAACTGCGGGTTACGTATGCTCTTGCAGCAGTTCTCGTCATACTTATTTTTGCTGAGGCCGGCGTCAGGTACTTCATTCTCCAGCGGGATATCTCTTCACTGAACAGTTCCATATTCAGAATTTACAAAGAGGTTTTCCCGACTCGTACCAAAGCGGTTGACGAAGTGTCAGAACTTAAAGCGGAGATTAAAAAATTGGGCGTAACAGGTTCAGAAGGGGTGCTTGCGGTTTTAAAAAAGCTTGCGGATGCCAAGGGCGACGATCCAAGAGAGCTTTATGAGGTTGATTTTGATGGTAGCCAGGTGACCGGCAGAGGCTACGACCGTTCCGCCCAAGGGGTTAATGATTTTAAGTCAAAAGCTGCGCTGCAATTTGGAAATTTTGAGGTAAGCGAAATAAAAAGCAGGCCGGACGGTTCGGTCAGTTTTGCCTTCCGGAGTAATCTCCAAGGGGGTGGGAAATGAGCCTTCGCGAGAGATTCAACGAAATGGAGCCGGCTGCAAGGCTGAAAACCGGCTATTTTATCGCCGCACTGCTGCTGCTGGCGATCGCCTATTCTGCACTGCATGACAGGATTGTGACGCTCGAAAAGAAAAGGGTCAGTCGTGAAGCTGACCTGACCGAAATGATGCATCTGAAACAGCGTCATCGCGAAGCGAGCGCGGGCGCACAAAAGCTCGCCAACCGGCTTTCTGCGGTAACAGCTGATGATTCGGTTGCCAACCTGATCGAGGAAATCGGTATAAAGGGCAAAAACAGTCAGATAAAGTCACTTAAGGGTGACGAGAGACCCGGCATTGTGGAAGATGCCGCAGAAGTGAAGATCGAGGGGCTTTCTGCTAATGAGGCAATAAACCTTCTGTATCGGCTGGATAAAGGGGTAAAACCGGTTGTCATTAAAAAGGTGAACCTCAAGACAAGGTATGATGATCCTGCAAAACTGGACGTAACTATTAATGCCGCACTCCTCAAACCTGCCCCCCAGGAGAAAAAATGAGGGGTGTCAACCTTTTGCGTAACCTGGGCTTGGCTCTTGGCGGCGCAATTCTTTTTGTCTTTCTGACAGCGCTGTTCATTCCGGCAGATTTGCTTCTGAATACTGTCAACCGAGGTCTTGCCCGGTATGACCTTAAACTTGCAGCCGCCAGTTTCCACAGGTCGCTGCCACTCGGAATCAAAGGTACTGGCATTACCCTCTCTTCCGGAGCAGGAGAGCTTCTTAAAGTGCGAAATGGGGGGCTGTTCCTTGAACTCCTGCCCTTATTGACCGGAAAGGTGATACTTTCCATGGATGCAGAGATAGGCTCGGGGACCTTTGTTTCTTCAATTTCCCTGCTGCGTTCGCCATCTTCACATATAGAGGTTAAAAACGTTCGGCTTGAAGACATCCCTTTCTTCAAGAGTGTTGCCGGGATGAAAGCGAGCGGGATACTTTCGGGTAAGGCAGAAACAAGCGGCGTCATCTCAAAAGCAACGGGTTTAGTCCAGCTTGAAGTTCAGGGCGCTGAGCTGAGTGGCATAAATATTGGCCCCATGCCGCTGCCGGATGCTTCATACCGCACAGTACAAGGGATGATCAGGATAAAAGGTGGGCAGGGGGAGATCGAGAGCTTTACGCTGCAAGGAGACGATCTTTATGTAAGATTGAAAGGGGGGCTGCCGCTCGCTGATCCGCTCCCGGCAACCCCTCTTAATCTATCACTCGAAATTATGCCAAAACCGTCACTTCTTGAAAAGCAGAAGATGGTCTTTTTGCTGCTGCTCAAGTTCCAGGATACCCCCGGTCACTACCTGATACCGGTAAGGGGAACTCTCGGCAAGCCACAGGTGCTGTAGCCACAGAGCTACAAATTTTTTTCGATTTATTCCCGCCTGTAGAATCGATTAAAAAAATTGTGTCTGCGCAAGATATGTTATGCTTTGCCGCCATGGAAAAGATTCTCCACTCCTGCCCCGATAAGTATCAAGTAGAGCCATTACTCTTAACACCATGACCCCACTCTCCACCTTCATCTGGATTGACATTCGCAATTGCATCCACCAACTGCTGCTCAGATAGAGGTTATTATGCGTTGCTTGATTCTCTTCCTGCTGCTTGGCTTCTCTGCAACGACAGCGCTTGCTGCACCGCTTTTTGCAGTTGCCGTGACTCCGACACCAGTTCTAAACCGGCCTGATCTCAGAACGGTCTTCGGCGGCAATGACGGCAGGACCCTGCTTAAGGATGACTGCGGGCAGATTCGGGCAGTAGAGTTCGTTGCACTCCCCGGAACGGTTTTCACTGTCCACGGAGAGGAGAAGAGCATTCACGGGACGGTTTACCGCGTCACAACTGCCGATTACCCCTATCCGTCAACCGGCGGATATTTCGTAGACTCACGGTCAGTGCGGCTTGAACTGGAAAACCCACCCGAGAGGCCGCGCAATCTTCCCTCGAAAGAAGCGATACTTGCCGCCATGAAAAAGAGGTCTGGCACCGGTTATGTCTGGGGAGGAAATCTGGCAGACGGTGTGAAGCAGCTCACGGCATGGTATCCACCCGCCGGAACAGCGGAGATGACGTGGAGGGAACTGAAGCAGTGGAGCCTTGCGGGGGTGGACTGCTCCGGGCTTCTGTACGAAGCGACCAGCGGGTATACTCCAAGAAACACCTCTTCCCTTGCCAGGTACGGAAAAGGGATTTCGATTGCCGGCAAACCGGCATCGGCGATTGCCGCTGCGCTTGAGCCTCTTGATCTGATCGTCTGGACTGGTCATGTGCTGATTGTTATCGACGGCGTCAATGTCATCGAAAGCAGGCTTATCTGCGGAAAACCGGAGGAGGGGGTGCGCATCCGACCGTTGAAAACAGCCCTGGACGACATTATGCGGACCAGACGACCGGTCGACAGCGTCTCGAACACTTCAGGTGAATTTGTAATTCGAAGATGGTATGGGATTCTGCCAGAGAATCAGTGATGCTTCAGCTGTCCCTCCGGCTTTTTTCTGCAGGCGGTAGGGTAATTCCAATTTCAAATCAGAGATGCCATCAAGGCGGCGAGGGTTGAGGCGACGAAGGCATACAATCAGTTGTTGAGGAGCCGAAGACAAGCCAACGTAGAGGACGCTTTGATCTGGAATTGGAATAACTTGCCGCAGGAACAAAAAGGGGCTGCCGCTTGCTGATAATGCGCGGCAACCCCTTTACTTGTATGTGTCAGCAGTAATCTAACCCGCTGATAAATTACCTTTGACCTCTCTGATGCTCTCCGGCAGCTCTTCTGTACTCAACAACAACTTCCTTCTGGGCTCTTGGCGCCCCCCACTTCTGGCGACGGTCACTCGCCGGCGCACTGCCGGCTTCTTTTTTGAATCCTCTCCCCGCAGCATTTGAAACGCCCGGTTTTTTACCACGGCCTGGAAACCCTTTCCCACCGCCGACTGGCAGACGTGGCAGCTCCCGGGTAGGCTCAAGACCGACGATAACCTGACGCGGCAATTTCTGGCCGATAAAGCGCTCGATTTTGTCGAGATAGCTGAGTTCGTTCAGGGAGACGAATGAGATTGCTGTCCCGGTGGCGCCGGCACGGCCTGTTCTGCCGATACGGTGGACATAATCCTCGGCAAAGCGGGGGAGATCGAAGTTGATTACATGGCTGATGCCGTTTACATCAAGTCCCCTTGCCGCAACATCGGTTGCCACAAGAAGTTTGATTTTGCCACGGCGCAGATCAGAAATTGCCCGGTTGCGGGCACCCTGACTCATATCGCCATGGAGTGCTCCGGCAGAATGTCCTTTGCTGTGGAGATCCTGAGCAAGGGCGTCAGCGTCTTTTTTCGTGGCAGAGAAGATGATTGCACTGGAAAGCTCGTCGTCAGCGATAAGGTGCTGGAGCAGTCTGTTTTTGTGCTGGAAATTATCGGCAACATGCAGACGCTGTTCGATTTCATCAAGAGTTACTTTTTTGCCGACAATTTCAACCCGCTGTGGATTGTTCAGCATCCGGTTGGCAAGCTTTGTGGCAGCTGCATCCATGGTAGCGGTAAACATGAGGGTCTGACGTCCCGCCGGTGTTGCTGCGGCTATCTTATCTATGTCCTCACTAAAGCCCATGTCGAGCATTCTGTCGGCTTCGTCCAGAATGAGCATTTCAAGCCGACTGAAATCTATCCGCCTGTTTTCGAGGTGGTCAACGAGTCTGCCAGGAGTTGCGACGATGAAGTCAACCGGCTGGGAGAGGAGGCGAAGCTGCTCACGGTAAGACATGCCGCCAAGGATTGCGCCGCTTTTAATGCGGCTGAAGCGGCCATAGTTCTTGACAGCATCAGTCACCTGGTTCGCCAACTCTCTTGTCGGTGTCAGCACGAGAATACGCGGGCCCTTACCCTTTAGGGTTGAAGGCACAGAAAGTTTCTGGAGAGCCGGAAGGACAAAACTTGCGGTCTTGCCGGTGCCGGTCTGGGCAGAACCGATAAGGTCATGGCCTGCAAGGGCGACAGGGATTGCCTGTTCCTGAATCGGGGTCGGAGTTGTGTAGCCGCAGGCGGAAATTGCTTTCAGTATTTGCGGCGAGAGGTTGAGTTCTTCGAATGTCATGGTAATTCCTTTATATAACGGCAAGTCGGGCGAATAACAGACCGTCATTGAAGCACGGCACAGTTATCCAGAAGAGTTCACAAAGCTGATCTGATGACATCTTGCCTTAAGGTCATCCGTGCAGGCTTTGTGAAGCAGGGCGGCTTTGGCATCGTCGCCAACCGGACTTGTAGCTGCATTGTCAGGAATTACTGAACAGCAGGGGGGTCAGTGAGCGATGGGAAAGGGAGAGAAGTTGAAAACTCTCCGCCTGAATGAGAAACTACACTACTTTACTACAGCATTCTCCATGATGATGGCATATTGATAGCCGCCACCAAAATCTACATTGTTGTGCAAGACTCCGGTACAGGTGACTACATCGCCAATTTTCGGCTCGTCTTTTGAGGTCACAACAAGTTTGTTCGCACCGTTTTCACCTGTGCCATCTTTTATGTGAATCCAGTTTCTACCCATGATGCCGGTGCTGACCTTTACAACCTGCCCGCGCACCGAGATAGTTTTATCTTGAAGTTCGGCGCTTTTGGCAAGGATCTGGGCGAGATCGTATGCATTCGCACCTTGAGCTTTCTCTACCTTCATTCCTTCGACAATTTTACCTTCTGATTTCTTGTTGCCAGGTGCAGGGGCACTCATGTCAGCGCCCTTGTGGGCATTTATTTTCCGGGTTTCAATGAATTTTTTAGTCGGTCCGGAGGAAAAGATTATCGCCTCAAAAGTCTTGTTAAGGGTTTTACTACTCCACTCTCCCATCTGAACGCCGGGGTTAAGCTCCACCATTTCACCAACTTCCACATACATCTGCGGTACGGCAACCCAATCTTTACGTCCACCGACATCGAGAAGCAGGTAGGTATAATTATTCGCATTCATTGTTTCGAGCACTTTGCCGGTAATTGGTGGATTTATTACAGCAGAAGTCTCAATGTTTTTAGGCTCAACCGCGGGTTTCATGTCGGGCATGGCATAAGAAAGAGAAGTTATAGTCAAAGTAAGCATTGCTACGGCAACAGCTGTTCTGAATTTCATCTGCTACTCCTTTTTGAGGGGCAACAAAAAAGACCCGGTCACCCAGGATCATTTTTGTAATCAGAATTGGCGTCCCCTGCCGGATTTGAACCGGCGTCGCCGCCGTGAAAGGGCGGTGTCCTGGGCCGGGCTAGACGAAGGGGACATTAATACTGCTTATAAATCCGCTACCGTTTTAAGTGGCTAAAGGATTACAATCAATACCCTAAACTGCAACGCAAGTCAATATGATATTTGTTGCAGATAAACTGCCACCTGATTTGTAAGGAGTTTTTGCCTGGCGCCTGTAATCAGACAATAATTATCCTGTTGACTTCACTGACATTCTGCAATATATTTTCGCCATAAAATTAACCTGCTACATGGAGGATACGAATATCATGAACTTTGTCACTCTGGAAGAGATTATAAGCTTTGCAGTGGAACGCGAAGATACTGCGTATCGCCTGTACAAGCGGGCGGCTGAACTCAGTACCAACATTGCCTCCCGCAAGATGTTCGAGGAGATGGCCGCCGAAGAGGCAGGACACAAAGAGGTCTTTAGCAGAATAGATACCGACAAGGCGGCTAATCACAAGGACGTCAAAATCCCTGATATGCAGATTGCCCAGTATCTTGTTGATGTTCAGTTCCGCAAGGACATGACCTATCAGGAGATCCTTACATTTGCAATGAAGGCGGAGGAGTCTGCCTACAAGCTCTATGAAGCCGCGGCGGCAGCGACTGAAGATCAGAAGCTCAAAAATGTTCTCAAGGTCTTTGCAGATGTTGAACGCGGGCATAAAGCCAGGATTGAACAGCTTTATGACGAGCATGTCCTGACTGAAGGGTAGTTTTTTTCATCTGCGTAACGGAAATACGGGCTAATAAATCTTGGCAGGTGGTTCTAAATAATGAGATCTGACGGCACTATATCTCCTTCGACTCGTCTTTGTGCGGTTATTGGTAATCCGGTTGGTCATTCGTTGTCTCCGGCGCTTCACAACGCGGCGTTTAATGCTCTCGGACTTGATTTCGTATATGTGGCTTTCAGGGTCGAAGATCTGAAAAGCGCAATAGGCGGCATGAGAGCCATGGAGAATTTTCGTGGAATGAGCGTGACCATACCGCACAAGATCGAAATAATCGACTATCTTGATGATGTCGCCGAAGTTGACAAGTTTATCGGTTCCGTAAACACGGTGGTCAGCGAAGCTGGCAGGCTCTACGGATTTGGGACAGACGGTCCCGGCGCGCTCAAGGCTATCCTTGATGTGGGGGTGAATCTTGGGGGGATGAATGTTCTCATCCTTGGCGCAGGCGGCGCCTCAAGGGCAATCGCCTTTACGCTTGCCAGCTTTGCCCCTCTTGCCAGCCTGGTAATTCTGGATATTAATGAGCCGATTATGGCGACTCTCGCCGAAGATTTGCGGGCGGGGACAGCTGTGCCGATAGATGCTGAATATCTTGATAATATTTCCATTGCCAGGAGAGTGCCGACGGCTGACATCATCATAAACTGCACGCCAATAGGGATGCATCCTAAAGAGAATGCAACACTGATCCCGGCCGAACTTTTCAATAAAAGTCAGGTGGTATTTGACGTAGTCTATACTCCTCTTGAGACAAAACTGCTGCGTGACGCAGCGTCACGCGGCTGCAGGACCATTTCGGGGGTGGAAATGTTTATTAATCAGGCTGCTCTCCAGTTTGAGCGATTCACTGGAGAGGCCGCCCCGGTGGACGTTATGCGTCAGGTGGTAATGGAGCGGCTCAAAGGATGAATATTGTCCTGATTGGCTACCGCGGTACGGGAAAGAGCCACGTCGGCAGACTGCTCTCTGAAAAACTCTCTTTTCCTTATGTCTCTGTTGACAAGGCCATAGCCCTGCGGGCCGGCATGAGCATCCCTGAAATAGTCAGTCAATTCGGCTGGCCGGGATTTCGTGAACGCGAGTCTCTGGAGGTGAAGGAGATCTCAGTCTGGGACAGCATCGTCATCGATTGCGGCGGCGGAGTTGTCGAGCGGCCTGAAAATATTGCAGCTCTCCGTGACAACGGCTGCCTGATCTGGCTTAAAGCTTCCGTCCCGACGATAGTCGCCAGAATAGAGGGGGGGAGTGACCGCCCGGCGCTGACTGACGGAAAAAGTTTCACTGAAGAGGTGGCTGAGGTTCTTGAGAGGCGCACTCCTCTCTACCGCAGCGCGGCCATGCATGAGATAGATACTGACAGCTTGGCGCCGGAAGAGATAGCGGAACAGATAGTCTTGTTGTGGCAGCAGCAAACCCGTGGGAGCTTGTGAAAATAGTTTCATTTGCCGGCATATTCTGTTAGAAATCGCCCATGCTTTTAATGTCGTCTTGTCTGTTCTGGAGAGAATATGAATAAACAGCAGATATTAGATCAGGCGAAAGAAACGCTGACCCCTTTTGAAACTGCCAATGTAATTAACTTTATTCAGCATCTTACCTTGAAGTCGGCAATGGAGCAACCGTGGCTGATTAGTATCTTCCTGCTTTTCGCGTTTTATGCAGTTATCAGAAAATCCAAAGTTGTTCTGATCTTTCTTTTTGGCGGCATTTCAATAATGTTGCTGGTAAGATTTACACTTGCGCCGGAGGTTGTCGGCGGCGGCCTGTCAATTGGCTCTGTTCTCCCTTTTGCTGCCGGCGGAGTGGTGATCGGCGGGGCGCTCATATATTTTTCTTTTATAAAGGGCGATTAAAGTCGTTCTTGGTCATTATGGAGGTTTTTGGGTGAAAATTGGTAAACGTGACTGGATTTTTATAGCGATTGTTGCTGCGGTTCTGCTGCTGTTTTATGCGATCTCCGGCGAAGAAAAAACTAAAAAGCTCCCCAGGGATGTCACTCATCAACAGTTTAACGACATGCTGAATGCCGGCAAGAAAAGAATCGATGTCGATCCTCTTTGCGAATCATGTCATGACGGAGTCAAGATTAAATTCCCCGAGAAACATCCGGCCAAGCCCGGCGGGGCGCCGATGCGCTGCCTTTTCTGTCACAAACAGCAGAAATAGCCAGGTAAACAGCACGTTTTAATTCTTCAAGAAACCGCATGACAACTCTCAACCTGACAGCTGAACTGGAACGCCTCATAGCCGATATAGCGGCAAAACATGAGGCGTTTTCCCATATCGACCCTTCCCGTCTGCTTGTCTGCGTCAACTTCACTCGCAGCGTAACCTCGCACGGACTCTTTGCCAAGATTCACCCTTTGAGATTCCCTGAAGGGAGAGTTGTTCAGACAGTGAGACGCGGGCGTTCGACACTGCGCTGCACAATGCCCGAAGTGTTCCACCAGGGGATAGAAATCTATTATGTCATCTACTTCATGATCCCGAGATTTCTTGACAGAACTTTTCAGGCCAAGCTAGTCACAATCTTTCATGAGCTTTATCATATCTCCCCACACTTTGATGGTGATATCCGCCGTTTCCCGGGACGTAACTTTGCCCATGGCGGCTCGACAAAAAAATATAACAACCTTATGGAGCGCTATGTTGACGAGTATTTGCAGCTGCCTCGCACTGATGGACTGACTGCTTTTCTGGAGCATGGGATGGCTGAATTGAGGGAGAAGCATCGGGCTGTGGTCGGGAGGAAGCTGATTATGCCAAAGATACGGGTGGAAAAAGTGTGACGCTTTCCCTGCATGCAAAGCGTCACACTGACTGACTGCTATGTCAAATCGATAACAGCCTTGACCGCTTTTTCTATCCCCTCCGCCGCCTCACTGATGCAGCCTGCCAGCATATAGGCCGGGGTAGTCACAATCCTGTTTTTGCTGTCAACCACCAGCTCTCTCACCTGGCAGTCCTGATGCACGCTGCCGGTAGCATTTATGGCGGCAGCAGTTCCTGCGTCATTGCCGATTGTTACTACAGGCGCGTACTCTTTACCGAAAACAGCGGCAATAAGCGCTGGCGCGATACAGATTGCGCCGATAGGTTTCTTCGCAGCTGCCATCTCGTTGAGCAGTCGTGCCACTTCAGGTTGAACTGAAGCATCCGCCCCTTTCGTGGCAAAGTCGCAAAGATTCTTTGCTGCGCCGAATCCTCCCGGGAAGATGATTGCATCGAGATCATCAGCTTTGACTTTGGCAATATCTGTAATGTTGCCCCTGGCAATGCGTGCCGATTCAATCAGCACATTTCTCTTTGCGCCTGTCGGTTGGCCGGCAAGATGATCGATCTCTGCGAGCTCCATGTCAGGCGCCATGCAGACGGCTTCTGCCCCGTTTCTGTCAATAGCGAGCAGAGCAAGCACGGCCTCATGGATTTCGCTGCCGTCATATACACCGCAGCCGGAGAGAACAACCCCTATCTTCTTTTTCATCGGCACTACCCCCTTTAACGCTTATTTTGAGAAAAGAACTGCAACTGCCTTTGCTTTCTTGCTACCGAGTGAGGTGTATCCATGCGCTTCAGAAGAGTCATAGTAGATACTGTCCCCGGTGTGGAGGATCATGGTCTCCAAACCGTAGTGGAATTCAAGTTCACCCTCAAGAAGATATATGAACTCTTCACCGTCATGCTTGTAAAGCAGGGAATCATTCCATTCGCCAGTTTCAAACTCAACAAGAAACGGCTCCATTGACTTTAGCCTCATTCCCGGCGCCAGCGAATTGTAAAGGTAACTCTGGGGAGAGTCGTTGCCCGAGCGTCTGCGGCTCGATTTGAGCTCACCACTCCGGAGGAGGACGAACTTTCGCCGGTCCTCTTCCTCTTCAAAAAAGAAATGAATGCCAACTTTAAGACCCTTGGCGATTTTGAGGAGAGTTGCAATCGGCGGGATGACCTGATCGTTTTCAATCTGCGAGAGCAGCGGTTTTGAAAGCCCTGAAAAATCGGAAAGATCCTGAAGAGTGAGGCGCCTCTCTTTGCGGAGTTTTCTGATTTTCCGGCCGATATTAAGATCCCTCGCTTCTGTGTGGTTAATCATGCCGGTATTCTCCTCGCCGCTTTATATTCCAAAGGAGACAAAGGGTCAACACTGTTTTATGGCCTGACCTATGTCTGGCAAATGCCTTGACATAGTAACAGTTACTGACATAACATTCCATATTTAGATCACTGGGGCTAGTTGAGCAGGGGGGCAGTTTGAGCTGGAAAGCTATCGGCATATTCGATTCAGGTGTCGGCGGGTTGACCGTCTTGCGTGAGATCATAAAGGCTCTGCCGCAGGAGGACACGATCTATCTCGGTGACACGGCACGCGTGCCGTACGGGACAAAGTCGCCTGAAACAGTTGTAAGGTTTGCCCGGCAGATAACATCTTTTCTTGTCAACCGCGATATAAAACTCCTTGTGGTTGCTTGTAATACAGCCTCGGCAGTATCTCTGGATGCCCTGCAAGCCGAGTTCAATATTCCGATTGTAGGGGTGATAGAACCGGGGGCTTTTCAGGCCGCAGCAGTTACAAAAAACGGAAAAGTTGGCGTTATAGGAACTGCCGGCACGGTCAGGAGTAGTGCCTACACCAAAGCAATCAAGCGTATCAACCCTGACATCGAGGTTATTACCGCCGAGTGCCCCATGTTTGTCCCTCTTGCCGAAGAGGGGTGGCTTGACAATGGAGTGGCAAGGCTGACCGCAGAAATTTATCTGAAAAACCTTAAAGAGAGTGGAGTTGACACCCTTGTTCTCGGCTGTACTCATTATCCACTCCTGAAAGGGATGATCAGCCAGGTGATGGGGGAAGGTGTAAATCTTGTTGACTCGGCGGAAGAGACGGCCCGGGTTGTAAGAGAAATTCTTGTTGCCAGGGGCGAGACCCGGCCGGCTCAGGAAAGAGGGAACCATCACTTTTTCGTGACAGATATTCCCGCCGGTTTCATCCGGGTAGGCAATCGTTTTCTTGGCGGAGCGCTCGGCGATGTTTACCAGGTGGACCTTGAAAGCGATATCCAGCATGGGGGTTTGAGCGGTGAAGAGAAGTAAAAGTCCCAAAAGAGGAGTATGGCTGATAGTTCTGGCGTTTTTTCTGTTGGCACTGTTTCTGGGCGTGTTTTTTTTAAGAAAGCACGAAACGGCAATAACTCCTCCTTCTGGCCCGACTGCACCTCAGAGCACCGGGTTTGTGACGGTTTCACTCTTCTTTGCCGCGCAGTCCGGCAATGGTCTTATGAAAGAGGGGCGTGATATTGGGCCCTGCGACGAGCTTTCATCTTGTCTGGAAGAGATTCTTCAGGAGCTGATAAACGGACCACAGGGAGAACTTGCTCCAGTTCTGCCGGTTACCGGGATGTTCAACAGCGTGAAGCTGGATGGCAATACAGCCCGGGTTGATTTTGCCCAGGAGCTTATTGACGGACTTCCGGGTGGGAGTAGTAGCGAGCTTTATGCCGCCTATGCCATTGTCAATTCAATATGTTTCAACTATCCGCAGGTTCAGCAGGTTGTCTTTACCTTGAATGGAAAGCCGATTGATACTTTAAAGGGGCATCTGGATGTAAGCAGGCCGCTGACTCCGGACTTTTCCCTGTCAGATGGAACAGAAGAGCTCAGGCCAGGAAGGCAAAAAAATGATAAAGACTGATTTTATGACGGCACTCAAAGAGCGTGTTTTAGTTCTTGACGGCGCAATGGGGACGATGCTTCAGGAGCGTGGACTTAAGCCCGGCCAGTCGCCGGAAGAGATGAACCTGACGATGCCGGACGTTGTTGCCGCTATTCATCAGGAGTATCTGGATGCGGGGGCGGATATAATTGTTACCAACAGTTTCGGTGGTAGCCGGGAGAAACTCTCCCACTACGGCCTTGAAGGGCGCTTGATTGAGATAAATGCCGCCAGTGTCCAAATCGCAAAAAAAGTTGCCGGGGATAAAGCGTTTGTCGCAGCTTCCATAGGCCCGACCGGGCGCTTTGTAGAACCTGTAGGCGACCTTACCTTCGACCAGATGGCTGAACTCTTCCGTGAGCAGGCAAAAGCACTCATCGATGCCGGAGCAGACCTGATAACCCTTGAGACTTTTCTTGATATCAAAGAGATTCGCGCGGCGATAATAGCCATCCGAGAATTGTCACAGACAATCCCGGTGATCGCCATGCTCACTTTTGACAATAATGGCAGAAGCGTTCTCGGAACATCGCCTGAAGCTGCCGCCATAACCCTTGAGGCTGTGGGGGCTGATATCGTCGGCTCTAACTGCGGACTCGGTGTTGACGGCATTTACGACATTCTTGCCGCCATGCGTAAAGTGACTACGCTGCCGCTCATCTCCCAGGCAAACGCCGGTCTGCCCCTGCTGGTCGACGGGAATACGGTGTTCCCCGGCACTCCGGACGATATGACCGCCTATCATGACCGGCTTCTCGCTCTTGGCGTAAGGGTTATCGGCGGCTGCTGCGGCACGACCCCTGCACATATAAAAGCCATGAAGAGTGCTCTTGCCGGGAAGAACCAGGGCCAAACGGTCGCCGGTCCGGCAGCAGGGACAACTTTTCTCTCCAGTCGCAGCAGCTTTGTTGCGCTTGGCGGCGGGAATCTGACCGCGATCATCGGTGAACGCATAAACCCGACCGGCAAGAAGAGCTTTGCGGCAGAGCTGCGAGAAGGAAAGATCGGTTACATTAGGCGCGAAGCTGTCGAACAGGTGGCTGCCGGCGCAACCCTCCTGGACGTTAATGTCGGAACCCCTGGTATTGATGAGCCGGCAGCGATGGAGAGGGCGATTTTTTCTGTGAGCGGTGCTGTGCAGGCTCCGCTGGTTATCGACTCTTCCAGTCCCGAAGCTTTGGAGCGGGGGCTTAAGGCCGCTGATGGCAAAGTGCTGATAAACTCTGTTTCCGGTGAGCAGAAGAGTCTTGAGCGGATTTTACCGCTCGTTAAAAAGTACGGCGCTGCGGTGATTGGTCTGGCCCTTGATGAGACCGGCATCCCGCCGACCGGGGATGAGCGTTGTGCCGTTGCCGGTCGCATTATTGCCGCTGCTGAAGCTCTGGGGATCTCTCGCCATAATGTCATTATCGACTGCCTTACCCTTACGGTTAGCGCGGAACAGAAACGGGCGCTTGAGACGATAAAGGCCATCCGGAAAGTTAAGTCAGGCTTCGGAGTTAACACTGTTCTTGGTGTCAGTAATATTTCTTTCGGGCTCCCGTCCAGACCGCTTATTTCGTCGACATTTTTCACAATGGCTATGGCATCCGGTCTGGATGCGGCCATAATCAATCCGAAAGAAGCACCTATGATGGCAGCGTTTCGCTCCGCCATGGTGCTTCTTGGCAAGGATATTGATTCAGCGGCCTATATCGCCTCATACAGCGGGTTAGTGGCTGAGACAACAACCCCGGAAGCGGCGGGCGAGCCGGCGGATATCCGCAAACGGCTCGGACAGGCGGTCATTGCCGGTGATGTCGAGGTGGTTGTCTCCCTGGTGGATACGGCTCTCTCTGAAGGCTTGACGCCGATGCAGATCAGTAATGAGGGACTTCTTCCCGGGCTGGAAGAGGTCGGCCGGCGCTTTGAGAAAAATCAGGTATTTCTGCCCCAGGTTATGCGCTCTGCCGAGACTATGCAGACTGCTTTTACAAGGCTTAAGGCAGAGTTGAACGGCCTTGGTATCGAGCCTTTGGCGAAAATTCTCATGGCGACAGTTGAAGGCGATATCCACGACATAGGGAAAAATATAGTCTGTACCCTGCTCGAAAACCACGGTTTCGAGGTGATCGATCTTGGCAAGAATGTATCCGCCGAAAGGATAGTCGCGGAGGCGGCAGCGAGAAGAGTCGATGCCGTCGGCCTTTCAGCACTTATGACCACCACTATGTCGGAAATGGAAAATGTTGTCGGAAAGCTGAAGGCTGCCGGAGTAAAAACCTTTACCATGGTTGGCGGCGCTGTCGTAACACAGGAATATGCTGAAAGTATTGGCGCCGACCTGTATGCCAGGGATGCCATGGACGCGGTTGCCCGGATCAAGAAGCTCCTGAAAAAGTGACGGAGGCGCATTTACATCTGTTGCAACAGGTCGATTATCATGCTAATTTGCAGTGATTACGTCATTTGGCGGACAGGTGGGATAGATGCTGGTCGGCTATAATCACAATATAATGTATAAGGGAGAGGTTTTCCATGTCCAGACCGAGGACAGCGGGATCAATACTCCCCATATCATCACGCTTCTTTATCGCGGCGGCAATATTCTTGCCTCTAAAAAAACAAGTTATGCCGACATAGTCAAGATGGGCAACCTCAATCAGGTGGTTGAGGAGCTGATGAAAGAGCAGCACAAGGACATGCTCCGGCGGTTGAAGAGTGCCGAGTTTGATGCAAGGCTTGGCTTGGATAAGGTTGTGGCGACGCCGGCAACAGCAGCTGTTTCCAAGCCAGAGGCATCAGTCGCGCCGGCTCCTTCCGCGCCACCACCGCCAGTGGCGACACCGCCGGTTATTCCGGAGAATCCCGCTCACAACGATACTCCGAACAAGAAGCAGAGCCTTGATGATCTTATTTTTGATTTTCTGTCAGCAGGTGAAGGCAAACCTTAGAACGACGAAAGGATACTAATAGTGAACGAAACTGTTGCTGCACTCCAGAAAAAGGCCAGAAAACTGCGGGTCGATATTATCAAGACCCTCCACCGCTCGCAATCAGGACACACCGGCGGCTCTCTCTCCGTAATCGACCTGGTCACGACACTCTATTACCACAAGATGCGTCATAAGCCGGCAGATCCAAAATGGCCGGGTCGTGACAGATTTATCTTGTCCAAGGGACACGCTGCCCCCGCACAATATGTTGCGCTGGCTGACTGCGGCTACTTTCCGGCCGAAGATCTGAGCATGTTGCGCCAGCTCGGGAGCCATCTTCAGGGCCATCCCGACAGCAAGGGTACTCCGGGTGTCGAAGTCTGCACCGGATCGCTTGGTCAGGGACTTTCCATGGCCAACGGTATGGCGCTGGCGCTGAGACTGGATGCCAGTTCCAGTCGTGTTTATGCGGTGCTTGGTGATGGAGAGCTTCAGGAGGGACAGGTCTGGGAAGCGCTTATGGCTGCCTGTCACTACCGGCTTGACAACCTCTGTATCATGATTGATGCAAACGGGTTACAGATTGACGGTGAGGTTGCCAAAGTCATGAATGTCGAGCCTGTGCCGGAAAAACTGCTGGCATTCGGCTGCCATGTGCTCGAAATTGATGGTCACGATATTGCCCAGATCATAGCTGCCCTCGATGCTGCCGAGCAGATCAAGGGGAAGCCGACAGCAATCGTGGCAAGAACGGTAAAGGGGAAAGGGGTGTCTTTCTTCGAGAATAAGGCATCATATCACGGGGTCACCCCGTCTGACGAAGAGCTCCCCAGGGCGCTTGAATGCCTGGAAGAGAGCTGTAAAGGGGGTGAAAAATGAGTATGATAGCAACCCGGGACGCCTACGGTGAAGCGTTGGCCAAGCTTGGCGAAGAGAACAGTAACGTCGTAGTTCTGGATGCCGACCTTTCAGGTTCCACAAAGACATCGCTGTTTGCCAAAAAATTTCCTGAGCGTTTCTTTAATATGGGGATTGCCGAGGCAAACATGATCGGGACAGCAGCGGGCCTTGCGGCTGCCGGGAAAATCCCGTTTGCATCGACTTTCGCCATTTTCGCTGTAGGCAGAGCATGGGAGCAGGTGCGCCAATCAGTTGCCTATCCAAAAGCGAATGTAAAAATAGTTGCCACTCACAGCGGTGTCACTGTCGGCGAGGATGGCGGTTCACACCAGTCGGTTGAGGATATTGCCATCATGAGAGCAGTGCCGAACATGACCGTAATAGTTCCTGCCGACGGAATTGAAACAGCGCTTGCCATCCAGGCGGTGGCCGACTTCAAAGGGCCGGTATATGTCCGTCTTGGCCGGAGTAAGGTCCCGACAATTTTTGATGACAGCTATAAGTTTACCATTGGGAAAGGGATCCAGCTCCGTGGAGGCAATGATCTGACCTTTATAGGGACAGGTTTAATGACGGCTCAGGCGCTTCTTGCCGCAGAGATTCTTCACTCGGAGGGTATCTCTGCCCGTGTTATCCATATAGCTACAGTAAAACCGCTGGATGAGGAACTTATACTTACTGCCGCGCGGGAAACCGGAGCGGTTATAACGGCGGAAGAGCACTCGATCATTGGCGGTCTTGGTGGAGCCGTCGCAGAACTGCTTGCAGAGAAATGTCCTGTAAAATTGAAGAGAGTCGGCATAAACGATCGTTTCGGTCTCTCCGGCAAAGGAGATGAGCTGCTCAAATACTTCGGACTGCTGCCGGAAAATTTGGTGGAAGCAGCAAAAGGGCTGCTCGCGGGGAGATAAATGTCACATCGGCTAACCAGATCCGAGGCCGGGTTTACCTTCATAGCGGTGCTTATTATGGTCGTAGTGATGGGAATCATGCTCGGGGCGATAGGTCAGAGTGTGAGCGTTGTAATGAAGCGGGAGCGGGAGAAAGAGCTTATCTTCCGTGGACTCCAGTATAGGGATGCAATCGAACGCTGGAGTAAAAAAGGTGTTCCGCTTAAGGATCTTAAGGATCTGGTAGAGCCGACGGTCAGCAGTAATGCAAGTGCCAGTAAAGATAGATTTCTGCGCAAACTATATAAAGATCCGATAACTGGCGGAGAGTGGAAAACATTGCCGACACCCCCGGATCCTGTTCAAGGCATTTGGGGAGTCGCCAGCAAAAGCAGTGATGAACCTTTCAAGCAGGGTGATTTCCCTGAAGTTATCAAGGATTTTAAGGGAAAAACAAAATACAGCGACTGGGAGTTTGTTTATAAAAAAACTCCAACTGGGGGAGCTATCCCTGGTTCACAGATACAATTATCTCTTCCCCTCTCTACCCCCGAGTCTCCCTGACTGTGGAACTGAGTCAATCGGCTTCTTGCCGGAACATCTTCTGGAGTCCCTTTGATATTTAAAAGCCTTACATTGAAGATCATAGTCGTTTGCATCGCTCTGCTTGCATTTGGGATAAGTGTTTTTGCAATTCTTAACCTCAAACGTGAGCGGGCCCAGTTGATTACTTCGGCAAAAGAGAGTTCAGAGCTTCTTCTCCAGACGATTGAGCGCAGTATCTATAATTCAATGCGCGTCGGCAATACCGAAGAGACCCAGTCAATTCTCGAAATGGTCGCCCAGAGCCAAAAACTCCTGGCGGTGCGCATCTTCCACCCTCATGGCATTGTCCTGAAATCTTCACACCGCAGTGAAATAGGAAAATCGGTTAATCTCGAAGATTACCAGCTTTACCTGAACAACAGGAAGGAAGGGATCACTTATGCTGATCAGCATGGTGAGGTCCTTCGAATGATAAAACCGATCTACAACACAGATCAGTGTCATACCTGTCATGGGCATAAAACTAAGGTGATAGGTGTTCTGGACATCAATTATTCTCTTGCGGAGACAAAAAAGAGAATGCTCGCGGTTACAAATATCTTTATTCTCTCTACCATCGCCACAATTGCGTTTCTTTCACTATCCATAGCGTTTGTTATGTTCCGTCTGGTGCGGACGCCTTTGAATGGAATGATTAAGAATATGGCAAAAGTCGAGGAAGGTGATCTGTCAGTCAGGATAGTCCATGCGCCTAAAGACGAGATGGGGCTTCTGACAAACAGTTTTAACTCGATGATTGAACGCCTTGAAACAGCAAAAAATGAGCTGGACATCTACCATTTCAACCAGATGGAGCGTGCTGACCGACTGGCCTCAATTGGCGAGATGGCCGCAGGCATAGCCCACGAAATAAAAAACCCGCTGACAGGGATTGCTTCGGCCATAACAATTATCGGTGATGATTTCTCTCCCTCCGATCCCAGAAAAGAGATTCTGGGCGAGGTTCTTGAGCAGGTCAAACGTATGGACAAGACAGTGAACGACCTCCTTTTTTTCGGACGGCCAACTGACCCTGAACCGGTCTGTGCCGACCTTAATACTGTTTTAAGGAAGACCCTCATCTTTGCTTCTCAGCATCGTGGCAGCAAAGGAGGGGTTATCGAAAAGGTGCTGGATCTGCAAAAAGACATACCTCCGGTTTATGTTGACCCAAAGCAGATTCAGCAGGTCTTTCTTAATTTAATTTTGAACGCTATTCAGGCGATGCAGAGTGGCGGCATCCTCACCATAAAAACAGCACTTATCCACGAAGAGTCGCAGCAGTGGGTGACTGCAAGCATCGCTGATACCGGGCAAGGGATACCGGCCCAAATCCTTGGGAAGATTTTTACGCCTTTTTTTACCACAAAGGCCCAAGGCACAGGACTTGGTCTTGCCATCTGTCACAAACTTGTCGAGCAGCAAGGTGGAACCATAAGGGTGGAAAGCGAAGATGGCAAAGGGACGGTTTTTTACATTCAGCTCCCTGCGACCTCTACAGATGAACACTGCGAGCCTGTATAATCAAATAGGAAGAGAAGGGGATTCCAATGGGGAAGGTTAAAATTCTGGTTGTTGATGATGAGCATCTTATCCGCTGGTCACTCGAGCAGAATCTTAAAAAACAGGGTTATGAGGTGCTTACGGCCGGTAGCGGTGAAGATGCACTGCGGATTATCAGGGAAGACCCTCCGGAGCTGGTTCTGCTGGACATTCAGCTTCCTGGCATAAGTGGCCTGGAAGTTCTCGAAAAGATTAAGGATATTGATGAAGATATAATTGTGATTATGGTGACAGCCCACGGTGGGCTTGAGACTGCGGTAACAGCCATGAGGATAGGTGCTTACGACTATCTCAACAAGCCGTTCAATCTTGATGAAATGGCAATAGTAATCAGAAAGGCTCTCGAAACCTCGGAGCTTCGCCGCGAAGTTGTAAGCCTTAGAGTTGAACATAAGAAAACCGGCCTGCCGAATATAATAGGCGAAAGTCAATGTATGCGGAGTATTTTGGCGATGATGGAGAAGGTCGCAAGGAGTGAGGCTGCGACTGTACTTATTCAGGGTGAGTCCGGGACCGGGAAGGAGCTAGTTGCGAAGTGGATACATTACAAGTCCAGTCGGGCGGACAAGGCTTTCATGGCGATTAACTGTGCGGCTGTGCCGGCAACGCTGCTTGAGAGCGAGCTTTTCGGGTATGAAAAAGGAGCATTTACGGATGCTAAGGTCACAAAAAAAGGGCTTTTTGAGTTAGCCGATGGCGGCACGGTTTTTCTTGATGAAATAGGGGATATGGAAATGGGGATGCAGGCCAAGCTTCTCCGGTTTCTTGAGGACCGCACATTCCGCAGGATTGGTGGATCGAAAGTCAATACTGTCGATGTTAGAATAATTTCAGCGACTAATAAAGATCTGCTTAAAGCAATTGAGTTAAAGGACTTCAGAAACGACCTGTATTACCGCCTGCAGGTAATCCCGATATTTTTGCCGCCGCTAAGAGAGCGCCGTGAAGACATCCTCTCCTTGGCAAAGCATTTCATGGACACCTACAGGCGTGAATTCGCGAAGCAGGTAAATGGAATATCAGCTCAAGCGGAACGGCTGCTTGTTAATTACAACTGGCCTGGAAATATCCGTGAGCTTAAAAACGTGATAGAACGGGCAATTATCCTTGGGAATGAAGATATGCTTACTGTTGACCATCTTCCCCTGGAGATAACTTCACGTTTGTCGACTGAGGCAGATGCCGCAGTTATTACGTTCAAGCTCCCGCCTGAAGGGATTGATATAGAAGAGGTTGAAAAGGAGCTTATCCGGCAGGCACTTGAAAACAACGATTGGAATCAGTCGAAGGCGGCTAAAAAGCTGAATCTCGGAGTTGATGCTTTCAGGTACAGAATGAAAAAATTTGGATTTCTCAAATAAACCTGGATTCAGCAGTTGAAAACTGTCTACAGGCAAGCGGACGTGTTATTTCCGCAATTCCAGGCTCATTTGCTTCAGCCGATAAACTTTGAGTTCAGACAGTATCGGCTGTTGCCGCTCCATTTCGCCAAGATTGCAACTAAGATATTATCCGTAAATAATTTAGTGTTTTTTTACTGCCTCTAGCACTCGGTTGTTCTGTGTTTCAATAAGGTCTGTCAGGCTTCCAGCCTTTTTCTACGACACTGCTTCTGGTAACGAGAGGGCAGCAACATGAATTCCGGAAATCCCCCCAATCCCTCCAACTGCATTGTTATCACCGCCTCCGTTGAGAAAGAGCTCTCCATGTTGGCCAGAGAGCTCGGCGCTTCGCTGATCTCTGCCGATGAACCGCGAAAACTCTGGAAAGCGGCCACAGCTGCCCATGACATTTTCCTCGGGCTTACCGGCATAGGCAAGGTAAACGCCGCAATTGTCACGACGCAACTGATCGAAAGTCTCAAACCGGCTCTGCTTGTAAATACCGGCTGTGGCGGGGCTTATCCGGAAAGCGGTCTTGCTGTGGGAGATCTGGCTATCGGCACTGCCGAGATTTACGGCGATGAAGGGGTGTTGACCCCCACCGGCTGGCATAATCTGGAGATTATCGGCATACCTTCGGTTGAACGGAAAGGGAATCGCTACAGTAATGAATTCCCACTTTCGATGGAACAGGCGGCAAAGGTGTTCCGGTTTGCCACTTCGCTGGGACTGCCGGTGAAACGGGGCAAGTTTGTCACCGTCTCCACCTGTAGCGGCACCGCTCTACGTGGCAAGGAGCTCGAAAGACGTTTCAACGGGATATGCGAGAATATGGAAGGGGCGGCAATTGCTCATACTGCACTACTTTACGACACTCCGTTTCTTGAAGTGCGCGGCATCAGCAACATGGTCGAAGACCGTGACATTTCAAGATGGGACATCCCCCGGGCGGTGGAGATGGCCCAGCGATTTCTTTTCAGCTGCATTGAAAGGAGTATATTTTGACAAGCGGCACGTTGTTAACTTTAGGTTTCTCCCCCTGCCCGAATGACACCTTCATCTTCCATGCACTGATAAAGGGGCTGGTAAAAGATGAGCGGATTACCTTCGACGAACGGCTGCTGGATGTGGAGCAGCTCAACCAGCTTGCCCTGGCAGCGTCACTTGATGTCACCAAGGTCTCTTTTCACCTCTATGGCCATATCCGTGACAGCTATACACTGCTCCCGGCCGGCGCCGCACTTGGCAGAGGCTGCGGCCCGCTGCTGGTCAGTAGAGACAGCTGCGCCATCGACTCGCTGGCAAGCAAGCCGGTGGCTCTGCCGGGAAGATACACGACCGCCGCGCTGCTGCTGCGACTTTTTGCACCGCAGCTCAACAACCTGGTCTACATGCCGTTCGACCGGATCATGCCGGCCATTGCAAAGGGAGAGGTCAGCGCCGGGGTTATCATCCATGAAGCAAGATTCACCTTCAAGGATTACGGTCTCCGGCAACTAATCGATCTGGGTGAGTGGTGGGAAGGCGATACCGGTTGTCCTATTCCCCTTGGAGGGATAGTTGCCAAAAAATCTCTGGGGTGCGATCTGATTGATGCAGTCGGCAGGCTGATCGGGGAGAGTATCGCCCACGCAGTTGCCAATCCCGAGTCTCCGCAAGACTACATCAGGGAACATGCACAGGAGATGAGCGCTGATATCTGCGCCGCCCACATTGAGCTGTATGTGAACGACTTCTCCCGCGATCTCGGCGAGGAGGGGAGAAGAGCTGTGGATCTGCTTATGGAAAGAGGTGAAGCTGCCGGACTACTGCTTCGCTCCTGAAGCGGCTTTTGCTGCCGGTTTTTTAGCTGTGGTCGAACTGCTTTTCTTTGTGGCGCTTTTCTTTGCGGCACTCTTCTTCTTTGCTGTGCCCTTCTTTTTTGCTGTTTTACTCTTTTTACCCTTGCTGCTTTTCTTTCCCTTTTTGTATTTCAGCGGATTAGGCGCCAGTTCATCCCGTATATTACTCAGCAGAAGAGCAGCCTCCTCCATGCTGGGGTCGGCTGCCTTTGCCCGCTCCAGATACTCTTTCGCTTCCTGTATGTTGCCGCTCTTCATCTTGATGCGACCCATTGCATTGAGGGCCTTGGCATTGTCTTCCTTGGCTTTAATTGCCTCGGCATAGCTGGCGGCGGCATTGTCGTAATCTTTCTGGAATTCGTAGACAAGCCCTAACCGGTAGTGCTGGTTTGAGTCAGCTGGAGCCAACTCGACATTCTCCTTCAGCAGCGCGACCAGCTCAGGATAGCTTTTCTTCTTCACATAGATAGAGGTAAGCGCACTCCTGACCTCCATGTCATCTTTTTTGAGGCGCAGAATCTCACGATACTCCCGCTCCGCCTCGTCCAGCTGATTCGACTTTTTATAAAGCGCGGCCAATTCGCGATGCGCTTCAAGGTGGTCAGGGTTTACCCGGAGCAGCTCCTGATAGGTTGCAAGCGTCTCTTTCTGATTGCCGATTGCCGCATAAGTTTTTGCAAGCTTTACCAAAAGATCTTGATCAGCAGGGGTTGCCTTCAGCAGTATCCGGTACTGCTCGGCTGCCTGCTGCAGACTCCCTCTGCGCGCATAGATGTCAGCCAGTCGATTGCGGGCCTCAAGGCTCTCTCCTACTTTAAGGGCATGCTTGTACTCGACGACTGCCTCATCATTATTCCCCTTTTTTTCATAGAGGCTACCAAGATTGTAGTGAATCGCCTGAGTTTCTGTACCCAGCCTCAATGCTTCCCGGTAGGCAGCAATAGCAGCATCATCACGACCGGCAAGCATCAGAGCGTTACCGAGCCTGGCCCGCAAACCTCCATTTCCAGGATCGCCGCCGATTTCGATGCGATAGGCTTCCGCAGCTTTTTCATACTCTTTGGCAGCGAAAAACGTATCGCCCGCCCCGGCTGGCAGCTCGGTTTTTTTCGGCTGATCTCCGCCAAGGGTGTACTCTGAAGCAGAATTGGCGCTATCACCTTTTTTGAGATAGACATCGGCCATCCGCCGATGAATATCCTTGTCAAGCGGTGCGGTCGCTTCGACCTTTTTGAGCTGGTCAAGCGCCTTGTCGTACTGACCGGAAGCTGCATAGATATCTGCAAGTCCTGTCAACGAATCCCTGTTGCCCGGACTTAGCACAAGCGCCCGCTGATAAGCCTCTTCAGCGCCCGGCAGATCACCTGTCTCACGGTAAACCTCCGCGAGTCCGGTAAAGAGCGCAGGGTCAGCCGGGAAGCTCTTGATCGCCTCCTGATAGTAAAATATCGCCAATGAGTACAGTTTTTTTGTTGTGAAGATTCTTGCAAGTCCTTTGCTGTAAAGCGGGTCTGCGTGAGACCTCATCGCCTTTGTCAGCTCAAGCGCTGCCTCATCCTCACGCCTGTTTTCAAGAAGGATAAGTCCTGCCCTGCCGCTAGCCGGAGCAAATTCAGGGTCAAGCCGCAGTGCTTCCCGGTAGAAAAGGAGTGCTTTCTCAAGATTTCCGGCAACTTCGTAAGAGTAGCCGTTATAGAACAGCCCGGCCGGCCCGTCAGGACAGAGCTGACGAATGGACGCTTCTGCCTCAAGCCGGCTCTCCCGGTCAGACGTCGAAGTCAGACCAAAGGCAATCTGCTTTGCTTCATCGCACTTTTCAACCGGGCTCTTCCCCCAGGTAAAGCCGGAGGTCAGCGCTGCAATCAATAGAAACGGGATGATTTTTTTCATATGTCAAGTTTCCTTCATAGGTGTGAAAACGTCCTGACTTACTGGAACCTGTAGTTTAAAGCTTGGAATCATACACTGACATGCGGGAAAGTTCAATGAATTACCGCGAATTCCGGCTTTAATGCACCTGCCCTGCGGCAGAATGGCTTGACTTTCAAGGTAAAGATGATTAAATCATCACATGTACCGGGCGTAAATTCCGCTGGAGGGGATATGACGATCCAACCGAACGATGATGCCGCCTGGCTGTCTCTTTTCAGGCAGCATCTGGATGAGATCTGCAGCTACATGTTTCGCATGAGAGACCAAGGGTGCGGTCAACGTGAGTTCTCCCCTGCTATCGATATCTATGAATCGTCAAATCAGTATGTCATTGAAGTTGACCTCCCCGGTTTTTCCGAGAATGATTTCACTATAAGCGTTATCAGCAACACTGTCCGCATCGAAGGGGTCAAGCGTCAGGATAAAAATGACGCCGCCATTAGCTACATCTGCCTTGAACGGCATTTCGGACGTTTTCACAGGAGTGTCGAAATACCGGCAGCATTCGATCCGGGAGCTTTGCAGAAATCATTTGAACGCGGGGTGCTTACGATAATGATAAAGGAAAAAATGGTTTCGGGTTGAGGGTTTAACGCCTGAACTCGATACCCTCAACAGGTAGCCCGGAACCCGCTACACGCAACCTCGAATTTTAACGGAGATTTAATATGGATATAGAAATAGAGCCTGTACAGGAGAATGAAGAGCTGAAGATTCCGGATCTGCTCCCGCTTCTGCCGGTAAGGGATGTCGTTGTCTATCCCTACATGATTCTGCCTCTCTTTGTAGGCCGCGAAGCTTCGATAAACGCTGTGGACAAGGCTCTGGCCGGTGACCGGCTGATTTTTCTGGCAACCCAGAAGGATCTCGGCGAGGAAGACCCTACCCCTGATTCGATCTATCATGTCGGAACTGTAGCGATGATCATGAGGATGCTCAAGCTCCCGGACGGGCGGGTTAAAATCCTTGTCCAGGGACTTGCCAAGGCCCGGATTCTTTCGTTCGAGAGTGTTGATTCCTGCTATGTGGTTAATATTGAACGGATTACCGAGCCACCGGCACCGGAAGAGTCACTTGAACTTGAAGCCCTGGTGAGGAACGTCAAGGATCAGTTGGGGAAGATCATCGCTCTGGGAAAATCGATTTCACCAGAGGTGACGGTCATTGTCGAGAATATGCAGGACGTTGGCAGCCTCGCCGATCTGGTCTCCAGCAATATCGGTCTCAAGGTGGAGGATTCTCAGGCGCTTCTCGAAATTACTGATCCTGTTGCCCGACTCACCAAGGTAAACGAATTTCTGGCAAAAGAGCATGAACTCCTCAGTATGCAGGCAAAGATCCAGACAGCGGCTAAAGAGGAGATGGGGAAGAGCCAGAAGGAGTATTACCTGCGTGAGCAGCTCCGGGCAATTCAGCAAGAACTGGGCGAAACCGACTCCCGCTCGGAAGAGATGGCTGAGATCAGAAAAGCGATCGAATTGGCAAAAATGCCTAAAAATATTGAAAAAGAGGCCCTCAAACAGCTTGGCCGCCTTGAGCAGATGCACCCTGACTCGGCAGAATCAGGAATGCTCAGAACCTTTCTCGACTGGATGGTGGAGATACCCTGGAGTAAATCCACCCGTGATTCTCTCGATATAAAAAGAGCAGGGGTGATTCTGGATGAGGATCATTACGGTCTTGAGAAAATCAAAGAGCGGATCCTCGAATTTTTGGCAGTCCGCAAACTCCGCAAGAAGATGAAAGGACCGATTCTCTGTTTTGTCGGCCCGCCGGGTGTCGGCAAGACTTCGCTGGGCAAGTCGATTGCAAGAGCCATGGGGCGAAAGTTTGTGCGCATGTCGCTGGGGGGGATGCGGGATGAAGCGGAAATCCGCGGTCACCGCCGGACATATGTGGGTGCGCTGCCAGGGAGGATCATTCAGGGGCTCAAACAGGCGGGGATGAACAACCCGGTATTCATGCTCGACGAACTCGACAAACTCGGTTCCGATTTCCGCGGCGATCCTTCATCAGCGCTCCTTGAGGTGCTTGATCCCGAGCAGAACCATATGTTCTCGGACCACTACATAAACCTCCCCTTTAACCTGTCCAACGTAATGTTTATTGCCACGGCAAATCAGATTGACACAATCCCGAGGCCACTGCTTGACCGGATGGAGGTTATTAATCTCTCCGGCTATACCGAAGAGGAGAAGCTGGAAATCGCCAAAAGGTATCTTGTCCCAAGACAGATAAGAGATAATGGCTTGACCAGTAAAAACATCACCTTTACCGACGAGGCCATCAAGTCCCTGATCGCAAGCTACACCCGGGAAGCCGGGGTGAGAAATCTGGAACGAGAGGCCGGCAGTGTCTGCCGCAAAGTCGCCCGGCAGATCGCTGAGGGGGACAAGCGGCGCTTCATGATAAATGCCGCCAATGTCGGCAAATATCTCGGCCCGCCGAAGTTCATCCGTGAACCGGAAACCGAGAAAAACGAGATCGGCCTGGTGACCGGTCTTGCCTGGACTCCGGTCGGGGGCGAAATCCTCCACATTGAAGCGACCATAATGAACGGCAAAGGGGCGCTTACCCTCACCGGCCATCTTGGGGATGTCATGAAAGAGTCGGTACAGGCGGCGCTTTCATGGATTCGCTCAAGAAGCAAAGAGCTGGGACTTGCGGATGATCTTTTCCAGAATATCGAAATTCATGTCCATGTCCCTGCGGGTGCAATCCCTAAGGACGGTCCTTCAGCAGGGATTACCATGGCAACAGCCCTGGTTTCCGCCCTTACCAGAACCGCTGTCCGCAAGGAGGTCGCCATGACCGGAGAGATAACCCTGCGCGGCAAGGTTCTCCCTATCGGCGGACTCAAGGAGAAAATCCTTGCGGCAATCAGGGCTGGGGTCAAAACGCGTTATCATCCCTGCCCAGAACGAAAAGGATCTTGTTGAAATCCCTAAAACGATCCTGAAAAAGATAACCGTAATAACGGCAAAAGAGATCGAAGAGGTCCTGAAAATTGCTCTCGAAAAAAACCCTTTTTCTCTGCCGCTTCCAACTGAACCGCCTGCGCCCAAGAAAAAGCCCTCGGCAGCTAAAGTTATGGTTACTTCACGCAAAGGGGTATCGGTTTGAACCTCGCCGCTATCGGTGAGTTCGGCTTTATCAACAGGATAAAGAGTAAAGTCCCGGGCAACCCTGGCGTAATCCTCGGAATTGGCGACGATGCCGCTGTGACTGCCATGACCCGGGGGATGCTACTCCTTACAACTACCGACATGCTGGCGCAAGGGGTTCATTTCGATCTTGCCTGGCATGATCCTGTCTCTCTGGGGCGAAAATCGCTGGCAGTAAATCTCTCCGATATCGCGGCAATGGGGGGAATCCCGCGTTATGCGCTCCTTTCGCTGGCAATCCCCGCAGAGCTTGATCTTGAGTTTATCGAGAGCTTCATGAGCGGTTTTCTTGAGCAGGCTGACCGGTTCGGTGTCACGTTGATCGGCGGGGACACCTCCTCATCGAAAAGCGGTTTTGTGATCAGCGTCACCCTCCTTGGTGAGCAGTACCCTGACAAAATCGCAAAACGAAGCGGTGCCTGCCACGGTGATCTGATCTGCGTGAGTGGAACGCTTGGGGATTCTGCGCTTGGCCTTGATCTTCTGAAAGCGGGGGGTTGTTCCGGCAACGCTGTAAAGCGCCACCTTGATCCGGTGCCGCGAGTGGAACTGGGCAGTATCCTTGCGGAGAAAAGAGTTCCTTCCGCCATGATAGATATCAGTGATGGCCTTTACGCAGATCTCGGCCATATACTTGAAGCCTCCTCGGCAGGTGCAAAAATTTGTATCGACGCTATACCACTTTCTGCCGATTTCAGAAATTGCGTTGCCAGTAACTGCTCATGGCTACTATGAGTTCCCCCTTGCGGGAGGAGAAGATTACGAACTGCTCTTCACGCTGCACCCTGCAAAAATAAAGGATGCAGAGGAGGCGGCAGCCGCAGCCGGAACGTCTGTTGCGATAATCGGTGAGATAACAGCAGAAACCAGTCTCCTTCTTACGCGCGCCGATGGCAGCAGCTATGATGCTGAGTTGCACGGTTACGACCACTTTGCCGGGAATTGAAGGAGCTTGCCAATTGGCCACTGAAAATGCTGTGACGTTAGCGCCTCTTCAACCGCTTGTGGTGTCGGACAAAGCTGCTTTTGAAATATCAGATCATGAGTTTTCCCAGATTCATAAACTGCTGCTCTTTAAGCGTGGTTTCGACCTTGGCGCCTACAAGGACAACTGCGTCAGAAGAAGAATTGCCATCCGGATACGAATCAATCACTGCGAATCAGTGCAAGAGTATTGCGATATGCTGATTTCGGAAAAAAATGAGCTGGATCATCTGGTTAAAGTCCTGACCATTCATGTCAGCCAGTTTTTTCGCAATTTTTCCACTTTTGAGAAACTCAGGACAGAGATCATCCCTGCCCTTTTTGCCACGGCGAGACAAACCGGGAAAAAGAGCCTCCGTTTCAGGAGTCTTGGCTGCTCAAGTGGCGAAGAACCATATACTCTGGCACTGATCCTCGCGGAACAGTTCCCCGAGGAAACAGTCGAAATTCCGGTTACCATTGATGCCATCGATGTGGACACAGGAATACTGGAGAGTGCGGAAAAGGCTCTCTACAACCAGGATCACCTGCTGGAAACCCCGCTGCACTACATTGCGAAATATTTCAGTGAAGAGGGGCTACAGTACAGACTCTCTCCGTCCATAACCGGGATGGTCAACTTTAAGCATGACAACATCTTCAACGATCTGCTCTATACAGACTGCGACCTTCTTCTCTGCCGCAATGTAATGATCTACTTTGCCCGCGAACAGCAGGACAAGGTTCTTGCCAATATGGCCAGAGCAGTTGGCAAGGAAGGTTTTCTCGTGCTCGGCAAATCCGAAGCAATCCTGGGTGAAAGCAGGAATCATTTCCAGACCGTCTGTCCAGTGGAGCGTATTTACCGCTCTCGAAACTCTTCCCCATAAATATGGAGATTTTCATAGGAGGTTTCAATGTACATCCCTATTGGCTATAAATTCATTCTCGGTATTATCCTGGTTGTTGCTGCGGTCGCTTTTTCACCTTCAATTGTTATGGCCCTCGGCTACTCCCAGGAGATGACCACCATCCTCGCCTACGCTGTTGCCCTCACTACCGGCCTGATCCTGGGCTGGCTTCTGACAAAGGGGTTAAGCCGCAATATCGGGAAAATCACTGAATCTGTCGAGGCGATCAGCGTTGGAGATCTTTCGGGAGAGCTCGACATCAAGGCAAAGCATTTCCCTGATGAAACCGTCGGGATCGCCCATTCAATAAATCTGATGGCAGCAAATCTTCGTGCTCTGGTAAGCAAGATCCGCTCAGCCTCCGGACAGGTGTCAGAATCTGCGCAGACTCTTTCCAACTCGTCGCTGGAGGTTAATGCGGCAACCGAAGAGATAGCGCAAGCTCTTGAGCAGATATCACATGGAGCCGAGATTCAGGCCGAGATGGCCGGGAAAGGATCAGCTCTGATACATGAGCTGGCTGTCTCCGTGGAACTGGTGGCAAAACGGGCCAACGAGTCTGCCCAGTCCGCCCGTGACACAACGGTGAATGCCCGCCAGGGAGCGGAACTGGCTAAGCAGACCATGGATCTGATGAAAGAGTTTCTTGATAGCGTCGAATACACCGGCCAGCAGTTTGCGGAGCTGAACGGCAAATTGCAGCAGGTGGGGAAAGTGGCCGATATGATTGTGGAGATCGCAAGACAGACGAACATGCTGGCGCTTAACGCTTCCATTGAGGCAGTGCGCGCCGGAGAGTACGGCAAAGGATTTACCGTCGTCGCCGAAGAAGTTCGTAAACTCGCTGATGGCACTGGCCGCTCTGCCGCCGAAATAATCGATCTTGTCGCTTTGATTAAAGAAGACAGCGTCAAGGTAAGGGATACGTTCACCTCCAGTTCACGCCAGGTGCAGGAAGGCAAGAAAAAGCTTAACAGCACTGCCGCAGTGTTCCAGTCAATCGTGCAGAGCGTTATGGAAGCGGAGCGTAAAGCAAATAGCATTGCCGATCTCTCCAGTATGCAAAGTGACGGCGCGCAGAAAATGGTTAGCGCCATCGACGAGATAACCAAGGTTGCCGAGGATAACGCCGCGTCGACAGAACAGGTGTCCGCCGCAACTGAAGAACAGTCCGCAGCCATGCAGGAGATGACGGCCGCCAGCAGAGAGCTTGCTGTACTGGCAACAGACCTTCTCAAGACGGTTGAGCGCTTCAGCCTGCCGGAAGACCAGCCGTTAGAGTATGAGTGACCGGATCTCGCAAATATATGCTCTTCTCTTGCGGAGAGCGTCGCTTTGCGGTTGAGGTCACCGCAGTCGATGAGATTTCTGAACTCCTCCCCGAATACCCGCTTCCGGATTCACCGCGTTTTTTACGGGGGGTAGTCGCCATTCACGGCAAACTTGCCGCAGTTCTCGACCTCTCCCTGTACCTTGGGTTCGGGCCTGTCAGAAACGGCCAGAATCTCCTTTTGCTGAAGCTCCCTGAAACCGGCCTGGCTATCCTGGTAAGCCGGACGGAGCGAATCATCTTCGCGGATGAGATCATCGCCTCTGAACCGGGAATTTCTGAATTTGAGGATGCGATTCTTACCCTCGATGATGGCCGGGTTGTACTCCTGGCGCTGAATACACTTGTTGATTCGCTCGAAAAAGCACTTGCCTCGTAGGAGTACTGCCACTTGGACATGTCCCAATACCATGATCTTTTTCTCACTGAGACTCGTGAGCATCTGAAAAAACTTTCAAAGCTGACGATCGCTCTTGAGGCTGATCATAGTGATAAATCGACCATCGATGAACTCTTCAGATCCGTCCATTCAGTAAAGGGGATGGCAGCATCCATGGGTTTTGACAAGGCCACAGAAGTCGCTCACAAACTTGAAGACCTTATGGACAGGGTCAGGAAAGGGTTAAAAGTAGATGCGGGGCTTTTTGATCTTCTGCTTGCCGGTGAATCGGCGCTATCCGCAATAGTGACCGACATTGCAGACGGAGGCAGCGGCAATCTGGATACCGCCGGGATTATCAGTAAAATCATAGCCTATCATGGAAAAATCTCTTCGGAGACTCCATCCCGGGGGGAAATTGAACCCGCTGCGCCAGAAAACCCGCCCTCATTCAGAAAAGACGATAAGCAGACAGTAAAGGTCAAAACAGCCGTCCTTGATCATTTTCTGGAGACTACCGGCGAATTGATAACGGCGAAGCACCGCTTGACGGAGCTTGCCCGCAACAGCCGCAATCATGATTTCTCCGCAGCCCTGCTGGTGCTTGAAAAACATCTCCGCGACCTTCAGAATCAGGTCATGGCCCTCCGGCTGATGCCTCTAGCCATAATAACCGAAAGATTTCCCCGGATGATTCGTGATCTTGCCCGCAGCTCCGGAAAAGAGATCACCTTTTCCATAAAAGGCGCCGAAATAGAGCTCGACAGAAGTATTCTCGACCTTATCGGCGATCCGCTTTCCCACCTGCTCCGTAATTCAGTCGACCATGGCATCGAGACTCCCCGGGAAAGGGTTGCCCAAGGGAAACCACCCGTCGGCAGGATAAGCATATCTGTCTCAAGAGAAAAAGACCAGGTCGAGATATTGATCGAGGATGATGGCAGGGGGATGGATGCTGAAAAAATTGCGCGGTCGGCGGTTGTTAAAGGCTTTCTTTCCAAGGAGAAGGTGACAGCGCTCTCCGCTGAGGAAAAGCTGCTGCTGATCTGCCATCCAGGCTTCTCAACTGCCAGAAAAGTTACCGAATTATCAGGCAGAGGGGTCGGAATGGATGTTGTCAGAACCGCTACCCAGAGCATGGGGGGAGCACTCTCCATTTTTGCCGAAAGCGGTGCCGGCTCATCTTTTCTACTCCGCCTGCCACTTACCATCGCAATCATGCATGTTCTCCTGATAAAGGCCGGCAGCTTCACTCTGGCTATTCCGCTGACAGCGGTTGAGCGGACAATGGAGCTTAAACGCGAAGATCTGGCAACCGTAGATGGCGAGACAATCTGTCTCCTCAATGATGAAACTCTGCCTATCGTCCCGATCGGGCAGCTTCTCAATATATACACCGAAGAGCTGGGCAAAGAGATCGTGCAGCTCTTCATAACTTCGCTAAAAGGGCAAAAAATTGCCATTCAGGTCGATCAGATTCTGGGGCATCAGGAGATCTTTGTAAAGGCTCTCCCCAGGCCGCTCTCGGCAATCAAGGGACTCAGCGGAGCATCAGTACTTGGGAACGGCGAAATTGTATTTATTATCGACATCCGCAATAAATGCTAGCCGGTCGGCAACAGCGCGACCAGAGAGTTAAGCCAGAGACGCAACCGACGATATGCTTTCGGACATGCTATTTCAGGTTCGACGTGCCACCTGCTGCAAGGGTAGTACGTCCAGAGGAGGAACGATGAAGACCATTATTTTAACATTGAAGTATCTGGCCACAATGATCGCTGCGACAATGTTGCTTGCTGCATCTGCAGCAGCCGTGGAGAAGCCTGATCTGCAGGAAATTCTTGCTGCGCTCAAAAACGGCTATGCTTCCACAAGGGACCTCCACGCCGACTTTCACCAGAAGACCTATATTGCAGCTCTGAACAGGGAGGAAAAAGGTTCTGGTGAGCTGTTTCTCAAAAAAATGGGTGACACCGCCCAGTTCCGTTTTGACTACATTAAACCAAAGCAGCAGATCATATCCAACGGCAAGAATGTCTGGTATTATCTTCCGGATAACAAGCAGGTCATCCTTACCGACACTGCAAAACTCTTTGCCGGCGGTAACGGTATGGCTCTCAGTTATTTGACCGGACTGGGAAAACTTTCTGAAGATTTCGAGATAAAACTTGTCTCACAAACTCCCGATAAAAAGGGAAACTTTCAACTTGAACTTATCCCGAAGAAAGCCAATCAGGCAGTCGCCAAGCTGCATCTCTTCGTCAGTGCCGATGCAGTGAAAAAATCCGGAGAAAACCCCACTGGCGCTGCTTTTTTCCCACTGACCGCTTCGGTTCTTTTTGACCAACTCGGCAACCGGACAACCATTGAATACAGTAAAATCAGGCTAAACAGCGGGATTGGCAGCGAGCGGTTCACATTCAAGCCGCCTGCCGGGGTGGAGATAATTCAACAGTAGACAGGAGACAGAATACAGGGGTCAGAATCAAAGGCTTTTTTTGTTCTATTCTGTCTCCTGTATTCTGTATTCTAAATTCTTTTTTGGAGGTTTCAAAATGCCCTCATTCGACATTGTATCAAAAGTAGACATGCAGGAGGTTGATAACGCCGTTAACCAGGCGGTCAAGGAGATTGGTCAGCGCTACGACTTCAAGGGATCAAAAGCGGAGATAACCCGTGAAAACGAGTCTATCAAGGTTCTCGCTGATGACGACTACAAGCTGAAAGCTGTCATAGACGTGCTGCAGTCAAAATTCCTGAAGAGGAACATCTCCATAAAAGCTCTCCAGTACGGCAAGGTTGAACCAGCTTCCGGCAGCATGGTGCGGCAGATAATAACTGTTCAGGTCGGCATCTCCAAGGAGAAGGGGAAAGAGATTATTGCCGTCATTAAAGAGAGCAAGATCAAAGTGCAGGCTCAGATCCAGGATGATCAGGTGCGTGTCACCGGCAAGAATCGTGATGATCTGCAGGAAGCCATTGCCCTTCTTAAAGGGAAGGATCTGGACGTTGAGATGCAGTTTGTCAACTTCAGAGAGTAAATGAACAAGCCGGGCAAGCCCCAGAAAAAATACTCACAGGCGGCACGCCTGCATGACACGATCCGCCTGATTGAATCGCGTCACGGCATATCCATAGAGGAGCTTGCCGATGGTAGTGGTGTAAACCGGCGGACTGTGCATCGTGACCTCCTCGCGATATCTGAGGCAGGTTATCCGTTAACTGCCGAGTGGTCAGGAGATCGCAAACTCTATCGATTTATTACCGGCTTCAAGGATGTTCCGCCGATCGGGTTCTCGCTGCAGGAATTATTGACTCTTTATTTTCTCCGCTCCCATCTTGAGACTCTCCAGGGCACCCCTTTTCATGATGATATCGACAGCATATTCCGCAAAATCAACTCTGTCCTTCCGCCCCGCTACGCGGCCCATCTGGAAAAGCTGTCAAAAATTGCTCTGCCGATCATACAGGGGGTGCGTGACTACTCAAAAGCCGCCACTCTTTTGACAGACCTTCGCAAAGCGCTTCTTTTCCAGCAGAAGGTAAAACTGCACTACAGAGCACCTTCCCGTAAAAAGGCCGAACTCTACACTGTTGATCCATACTCCTTTGTCTTCTACAAGGGAGGTCTTTACCTGCAGGGGTATGCCCATAACCGCCTGAGCATCAGAACCTTTGCGGTAGAGCGGATAGCCGAGGTCATCATCTTGAGCGAACGCTTTGAAATCCCTCTGCAATATCAGCCGGAAAAGCAGTTTGACGAGGCTTTCGGTATCGTCACTGAAGAGCCTTTCAATATTCGTCTGCGCTTCTCGAAAGTTGTTGCCCACAGCATCGCTGGCCGGATCTGGCATCCATCCCAGAAAATCAGGAAGCTGCGCAACGGCGCGATAGAGTTGAGTTTTAGCGCCGGTGGCAAAATGGAGATACTTTCCTGGATACTCTCCTATGGAAACCATGTCGAACTGCTGGAGCCTCCGGAACTCCGCCGGGAGCTTGCCGAAAAGGCCCGGAGCATGGCAGAGGTGTATAGTGAGTGAGGAGACCTTCTTTTCAATGAACAGATCAAGCAGCCATGGCGGAAAAGTTCTCTCTGCGGCACGACAGCTGGGGGTGCCGCCGGAATCAATACTGGATTTTTCCGCCAGCATTAATCCTCTCGGGCCACCCCCAGGGGTTCGCAAAGCCGCAGCTGAGGCATTCAAATTTGCCGGTCATTACCCTGAAACCGATTCACCTGCCCTCTGCGCTGCGCTGGCCGGCTATCATTCCTTATCTGCAGAAAATATTTCAGTTGCCAACGGTTCTACCGAGCTTATTCATCTTATCCCGCGACTCTTTCGCAGGGCCGCAGGCCGGGCACTACTGATCGCACCGGCCTTTTCGGAGTACGCCAATGCTCTTGAACTTGCCGGTTGGGAAATTAACTATCTGACCCTTACTCACGAAAACGGTTTTGCCCTTGATTGTGCCAGTATCGCGACTGAGCTGGCCAAAGGCTACGACCTGTTCTTCTTCTGCAATCCCGGCAACCCCACTGGAAGGCTCTATTCTCTTGAGGAGGTTGAGACTCTCTACCGCTTTTGCAGAAGCAGTGGCTGCTTTTTCGTGCTGGATGAAGCATTCATTGACTTCGCCGAAAGTTCTTCCGCAAAATTTTTGATCCCTTCTTCTGACAGCGGCATGATTCTCCGTTCTATGACCAAATTTTTCGGTTTTCCCGGCATAAGGGTCGGCTACTCGGTAGCATCACCAGAGGTAACTTCCCGGCTGAAACGCTTTCTCCCGCCATGGAACGTCGGAGTCATTCCCCAGGCAGCAGCTCTGGCAGCCCTGGCTGATCAGGGCCATTGCCACCGGACGGCGGCTTTGGTCGAGAAAGAGCGCGGCTATCTGGCAGCTTCACTCTCAAAATTGGACGGGATAACCGTTTTTGAGGGGGCCGGGAATTATCTGCTCATTAGACTTGATCACGGTTTAACTGCAGCAGAGCTACAGGATAAGCTTCTTGCCAAACTGATTCTGATTCGCGACTGTAGTGATTTTGAAGGACTGGACAACCGTTTTTTCAGAGTTGCCGTAAAAAGAAGGGCTCATAACAAAAAGCTCCTGCAGTCAGTTGCAGGAGCTTTAAAAATCATCGCGGCTTAGTCCTGCCCACCGGCCAGATCAGCCTTCTTCTTTCTGGGCGACCGTTTCGGTTTCGGCGTATCAGTAGCTCCAGGTGCTGCTTCAACAAGCGCAACAATGGTTTCAGCAGCGTTAATCGCCACCTTTTTCGCACGGGTCCGCTTCGGCTTCACGACTTCAGATTCAGGTGAAGCGATCGGCAGAGGCGCACTCGCCGCAACCTCTGCGAGCGGTATTTCTTCAGCAACTTTTTTCTTTCTTGGCGCATGGATTCGCGGTTTCTTAGGGGGCGCCTCTACCGGAGGCACGTCAGGTACAGACAGCTCTACGCTGGGAACATCTACTGACACTTCCGGTTGAACCTCTGTTGCAGCATCCGAAACCCTGGCACCGCCACGCTTGCGGCGGTTACGCCTTTTTTTCTTCTGTAGACCGACAACTGCTACGTCCGAATTCGGCGACTCTACAGCATCTTCAGGGTGATCAATTTTTTCTTGGACTTCATCAACTTCTGCGGTTTCAGAAATTTCCTGCAGTTCAGCAGCGCCACTCTTTGTTTTTTTACGACGTTTCCGGCGGCGCTTCTTCTTCGGCTCTTCAGTAGAGACTTCAACCGGCTCGGCTTCAACAGCGGCAACAGTTTCTGCCGCCGAAATCTCTTCTCCGGCCGAAACCTCGACCAGAGCCTCTTCAAGCGGCGTCACGTCAACTTTTTTGCGACTACTGCGTTTCTTTTTCGGTTTGCCGTCATCAATTGGCTGTTCAGGCTCCAGGACTTTTGCAACAGCTGCAACTGCTGGCGCGACCACTTCCACGACCGGGGTCTCCGCCACTGCCCGAATCTGCGGCTGCTGCTGCGGCTCCTGAACCGCCGGCTTGTCACGCTTGATAACCAGCAGTTCCAGCTGATTCATGAGGAATGAAGGCTTACCCTTTATTGTCACCTCTATATCGTAATCGTTCTCGATCTGGGCAAGCTCGCGCTTCTTCCGGTTGAGGAGATAATAGGCAACTTCGAGCGGCAGCTCGCCGCGTACCTCGGCGGCTGTCCCTTTGGCTGCGGCGGCATGAACCTTGCGCAAAAAGGAGATCGCCATGTTCTCCACCCCTTTGACCTTGCCACGTCCGGAACAGTGCGGACAGTCCAGCACGCTCCCCTGCTCCAGCGTCTGCTTGATCCGCTGCCGCGACATCTCCAACATGCCAAACTGGGAGATTCGCCCGACCGTGACCCGCGCCTTGTCGCCCTTGAGAGAATCCTTGAGAAGTTTTTCAACCTCCTTTACATGTTTCATCTCCCGCATATCAATCAGGTCAAGGACAATGAGTCCGCCCAGGTCGCGCAGCCGCAGCTGCCTGGCGGCCTCTTCAACCGCCTCAAGGTTAGTGCGGAAGGCTGTATCCTCCACATTGCGTTCGCCGGTCGATTTGCCGGAGTTGACATCAATCGAGACAAGCGCCTCGGTTGGCTCAATAACGAGTGACCCCCCGGATTTCAGCGGCACTTTCTTTTCGTAAATCTGATCGATCTGTTCTTCCAGCTGATAACGGGAGAAGATCGGCCGCTTCTCCTGATGCATCTTCACCCGTTTCTCAAACTTCGGCATCGTCTCCTTGAAAAAAGCTTTCGCCTCTTTACAGACCTCTTTACTGTCAACCAGCACCTCATCGATATCAGCAGAGAAATAATCACGGATAGTCCTGATGACGACGGCATACTCCTTATAGATAATGGCCGGGGCTTTGATCTTTGAGCCCTTATCCATCAACTCGTCATACTTTGCCAATAGCTGGTCGAGATCGTACTGCAGCTCCTCAAGTTCCCTCCCCATCGCCTCGGTGCGGATAATGTAGCCGACCCCTTCACGGAAGGACATCTGGGCGGCAAGCTCCTTCAGCTTCTTCCGCTCGCCCTCACCCTCGACCTTGCGGGAGATTCCGGTCGAGTCGCTCCCCGGCATGAGGACCATATAGCGGCCGGGCAGGGAGATATAGGTCGTCACCGCCGCCCCCTTCATGTCACGTTCATCCTTCTCGACCTGGACAATCAGCTCCTGTCCACGGCGGAGAACATCCTGAATGCGCGGTCGCCTCTTGCGCTGTTCTTCTGTGACATCGTCGCGCCACTGCCAGTTGTCCGGATGCAGTTCACCCATCTGGATAAAGGCCGGTTTTTTGAGGCCGATATCTATGAAGGCGGCCTGCAAACCAGGTTCAACCCGCAGCACGACCCCTTTGTAGATATTTCCCCGCATCTGTTCACTGCCGGTGATCTCGATGTCGAGATCAATCAGCCGCCCGTTCTCATCGACAATCGCAACCCGCGACTCTTCCGGATGAAGGGCATTGATAAGCATTTTTTTTGGCATTTCTCTGATCCTTTTCTTAGGTGTCTGTTGGGATTAAAAAGCTAAGCGAAAATTTGACTGGGCGAGGCAAGATTTAGACGATTTTGCAGAGCAATAGTTGTTCTATTGACCAAGAAAGCGGCGAAATATGGACCGGCCAGACGAATTTGCAGCAGATTTTCTTTAAGCCCGCCAGCCTCCTTGATAAGCAGCATGATTGCTGCGACAAGTCGACATTAAAACTTCGAAACTATAACAGAATTCTAGCCGCTTGACATTTAAATGCGTTTATTGGGTGCCATTGGGTCGATGAAAATTGCTTTACCCCTTCAACTTCCATAGAATACAGACCATTCGACCTTTTTAACTCACTACTTTCCATCCGGAGACTCCGGATGAGAAACAGTTGGTTTCCGCTTTGGAAAGCGGGGATTTTTTGTCATGGCAAGGAAATCGAGGTATTGCACGGAGGGGTACGACCGTACGCCGCACAAGCAAGAGCGAATATTGACGCAGCCAGGGCGAAAAAGCACCCTTTCCGATAGAAACTCATTAAGGAAACCATGCTCCACCTTAAAAACATCAGCAAAGAATTCGCCGGCAAACCCCTGTTCACCGATATCTCCTGGCACCTGAAAAAAGGTGAGCGCGTCGGGCTTGTCGGCGAGAACGGCGCCGGCAAATCGACAATTATGCGGATCATCGCCGGACAGGTAGAGCTATCCTCCGGAGAACTGCAATTTGCCAAAGGGGCGACTGTCGGCTATCTGCCTCAGGACGGACTGGTTACCCGCGGCACGACCCTCTTTGAAGAAGCCCTCTCCGCTCTTGCTGAACTTCAGTCAATGGAGGAAGAGCTGCGGACACTGACGATTGAACTGGAAACTATTGAGCACAGTAACCCTCGCCACACGATTGCGCTCGACCGCTTCGGCCATCTTCAGGAAGAGTTCAAGGTCAAGGGGGGCTACACCAAAGAGGCGGATGTCGGCGTTGTCCTCACCGGCCTCGGTTTTTTCCTGCTCAGTGGCAGCGCGACTGCGGCACCTTCTCCGGTGGCTGGCAAATGCGGATTGCGCTGGCAAAACTGCTACTGCAGAAGCCTAACGTTCTCCTGCTGGACGAACCGACCAACCACCTCGATATAGAGGCAAGAAACTGGCTGGAAGAATATCTTTGCGCCTACCCGTTCTCGGTGATGCTGGTTTCCCACGACCGCTTCTTCCTTGACAGTGTCTGCAGCCGGATCGCCGAGGTTTGGAACTTTTCGATAAGCGATTATCACTGCAACTATTCAAACTACCTCCTCCAGAGAGAAGAGAGGATAAGCGCCCTCAGAGAAGCAAAGCGCTGCCAGGATGATGAAGTTGAAAAACTGGAAGATTTTATCCGCAGGTTTCGCTATCAGGCCAACAAGGCCTCGATGGTACAGTCGCGAGTGAAGATGCTGGAGAAGATAGAAAGGATTGTCATTCCGCCGGAGCGGAAAAAAATACACTTCCGGTTTCCTGAGCCGCCGAAAAGCGGCAGAGTCGTAATGGAACTGAGCGGAATAACCAAGCGTTACGGAGCGCACACTGTATTGGATCAGGTTGATCTGACGATTGAAAAAGGTGAGAAAATCGCCCTTGTCGGCCATAACGGCGCGGGGAAATCGACTCTGATGAAGATTCTCAGCGGTGGCGAGTTTCAAGCAGGGAGCAGAATTGATGGCCACAATGTCGTTATAGACTACTTTGCCCAGGATCAGGCCGAAGCGCTGGATAGCTCAAAAAGCGCCTATGACGAGCTATACACAGATGCTCCTTACGATATGGTGCCCAGACTGCGTGACCTCCTCGGCGCCTTCCTTTTTTCCGGTGATGATATCCATAAAAAAGTCAGCGTTCTCTCCGGCGGCGAGCGTAACCGCCTTGCCTTGGCAAAGATGCTGCTCCGCCCCTCGAATCTTCTCCTCATGGACGAACCGACCAACCACCTCGACCTCTTCAGCAAGGAGATGCTCCTTGATGCGCTCCGCTCCTTTCCAGGCACGGTTGTCTTCGTCTCTCACGACCGCTACTTCATCGATGGCCTGGCTACCCGCGTCGTCGAAGTTGAGTCAGGCAGGCTGACCTCCTATCACGGCGACTACGAATACTACCTGGCGAAGAAAGGAGGCGCGGCAGTTGTTTCTTCTTCCCCGGTTCCCGAGTCCCGAGTCCCGAGTCCCGAGTCTAAAGAAGTGCGGCTCCGCAGCCGCGAAGAGGAGAAACAGCGGCAGAAGGAAGAGCGTGCCAGGCAAAAGAGGCTCGCTGAGCTTGAAACTACGATTGAGACCACTGAAGCTGAGCTGAAAACCATCGAAAATAAACTGGCCGCCCCTGATGAGACCGGCGACTACGCAGTACTGCAGGAACTGGCAGAGGAACACGCTAAAGTTGAATCTCAGCTGGCAGATTTGTACGCAGAATGGGAGGATACGCAACGAAATACTCCCTCCCCTCCTTGACACATTCCCCATGAGTAGCTACTCTTTACTGTAGACGCACCGGCATAAAAATTCTCCCGAAAGAGCGCCAAAGGTCTTCCATGCCCGAGTACTCGCACACCCCAGAGACGGTTCCGCTCTTCCAGCTACGGGAAGCAGTGGCTTTCCCCTACATGCTTTTCACCCTTTTCCTCAAAGGGTGGGAATTGCCGCTGTTCGAAGCGACGGCCAACTATAACGACATGATAGGCCTCTTCAAGGTCAAACGGGACGGCGGTGAAGCAGTTGCCGAATCGATCCACGACGTGGGGACAGTCTGCCGCGTCACTAAAATAACCAAACTGGAGGATGAGACCTCGAAGGTAACCCTTGAGGGGGTATCCAGGGTAAAAATGCTGGAGGTGGTTAGCGAAAGCCCCTTCCCCCTCGTCCGGATTGAACCTGTCACTGAATTCTTCGAAAAAACCATCGTTTCCGATGCCCTTGTTTCCAGCCTGTCCGCCCTCCTCAAAATATCCCTCTCATATGGCCGGCCTCTTCCTGATGATGCCATGAAAATGATCAATCACATCGACCACCCCGGCCGGCTTTCCGATCTGGTTGCCATCTACCTGAACCTCTCCCTGGAAGAGCAGCAGGAGATTCTGGAAACTTTCGACCCGATAGACCGGATCAAGAAGGTATATACCAATCTGACCAGTGAGGTGCAGCGCCTGCAGATCAAGGGTGAAGTTCAGACCGAAGTGTCCAGGCGGATGGGGAAGACTCAAAAAGATTATATCCTCCGTGAGCAGATGAAGCAGATCAAGGAAGAGCTGGGGGACGAAGAGCAGTCCGACACGGATCTGAAAGAGCTGAGAAAAAAACTGGCCGCAACTGCCATGCCGGACGAAGTACGATCCATCGCCGAAAAGGAACTCAAGCGGCTGGAACGGATCAATCCCGCCTCGCCTGAATTTACCGTTGCCAGAACCTACCTGGATTATCTGAGCGGCATGCCATGGATGGTCAGCACCCTCGACAATCATGACATTATCCAGGCGGAACAGGTTCTCAACGATGACCATTACAACCTGACAAAAGTAAAAGAGCGCATCCTGGAGTATCTGGCGGTACGCACTCTCAAGGAGAATATGAAGGGGCCGATCCTCTGCTTTGTCGGACCACCGGGGGTAGGCAAGACCAGTCTCGGCCGCTCGATCGCCAAAGCGCTTGGCCGTAAATTCATCCGCATCTCCCTTGGCGGCATGCGGGATGAAGCGGAGATTCGCGGCCATCGCCGCACCTATATCGGCTCCATGCCGGGGAGGATCATTCAGGAAATCTTCCGCTGCGGCGCCAACAACCCGGTATTCATGCTCGACGAGGTGGACAAGATCGGGCTGGACTTCCGTGGCGACCCGGCAAGCGCCCTCCTGGAGGTACTCGACCCCGAGCAGAACAACACCTTTACTGACCATTACATGGATGTCCCCTTCGACCTGCGCAATGTAATGTTCATCACTACCGCCAATCAGCTCGACCCGGTACCTGCGGCTCTAAAAGACAGGATGGAGATTCTCACCCTCTCCGGCTACACGGGTGAAGAGAAAGAGCATATTGCCAATCGCTACCTGATCCCCCGGGAGATCGAGGAAAACGGCCTCAGTAATACCCCGCCTACATTCGAGCAAGCCTCGCTCCAGCTGATCATCAACGACTACACTCGCGAAGCCGGTGTGCGCAACCTGCAGCGGAGCATCGGCTCGGTCTGCCGCAAACTGGCCAAAGAGATAACCCAGGGGAAACAGCTCAGAACCCCCATAACTCCGCAACTGGTGGAGGAGTTTCTCGGTCACCCGAAATTTTTCAATGAAGTGGCAGCTGAACATGACCGGGTCGGGGTGGTTACCGGCATGGCCTGGACGGAAACCGGCGGTGACATCATTTTTGTCGAAGCAACCAGCATGAAGGGGAAGGGCGATCTTATCCTGACCGGTTCCCTTGGTGATGTCATGAAAGAGTCTGCCCGGACGGCTCTCTCCTATATCCAGGCGAACAGTACCCGTCTCGGAATTCCGGCTGACGCCTTCGAGGAAACCACCATCCATATTCACGTCCCGGCAGGAAGCATCCCAAAGGACGGGCCTTCGGCCGGGATTACCATGGCAACCGCTCTGGTGTCACTCCTGACAGGACGGCCGGCCCGGCGCGATGTCTCCATGACCGGAGAAATAAGTCTCACCGGTCGTGTACTTGCCATAGGCGGTCTCAAGGAAAAGGTACTGGCGGCCCGGCGGGCCGGAGTGACCAAGCTGATCATCCCGGAAAGGAACCGTAATGATCTGGATGACATCCCCGCAGAGATTCACCAGGCTCTGACCTTCATTTTTGTAAACGAGATTGATCAGGTGATTACGGAAGCCTTACAGTCGTAAAGTTTGAAAAGTTGATTAAACCAGCGGATACCATGCCGATAAAATTTGCAGAACATAAAATCATTTTTTTCCTCGCCGAGCTCCAGACTCTGGTAAAACTGGCTCTCAAATCTTTCAGCAAAATCTTCTCCCGCCCGTTTTACTACCGCGAGTTCATGACCCAGCTCGACAAGATTGGTGTCGGTTCGCTTTTTATCGTCACCCTGACCGGTCTTTTTACCGGCATGGTAATGGCCTTGCAGGCGCTGATCCAGCTCAAACCTTTCGGCGCGACCAGCACTGTCGGTGGGATGGTGGCAGTGACCATGATCAAGGAGCTCGGACCGGTGCTCTCCTCCCTTATGGTTGCCGGCCGGGTCGGGTCGGCTATTACGGCAGAGCTCGGCAGCATGGTTGTAACCGAACAGGTCGATGCCATGCGGGTGGAAGGAACTGATATCGTCAAGAGGCTGGTGACCAGCCGGCTCAAGGCGATGCTCATTGCCATGCCGCTCCTGACAGTCGTTACAGATACGATTGCCATCATTGGCGGCTACCTTATCGCTTCCGGGTATCATATCAGCCCGCTGATGTACTGGAAATCGCTGCCGCGGTTCATGCGCTTTCAGGACCTTATCGAAGGGGTTGCCAAGCCGGCTTTTTTCGGTTTTCTCATAGTCATGATCGCCTGTCATGTCGGCCTGAGGGTTTCCGGCGGAGCAGAGGGGGTCGGCGTTGCGGTCAAGCGGACGGTCGTGCTGGCTTCGGTATTCATTCTGATCTCCGATTTTTTCATAACCAAGATATTCATACTGTTCAGGTAAACCATGGCAGAGCTAAGCGGCATACAGATGGAAAAGGTCTGCTATTCGATCAGGGGCAGAAAGATTCTGCACAACTTCGACCTTACGCTCCTTCCGGGGGTGAACAGAACCATTCTCGGGGTCAGCGGCGTCGGCAAAACAACCATATTGAAACTGATTCTCGGCCTGCTGAAACCGAACTCCGGAAAAATATTCATTGATGGCACTGATATCGCCACCCTCTCCGAGAGCCAGCTCTCCCGTGCCCGCAAGCATATTGCCATCGTCTTTCAGGGGGGGGCGCTGTTCGACTCGATGACGGTCGGCGAAAACGTCGGCTACCGGTTGCTAGAAGAGGGGAGCTGTCCTGCGGCTGAAATTGATGCCATAGTGATGGAAAAACTCAGCTTCGTCGGTCTTGAAAAAGTAATCAATCTCTACCCGTCCGAACTTTCCGGCGGAATGAAGAAGCGGGTCGCCATCGCCAGGGCTCTGGCAGCCGATCCCCGTTACATCTTCTTTGACGAACCGACCACCGGACTCGACCCGATAGGCGTTTACAATATACAGCAGCTCATGGTAAGACTTCAGAGTCAGGGGAAAACGACCCTGATGGTGACGCACGATATGGCGACTGCGTTTGCAGTATCAGACCGGTTTTCCTTCATTCATGAGGGAGAACTTGTCCTCGAAGGGACCAGGAAAGATCTGGAATCGAGCCGGCACAAGGCATTACTTGAATTCTTCTCTCCTGGAGAAGAGTCTCTTTTCCACTATGTCGAAGCAGAGGATAACGATGAAGCGGAGTGACAACCTCAGATGGGCGCAGGTTAAAACCGGGATATTCATCCTTATTGCCATCCTTTTGTTCTGTGGTGGCGTCCTGATGATGGGGGACAAAACCAAGATGTTCATCGACAAAGGAGATCTCTCCGTCATCATGTCTGACGTCGCCGGCTTGAAGGTCGGCGCGCCGGTCTGGCTTGCCGGTGTGGATGTCGGCCTGGTGACGAATATAGGCTTTAATACTCCTGAGAAAAATAATGAGATCACCGTTAAGCTGCAGGTCGATAAAAGTGCGCTCAAAAAAATTAACACTGATTCCAGGATCACCATCAAGACCCGGGGATTGATGGGGGAGAAGTACGTAGACATAACGCCTAGTCAGGGCTTTTCCGAGAACCCGCCTGATATTATTCAGGGTGAGAGTGTCGCCCGTCTGGATGATGTCATGGTGAAGGCCGGCGCCTCTTTCGACCGCTTGAACCGGGTAATGGAAAAAGTTGAGCGGGGCGAAGGCAGTCTCGGTAAACTGATGACCGACAAGAAGCTGTATGACAACCTTGCCACCCTCTCCTTTGAACTGAAAGTTATGGCCGACGCGATCAATCGCGGCGAAGGTTCACTCGGCAAGCTGATGCGCAGCGATGAGCCTTACAAAAGATCATCGCCATTCTCGACAAGGCTGATGCCACTCTTAAAGACATCCAGTCGGCTGACGGGACACTTGGCAAGCTTGTCCATGACCGCGAACTGTACGATAAAAGGGTTGCCCTTATCAGCCGCGCTGACAGTACGGTGAAGGAATACGAAGATGCCGCCGCCAAGCTAAAGACCAAAGACGGCACAGCAGGGAAACTGCTTAATGATCGTGAAGCGTATGATAAACTGGTGAAGATGATTGAGAGCATTGATGCTCTTATCAATGATCTCAAGGCAAATCCGAAGAAATATATAAATCTTTCAATATTTTAAGAGGCGTGATCGATGATTCGGTCAGGCGCTATCAGGAAAAACCTCAAAACAGATCTGCCGGCTTTTATCCGTAAGAAGAACCGAACATAACTAACCTGAGAAAGTGAGATATATGTCAAATAAAGCGGTAATACTTTACAGCGGCGGGCTCGATTCAACAACCTGCATGGCTATTGCCGGCAGTGAAGGTTTTGCGCCGTATGCAGTCAGCTTTTCCTACGGGCAGCGTCACTCGGTGGAGATGGAACTGGCAAAGAAAAACGCCCGCGCAATGGGGGCCGTTGATCATCTTGTTATTGAGTTTGACTACCGCAAAGTCGGCGGCAGTGCCCTGACCAGCGATGTTGCTGTGCCAAAGGACGGTATCGGCGACGATATTCCGGTCACCTATGTCCCGGCCAGAAACACCATCTTCCTCTCTTTTGCGCTCGGTTGGGCAGAGGTGCTCGGAGCACGCGACATCTTCATCGGGGTCAATGCTCTTGATTACTCCGGCTACCCGGACTGCCGCCCTGAGTATATTGCCGCTTTCGAGAAGATGGCAAATCTTGCTACGAAAGCCGGGATTGAAGGCAACGGCTTCCGTATCCACACTCCGCTCATCCACCTCACAAAAGCGGAGATTATCAAAAAAGGACTCGGTCTTGGTGTCGATTACGCACTTACTCACTCCTGCTATGATCCAACTCCTGCCGGCCTGGCCTGTGGACTGTGCGACTCGTGCCGCCTGCGGCTGAAAGGCTTTGCAGAGGCGGGATTACGGGATCCGGCGGGTTACGTCAGTGTGAAGGCTGAAAGGTGATAATGTGAAGAACAGCGGCAACCCTATGCCCGACATGCAGAAATCCGGCGACACCCGCAACATCCCGATCGACAAGGTGGGAGTCAAGGATATCTCCTATCCGATTGTCGTTATGGATAAAAAGAAAAAATTCCAGCATACGGTTGCGCGAATAAACATGTACGTTGACCTCCCTCATCATTTCAAGGGGACGCACATGAGCAGATTCGTGGAGATCCTCAACAGCTACAGAGAGGAGATCGCGCTGGACAAGCTTGAGGTAATGCTCGCCGAAATGAAGAAGAAACTCGGTGCGACCACCGCCCACCTGGAGATGGAGTTCCCCTATTTCATTGAAAAAAAAGCGCCGGTGTCCAAGGCAAAGAGTCTGATGGAGTACACCTGTTCATTCGCCGCAACCCTGGCAGAAGAGTTCGACTTCGTCCTCGGCATCACTGTTCCGGTAACCTCGCTCTGCCCTTGCAGCAAGGAGTTGTCAGCTTACGGAGCGCATAACCAACGCTCAATGATCTCCATCAAGGTAAAGTACCGCAACTTCATCTGGATTGAAGAACTTGTCTCCCTTGTTGAGTCCTGCGGCTCAAGTCCTGTCTACTCGCTCCTCAAAAGGGTTGACGAACAGTATGTGACTGAGAGGGCGTATGAAAACCCCAAGTTCGTCGAGGATATTGTCCGCGAAGTCACGGAAAAGTTGTTTGCCGAGGCCGATATAACCTGGTTCAGTGTGGAGGCGGAGAATTTCGAATCAATTCATAAACATTCTGCCTACGCCTTTATTGAACGAAAAAAACCGATTTAGAGCTGCCCCACCCCCACCTGTTGGTAAAACTGTTGATAACTGCCTAAATTGTGGATAAAGCTAAACTTATAACTCTCATTTAAATTGTCTTAAGAATTCCGACTACCGCCAACATACTGAATTAACAAGATAATATTCAGAGGCTGATTTTGAATTTTCCCTTTACCGCCGCACAACCTGTAAACTCCCGTGCATTGATAATCTTCGCAAAAAATCCGGTGCCAGGGGGTGTAAAAACCCGCCTCTCCCCACCGCTGACCCCGGAAAAAGCTGCCGATCTATACAAATTCATGATTCAGGACACACTGGCGATGGCTTTCACTCTTACAGGCGTGACCCCTTTCATCTTCTTTCAGGATGATCCCGGCGCCGCTGATTATTTTGAAGCTCTCGCTCCGGAAATCATCTCTTTTCCGCAAAGAGGAAAAGATCTGGGACTAAGGATGAGGAATGCCTTCGGTGAGATATTCAGGCAGGGCTTCACCAGAGTAACCATAATCGGGACGGACTCACCTGATCTCCCTCCGGAATATATTTTTGAGGCATTTACTCTGCTTGAGGATGAACACACTGATGTGGTTTTTGGACCTGCAGAGGATGGCGGTTATTATCTTCTGGCAATGAAGAGGATCTGGGAAGAGCTTTTCAGGGGACTGCCATGGAGCAGTGCCGAACTGCTGACAGCCAGCGTTGAAACGGCAAAGGATCTCTGCCTTGGAGCTTCGTTTCTACCGGCATGGCATGACATTGATACGGAAGCTGATCTTCAACGAACGGAACTGCTGGACGAAAGAAGTCCGGCAAAAAAAACCAGAGCGTTCCTTATTTCAGAACATCAACCTGATAGCCGACACTCTTCAGATATGTAACAACTTCACTTGTATGATCATAGCCGCGAGTCTCCAACTCTATCAGAACTTCGGTCTTGCCAAGGGGAAGAGATTTTGAACGACGGTCATGGGTAATTATGGAGATGTTGGCTTTTACATGAGCTATCTCAGCCGCCAGTCTGGCAAGTGCGCCGGGCACATCATCAAGTGCGATTTTCAACTTCAGATAGCGGCCGGCGGCAACAAGTCCACGCTCAACAACAACAGAGATCGTCTTTACATCGATATTGCCACCTGAAAGCAGGCAGACAGTTTTGCCTGTCAAATGCTTTACCGCCCCGGAAAGGAGCGCTGCAAGCGGCACGGCCCCCGCCCCTTCGACCAGAAGCTTTGTCCGCTCCAGAAGAGCCACGATCGCCAGAGAGATGTCCTCCTCATCCACAAGCACAATTTCGTCTACCAGGCTTTGAACAATCGGAAAGGTGTTTCTGCCGACTTTTTTAACTGCGATTCCGTCGGCAAGACTCACTGTCATCGGTGTTTCCAGCACTTTCCCTTTCTGCAGGGAGTTGTACATTCCGGGTGCAGCCTTTGATTCTACACCGATAATTCGTACATGTGGGTGTGTCTCCTTGATTGCCGTTGCAATACCCGCAATGAGCCCACCCCCTCCAATCGGGACGATAACATTGGCTACATCCGGCATCTCTTCAAGGATCTCCAGACCGATCGTCCCCTGCCCGGCCATGACCAGATAATCGTCAAAGGGGTGAACAAAGAGCGCGCCGCTGGCTTTCCCGGCAATTACGGCAGCTTCGTAAGCCTCATCAAAGTTTCGCCCTGAAAGCACAACCTCTGCACCGTAGTCACGTGTCGCAAATACCTTCTGCGGCGGAGTACTCTCCGGCATGTACACAGTGGCTTTGACTCCCAGCAGGTCAGCTGAAAACGCCACCCCTTGAGCATGATTACCGGCTGATGCAGTAATAACGCCGTTCTTGAGTGACTCCTTAGAGATTGACGTCATGAAGTTCATGGCGCCGCGAATTTTGAATGCACCGGTACGCTGCAGGTTTTCGCACTTGAACAGGATAGGTAGACCGAGTTTCTCACTGAAGTGGTGTGAGTAGATCAGTTCAGTTTTACTGATCCGCTTCTTCAGGCGGTAGGCGGCTTCGTGGATCAGAGCGTAATCGAGGCTGTTAGCAGGCATGATAGTTGATATTGCGCCGCTCCCGGTTGCGGGAGCAGTCGCAATCTGAAAGAGGCTAAAAATTTACGCCGATTTTAAGCGAGTATATTGGTCGAGCTGCATACTCTGCCTCGGCGGTGACACTGACAAGTGGCAACGGGGTAATCTTGAGCCCGACAAATCCCCGCGACTGCCAGAAGCTTTCCTGGTCTAATGACACGCCAGGCGTGTTGCCGTCATATTTTCCGTCAATCCAGAGCATACCGGCACCGGCGTAAGGGGTAAAAATGAGTATGCCTTTACTGATTGAAGCGTCAATGCCAGCTGTCTGAAGGCTCATATCATCTATTCCGGTAAGTCTGCTATAAGTGGCACGAACACCAAGAGCCGGCGTCGCAACATTCCCTTCGAGAATCGCCTTGCTGATCTCAGCGCCGTATACCTGTATGTCAGTATCAGCAATGTATGTGTACATGGCGCCGATATCAATGCCAAAGGGGAGCCCTTTTCTGACTCTAATCGAAGGGTAGGTTATGTAGCTGGGAGCATCGTCTGAAACGGCTGACCAGTGGCTGCTGTTGTCATCAATTTCTATGAATGATACCTGCGCCGCCAGATCAAAACCGGTTATCCCCAGCGGTTCAGCCGGAGCCAGATTCCTGTAACCGATAGCGCAGCCGAGATCCCTGGTCAGATCCTTGAACTCACCCTGGCCATAGCCTGCCGGGATATTAATATTCCATGCCATCGTTTCCGTTGCAGTCAGCATTACAAGTAAAACCAGAACCAATATTTTCTTCATGAATTCCCTCCCGGAGCTTAATCTTCGTCGAAGTTTAGCAGAGCACTACTCCCGGGTCAACAGAAGCATTATCACCCTTCCCATTAGCCGATTGCGCAAAGTATCTTACTGTGCTATATGAATCTATCTGAAATTACAGGAAAAGAGCGTAAACATTATGAAATTTGCCGACCTTCAACTCCCGGAATCTCTCTGCAAAGGGATCACTGCCGCAGGATTCACCGACTGCACCCCGATTCAGGAGAAGACTCTCCCGATTGCCCTGACTGGCAAGGACATTGCCGGACAGGCACAGACCGGAACCGGCAAGACTGCGGCCTTTCTGATCACCCTCTTCACCAGACTGCTTGGGCAGGAGCGGCGCGGCGATGCCCGTCATCCGAGAGCGCTGATTCTCGCCCCCACCCGTGAGCTTGTTGTGCAGATCGAAAAAGATGCCCAGCAACTCGGGGTCGACTGCGGATTCTCCATTCAGGCGATCTACGGTGGCGTTGATTATATGCTCCAGAGAAACGCTCTGCGCGATGGCGCTGATATTGTCATCGGCACTCCTGGCCGGCTTATCGACTACCTGAAGCAGAAAGTCTACTCACTCAGTCATATTGAAGTCCTGGTTATTGATGAAGCTGACCGGATGTTCGACATGGGTTTTATTGCTGACCTCCGTTTTATACTCCGCCGCCTGCCGACGTACGAAAAGCGCCAGAATCTTATGTTTTCCGCTACCCTCAATCAGCGGGTAATGGAACTCGCCTATGAATTCATGAACCTCCCGGTGAAAGTTGAGGTAACTCCCGAACAGATGACCGCCGAAAAGGTAGAGCAGTTGATCTATCATGTTTCCCGCAAAGAGAAGTTCCCGCTCCTGCTGGGACTTCTACGCAAGATGGGCGTTTCGCGAACCATGATCTTCATAAACACTAAAAGAGAGGGTGAGTTCCTTCAGGATCGCCTTATCGCCAATGAATTCCACTGCAAAATCATCTCCGGTGATGTTGATCAGAAAAAACGACTGCGGATACTTGAAGATTTCAAAAGCGGTAAACTCCCGATCATGATTGCGACTGATGTTGCTTCACGCGGCCTCCATATCGACGGGGTTTCCCATGTAATCAACTATGATATCCCTCAGGATGCCGAGGACTATGTCCACCGTATCGGCCGGACAGCACGGGCGGGAGCCGACGGAATTGCCATCTCTCTGGCAGATGAGGATGGTGCTTTTTATCTTGAGGCTATTCATGAGTATATCAAGGAGAAGATCCCGGTCGAGTGGGCTGAGGATGAACTTTTTGTCAAAGACTACAAACGGATAAAGCCGAATCTGAAAAAGAAGGAGAGCCGCCCACACGGCAATAACCCGAAGACTGCGACAGCAGCGAATAAACGCCATCCCCGCCGGAAAAAAAGCCCGTGAGTTCGCCGTCTGCCTGAAAAATAGCGGGCCTACCCCAAAATCCCCACTTATCTCTTTTTTTTTCGCCTGGCTTATGTTATTTAAGTCTGATTAAAACATTGCTTGATTGACACTACCAATTCAGCAGCCAATATCCATCTGAATATTTACATCAAGCTATTTGAAAACATAAGCACGACTCCATTAATCCTGAACCGGGATTATGCTGTTCGTGCATAAAAACATGGGGGAGGAAGCGGGAATGAGTTATGGATTGACTAAGAACAAGCAACTCTTGAAATGGGTGGAAGATGTTACTACTCTCTGTCAGCCGAAGAACGTCTATTGGTGCGACGGTTCAGAAGAGGAGTATGACAGGCTCTGCGGACTGCTTGTCGAGGCCGGAACATTCAAAAAACTGAACCCTGAGAAACGCCCCAACAGCTATCTGGCCTGGTCTGATCCGATTGATGTCGCCCGTGTCGAAGATCGTACCTTCATCTGCAGTATCTCAAAGGATGATGCCGGCCCCACCAATAACTGGATGAATCCCAAAGAGATGAAAGAGAAGCTCAAAGGTCTCTTCAATGGCTGCATGAAGGGCCGTACCATGTACGTCATCCCGTTCAGCATGGGGCCGCTCGGCTCCAACATTGCCAAGATCGGTGTCGAAATTTCCGACTCTCCCTACGTTGCCGTCAATATGAAGATCATGACCCGTATGGGCAAAGAGGTGCTTGATGTGCTTGGCGAAAACGGTGAATTCGTTCCCTGCCTCCACTCTGTCGGCGCTCCGCTTGAGCCCGGCCAGAAAGATTCCACCTGGCCCTGCAACAAAGAAAAATACATCGTCCACTTCCCTGAAGAGCGCGCCATCTGGTCTTTCGGCAGCGGCTACGGCGGCAATGCCCTGCTTGGCAAAAAGTGCCTGGCACTGCGCATCGCCTCCAAGCATGGGTAAAGATGAAGGCTGGCTGGCAGAACATATGCTGATCCTCGGCGTTGAATCGCCAAACGGTGAAAAATCATACGTTGGCGCAGCCTTCCCGAGCGCCTGCGGCAAGACCAACTTTGCCATGCTGATTCCGCCCAGGAATCTTTCAGGAAAAAGGGTGGAAAGTTACCACTATCGGCGATGATATTGCCTGGATCAAGCCGGGCCCTGACGGTCAGGTTTATGCCATCAATCCGGAAAACGGCTACTTCGGCGTTGCCCCCGGCACAAACTACAAGACAAACCCGAATGCAATGATCTCCTGCGAAAAGAACTCCATCTTCACCAACGTGGCCCTGACAGAAGACGGCGACGTCTGGTGGGAAGGGATTGACGGCGAAGTCCCGGCCAAGCTGACCGACTGGCAGGGTAATGAGTGGACTCCGGGTTGCGGTCGTCGTGGCAGCCCATCCCAACTCCCGCTTTACTTCGCCGGCGTACCAGTGCCCATCAATCGATCCCGGATTGGGAAAACCCCAAAGGGGTGCCGATGAGTGCCTTTATCTTCGGCGGCCGCAGAAAAGATACCGTACCGCTGGTTTATCAGGCATTTAACTGGAACTTCGGCGTTTACCTGGCTGCCACCCTCGGCTCCGAGACTACTGCCGCCGCTGTCGGTGCAACCGGCAATGTCCGCCGTGATCCGTTTGCCATGCTCCCTTTCTGCGGCTACCATATGGCCGACTACTTTGCCCACTGGCTCCAGTTCGGTCGCTCTATCCCGAAACCGCCACGCATCTTCAGCGTTAACTGGTTCCTTAAAGATGCCGACGGCAAGTTTGCCTGGCCGGGATACGGCGAGAATATGCGCGTTCTGAAATGGATAGTTGACCGCGTTCAGGGACATGCCGGCGCTGTCGAAAGCCCGCTCGGCTGGATGCCGCGCTATGAAGATATGGATTGGGAAGGGCTGGATATGTCTCGCGAGAAATTCAACGAACTGATGTCTGTTGACCGGGATGTCTGGCAGAATGAAGTTCTTTCCCACGAAGAACTCTTCATCAAGATGTACGATCGCTCTGCCGAAAGAGTTCCTCCATATCCGCGAACTGATCCTTTCCAGCCTCTGGCGCTCACCTGAGCACTGGGAGCAGATCGGCGATGTTCACCCGGAAGGGTGGAACGAGTAATCATGGTTTTTGCAGAGTCGTAGGAGTCTCTGCACTGCTGACTGGAAGCCCCTTGGCGAAATTTCGCTGAGGGGCTTTTTTTGTCGAATTTTACCACTTGACATTAGAACTAATTATAGTAAAACATAGTTACGTTTATGCACTTGACGCAATTGCGGCAGCATTAGAATCTATATCAGCAAGTTACCACTTCATCAGGAGGTAATTATTTATGGGGAAGAGGTCTGACGACGAAAAAATGACCGGATCAGAACAGCATTTCGATTTATCACGGCAGTTAGCGGAAAGAGGCGTGTCCCGGCGGGACTTTATGAAGTTCTGTTCTGCCATGTCCGCGGCGCTCGCGCTCCCGGCGGCCTTTGCTCCGAAAATTGCTCAGGCTCTTGACGAAGTGAACCGGCCGACTCTCGTCTGGCTTGAATTTCAGAGCTGCACCGGTGATACGGAGGCTCTGCTGCGTGCATCAAGCCCGACTGTTGCCGAGATCATCCTGGACATACTTTCGGTGGACTACGCTGAAACCATAATGGCCGCAGCAGGTCATCTGGCAGAAGAGAACCTTGCCAAAGTTGTCAAGTCGGAAAAGGGCAAGTATATCGCTGTCGTCGAAGGGTCTATCCCGCTGAAGGATGACGGTATCTACTGCTGTATCGGTGGCAGAACCGCTGTTGACATTTCGAGGGAGGTCTGCGGCGGGGCCTTTGCGACAATTGCCGTGGGAACCTGCGCTTCTTACGGTGGCATTCCGGCGGCTGCACCGAATCCAACAGGCGCTGTTGGCGTCAAGGAGGCAGTTCCTGGAGCGACGGTACTTAATCTCCCCGGTTGTCCGCTCAATGCTGACAACCTGACAGCAACAGTCGTTCACTTCCTTCTCTTCAAAAAATTGCCAGCCGTTGACAGCTTCGGCAGACCTCTTTTTGCCTATGGAAAGAGGATTCACGACAACTGCGAGCGCCGGGCGCATTTTGACGCCGGCCAGTATGTTGAAATCTGGGGAGATGAAGCTCACCGAAAAGGACACTGTCTTTACAAGATGGGGTGCAAGGGCCCTGAAACTTTCCATAACTGCCCGACGCAAAGATACAACGAGAAGACCAGTTGGCCGGTTGCCGCCGGTCATGGCTGTGCCGGTTGCTCGCAGCCGAATTTCTGGGACACCATGACCCCGCTCTACAGACGTTTGCCGAATGTGCCCGGCTTCGGCATCGAATCAACTGTTGACCAGTTGGGTATTGGTCTGGCGGTCGGCACGGCTGCCCTCTTTGCCGGTCACGGTGTGGTAAGCGCTCTTCGCGGCGAAGATAAAATGGAAGGTAAAAAGAGGGAGGATATAAAATGACAAGGATCGTCGTTGACCCGATTACCAGGATCGAGGGACATTTACGGATAGAGGCAGAGATCAGCGGCGGCAAAATAGTTGATGCCTGGGCCGGCGGCACCATGTTCCGCGGGATTGAGAAGATTCTCAAAGGGCGCGATCCACGTGACGCCTGGTATTTCACCCAGCGCTTCTGTGGTGTCTGCACAACTGTTCACTCAATCGCCTCGATCCGCGCCGTGGAGAACGCGCTCGGCATCAAGGTTCCGCCCAATGCCGAACTTATCCGCAATATCATCATGGGGGTCCAGAATGTTCAGGATCATGTCATCCACTTCTATCATCTCCATGCGCTCGACTGGGTTGACATCACCTCCGCTCTCAAGGCTGATCCGGCCAAAACGTCATCACTTGCTGCGTCAATCTCCGATTGGCCCCTCAACTCTGCGACTTACTTCAAGGGTGTTCAGGATAAACTGAAAGCTTTCGTCGCCAAGGGGAGGCTCGGACCTTTTGCCAATGGTTACTGGGGTCACTCAGCCATGAAACTCCCGCCTGAGGCAAACCTGATGGCGACTGCCCATTACCTTGAAGCCCTTGAGTGGCAGAAAGATATCATCCGGATTCATGCGATTCTCGGCAGCAAGAATCCTCATCCGCAGACCTTCCTTGTCGGCGGAATGGCTATCCCAATTGATCTTGACTCACAGAATGCACTTAATGCCGACAAATTGGCTGAGATCGCCGGACTCCTGAAAAAAGCCAAGGATTTCGTCGAAAAGGTCTACATCCCTGACCTGCTCGCCATCGCCTCCTTCTACAAGGATTGGGCCGCCATTGGTGGTGGAGTCGGCAATTTTCTCTCTTACGGTGAGTTCCCCGATCCAGCCAATGGCAAGCAGTTCTTTCCGCCCGGCATCATTCTCGGCAAGGATCTCTCCAAAGTTCACCCGGTTGATCAAAAGAAAGTCGCCGAGTATGTCGATCACTCCTGGTTTGAATATTCAGGCGGTCAGGGGAAGGGAGCCCATCCGTATGAGGGCGAGACAGAAGCTAAATACACCGGGCCGAAGCCACCTTACAAAAACCTTGATACAGACAGGAAATACTCTTGGGTCAAGTCTCCACGCTATGAAGAGAAACCGATGGAAGTCGGCCCGCTGGCAAAACTGCTGGTAGCTTTCGCATCCGGGCATAAAGAGACGACCGATGCCGTCACATTTGTTCTTAAGAACCTGAACGTTGACGCAGCAGCACTCTTCTCTACTCTCGGCAGGACCGCCGCACGAGGGATAGACTGCCTCATTACAGCCCAGAAGCTCCCTGTCTGGTTGCAGCAGCTTGAAGACAACGTTGGCAAGGGTGATCTTCGCATTCATGAGCAGTCAAAGTGGGACCCTTCCACCTGGCCGGCAGAGGCTGCCGGTTATGGCTGGCATGAGGCCCCGCGCGGCGCACTCGGACACTGGATCAAGATCAAGGACAAAATGATTCTAAACTATCAGGCTGTTGTTCCGTCCACCTGGAATGCATCTCCTCGTGACCATAAAGGCCAGAGAGGGCCTTATGAAGAGGCGCTGATCGGCACACCGATTGCCGATCCGAACAGACCGGTTGAGATTCTGAGAACAATTCACTCATTCGACCCCTGCCTGGCCTGTGCGGTTCATGTTCTCGATGCGACCGGCAACGAGATCGTGAGTGTAAAGGTAAAATAGTTCTTCTCGTACTCCACGGAGGTGCGACAATGTCAAAACTGAAGATCATATATGTCTGGGAAGTTCCCGTACGTGTGATTCACTGGTTAAATGTGCTGGCGGTGCTGACACTCTGCATAACCGGTATTTTCATCGGCCATCCACTGCTCAATAGGCGAATCAGCATCAGCATATACAATGGGATGGGTTCGCTTTACCCACTTCACTGCCGCCTATGTCTTTGCAATCGGCCTTGCTGCCCGGGTTTACTGGTCTTTTGCCGGCAATAAATACAGCAACTGGCGGACATTCTTCCCCTACCTTAATAAACCTGACCGGGAGAAAATGATAGCTACCTTTAAATATTATTGCTTTCTCGACAGGAAACTCCCTCACGTAGTCGGTCATAATGCTGTAGCCGCTTCATCTTATTTTCTGGTGTTCCTCATCTATCTCGGCATGATAGTCAGCGGCTTCACCCTTTATTCTGAGCATGCTCCCGGCGGAATGATGCACAAACTGTTAGGGTGGATTACAACAATATTCAGCAATCAGACTCTCCGCCTGATCCACCACAGCTTCATGTGGTTGCTGATTGGCTTCGTAATCAACCACGTTTACAGCTGCTGGCTGATGGACATTAAAGAGAGAGGCGGCATTATCTCCAGTATGTTCAGCGGTTACAAGTCGATGGAAGAAGATTAGCCTTTGCGGACTCTTTTGCTCGGCATCGGCAATATCCTGATGAATGATGATGCTGCTGGCGTACTTGTAGTTCAAGCTCTTGCAGAAAAGTACATCTTTTCGCAAGAGCTTGTTATTCTCGATGGCGGCACTCTTGGCCTTGACCTGCTCCCTTATCTGGAGGGGGTTGACAGACTGCTGGTCGTTGATGCTGTTGAAACCGGAGGGACTGTCGGCTCAATTGTCAGAATGACTGGAGATGATATCCCTTTAGCTCTGGCAACAAAAGTTTCGCCGCACCAGATGGGGCTGAAAGATCTTCTGCTGGTTGCCGACCTGCAAGGATATGCTCCCAAGGAGATGGTTCTCTGGGGAGTTCAGCCCGGCTCAATTGAGATGGATATCGAACTCTCTCCTGAAGTTGCCAAAGCAGTTGCCATACTCAAGGTCAAGGTGCTGGCGGAGTTGGAGTGTTGGGGGATAACCGCTACTCTTAAGCTAAACGGGTAAAGACCGAATTTCTTTGACACAGGCACTGTTTATCTGCTAGTTCTCCCATATCAAGAAGCCCTGCAAAACAGATTTGCGGGGCTTCTTTTTGCTGTAATACAGGAGAGTTTATGACTGATGCCATTACAATAATCGGCGGCGGCCTCGCTGGATGTGAGGCAGCATGGCAGATAGCCTCACGCGGCATTGCCGTCACACTTTGCGAGATGAAGCCTGCAAAATTCTCCCCTGCACATGAGCTTCCGGGCCTTGCTGAGCTGGTCTGTTCAAACTCTCTCCGCGGTGATTCGCTTGATAACGCAGTAGGTCTGCTTAAGGAAGAGCTTCGCCGGGCCGGCTCCCTTTTCATGGAGGCGGCCGAAGCAACTCGCGTTCCGGCCGGTGGTGCAGTTGCAGTCGACAGGCTACAGTTTTCAGAGTACATCACCCAGAAAATATCTGCTCATCCACTTATAACTGTCTCCCGCCGTGAGATCATTGACATCCCTGCAGAGGGGCTGGTCATCATCGCTTCAGGCCCGCTGACAAGTGAACCTTTGGCAGAGGCCATCGGCAGGCTTGCCGGTGACCATCTCTACTTCTATGATGCAATCGCCCCGATTGTAACGGCTGATTCTATTGACATGGATACCGCCTATGCAGCATCCCGCTATGGCAAGGGTGATGGAGATGATTACCTGAACTGCCCGTTTAATGAAACTGAGTATCTTGCCTTTATCGAGGCTATACTTGCCGCAGAAAAAGTTCCGGCGAGGGAATTTGAGAAGGTAATTCACTTCGAGGGGTGCATGCCGATCGAAGAGCTTGCGTCAAGAGGGCCGGATACACTCCGCTTCGGTGCTATGAAGCCGGTTGGACTGGAAGATCCCCGCACCGGGTGTGAGCCTCATGCAGTTGTGCAGCTCCGCAAGGAAAATCTTGGGGGGACACTTCACAACCTGGTTGGATTTCAGACCAAGATGACCTGGCCAGAGCAGAAACGTATATTCAGAATGATCCCGGGACTTCAGAACGCCGACTTTGCCAGATTAGGATCAATGCACCGCAACACTTTCATAAACTCCCCTGCCCTGCTGTTGCCCACCCTTCAGTTAAAAAGCGATCCGCGGATTTTATTCGCCGGCCAGATTACCGGGGTAGAAGGTTATGTCGAATCAGCGGGGAGTGGCTACATTGCCGGCCTGAATGCCGCAAGAATTGCCTCTGGCATGGAGATATTACTGCCACCGCCCGAATCTGCACTTGGCGCACTAATCCATCATGTCACCAATGCTGATGTTAAACATTTTCAGCCGATGAATGTTAATTACGGACTGTTTCCGGCAATTCCTGGTAGAATTAAAAAAAAGGACAAACGTAAAATGCTCGCTGACAGGGCACTGGCTGAGATGGACAAATGGTTAGCGGAGGTGAAAAATGACAGGTAATGAAACTAACCAAAAATCGCTAACTGAGCAGATAATGTCGATGGAGACACTGATCTTTTTTGCCGGGCTTTTTTCACTCGGCTCCGGATTCTATCGGGATGAGCCAATGCAGTACTTCTGGGGAGGGATGATCATCTGCGGTTCAATCGTTCTCCATTTCGTTCGCAAAAAAGACTGGAAAAAGCACTGGGAAGAGCAGGAAGAGCTACAGAGACGTTATGAGGCACGGCGCAAAATGGAGCAAGAGGATAAAAACGGTGAATAAGAACTCTATTGTCCTTGCATCTGCATCACCAAGACGATCCGAACTTCTTGAATCCGCCGGGATAATATTCTCTGTATTCCCCGGAGATATCGACGAAACCCCATTAGCGGAAGAAGAGCCTGTTGCCCATGTGCTGCGCCTGGCTGAAGGCAAAGCCGGTGAAGTATCCACAAGAGTAGCTGGCCGCTTTTTTATCGGTGCAGACACCATCGTTCTCTCTGACAAGGAGATCATGGGCAAGCCGCGTGACAACGCCGATGCCGCGCGTATGCTGCGCAAGCTCTCCGGCCAGGTGCATCAAGTGATAACCGGCTTTGCAGTTCTTGATCGTGAAACCGGCAGAGTTGAATCAAGGGCAATAAGCACTGATGTGACTTTTAAAATCCTGGAGGATGAGGAGATTTCAGTCTATGTGGCTACCGGCTGTCCACTCGACAAGGCCGGGGCTTATGCGATTCAGGGTGGTGCCGCTTATATGGTGGAGCGAATTGACGGCTCATATACAAATGTTGTCGGACTGCCGCTTTGTGAGGTCGTTGAGACGTTACGAAAAATGGGCGCGTTATGCAAAAATTAACAGCAGGAGCATCGCAACCCGGCGTGGCACTACGTTCAAACCTAGCACACATCCATATGCAAATTGACGCCGCCGCGAGAAAGGTGGGTCGCGAGCCTTCTTCAGTGCGTCTGGTCGCAGTATCCAAAACCAAATCAGCTTCTTTGGTGGATGAGGCTGCATTGGCAGGGCAATCTGTCTTTGGCGAGAACTACGTCCAGGAGTTTACCGAAAAGGCTGCTACGGTAAAATCGCCGGTAGAGTGGCACTTCATTGGTCACCTTCAGAGCAACAAGGTTAAATATATAGCCGGCCTGGTAACGACGATCCACTCGGTTGATCGACTTTCACTCGCCCGGGAAATTGACCGGCAGTGGGAGCGAATCAATAAAGTTTGCGACATTCTGATCCAGGTGAATGTATCAGGCGAAACGTCAAAGTCCGGCGCAACCTCTGAAGAGGCTCACAACCTTGTCAGACAGGCTGCCCTTCTGAAGCACGTCCGTATCTGCGGACTCATGACCATGCCCCCTTTCTTCGATGATCCTCAAGCAGCTCGACCCTACTTCCGCGAATTGAGACTTCTTGCGGAGCAGATAGACTTACTTGCTATCCCGAATGTCTCAATGAGAGAGCTTTCCATGGGGATGTCAGGCGACTTTGAGGTTGCCATCGCGGAAGGCGCTACTCTCGTCCGCATTGGCTCAGCTTTATTCGGAGCCCGCTGAAACATATTCACTTCCCGTCATCAGTTCTGGTACAATTGCCCCCAGGATTTTCCGGCGCCTATATTCCCTGCTTTATGAAGCGCCAGGCTGTCTGCTTTTATAACTAGTTTCCGCCCGGAAAGGGTGCTTTTTCGCCCTGGCGGCGTCAATCTTCGGTCTTGCTTGTGCGGCGTACGGTCGTACGCCTCCGCGCAATACCTCGATTTCCTTGCCAGGACAAAAAATCCCCGCTTTCCAAATCGGAAACCAACTGTTTCTCATCCGGAGTTTCCGGATGGAAACTAACTACTGAGCATGTTAAGGGTTTCCCGTCGAACATATCCCCGAGAAAAATATTGTCTACTAAGCCCAAAAAACACCCCTGCCCGGACTGCAGCTTCTGTCAATGGTGCAGCGATGACCGCTGTGCTCTCTGTTTACGGACGGACAGCTGTTGCAGGAAAAAGCTCTCGGTTGCCGAGCAGATAGCTCTTTATGAGGAGGTAAACCGTAAGAGTTACCCTGAGTGCGGCAGCGATGAAACAGTTGATGAACTCCGCAGCTACAATCTGAGGATCATACAGCCGCGATCCGGCTACCGGTTCTCGCTTGACCCCCTGTTGCTCTCTGACTTCGCTCCAACCGGACAGACTGAGATACTGGACCTTGGCACAGGCTGTGGGATTATCGCTCTGGTGATGGCACGCAAGAACCTGCAGTCAAAGGTTACGGCAGTGGAAGTTTCACCACTGATGGCTGAGATTGCTCGCCGCAATGTCGCCGCTAATAAACTTGCCGGCCGAATCACCGTCACAGAATCGGATATCATCCAAATGGCCGGGGAACACGGTGCTGACAGTTTCGATCTTGTCATGGGGAACCCCCCCTACAGGCGGCAGGGAGAGGGCAGGATAAGTCCCAAGACGGGACGGGATATCGCCCGGCATGAATCCAGCGCGACTCTGGCTGATTTTCTCACGATAGCCCGGAAAATGGTTAAACCCGGCGGCAGCATCTGCTTTATATATCATCCGGAGAGACTTGCGGAGCTCCTTGCTATGGCAATTCAGTTAAAACTGTCACCATCCAGGCTACAGATGGTACATGGAGATGTTTCTCTGCCGGCAAGAATGTTCATGATTGAGCTGCTGAAGGGGAAAAGGAAAGCACTGGAAGTTCTGCCGCCAATCAACGTGAAGGACTCTCCTCACGGGGAGAGACAGCAAGCTGGGATGAGAAGAGGGAGATGAAAGCTTCACGCAGCTCAGGGTCGGAAACTGCCGCCGTCCGCTCACGGAGCTGCTTTTGTTCAGAATCGGTGAGAGTCCGCTTTTGCACACCAGTGACAGCAGGTTCGTCCTCTTTTACATGCACTGTCCCCTGCCGGAAGAAGAGATCATGAACCAGTGGAAAGCCGATGGCATCGTTCAGTTGGCTGATAATGTCCAGCTTCATCAAGGAGAGCTGCTGCATCCAGGCTGAGCCGGAGACTCTTACCGTCAGGGTACCATCCCTGAATGAAACCGGGGTCGCTTTGCTGGCGATATGCAAACCGACTGCCTCTTCCCAGAACTGCCAGGCTTTAGCCTCCCTGATACGTTTCTGGGCGGGTTTCCCTGCAAAAACCGTTTCAAGCAGGGCAGCGATCTGCAGGGGGCGCTTCATCCGGGGACGTTTTTCAGCCACTTGCATCCCTTCTCCGCCGTATCCTGCCACCGATAATCTGGCCAATTACTGCACCGGCCAAAGTAATTGGAATGAATTTCCAGCTGTATCCTGACTTGATTCTGAGGTATATAATCAGAGGTATACTGATATGAACATAGAAGTACCAGGCGAAGCTGAACTTCTCAACAGCCTGGCGAAGAAATCCAAGCGGGATATTCACAATTATTGTCAGCGCAATCAGACCGAAAAGCAGTAGATATCCATTCATCCGGACATATTATGCTTCCAGAAGCAATAAAGTCAATCCGCTTCTACTTATCGCATAAGGAAACAAGATGGTAAAGGAAGGCGATTACGTCGCAATTTTCAACTCAGTCCACAAGGTCATGAAGGCGGAGAAACTCCTGAAAAAGGAGAGTATTCCAATGCTTTTGATCCCTGCACCCCGCTCGCTCAGTTCAGACTGCGGCCTGGCAATTCGCTATTCATCTGCAGACAGACCGCAACTGGAAGCACTTCTCTCGGCGGACTCTCTTCTCCCTGAGGAGATCTATCTCAAATCAGGAGAACGTTTTGTCAGAATTGACGGCCTGCCTTGACGCCTTGGCCAATCGGGGGGATTATTCTGTGCGTAAATGACAGAGTGACTTGCTGACTGAATAAACGGAGCAAACTTACTATTTTGCCACTCCTTCGACAGAAGAAAATTCACCCATAAACTCAAGGTTACTCAACCCGTTCATGACCTCGATGAAGTCCTCCACTGGCAACCTGTCGCAGAAGTGATATCAGCCCTTGCGGCAGCGGCGCATATACTACCATCCTCTGGTCTGTCGCCGGATTAGGAAAACTTACAGCGAAGGCGTGAAGGGCATGGCCCCCCAGACCTTTCACAGACAGACCGCCATAGCGTCTATCGCCTACCACCGGATGGCCGAAAATACTGAAATGCTTACGTATCTGGTGCGTCCGCCCTGTCACAGGATAAACAGCAACAACAGCGTCGTAGGTCCCCTGGAAAAGTCGCCGGAAGTGAGTCAGCGATTCCTTCCCCTCCAGCGGGAGGTCTATTTCACCTTCACTGTCGACTTGTCCCATGACGACGGCCAGGTATATCTTATCTAGACCCTCCTCCCTTATGAACCGACCGAGAATCCCTGCAGCGGTTGGACTTTTGGCAAGGATAACTGCACCGGAGGTACCACGATCAAGCCGGTTAACCGGTCTGAGTTTGCAGGGAGTGCCCCTCCGTTCCATAAACTCTTCGCAATACAAGACCAGATCAATACCGGTATCCTCTGAAGTATTGTGAACAGAGCGGCCTGGTTCCTTGTTAACAACAATGACCATGTCATCTTCATAGAGGATATCGACAACCGGTCGCTCTCTTCGTATAAGCGCCGCCGTTCTGGCACTCTCCTTGAGAGTAAGGATATCATTCTCCTGCAGCAGATATTCTGCCGGCCGGTCTACTCTGTTTACCTGGACGCAGCCGCTTTTAAGAAGCTTTTGCATGTAGCCGCGTGTCGCCGCCGGCATCAGATTATGGAGAAAACTCTCTACCTGACGACAATGATCTTCTACTGTTATTGAATATGTCAGCATGGATTTACTCCAGAAAGGATTTGACAATCGATACCATGCCGCCTTCAGCCGCCTCTATTGCATTTTTACGTTCATCAGCCGTAAGCAGTTGCTTGAGGACTTTTTTTGCACGCTTTTTATCACCGGCAATAGTCTCTGTCATTTTGCAGAGTATACCGATAGGTACCCCGCCGCGATAACCCAGTACCAATTTGCCAATCTCTTCAAGGCGTTGTTCATCGGTCCAAGTCTTGAAAAGCGCTGCACCAAGATCACTGTTTGAGTCAAACATAATAGCCTCCAATTTATTTGGCTGAAATGTATCAGCAGAAGGCAACAGATGCAAACCGGAAAATGGATATACGAATTCCCTTGTGTCAAGACAAAGCCTGTGGTAATAAGTTAAATTTCCTACGAGCAGCTATTGGGGCTGCCTCTCCTTGCTCCGGGTGGGATCGGGGCTATCTGTTACGCACAACGATGCGCAACACACAAACCGTGAGGAGGTTTATAAGATGAGCAGGATGTACGAGACGATCTATATCGTCAAACCTGATCTGGCTGATGAAGAGAACAAAGCTCTCACCACCAGAATCAACGAAGTCATCGAAACGATGAATGGCGAAGTCAGAAAACTTGAAGACTGGGGTATTCGCAAACTTGCCTACCCGATCAACAAGCTAACCCGTGGCCGCTACATGTATCTCCGTTCCGACGGCGATGCAACACTTATTGCAGAGTTGGAGCGTCGTCTCCGGATTGATGAAAGGGTAATTCGCTACCAGACCGTCAAATTGGAGAAAGACACTATCACTGTAGCACCGGCTTCGCCGGTAGAGGCCGAAGAGACGGCTCCTTCAGAGGAAGCCGCATCCGAAAACGAGTAAACTGACGGAGGCATATATAAAATGAGTGACGTAAGAAGTGCACAACGCCCGACCGGGCCACGGAAGAAAAGACCTTTTCAGCGCCGTAAAGTTTGTCGGTTCTGTGCCGACAAACAGGTAATAATTGACTACAAAGATCCGCGCACACTCCGCTACTTCATAACAGAGCGCGGCAAGATAGTACCACGCCGGATTTCCGGAAACTGCTCCAAGCACCAGAGAGAGATTACCGAGGCCATAAAGCGGGCACGAAACATCGCACTGCTCCCTATCGCCGGCACCCACATTCTCCCTTAGAGGCAATTTAAGATGCGTCTGGCCGGCAGCGAACTGCTCTTAGACGCAGTCAAAGGCGGGGTGCTTACACTTGCGCTCTTCCTGGCATATGTTACCTTTCCGGTATTAGGATTAGCCGGTGGAATGTTCACACCCCTCCCTGCCATCTATTATTATCTCAAGAGGGGTGCAGTCACCGGGGTTTTAGTTTTTACCATAACCCTGATAACGCTCATGATTATGGGGGATATTTCCATCCCCCTGTTTTACCTGCTGCAGTCCGGTCTGACCGGAATGATGCTCCCATTCTTTTATCTACAGGGAAAAGGAGCAGCCAGAGCTATTACCTACTCTGTCGGCGTTAATTTTTTGATGATAGTAGTTGTTGCTGTTGCTTACGGTTTTTGGGCAGGAGCTGACATTCAGGGGATTCTCCTTAAAGGCATAAACAGCAGCACCGAACAGGCAGTTGTTCTCTACGGCAAACAGGGGCTGTCGCCTCAAGAACTGGAGCTGTTCACCCAGGGCATAAGACAGGCAGGTGCTCTGATAGCAAAGGTATTCCCAGCGCTGATACTGGTAGCACTTGGTTTTATTGCAACGCTGAATATGGCAATCATCTTCAGAATCCGCTCAAAACGACTACCTGATATTCCTGAACCGGAACTGCTGCTGTCTTTCAGAAACCCTGATCTTATTGTATGGGTAGTAATAGCTGCCGGTATTGCCCTGCTTGTTCCAGAGCCTGATATCAGCAGAATCGGTTTGAATATACTTATTGTCTGCGGCTTCATCTATTTTTTCCAGGGACTTGCTGTTGTGCTTACCTACTTCAAGCGCGTTTCAGTACCGTCTCTGGTCAGAATAATCTTCTGGTTGGCACTTGCTTTTCAGCCGTACCTTGTTCTGGCAATCGCATTATTTGGTCTATTCGATACATGGGGTGACTTTCGCACCCCCAAACACAAAAACCTGTAACCAGGCTGGAGGAAAAATGAAAGTAATTCTGCAGGAAAACATGGAAAACCTCGGACACATCGGGGACGTCGTCAAGGTAGCACCGGGCTATGCCCGTAACTACCTCATTCCCAAGGGCATTGCCATGCTGGCAAACGAGAGGAACACAAAGGCACTTGAACATGCCAAGCGGCAGCTTGACTACAAAAAGAATAAAGTGCTTGAGCTGGCAAAAGGACTCGCTGCCAAGATTGAAGGACTTGTTCTTAACCTTGTTCATGCAGCCGGTGAAGAGGGTAAGCTTTTCGGCTCGGTAACCAACATGGACCTTGCCGAGCAGCTCAAAGCCAATGGGCTTGAGATTGACCGCAAAAAGATTGTTCTTACCGACCATATCAAGCACACCGGTGAGTATTCAGTACCTGTCAAGATTCATCCTGAAGTTACTGCTACCCTTAAGGTCATAGTAACCAAGGCCGAGTAACGAGCAGCGTTGACTACAGACTTGATCGGCGGTACAGGAATTCCTGTACCGCCTTTTTTACAGGAGAAACTAAAATGATAAACATAGACTTTGCTAAAATGGGCGGACTGATACCCGCCATCATCCAGGATCACGCAACAGGTGATGTTCTTATGGTTGCCTTCATGGATGAGAAAACCCTCAACCTGACACTTGAGACCGGCAAGACCTGGTTTTTCAGCCGAACCCGCAATAAGTACTGGATGAAGGGAGAGGAGTCCGGCAACACTCAGGACGTAATCGAAGCCTACACTGACTGCGATGCGGATTCAGTTGTCATCAGGGTAAAGCAGAACGGACCGGCAGCCTGTCACACCGGCAACAGAAGCTGTTTCTACGTCAAATGGGAAGACGGGGCCTGGGTTGAGCATTCCAACCCACTCTTTGATCCGGCGGAGGTGTACAAGAAATGAGCAACATATTGAATTTCGGCATTCCGAAAGGGAGCCTTGAAGACGCAACTGTCGATCTCTTTAAAAAGGCCGGCTGGAAGGTCAGTATCTCTTCGAGGAGCTACTTCCCCGGTGTTGATGATGAAGAGATGAACTGCAAGCTGATCCGCCCCCAGGAGATGGGAAAATACGTTGAACGTGGAACTATTGATGTCGGTATCGCTGGTCGTGACTGGGTTCGGGAAAACGATTCCGATGTGGTTGAAGTCTGCGAAATGGTCTATTCAAAAGTTTCCCGTCGTCCGGTCCGCTGGGTGCTGGTAGTTGCCCAGGATTCGCCGGTGCAAAAACCTGAGGATCTCAGTGGGGCAACTATTTCCACCGAGCTTGTCGGCTTCACCAAACGCTACTTTGCCGAACGAAACATTCCGGTGAATGTCGAGTTTTCATGGGGGGCGACCGAAGCAAAAGTTGTCGACGGTCTCTGTGACGCCATTGTTGAAGTTACCGAAACCGGCTCGACTATCAGGGCAAACAACCTGCGGATTGTCTGTGACCTCATGCAGTCGGTACCGGTGATGATCGCCAACAAGGCCGCCTGGGAGACACCCTGGAAGCGGGCAAAGATCCAGCAGATTGCCACTCTGCTCCAATCGGCACTGGCTGCCGAAGGGATGGTCGGGATCAAGATGAATGCCCCTGGCAATATGATCGAAGCTATCACCGAGGTTCTGCCGAGCCAGAAAGCACCAACTGTTTCTCATCTTTACAAATCAGACTGGGTTTCTATCGAGAGCATCCTCTCGGAAAAGGATGTAAGGCAGATTGTCCCGAAACTTCTGGAACTTGGGGCTGAAGGAATTGTCGAGTACCCGCTCAACAAGATTATCTAATTCCAATTTCAAATCAGAGATGCCATCAAGGCGGCGAGGATTGAGGCGACGAAGACATACAATCAGTATGTTGAGGAGCCGAAGACAAGCCAACGTAGAGGGCGCTTTGATCTGGAATTGGAATAACACCACTGCATAAGTTACAAAAGGGGACGGAGTCAATAGATTCCGTCCCCTTTTTTATTCAGATACAGAGTCGCAGTCGGCTAGCTTCCCTGTTGGGTCACATACGTGCTGCTGCGCTGCTCGGCAAAGGTAAGATGAGCCAGCATGGCATCTCTGGCGCGCTCGGCATCACGGTCGCGGATCGCCTCGAAAACTTCCCGGTGATGCCGGAACAGCAGACGGTGATCTTCTTCGGTCTGATAGACAACTCGCCAGACACCTCTTTGAAATTCCTTCATGGCATCGAAAATGCTCTGCATGAGATGGAGCCAGACAACATTGTGGGTCGCTTGGGCAATAATTACATGGAAGTTGGCATCAAGGTCCTGTGACGGCTTCATCCCCTCAAGGTTACGTTCCATCTCCACAACTATCTGCTCCAGCTTACGCAGGTCTTCGGGTAGGGCTCTTTGGGCAGCATAATAAGCCGTCCATGCCTCCATGCTTTTACGGACCTCTATTACATCGAGAGCACGGGCCTGTTCACCCTTGATCAGTTCGGCAAGCGGATTGCCGGCAGAAAGCTCCACCAGGGACTTAACGACTGTCCCCCCCCCTTGATAGGACTCCACCAGACCGGAAGAAGACAGCAGATTAAGAGCCTCGCGAACCGATGGCCGTGAAACGCCGAAAAGCTCGGCCAGCTCCCTCTCCGGAGGAAGTTTGTCGCCGGGGGAAAACTCTCCCGCAAGTATCGATGAACGTATCTGCTCTGCTATTTGCGACGAGATTTTTTTAGGGCTTATAGGCTTAAAAACCATTGAATTTCCTAGTATTAAGGGGTAGTAACCGGACTGAAAAATACTACAAAAAACCACTAATTGCAACGCTGTTCATCTACATCTTGCAGCCTGTCCTGAACCCGTCCCAATGGCGGTCATTGATAAAGACAGACGCAGAGTTGCAATATCAATCTGCCCACTACTGATGCACTGCCTTGCCTGGGGCACAGCAACAATCTCTGACTGCTTCGTCTGCACCGGTTATTTATTGACCACATTTACCGGGGTACCATCGATGAACGCGGCGATGTTACCGGCCACGATGTTCATCAGTCGTTTCCGCGCAGCCAGTGAAGCCCAGGCAATGTGCGGTGTGAAAATACAGTTGGCCGCAGTCAGCAGCGGGTTATCAGCCAGCATCGGCTCATGGGCAACTACGTCCAGGCCTGCGCCGGCTATAATTCCGGCGTTGAGTGCCGCAGCCAGATCAGCTTCATTTACCAGTCCGCCGCGGGCAACATTGAGAAAAAAAGCGCCCGGCTTCATAAGCGAAATAAGGCGACTGTTTACAAAGCCCGTGTTCTCGGGAGTCTGAGGACAGTTGAGCGACACCACGTCGCTGGAAGTGAATAGTTCATCCAAAGGGACAAAACGAACCGGCACCAAGCCAGGATCAACGGGAATTCGTGGCGCATGGGCTATGATCTTCATGCCAAAGGCGGCAGCAACCCGGGCCATGACCCGACCGATAGCGCCGTAACCGACGATGCCCATGGTAAGACCGTCCAGCTCGACAATGGAGTTCTTCCAGAAAGAGTGATCCGGACAGCTAATCCACTCGCCCGCCTTGACAGCGGCATCGTGCAGACCGACCCGGGTAGTCAACTCCAGCAACAGGGCAAAGGCAGTCTGAACGACCGATTCCGTGGAATAGGCGGGCACATTGGAGACCGGTATCCCTCGCCGGGCTGCCGCAACCACATCCACATTGTTGTAGCCGGTTGCAAGCAGCGATATGTATCGAAGTTTCGGCAGTGCCGCAATGACAGATTCAGTCATCTTAACCTTGCTGGTAAGAATAATTTCCGCGTCCCCGGCCCGCTCCAACACGAGTTCCGGTGGAGTCCGCTCGTAGATGCTGCACTCCCCCATGGTTTCAACCGGGGTCCAGGGGTTGTCACCGGGATTGATGGTGTATCCGTCCAGAATCACTATTTTCATGCCGCTCCTAAAGAATGACTGGCAGTAGAGTTAAAATTGATGATCGATTCAAAAAAGCCCATCAAGCAGATCAAAATCGATATGTGCTTCTGCCAGAGCTGCGTATCAGACTCAGTTTTTCGGTGTCAGCAGCAGTGATCTTGGATACATCCTCGCTGATAATGCTGTAGAGACTGGCAGTGGTCTCTTCTTCAGTGCGCAGATATGGAATATTGCTGCGGTCAAGGATCATCCGGGTAATGGTGCTGATCGGAGCAATGCCGGGAATGAGCAGGCCGACAATCCGGGAGCGATATGCAGGTATCTGGTAGAGGTTTGCCAGTGTCACCAGCAGTTCGTCACGACTGCTGGTGACAATAAGCAGGGAGGCATCCTGGAGCAGTTCAGTGACCCTTGATGTCGAAGCGGCGCCAATCTGCACATGGTGGATTATTCTGCCAGCTTCGCGCCTGTTGCCATGTATTGTCAATCCCAATAGCTTGGCCACCCGCCTGAGCGTTGGGTCAGCCAGGACCGGATGATAATCAATTCCACCTATCACCTTCATTTTTTCATCTTCAAGGGCACGGCTGAGGTAATACAGGGTACGGGCACGTTTTTCCGGGACCAGTTTATTGGCAAGAACAGCTCTTACTTCGACCCCCTGCTTCTCAAAGAGAGCCAACCCCATATAAATTTTATCAACAACATTTCCCAATCCGCCGCCGGTCACCATGAGCACAGGAGCATTCAACATCCGGGCAATAGTGGCATTGGATGTCTTCAGGACTGAACCGACTCCAGGGTGGCCGGAACCTTCAATAATGATAAAGTCACACCTCTTTTCCAGCTCTGAATAGGCTCGCATGATCTTTTCATGAAGGTCATGGGGGGCAATATCACCATCAACGAGTTTACGGGTCGTATCCGGATGAACGACAACCGGCGACATCCAGCGCAAATCTTTGTCCATCTCGAACACCTGGGCCATCAGGGCGGCGTCCTTGTCCACCGAGCATCTATGGTAATTGACCGGTTTCGGTCCAAGGGGTTTGATGAAGCCAACCCGTTGATATTTTTTTTGGGCCAGATGCATCAGGGCTATGCAGGTGGTGGTCTTGCCGCAGTTCTGCCCCGTGGCCGCAATGAAAATGTTCTTTGCCATGGATTTAACCTTGTGTGCGGATAGCAGTGATAACTCAATCTCGCCCAAGTCTAACACTTTTTTGTGTCAACGCCAGCCGTCACCGCCGCCAATTTAAATTTTCTTCACCACAAAATAAAACCGGGGGAACGTCTCCCCCGGCGGTGAAAGGAGCACATGGCAGTATGTGCTCGGAACATAGCTGTAAGCCTGGCTAATTACCCTGGTTATAGTTAATTTTCAGGTTAGGGCGATACATCTGCAGTGCTTCCCGCAGCAGCATGGAAATGCTTTTGCGGGTGCTCTGTTTCATTTCATCCATGAGTGCCTTTTCTTCATCGGTAACCCTTATGGAGAGGATATTATATTTTGGATTTTCCTTGTATTTACCCATGATACTGATCCTTTTCAGGTTTTTAGGCTGAAGACTGAAGGCTGTAAGGAACTTCAAAACCTTCAGTCTTCAACCTTCAGCCTGCCTTTCTACGGTTTATCCTAGATTCGGCAGTTAAAGATGTCCTTCGGCGCTCCAAATGCCCGAATTCTGTAATGCTAAGCTCATTTCACTGCAGCAGATAAACTTCACCCTGCGGGTTCAGACAATATCTGCTGCGGACGTTACATTTCGCTAAGCATTACGACGAATTACGGGCAAGTCGCTTCTTCAGAACATCTCCAACTGCCGTTTTAAGGTTTATACACCTTCAACAACGCCTGGGCCATCTCCGCCGGGCAGGCTGCCACGCTGATGCCGCACTCTCTGAGTATCGCCACCTTTTCCGTGGCTGTCCCCTTGCCGCCGGAGATGATGGCGCCGGCATGACCCATTCGCTTGCCGGGGGGGGCGGTGAGGCCGGCGATGTAGGCGGCCACCGGTTTGGTCATGTGCTCTTTGACGAAGTCGGCCCCTTCTTCTTCGGAGGTGCCGCCGATCTCGCCGATCATGATGACTGCTTCGGTGTCGGGGTCGGCTTCGAAGAGTCTGCAGGACGTCGAGGTGGTTGGTGCCGTTGACCGGGTCGCCGCCGATGCCGACGCAGGTGGACTGGCCAAGGCCGAGGCAGGTGAGCTGCCAGACGGCTTCGTAGGTCAGGGTGCCGCTGCGGGAGACGACGCCGACTTTGCCGGGTTTGTGGATGTAGCCGGGCATGATGCCGATCTTGCATTCGCCGGGGGTGATGACGCCGGGGCAGTTGGGGCCGACGAGCCGGGTCTTCTTGCCTTTCATGTACTGTTTGACCTTGACCATGTCGAGGACGGGGATCCCTTCGGTGATGCAGCAGACCAGGTCAAGGCCGGCGTCGACGGCTTCCATGATGGAGTCGGCGGCGAAGGGGGGCGGGACGTAGATGACGCGAGGCGGTGGCGCCGGTCTGGTCGACGGCGTCGGTGACGGTGTCGAAGACGGGGAAGCCGTCGATGTCTGTGCCGCCTTTGCCGGGGGTGACGCCGCCGACCATCTGGGTGCCGTAGTCTCGGGCGCCTTGGGCATGAAAGAGGCCGGTGGCGCCGGTGATCCCCTGGGTGATTACTCTGGTGTTTTTGTTGATCAGGATGCTCATTTCTTGCCCCCTTTGACGGCTTTGACGATTTTCTGGGCGGCGTCGGCCATGCCGTCGGCGGCGACGATGTTGAGGCCGCTTTCGGCCAGGATTTCTTTGCCCCTGGCGACGTTGGTCCCTTCCAGCCGGACGACCAGCGGTACCTTGAGGGAGACCTGTTTGGCGGCTTCGACGACGCCGGTGGCGATGATGTCGCATTTCATGATGCCGCCGAAGATGTTGACGAGGATCCCTTTGACGTTTTTGTCACGAGAGGATGATTTTGAAGGCTTCGGTGACCCGCTCGATGGTGGCCCCGCCGCCGACGTCGAGGAAGTTGGCGGGGTCGCCGCCGTAGTGTTTGATGATGTCCATGGTGGCCATGGCCAGGCCGGCGCCGTTGACGAGGCAGCCGATGTTGCCGTTCAGGGAGATGTAGGAGAGGTCGTGCTGGGAGGCTTCGACTTCGTTGGGGTCTTCTTCGTCGTAGTCGCGCATGTCGCTGAGTCTTGGGGTGACGGAAGACGGCGTTGTCGTCAAAGCCGAACTTGGCGTCGAGGCAGATGAGGTTGTCTTCGCCGGTGATGACGAGGGGGTTGATTTCGAGCATGGAGCAGTCGCAGGCGATGAAGGTTTTGTAGAGCCCCTGGAGGACCGCGACGGCTTTGCCGACCAGTTTGCCGCCGAGGCCGAGGCTGAAGGCGATCTTGCGGCACTGGAAGGGGGTGAGGCCGACCAGGGGGTCGACGGTTTCGGTGAAGATCTTTTCGGGGGTTTTGGCGGCGACTTCTTCGATGTCCATGCCCCCTTCGGTGGAGGCCATGACGGTGACTTTGGAGCTGCCGCGGTCGACGACGAGGCTGACGTAGAGTTCACTGGCGATGTTGCAGCCGTTCTCCACGAGGACGCGGGTGACGAGTTTCCCTTCGGGGCCGGTCTGGTGGGTGCGCAGGGTCATGCCGAGCATTTCCCGGGCGATGAGGCGGACTTCGTCGGAGGTGCGGGCCAGTTTGACGCCGCCCCCTTTGCCGCGGCCGCCGGCGTGGATCTGGGCCTTGACTACCCAGGGCCCTTCGCCGAGCCGTTTGGCCCACTCCCGGGCGCCGGCGCTGTTGTAGCAGACGTGCCCGTCGGGAACCGGGACGCCGAATTCTCGCAAAATCGCTTTTGCCTGGTATTCGTGGATGTTCATGGGGTCTCCTGGGCGTTAGTATTTTGCTTCAACCTTCAACCTGCACCTCATTCAGCCAGCCACGCTCAGTGCCAGCAGCTCGGTCAGATGCATCAGCCTGACCCCCGGCAGCTGGTCAGCCAGCCCCTTCTTCAGCTGGAGCAGACAACCGGGATTGCTGGTCACCAGAATGTCAGCGCCGCTGGCAGCAACGGTGTCAAGCTTGCGCTGCAGTATCCGGTCGGACATCTCCGGCTTGGTAATATTGTACGTCCCGGCGCTGCCGCAACAGGCGTCGGCCGCTTCCAGCTCCTTGTACTGAAGCTCCGGAATCAGTTTAAGCAGTTCACGCGGCTGCTTGCGGATCCCCTGGCAATGGGCGATATGACAGGGATCATGGTAGGTCACTTGCAGCGGCAGCGGTTTGAGCAGTGATTGCAGCTCATCGCTATGCAGTGCCAGCACCTCTGAGATGTCACGGACTCGGGAGCTGAATACCGCCGCTGCCTCGCCATCGACATGATGGCCGTATTTCTTCAATTCAGCCCCGCAGCCGCCACAGTCGGTGACGATAAAATCCAGATCAAACCCGCCAAAGATATCCACATTAATGCGGGCCGCTTCTTTCAGACCGGCCAGATCGCCACCCAGCATGTTCGGCGCGCCGCAGCAGACCTGATTTTTCGGGGTAATGTGGCAGAGCTACGCCGTTCAGTGCTCTACGGGTTCGGGTATTACGGCGGGCGCTACTACGATCGCTGGACGCCTGGACGGTCGTTCCGGGCGGGCGCTTCGGCCACGGCTACGTGAACGTCAACGTCGTCGCCGGCGCACACCTCGACGTCCACGCACGCAACGCCTTCGTCGTCCGGACGACGGCACCTGACTATCGAGGCGGCGGCTACGCGGTGCCGCGCAACGCGGCACCGATTGACCAGCGGGATTCAGGACGAGTCCCGGGCAATGGCGTCGCCGCGGCAGGTGGGTCGCGCAGCGCCTACGACGTGCGTCCTCGCGGTTCTGTCGGGTCGGCGGCCTCCGCGCCGCGCGCCGGGGCCGCCGACGATGCGGCGGCCGTGTTCCGCAGCCGGCGACCCTCGTCGGCGGGCTCGGTCGGTCCAGGGTATCCGGGCCCCGGCCCGGACGCCCCGGGAATCGGCCGACGTCGTGGAGCGCATCGGGACGCAGCGTTCCTCCCCGACACCTTCCGGCGACACCACCGGCGTGCCGGTCTACCGAGGCGCAGTGCCTCGCAGCCAGGGGACCGGGCCGGACGGCTCCGTAGACGCGAGGCGGCTGGAGGTGCCTGGGTACAGGCCGGCGCCCTCGGCGTCGCAGGCGGAACCTGCCCGTACCTCAACGTCGGGATATACTCAGTGCCGGAGCAATCATCGTCGCCCGCTCGTGCCGGCGAAGGCTACCGCGCATCCCCGGACGCCGGGCGCGTGTCGCCGTACCAGCCGCCGAACGCCGGCTACCGGGCTGTCCCAGGCAGTCGCCCGACCAGGGATTGTCGCCGGCCTACCGCTCGTACGGGGGCAGTGACCCTAATCCCCGGCGTGATCGAGCACCCGCGGCACGCCGATGCCCTCGCCCCAGATGGAGACGCCGCGCGCACGCGAACAGGCTCCGCCCCCATCTGCCAGCGCCCCGCGCGGCGAGAGCGGCGGCGGCGGCGCCGCGCGCAGCCGTCCATCGCCGTCGGGCGGGGGCAACGGTGGCGGCAATGCCGGCGGCGGCGGTGGCGGCACCGTGTCGGCGAGGCCGCGCGGGAGGGGATAATCGGATTGGGGACAGGGCCTCCCGAGCCGGGAGCCCCGAGTCCCGAGCCGAGCCCGAATCCCGAGTCCCGAATCAGATACGCCCACTCCTACTATGGCTCGATACGTCGTCCGCTTCGCCCGCCGCGCCGGCATCGTCGCGCTCTTCGTGCTCGCGGCGGCGCTCGGCATCGCTCACCGGCGTGCTCTTCGCCTACGCCGGCGACCTGCCGCAGATCTCGGCGCTCGACGACTACGCGCCGAGCACCATCACGCGCGTCTACGGCGCGCGACGGCGAGGTCGTCGGCGAGTTCGCCACGCAGCGGCGCGTGGTCATCCCCTACGACGACATCCCGCCGCTGCTGCGGCAGGCGATCATCGCGGCCGAGGACGCCGAGTTCGAGCAGCACTTCGGCCTCAGCATCCCGCGCATCGTCGTCGCCGCTGCGTCACGCGACATCGATCGAGCGGCGCAAGCGCCGGCGGCGCCAGCACGCTCACGCAGCAGCTCGCGCGCAAGCTGTTCCTCAAGCCGACGACGAAGACGCTGGGAGCGCAAGATCAAGGAAGCGCTCCTCGCGATCCAGATCGAGAAGCGCTACACCAAGCACGAGATCTTCACGCTCTACTGCAACCAGATGTACCTCGGGCCACGGCGCCTACGGCGTCGAGGCGGCGTCGCGGCTCTACTTCGGCAAGTCGGCCAAGGATCTGACGCTCGAGGAGGCGGCGCTGATCGCCGGCATCATCCAGGCGCCGAGCGGCAGAGCCCGTACGTCAACATGGAGCGCGCCACGCGCCGCCGCAACTACGCGCTGCAGCGGATGGCCGACGAAGGCTTCATCACGCGAGGCCGAGGCCGACGCCGCCAAGGCGAAGCCGATCGTCGTCGCGCGGCCAGCCGGCGCGGCGCCGAGTCGATCGCGCCGTACTTCGTCGAGGAAGTCCGCAAGCACCTCGAGAGCGACTACGGCGCGAAGGCGCTCTACGAGAACGGGCTGGCGGTGCAGACGACGCTCGACCTCGAGCTGCAGGACGCGGCCAACCGGGCGCTCGACGACGGGCTGCGCGCGCTCGACAAGCGGCGCGGCTTCCGCAAGCCGCGCGCGCAACGTCGTCGCCGAGGGCCACACGATCGACGGCGTTCCGGCACGCCGCGCTGGAACCGGCCGATGGCCGCCGGCGACATCGTCCCGGCCGTCGTCGACCGGCCGTCGACGGCGCCGCGATCCAGCTGCGCGCCGGCGCGCTGCGCGGTCGACGCATCGACCGCAAGGGCTTCGCGTGGACGCGGCAAGACGTCGCCGGCCGAGCTCGTCACGCGCGGCGATCTGGTCGAGGTGCGGCTCGTCGACGGTCGACGAGGCCGCCGGCACCGCGACGGCGCACGCTCGAGCAGACGCCGCTCGTCGAAGGCGCGGTGCTCGCGATCGACAACCGCACCGGCCAGATCCTGGCGATGGTCGGCGGCTTCAGCTTCGAGCGCAGCAAGTTCAACCGCGCGACGCAGGCGTACCGGCAGCTCGGCTCGACGTTCAAGCCGATCGTCTACACGGCCGCGATCGATCGCGGCTACACGCCGGCCACGATCCTCGATGGACGCGCCGGTCGACGCTTCCCGGCCGGCGCCGGGCCAGCCGCCGTACGCGCCGCAGAACTACGACCAGCAAGTTCGAGGGCCCGATCACGCTGCGGCGCGCGCTCGAGCAGTCGCGCAACGTGCCCGCGGTGCAAGCTGATGGACACGCTCGGCCCGACGCAGGTGCATCGCCTACGCGCGGCGCTTCGGGTTCGACGTCGCCGCTGCCGCCGTACCTGTCGATCGCGCTCGGCGCCGCCGAAGCGACGCTGCTCGAGATGACGCAGCGCCTACTCGGTGTTCCCGAACCAGGGCGTCCGGATGACGCCGTACCAGGTCGCTGAAGGTCACCGATCGCGAGGGCAACCTGCTCGAGGAGAACCGGCCCGAGCCGCACGGACGCGCATCCGCGCCGACACGGCCTTCGTGATGACGAACCTGCTGCGCGGCGTCGTCGCAGCGCGGCACGGCGGCGCAAGGCCGCGGCGCTCGAACTGGCCGCTCGGCGGCAAGACCGGCACGATCGACGACTACACCGACGCCTGGTTCGTCGGCTTCGATCCCGACATCACCATCGGCGTGTGGGTCGGGCTACGACGAGAAGAAGCCGCTCGGCCACGGCGAGACCGGCGCCGACGCGGCGCTGCCGATCTGGATGGACATCATGAAGGCGCTAGATCGACCGACGCGCGACCGCGACAGCCGCCGACGTTCGAGCCGCCGGGCAACATCGTCTTCGTGGCGGTCGACCAGGCCACCGGCGAGCCCGTCGACGGACGGCACGCCGGGCGCCATCACCGAGGCGTTCATCGCCGGCACGCAGCCGGCGCGGTCGCGACTGCCGCACGACGACCAGCGCCGCTACGTCGTCGTCGTCGGCCGCCGCCTGCCCCAGCGTGCCCGTCGCCTTCTTCATCAGGTAGGTCTTGATGAACGCGTCGATGTCGCCGTCGAGCACGCGGTTGACGTCGCCGACCTGCGTCCTTCGTGCGGTGGTCCTTGATCATCTGGTACGGCTGCAGCACGTAGCTGCGGATCTGGCTGCCGAAGGCGATGTCCTTCTTCTCGCCGCCGAGCTGATCGAGCTTCGCCTGCTGCTCCTTCAGCTTCAGGTCGTAGAGGCGCGACTTCAGCACCTTCATCGCCGACGTCGCGGTTCCTGTGCTGCGAGCGCTCGTTCTGGCACGACACGACGATGCCGGTCGGCAGGTGCGTGATGCGGACGGCCGAGTCGGTGACGTTGACGTGCTGGCCGCCGGCGCCGCTCGAGCGGTAGGTGTCGATGCGCAGGTCCTTCTCGTCGATCTCGATCTCGACGTCGTCGGGCAGCTCCGGCCAGACGTAGACCGAGGCGAACGACGTGTGGCGGCGCGCCGCCTGGTCGAACGGCGAGATGCGCACCAGCCGATGGACGCCGGCCTCGGCCGAGCAGCAGGCCGTAGGCGTAGTCGCCGGTCACGGTGATCGTCGCGCTCTTGATGCCCGGCCTCGTCGCCGGGCTGGTAGTCGATGACCTCGCGCTTGAAGCCGCGGCGCTCGGCCCAGCGCAGGTACATCCGCAGCAGCATCTCGGCCCAGTCCTGCGACTCGGTGCCGCCGGCGCCCGGATGGATGGTGACGATGGCGTTGCGTGCGATCGTGCTCGCCGCCGAGCATCTTCTTGGTCTCGGCCGGCTTCGACCTCGCGCGTCGAGCTCGTCGAGCGCCGCGCGCGAGGTCGGCGTCGACGTCCTCGCCGGCCTGCGGCCCACTCGACGAGCACGCGCGAGGTCGTCGGCTGCGCTGCTTGCAGCGACGTCGCGCAGCGTCGACGTCCTCCTCGAGGCGGCGGCGGCGCTGCAGCAGCTTCTGCGCCTCGGCCTGGTCCTTCCAGAAGTCGGGCTCGGCGACGCGCGCTTCGATGCTGGTCGAGTTCGTCGTGCGGGGCGGGCGGCGTCAAAGATAGCTCCGCAGCTCGGCGGCGCGCTTCGCGCAGGTCCTCGTACCGGCGGAGCTGCTCGTCGAGTTGACGAGCGCCATGCGGTCTCCTAACGCAGGTCAGGCGCAGCGGTCCAGCGGCCGGCCGCCGACGCGCCGCGCCGCGGCGCACGAGCCAGCGGCCAGCAGCGACCAGCCGAGCGCCAGCGCGACGACGTCGCCGATCCGCGCGTAGATCGTGCGGCCCGTCGAGGAACCGCGACGTCGCCGACGACCACGCGCCTGCTCGAAGAGCGGCGACTGCGCGACGCACGCGGCCGTACGGATCGACGATGCCGCTGATGCCGGTGTTGGCGGCGCGCGCCAGGTAGCGGCCCTGCTCGATCGCGCGCATCGACGCCTGCTCGAAGTGCTGGTACGGCGCCGACGAGTCGGCCGTACCACGCGTCGTTGGTGATCGTCGTCAGCAGCTCGCTGCCCGCCGGCACGAACTCGCGGATCAGGTCGCGGGTAGATCGACCTCGTAGCAGATCGCCGTGCTGACCATGTGCCCGCCGACCGGCAGCAGCGACCGGCGTCGTCGCCCGGCGAGAAGTCCGAGACCGCCTCGACCAGCGGCGCCGACGAAGAACAGCAGCCGCTTGCAGCGGCACGTACTCGCCGAACGGCACCAGGTGCATCTTCCGGTAGACGGCGCCGATCGGCGCCGTCGGGCTCGACGCAGGAACGCGGCGTTGTAGTAGCGGCTGGCGGCTTCGCGCCGGCGCTGACCGGCTCGATCTGGTCGCTGCCGACGAGCAGCGTCGACGTCCGGTCTCGCGCGCGAGCCGGCGAATCGCCGTCGGCCCGCGCGGATGTCCTGCTCGAAGAGGAACGGCGTCGCCGACTCGGGCCAGATGACGAACGTCGCGCCCCGGCGCGACGCGCCTGCGCGCGTCATCGCGAGGTAGCGGTCCGATGATCGCGTCGCGCAGCGCCGGGTCCCACTTCTCGTCCTGCGGCGACGTTGCCCTGCACCACGCGCCACGCGCAGCGGCGTGCCCGCCGTCGAGTCAGCGCGCCGCCGCGATCCGCGCAGCTGCCCCAGACGCGCCGACGCCGGCGACGAGACGCGACCGCGGCCGCCGCGGCACGCCAGCGCGCGCGGCCCGCGCTCCAGCGACGACGAGCGCCGCGGCGGCTGACACGAGCGCGAGCAGCGCCGACAGGCCGTAGACGCCCGACGACGCTCGCCAGCTGCGCGATCGGCAGCACGTCGACCTGGCTGTAGCCGAGCAGCGCCCAGGGGAAGCCGTCCCAGACGTACTGCGCGTCCCAGCTCGGTCGCCACCCAGACCGCCGGCGCGAGCAGCAGCGCCGCGCGGCCCGAACGCGCGACGCAGCCGCGCCGACGATCGACGCGCGAACGCGCGCGGGAAAGAGCGACAGGTAGGCGACCAGCAGGCCGGCGGCGAGCGACGGCGACCGGCGTCGGCAGGCCGCCGAACGTCGTCATCGTCGTCGACGAGCCAGTAGAGCGTGCCGGCGAAGTACGACGGCGCCGGTCAGCAGGCCGAGGAAGAACGCGCGGCGGCGGCCGCGGACGCGCGACGTCGCGCACGACGCGCGACGAGGAGCGGCGTCAGCGCCACCACGCGACAGGCGGGATGGCCGAACCTCGGGAAGCTGAGCGCGAGCAGCGACGCCCGAGAGGAGCGCTAGCGCGTAATCCAGGGCTTGAACTGCTCTTCCTTCTCGAGCCGCCGCGACGACCTGCTCGGCCTCGCCGCGGTCGTTGTAGCGGCCGACCTGCACCTTGAAGTACCTGGCGCGCGCGGCGCCGGCGGCGGGTTCACGAGGAACGCCGGATAGCCCTTGCCGGTCAGCCGCTTCACGATCGCGTCGGCCTCGCGCGCGATCCTGAGCGGCGACGACCTGCACGGCCCACGCGCCCGGACGCCCGCCGGCGTGCCGGGCGGCGGCTTCGGCCGCGGCAGCGCGGCAGTCGCTGGCGCGGCGCGGCGTGCGCCGGCGCGGCTCGGCGCCGGCGTCGTGCCGGCGGGCGCGGCTTCGCGCGCCGGCGGCGGTCGACCGGCGTCAGCTGCCGGCGGCGGCTTCGGCCTGCAGGCGCTTCGCGGTAGCTCAGCTCGTCGTCCGGGTCGTGCGTCCGGCGAGCCGCTGCGGCTACGCAGCGTCCGGCGCGCTCGGCGCCGGCGCCGGCGGCTCCGCCGGCGGCGGCGCCGCCGGCGGCGCCGGCTGCGGCGCTGGCGCGGCGCGTCGGCGACTGCGCCGGCTCGTCGCCGCTGCGCTCGCCGCGCACGCCGCGGCCGACCAGCACGCCGCACAGGAAGATGACGACCGACGACGACCGTCGTCGCCATGAACAGGAAGACGAGCTGCTTCCCGCTCAGCTGAATCTCGTGGAAGCCGTCGTCGGCGTGTCGTGTGTGAGTTCGGTCACGCTTTACGCCTTGTTCGATCCGATTGAGCAGGTTCATCAGCTCGATCGGCAGCGGGAAGATGATCGTCGAGTTCTTCTCGGAGGCGATCTCGGTCAGCGTCTGCAGGTAGCGCAGCGTGATCGTCACCGGCTCGGTCGGCGATGACGGCGGCGGCCTGCGCCAGCTTCTCCGACGCCTCCAGCTCGCCCGCGGCGTGGATGATCTTAGCACGCTTCTCGCGCTCGGCTTCGGCCTGCCGGGCCATCGCGCGCTGCATGTCGGGCGGCAGATCGACGTGCTTCACCTCGACCGCCGACACCTTGATGCCCCACGGATCGGTGTGCTGGTCGAGGATCTGCTGCAGCTGCTGGTTCAGCCGCTCGCGCTCGCGACAGCAGGTCGTCGAGCTCGACCTGGCCCGAGCACGCTGCGCAGCGTCGTCTGCGCCAGCTGCGACGTCGCGTAGTGGTAGTTCTCGACCTCGACGATCGCGCGGCGCGGATCCATGACGCGGAAGTAGACGACCGCGTTCACCTTCACCGACACGTTGTCGCGCGTGATGACGTCCTGCGGCGGCACGTCCATGACGACCGTGCGCAGGCTGACGCGCACCATCCGGTCGATCGGCGCGAAGACCAGGATGACGCCGGGCCCCTTCGGCTGCGGCAGCAGCTTGCCGAGGCGGAAGATGACGCCGCGCTCGTACTCGTTCAGGATCTTGATCGAGCTGAGCAGGTAGAACACGACGATGACGCAGCGACGATCAGCAGCGGGCGAAATCAGTCATGACGATGCTCCTCGCGTGACCGGACGTCCGCGGCTCGACCGTCAGCGTCAGTCCGTCCACGCCGTGACGACGACACGGCGTCGCCTGCGGCGATCGGCGTCGGCCGACGGCGCCGTCCAGATCTCGCCGTGCGTCGCGACCCGGCCGGTGCCGCCGGGCTCGATCGACGTCAGCGCCTCGCCGAGCTCGTCCGATCATGCCCGCCGCGCCGGTCACCGGCCGGCTGCCGCTGGGCCGCGACGGCCAGCCGCACGAGGAACAGCGACGATCGCCGACGAGCGCCGAGCGACGACCGGCAGGATCAGCCGCAGGCCCGACCTGCAGCTCCGGCAGCGGCGAGTCGATCAGCATCATCGAGCCGAGCAGCAGGCTGACGATCCCGCCGACGCGCGAGCAGGCCGTAGCTCGTCACCTTGACCTCGAGGATCGAGCAGCAGCGAGGCCGAACAGGATCAGCAGCAGGCCGGCGTAGTTGACCGGCAGCACCTGGAAGGCGAAGAACGCCAGCAGCAGGCAGATGCCGCCGGCGACGCCCGGCAGCACCGCGCCCGGGCTCCACAGCTCGATCGTCAGGCCGAGCGTGCCGAGGCTCAGCAGCAGGTAGGCGATCTGCGGGTGCGCGATCGCGCTCAGCACCCGCTGCGCGCCAGCGTCATCTCGACGTCGACGGATCGTCGGCGCTCGGCCGTGTGCAGCGTCTCGGTCGCGGCCGTCGAAGCGCGTGATCGTCCGGCCGTCGAGCTTCCGCAGCAGGTCGGGCACGTCGGTCGCGACGAGGTCGATGAGCGGCGGCGTGGCGGTCAGCGCCTCCTGCTCGGTGAAGGCCCGGCTCTCGTTCACCGCCTGCTCGGCCAGCGTCGACGTTCCGCTCGCGCTGCGTCGCCAGCGTGCGCGCGTAGGCCGCGACGTCCGACGCCATCTTCTTCGCCATCGTCTCGTCGATCTTCTCGCCGTTGCCCGACGACCGGATGCGCGGCGCCGATGTGCGTGCCCGGCGCCATGGCGGCGACGTCGGCGGCGATGGTGATCAGGAAGCCGGCCGACGCCGCGCGGGTGCCCGACGGGCCGACGAAGACCGCGACCGGCGTCTTCGCGGCGATGATGGCGTTGTTGATGTCGCGCGTGGAGTCGACCAGGCCGCCCGGCGTGCGCAGCGTGAAGACGAGCAGCGCGGCCTCGTCGGCGTCGGCCTGCGGCGATCGGCGCCGCGCATGTACTCGGCCGCGACCGGATGGATGATGCCGTCGACCTCGGCCGAGTAGACGATCGGCGCGGCCGTGCCGCGCCTGCCGGCGACGGACGAGCGCGCGAGGCAGGCGCGATGCCCGCGGCGACGAGACGAGTCGTGACGCGCGCATCGATGTTCGCCCAGTGCGACGGCCTCCGGACCGCGCTACTTGATCTGCGGCGAGCAGCCGCTTCGCGTCGGCGCGACGCCGGATCGAGCACCAGCGCGCGCTCGAGCTTCGGCGCGGGCCGCCGTCGTCTTCGCAGTCTTCAAGTACGCCTCGGCGAGCGCGACGTGCGCCGGCGGCGGTGTCCTCGCTCCAGATCGAGATCTTCAGCGCGTCGACCGCCTCGTGCGGGCCGGCCGCCGCGCAGATAGATACGGCCGATGAGCAGGTGCGCCTGCGCCTCGTAGGGCGAGAGGTAGACCGCGCGCCGCAGCTCGGCGATCGCCTCGCGATCCTGCTCGCGCTCGAACAGCCGGCGGCCGCGTTCGAGGTGAAACGTGCGCCAGCTCGCGCTGCTCGCGCTGCGCCGAGCTGACGATCGCCTGGTCGGCGCGCAGCGCCCGCGAGCCGTCCGGATCGGCGCGCACGCGCTCGAGGCCGCGCGGCACCGCGGTTCGGTCGGCCGCGCGCGCCGCTCGAGCTCCTCGTAGCGCGACGACAGCTGCCGCGCCAGCTCCCGCTCGCGCCCCGCTTCCACGGTGCTGCCCGCTCGCCTGCGAGCGCCGCGGCGAGCACGAAGTGCGCGTCGGCGTCCGCCGGATCGCGGCGCAGCGCCTCCCGCAGCCAGTAGATCGCGCCCTGGGAGTCGCGATCGAGCGTGTAGGCGTAGCCGAGGTTGAACAGGTAGTCCGGGATCGCCCGGATCCGCTTCGGTGGCCTTGGTCAGGTAGTAGACCGCCGTGCCGGTCTGCGGCGTCGCCGCCGCGCCGGATCTGGACGACGCCGAGGTTGTTGTAGGACGGCGCCGCGCATCGGGCTGTCGCGGGCGCGCGGCCCGGCGGTCCTCGCAGCGAGCGCCGTCGAACGTCTCGAACGCTTCGTCGTAGCGCTTCAGCTCGAGCAGCGAGACGCCGGCGCAGAAACCGCGCGCGGGCGACAGCGCGCGAGGTCGCGCGGAACGGCCCGCGCGGCCGCGAGCGCCGCCGCGTGATCGCCCTGATCGGTGCGGACTTCCCAGAGCGCCAGGCGCGCCCGGTCGAACGCCGGGATAGTCGCTGGAGCGCCGCCTCGAGGAACGTCGCCTGTGCCGCGGGGCTCTCCGCGACGCAGCCCCTTGATGTAGTTCTCGAACGCGTCGAGCGGCGGACGAGCCCGGCGCGGCGGCCGCGGCGCCGACTCCGGCGCGACGCCGGCCGGACCAGCCGATCGTAAGATGCGAAGAGCTCGGTGAGCTGGCCCCGCTCGGTGACGCTCGGCCGCAGCGTCCCGCGTCGACGCGGATCGTGTGGGCCTCGAACGGTGAGCTGGCGATCCTGCGACGCGAAACGTGCCGATGACGACTTCCGCGGCGCCGAGCAATCTGGCCGACCTTGATGACGGTCGCGCGGCTCAGCGAGGCGGACAGCGGCAGATGGAGCTCCTCGAACGCGCGCACGCGCTCGGCGCGGCTGATCGCGCACGCCCCGCGCGCGGAGGCCGTCGGCCACGAGCACGGCGCGACGCTTCGCCGAGCCAGTGAGATCGCGGCTCGTTGCGCGGCGTTCTCGAACGGGACGACGAGGATGCGGGCGGTCCCGAGCGGACGCGCGATGTCTGGGCCGACCGGGCGCCGGCACCTGTCAGCGACGGAGCGCGCAGGCGAGCAGGCATGCGAAGGACGCAACATGCGCCGAGCAGCGAGACTGACGGTCGCCAGTGCCTTCGGCCCGCGCCTGCGCGCCTTAGGCTGCAGCCGACGCGCCGCGGCGCTTCGGGCGCCGGACGTTGCAGCACGACGGCCAGCACGCAGCCCTTGCGCGCGCCCGCCGCGCGGCATTCGCTGACCTGCACGTCCGCCGGCGAGCGAGAATGCTTCAGCACGCGCGCAATCGCCGCGGCGTAGAACCCGCAGAGCGGCAGCGCCGTCGCCTCCCGAACTTCGCAGAAGAGCGAGCCGCGCAGGTCGACGGACGCCGTGCCGCGCCGCGAGCCTCACCATGGCGCGCGACCCGGGATACGTCGGCGCGACGAGCGTGCGCGCCACCCGCATGCGCGGCGCGCGCCCGCAGCGCGCCGGCAGCGCCGGATGATCCGCCGCTCGAGCGCGGCAGGCCGCTGACGGTCCAGTCCGCCGCGTACTCGCCGGCGCGCGCCGTGATCCGATTGTAGGCGTCCGCCCTCGAGGCGGAGGAAGCTCAGCACGGCCGACAGCGGCGCCAGCCCGATCGTCCCCTCGCGCAGGCCCGGCACGTGTCAGCCAGTTCTCGTAGAACTCGAGCCGTTCGGCAGCACATCCGCGATCGCCTGGTGCAGGCTGGCGACCAGCACCCGGCCGATTCTGGGTTCACTCATCGTGTCACCAGCGGCTGCACGCCGGGCCCGGGCCGGAGGCCCCACGAACGCGACTGGTTCTGATATCGTTCCGTCAGGCGATGACGCGCACGTCGGTGGCGGCCGCGATCCTCGCCGGCGGCCAGGCCCGCCGGTTCGGCGGCACGCTCAAAAACACGCTGGAGCTGGGCGGCCGGCGCATCATCGATCGGCAGCTCGACACGCTGCGCCAGGTCGCGGATCCGATCTTCATCGTCGCGCCCGATGCGGCACCGTTCGCCTCGCTCGGCCTCGACACGGTGCCGGACGTGATGCCCGGCTGCGGCTCCCTCGGCGGCATCTACACCGCCATCGTCCGATCGCCGCGGACGCGGACGCTCGTGGTGGCGGGCGACATG